>CP059070.1:0-1422255 GCA_017798125.1 Cryomorphaceae bacterium
ATGAGGAAAGCCATTTTATTCATTTTTGTCGCTCTTTATTCCATTTTCACAGAGGGGCAAATCATCGTATCTGAGCTTTGTGACCCGTCCGCCGATTTCGCGTCGAACCGCTTTGTTGAAATCTACAACCCAAGCTCCTCCGCTGTTTCGCTGACGGGCTGGACCTTGGAGATTCACTCCAATGTAAATGCGGTGAATAACTACAGTTTTTCCATCGACTTGTCCACTGCAGGAAGCATCGCAAGTCAAACCGCGATGTTTATAGCGAGCCCCTCGGCCACCGCTCTAACCAGCATTGATTTCCCCGTATTTGATCAAAGTAGCGGAGCGAGCTCAAACGTATATACTTACTGGGATGGTGAAGAAATGGATGGCGTCATTCTAAAGCATAATGGAGACACTATTGATTTCGTTATCGCGGACCCTACATCGGGATCTACGACATCCTTATTTACGGATGGTAGGCTTAGACGAAATCCCTGTATTTCCAAAGGCCAACGTTCATCTTTTGACGCATCGGAATGGGATTATGCCTTTTCACTTAATTCTGTAGGGGCACTTTCCACGGCTGGGCCAGGTTTTCACTTTTTCACGGGTTTTGTTTACGATTTGACCATTCAAGACGAAGCGTGCTTTGGTCAGTCCAATGGAAATGTATTTGCTTCCACTGACCCGGTGGTCGGGAGTTACACCTATGACTGGCAGTCGCAAAGTGGAGGGCCAATTCAAAGCGGAACCAATAACACGTACAACAATCTTACTCCCGGCAACTATACCTTGACCATTTCCGATGGGACGTGTACCTACCAAGAGGATTTTAACATTGGACAAGGGACGAACCCGGATATAGACAACGCCACAGCCTTTGCTTTAGGCAATTGCAGTGGAACATGCGATGCATCGTATACCTTCAGTGTTTCGGCCGGAACCCCGTCCATGACCATTACCTGGGATGGCCCGACACCAGGAAGCCAAAGCAGCTCGGGAGGAAACATAACGCTTTCCAACCTTTGCCCAGGCAACTACTCCATATCAGTTACAGATGATAACGGTTGTGAAGAGTTGCAGGCATTTCAAGCTTTCGTCGGTACCGCATCCACAACTATTACGTCGATAAGCCCAGCGAATGCATCGACCAGTGTTTCCGCTGACGGAAGTGCCTCTTTGAATGTGAGCGGTGCAACAACCGGTCAAACCTATCAATACAGCTATCAAAGCCCTCCAAATACGGGTCCCATCACTACTTCTACGAGCAACCCCATTGGGGGATTGATTGCTGGAACGTATTCCGTTACGGCTACTACGGTACCGAATGGCTGCGATGCGGTGAGTTCGTTTACGGTTGGATCGAATTCTGTGAATTACAACATTCAAGTGTGGCAAGGAGGGTCACCTTTGACGCCAAATCCAGGTACAGGCAACTACGAAGTCTGCCCCAATTCGAATGTATTGGTCTACGTATTTGACGGTACCACGCAAATCAACGATGCGGTCAACCCGGTGTCTTGGACGGCTCAATCGACAGGGCAGCCTTCAACAAATCCTCCCGCCACTAATCCATCTGGAATCAATATCCCGGATGCCGCATTCACCGTTGTGGACTGTAGTGTGCCTTCTTTAGGGATTAACTTATCGGTTACCATAGAACCATTTACTGCCCCGTTCAGCAACCTGAATGCGCTAACAACGCCCATTTGCCCGAACGACCCAAACATCGTGCTGACCAGTCCATATACCCAAGGCGGAATGACCTTTACCGGAGATTTTCGATTGGAAGAGACCATATCAAACAATACGGTAATTGCCGCTGCTTCTAGTATTACTATTGACCCTAGCACCCTTACCCCGAACTTAGGTTATACCGTTTACTTCGAATACACGGATCCCTCAACAACTTGTGACTGGGAAGCTTCCCAAAGTTTCATCATGAGTTCCGCTCCCGACTTCACCACTAGTAACCCTCCAACGGAGTGCTTTGTGGGTGGGAGTTCCATTGACTTGAGCTCCTATGTCACCTGGAACTCAAGCTTTACGGAGATCCCTAACTACTACACTTATACGCATTCAGGTGCCGGGCTTTCTGGGACAAATTTTGACCCAACTTTGGCTGGGGTAGGAACCTACGATGTAACCGTAACCTACCAAATACCGGGCGGCTGCGATGACCAGGAAATAATTACTGTAAATGTGGACACAGGCCCCGATATTTCGAGTCTATTTCCCACACAACCGGTGTCCATCTGCGGGGGGAATACCCTTCCCCTCCCATTGCTCAATCCTTCAGATTCCTGGTCTGGTACTGGAGTATCCGGCAGTTCCCCTAATTATGTTTTCGATGCTAGCAGCGTTTCTCCAGGAAACTATCAAATCTCGTACTCGGAAGGCGGGAATCCATGCCAATCTACCTTGGACATTACGGTCACCTCTGCTGTTGTGGCCAATTTTCAACCTGTTCCTAATTCGGCTTGCGTCAACGACCTTAGCTTTCAACTTACTCAGTTCTCGTTCTCCGGTGGTACAGGTTTAGGCACAGAGTCATTTGTAAATCTGACTTGGCCTACTGCAGGAAGTCAGCTTAGTATTTCTCCAACGGGGCTTGTGGACTTAAGTAATGCAGTCGTAGGGTCCTATACGATAGAATACACCTACAGTGAAGGCAGCTGTACAGATTCAGAAATTGCGAGTATAACCATCTTGAATATCCCTCAAGTTCAATACATTCCATCCTCATCCATATCCCTCTGCTCTGATGGTAGTGTCGATTTAGCTCCGCTATTCTTTCCGAATTCTGGCGGCAGTTTTACAGTGAATGGTACAACTTTAGCTGGGAGTAATTTGAATGGCTCCGCTTCTTTTTTGAATCCGACGAACAATACGGTAGTCTTCACATACACCGACCCATCGACCCAGTGTTCGAACTCAGCGACGGAAGTTTTCGATCTATTGCAGGCTCCCGTCTTTACCGGAGCCGTGGCAAACGAGACTTGCCCAGGGGCTTCTAATGGGTCTGTAGGAATTAGCCTAACGGCCGGAGTTACCGCTGGAATGTCGTATGACTGGAGCAATGGTTATTCCGGAAATCCACTACCCAACGTAGTTGCGGGAACCTATACGGTTACCGTCTCCAACAACGGCGGTTGCTCTACTGTTTCGTCATTTGTTGTAAATGCACCTTCAGCCATCAACAGCAGTCCCTCTATTTCGCATGTAACTTCCAATGGAGGTTCAGATGGCTCTATTGACTTAACGGTTTCTGGAGGTACAGCGCCTTATTCATACAACTGGTCTTCTGGTTTACCACCAACACAAGATCAAGTAAACTTAGCCGCCGGAACTTATAACGTGACCGTAACGGATGCAAACGGGTGCACTAACATCTTGAGCTCATTAGTTGTTGCCCAGCCCGGGCCGCTAATTGCGCAAGGGACTTTTTCTAACGTGCTTTGCTTTGGAGATTTGTCTGGAAGCATTGACATCACTGCCTCTGGAGGATTCACCCCTCCGGACGTACCCAGCTATCAGTATGCTTGGTCTACTGGTTCTACCAGTGAAGACCTTCTAAATGTTGGCGCCGGCGTTTACCAAGTCACCGTAACCGCAATACCCACCTCAACAGATCAAGAGGTTCTGTCCTTTACGATTACACAGCCAAGTAGTTTGGTCGTAGTCGGATCGGTCACAGACGTGCTTTGCTTTGCCAATAGTTCAGGAGCCATATCAACTACTGTTTCCGGTGGCGTAGCACCATACACCTATGACTGGAGCAATGGCTTTGCCATACCCAATATTGCTGGCTTATTAGCCGGAACATACTCGCTTACAGTTACCGACGACAATGGATGCTCTTCCGCTCAATCTTGGACAATCAATCAACCCGTCGGACCCTTTAGCTTCGGCTTTGACACAACTAGTGTAGCTTGTTTTGGAGACTCCACGGGCTCCATCCAGTTAAACATGTTCCCGGGTGCAACACCTCCCTTTTCGTTCTTATGGAGTAATGGGTCAACGAATCAAGACCTTACCGGAGTTCCTTCTGGCTTGTATTCTGTAGTCATTACGGATGCGAACGGATGCTCTACAATTGCTGGGGCACCACCTGTTGCGCAGCCCTCTGGGCCCGTAGGATCCACGGGGAATGTTTCAGACGTTAGTAGCTTCGGAGCCGGTGATGGAGCGATTGTACTGTCTACTACTGGAGGTAGTCCCGGATACAATTACTCATGGGCGGGGCCTAATGGCTCATTTCCTGGAGGCGCAGTGGTTTCAGGCTTAGATGGCGGCACGTACAGCGTAACTACTACTGATGCAAACGGTTGTAGCTCGATCTCAATATTTACTGTAAACGAACCCGGCCAATTGATTGTAAGTGGTACTGCAAACGACGAAACATGTCTTGGAACTGCGGATGGGTCCATCGATTTGAGTATTTCTTCGAATGGTATTCCTTCGATAATTTGGTCGAACGGATCTACAATTGAAGACTTATTTGGACTTGCTGTAGGAACGTACTCTGTAACTGTCATCGATGGTCCTCAAATCGCAAGTTCGAGCTTCACCATCGGCACGGCTACCATTTTAAACTTCTCTCTTGCTCTACCAACGGATTCTTTTTGCTTGGCAGACGCTCTTCCTTTAAATGGCACAACGTCAAATATTGGAGCTACAGAAAGCTATAAGATCGACGGTGTGCTTGTTTCGGGAACCTCCGTGCCATTGTCAACCTATGCGATTGGAACTCATGAACTAAGGTATATTGTATCTCTTGCCGGTTGTACTGATAGCCTTTCCGTTCTATTCGAGCTACTTGAACCATATCCAACAGTTCCGCAACCTAGTGCGGTTGTATGCCCTACCGGAGTGAATGTGAATTTGACTTCTCTCTTGAACGGAGCGGCCATGCTTGCGCTTCCCGATACTGGTCGGTGGTTCGACCCTTCGGGTTTAGCCGTCACCAGCACTTTTGATCCTGCTACAGGTCCCTATGGAGTATATCAATACCAGATTTCCAATTATTGTGGAACCACAATCTACACCATGGATGTTGGGGCGGTACAAAACACCATTAGCTTCTCAACCCCCGATAGCCTTTGCCAAAACGAATCGGCTATAGACCTGAACAACTTTGTACTCCCTACAGGAGGAACGTGGAGTGGTGGAACAACGACAGGGCTTTTTGATCCCGGTGTTGCATCGCCAAGTGCCTTTTGGTTTTACTATTCCGTAACATCAGCAGGATGTACTTTTACCGACAGCGTCCAAATTCAAGTCGTTGCGAGCCCAGTAGTTTCCATCGACACCAGTCTGGTTCCCGCACTGTGTACGGCCAACAACTTAGACACTCTTACTTTCGGAATTCCGTCGGGAGGGGTTTATTCTTCTGCAACGGCGAGCATTGGACAATCCGGCTTGTCTTTCATATTGGACCCGCAGGCTTCGGGGGCCGGAACACATGATATTCAATACCTTTTCACAGATCCTGTTTCTGGCTGTTCGGATTCTACTCAAATCAGTATATCGATATCTGCCACCATCAATACCGCTATTGGCCCATTTTCAGACACCCTTTGCGTAGGGGACCTACCCATTCCACTACCCGTTGGCCTTCCGACAGGTGGCGCCTTCTCCGGACCTGGAGTTGTGGGAAACAATTTTAGCCCTGCTGCGGCAGGTGTTGGCCTACACTATCTGAGGTACAGTTTTGTAGGGGACCCCTGCTATATCTCAGACTCAGTGGCCGTAGTCGTTACGGATGTTCCATCCATTAGTATGCCGGTAATCCCTGATTTATGTTCGAGTGACCCTGCTTATTCTCTTTCCGGTGCTTCCCCTGTTGGAGGTACATGGATTGGAAACAACGTAGTGAACAGTCAGTTTCTACCAGCTCTTGCCGGACCCGGGACTCATGAAATCGTGTATTACTACAATTCAGGTGGGAATTGTGAGAATTACGACACGACCTTCGTAACTGTCTTATCTGGAACTAGTCTTACCTTAAGCCCTCTAGGTCCATACTGCGAAGGGGATGCAAACTTAAGCTTATCAAACGTAAGTCCGTCAGGTGGGACCTATTCGGGTCCCGGAGTCGTCAACGGAGTTTTCTCACCGCAGAATGCCGGGGTTGGCAGTCACAGTATTTCTTACACCTACACGAACGCACAAGGGTGCTTGACAGATACGGTATTCAACATCTTGGTACAGCCACTCCCGATGGTCACTTTATCTGGACAACCCAATTTCTGTGAAGGCGATCCACCAAGTCTTCTCTCGGGAGGAGCACCAGCTGGAGGAGCATACACAGGCTCAGGAGTGGTTAATGACAGCCTTTTTGATCCCTTAGCAGCCGGCCAGGGGACTCACACGTTGACGTACACCTATACCGATTCTTCCGGTTGTTCTGCCAGTGTTTCGACGCAGGTTCAAGTTTACCCTACGCCACCAGAACCAAGCATTAACAAAACCATCAACTTCTTGGTCTGCGATTGGGGATTTTATGACTATCAGTGGTTCTTCGACGGAGATTCCATTCCTAATTCCAACAATATTAAGTGGACGGCGGCCGATACGGGATACTATCAGGTTATGCTAATTAATGAATGGGGATGTACCAATATTTCTGATTCTCTTTTCGTCGATATCATTTATCCTACCGATTTAAGTGAATTGGAATGGCAGGAACTACAGGTCTATCCCAATCCGACGCGCGGCACGGTTTCGTTAAACCTACCTTTACGAGCACAGGACATTCAGTACAGATGGGTCAATCCGATGGGTCAATCTTTAGACGAAGGAAACATCTCTTCGGGTGACCCTCTCCTTTGGCAGTACAACTTGTCCGAATTCACCTCCGGTACCTATGTACTGATCCTTAAAGGTGAAACTCATGTCCTGCACTACCGGGTAGTACTAGAACACTGATTCACGGAATTTTCTGAACTTTGAGAAACCTATCCCAGACCTATGTTTGTTCGTTGTTGGCTATCGATAGCTTTTTGGCTCATCGGATCTGTGACGTTCGCACAATGCGTCGCTATAAATTTCTCCTGGCAAAATGACCAGGCAAACGCCGATACACTTTTTTTACAGGAAGGAGATACGGTGGCATTTTACGGAATTGCGCCCGCAACTCTTACAGACACGAGTGAATTTCAATGGTACAGTGGCGAGGGAAGTACTGAAGTCGGAGATACTGTTTCCTTTATTTACAATCAGATTGGATTCTTTACGGGAGGCGTTCGTATTCGCACAGATTCAAGCTGCATCAGTTCGCTTCAGTCTATTTATGTCTTGGTTAGCCAAAAAGTGTCCTGGAGTACTGTCACTTGGACCGATACCATTTGTATTTCTGAGATTGCCACTTTCCAATGGGACCCGTTATCTCGGGACACAGTTAACACAACATGCGACTCGCTCTTTCTCGAACCATTGTACTTGCCAGACAAAGGGGACGGACCTAGCGACACGTACCTCGATACCCTTTGGATTGATTGCTACAGTACAGACGATACCATTCAAGGTGCCTCAGACTTTCTGTCTACTTGCCTCAACATAGAGCACAGTTGGATGGGTGATCTCAGCATAACCCTTTTTGCACCGTCGGGAGATTCGGTCGTCTTATACCCCTCTTCCGATTTCTCTTCGGCACATCTTGGTGAGCCTGTAGATTTGACCTCCGCACAAGATGTTCCTGGAACGGGATACACCTACTGCTTCACGGAAACGCAACCCGATTATGGTACGCTAGGTAGTGCATCTTCATTATCACATAGTTATACCAACAACCTCGGAAATGTAGTCTCCGGAAGCTATATGCCTGCGGGTGGATATCTTCCCGAAGAACCCTTTAGCCAGCTCATTGGCAGTTCGGTAAATGGCCCATGGGTAATCCAAATTATAGATCATGTTGGATCTGATAACGGTTGGCTATTCGACTGGTCCATTAACTTTAATGCAGCTTCTATCGGAACCCTTCAACAGTTTGTTTCGGGGTTTCAAACCCAATGGTCCGCCCCAGCAGGTTTCAATGCACAATCTTATGACAGCGTCAGTACGTACAATCCAATGGACAATGGTTCGTTCACTTTTGATTTGACCGTTACCGACACGGTTTTTCGTAGAACCCTAGACACTTCGCTCACCCTCTTCGTCGACACCTTCTCAAACCCAATGGCAAGGAATTCTACAATTTGCTTTGAAGACAATTTTCCTTGGCTTGTGAATGAAGGTAGCGCTGTAGAGTCTCAATGGTATTATCCGGATACTACTACGCTTTGGGCGACTGGCGATAGTGTTGCTCCACCAAATTTAACAGTTCCAGACACGTTCTTGATCTACCTAAAAACGAGCTCCCTCCGGTGTGAGTCAAGGTGGGACACGGCGGTGTATATTCGCTACCCAGAGCTACAGCTCGATGCCCCTGACGTCAGTATTTTCGCGGGCCAATCCGCCAGTTTGGGGGCGACAGCTTCCGGAGGATCAGGAAACTACTCCTACAGCTGGGTCCCTACGATTCCCCTAACTGGTGCAAACACCCAACATCCCTCAACTTGGATACTCCAAAATGATCTAAATGTCTTGGTAACGGCTACAGATAATGCTCGAGGGTGTTCCTTATCCCAAATTGTGCAAATTGAAGTCAACAGCCCTTTAACCGTCGATGCTGGAAACAATGACACGCTCTGTACAGGAGGCAGTATCTCGTTAAATGCACTAATTGACAACGGTGGCCAGCCTGTTGATTCCGTCCGCTGGGCCGGTCCAAATGGCACCTATCTACAAAATCCGGTTACCTTCTTCCCGACAATTTCGGGATGGCACGTGTTTACAGCCTATAGTGATCCATTCACAGATTCTGATTCCATTTACATAGCACTTGCTACACCTCCATATGCCGGACCGGACTTCACCGATACGCTTTGTTCCTATGTCGCACCTGCCCTCGCCCAGGTTTTGGATCCCTCAGCAAGTGATCAAGGAAACTGGTGGGATTCCAACGGTGCGCTAGTTGATCCCTATACGTCAGCAGGAATAGGATCCTACTACTACATTGTTGAAGGGTCTCCTTGCCCGTCCGACACCGCGGTCTATGAGTTTGTTTTTTCCGGTGTTTCGAATCTCCCCGTACCAGATTCTATTGCTTGGTGTTCCATGAGTGGAGTTCAAAGCACCTCCTGGATCACTGTAGATACGGACACCATCCCTGTAGGAAGCTATCTTTTTGCAGAAGTTTTCGCCAATGGACCTTGCACGGATACGGTTTGGCACTACTACGAGATTAAACCTCTCCCCCAAGCGTCTTGGACCACGCCTTCTGACACCCTCTGTATCAATTCGAGCCCACAAGCACTTACTGGGCTCCCAGCGGGAGGACAATTCTCCGGTCCAGGCGTCATAGGAGGGCAGTTTGACCCTGCCACCGCTGGGCTGGGCCATCACTTGATTACCTATACAGCGACACAAGACGGCTGCTCTGATACCGACACTATTTATTTTACTGTAGTCTCTCTGCCTACGGCAGGATTCTTGACTCAGCCCGATACCCTCTGTTTTGGCAGTGCGCCAGTAGATCTGACGCCTTTCCCTCAGGCCGCCCAAATTACTGGTACTGGAATAGTCGGCAGTTCTTTCGACCCTTCTTTAGCAGGCATTGGATTGCATACCGTTTACGTTTCGTACACCGATTCCACAGGCTGTTCAGCTCAAGACTCCATCAAAATAGAAGTTGTTCCAGAGCCCTTGGTCAGCGTGACCATGAATGATAGCCTTTGTCATCCAGCAGGAATGATGGCTCTATCCGCTAGTCCTCCTGGCGGGCAATTCTTTGGCACGTATGTACAAGGAGACAGTCTGTATGTCACCTCCTCAGGAAGCTTCGATATTGGTTATCGCTACACGAACTCCTTTGGCTGTTCCGATTCAACCTCTTTCACTATCCACATAGGTGTAGAACCACAAGTCATCTTCGATACCCTTGACTCTCTCTGTCAAGATCAGGACCCAAGAAGCTTAGTCGCGTCTCCAATTGGAGGCTATTTCCAGGGCCCGGGAATTGTTGGTTCCACTTTTGACCCTGGAACGGCTGGTGTGGGTATACATTGGATCACCTACCACTATTCGACGGCATACGGGTGCCTAGATTCGTCAAGTATTGAAGTAACCGTATTACCCACACCCATAGCCCAATTACAGTCCATTCCAGACACCTTGTGCTCTACCGACCCCATTTATACACTGGTATCAAACGCCATAACTACAAGCTATGTGGATAGCTTTCTTTCTACTGTCTTAGATCCTGGGATTCTTAGCCCAGGATATCATTCTTTGTTGACCATTGCACAGCAAGCGGGATGTGTCGATTCTGTAAGCCAGGTCTTTTGGATTGAACCCCAGCCCATCTTATCCCTAGCTAGTCCCACCCCAATTTGTATTAATGCAGGCCTCCAACCTCTACCGATTGGAACGCCGCCAGGGGGAATATACAGCGGTCCCGGTATTAGTAATGGACAATTTGACCCTACACTTGTGGGCCCAGGAGCTCACCAGATTCAGTATACTTATTCGAACCCATTTGGCTGCACAGATTCCATCTCCGTAATATGGACCGTAAACCCAATACAAGGCTTTACTATTAACGACTATCCTTCCACGCTTTGCGAAGGAGATAATCCTGTTGATCTGAATATTGTGCAACCAGCAGGTGGAACACTCAGTGGACCTGGTTTATCGGGCGGATTCTTTGACCCGTCAATTTCGGGACCTGGTACCCATCAGATTACCTATACCTTTATTAATAGCCTGGGATGTACGAGCGATACGGTTCTTCAATTTGACGTGCTACCAGCGCCCACAGTGCTTTTCACAGGCCTTCCAGATTTCTGTCTGAATGATCCGCCTTTTACCCTGCTTGGAGGTTTCCCAATGGGCGGAAATTATTCCGGACCTCAAGTAAGCAATGGGACGTTTAACCCTATACAAACAGGAAGCTTTGTCCTTGAATACATATACGTGGACACTGCAAATGGCTGTATAGGCAGAAATTGGGATACTGTAGTCGTACATGATTTACCAGCAGTTCCGGTTATCTCCCAGACCGGACATGTATTGAGTATTCCTTCTGGCCCATTCTCCTACGATTGGCTTTTGAATGGCTCCTCGCTAGCAGGCCTAAATACGGCAAGTATTACGGCTCCTAGCGACGGCTCCTACCAGGTAATCGTAACAGATCTCAATGGCTGTAGCAGCATTTCACAGCCGTTCATTTTCTCTACAGTAGGCCTAGCTACTCAGGATTCAAATCCTTGGGAGCTCTATCCAAACCCCAGTCGAGACAAGGTTTATATACGCGGCAATAGGAAAGCTGATCAGTGGGTCGTTCACGATGTTCTAGGAAGAACGGTCTTGAAAGGGGAAAATGCGGTACCACAAGAACTAGACGTTTCTCTATGGGCTTCCGGTCAATACCTTCTCATAATCAGGAGTTCCGAAGAAACATTCCATATGACTTTCGTAGTAGACTAGGTGTCACGGACTATTTTGACACCAAGACCCTTAGCCGATAGATCTGGCCTCGAGTTCTGAGATCTTTCGGGCATGAGGCTCGCTTTTCTATTGTCTATACTATTCCACCAACTTGGTATTGCTCAAGTTGATCCTTTTGGCCTTCCTCCAATGGAAACAGGTTTAATGGGGTCAAGCTTAATGCATCCCTCCGAGGGCTCAACTTCGCTACCTACACCTTCCAATCTTTCGAACAAATTCAATGGCATTGCTCGTCAAGCCTGGTTACTCCCCGAGGCGGGACTACGCGTATCAGAGTTTCGATGCTATGGTCAAATAGATGAGCTCTACTATTCTGGCGATTTCAGCCAAATCGGATGGTCAAATCAGCTAAGGACGAGAGCACGAATGGGGCTTTCCCTCCCGTTAAATCGCCTTCGGTTAGGGGTTCGGTGGAACTTGGAGCAATGGTTTCCTTCAGAAAACCAAAGGCCCCTTCGCATTTATCCAGAAGTAGCGCTGTGGAGCCGTTTCCATTCAGATTGGAATTTTGCATTCAGCTGCGTAAATCCTCTTGAAACCCGTTGGCTACCTACCAAAATTCGGTCCGAAAAAACACTGCAGTTTGAAGTACAACATCGCATTTGGTCCGAAAACACCCTCCATCTTGGCTGGAAAAATACAGGACTAGAAAATCGATGGAGCGCTGGAGCTCATTGGCGTTTGAACCATCATTTTGAACTGACTACTGGTTGCAGTACCGGCAGTCAATGGTTAGCCATTGGCTGGCTGGTTCGATGGAAATCTTGGGCCATTCACGGAGTGTTGGAAATGGGAAAAATAAAAGGATGGACCTACGGTATTGCTTGCTCTTGGCGATCTTCATAAGTCATTTATCCAAGGGTCAAAACGACCTATCCGACCTAGAGACATGGGAATCATCCGGATCCGCCGACCAAATTCAGTTTGATCAGGAGCAGTGGGTGCTCTGGAAGAATGAACCACTTCAGATGAATAGCGCATCAATGGATGATTTGATCTTGCTTCCGGGAGTGAGTTCGATCATGGCGCATCAAATGATTGAATATCGTTCACGAGTTAAAGAAATCAAAAGTCCTTACGAACTCCTCGAGTTACCCGCATGGACGATCCGTCAGGTCAAAGGCATCATCCCCCTAGTTTCTTTTGAGGCAAACAAGGTTCACCATGATCGGCCTAGACGGTATTGGAAACATGAACTTATCCTTCGGACAAAGTTCGGAAACGATCAAATATTCTTCCGGAACCTCGCCCCCCATGAAGGCGACTTAGGGTATGGATATCTTTTGTACAGAGGGCGATTCAGCGATCTCTTTCGGTGGGGTGTATCGACTGAAAAAGATCCCGGAGAACGTCTATCGAAAGGATTGGAAAGTCCTATACATCGTTCTGGATTTATTCAATGGAATCCGAACTACACGATTAAACAGTTTGTCCTTGAGCGAATTTGGATTGGGTCTATTCGGCTTAGCTGGGGGCGAGGACTTATAAACAGAGAGGGGTTCCGCGGATCGCTGGGGCCTCAAATCAAGAGCTCGGGAACAATTCTTGCACGCGGCCATGCAAGTTCTGCAGAAACGGGGTATCAGAATGGAATTCTCACTCAAGGGCGGTTAGGACTCGTAGACTGGGGCGTGTGGAAAAGCCGTACGCCACGTCATATCAAAATCGATACCCTTGAAGGTCAATTTACTACGGCGTACACGGATGGCCTCTTCACGAGCTCCGAAAAAACAAAATGGTGGAATTCTTCTCATGAGGAGCGAACGGGAATATACGTTCTCGGTTCCTTTCGGCACTGGGCCGTTGGAGGGCTCTTCGAAAAAAGAAAGTGGGAATCGCGGGTTCCAACGAAGCCGATTATTACGGAACAAACAAGAAAAAGTATTCAAATCACCAGACGCTGGAGTCGACTGAAAGGATCCTTCGAGTGGGGATGGATCGGTGATCGAGAGAAGTTGGAATTCCAAACCCTATGGGTTCCAGATGACCAATGGAAATTAAGGCTGACATTCCATCGAACTCCGTATAGGGAAATGCTCAGTGACCCGAGATTCATGTTTGAAATCGGCCCGCAGGGCCAGGAATTTATGCGCTTCGAACAATGGTGGAATCCGCTTCCACGCATGAGGCTTTATTGGACGGCTAATCGCGAATGGGAGAATTCTTTCTGGGCTGGTCGAATCGAATACGGACTGTCTGAGCAACTGACGAGCCAGATAGACTTCAGAGTCCGAAAAGAAAGAGTAGATGGGCGATTGCAATTCCGAAAGTCTTGGCCAAGGCTAAAGGTGACCGTTCGAAACCAGTGGAATCAATCCAAAGGTGGACTAGGGGCGTTGACCTACCTCGATATACAATGGAAAAAGAGTAGTCATTCACGTTTCTATCTTCGCTGGACCAGCTACTCTTCCAGCGATTTTGATCATCGCTTGTACGTCTATGAAAACGACTTACTCTATACATTTTCCGTACCCTCTTTTCACGGTAAAGGGCAGCGCATGTACTTCATGTGGACTGGTCTATTTGACCGTCATCAATTTTGGGTGAAGACCATTTTCCACGAAGGATGGGAGGTTCGCCTTCAGTATCGACTCAAATGGTAGGCTATCTGGTCCAGGTTGCCGTACAGTTGTCCACACCCGACCCATCGTCAACTCCGTAGGTAAAGGAGATACTTGTTACGTCAAGGTCCGATTGACCTGTCCCGCTAATATCGCTTCCGGAAACAGTCTGTAGTGGTATCACTAGACTGTTATCGACAACATTCATTGAGGTAATGGTCGAACTCCCTAATCCGTAGAAATTGGAGACCCAGATTTCTGTATCTGAAGTATCACTTTTGGAAACTTCTACAGTATACGATTGAGCACCAAAAAACGCGGAGTTCTCTTCGACCACCCAGGAACCGGTGTAATCATCACGCAAGTCGAAGTTTGGATCAGGTACTTCTTCTTCACAGGCGATGAGAAAGAAGGCGATTGCAGTGCAAAAGGGAATCAGTTTTTTCATTTAATACTAACGTCTTTTTTTGCTTATCGTACGTAGAATTTTTGCTTGCAGGTCATTCGGGTTGAAGGGTTTAGAAACATAATCATCCATTCCCGCTTCTTGAACCTTGTTGCTTACATCCATTAAAGCACTGGCCGTGAGGGCAATTATGGGAATCGAAGCATAGTCTTTTTCTGAAGCTCTAATGGTTCTTGACGCGGTATACCCGTCCATTACGGGCATCTGCAGGTCCATGAGGACTAGATCGAATTCTTCCTTCTCCAAGGCCTCTATGGCAAGTTGCCCATTCTCTTCATGTCGGACCTCCATGCCCCACTTGGTCAAAAACTTTTGAGCAATAATGTAGTTGAACTGGTTATCCTCCACCAATAAGACCTTCTTTCCAGCGAGGTGATCCTTAGTCAACGCTTGCTCGTCGTCCATGTCTTCATCGGTCCCTATTGCGGAGGTGATGGCAAACAGCAAGTCGAAATAAAAGGTAGAGCCCTTATTCTCCTCGGATTCAACGTGCACTTCAGAGTTGAGCAAGTGAAGCAGTCTTCGGGTAATGGTCAAGCCTAAGCCTGTTCCACCGTACTGCCGTGTAATACTGGTTTCAGCCTGCGAGAAATGCTCAAATATGGCTTCGAGTTTGTCTTTGGGAATCCCAATCCCGGTATCGGAGACCAGGAATCGAACGAGGTAGCCCTCTGAGGATTGCTCGAGCAGGTTCACTTCAATATCCACACTTCCGTTCTCCGTAAACTTGATGGCGTTGCTGACGAGGTTATTGAGGATTTGGCCGAGTCGGACCCGATCCCCGAGAACTTTTGTAGGCAGTTTCGGATCAATGGATCGACGTAATTCTATGCCTTTTTCTTGAGCAACACTGTTCTGTGCCTTATACAGTCCTTCAATAGTCGATTCGAGGTTGAAGTCGTGGTAATCAATCTCAATTTTGCCCGCTTCGATCTTACTGAAGTCAAGGACATCATTTACTAAGGAGAGTAGGTTCTCTGCGGAGAAACTCAATATTTTCAGATTCTCCAACTGATCCTCCCTTGGGTCTTCATCCATTAATATGTTGCTCATTCCGATCACCGCGTTCATCGGCGTCCGAATTTCATGACTCATGATGGACAAAAACTCCGCCTTCGTCTGAGAAGCTTGCTCGGCAGCTTCCTTAGCCTTCTTCAATTCGTCTTCGTATTTCCTTCGATTCGTTACATCGCGCCCAAACACAGTAACCCCACTGATGGTATCGCGATCATCTTGAATCGGATGAAAACTGTACTCGACAATTCGATCTTGTGCGGTGCTTTCCAACTCAATGGCAAAGCTCTCACCAGCTAGCGCTGACTTATACGATTCGCGCATGGCCTTAAGGTTCTCTGTAAACTCGCTATCTGCGGGAAGCACGGGCATTCCGGGCTCAAGCGTCGTTCCGGTAACAGCAAAATGAGCATCTAGATGGGCTTTATTCCCGCTTACATAGTTCAACGATGTGTCGACTAGCCAAATCAAATCCTCGGTATTCTCCACGATCGTGGAGTAGTTCGTTCGCTCAATCTGCAGCTGCTCGGTTCTCTTTTTCACCTTGAGCTCGAGCTCTTGATTGGTTCGATTGAGCTCCCAAGCCAAACGTTCTGAAGACGCAAAGGACTCAGAAAACCGCTTAGCCAATAAAAAACTGTGGATGAAAAGGAGTGTAAAAAAGCCATACGGAATGGCGTTCAGAGTATCGATGACATTTCGATTGTGCAATACATCATTGACCACTAAGAGCACCAATAGAAGCATCCCGAAGAAGAACAGGTCTGCTCCGGATCGGTCGTTTTTCATCGCCCTGAACATGATGGACAATAGGTAGACCACAACAAAGACCAAGGTTATTTCAAATGCCGGAATAGCGTAATTCGAAATAGATGGAGGAAATATCAGACCAAAAATCCCGAGTGCCATGGAAATTAAAAAGATCAACCTGATTATGCGCTGATTCGAGTCATTGGGAAAAATTGAATCAACGTATCGCGCGAAAAAGCCCATGCCGAAAAACGGGCCGATGAATTCTAAACGAACCACTTGAGCCCAAGTGATTCCCGGGATATCACCGACGACATATTCTCCAATGGCCGAAATCCGAATAGCGGACATCAAACAAGCCATGGCAAACCAAAGGGCACTCGGTTCTCGCGAACGCAGTCCATAGATTCCTAAATGGTACAAAAACATGATCAACAAGCACCCAATCAAGAAAAAGTCGATTCGGTGTATGCGTTCACGGTCTCGACGAATACGGTCTTCCGTTCCAAGCCTAATGTTGCTCCAAAAACCACCCTTCCGGTAATCGAAATTCGCTATCTGAACGAGAATTTCATTAGCACCATGCCCCAGGGTAAAATCATCGGCGACATATGGCTTGTAAAGCGGTGTATATTCTTCCTTAGACGTGCCAACCACGCCGGAGCCTCCAACTACCTTTCCATTCACGACCAACAGGTTAGCTAAACCTTCGGTAATCACATTAATCGCCATTTCCTCCCCAGCCTTAAGTTGGCTAGAATCAATGAGAACAGTGAGTGAATAAGTACCGTAACCGTATTTAGGAAATATAGAGTCTTGAAGACTCGCCGTATTCCATGTCCCGGGAACGTCTTGTAGAACTGGAGCGTTCTCTGCTTCCCCTGTAGTAACCAGAATCTCTTCCCAATAAAAGTTCCACTCACCCGAAAGCTCTAAGGAGCCAAATCGCTCAAAGTCCCAGGATCGCAAGTCAAGAACTCCACCTTCAGCGGAAGGGCGAACATCCGGACGATCCGAGGAAGTGCACGCAGCAAGAAGTACCGTGCCGATGAGGAGGTATAAAAATAGGGAGAGTCGTTTCATGCCCAGGTGGTGTCCCCCTAAAATACGTCATTTAGTAGAATCAACGAAGCGCTGAATCAATCAGCTCATCATCTGCACGTTCAGGCAGAGTCACTTTTAAGCCTGGAGAACGCTCCATTTCGCGACGAATGGCGAAGATCGCCTCATCGTTTCGAGCCCATGCTCGACGGGCAATTCCGTTATTCACATCATAAAAGAGCATCTGTTCCAAACGGCGCTCCGCTTCATCAGATCCATCGAGAAGCATTCCGAAACCTCCGTTCATCACTTCGCCCCATCCGACGCCACCACCATTATGGATACTCACCCAAGTGGCTCCGCGAAAACTATCGCCGATGACGTTGTGAATAGCCATGTCTGCCGTGAATTGCGAGCCATCGTAGATGTTGCTGGTTTCCCGGAAGGGAGAATCCGTTCCGCTGACATCATGGTGATCTCGTCCCAAAACGACCGGCCCCATCTCTCCTGCCGCAATCGCCTTGTTGAAGGCTCGAGCAATCTCGATCCGCCCTTCGGCATCCGCATAGAGGATTCGAGCTTGAGAACCCACAACGAGTTTGTTCTCTTGAGCACCGCGAATCCACTGAATATTGTCAGCCATTTGCTGTTGAATTTCCGGTGGACTACTACGGCGAATATCTTCCAAAACGGCGCATGCTATATCGTCGCTCTTCTGCAAGTCGGCTGCATTCCCACTCGCGCAAACCCAACGAAACGGGCCAAACCCGTAATCGAAACACATGGGCCCCATGATATCTTGCACATAACTCGGATAGCGAAAATCAATTCCGTTATCCGCCATGATGTCTGCTCCCGCACGGCTGGCTTCCAACAAAAAAGCATTTCCGTAATCAAAGAAATACATCCCTGCTGCGGTAAGCTTGTTCACCGCTGCAGCATGACGTCGTAAAGTCTCTTGAATCCGCACTTTGAAGGCTTGTGGATCACTCGCCATGAGTTCATTGGCCTCTTCATAACTCATATCCACTGGATAGTATCCCCCAGCCCATGGGTTGTGCAGTGACGTTTGGTCCGATCCCAGGTGAACGTGAATCTCTCGTTCTGCCAAGCGCTCCCAGAGATCGACGATATTTCCGAGGTACGCAATGGAATGCGCCTCCTCACGGCTCATATACTCCAGGGCCGCATCGATGGTAGCATCCACGCCCTCAATGACCTCATCAACCCATCCTTGTTCGTGACGCTTGTACGCCGCCTTGGGGTTGACCTCAGCAGTAATGCTCACTACACCGGCAATGTTCCCCGCCTTAGGTTGGGCACCAGACATCCCTCCTAGACCCGCAGTCACAAAAAGTGTACTGCCCAAGTCAGATCCTGTGCGTCCGAGTTTTCGAGCAGCATTGAGTACAGTAATGGTGGTCCCATGAACGATGCCCTGCGGGCCGATGTACATATACGATCCAGCGGTCATTTGTCCGTACTGTGTGACCCCAAGAGCATTAAACTTCTCCCAATCATCTGGTTGGCTGTAGTTGGGAATCATCATTCCGTTGGTCACAATGACTCTCGGCGCCTCGCGGTGCGAGGGGAAAAGCCCCATTGGATGACCGCTGTACATATGAAGGGTCTGCTCTTCCGTCATTTCGCTCAGGTACTGCATCGTAAGTAAGTACTGGGCCCAATTCTGAAAAACAGCACCATTTCCACCGTAGGTAATGAGCTCATGCGGATGCTGTGCCACACGAGGATCAAGATTGTTCTGAATCATCAACATGATGGCGGCTGCCTGCGGACTGCGTGCGGGATATTCCGATACTGGTCGGGCATACATCTCGTAATCAGGACGGAAACGGTGCATGTAGATGCGTCCATAGGTCTTCAATTCCTCGGCAAACTCAGGAGCTAGAGTCTTGTGCCACTTCGATGGAAAATAACGCAGCGCATTTCTCAAGGCCAGTTTCTTTTCCTCGGGACTTAAAATCTCCTTCCGCTTGGGGGCGTGATTGATTTCTGGATCGTAGGACTTGGGCTTGGGGAGTTCCGTGGGAATTCCACCTCGGATAGCCTCAGCAAATGCGGTCATGTGTTCTTCTTTTTGAATCCGTATGGACAGTGCTTGCAGCCGTTTTGGCAACAATAGCCGCGTTTGAGGTGGTACTGTTCGGTAAACACGATGTACCCCTCTTTAGTTTTGTAATAATCGCCCGGTTCCAGCGAGCGAAACTGGTCGAATCCGTCCATCCGTCAAAGGTATTAATTCAATACGTTTGCATTATGAAAGCCGCGCTCAAGAAACCCTTTTTGAACCTCATCACCTTTTTGGGACAGCGCATTGAGCGGAGGCACTTTACCGAGTCCCCGGTCTACATTGGCGGATGTGGACGATCCGGCACCACCCTACTCTTGAGCATCCTCAGCGCTCACCCGAAGATTTTTGCCTGCCCACTTGAGCTCAGTATGTTCGACGACTTGGTAGATGGATACAAGCCTGCACGTATGGACCGCTTGTACCGAACTTTTCTGACGCATCGCATCAAACCCACGGCCGACCGCTGGTGCGAGAAGACCCCGCTCAACGTGAATCGCTTGGATGCCATTGACCGCTTTCATGAAGGGAATTTTCGCTTCATCAACATTGTTCGAGACGGACGCGATGTCATCCTTTCCAAGCACCCCAGCGATCCGAACCGATATTGGGTTACACCCGAACGATGGATTCAGGATGTTTCAGCTGGCAAACGCGAAAACGCGCGACCTCAGGTCATGACCATCCGCTACGAAGACCTCATAGAGCAGCAAGAAAAAACCTTGGAAGATATCTGCACCTTCTTAGACATCGAATTTCCCGATGCCCTGCGCCATTGGCACCAGCACACCAGTGTGCGTAAAAACAGAGCCTACTTTGGCGAGGTGAAACCCACCCATACCAGTTCAGCTGGAAAGTGGAAAAAACCAGAAAATCTGGCTCGAGCGGCGGAGTTAACCGCACATCCAGAAGCCGTTGAACTCCTACAGCACTATGGATACGAAATCTGACCCTTGGCCTCATCGTGTGGCCCCAAGGCAGGCTCTAGATTTTGTGCCTACGGCACGATGGACCCTTCAGCGCGATGATCAATTGCACCCGACCATCTCGGGAAACAAGTGGCGGAAGCTCAAGTATTTTGTCCTCAAAGCCCTTGAAGATCGACACGATACCCTCTTGACCTTTGGTGGAGCATTTAGCAACCACTTGGCGGCCACGGCCGCAGCTGGAGCTCAATTTGGGTTTCGAACTATCGGGATAGTACGAGGAGAAGATGCCGACTTAAACAATCCCACGCTTCGCTTTTGCCAGGATCACAGTATGCAGTTGGAGCGCGTCTCTCGATTGGAATACAACGGCAAAGAAGATGAATCGTACAAAGATGAGCTCCACAGACGTTTTGGAAGAACGCTAGTGATTCCGGAAGGCGGAGCACACTACCTCGGAGTAAACGGCTGTATGGAAATCGTGCCCCGTGAGGAGCGCGATGACTGGGAACACGTCGTAGTGCCCGGCGGTACTGGAACCACCGCGGCCGGGATCCTGCTGTCTACGGGATCGGAAACCCAGGTATGGCTGTATTCGGCTTTGAAAGGAGGAGATTTCCTAAAGGATAATGTTCGTAAACTGCTCTATCGCTTTTTGTGGGATGAGGATGCGGTGGAAGAAGAGCTCAATCGGTTGAACATTGTCAGTGACTTTCACTTTGGCGGCTACGGTCAAGTCGATGATGAATTGATTGATTTTCTCAATAATTTCTATCGGAAAACAGACATCCCTCTAGACCCCATATACACGGGAAAAATGATGTACGGTTTGAGTCGAGCTGGCTTAGATCACGAACTATCGAGCCCGAGCTTGCATCCGCCCGTAAGGGCGAAAACACTGATCATTCATACCGGTGGACTACAGGGAATTGCCGGAATTAATGCCCGCCGGGAAAGTTTGGAAAGAAGTTTGATACTGTATCAGGGTTAATGTACGTTTGAATCCATCATGATCAGAACACTTTTGCTCCTAGGGGCCCTTCTCTTGACCTTCGGCGCTACTGCCCAGCGTCTCACGCGTGAGCAGTACATCGAGCGCTACGCGCCAGTTGCGGTTCAAGAAATGAAGGAATACGGCATTCCGGCGAGCATCACCCTAGCTCAAGGCATTTTGGAGTCCGGTGACGGCAACTCAGAGTTGGCCACCAAGGCCAACAATCACTTTGGGATCAAGTGCCATAGCGACTGGAACGGGAAGTCCATGAAGTACGACGATGACCGTCGAAATGAGTGCTTTCGGGTATATTCTGATGCACGCGAAAGTTTCAAAGATCATTCGCTTTTTCTGAGTGAACGATCGCGATACGCCACTCTATTTGACCTCGACCCCATCGACTACAAGGGCTGGGCGCGTGGACTGAAAAAAGCCGGGTACGCGACGGATCCAAAATATGCGGATCGATTGATCGATTTGATCGAACGCCATGAACTGTATCGCTACGATACCAATTTGGATCTTGTGGTTCCGATGGCCAAAGACTCAGCCTACTTTGATCGGAACAGCCTAGTGGTGACCTACCACCCCAATAAAATCAAATATGTACTTCTCCCCTTAGGGTACACACTGGAGCAAGTTTCCGAAGAACTAAACGTCTCCATGAAACAGCTCGTGAGGTACAATGAGCTGCGCTACGACGGCACTTTGTCTCCCGGAGACATTCTTTATTTGCAGCCGAAGAAGAACAAGGGATTGGTAAAAACGCATCGCGTCAACAACGGAGAAACCATGTATGAGGTAAGCCAACAGTATGGGATCAAGCTTCGCAAGCTCTACGAGCGAAATGGAATGGCTTTTGGCGAAGAACCAGATGCCGGTGACCTTCTACTGCTGCGTGGGCGGAAGTAATTAATCAAGAGCGTAATTGTAGACGTAGCCTTCTCGATCTGCCGCAATTAGATCGAGCTTCCCATCCAAATCCAAGTCGCGTATGGTCATACCCAAATCTCCGGTGACCGGAAATCCAGTGCGCACGTTTCCTGAAGCATTGATGAGCCAAAGCTCTCGGCCCTCTTGATGCTGAATTCCCAAGACAAAATGAGGCCCCATGTCGAAGGTCTTCAAAGACCGATCAAGGGGAGACTTCGAAGTGTAGGTGTAGTTGACCTCAGGACCTGAAACGCGTACTTCTTTTCCCTCCAAGACAATCTGATGGCCTTTGAATTGGGCGAAATAAGCCTCTGGATCTACGATTCCGATGTCTGTCATATCCACACTTCCATTGAAGAACACATTGGTCAATTGCCCTGATTTCGAGAGGCCGACCAAACGGGAATCCGAAAGCGTTTGACCTTTTATCAAGAACAACTCCGGATCACGCAGATCTAGCTTTGCTCCTAAGGTGACGCGCTCTTGCCCTCGTCTGTTGCGCAGACTGACTTGCCCATCTGCCGTAAAAAAGGCGAGGTAATCTCTTCCTCCTATTTGATAGAGCGTAGGGGTTCCAACCACCTCAGAGGATGCCGTTCCAAACTCCCAACCCGAAACCGGTTTACCATCCACTCCAAAGAGCAAAATCCGCGACCCACAGGCCATGAAAATTCGATAGTTCCGATTGCGGTCATAGTCAAAGACGGCAACCTGAGCGGTGACGGTTCCCGGTAAGTTGATGGGGTAATCTTCTACGTCCTTCCCATTGCGATCCAGCATGTAGAGGGTGCTTTCGGTATTGAAAACGAATTGAAGCTTTCCGTTTTTATACCGATCCACTTGATGCACCTCGCTCCGGATAGGGCCGTCCAATGCTCTTCGCCATTGAACATCGCCTCGCGCATCAATTAAATAGAGCGTGTGATTAACATCTTGCACCAAAACTTCGAATCGCTTGCTGTAGTGATTCTTGACAATGACGGGCTCCATGGCCGCGAGCGTATCGAGCTCCGTTGCCCATTGAAGTCTCGTCTCCGCCTGTTCCTCCGTCCGGTAGCGCACGATCAATTGGGTGTGCGCGGCGTCATCTTCCATCTCCAACTGCCATGCCACCGCAGCAATTTCATTCCACTCCTCTTTTCGACTACTCAAACCTTCCCCGTACTCCGCGCGAGTAACGGCCTGGAGAAGGCTAATAGCTTGCGGGTTCTCTGCATAGAGAAAGACGTGACTCTTACTGCTCAACTCTCCCCGAAGCGCGGCAAAACCTTTGTCGTCGTTCAAGGTCCGCCCTCCACGATTGTCGTTGAGAAACTGTTTTACAAGGAGCTCCTGCGGAGCGATAATCACGTAATCTCGGTAGGTGGTGTAGTAGCAGGTATTCATCGCCTTGAACATGCGACCAAAGACAGTGGGGAAAGAAGAATCTTCAATTTTGCGAATCACAAAATCATTGTACTGTGTGATGTCTGCGGTGCCTTGATTCCCCAAGGCTTCTTCGGCCAGTCGTTTATCGCGAAACTTTATGAGTCCTATCGAGCTCTGCGCCCAATCCGCTCCGGGATTCTCGAGCAAGGCAAGGCCAAATTCAGTATCGACCCATGAGGTGTAGGCCTTGTACTTTGTACTCTGATCTTTGAGGAGCAAGAGCTTATCGGAACGATTCAATTGGCGCAAGAGCTTTTCGTAATCCCGCTGATAGCTGGCAAAGTTCTCAAAGCTGATGGCCGCGACCGCCGCCGTGTTGTTGGGCAATAGATCCAAGAGCTGGTTTTTCCGCGAGGGATTGGCGCGGAAAAGGCTCATATAATTCACCACTGAATCGCTGACATGGGTAAGTCCACTAGCAATCAATCGATCCGTTTTGAAACTGAGGTCCAGTTCGGTCCATTGAGCCCCGCGTTCCAACCAAGCAAAAGAGCCGGCCTTCATGCGTGTCGCCGCCCATTCGCCTAAAGCCTCATATTGGATGTACAGGTTCACCGGGTCTTTTCTGTTCGCCGTCCGGTGCAAGGAGGCAAACTCGTCCGTGGACAAGAGGTTCACCTTGGCCTTCAACTGACGAAGTGCATCTTCGACCAACAAATCACTTTCGGAGGCAACAATGAGTCCCCGAGATTCCGCAGCGAAGTAGCTTCTTCCACTTTTGGCTAGGTCGATGCGAATGATGGTCTCACCATCGTAGGTGCGGGCCTCCTCTACTCCCGCTTCGGCCCAACGTCCATAGACTTCTTCGAGATAGGGGTGATCTTCACGCTTCAGTACCAAAAGCACGTCATAGGAGTTGGCTCCAGATTCGTGAAAGGATAAGCTGAATCGTCCGAGTTCATTAACCTCAGTGCCCGATAGAAACTCATTCCAAATAGCTCGGCCTTCAGTAAGAGAAGTCTTCAGATAGGCATTAGAGTCCAATCGCTCCCATAAGCGATTGTTGGTTCCGAGTTCAACAGCCTTTTGAGCATTGTTCACCTCAGCAATGAGCACAGCATTGACGGGAACAGCCTGAAGAAGGTCCCCGGCGTTTTGGTCGCGAGAACAGGCGAAAAGGATCAGGGTGAGGAGAAGCAGGGCGGCGCGGAAGGTACGGACCATGGGACAGTGGTTTGACGCAAAAATAAGGATTAGAAGTCCAATTTCATTTGCTCCGGCAATAGTCTGAAGCTCTTTCTGTGGAGCTCGGTTGGACCGTGCGTTGCAATCGCTTTTCGATGGGCGGCTGTTGGATACCCTTTGTTCCGCTCCCAAGCGTATTCGGGATGTTGAGCAGCCGCTTCGAGCATGAAGGCGTCGCGGTGCGTTTTCGCCAGCACAGAGGCCGCGGATATGCTCAAGTATTTGCCATCGCCTTTGACGATACATTCATAGTCAATCTCTCGGTAGGGCTTGAAACGATTCCCATCAATCAAAATAAGTTCAGGCTGAGGGTCTAATTGGTCCAGGGCACGGTGCATTCCCTCGATAGAGGCCCAAAGAACATTGAGCTCATCCACTTCTTCAGGACTCAGAAAGGCAACCGACCAAGAAATGGCCTCAGATTCAATGATAGGTCGCAGAAGTTCTCGACGCTTTTCACTGATTTGCTTGGAATCATTGAGCCAAGGGTGATGAAAGTCCTTCGGCAAAATACAGGCGGCGGCTACTACTGGGCCCGCAAGGCAACCCCTCCCCGCCTCGTCGCATCCGGCCGTGAGGCCGTCAAAATCATAGTGAACGGGCATCTTCCATCATTTTCTCGACACTCGACCAGTACTTGGCTGCCGATTGATCCCAGCTAAAGGTCTGGGCCCGTTCTAGTGCAAGGTGGGCAAATTCCTGATGAACAGTTCGATCGGCGACCAGCTGATTCATCGCTCTGGCGATGTCCTCAATCCGGTAGGGGTCAAACAGTAAGCCGGCCGTTCCAACGACCTCGGGAAGCGCCGTGGCGTTTGCCGCGAGTACGGGAACACCGCATTGCATGGCTTCCACTAAAGGAATTCCAAAGCCCTCATAGGTGCTGGGTAAAATCAAAGCATCCGAAGCAGCGATGGACTGGCGAAGAGGTTCGTTGTCGAGTCTGCCGGCGAAGATGACTTGATCGGCATGCTGCATCGCGCCGTAGGCGCTCTTTATGTCCTCTGTTAAAAACATCTTTTCCCCGACAATCATCAGTTTGTGGGGCAAATCGGTTTGGGACTTGAGGTAGTCGAAGGCTTCGATGAGGCGGGCGACGTTCTTTCTCGGATTCAAGGCACCGACAAAAACAAAATAGGGCTGGCTGTCCGTTTTCTCCCGGCGATAAGCGGAAATCTCGTCCTCAGACAAGGGCTGAAAGCGTTCGTGAGCACCGTTGTACACAACGTCGATTTGATCTTCAGCAATGCCGTATCGATCTTGAATATCCTGCTTGGAGTAGTTGGACACGGTTTGAAGGCGATCTGCCCGTTGAGCGAAGAGCCTAAAGTAGTAGAGGTAGTACTTACGCGTCAGCCAGGGCAAGTTTTCGGGGTTGGCCTCGAAATTAAGGTCGTGCAGAACGGTAGAGCTTGGAACGCGAGCGCGCAAACTCAAATAGCCATCCGTACTTAAGAAGGCATCTGCCTTGTGCTTGCTGAGGGCCTGTGGAACGCTGTGCTCAAAAAACCAATACCACAGATAAGGGTGTCGAGCCGGGGGAAATAGTTTGACCGGAGTAACGTTATCCCCGAAGACAAAGGTCTCGGACCAGGGGCGGTCGAAAAAGAACAGAAATTCGTGCTCCGGATGGTTCTGGGTGACGCGCTTGAAAATCTCGTAGGTAAAGCGGCCAATGCCCTCGAGTTTACCTTCGAGCAGAAAGCGGGTATTGACGGCGATGCGCATGAGCCAAAGGTACAAATTCACTCGACCCAAGGCGCCCGGGCTTTTGTGTACCTTTGCGGCTATGCTCGAAAAAGTGATGCGGAAATGGGGGTATGTCCAGAAAGACGCCAACCTGATGCAGCTCTTGACCAGTTCAGGATTGGTCCTGTTCTTTAAGGTTTCGGGCGCATTGGCGGGCTACCTTTTCACCTATTTGGTATCGAACTACTACGGTGCTCGTATCTACGGAATTTACGAACTGTGCTACACGGCGATCATGATTGCCGGAGTCGTCGGTCGTTTGGGACTAGACGGAGCCCTGGTTCGCTTTATGGCCGAATTCAAGTCCAAAGAGCAGTTTGGCACGCTGCGACGCGTATACCGGAAGTCCATGACGGCCTCCGGCCTTCTTTCCTTGGCCCTTGGGGCAGGACTCTATCTTCTGGCGCCCTGGCTGGCTGAACGCCTCGGAACGGAAACCGAATGGTTGACCTCAGCATTTCGATGGACGGCATTGATCATTCCACCCTTCGTTATGCTGGGTATGAATACAGAGGCACTCAGGGGATTGAAGCGCATGACGGATTTTGCGGCCCTCCAGCACGGATCCATCATTCTATTGGCCGCTTTAGGTGTTTGGTTATTATACGGACAGGCTCCTGATCATTTAGTCCCGGTGCTCGGTTATGGTGGCGGAGTGGTCCTCCTTCTGGCAGTAAGCGTTGGTCTTGTACGGTGGCGTATACATCAAGTGGGATCGGTTTCGGCTCCCGGTCCAGGCGTTCCCTTTCGAAGTGTTCTGAATGTTGCCCTGCCTATTCTTTTGAGTACCTCTATGTTCTTGGTCATCAGTTGGACCGACACCTTGATGATCGGATATTTCTTGGATGAGACCAATGTGGGAATTTATCGGGTGGCCTTCAAGATCGCAACGCTGATCACCTTCGCTCAGTTTGCCATCAACAGCATCGCGGCCCCCATGTTTAGTGAATTCTTTGCTCAAGACAATCTGGACGGCATTCGCAAAACGACACGTCAAATTGGCTTGCTCAACTTGGGAGTGAGTACGCCTATCTTCCTGATCATCATTGCTGTACCCGGATTTTTACTCGGACTCTTCGGCGAGGAGTTTGCCCCCGCCGTTTGGTCCTTGATTGTACTGGCGGCCGGTCAATTGGTCAACGCTCTTTGCGGGCCTGTGCTGTACATTCTCAATATGACTGGAAAGGAACGTGTAGCTCAGCGCATCATGATCATCACTAGTGTATTGAACGTTGGGCTCAACCTTTGGCTCATTCCAGCCTACGGATACCTAGGCGCTGCCGTGGCCACAAGCTTCAGCATGATGCTCTGGAACATCCTGGCCGTCATTTACATCAAGCGGACCTACGGGTTCATCACCTTTCCAATACTGGACCGATGGATCGATTGAACTTCTTCTTGATCGGTGCGGCTAAGAGCGGAACGACCACGCTCTATGAGCGGATGAAAAATCATCCTGAAATCTATTTGAGTCCACTCAAAGAGCCCAATTATTGGAGCTCGGATATTGACCCCGAGGGCTTCAGCGCGGCCTTTAAGGCCAATACGCCAATGGATCTGACTCCGTACTTCAGCCAGCACCCTCTACCCGAGCTTCAGGTGGGCTTTGTCCGCAGCGCGGCGGACTACGCGCAGCTCTTTGAAGATGTTCGAGACGAAAAAATTATTGGGGAATGCTCCACCTCCTATCTGTTCAGTGAAAATGCCGCAAAAGAAGTGGCGGCGCAATATCCCGAGGCCAAAATTCTCGTGGTCCTCCGTGACCCTGTGGAACGTCTTTTCTCACACTATTTAATGGCTCGGAAATACGGCTACACCACTTTAGAACTGAGGGCCGCTATTGAAGAGGATCAGGCTAACAAGGATAAAGGGTGGGGAAAAAGCGAGCTCTTCGTGGAGCTCGGGATGTACGGAGAGCAGCTGGAGCGCTGGTTCAATCATTTCCCCAAAGATCAAATCAAGGTGCTCTTTACGCCTGAATTGGACCAAGAGGTCTGTTTCGAACGTCTTTGGGATTGGCTGGGGGTAATGGAGCATCGTGCCGTAGGCACTCAAGAAAAAGAAAACCAGGCTGGCTTGGCTCGATTTGAAGGATTGAATAAGTGGCTGACGGATAGCGGCTTCAAGAAGGTTCTGGGGGCCTTCATACCTCCGAATTTTAAGCGAAAACTGCTGGATTTCTACTACACTGATGTAAATTTGCCGACCCTCAGTGCCGAGGACCGAAAATATTTGGCCGCTTTTTACGCTGAAGATAGGAAGCGCCTTGAAGATCTTTTGGACCGGACGGTGCCCTGGAACTAAACCTAATCGTATGAACTTGGATTCAAGTAACCTGATCGTTTACCTCTACCGTTGGCGCATGCCGCTGATTGTCGTGACTTTTTTGTCGGCTGTAGCCGCCGCGATATTCAGCGCTCCCGCATTCATTCCACCGAAGTTTAAATCTACGGTGGTCCTTTTCCCGGCTACCACGAACTCCGTTTCGAGCGCACTTCTCGGTGAGCGGAATGCCTATACGGCGGACATCCTCGAGTTTGGTAAGGAAGAAGAAGCCGAGCAGATGCTTCAGATCCTTTACTCGGATGAAATTCGCGATAAAGTGATCCGCAAGTTCGACTTGATGAATCACTACGATATTGATCCGGATTCCAAGTACAAGCAAACGAACCTTTACCGCGAGTTCTCGAGCAACATCACCTATCGCCGGACGGAATACATGTCCGTGGAGATTGACGTGTTGGATACGGATCCACAACTAGCCGCCGATATAGCCAACGAAATCGCTACGCTCTTGGACTCGGTGAAGAATCGGGTGCAAAAAGAGCGGGCACAGCAAGGTCTGTTGATTGTAGAAAAGGAATACAAGAACCTGCGTCGCGAAGTGAAGGCGATGGAGGATTCACTGCGCGATCTTCGGGTGAAGGGAATTCACGATTACGAAGGCCAAAGTGCCGTACTTAGTGAGCAAATTGCCACAGCCCAAATCGAAGGGCAGAAAAGTGTCGCTCAAGAGCTACAGTACAAACTGGACACCTTGGCGAAATACGGGGGTGCTTACACCTCACTGCGCGATCAGTTGAAGTTCCGATATGAGGAATTGAACTTGATGAAGACGCGTTACGAAGAAGCTAAGGTAGATGCCGAAGTGAGTCTTCCTCATAAGTTTATCGTCAACGAGGCCTTCCCTGCGGAGAAGAAGACCTACCCAGTGCGCTGGTTGGTCGTTGCTATTAGCACTCTAGGTGGCTTTGTCTTGACCCTTTTGACCATTATCGTTCTGGACACCGTACGCAAGGCCAATAAGGACGGGGTCGCCAAGGCATAAGGACATGGACAAGGTCCTCAACGCTCGGAATATTTTAATCATTGGGCTCGCGTTCATCGCGGTGAATGCCTATTTAATTACGCAGGAATTCTTCTGGGCGGGACTTTTTCCCTTTGCTTTATTCATCGTAGCCTTGGCACTCTTGTCCATGGACAAGTTGCTCTTGCTCATTTGCTTTTTAACGCCTCTATCGGTCAATCTTACGGAGATGGGACTAGGCCTTGGTGTGGGAATGGCACTCCCCACGGATCCCTTGATGTTCGGCATCCTTCTGATCTTCTTGCTGCGGGTCCTTCACGAGGGTGGATTTGATCGGAAAGTCGTTTGGCACCCTATATCCCTGATCATCATCGGCCAACTTGTCTGGATGTTCTTTACGAGCTTAACCTCAACCATGCCGATGGTGTCCTTCAAATTCTTGGTCGCCCGCCTTTGGTACGTCGTGAGCTTCTACTTTGTAGCGACTCAATTATTCAAGAATCGACAACAAATCGTCCGGTACTTCTGGGCCTACATTTTTGGGCTAGCCATCGTCATTGTATGGACCGTGTATCAGCATTACCTCAATGCCTTTGACGAACAGGCTGCCCACTGGGTCATGTCCCCGTTCTTCAAAGATCACACCTCCTACGGGGCGCTCCTCGCCTTTTACTTCCCCGCATTGATTGGGCTCACCTTCATCAACACTAAGAGCAATCAAATGAAAGCCCTGATGGGCATCATCGTCTTCATTTTCTGCGTGGGAATTGTCTTGTCCTATACGCGGGCAGCTTGGCTTAGTTTGATCGCTGCCTTTGTCGTTCTGTTGCTCATGATCTTCAAGGTGCGGTTTCAGTACATCGTCTTCATGTTGGCCATCGTCATTGGTGCCTTCGCGATGGTCCAAGATGAGCTCCTCATGAAGCTGGAAAAAAACGATCAGGACAGCTCTGGAGACCTCGTAGAGCACGTGCAGTCCATGAGTAACATCTCAACAGATGCCTCGAACCTGGAACGAATCAACCGCTGGAAATCGGCTTGGAGGATGTTTTTAGACCGACCCATCGTCGGATTTGGCCCCAATACCTACCAATTCCAGTACGCACCTTACCAGCATCCGGACGAAAAAACCATCATCTCGACCAACAATGCCGATATGGGGAACGCGCACAGCGAATACCTTGGCCCGCTGGCCGAGCAGGGCTTCCTCGGCCCTATTTGGGTGCTGCTATTGGTCGGAGTCATGTTCTACAAAGGGATTACCCTGTACATCAAACTCCCTCCTGGGCAGCTGCGTATGCTGACGGTTATTGCCACGCTAGGCCTAGTGACCTATTGGACACACGCCTTCCTGAATAATTTTCTGGATACGGATAAAGCCTCCGTTGCCGTATGGGGCTGCCTCGCCATTTTAACGGCGATCGAAGTTTACCACCTGCCTGAGGAGATTTCCGAAGAGAAGTAAGCGCTTACTTAACGCGCTCCATATATTTCCCGTCTGGAGCAGACACCTTGACCTTATCTCCCTCATTGATGAACAGAGGAACCTGAATCTCCGCACCGGTTTCAACCGTTGCAGGCTTCATTGCGTTCGTTGCCGTATCCCCTTTCACTCCAGGCTCCGTGTACGTAACCTCAAGCTCAATCGAAGAAGGCATTTCACAGGTCAATGGATTTTCGTTCTCGGCATCGAACAAAATCTGCACGTCAATCCCTTCCTTCATGAGTTCTGGAGCGTCCATCATTTCTTTTGCGAGAAAGATCTGATTGTAGTCACTGGTATTCATAAAGTGAAAACCTTGATCATCGTTATAGAGGTACTGATACGTGCGATTCTCTACACGGAGGTCGTCAATTTTATGTCCCGCAGGGAAGGTGTTATCCAACACTTTACCGTTGGTCAAACTCTTGATCTTCGTGCGCACAAAGGCCGCTCCCTTTCCTGGTTTCACGTGCTGGAATTCAATAATCTTCCAAATATCGTGGTTGAAACGAATGCAAAGTCCTTTGCGAATGTCTGAAGTAGTAGCCATGAGTTGGTTTTCTTTTCTAAGGTTTAGTGCCTACGGCACGATGCGTTATCTCCGTCACTTGTAATCTTCAATCCGGAGTTGCTGATCACAAAAATAGTATTCCTCTTGATTTTCATTGCTCGCAACGATCACGATTCGATTTTTCCGGTGCTCGTCCATCAATTTCACATACCAATCAATCCCTTTTCGGTCCAGGTTTGATGTAGGCTCATCTAGGAGAAGCACGGGTGTATCTGCCAAGGCAGCGAACACCAAGCGAACCCGTTGCTTCATTCCGGAAGAAAAATACTTGAGCTCGCGATCCGCAGCTTCTTCGAGATAGGCCAATTGAATGATTTTCTCATTGTCCCATCCACTTTTCCATGGACGCAATTCACTGCAAAAACTCAAGAATTCCCGCAAGGTATACTCTTCTATAAGCTCCAAATACGGAGCAGCTAGGGCAATTCTGGCATGCAATTCCTCCACTTCAAGTCCGTCAATCGTCAAGGAAACGGAACCTTCAAAAGGCATTAATGCCCCAGCCAAGGTTTTGAGCAGAGTGCTTTTACCAGATCCATTCGCTCCCAGAATCACCGTCGGCGTCTCGGGAGTAACCTCCAGGTTCACTCCTTTGAAAATATAGCGTCTATTGTACGCCTGGCATAGTTCGGATGCGTGCAGGCGCGTCATGATTAGCTCTGGTAACCCCGCATAATTCCGCGCTTGGAATTACGGCAGAAACTGATGATTTCATCGCGCTCGTCCGATACTGGAAACTCAGCCTCAAGCATATCTAAGGCCTGAGTAGTATTCATCTTAGACTGATAAATAGCGCGGTAAATGTTCTGAATCTCCTTGATTTTGTCTGGATTGAATCCACGACGTCGCAAACCAATGGAGTTGATCCCAACAAATTGAATGGGCTCACGTCCCGCCTTCGTATAGGGTGGCACGTCTTTACGAACCAATGCTCCACCGCCGATCATGGCGTGCGCTCCGATGTTGCAGAACTGATGCACGGCAGTCAATCCACCGAGAATGGCATAATCACCAATCTCGCAGTGTCCCCCTAGGGCCACGTTATTGACCAAGATGGCATTTTTCCCGATGAAGCAATCATGGGCCACGTGTGCACCGACCATCAAGAAGGCTCCTTCACCAACGACCGTTTTGCCTGTCTCATTCGTACCGCGATGCACGGTTACGTGCTCACGAATAACCACATTATCCTCAATGATGCACTCGGTCATTTCATCCGGATCGAACTTCAAGTCTTGTGGTGGAGCGGAGATCACTGAACCCGGGAATATGCGAACATTCTTTCCGATTCGTGCACCTTCCATAATGGTTACTCCAGACCCAATCCACGTTCCTTTGTCAATCTTGACATTCTTATGGATGGTACTGAAAGGTTCAATGACCACATTGGAGGCTACTTTGGCTCCTGGATCTACGTAGGCTAGGGGTTGGTTCATGATTCATTTCTATTCTTGACAATCTGGGCCAACATTTCTGCTTCAACGGCCACTTGATCGCCTACGTACCCGCGACCGAACATGTTGGCCAGTCCGCGGCGTATGGGAGTAATCAATTCTAATTTGAAGACGAGGGTATCTCCAGGGACGACTTTGCGTTTAAACTTCGCATTGTCGATTTTCATAAAGTACGTGGTGTAGTTCTCCGGGTCTGGAACCGTGTTGAGTACCAAAATTCCACCGACTTGAGCCATGGCTTCAATCTGGAGAACTCCTGGCATCACCGGCTCACCTGGGAAGTGGCCCACGAAAAAGGGTTCGTTCATGGTGACGTTCTTCACCCCAATCACGTATTCCTCGGTCAATTCCGTGATCTTATCGACCAACAAGAAAGGAGGACGATGCGGTAAGGTCGCCATGACCCGATTAACATCATATAAGGGTTCGGCTGCAAAGTCCACAAATGGAGCCTTCTTTTCGCTCTTTCGAATCTCTGCGGAAATCAATTTGGCAAACTCTGTATTGGCCGTATGTCCAGGACGCGTTGCGATAATCCGCCCTTTAATTGGTCTTCCGACCAAGGCTAAATCGCCGACCACATCCAGAAGCTTGTGGCGAGCCGCCTCATTGGGATGCTCCAATTCGAGGTTGTTCAAAATTCCCGCTTGACTCACATCAATATCTTCACGTCCAAATACCTTGCGCAATCGTTTCATGTCCTCATCAGACACTTCTTTGTCTATGTAAACGATCGCGTTGTTCAGGTCACCACCCTTAATTCGTCCTGCATCGAGCAAGGTGTTGAGCTCGTGTAAAAAACTAAAGGTGCGTGCTCGGCTGAATTCGCTTTTGAAGTCCTCAATTTGCTCCATATGGGCAAATTGATTTCTCAAAACCAAGCTATCAAAATCGACCATCACCGTGATGGAGAAATCATCCGCCGGCATACCAATGATCTCCACTCCATTCTCTTCGTCGACGTAATGAATGTTCTCGGTAATCTCAAAGAAATCGCGCTCCGCCTGCTGCTCGGCAACTCCAGCAGATTCCAAAGCTTGGAGGAACTCCTTTGCACTTCCATCGCAAATGGGTGGCTCTTCACTGTCAATGTCGATCAGGACATTGTCAATTTGTAAACCACTCACAGCCGCAAGTACATGCTCGACCGTAAGGACTTGAACTCCTTTTTCTTCGATGGTGGTTCCGCGGTTCGTATCCACAACACTTTTACAGCGAGCGTGAATTATGGGTTGATCTTCGAGATCAATACGGCGGAAAACAATGCCGTGGTTCTCTTCTGCTGGGTGGAACGTTAAGGTGACGGATTTTCCTGTGTGCAATCCGGTTCCCGCAATCGATACGGGTTTCTCAATCGTGCTTTGATTCAGCTTCATGATGAAGATTTTTGGCCGTTCTCAAGCGCTTCAATGCGTTCGACCAATTCTGCCAATTTTCTAAAATGAATGTAGGATTTACGGTAGTCTCGAAGGTTGAAAGCGGGTGATCCCATGATGACTTCTCCTTCAGCTACATCGCTCGAAATTCCAGATTGCGCAGCGATTTTGACATTATCGCCAATGGTCAAATGTCCGGCGACACCAACCTGCCCTCCAATCATACAATTCTTACCCACTTTCACAGACCCGGCAAAGCCACATTGAGCGGCGATCACCGTATTCTCGCCAATAACACAGTTGTGGGCGATTTGAATGAGGTTATCGAGCTTGACTCCTTTTTGAATAATGGTTGAGCCAATGGTTGCACGATCTATGGCCGTATTGGCACCGATTTCTACATTGTCCTCAACGACCACGTTTCCGATTTGAGCAACCTTGTCATAGGCGCTATCCCCATTTGGAGCAAAGCCAAACCCATCACCCCCAATGGTCACTCCACCGTGGATGCGGCAATGACTTCCGATCACGCAATCGTATTCGATTCGGACACCGGCGTACAAGGTGGTTTCCTTTCCTATAACAACACCATCACCCACATAACAGTGAGGGTAAATCTTGGCGCCATCACCGATTCGGACTCCTTTTCCAATACACACTCCCGGCGCGATGTAGACATTCTCTCCCACTTCCGCTGACTCGTGTATAAAGGCTCCAGAGCTCACTCCCACCTTTACCTTTCGCTGACTGTCGTACCAGTTCAGGAGGCGGGCAAAACTCTGATAAGCGTCGTCTACGCGAATCAAGGTCGCAGCAATATCGCGATCTGGTTCAAAGTCGCGATTCACGATCACTACAGAGGACTTGGTGTCGTAGATGTATTGCGTGTACTTGGGATTGGCCAAGAAACTCAAGGACCGATCAGTCCCTTCTTCAATCTTGGCAAAACGTTCCACAACAGCTTCTGCGTTGCCTTCTGTTTCCCCTTCCAGTACTTCGGCTATTTGACGTGCCGTAAATTCCATTCCGACAAAAGTAATATTTTTTATGGGGTGCCCGTGGGATAAGACCTACAGCTTTTCGGGTAGATCAAAAGGTGTTTCACCACGTCTCCCTGCTGTGAACCCCAGTGTAAATGATCCGAGACCTCTGCAACATCTTTGAGGCTTCCATCGCGATACAGCAGTTTGATCGAATCCTTCTCAGGATCATAGAGGTTGTTATGAATGCTGTCTTCATACACCATGTATCCAGCCTCTTCGACGGACACATTGTACTTTTCAGCGACTTCAGCACGATAATGAGCCACTTGCTCAGGTGCGAAGGGCTTCGTTGAGAGCTCAATGCGGAATAAACGTCGATCAATCAAAGCCACCGATAAGCGGGCGAGAATCGGATCCTCGTGGTTCTTCCATTCTTTGATTGAAGCCATGATATCTGCATCATCCAATTCGGTGAAACGCTCCAGAAGTTCGTCATCGGCATAAAACTCTTCCGGAGAGAGCGTTGAGGTCAAAAATGATTGAAACGCGTCTGTCGCAAAAAGTCGTTCGCCTTTTTGGGTTAGGTCTTTGGCCCTGCGTAAAATGTGCATAAGAATGTACTCAGCGACCAGAACTGTTTTGTGCAAATAGACTTGCCAATACATCAAACGTCGCGCAACGAGAAATTTCTCCACACTGTAGACGGCCTTTGCATCCAAGACCAATTCATCATTGGCGACGTTAAGCATTTTTAAAAGTCGCTCCGTTCCGACCTGACCTTCGGAAACGCCACTGTAAAAACTGTCGCGTCGCAAATAGTCCAAACGATCCATGTCCAGTTGACCGGAAATCAGTTGGTGCAGAAATCGTTTCGGATAACGATCTTGAAAAATATCCATTGCCAAAGTCAGTTGTCCTTCGAATTTTCGATTCAGACGTTCCATGATGGCCAGACTGACTCGTTCGTGGTGGACTCCAGGCACGATGCAGGTCTCTAGGGCGTGCGAAAAGGGCCCGTGGCCAACGTCGTGCAGCAGAATACCTAAATAGACCGCCCTGGCCTCTTCGGTCGATATCTCGTGTCCCTTGGATCGAAGTACCGAAACAGCCTGTTGCATGAGGTGCATAGCCCCTAGAGCATGATGAAAGCGGGTGTGATAAGCGCCGGGGTACACCAAGTACGTTAAACCGAGCTGCGTGATTCTTCTGAGCCTTTGGAAGTAGGGATGCTCAATAAGATCAAAGGTAAGTTCGTTAGGTATGGTAATGAAGCCGTAAATCGGATCGTTAAGGATCTTTTTTTTATTGACGCGCGGCTGAGGCAAAGGAGAAGGCTTTTGCTAATTTTGAACACTAAACGCTAAAGCGAAGATGCAAAAAATCCGCATTCTGTGGGCAGACGACGAGATCGACCTGCTCAAACCCCACATCATGTTTCTCGAACAAAAGGGCTACGAAGTAGACACCGTGACCAATGGAGATGACGCCATTGAGCAAATCGATGAATCGCCCTATGACATCGTTTTCTTGGATGAAAACATGCCTGGATTGACTGGACTGGAAACGTTGACCGAGATTAAAGAGAAAGACACCAGTCTACCTGTCATCATGATTACAAAGAGCGAAGAGGAGTACATCATGGAAGACGCCATTGGTCAAAAAATCTCGGACTATTTGATTAAACCGGTGAATCCCAATCAAATCCTTCTGAGCATTAAGAGAAACTTGGATGCCAAGAGATTGGTGAGCGAGAAGACGCAGATTAACTACCAGCAAGAATTTCGAAAGATCGGAATGGAATTGATGGATTTGCGAGACCACGCGGATTGGTCAGAAATGTACCGCAAACTGGTCGGTTGGGAACTCCGGATGGACGAACTCGACGACAGCGGTATGCTTGAGATCTTGCAAACCCAAAAGACGGAGGCGAATCACCTTTTCAGCAAATTCATAGAAAACGAATACGAATCATGGTTGAATGAAGCCGATGCCGACCGTCCGGTCCTAAGTCATGAATTGCTTCGAAAGTACATGATTCCTCAATTGAGCAAGGAGCGCTCGACCTTTTTGTTTGTCATCGACAACCTGCGCTTTGACCAGTGGAAGGTATTGGCGCCCATACTCAATGAATACTATGCCGTAGAAGAAGAACACCTGTACTACTCCATACTACCCACGGCTACACAATTTGCCAGAAATGCTTTGTTCGCCGGGCTACTCCCGAGTGAAATCCACAAGCGCTATCCCGAATGGTGGGTCCACGACAATGAAGAAGGAGCCAAAAACGGGCACGAGGACGACCTTGTTGGGGAGCTTCTAAAACGGAGCGGAAAAGGTGATCTGCGCTACAGCTACCACAAGGTCCTTCGCATGGATTATGGCAAAAAGCTGGTGGGCAACTTGAAAAACTTGCAACAGAATGCCCTGAACGTCATCGTGTACAATTTTGTCGACATGCTCTCCCATGCCAAGACAGATATGGACATGATCAAAGAATTGGCCGATGATGATAAAGCCTATCGTTCACTGACGCAGAGTTGGTTCCGCAATTCTCCACTGTTGGAAATGCTTCGCGATTTGGCACACTCCAACGCACGTGTATTCATCACCACGGATCACGGCACCATCAACGTCGGAGAACCCACAAAAGTCGTTGGGGATCGGGAAGTGAACACGAACTTGCGTTACAAACAAGGGAAGAACTTGTCCTATGACGGCAAGGATGTTTACGCCGTCACCGAACCGGAGCGTATTGGACTTCCAAAGCCCAATGTGAGTACCAAGTACTTGTTTGCCAAAGACGATTTGTTCTTTGCCTATCCAAACAACTACAATCACTACGTGAAGTACTACCGCAACACCTATCAGCACGGTGGGATTTCTTTGGAAGAGGTATTGGTACCCTTTATCGAATTGCGCGCAAAATGAGATTTGAGGCCCGAGAACCCGAGGAACTAAACGAGGTGGCTCGGGCCATACTCGACCACCACACCCACCCCCTTCTCGCCTTTTACGGTGAAATGGGCGCCGGGAAAACGACCTTGATCAAGGCGATTTGTCGTGCCCTGGAATGCACCGAAGAAGCCCACAGCCCCACCTATGGACTGGTCAACGAATATCAGTCTGGAAAGGGCGAACCGGTCTTTCATTTTGACTTCTATCGGCTCGATTCTCCGGAAGAGGCGATGGACTTTGGTGTGGAGGAATATTTCGATAGTGGACACCTGTGTTTGATGGAATGGCCGGAGCGAATTGGCCCCATCGTGCCGCAGGCACACACTAAAATTCGCATAGAAGTCGTAAATTCTGTGCGGATTATCGAAATGGAGACGTAATGGCGAGTAACCAACCCCAGTTTCTGAGCTTTTCTTCGGAAACCCTACTGCCTCAAGAAGAACGACTGGAAATCGGTCGTAAAAAGAAGGACCTGTTCATTGGGATTCCGAAGGAGACGGAGTACATGGAAAAACGCATAGCGTTGGCTCCGGATGCCGTTGATGTGTTGGTGCGCAATGGCCACCAGGTTCGAGTCGAATCTGGAGCGGGTACCGATGCTAGTTTCAGCGACCAGGACTACAGCGATGCAGGTGCGGAAATCTGCTACGAACCCAAGAAGATTTTTGAGGCACAGACCATTTTGAAGGTCCACCCTCCTACCCTGAAGGAAATCGAACTCCTGCACAGCAAGCAGACTCTGATCAGCGCCTTACAGCTGAAGATTCAAGATGAGCGCTACTTCAAGGCCTTGATGGGAAAGAACGTTTCGGCCATCGCCTTCGATTACATGATGGATGATGACGGCATCATGCCTGTGGTCCGATCCATGAGCGAAATTGCCGGGAATACCGCCATCTTGATTGCCGCCGAATTGATGAGCAACGCCAACAACGGCAAGGGCTTGATGCTCGGCGGAGTGAGTGGTGTGGGCCCCACGGACGTCGTGATTCTGGGCGCGGGTACGGTCGGTGAATTTGCCTGCAGAGCGGCCATTGGCCTCGGAGCTCAAGTCAAGGTTTTTGACAAGAGCCTGACGCGTTTGCGCCGATTGCAAAACGATATTCACCAGCGGATCGCTACCAGTGTTGTCCAGCCGAAGGTGCTTGAAAAGGCCCTTAAACGGGCCGATGTGGTTATCGGGGCCATTCGAGCCGATGAGGGAAGAACCCCCAGCATCGTTACGGAAGAGATGGTCCAGCAAATGAAGGCTGGATCGGTCATCGTGGATGTGAGCATTGACCACGGAGGTTGTTTTGAAACTTCCGAAATCACCACGCACGAACATCCGACCTTTCGAAAATTTGAGGTCATTCATTACGGTGTTCCCAATATCGCCAGCAGGGTGGCTCGTACGGCAAGCCTTAGCTTGAGCAATATCTTTATGCCCATTCTACTCAATGCGGGAGACCAGGGAGGTATAGACGCCATGGTTCGATTCAACAAAGGCCTTCGTCATGGGCTGTACATGTACAACGGAGTACTGACCAATAAAGGCATTGGAGAATGGTACAAACTGCCTTGGAAGAACTTGGATCTTTTGCTTGCAGCCCTTTGAGCATTTGTACCTTTGATCCAAATCTTAGGCTTTGAAAGTACTTCAACGATTTAAATACTACGGTGTAGGCGTGTTGATTGGCATGGGCTTCGTTTATGCCCTTTTTGGTCAGCGATCGGATCTATCCTGTACCTATTTTCCGAATGCTCGAGTATTGAGTCATTTGCGTCAAGGTTCGCTTGAACTCACGGACTCGGCAGCCTGTCGAATTGATTGTTTAGAACTCGACTCTACGGATATGGCCGGGTTCTGGTGGTATGGCGATGTCGACTTTCGTGCGAGCGACCCTCGTCGCGAACCCTTTGGTCGCTACTTCATCGGTCACCAAAGTGAAGACTGGAATCTATTGGTCGAAAATCGCGATACGGTCACCTTGGTTTTGGACTTTCAAGGAGCCAAAGTCGCACAGTGCGACTGTCCCAAATGACACTTCAAGGGACTTGAAGACGGCCAGAATAAATTGTACTTTTCCTCTATGGCATTCAACGAGCAACTAGCTGAGCGTGTCCGATCAGGATTGACCAGAAGGTCCGTTCCCTTCGAAGAGAAAGTCATGTTTGGCGGGCTGTGCTTTATGGTGGACGAGAAAATGTGCGTCGGTGTGGTCAAAGATGAGCTGATGACACGCGTTTCTCCCGAGGAAGGGGGTTCTTGGATGGAGCGAACAGGCACACGTCCCATGGATTTCACGGGAAAACGAATGAAGGGCTTTTACTTCATCTCCCTTGAAGGCGTGGACCTCGAAGAGGATCTAGACTTTTGGATTGACGCTTGCTTGACCTACAATCCTACGGCGAAGAAAAGTGCGAAGAAAAAGAAGAAATGAGGATCGGTATCGACGCCTATGTAGACCGGTGTATTTCCATTAATGAAGAGGAGCGCTCCTACTTTCATTCGATTCTTCGACCCGAATTATATTCCAAGAAATCTCATTTACTCCAAGCTGGTGAAATCTGTGACTGGGAAGCCTTTGTGGTCAGCGGCTGTGTCCGGATCTACTATTTAGACGAAAACGGTGGAGAGGTCAACCTTATGTTCGCCGTTGAAGATTGGTGGGTGAGTGATCTGGCCTCCAAAGTGGACAACCTTCCTTCGGAACTCTATATCCAGGCCTTGGAAGACACGGAGGTCTTAATCATTAAGGCTTCGGATAAGGCAGAGCTCTACCGAAGAGTTCCTCAATTCGAAAGTCTCTTCCGCCAATTGCTTGAACGAGCGCTGAGCACCTTGCAGCACCGGTTCGTGACCACAGTGGCCAAACCTGCAGAGGATCGCTATGAGGAATTCCTTCGCCGATATCCCGAGATACCTCATCGAGTTTCACAAAAACACATTGCGGCCTACCTCGGAATTACCCCTGAATTCTTGAGCAAGATTCGTCGCCGTCGCGTGAGCTAAGTGTTTTCTTGTTCTACTTCAATGCACAGGCGGTGCGTGCTTCGGATCTTTGTAGTGTACATTAAAAACATCAGATCATGGAAGCAACAACCACGACGAAATATACTTTACACACAGCTGATTCAAGAGGAAAAGCCAATCACGGATGGCTCAACAGTCACCACACCTTTAGCTTTGCCAATTACTACAATCCCGAGCGCATGCACTTCGGTGTGCTGCGGGTCTTGAATGATGACGAAGTTCAACCCGGAATGGGATTCGGAACGCATCCGCACAACGACATGGAAATTATTTCCATCCCTCTAGAAGGCGATTTGCGCCATCGCGACAGCATGGGAACAGACGGGATCATCAAGCAGGGAGATATTCAAGTGATGAGTGCCGGCACCGGTATTCAGCACAGCGAGATGAATGCTAACCGAGACCAATTGGTGAAGTTCCTGCAGATTTGGATTTTCCCGAGAGAAAAAGGTGTAGCACCCAGATATGACCAGGTGACAATGGACCCATCGGCCCGTGAGGGCCAATTCCAACAAGTCCTTAGTCCCAATGCTGAAGACGAGGGCGTTTGGATTCATCAGGACGCGTGGTTCCACCTCGGCACCTTTGATGCGGGAGCGGAAACGGCGTATCGAGTTAAAAAAGAGGGCAACGGCATCTATGCCTTTATCATCAATGGATCAGCGAGTATCGACGGTCAAGAATTAGGTCATCGAGACGGCCTGGGTATTGAAGGAGCCGAAGAAATTGCCGTAACTTCGCACACTGAGGGTACAGAAGTGTTATTGATGGAAGTACCAATGCAATAATGATGGAAGTTTTGACGGTAAATACCGATGAAATAAAGAGAGCGCAGACCGAAACAGAAGTTACGGAAGTACTGCGCAAACGGTGGAGTGGTCGCGCTTATTCAGGCGAGGCCCTTACCGAAGAGGATGTTTTGACCTTGATCGAGGCGGCTCATTGGGCGCCGAGCTCAATGAATGAACAACCTTGGAAATACTATTATGCGATCAAAGGAACGCCTGAATTTGAGGAAATGTGGGCCCTACTTATGGATGGGAACAAGCCTTGGGTGAAGGATGCCGGTGCCCTAGTACTGTGCACGGCCAGAAGAACCTTTGAGCGTAACGGACTGCCGAACAGGCACTACATGCACGATGCAGGAGCTGCGAACGCCCAGTTTACGATTCAGGCCACTGAAATGGATCTGAACGTACACATGTTGGGGGGTTATCACCATGGCGAAACCGTAGAGCGGTTTGGTCTTGATGAAAACGAAGAGCCTGTATGCTTTTTGGCTGTAGGAGCCCGTGGTGATGTGAATGCTTTGGAAGAGCCGTTTAAGGGTCGCGAGTTAGCGGCACGAAAACGCAAACCATTAAATGAAATCGCCCAACGGAAAGTCTTCTAATCAGAAATCAATTTTCAATTCGATAAGAGCCTCCTTCCGGGGGCTCTTTTTTTTATCTCAACCTATGGATTCAACTTTAAGAACTCAACTCCTCGAAGCTGTGGAACAGCATGGCTCTCCCATCTATGTCTACGACGCGGACCGAATGAAGGCCAACTACGATCGATTCGTCAATGCCTTTGACGTACCCAAGCTTGGTATCTACTACGCCTGCAAAGCGCTGACCAATCTGAGCATATTGAAACTCTTTAAGTCCTTCGGAGCCGGGCTAGATTGTGTTTCACTAAACGAAGTTCGGCTCGGCCTTCATGCCGGATTTGCTCCGGAGGACATACTCTTTACCCCCAACAACATTGGTGAAGTCGAATACGAAGAAGCGATTCGGCTCGGGGTACGATTGAATGTGGACAATCTGAATATGCTCGAATACATCGGCATTCATCATCCAGGATTACCCTTGTGCATTCGAATCAATCCGCACATGATGGCCGGGGGAAATCAAAAAATCTCGGTGGGACATATCGACTCTAAGTTTGGTATCAGCATTCATCAAATGCCCCATGTCGAACGTCTCGTTAACAGCCTTGATATTCATGTGGAGGGGATTCACGTGCACACGGGATCAGACATTTTGGATGCAGACGTTTTCATTCGCGCGGCGGAAATCCTCTTTGGCGTAGTCGAAAAGTTCGAATCAGTGGAATACATAGATTTCGGCTCTGGCTTTAAGGTGGCCTATCAACCAGGAGGTTTGGCCACGGATATTGAATCTTTTGGGGCTCAATTTTCTCAGGCCTTTAACGCTTTTTGTGAGCGGGCTGGAAGAAGTTATACCCTAAAGTTTGAACCAGGCAAGTTCTTCGTCAGCGATGCGGGGTATTTTTTGGTTCAGTCGAACGTAGTCAAGCAAACGACGAGTTGCGTATTTGTCGGTGTAGATTCCGGGTTCAATCACTTGCAACGTCCTATGTTCTATGATGCTTATCACCATATTGAAAACCTGAGCAGGCCCGACGGACCTCAAAAGGTATATACGGTTGTGGGCTACATCTGCGAATCAGATACCTTCGGTACAGATCGCCGCATTTCGGAGGTGCAAAAAGGAGATATTCTTGTCATGCACAATGCTGGTGCTTATTGCTACTCTATGGCCTCTAATTACAACAGTCGCAATCGCCCTGCTGAAGTACTGATTGCCCATGGCGACCTGCATTTAATTCGATCTCGCGAAACGTTTGAGGATTTGATACGTTACCAAAAGGTGCCTGAATTTATGCGGTAAGTCATGGCCTCCAGAACTCGATTGATTATCTTGCCGCGCTTGAACAACTACTATGCAATTGAACAAAGTCACCTTCCCGCGAACTCAAGACGCGGAATTTGTCAAAACGCTTCGCGCCCGAGTCAACTCGTACTTTAAGGAGAACAATATTTCGAGATACGCGAACGGTCATATGGTCTTTAAGACCATTTTCATGATCTTGCTGTACGCTGTACCTTATTTTTTATTGGTTTTTGGCCTCGCGGATACATGGTGGGAACAACTCATCCTCTGGAGCTTCATGGGACTGGGGATGGCCGGTATTGGATTAAGTGTCATGCATGATGCGAATCACGGTGCGTATTCGAGAAAAGCGGCCATCAACAATATCCTTGGCCACACGATCAATGTTCTGGGTGGCTTTGACACCAATTGGAAATTGCAGCACAATGTGCTACACCACAGCTACACGAACGTTCACGGGATGGACCAAGACATCAAATCCGTACCCATTTTGCGCTTTACCCCGCACGATCGAAGAGCTTGGTATCACCGTTTTCAATTCCTGTATGCTTGGTTCTTCTACTCCCTGATGACCCTGTATTGGATGACTGCTAAGGACTTTGTCCAACTCATTGGATTCAAGCGTCAAAACTTAGCTGATGTTCGTCAAAAATTTGGCCGACTGATGTCCAAAATGATTACGTGGAAGGCCATCTACTATGTGTACATCATGGTTATTCCAATGATTGTGGTTCCAGGGGCATGGTATTGGGTACTGATTGGATTTGTGGTCATGCACTTGATCGCAGGAAGCATTCTGAGTGCTATTTTCCAACCGGCGCACGTCATGCCGGATACAGATTTTCCAGTTCCCGCTGAAGACGGAAACATGGAAAACAACTGGGCCATTCATCAGCTATTGACTACGACCAACTTTGCGCCAAAAAGCCGAATTTTCAGTTGGTTTGTCGGTGGATTGAATTTCCAGATTGAACACCATTTGTTCCCGAATATCTGTCACGTTCACTACAAGAAGATTTCCAAAATCGTGCGTGAAACAGCACAGGAGTACGGTCTTCCTTATTACTCGCAGCCTAACTTTGCAATGGCCTTGGTGGAGCACACCCGATTCCTCAAAAAACTCGGAAAATCGTAGACGTAGCGATCATTGGAGCAGGTCCTGCGGGCTGTGCAGCTGCACTGGCCTTGAAGGATTCAGGGCTAGAAGTCGCACTTATCGACAGGTCCGAATTCCCAAGAGACAAAGTCTGCGGAGACGCCATTCCGGCCAAATCATTTCAATACGTCAACGACTTAGTTCCTTCAAGTTCTGGGGTATTCTCCGAGGTCACTCACCAGAAAGTACTTGAAAGCTACGCCCTATACTGGAAGGGGCGTCAGATTTGGAATAAGAAGTTCTTCTTTCCCATGGTCAACATCGCGAGGAAGGACTTTGATAACTATCTCCTTGAGTCTGTAAAAAAGCACACTCAAACGGGTATTCATTTAGGAGTTAAAGTGAACTCCATAAGCCGAGAAGAAGACGGTCTCGGAATCTCAAATAATGATCAAGAATCAATACTTAGTGCAAAAATTGTTGCATTCGCGAATGGTTCTACGTCCAGATTATTTGAGTCAACCACGCAAAAGAAAATCGAACTTGAAGGATATGGTTCTGCTGTAAGACAGTACTTCAAGAATGTTAGACTGGATCAAAAAAAGAACCACATCTTCCTTCCCTCCAAGCAAAAAGTTCCTGGATATTTTTGGGTATTCCCTTTGGGAAACAATGTCTTCAACGTCGGATATGGCGGCTGGCCAAAGAAGCCGATGTCCTTCAAGAAAGAGTTTCAACGGATCCTTGCTGAGGACTCTTCCATTGGCCAGTACTTCGAACATGCAGAACCTCTAGACTCCGTTCGTGGACATAAGATCCCATTTCATTCAAATGTCTCGGACCTTGTTGGAGAACGATGCCTTGTTTTAGGAGATGCAGCTGGCTTTGTAGACCCTATGGACGGTCATGGAATTGACAATGCACTCTTAAGTGGAATGCTCGCCGCGGAGTCGATATCCGCTAGCCTTAAAGGCAATGAATTCGATCAAGGGGAATTAGATCGGTATATGTACCTTGTGGAAAGTCAAATCTATCCCAAATTGAATAGGAACCTAAGTACGCTGAAGCGGATATACCCATTCGTTTCAGGACTTCAAAGATTAAGATTGATCTAACTATGCGTAAAGGCCTACTTTTTATTGGCATTTTGATTGCCTGTGGAGCCTCAGCTCAAGTCTCACCATACTACCAGAGCGCTCTTGGTCTTGGCGATGACTCCTTAAAAGCGGAACTGCACAACATCATTGACGGGCACACAACCTATCCCTATTCCAGTTCGAGTACCGATGTCTGGGATATGCTAAAAGAAACAGACAAGGATCCCAACAATGCGGATAATGTTATTCTACTCTACTCGGGGCGGTCTGTTGATGGAGATCAAGAGTATAACAATGGCGTCGGCTGGAACCGCGAACACGTATGGGCAAAATCTAGAGGGAATTTCGGCAATAGCCAAGGTCCTGGAACCGACGCCCATCATTTGCGGCCCTGTGATATCAGCGTAAACAGTACCCGAAACAATCGAAATTTTGACGACTGCGTGAGCTGTGTAGACGTTATTGACGAAGGTCAGAACACAGGAAGCCGATACGACAATGGCGTTTGGACTTTTGAGCCCAGAGACGCCGTAAAAGGCGATGTCGCCCGGATGATTTTTTACATGGCTGTTCGCTATGAAGGAGATGGTTCTGAGCCAGACCTTGAACTCACTGATGCTTTGCAAGCTCAAGGCTCTCAGCAGCCACTTCATGCCGTATTGAGCACTTTGCTCGAATGGCATCGATCGGATACGGTGGATGCATTTGAAGCGAACCGCAACGAGGTCATCTTCGGGTTTCAAGGCAATCGAAATCCCTTTATCGACTATCCAGAATTAGCGGAGCATCTCTGGGGCCTATTGCAGGGAACGGCTTGGACCGGACCCAGTACTATTGGTTTGGAGGATACGCGGGCTATCGAGCTAAAGGTTTATCCGAACCCTACGAGTCGTCGGATCCAATGGGACGAAAAAGTCGACAAGGCTGAACTGTTTGACCTTCAGGGACGATTGGTGGCCTCGAAAAGAAAAGCTGAGGGTATTTCATTGGAATCCTCTTCACTTGGTGCGGGCACCTACCTTTTGGTGCTCCATCGTGCCGCAGGCACTCCTTCCCTTCATCGTATTTATTTCCAGCCTTAAAATGCACATCCTTATCGTGCATACATCCGTGATTCCCGTTTTCTACTATGGAGGAACGGAACGCGATATTTGGTATCAAGGGAAATTGTCCGTTGAACTGGGACACCGCGTGACCTACTTGGTGGGAGCTGGATCGACTTGTGATTTTGCTGACGTACTCGAATTGGACCGTGAACGCCCCATTGCCGATCAAATTCCTGAAGATGTTGATGTGGTACACTTCCACTACAATGAACCCGAGGCTTCAAGCATCGGCAAACCGTACATTATTACCATGCACGGAAATTGGGGAAAAGCAGATCCCATTGACCCCAACACCGTATTTATTTCGAAAAATCACGCCTGGAGGCACGGTGGTGAGGCCTATGTATACAATGGTATGGATTGGCGGGAATACGGGGATCCGAAAATAGAACAGGATCGGGAGTACTTCCATTTTTTGGGAAAGGCGGCGTGGCGGATTAAAAACCTGAAGGGAGCCATAGATGTTACGGAGCAAGTCAGGGCACCTTTGCACGTTCTGGGCGGAGTGCGATTCAATTTCAGCATGGGCATTCGATGGACCTGGACACCCCGAGTACGTTTTCACGGTATGGTTGGCGGAGAAGAGAAATACGAGCGCATCGGGAAATCCAAGGGACTTGTGTTCCCCGTACTTTGGCCCGAACCTATGGGGTTAGCTGTAATCGAGTCTATGTATTTTGGCTGTCCCGTATTTGCGACTCCCTACGGAGCGCTACCCGAGTTGATTCCGAGCTTTGCTGGATATCTCACAAATGAATCGAGCAGTATGGCGGAGGCGTTGAAGCGAGCCGATGATTATGATCGTCAAGCCATACATGAATATGCCTTGAACAACTTCAACGCACTCAAAATGACCGAGGGTTATCTTGCCCTCTTTGAGCACGTCATGACCGGGGCTCAAGTGCATCCGAAACCACTTAAAATGCGTGAAACGATGCCGAAAAAGCCTCTTTCCTGGCTTTAACACTCCGCCTAAACCCTTGTTTTTCTGGTGTTTATAGGACATGACACATATGTGCAGGTCTTTGAAACAAGAGTTCATCTCTATTGGTGACAATCTGGACATCTTTGTTTCAAAGCTCAACATCATGAAAACACTTTTTTCCCTTTTGGCTTTGATGTCCTTTGGACTTTTAGCCGCTCAGAATTCAACCGTCCTTCCCGAATTTATCGTGTGTACGGATGGGCAAAACATTCACATTCATGTTGAAAATGCAGAAGTCCAGTGGGTGAACTGTGATACAGGCGAAGAGATTGCAGAGGCAACTCAAGCCGAATTCAGTACTGGGACAAATGGATACTTCTCTGCCATCGTGACCATCAATGGTCGAGCGTACCAGTCAGTATGCTACGAAGTAAACGGATGGCCTGAAGAAGCGCCTGTTCATTTGCCCGCTCAGTCAGAATCTCTGACCGACCAAACAACGGGATCTCTGCAATAAGAAACAGGCTCCAACGCAACATACTACCGAAGATGGTCCTAGGTTAAGGTAGACAAAGTAGAAATTCGTGTCCATCTTCTATAAGCCCAGCCCTGTGCTGGGCTTATGCTTTTTCTACTTGCGAAGGGGCGTATCCAAAATGTTCCGTGAAGCACCGAGTAAAATAGCTGGAACTATTGAATCCAACAGAGTATCCCACTTCCTTGACGCTGCTTTCTCGCTCAACCAGTAACTTCATTGCCTTATTTAGTCGGAAGCTTCGGACAAATTGTGTGGCCGACAAACCGGTTACCGCTTTTAATTTGCGGTGAAGCTTGGATCGACTAACCGCGAGCGCCGAGCACAATTGCTGAACATCGAATTCTGGATCTTCGAAATGCTCTTGCATCACCTCATCCAGTTTTTGCAAAAAAGGATCTTCGGAGGGGATTGGCTCCGAAACCCTTTGCGCATCCGAATATTTTGATCGAAAAGCCTCTTGCAATGAGGTTTTCCAAGTCAGCATATTTCGAAGGCGCAAGAGAAGCTCTTCTTTGCTGAACGGCTTGACCATGTAGTCATCGGCACCGGATTCAAGGGCCTTCAACCTCGTCTCCAAGGCACTCAATGCACTTAAAAGTATCACGGGTATGTGGCAAGTGTCATGCTCGTCCTTTAACTTCGAAGACAACTGAATTCCATCCATTTCGGGCATCATAACATCTGACAACACGATGTCCGGAATAGTCTCTTGAGCAATGCGAAGGGCCTCTATTCCGTTGGGTGCTTCTAGAATTCGATAATCATCAAATAGCGAAATCCGCAGATAGGCTCTCAAATCCTCGTTGTCCTCAGCTATAAGTATGAGCGGAGTATCCTCTCCGCGTTCCTCGTTTGGCTCATAACCCTCAATCTCGGCCGAGGTGTGCGATTCTTGTTCTTCAAAAGAATAATCATCCTCAACCGCTTCGGCTTGGTGATAAGGAAGGCGGATCGTGAACAAGGCTCCTCCCCATTCAGACACGGAGACATCAATGCGCCCTTCCATAAGCTCAACATAGGTCTTGCACAAGGCCAGCCCTATACCTGTTCCACCCGCTCGATAGGCATCCTTCCCCTTGACCTGATAAAACGGCTTAAATAGATCTGCGCGATTCTTCTCTGGAATCCCAGGTCCATCATCTTCAATGGAAAGTGTGAAGTCTTCGCTTTCAAAATTCACAATCAGACGAACTCTTCCGTTATCCTTGGCATACTTGAGTGCATTAGCGAGGATGTTTACCAGAATCCGCTCTAGTTTGGGCCCGTCAAATCCAAGGTGTCGCGGCTCAGGCATTTGAAGATCGACTGAAATTCCGCGTTGCGTGGCCATGGGCATCATCCGGTCCACAACAGATTGAACAAATCCTGTTAGTTCGCCCTGTAGGTAATGAGCCTCCAACATTCCCTCCTCATACTTATTCAAATCAAGGAGTTGGGATATCAATTGCAACAAGTCCCTTCCATTGCGTTGGGCTATGTTCAACAAGTATCGTTCTTTGGCGTCCTTAGAGTCTTTAAAAAGGTCCCGAATGGGCCCAAGCAAGAGTGTAAGAGGTGTTTTAAACTCGTGCGAAATATTGGAGAAGAACCGGGTCTTCGCGGATTCCAATTCTCGAATTCGGGCGGCCTCGTTCCGCTCAAATTGGAGCTCGGCTCTGAGTTCCAAACGTTTTTTCTGGAACCGCAGGAAAGCCACACCTCCAAAGACTAAAGCCATCAGATACAAGGTAAACGCGGTAGGGCTTTTGTACCATGGCGGCCTAAAAACGACCATCTGCTTAAAAGATAAAGGGCTCTCCCTCCCACTCCAATCTACGGCTCTGACCAACAAGAGGTATTTACCCGTGGAAGGTTCGGATAAAGTGAGTTTATTGCCTCCCGGGACGGGCGCCCATTCAATTCCTTCCCCGCGTCCCTGCAGGGCATATTCGTATCTATGAAGGTGTGTATGGGAGAAATTTGGCCAGAAAAAAGAAAATTCCAAGCGCCTTGATTCCATAGCATTAAAAGTCCAGGGCGCCTCGGAATTCGCATTTGGCGTTCGCTCTACCAGTCCACCAGATGCATACTGCATAATGGAAGAACACAGGACGGGAGACTCGGAGCCCGGTCCCTTGAACTGCTCTGGAGAAAAAGCCGTCAGTCCTTTCATCCCACCGAAAAACAGCTTGTCTCCCAACACCAGCGAAGAACCCATGTTGAATTCATTCCCTTGAATCCCCGTTCCGTACACGTAATTTTGAAAGGTCTCTTTTTCGGGATCAAATTGAAAAAGCCCCCTATTCGTGCTTAACCAGATCTGACCTGACCTATCGTTTTCCAAAGCGTAAACCGTCGTATTGGTCAGACCTTCTTGAACTCCATAAGTCTTCCAATCTCCCTTCTTCAAATCAAATCGCAGCAGCCCTCCGTCTCGAGTGGCCACAAAAAGTTCCTGGTCATTTTGAGCTATAAAGTCAGTTATCCTTATACCCGGGAATTTCTGTTCAAATCTCCCGTCGGGGTGAACGACGTGCAGACCCCAATATGTTCCAAGCCAAAGTGCCCCTTCAGAATCCTCATATACGGCGTTTACTGAATTGTCCCAAACCGTCACAGAATCTGTTGAAAATGGCTGCCTGATAAAGTTGTCCTCTTCGGGTATATAGGTCAGCATGTATCGCGTGCAGAAACCCAATATTCGTCCATCCCTGGTTTCATACAGCTTCCGAATCCAAGAAGGTGCTCCGTAACCACCCTCATGACTTCGATCCCAAAACCGAACTTCTCCATTGGGATTTCTTCGAATGACTCCGGACTGGGTGGCCACCCATTGGTTCCCGTACCGATCCACATGGAAATCCTGAACATTGAATCGATCCGTTCGGCTCGGATGTAGGTTGGCCCAGTCACCGAATGGGCTCAATACCGATGACCGCAGGTCCAGTTCCTGCATGTCCCGATAGAGGACGATCAACTCTCCTTCCGGACCTTTTCGGATTTTAGGATAATACCGGATGAAGGCTTCGTTCCCTGCTCTCCGCGTTTCTTCTCCGTAGTAGGAAAACGGCACATCGCCTGGACTGCAAATGAACAGTCCGCGACCATTGCCTCCAATGACGATTTGTCCACCTGTTGTTCGGATCATGCATTGAGCCAGAAGCGTATAGTCTCTGTCGTTCAGCCGCGCCGGAAAAATAGCCGTGTCCGCAACCGGATCATACAGGAACACGCCTTGAAAAGTACTGACCCAATAGGTTCCGTACTCATCTTGAAGGTAAGAACCGACCATAATGTCGGGAAAGCGTTCCCTAAAATCAATGAGACTCGATTGTTCCTTGAGTAAATCGTACTGAATCATTCGACCGTCGTCCGTTCCCAAATGGACCACATTTCCGTTACACTGAACGAAGCGATAGTAGTCACCTGCCCAATCAAATGGTTCTTTGCCTTCATCGAAAATGGAAACTTCTTTCCATTCGGGTTCCGATTCCCGAGAAAGTACTCCGTAAAAAAGGTGATTCATAGAACCCACCCAAAGCGTATCCCCACTGATGTCAATCGTCAGGACCGAACCGAGTGATCTGCCGAACTCCAGCTCTGCCCATTTCTGACCGGACCATTGTTCCAAGGCTTTGACCTCTTCAAAGGTGCTACCGGCCTCCAGGAACCCGATCCTTCCCTTGTAGTCTAAAAGAACAATTCGGCCATCGGGATGCTCCATGATTTGTCGAACCCGACCAGTACGATCATCGATCATATTGGTATCGCGTTGAATTCGGTGCACGTGCTTTCGATCCGGGCTGATTACATTGATGGACTGATCGGACAACCCCAGCCAAATGCGGTGCTTAGAATCTTCAAAGATTAAATGAACCCCATTGACGGAAAGGCTATTGGAATCGAGTGGATTGTGGTAAAAGTGCAAAAAGGAAGAACCGTCATAACGGTCCAATCCTCCGGGCGTACCCAACCACAAGTACCCCTCATGATCCTCGAGAACCGCCTCCACCAAGCCCTGAGAGAGCCCCTCTTCCGTGGTCAGTAACTCATACTGAAAATAGGCGTTCAAACTAGGACCAAAAGGATCCGACGATCCGTGGACCTGAGTAAAAAAGAACAGAAATGTGAGAGCTATAAGTCGGAGCAGATTGCTCGGGCTCATGTCGCAGAGAGTCTTAGGTTTAGGGTAAGTTAGTGAAAACGAGTTTAATGCTCTTCTCTTTCTCTCTTGGATATTCTGGATAAAAAGTGCCTACGGCACGATGCCTCAAAAGAAGAATCCCAGACCCACCGATCCGTAACGATGACCATCTAAGCCGTGTAATTCAGGGCTTGACCAATAGAATCCCGCTTGCAAATACACGCCCTTAACCTGTACTTCTAGCCCTGTGTAGGCCAGTAATCGAAAGTTTTCGAGACGTTCAGCGCTTACTCCATAAGGATCATTTTGAAAGGGACTTCCCTGTAGGGTTGCATCGTAGAGGACTCCTTGAGCTGTAAGAGATCCATGCAGGCGTACGAATCGCTGCTCTCCGCTTCGTGCCGCCCAAGGACGATCCACAATCCCCAGGTAAACATCGGCTCCGGAACTCAACGAAGTATTGGCTGTTCCTAAGTCACCCCCGAATCGGCCCGTGAGGGCCACCCAGTTATTTCCGGTGAAGTACATTCGCTGATATCCGACTTGAACGATGGGCATCGTGGAAAGTTGACGGTCCCAGCCATAGGCTTCGGAACTGTTCTCCAAGAGGTCATGAACGCCGTTTTGCACTGCCGAGCCTCCCGCCTGAGGACCCATGACTCCGAAGGCCGTGGACCAGGTGTTTCGAACTGAAGAAGATTCGGAAAATCCGTGATGAGTGGCGCCCAGAGTTAGGGTTGCTGTATACGGCCGATCATCTTCGATGGCCTGAGGACGGGTATTCTTTAGGCCATTGTACATTCGATGTTCCGCAGAAAGGACCCACTGTCGCCTCTCGTTAGCGGAAAAGGAATAGCGCAGTCCCATACCGTTGGTGTAAAATCGATCTGTTGGAGCGGGTGCATAAAAAGCATCGTTCTCCCCCCAAAATTCTATACCTTGGGCACAAGCGAGACTGGGAGACAAAACCAGCACCACTAGAAATATGAAAACAGACTTATTCACTCTACAAAGCTATCGAGGAATTCAACGAAAAGCCTTCACTATTGTTGCGCTGATCTGTATTCATGGTACTCTTTTCGCGCAGGAAATGCCGGAACTCAGTGCCTTTCTTGAAGAGGTCTATGAGTCTGATCAGGGCATTCGCCGCGAGTTTATGGCTGTCGTTGATTCCAGCGGCTGGGAGGAAGCCCGTGAATTGTACGGCGCAGAAATGCAGCGGGTGGACAAAACCAACCTGGACACCTTGGAGCAGATCTGGGGTGAATACGGATGGCTCACCCCGCCCAAAATTTCCCCAAAGGCTGCTCATGCTCAATGGCTCGTGGTGCAGCATTCACCACTCGAAGTGCAGCAAAAAATGCGCGACGGCATGATTGCGGCGGCCGAGGCTGGCCATATGAGGAAATCCAACTTAGCGAGCTTTCTAGATCGGGTGGCCCTTCGAGAGGGAAATGATCAAACTTATGGAAGTCAAATCGCCTACGGCCCAGGGGATCAACCCTATGTTGCACCCCTAGAAGATCCTCTTAACGTCGACAAACGTCGAGCGGAAATGGGGATGGCGCCTATGGCGGAATACTGCCAACGTCAAGGCATTGTTTGGGACGCAGAAGAGTATCTCTCCAACTTGGAAGAGTATCGCGTTTGGCATACCGGCGCCTACTAAAGTCCACGCTCAGAATTGTTGCTTAAAGCGCTCAACAATTTTGGGCGCTCATTCCTTTTAAACAATTCAAACACGAGCATTTTGCAACAAGTATATAGTCAATACACCAAGGAGGACCATGAGGTCTGGAACATCCTATTCAATCGACAGCGAACCAAGATCGCCGAACATGCTTCTGTTCGCTACAACGGCGCCTTAGATCAACTTTCGGACATCTTTTACAAAGAGCGGCTTCCGAATTACGAGAACCTCACAAAGCGACTCTTGGAGGCTACAGGCTGGAGGATTGAGGTGGTCCCAGGACTCATTGAGATTGACCAGTTTTACAGCCTTCTCGCAGAAAAAGCTTTTCCGGCGAGCACGTGGATCCGAAAAAGATCGCAGCTCGACTATCTAGAGGAACCCGATATGTTTCACGATAGTTTTGGGCATCTCCCGCTCCTCGTTGAACGCGACTTTGCCGATTTCACCCATCGCCTTGGGCTGCTCGGTCAAAAACACAGTCAGAACGAAAAACGCTTGATCGAGCTTCAACGCATTTACTGGTATACCTTAGAGTTCGGGCTCATAAATGAAAATGGAATAAGGAAAGCCTATGGTGCAGGATTGATGAGTTCAGGAGGCGAAATCGAGTTCGCAATGAGTCCAAAACCGGAGGTGCTTCCCTTTCGTATAGAAGAAGTCATCGCTCGCCCATTTGACAGTATGAGCATCCAGGAATTGTATTTTGAGATTACCGACTTCGAGGACCTACACAAGGCCCTAGACGATTGGGAGAAAACCGTGGATTAGGCGCCCTTCCGGCGGTTCCACTCTCTTGAGAGGAGTGTTAGCTCGCGGCCGGCTTGACCTTCGACGGAGGTGTTCTCTTCGGCTCGTCGGAACAGGTAAGGCATCACAAACCGAACTGGACCAAAGGGCAAGTATTTGACCACATTGTATCCTCGATCAGCAAGGTTAAAACTGATGTGATCACTCATCCCATAGAGCTGAGAAAAGTAAACCTTAGGGTCCGTTTTTTCTATGCTCAACTCATCCATCAAGTCCACCCCGAGTTGGCAACTCTGTTCGTTGTGGGTCCCAGCCACGATGGCCATTTGATCGAGTCGCTCCAAAATGAATCGAAATGCGGCGTTGAAGTCACGATCGGTATCTGCCTTGGTCTTCTGGATGGGGTCCGTGTAATTCAACTCTCGAGCACGATCGCGCTCTTTCTCCATATACGCTCCACGCACGATTTTGATACCTACATGAAAATTGTTGGCCACTCCGTCTTCATACAAGCGCTTGAGGTAGTCCAAACGGTCGTGGCGGTACATCTGCATGGTGTTGTACACTATCGCCCGCTCACGATTAAATTTCAGCATCAAATCACGCACCAATTCGTCAGCCGCAGATTGAATCCAGCTCTCCTCCGCGTCAATCAGTAGTGGGACATTCATTTCCGCTGATTTAGCGGCCACAGCTTCAACACGCTTTCGCGCTCGATCCCATTCGGCCTGTTCGTCTGCGGTCAAGGCATCTCCCTTCTGGACTTTCTCCAGCAGCGCAAATCGAATCAACCCACTGGGCTTGAAAACCGTAAAGGGGATTCCAGGGACGGACTTAGCGTGATCGATAATATCCAAGGCCACTTGCTGCGTCGCGTCCAACACTTCACGTGTCACGTCGCCTTCAACGGAGTAATCTAATATAACCTCAACACCGAGCTTTCGAAGTTGTCCCAAAGTCTGCTCGCACTCCTCCATGGTTTCTCCTCCACAGAAGTGATCAAAGACCGTTGCTCGAATCAATGGTTTGATGGGCAATCTCAGAAAAAGGGCCAGCCGAGTCAAGGCCTTACCTACCTCGACCAACCAGGGATAGTTCAGCATGCGAAACAGGTAATAGGCCCGGCGCAATTCTCGATTGGTTTTGGCGCGAAAGGCTACACTTGTATCGTCGAAAAGGATTTTCTCAGCCAAGAGCGTTTTCTTTGGGTTAAGCCTCTATAGAAGCGTGGACAAATATAAGTTTGTTCACCCATTCCGCCCTATATTTACCGCCTTCAAGCGCAAGCCCATGGCCAGGTCCCTTTTCGAAACTCGTGAATATCCCATTTACTTCGGTGAATTGGGTCTTCGTGCATTGGATGAATCCTTACGGAACCAGGACTATAGCTCGATTTTTATTCTCGTCGATGAACAAACCTTAGAGCTTTGTTGGCCCATTCTCCACCATCACCTTTCCTCTATTGGAGAAGCTCAGATGATTCGGATTCCCACCGGTGAGGAACACAAGGATTTGGATACCTGCAGCAGCATTTGGCAACAGCTACACACTCAGGGCGCTGACCGACAATCTCTGCTCATCAACCTCGGAGGAGGTGTTATCACAGACATGGGTGGTTTTGCAGCAGCCACCTTCAAGAGGGGAATTGACTTCATTCATATTCCCACGACTTTATTGTCGCAGGTCGATGCTTCTGTGGGCGGTAAACTCGGTGTAGATTTCCAAGGCTCCAAGAATCAAATTGGCGTTTTTGCTCACCCAAAGGCCGTGCTCATTTTCCCAGAATTTCTCAAAACCCTTAGCAAAAGACAGTATCTATCTGGCTTTGCCGAGGTAATAAAGCACGGCTTAATTGCGGATTCAGAATTATGGGAAAAATGCATGGCCACTCCACTTGCGAATCCAGAAGATTTGATGCAACTCATCTATACCTCTGTTCGCATTAAATACCGTTTTGTCGAGCAAGACCCTAAAGACCACGGTGCTCGTCAAGCCCTCAATTTTGGCCATACCGTGGGACATGCTCTTGAGAGCCATTTCCTTATGGATGAAGAGCGTCTTTCCATCCTTCACGGAGAGGCGGTTGCCGCTGGGATGATCATCGAAAGCTACCTCAGTTATCGGGTTTTGGGCCTCCCGCACGAAGAGCTGGATCAGATTGCTGATTTCCTATTTGCCCTTTTTGGAGCAGTGGCCCTACGGGCCGATGAAGTCGTTGCCATCCTTGATTGGATGAGGCAGGATAAGAAAAACACACATGGTCAAATTCGCTTCAGCTTAATCCCGAGCATTGGATCCTACTCCATAGGAGAAAGCTGCGCGGACGACCTCATTTTGGCAGGCTTGAACTACTATATTCAACGGGCCGAAATGCAAAACAAAGAAGATTGAATTGAGCACCATCAACCTCCAATGGACCCAGTGGAAGAACGGCGAAGTTCGCCTTCCTGACTCAAAATCGTGGTGGAACCGATACTACATCGTCCGTGCCTTAAGCGGTCAGCCCCTTCCCGAGCCGAAAGTGTACCAAGCCGATGATGTGCATCGTATGTATGACGCATTAACGGAAGAAGGGGCAGAGCGCAATGTTGGAGGAGCGGGAACAGGGTATCGCTTTATGACCAGCTTCTTGGCCCTTAAAGCCATGGAGACAGGCCAAAGTTTCCGCCTCGATGGAAATGAACAGATGCGGGGAAGACCTATTCAAGGCCTGGTGGAACCTCTGCAACTCCTTGGCGCTAAAATTGAATACCTCGGGAAAGCAGGTTACCCTCCCCTACTTATTCACCCATCAAACATTCAAGGCGGTCGTCTGCAATGGAACAATCAGGAATCCAGTCAATTCGTGAGTTCCCTAATGATGATTGCGCCCTACCTTGAAAACGGACTTGATCTCCGTTGGACCGGACCGCTGGTTTCAGTAAGCTACATCGATCTGACCCAAGAAATCATGGAAGGAGCCGGTGCACAGATTGAAAGGGACAAAAACAAACTGAGCATCAAGCCTACGGGCTACACATCTAGCTTTGACCTTTGTCCCCAGGCGGATTGGAGTAGCGCGGCCTTTTGGTTAAGTGCACTGATACTCCGAGGCCGAGGAAGCGTTACGCTAAAGGGGTTACATCCAAATACCCTTCAAGGCGATGAACGTCTTCTTCATATTTACAAGTCTTGGGGGCTTCAAGCCACAGACACCCAATCTGGCCTACACGTCGCCTTGTTGGACCGAAGTCTTCCCGAACGGCTCGATTTAGATCTTTCGGATGCGCCGGATCTAGTTCCCACTGTGGCCGCCACATGTGTAGGTTTGAGATTGGCCGGTCGAATCAAAGGAATTGGTCATTTGAGGTTCAAGGAAAGCAATCGGCTTGAAGCTCTGAGCGCAGAGTTAAGTAAATGGGGTGCGGCAGTAGAAATAGGTTCCGATAGTTTGCAATGGGGTTCCTTCGCCCATCCAGAGGAAGACATCATTCATGAAACCTACGGGGATCATCGAATGGCCATGGCCTTTGCTCCACTATCACAAATTCAGGCGATTAAGATTAAGGACCCCGAAGTCGTTTCCAAGAGCTACCCCTTGTTTTGGGAAGAAGGCCGTACTTTAGGCCTGAACCTATTGTAACGACTATGAAAGCCGTGTATCGAACGGTCTATGGCGGCCCTGAAATCTTGGAGGTACGCGATGTAGACCGGCCCGAACCAAAAGAGAACGAAGTCCTTATTAAAATTGCCTACACCACGGTGAACCGCACGGATTGTGGAGTCGTACTTGGCAACTACCTCTTGATGCAATTATTCACCGGATTGGGTAAACCCAAGAATCCCACTCCCGGAACGGATTTCTCAGGTACTGTTGAAGCTGTAGGAAGTCAAGTACAAAATTTCTCTGTGGGGGATCGAGTTTACGGATTGAATGACAATAGTCACGCCACACAAGCAGAATACTGCACCTGGCCAGCCGATGACAGCTTAATTAGAATTCCGGAGGGCGTGACCTTTGAAGAAGCCGTGGCTGGCGTTGAAGGAGGTCACTACGCTTTAAATTTCCTTAATAAAGTCAAGCTAGCTCCCGGACAACGCGTAATGGTCAACGGCGGAACAGGTGCCATCGGATCCGCGGCGATTCAAATGCTGGTTGATCGCGGTATTCACGTTGTTGCTACTTGTCGACCAGAGCATTCCGAGCGCGTATTGGCCCTGGGAGCTTCTCGCGTGATTGACTATACCGCGGAGGATTTCACCCAGCAAGATGAGCAATACGACTTCGTTTTTGACGCAGTGGGGAAAAGTCGATTCCGTTATTGTAAGCGTATCATGAAACCCGGGGCCGTCTACATCAGCTCTGAGCTTGGCCCAAAAGCCGAAAACATTCCCCTTTCGATTCTCGGACTTTTTCACCGGGGCAAACGCGTGAAATTTCCAGTCCCTATTGACATTCCAAAAAGCCTGAAGTACCTCAATGAGCTCTTTGGGCGCTCCGCCTATAAGCCGCTTATTGATCAGACCTTTGCCTTAGACGACATACAAGAGGCTTATGCCTACGTCATGAGCGAGCAAAAGGTCGGAAGCGTGCTTCTAAAACCTTAAGCTCCAAAAAGAGCTTTTGCCTTGTCCAAGGCTCTGTCGATTCCACCTGCTTCCTTTCCTCCGGCCGAGGCAAAGAACGGCTGGCCACCACCGCCCCCTTTGATTTCCTGAGCGAGCTCACGAATAATGGTTCCGGCATTCCAATCCTTGTCTGAAATCAGCGGTTCCGAAATCAACACGTTGAGATTGGGTTTTCCGTTGTGCACAGTAGCGAGTACCGCAACGAGATCTTGATGTTCTGCCTTAAGCTCGAAGGCTAAGTTCTTGATGCTACCTGGATCCAAATCAACTTTGGAAATAATGAGTCGACCCCAATCGTGCGTCACTGCACTTTGAAGCAGTTCGTCTTTCAAGCCTCCAGCTTTTTCAGCCAAAAGGGATTCAATTTGACGCTGCATCTTGTGGTTCTCGTCCCTCAGCTGTTGAATGGACTTCAAGGGATCTTGTGACTTCAAAAGCTCCTTGACCTGGTGTAACAATTCCTCTTGTCCGCGGAAATAGGCATCCGCCTTAACTGCAGTAATGGCTTCAATTCGCCGGATTCCTGCGGCAATAGCTGATTCGCTTACAATCTTGAAGTGTCCAATTTGACCGGTACTTGGGACATGGGTTCCCCCACAGAGCTCTACGCTTTCGCCAAATCGAATGACGCGAACCGTATCTCCATATTTCTCCCCAAAGAGCATCATGGCGCCCATATCCTTTGCAGCGCTCATAGGAACACTTCGATGCTCTTCTAACTCCAAGTTTTGGCGAACGCGAAGATTGACCCAGTCTTCTACTTGCTTGACCTCCTCTTCGGTCATTTTCTGAAAGTGCGAGAAGTCGAATCGGAGATGGTCTGGATTGACCAAACTACCCCGCTGTTCCACATGATCCCCAAGGACCTCTCGCAAAGCTTTGTGCAGCAAGTGAGTGGCTGAGTGGTTATTTTCCGCCAAACGACGAGCTGATTCATCTACATAAGCACGATACGCGCGATCCGTATACAGCGGAAGACGTTCTGTTGTATGAACAATGAGATTGTTTTCCTTCTTTGTTCCCAATATTTCTACCGTGTCATCCTCACAGACGATGGTTCCTCGATCTCCAACCTGACCTCCCCCCTCGGGATAAAATGGCGTCAGATTAAAGGCAATTTGAAACAGTTCGCCTTTTTTCGTTTTGATTTTGCGGTAGCGGGTAATGCGCACTTCCGTTTCCAGGTAATCATACCCTACAAACTCTTCGCGCTCATCTTCGACCAATACCACCCAATCTTCGGTGGTCATTTCCGCCGCAGCTCTTGAACGTTCTTTTTGGCGATTGAGCTCGGCTTCATATTCAGCACGGTTCATCTCCATTCCACGCTCGCGCAGAATCAATTCTGTCAAATCCGTTGGAAATCCATAGGTATCATATAGTTCGAATACCTTGTCCCCCGACAGTTCGTTGGATTGGCTTTCTTCCAGGTATTGATCCAGTCTTTTGAGTCCTTGTTCCAAGGTTCTCAGGAAGGATGCTTCTTCTTCGTGAATGACTTTTTGGATCAGGTCTTTCTGCTTGCGCAAGCCATCAAAGAAGTAACCCATTTGCTCGTCCAAGACTTCGATCAGCTTGTAGATAAAAGGCTCCTTTTGATCGAGGAAGGTAAAACCATATCTAGAGGCACGACGCAAAATTCGGCGAATGACATATCCTGCCCCCGTATTGCTTGGAAGTTGACCGTCCACAATAGAGAAAGCAATGGCGCGGACATGATCCGCGACCACACGCATAGCAATGTCGGCCTTCTCATCTTTCCCGTATTCGTGACCCGATAATTCCGCGATTCGGGCAATTATGGGCTTAAAGACGTCCGTGTCATAGTTGGATTGAACTCCTTGAAGTGCCATACACAGGCGCTCAAATCCCATTCCGGTATCGACGTGTTTCTTGGGTAAATGCACCAAGGAGCCATCGGCGAGGCGATTGTACTCCATGAACACGAGGTTCCAAATCTCCACCACCAGCGGGTGGTCTTGATTTACCAATACAGCCCCAGAGGAGGCGCGGCGATCCTCATCGGACCGCAGGTCTATATGGATTTCCGAAGAAGGACCACAAGGCCCTTGGTCGCCCATCTCCCAGAAATTATCTTTTTTGTTTCCCATCAGAATTCGATCCTCTGGGACAATGTTTTTCCACTCGTGGTAGGCTTCGCGATCCATGCCCAAGCCATCCGAGTCGTCTCCTTCAAATACCGTTACGTAAAGACGATCCTTGTCCAAACCGTACACTTCCGTTAACAACTCCCACGCCCAAGCGATGGCTTCGGGCTTGAAGTAGTCTCCAAAGGACCAGTTGCCGAGCATTTCGAACATGGTGTGGTGGTAGGTATCGTGCCCGACTTCTTCCAAATCGTTGTGCTTTCCTGAAACGCGCAGACATTTTTGAGTATCGGACACTCGCGCGTGTTGGATTTCCGCGTTCCCAAGGATCAAGTCCTTGAACTGATTCATCCCTGCGTTGGTGAACATCAAGGTTGGATCATCCTTAATGACCATGGGTGCCGAAGGAACAATTTGATGTCCTTTTTCGGAAAAGAAGAGCAAGAATTTGCGGCGGATTTCTTGTGAAGAGATCATAATTGGGCTGAACTTTGCCGACATGTAGTTGTTGATAACTGACAGTCAGGCACTTACAAAACAAACTGTATTAATGCGTATTTTTGCAGCGCAATAAGTACTTAAACGGTACCGTTTTGCTTCGGCAAAAGTGGTCCAAATTTAAGGAATCCGCAATCATTATGGCTAAAGTCAGGTATTACTACGACAGCGAAACGCTGAGTTACAAGAAGATCGAAAAGAGCGCGAAAGATCGTGTTCGTTCGGTATTGTTGTTTCTGTCGGCCAGTGCCCTGTTTGCCGTATTGATGCTCTTCGTCCTATTTACCTTCTTTGACTCTCCAAAGGAAAAGCAGCTCAAGCGTGAATTGGAGCAAATGACATTTCAATACGAGTTGTTGGATGACCGAATGGATCAACTCCAAGTGGTCATGGACGATATTCAGGAGCGTGACGATCACATTTATCGTGTGATCTTCGAGACTGATCCAATTCCAGCCAGTATTCGCAAATCCGGATTTGGAGGGGTGAATCGCTACAAGAAATTAGAAGGTTATCAGAACTCCAAGCTCGTGGTTGAAACGACTAAAAAGCTGGATCAACTGAGCAAACAGGTCGTTATTCAGAGCAAGTCTTTTGACGAAGTGATTGATAAGGCCAAGCGTAAAGAAGACATGCTGGCTTCTATTCCAGCGATCCAGCCAGTGGCCAACAAAGACCTAAAGCGAATGGCTAGTGGTTACGGTTATCGAATTGACCCTATTTACAAGACTCGAAAGTTCCACGCCGGAATGGACTTTAGCGCGAATACAGGTACTCCTATTTATGCTACAGGAGATGGCAAAGTAACGCGGGCCGATCGTCGAAGCAGCGGATATGGAAACCACGTGCGCATTGATCACGGCTATGGTTATTTGACACTATACGCTCACATGAGCAAAATGGCCGTTCGTCCAGGTCAAACCGTTCAACGCGGGGACATTATTGGTTATGTAGGAAATACCGGTAAATCTGTTGGGCCGCACTTGCATTACGAAGTGCACAAAGACGGTAAGCCTGTGAATCCTGTGAACTTCTATTTCAATGACCTCACTCCAGAGGAATATGAGATCATGATTGAACTCTCACAGCAACCGACACAGTCACTCGACTAAGTTTTTGCTATCTTCGGAAGTCCTATCGAAGACAGCATGTCCACAACATCTACATCACAAAAGCTATACTACAGCATCGGCGAGGTCGCCAAGATGTTTGATGTGAATACGTCTATGATTCGCTATTGGGAAAAGGAATTCGACATTCTGAAGCCCAAAAAGAATAAAAAAGGGAATCGCCTATTCACTCCAAAGGACCTTGAAAACCTAAAGGTCATTTACCACTTACTCAAGGAGCGCGGCTTCACCATTGAAGGGGCCAAGAAGAAACTCAAAGACAACAAAACAGACACTGTGAATACTGCTGACGTCGTCGCCCGACTAAAGGAGATTCGCAAAACACTAATGGAAATCAAGAAACACTTATGAAAAGAGGAACGCTCATTTTATTGATCGTTATCGGAGCCATTGTGCTCATCGGATTCAGCATGTTTAGTCGTGCCACGGGCACGTATGACCGCGCTGTCGCCCTTCAAGAACAGGTAAATAATGCGTGGGGTGATGTGCAAAGCAGCTATCAGCGCCGTGCTGACCTTATCCCGAACCTCGTCGCTACCGTTCAAGGAGCCGCAGATAACGAGAAAGAAATCCTCGTTCAAGTGACTCAGGCTCGTGCTGGGATTACTGAGGCAACCACACCAGAAGAAATGGAATTGATGGGGCGCAAAATCAACACGGCCATCAACTTGGCCTTTGAGCGCTATCCCGAAATTCGCAGTACGCAGAACTTTGCAGAACTGCAATCACAGCTGGAAGGCACCGAGAATCGAATTAATGTAGCGCGCGATCGCTACAATGATTCCGTTGCCGCTTACAACACCTTCATACGCGGATTCTGGAAGCGTTTCTACTTAGGCTTCATAGGAGGTGATGATGAGTTCCCAAGGAAGGACTCTTTCACCGCCAAAGCGGGTAGCGAAGATGCACCAGAAGTGAGCTTCGAATAATATGGCCAAACACGTAGACGAATTCCTCTCTTCTGAGGAACAGGAACAAGTTATCTCAGCCATCAAGGAAGCGGAGCTGAAGACTTCAGGCGAAATTCGAGTACATATCGAAGAGCACCATGATGACGAGCCTCTTGAAAGAGCTACCCAGCTCTTTGGTGAGCTCGCCATGCACGAGACTGCGCAACGAAATGGCGTTTTGATTTACGTCGCTACAGTGGATCACCAGTTCGCCATTGTTGGAGACGAAGGAATTGACGCCGTCACTCCAGAAGATTTTTGGGAATCGACCAAAGACATTATGCAAGAACTATTTCGCTCCGGAAGGTTTGCGGACGGGCTGGTTGCAGGAATCATGAATGTGGGCACAGAATTACTCCACCACTTCCCCTATGAAGACGGGGATGAAAATGAATTGTCTGACGAAATAAGTACCTCGTGATGAAAGCCAAGCTCTTAATCTTGATCTTGGCCCTGGGGGTCATGCATCTGGCCGTAGGCCAAGAATTTCCGCAACCTAAAAAAGGGCGGATCGTTCATGATTTTGCTGAAATCTTGAGTGATCAAGAAGAGCGCGCTTTAGAGAGCAAGCTCGTGGCCATGAACGACAGTACGGGAGTGCAAATCGCCATCGTCACTCTAAAAAGTACGGGCGGTTATGACATTGCCGAATACAACATCAAGCTCTCACATCTCTGGGGTATTGGCCAAGCGAATGAGGATAACGGAATATCTGTGATGGTCGCTTCGGAAGATCGTCGAGTGAACATCTCTACCGGGTACGGAGTAGAGGAGTTCGTCACGGACGCTTTGAGTCGGAGGATTATCGATCGGTATATGATTCCGGAATTCAAAAGCAATGATTACTACGCGGGCTTGGATGCCGGAACTGATGTGCTTATAGGTCTGGTCAGTGGTCAATTTGACGCCGACAATCTTGATGGAAATCAGGGCCCGCCAGCCTCAGTACCGGCAGGTGTGGTCTTTGTGATTTTCATGATCATCTTGTTCATCGTCATCTCCATCCTAAGAGGCGGAGGACGCGGAGGACGAGGTGGCGGTCGACGCAGAAGTACAGCATCTGATGCCCTTTGGACGGCATTTCTCCTCAGTCATTCTGGTCGCTCCAATTGGGGCGGCGGCGGTGGCTTTGGAGGTGGAGGTGGCTTTGGAGGTGGAGGCGGCTTCGGCGGTTTTGGCGGAGGCGGCTTCGGCGGAGGTGGTGCCAGCGGAAGCTGGTAATTTAGGCGTAGTTCCCTTCGAGCAAATATCTTTTTACATACTGCTCTACTCCTGCTTCTAAAGAAGTAAACGGCTTATCGTACCCTATACTTCGAAGCTTGGACATATCGGCTTCCGTGAAGTACTGATACTTATCTCGGATATCCTCAGGTGTATCGATGAATGAAATATTGGGTTCTAAGCCCATGGCCTTGAATGTTGCCGAGGCAAGATCTACAAAAGCACGCGCCTGACCAGTTCCCAAGTTGTACAGTCCGCTACTCTCCTTCTTCCGATGATGCATGAGCCAATAGAGGACTTCAACAGCATCTTCAACGTAAATGAAATCACGAAGCTGCTCCCCGTCCTTAAAGTCCGGATTATGGCTTCGAAAGAGCTTCATGGCTCCTGTTTCCCGAACTTGCTTGAAGGTGTGAAAAACCACACTCGCCATACGGCCTTTATGGTATTCATTCGGACCATAGACATTGAAGAACTTGATGCCCGCCCAGAAATAGGGTGCGCGGTCTTGAGATAAAGCCCATTTATCAAAATCGTTCTTAGAGTCCCCATATGGGTTGAGGGGAACAAGCTCGGAAACCACATCGTGCCGATCTTCATAACCGTGCTCTCCAAGACCATAAGTGGCCGCAGAGGAAGCATAGATCAGAGGCAAGCCAAACTCCACGCAGATCTTCCAGACCTCCTTGGTATAATCAAGGTTGAGTCGGTTGAAAAGTTCGACATCAAATTCCGTTGTATCCGTCCGAGCCCCGAGGTGAAAAACAAACTCTACGAGGCGATGCTTGTCTCGAAGCCAGTGGTGAAAGTCATCTCGATGAACGCGCTCCAAAACATCCTTGCTGGCGAGATTTCCTGCCTTATCGGCTCGACTAAAATCGTCGACCACCACGATGTTCTTATATCCTTCGCGGTTGAGTTTTCCGACCAATACACTGGGAATGAATCCGGCGGCTCCAGTAACGACAATCATGGGCTGACGTATAGCGGCGAATCAGTCTTGGATAGAAGCCCTTGCCGAACCATCTCTGCCCGCATGAACTCTACGGCTGAACGCCCGTTCGAGCCCAAAGTTACTGTATAATCATTGACGTACAAGTCGATGTGTTGGTACATGACCTCCCGATCCATTTCCTGCGCATGACAGCGCACATACTCCTCCGTTTGCTCGGGATTCGCCCGTGCGTACTCGACCGAGCGTCTCAAAAGTCGTTCAATTTCTTTCTGAGCCTGCGGCTCGATGCGACTGTGCACCGCTATTCCACCCAAGGGGATGGCATGGCCGGTCTGTCCTTCCCAATACTCCCCCAGATCACGCACCTTGACGAGACCTTTCTCGGCATAGGTAAACCGATTCTCGTGGATGATCACGCCTTGATCCACCTCCCCCTCCAACACAGCCCGCTCAATTTCACTGAACAGCATAGCCTTTTTGTTGAGGGCTTCCGGATAGGCAAAACCCATCAGGAAATTGGCCGTAGTTCGTTCACCGGGAATAGCAATGGTTGCTTGTTCCGGTCGCAGATCCGCCGTCTCGGGACGAGCGATGAGTAAAGGCCCACAATTGCGGCCTAGTGCCGCACCACTATCCAACAAGCGATAGCGATCGGTCAAATGCATCAGTGCATTAAAGCTCAACTTCGTAATGTCCAATGCCCCTTCCGCTGCACGTTGATTCAATTCCTCAACATCCAGAAGCACCGGTTCAAATTTCAAATCGCCCGTTTCGATTTTCCCGTGAATTAAGGCATCGAAAATAAAGGTGTCGTTGGGACAGGGCGAAAAGCCTAGCGTATAGGTCATCCGAGTTGATTCAAGTAGTTCAGCAGGGTTTCGTTCAAGGTACGGACCGCACCCTGAAGCTCCCAGTTATCTCGATTGCGACGTTCAACGTAATTGCTAACCGAGCGAATTTGGGCAAAGTTCAATCGACCAACACGGCAGGCATACATGAAGGCCGCCCCCTCCATACTCTCTACCTGTGGTTGCACTCTTTGCTGCGTGGCTTCTATCGTTACCTCGTTCCCATGTACCTTGTTGACTGTCACGGCCCTTACTTGAGCTAATTCAGCCAAGGGACCATCGGTCATGGGTTCCGGATGCTCAATGACTCCTCGACTAAAGGGAAAGTCGTCATCCTCGAGCAGGTCAAGGTCAATCAGGCTCAAAAAATTCTCCCCGTCCTCAGCTCCCATTTCCGGGAACTCGTCTTGAATAATTTGAACGACCTGAGTAATTTCCAAATCCCGATCGAAAGCGCCGCAGACCCCTGCGTTAATGGCCAAGTCGTAGTGTGCTCTGGCAAAGGCGTCACCCAGCCAAAAAGAAGTAGCCACCATGCCCACTCCTGTGGTGAGCACATCGATTTTGTTTCCCCTAAAATGATAGCGGACGGCCTTTGAATTTAATCGTTCGCCTTCGCCCAGCATTTGGATCAAGGGTTTGATCTCTAGGGAAGTTGCACTGGTCAAGAGAATCTTCATAATGTCCTATCTTAACGACATCCAAAGTTAAGCATCACATGCGCACCTTTTCCATCCTTTTTCTGGCCATCTGTTCCGTCCTTTCTACTCGAGCTCAAGACACCTCCTTGAACCTCGCCGCAGACTATTGGCCTCCCTTTACCAATCGTCCCAATGAAGTTGCTTTTGCTCAAAGCTTGGTGAACGAAGCACTGAGCAGAAGCGATGTTCAAGCACAAACAGTGATTCTCCCCTTTGAGGATGTACTCTCTAGCATGAGACAGGGTGATGTCCAAGGAAGTCCAGCTTTGTGGTTTACGGCGGAGCGGGCCAGTTTCCTTCTGTACTCAGACCCCTACTTGGAAAATCAAGTACTACTCATCGGCCGCAAGGGAGCTGATGTCAGTGCTTCTTCCTTTGCGGATCTTCAAGGACAGAAGGTGGCAGTCGTTAAAGGATACGCTTATGGCGACATGACAGGCATTGAACTCGTGGAACGTATGGATCAACAAGGCTGTCTGACCGCCTTATTGAAAGGCGAGGCAGATTATATGTTGGTTGATGCACTTTTGTTGAACTATGCCTTGCAGCGCCAGGGAGAGGAGATCAAAGCGAATCTTGCCGTAGGCAAAAATATTCTGGCGCATCGCTCGCTACATTTTGTGGTCCGAAAGGATATGGAAGGCGCAGAGGCTCTTATGGAGGCCTTCAATGCCAAAATCTCCGAAATGCAGGACGACGGAACCTACAATAGAATTCTTCAGCTCAACTCCATTCAGAAGGATGTTGATGGTGATGGGCGACTGGATTACGTGATGTCCAGTGAAAGCGTGAATTCGGCACCTATGTTGAGTTCCGACGCGTACCGTTTATACCACGGACAAACTCAGGAAGCACAAGGCTCCTTCTATGTGGACGGTCAGCGGTACGCCACTTTAGACGAAGTCACTTCAGCTCATGGTCATAATCCCGAAGCCCTTCGCGTGGAGCAAGAAGTTCGCGGGGATAAAACCGGCGTATACCTCTGGAATTTTGATTTCTAGAAGGTGTATTTGAAAAGGTCAATGTCCTGTTCAAAACGCTTGGCGATCCACCCCTTGGTTTCGTCGGTATAGAGATCCTGATAATTGCGCGATTGGGACTCTGGGTTGCGATTTCGATCCTTGACCTTTATTCGTACACGGCCCTCGGTTCGCTCAGCAATTTCCACGACTGCACCTTCAAAGTCCTCGACTCGATAGACATAGTCCATCAAATTCTTTCCGTTGCTGTCCAAGTGCCAGTCTGATTGATTCTGATGTAGGGTCGGTTGTCTGCACGTGTCACTCGCGTACAGATGATCTTTCAAGAATTCCTCAAACGAATGTCGATCGCGGGTTTGAACCCCCTCTCGTCGAGCATATAATGACGCGGCCCGAGCCCATGGGTTTCGAACGGCGGAAAACTTAAAATAACGTTGGAACTTTTCCTCAGCCCGTCGGCGAACCTCAGCATCATCCGGATGATCCTTTGTGGGGTAGCTCAAGTTGGTCGCTAGGGCACTCTTGAGCTCAAAGGCATACATCAAGTCACGTACTTGTGCGATATTGAGATGAGGATTGGGGATCATTGGATGACCTGCCGGCCTGATCTGCGTTCGGATGCTGGTGGTCCCTGTTTTGGGAACTGCTATAAAAATGGCCTCGAGTTTCGCATTCACCGCTTCATTAATGATGGTGATTTCATCGGCCAAATGACCCTTCTTCTTTTTGAATAATCCCATTTGCATTACGAATTTATCGTTGCTTAAAAAGCCAGCTCAATCGGTCCAGCGAAAATAGATAATGTAGGACTACCACGAGCGTCAAAACCAGTCCTTGCATGGAATTTCCGACAGCATAGCAGGCCGCAACGGCGACAGCGAAAAGTGCCAGTTCGAGGAGAAGGCGCAGGGGCCCTGGCGTGGAAATTACAGTTTTACCGGACCTTGAAGGGTCGTCGCGTGTAGCGAACACGACCCACAGGGCCATCGCAAAAACAGGCAATAGGACCGCCCATACCACACTGAAGACCAGGTAACCCCATCGGCCAATGGCCACGAGCATCAATACTTCAAGAACAAATCGAAGGGCTAAATTCAGCGGATGACTTCCCCATTGAAACATATTGGAGATTTTATTAATCCTTCAAAATGTACGCATTCGGCGGCTTAGCGTCACTATTTTCTATGACCCCTGTGTCGTATCTTTGCCGAAATAATTGAGCAGATGGCTGTAGTGTACATTCAGCGACGAGAGCGTTTTAGCTCTGCCCATCAACTTTTCAATCCGAATTGGTCGGTCGAAAAGAACGAAGAGGTCTTTGGTAAATGCGCCAATGAAAACTTCCACGGGCATAATTTCAATTTGATTGCCACCGTAAAAGGAGAGCCCAATCCCGAAACGGGCTTCGTGATCAACTTGGTAGATCTCAGTCGAATCATGAAAGATGACATCATCGAAAAGGTGGATCACAAAAATCTCAACCGCGATGTGGACTTCATGAAGCACAAGATGGCCTCGACAGAAATCCTTATCATTGAATTCTGGAAAATCCTAGCTCCCAAGATCGAAGAACTCGGTGCCACTTTGCATAAACTTCGGCTTGAAGAAACAGAAAACAACTTCGTAGAATACTATGGGGAATAAAATAATCGCCCTCGCCCTATTCACTGCATTCGCCTTGAGCAGTTATGCGCAACCAAAAGCCTCTGCTTGGTTTACGGCCGAAGGCAAAGAAGTCAAGTACGACAAACTGAAAAAAGACGTATTGAATGCGGATGTCATTCTCTTTGGGGAGCTTCATGACAACCCCATTTGTCATTGGAATCAGTGGGAACTTACCGACTTCCTTTACCGTCAAATTGGATCTCAGTTGGTTTTGGGCATGGAAATGTTTGAGACCGATCAACAACTCGTTCTCGATGAATACATGAGTGGAATGATGTCCGAAAGAAGCTTTAAAGGACAAACTCATTTCTGGCCCAATTATGGGACTGACTACAGACCTGTAGTGGAATATGCGAAGGAGAACGGCATACGCCTTATTGCGTCGAATGTACCTCGGCGATATGCCAACATCGTGTACCTAAAAGGAATGGACGCTTTGGATTCGCTTCCAGAGGCTGCTCGGCAGTACTTTCCACCAGGAGATATGCCTTTGGACACCAACTTGACCAGCTATCGCGAAATGCTTGAAATGGGAATGGGTCATGGCGGATGGGACATGATTAAAGCACAGGCCATGAAGGATTGGACCATGGCCTGGAGCATTCATGAAAACTTGAAGCCCGGTCAAAAATTCGTCCACTTTCACGGAACATTTCACAGCAAATACCGCGAGGGGATTACATGGTACTTGCAGCAAATGAATCCAGATCTCAAGATACTAGTCATCGCTTCCGTCGAACAACCAGAGGTGAATGAATTGAACGAAGAATTTATTGGTGAGGGTGATTACATTATTGCCATTCCCGAAACAATGACGAAAACTCATTAACATGAAAGCATTTGTATTTCCAGGGCAAGGGGCCCAATTTGTTGGAATGGGTCAAGACCTATACGATCGAGGCGGAACGCTAAGAGATCGCTTTGAGCAAGCCAATGATATCCTCGGGTTTCGTATTACGGACATCATGTTCTCGGGCACGGACGAGGAGCTCAAACAAACCAAGGTCACTCAACCTGCCATTTTCCTGCACAGTGTCATTGCCGCAGAAGCCATGGGAGTCGCTTTTGACCCAGACATGACGGCTGGTCACTCTCTAGGGGAGTTCAGCGCTTTGGTTGCCTCAAAGGCCATGAACTTTGAAGACGGATTGAAACTCGTTTCTCAACGAGCGATGGCCATGCAAGCCGCATGTGAAGCGCAGCCTTCTACGATGGCCGCCATTCTCGGACTGGACGATCAAGTCGTTGAAGACCTCTGTGACAAAACCGATGGGGTTGTTGTGCCAGCCAATTACAATTGCCCCGGTCAGCTCGTGATTTCTGGCGCCTATCCAGCCGTTGAAGCGGCCTGTGAAAAAATGAAGGAGGCAGGAGCTCGACGAGCACTAATTTTACCTGTAGGCGGTGCATTCCACTCACCACTAATGGAGCCAGCACGAGAACAACTCGCTGCGGCGATAGAGGCCACCGATTTCAGTGATCCTATTTGTCCTGTATATCAAAACGTCCCTGCAGCTGCTGTGAGCGATGCTCAAACCATTCAAGAAAACCTTGTGGCCCAATTAACTGCCCCGGTTAAATGGACACAAAGCGTACAAGCTATGGTAGCTGATGGTGCCACTGATTTTGTCGAGGTTGGACCAGGAAAAGTCCTCCAAGGCTTGGTGAAAAAGATTCACCGAGAAGCCAACGTATCCTCTTTTAGCCTCGATTAATGCTCATCCAGAGGAGTATAGATTTTAAGCGACTGATTCGCTACACCAGCAAAGGTATTTTCGGCATGGCCGCCTATGCCTCAGCAGTGGTCATCATCTATGCCATCCTCGGATTGAAGTTCGTTTCCATTCCATGGGCCATCATTCCAGTGGTGGGTGTTGCAGTCTCCTTTTATCTAGGTTTCAAGAACAACTCTGCATACGACCGTACTTGGGAGGCCCGAAAGATCTGGGGCGGAATAGTTAACTCGAGCAGAAGCTGGGGTATCATGGCACGCGATTTTGCACAAGATATTGATGGAATTGCGGGTTGGTCAGCTGAAGAGCTCAAAGGCCATCAACAAACGCTGCTGTACCGACATATCGCATGGCTCTATCAGCATCGACGACAACTCTTAGTTCATCGTACTTGGGAGCATTATGAGCCGCACAATAAGCCGTATCGAGATCATTTGGCCAAGAACTTTTTCAGTAAAACGAGTGAAGAAGAAATTGAAGAATTCCTGAGCGCAGAAGAACTTGAGAAGGTGATGAAGTCCAAAAATCCGGCTACCCAGCTGATTGCCAACCAAAGCGCCCATATATTAGAGCTTCGCAAGAAAGGCGTCATCAGTGATTTTCAGTTCATCAAACTAGAAGGGCTTTTAGAGGAGTTCTATACCCTTCAAGGAAAAAACGAACGCATAAAGAACTTTCCACTACCTCGTCAATACGCCACCTCTTCCCTCTTCTTCACCTTCTTATTCATCTTCCTCTTGCCATTAGGGATGGTGAAGCCATTTGATGACTTGGGTCCTTGGATGGTCTGGATGACCATCCCATTCACCAGCATCGTGGGATGGTTGTTTCTCGTAATGGAAATCGTGGGTGACTACGCAGAAAACCCCTTTGAAGGGCTGGCTTTTGACATCCCAATGACCAGCCTGTGTCGGACCATTGAGATCGATATGCGCGAAATGCTCGGAGAGACTGATCTACCTGATCCTATTCAGCCGGTAGATAACGTCTTGCTTTAACGGCCCTCGTACATTGTATCGTAGTACTTCTGATAGTCCCCTGAAGTCACTCGATTCATCCACTCTTCATTCGCCAGATACCAATCTATGGTCTCAGACAACCCTTCCTCAAAAGTTACGGACGGTTCCCAACCAAGCTCATTCTTGATTTTATTGGCATCAATCGCATAGCGGCGATCATGGCCAGGTCTGTCCGTGACATAGGTTATCAAGGCTTCGGAAGTCCCGGGATCACGCCCAAGTTTCTCATCCATTTGCTTGATGAGCACCTTGATCAGGTTGATGTTTTGCCACTCGTTAAACCCGCCAATATTGTACGTTTCACCATTCAGCCCTTCGTGATAGACCAAGTCAATTGCACGAGCATGATCTATGACATAAAGCCAATCCCGGGTGTACTTACCATCTCCGTAGACCGGTAGGGTTTTATTGTTGCGAATGTTGTTGATGAACAGCGGAATCAGTTTCTCCGGAAACTGGTTAGGCCCGTAATTATTGGAGCAATTGGTTACCACGTAGGGCAAGCCGTATGTCTCGCCATAGGCTCGAACGAAATGATCGCTGCTGGCCTTACTCGCAGAATACGGAGAGTTAGGATCATAGGGAGTTGTTTCCATGAAGAGACCTGTATCTCCTAAGGTACCGTATACCTCATCCGTGGAAATATGATAAAAACGCTTGCCTTCATAGTTTCCTTTCCAAGCGTCAACGGCTTCATTCAAAAGGTTGACCGTCCCAATGACGTTGGTACGAACAAAAGCAAGAGGGTCGCTAATACTTCGGTCCACATGACTTTCTGCCGCCAAATGAACTACTCCGTCAAAATTGTATCGTCCAAACAAGTCCTTTAAGGCAGCACTGTCGTTGATGTCAATGCGTTCAAAGGCATAGTTCTCGGCTTGATCAATATCACTGAGGTTCTCGAGATTCCCTGCATACGTAAGGGCATCGAGGTTGACAATAAGGGTATCGGGGTACTTGTTGACCATTAACCGAACAACGTGTGAGCCGATGAAACCAGCTCCTCCGGTCACGAGTAAAGTTCTTTTAAAATCTGACATTCTATCCTTGTTTTTTCAGTGATTCTTCAAAGTTCCAAGCCGAGGCCAGCATCTCTTCTAAGGAACGCTTTGGTTCCCATCCGAGTATTTCTCGGGCTTTGGAGATATCTGCATAAACTGCTTCAACATCACCGGCTCTACGATCCGCAATCTCATAGGCAATCGAGATTCCCGTTGCCGACTCAAATGCGTTGATCATCTCCAATACCGTTGATCCATCGCCCGATCCAAGATTAAATACCTCGAAGTCACCCTCGTTCTTTTTATCGATGAGTCGCTGCACAGCCAGAATATGTGCATCCGCGATGTCCATAACATGGATATAATCACGTACACAGGATCCGTCACGCGTATCGTAGTCTCCACCAAACACCCGGAGGAACTCTCTCTTACCCACAGCTGTCTCCGTAATGTAAGGTACTAAGTGATGGGGTTCTCCGTCTTGAAACTCTCCGATGATCGAGGTCTCATGTGCTCCAATCGGATTGAAATACCTCAAGGAAATCACGTCTACATCGCACGTTCGGCTGAAGTCTTTCAAGATGTCCTCACCTATTTTCTTGGTGTTCCCGTAAGGTGATTCCGCTTCTTTGACCGCAGCGTTTTCACTTACCGGTAATTCGTCGGGATTCCCATAAACCGTACAACTAGAACTGAAGACGATTGGACAAACGGAATTGCGATCCATGCACTTTAAGAGATTCATGGTCGAAATCAAATTGTTCTCGTAGTACTTAATCGGATTGTCTACCGATTCATTGACCAATAGGAAAGCAGCAAAGTGGATAACCCCTTGAATGTCGGGATGACGCTCAAACAATTCTTCGAGCTCCACAATATTGCACATCTCTACTTGCTCAAATTGAATCTCACGACCCACAATTTTCTCTATCCGCCCTTTAACCTCGTAGTCGGATTCACTCAAGTTGTCGATAACAAGTGGCTCGTAGCCCCGCTCGATCAAGGATACGCAGGTATGTGAACCAATGTATCCCAAACCTCCTGTAACCAAGATCTTCGCACCCATATCTATCGTTTAATGTATTTGTCAAAGTTGTAGTGTGCGGTCTCGTTCAAGCGCTCTTTCGGCAAGCTTTTAAAGTACTCGTAGGTTATTTTCAAACCTTCCGCTCTACTCACCTTGGGCTCCCATCCCAGAATTTCTCTCGCTTTGGTGATGTCCGGCTGCCGGACTTTTGGATCATCCGTTGGGAGACCTTTGAACACAATTTTCTGAGACGTACCTGTTAACTTGATGATTTCCTCCGCGAAATCTAGGATGGTGATCTCGTCAGGGTTACCGATGTTTACGGGATCAGCACAATCGCTGAGCAATAATCGGTAAATCCCTTCCACTAAATCATCGACATAACAGAAGCTTCGGGTTTGAGAACCATCACCGAAAACCGTTAGATCTTCACCGCGCAATGCTTGACCAATGAAGGCGGGTAAAACCCGACCATCATTGAGACGCATTCGAGGACCATAGGTATTAAAGATGCGAACGATGCGCGTCTCTAATCCATGAAAAGTGTGATAAGCCATTGTAATGGCTTCTTGAAAACGCTTTGCCTCATCGTATACACCGCGGGGCCCTACTGGATTTACATTCCCCCAGTAGTCCTCTCGTTGCGGATGAACCAAAGGATCACCATATACCTCAGAGGTCGAAGCAATGAGCAATCGAGCATCCTTTTCTTTTGCCAATCCGAGCAAATGGTAAATCCCCAAGGAACCCACTTTTAGGGTTTGAATAGGAATCTTCAAATAGTCAATCGGGCTGGCTGGAGAAGCAAAGTGAAGAATGTAATCTAAATCTCCACTGACGTGGACGAACTTACTGACGTCGTGATGATAAAACTCAAAATCATCTCGATGCATCAAGTGCTCGATGTTCCTTAAGTCTCCAGTAATAAGGTTATCCATTGCTACCACCTCATGGCCTTCGGCCAAAAAACGATCGCACAAATGACTGCCCAAGAAGCCCGCGGCCCCGGTAATTAGTACTCTAGCCATAGTATGTGTTTAGCGTACAACTTCTCGTCCGATGCTGCTGTAGAAGTATCCACGCTCACGCATCTCATCGAGATCGTACAGGTTTCGTCCGTCAAAAATGACTTTGGCACCCAGCTTTTCACCTAATTCATCGAAGTCGGGGTTTCGGAAAACACCCCACTCTGTACAAATGACCAATGCATCTGCTCCTTCTATGGCTGAATACTGATCATCGGCATAATTAATCTTATCGCCGATAACTCCTTTTACGTTGTCCATTGCTTCCGGGTCAAAGGCTGTAATCTCCGCACCCGCAGCAACCAATTTGTCAATAATGTAAAGAGCCGGCGCCTCACGAATATCATCGGTATCCGGCTTGAACGCCAATCCCCACATTCCAATTTTCTTTCCGGCTAGATTACCTCCAAAGAAGTCCATGACTTTGGGCACAATGACGACTTTTTGGTCCTCGTTGACGCTCATAACACTGTCGAGGATGTTGAAATCATAGCCGTATTCCTTTCCGGATTTAGCTAGGGCTTGAACGTCTTTTGGAAAACAAGATCCCCCATATCCAATACCAGGGAATAAGAATCGCTTTCCAATACGCGAGTCCGTACCGATACCAATCCGAACTTTGTCAACGTCAGCACCCACTCGCTCGCAGAAGTTTGCGATCTCATTCATGAAGGTGATCTTGGTCGCCAAGAAGCTGTTTGCCGCGTACTTGGTCAATTCCGCCGACTTTTCATCCATAAAGATGATCGGATTTCCTTGACGCACATACGGCTTGTACAGGCTACGCATCAGCTCTTGTGCACGCTCCGTACTGGCTCCGACAACGATGCGGTCGGGCTTTAAAAAATCATCTACAGCAAATCCCTCACGTAAAAACTCCGGGTTTGAAACCACGTCAAAATCGACCTTAGCGTTGGCCGCCACAGCCGCAGTAACTTTCTCAGCCGTACCCACGGGAACGGTACTCTTATCTACGATGACCTTATAGTCTTTGATCATTTTACCCAAATCATCGGCCACTCCCAAGACGTAGCTCAGATCCGCTGATCCGTCTTCTCCAGGAGGCGTAGGCAAGGCTAAAAAGATAATTTCAGCAGGATGCACCGCCTCAGCCAAGTCCGTTGTAAACTTCAGTCTACCTGCCTTGATGTTTCGTTCAAAAAGGACATCCAAATGCGGCTCGTATATAGGCACTTCTCCATTCCGCATTTTATTCACTTTCGCTTCGTCGATGTCGACACAAATAACCTTGTTCCCCGTTTCGGCCAAACAAGTTCCGGTCACCAATCCAACGTAACCGGTTCCAACGACTGCAATATTCATTTGATAGCTGTTTTTACTGCGTTAATGATTAGGTCTTGTTGTTCTTTTGTCAATTCGCTGTGCATCGGAAGACTAAACACACGAGCGCACAAACGCTCCGTTACGGGAAAGCTTCCTTCGTTGTAGCGATCATCAAGATAGGCTTTTTGCATATGCAATGGTACCGGATAATAGATCATTGCCGGAATCTCATTCTTCTGTAACTCAGCAACCAAGGCATCCCGATCTCCCTCCAACAACTGCAAGGTGTATTGATGAAAAACGTGAGAGGATCCATTTGCCCGTGCTGGAGTCTTCAACTGAGGTAAATCTGCAAATGCCTGATCGTAGTAGTCTGCCGCCTCACGGCGCGATGTATTGTATCGATCCAAATGGCGCAGTTTTATACGCAAAATGGCCGCTTGAATGCTGTCCAACCGAGAGTTCACTCCTACTTGATCATGATAGTAGCGAACGCTCTGCCCGTGGTTCGCAATCTGACGCAAATTGTTGGCCAGCTCATCATCATTGGTGAAAATACAACCTCCATCGCCATAGCAACCTAGGTTTTTGGACGGGAAGAAGGATGTTCCTGAAACATGCCCGATGGTGCCCGTTTTTTGGGTGCGGCCATCACTGAAAGTGTAATCCGCACCAATGGCTTGTGCATTGTCTTCGACGACATATAAATTATGCTCTTCGGCGATGGCCATGATTTCTTCCATCGGAGCAGACTGCCCGAATAAATGTACGGGCACAATAGCCTTTGTCTTGGGCGTAATAGCGGCACGCACAGCTTCGGGATTAATCTGGAAGGTATCTTCGTCGACATCTACCAACACGGGAGTATAACCAAGAAGTGCAATCACTTCAGCAGTTGCCACATAGGTAAAAGTAGCCGTGATCACCTCATCTCCGGGTTGAAGGCCCAATCCCATCATGGCAATTTGCAACGCATCCGTTCCGTTTGCACAAGGAATGGCGTGTTTAACACCCAAGTATTGTTCAATTTCGGCTTGAAAGGATTTGACCTCTGGGCCATTGATGTAGGCGGAAGATTGGACTACGTCAAGGACGGCTTTATCGACCTCCTCCTTAATGTGGTCGTACTGCGCCAGCAGGTCCACCATCTGAAGTTTTCTCATAGCTTGTAATTAGTACCTTTACGAACAAATGTAGTAATTAATAGAAGGGAAGAGAGTGATTATTCACAGGTTTTCGAAGGGATTGAAAGGACTCGTTTTGGGGCTCCTTTTGGGTGGACTTTTATCACCAATTCAGAGCACAGCTCAGGTAACTGCGAGAGACACCAATGCAGTCATTCCCATGCTGCGTTTTTCCTATGCCTATCAAATCCCAGGCGGAGATCTAGAGGAGCGATTCAACGACCACAGCGCGATAACTTTTGACTTTACAACCAAGTTTGGCAACCGACTTCTTCTAGGAGTTGGAGCGGATTTTCAATTCGGAGGTGGGGTGAATGAAGTGAACCTCTTGGACAGCATCTCTACTTCTGAAGGCCAGATCATTGACGGAACGGGTCGCTTTGCCGATATCCGCATCTTCCAACGTGGTTTCCGCGTATATGGTAACGTCGGCTATTTACTCGGTGGTCCAGGACCTAATCCGAACTCTGGATTCTACGCCATGGGGCGTGTCGGGTTCTGGCAACATCAAATTCGCATCGAAAATCCGGGAGACCTAGCTCCTCAGCTCAATGCCACCTACGCTCAATACTACGACCGCTTAACCAATGGACTCTTCTTTTCCGAATCTCTCGGGTATCAATATCTGGCCAACAACGGTTATTTCAACGCCTTTGCCGCGGTCGAATTCACCCAAGGACTCACCAGTGGAAGACGTGAATGGCAGATGGACCTTCGTGCGCCTTACGACGAATCGCGCCTAGACATGACCCTCGGATTTCGCATAGGGTTTGCCCTAGCTCTGTACCCGAAGGTGAACCGCAACGCCAAGTATTACTATTACTAATGAGCTTGAAGATCCCCCACTGGTATCGTTGGGGCGTTCAGGCCTACGGACTTGGAGTGCGCCTTACGGCGCGATGGAACACCAAAGCAAGGCAGTGGACCTCGGGACGCAAAAATTGGCGTTCCCATCTCCGCGAAAAATGCTCGGCTCTCGACAACCCATATTGGATCCACTGTGCCTCCCTTGGAGAATTTGAACAGGGAAGACCACTCATAGAAGCGCTAAGAGAAAAACACCCTTCAAGACCCATCGTTCTGACCTTCTTCAGCCCCTCGGGATTTGAGGTCAGAAAAAATTACACCGGCGCTGATGTGGTGTCCTACCTTCCTCTAGACACGCCGGCGAATGCCCGTGACTTCGTTCAAATCGTCAGTCCACGGGCCGCCATTTTTGTTAAATACGAAAACTGGCTTTGCTTTCATTCGGAACTCGATCGGCAGAGCGTACCGCGATTTCTCATCAGCGCACGCTTCCGAGCAGGTCAAATCTTCTTCAAGTCTCATGGCAAAATTTTCCGCGAGGCGCTCAAAGGTTTTCGTCACATCTTCGTCCAAGATCAAGCGAGCCTGGACCTTGCTCTCAGCATTGAATTGGGCAATGTCACCGTAACCGGGGATACCCGTTTTGATCGGGTCATGGCCATCAAGAACGGAGCACAAAAAGACCCCAAGTTTGAATCCTGGAATACGGATGGCCCAGTTTTAATCTTAGGAAGCTCCTGGGACCCAGAAGAAGCACTAGCCGCGAAGCATTGGGACGGGCCAACGATCATCGCTCCCCACGAAGTCCATGAGGAGCATTTGAAGGCTATTGAAGGGCAATTTCCCGAAGCGCAGAGGTATACACAGACCGAAAATCTAACGAGCAGAGTGATCCTCATCGACACGATTGGACTCTTGAGCAATCTCTATCAGTACGCGGATGGCGCCTTCATTGGGGGTGCCTTTGGAAAAGGCCTTCACAATACCCTTGAAGCCGCCGTATGGGGAATACCCGTTTTCTTCGGCCCCAGATACGAAGCCTTTATTGAAGCCAAAGGCCTAATCGAAGCCGGAGGGGCTGTAAGCCTGAGTTCTGGCCAAGATTGGTCAAAAATTCCAGAACCCTCTACTTGGCCTGAAATGGGTATAAAGGCATCGAGTTTCGTGGCACAAAATACGGGCGCCAAGAGTAAAATCTTGGAGAAATTAGACTGACTCTTACCGGTGCGTTCCTTGACGGTAATGGCGAACGAGTCTATATCCTACCCCCCATTCGATCCAATCAGCTGCGGCACCGTTCTGGGTTTTTAAAGAAACTTGGGCAAAGAATCGGTCGTTGAACTTATAGTTAGCCCCAACACGCATCCACATGTTTCCTCGAGCGTCGATGGTCTTGTAGATATACGTACCCACCTGTGTCACGAGACCTACATTCCAGATGTTGTATTCGTGGCCAATATGCGCTCCTAAATTGACGTAGTCGCCTCGAACGGGATCCATACCGTTTTTAATCTCATTGGACTTCTCGTAGAGGGATCCATCGTAAAAGACATCCGCTCCAATATACCAGGCGCCTTTGTGCGCGTAAACACGACGAAAGTCAATCACAAAACTGCTGGTCCCGTAGCGAGCACCTTCTTCCTCTCCATCGGGTTCTGCCTGCACGGTTCCCACAGCCAAATAGGCGGAAATATCGTATCCCTTGGGTTTGGGAGGTGCGGTCTTGTATTCGTAGGTCGGACGAACAGCCAAGATCAATTCAGGATCTTGAGCTTGGACAAACTTCTGCATCGGGTTGAAGTGATAGCGCATTCCAACATTCACCCCAAACATGTTGAGCCCATAGTTCGGAGTAAATGAGCGACCGTTTGAGAAGTGCGTCAGGTCAATCCCATAGGTCAGATCCATCTCTCTGTTAAGCTGACTCTTTCCGCCGATGTTGGCGTTGAAGTACACGGTTGCACTCGATCCAATCGCATCGTTGTAGGGATTGTCCTCTGGGTCCCAAGCCTTGAGGTCATAGGTCAATCCGACGGCCAATTCCCAAATCAACACGTGACGAAGATTGGGATTGGTCAAGGGTTGCGAGAACCAGAGGTACAAGGCATTCGGATTGCCCATAATCTCGGGATCTCCAATCACCCCACTGTAGTACCCAATCCCGTAGCTCGGAAACTTGGCATTGGCTTGCCACCATTCCTTTCCGGTAGACTGCCATCCCAAGCGAACCTCCACACCGGCATAACCATTGTCGAGAAAGCCTTCAAGCCCTTGGCCCGTATATAAGTGTGACCCTGTGTGGCCCGAAATCTGGAAGGTGTTGAACTTTCCGTAATTCTTGTTGCCCTCCACTTCAGATCGCCAATTCTGGGCACTTGCCCATCCTGCCGTGAGGCAGAAAACCAAAATCAAAATATTTCTTTTCATGGCGCTGTACTGAAGTTACGTGGGTGAGGGCGGAAGATGTTTCCGGACATGAAGTCGACGGAGTGGCTTACTGCGGGTGCGGCGAAGTCGAGAATAAAAAAGACTGGATCCACTTTCCGGTAGAGCGTATCGCTGACCAAGACCTCACCCGTTGGGCTGATGATCTGAATATTGCTGTGGTCTTGAACTACGGTTGCTGGAATCTTGAGTTTTCCCTCTTCTGGAGAGCCAAAATCAGCTCCGTCAATCATGACCGTGCTTTGTGGTGGAATGGTTTCGTCGAACTTTAGTGTATTGGTTCGACTTCCAAATACTGTGGCGCACGAGGTCAAAAGACTCCCCGCCAGCAGAAGTACTAGTATCCGCATAATCCTGGGTTTGGTCTGGGAAATTTACAACAATTTTAAAGGAGGTCTGCGCCTACGGCGCGATACCTTCCTCACCCTTTTTCTAACAAAAAAGCCGACCTCTAAAAGGTCGGCTCTTTCGCGTTGTACCCGGGACGGGACTTGAACCCGTACGGACATTCTGTCCATTGGATTTTAAGTCCAACGTGTCTACCAATTCCACCACCCGGGCAGTGGACGGCAAAGATATCAAAATTTTAGGCTGGACAATGGGCTCTGAGGGAATCTCAGGCTGTGTGCCTAGCGACCCATCCGCGACCAAAGAAAAAGCCCCGAAGACGTTCATCTCCAAGGCTTTGCTTGTTGAGCGAGAAACGGGACTCGAACCCGCGACCCCGACCTTGGCAAGGTCGTGCTCTACCAACTGAGCTATTCTCGCGTTGTTAAGAGGTCGCAAATTTAACACAAATTTGCTTTAGGGCAAGTATTCTTTTAGCCTCCGACCATTTTTTTGATCTCATTCAGTTTCATCAACGCTTCTACCGGTGTGAGGTTATTGATGTCCGTCTTGATCAACTCTTCTTTGATGTTTTGCAGCACGGGATCGTCGAGTTGAAAAAAGCTCAACTGCATTTCACTCGAAAGGTCCGACAACACTTCGCGGGCTGTAGACTGTCCACCGGCCAGATCCTCAGCGTGGGTCTGCTCCAGTTGACGCAAAATTTCTTTGCTCCTCCCCACTACCTCAGCGGGCATCCCCGCCATCTGAGCCACGTGAATACCAAAGCTATGGTTACTGCCGCCGGGAACCAGCTTGCGCAAGAAGATGATCTTTTTGTCGACCTCCTTGACGCTGACATTGTAGTTGGCAATCCGCGAAAAACGCTCGGTCATCTCATTGAGCTCGTGATAGTGAGTCGCAAATAAGGTCTTGGCCTGAGTTGGGTGCTCATGAATGAATTCGGCAATGCTCCAGGCAATGGAAATCCCGTCGTAGGTGCTGGTCCCCCGTCCAATTTCATCGAGAAGAATAAGGCTGCGCTCACTTAAGTTGTTGAGGATGCTCGCAGTTTCATTCATCTCCACCATGAAGGTCGATTCCCCCAGGGAAATATTATCACTGGCCCCGACTCGAGTGAACACCTTGTCGACAATGCCGAGTTTGGCTGAGCTCGCCGGCACAAAGCTTCCCATTTGGGCCATCAAGCTGATGAGGGCGGTCTGACGGAGCAATGCACTTTTACCCGACATATTAGGTCCGGTAATCATGATGATCTGTTGTGATTCGCGATCGAGATGAACATCATTGCTCACGTATTGCTCCCCCAAAGGCAATTGCTTTTCAATGACCGGATGTCTGCCTTCCCGAATATCCAAGGCAAACTCCTCGTCCATTTCTGGAGCAACGTAATTTGCTTCATCGGCCAGCAAGGCCAGACCGTTGAGCACATCCAACTGCGCCAAGTATTGTGCATTGACCTGAATGGGGTCAATGTACTCCGCGATTCCGGCAATGAGCTCCTGATAGAGCTTCGTCTCCAAGGTCAGAATGCGGTCCTGAGCCCCGAGGATTTTCGTTTCAAGCTCCTTGAGTTCTTCGGTAATATAGCGCTCGGCACTGACCAGGGTCTGCTTTCGAATCCACTCCTCGGGCACCTTGTCTTTGAAGGTATTTCGAACCTCCAAGTAGTAGCCGAATACATTGTTGTACGCGACCTTGAGGGACGTGATCCCGGTTCGTGCACTCTCGCGTTCTTGCAGCTCTATGAGAAACTGCTTTCCATTGGCCGCAATGCCCCGTAGCTCATCGAGCTCCTCCGACACACCTTCTGCAATCACCCCACCCTTGCTCACTTGAACGGGTGGATCTTCCATCATGCATTCCGCAATCAACTCCTGAAGCGCTGCACAGGGGTCTAGGTGCTCGGAAATGCGCTTTAAGGAAGCTTGGCCGCTCGTTTGCGCAAAGCTCTTGATGGGCTCGAGGGCCACCAGGGAACGATGAAGTTGATTCACTTCTCGTGGATTGATGCGTCCCGTGCTCACCTTGGACACCAAACGCTCCAAATCCCCAATTTCTTTTAGCCCATCTACCAGCAGATTTCGATGAGCCGCTTCAGCTTTTAAGAATCCGACAACCTCGTGGCGTTCTCGTATCCGATCGATGTCTTTTAAGGGCAGGGCAATCCAACGCTTCATCAATCGCGCTCCCATGGGACTCACCGTCTGGTCCATGATATCCAATAGGGTGACTCCACCCTCATGCGGGGTAAAGAGAAGCTCCAAATTGCGGATGGTGAAACGATCCATCCAAACGTAGTCATCCTCTTCTACTCGGCGAATCTGCCGAATGTGATTGACACGGTCGTGCTGGGTATCGGCCAAGTAATGAAGAGCGGCTCCAGCGGCAATAATACCGGCTTCGAAGTGGTCCACTCCATAGCCCTTAAGGTTCTTGACCTTAAAATGTTTGAGCAAGGTGTCGTGAGCGAAATCCCGTTGAAACACCCAATCCTCGAGGCCGTAGGCATAGAGTCGAGTTCCAAATTGCTCAACGAAGTCTTTCTTGTACTTCTTTTCATAAAGCACCTCCTTCGGCCCGAAACTCTGAATCAACTTGTCGATGTAGTCCGGTCGACCTTCCGCCAATAAAAACTCTCCCGTACTGAGGTCCAAGAAAGACACACCCATGCGCACGCCTCCCATATGCACGGCAGCCAGCCAATGATTGGCCTTGTTGTCCAAAACTTGATCGCTGTAGCTGACTCCGGGCGTCACGAGCTCCGTCACTCCGCGATCCACAATTTTCTTGCCTTTGGTGGGCTCTTCCAGTTGGTCGCAAATGGCTACCCGCTCACCGGCACGAACCAGCTTGGGCAAATACGTATCCATGGCGTGATGAGGAAAACCGGCCAGAGCGACTTCGTTGGCCGAGCCATTTCCGCGCTTGGTCAAGGTGATGCCCAAAATCTTAGAGGCCTTCACGGCATCATCTCCAAAGGTCTCGTAGAAATCCCCGACCCGAAACAAAAGCACGGCATCCGGGTACTTGCCCTTGATGCCGTAATACTGTTTCATTAAAGGAGTCTCACTCTTCTTCTTGGCCACGATTCCTGCCGCTTTGGTTACCTTTGTGCGCAGTCCACGAATATATGAGAAAACTAAGGATCCACGAGCTCGATCGCCTATCCAACGGCGAGTTTAAATCGGCCCCAAAAGTGCCGGTCATTGTGGTGCTTGACAACATCCGAAGCCTACACAATGTCGGCTCCGTTTTCCGGACCGCTGACGCCTTTCGTTTGGAGGCCGTTTACCTTTGTGGCATTACCGCACAACCTCCTCACCGCGAAATCGAAAAAACGGCACTAGGTGCCACGGATACCGTCGAATGGAAGTACTTCGATGACACTTTGAAAGCGGTTGAGGCCCTACGGGCCGATGGATACCGCCTCACGGCAGTAGAACAAGCCGAGGGAAGTGTTGACTTGCGCGACTGGGAACCTCATCGCGCCGTTAAGGCGGCTTTAATTCTCGGAAACGAAGTCAAAGGCGTGCAGCAAAAAGTCATTGACGCGTGTGACAACTGCCTCGAAATCCCGCAATTCGGAACCAAGCACTCCCTCAATGTGAGCGTCTCCAGCGGCATCGTTCTTTGGGAGGCCGTCAAGCCCTTGCTTGCTCAACTCGAGTCCTAACTCAAGCCATAAAAAAAGCCCCTCCAAAAGGAGAGGCTCTTTTATTTTTCCCTGATCGTCTTACTTCACTTCGAAGTCTACACGACGATTGATTTTGTTTTGTCCATCAGCCAATGGATCGTTGAATCCTTTTCCAACAACTTCCATTCGGCCCATTTCGATACCGTAGTACTTGTTCAAGTGGTCCGCCACAGCTTGCGCACGAGCAGTCGCCAACTTGTCGTTGTACTCAGCACTTCCTGTTTTGTCTGCGTGACCTACGATGCGGATTTCAGCATCTGGATTCATTTTGAGTGCACGCGCTACAGAAGCCAAACGCTCGTAGTTCGCATACGTTACTTGGCTGCTCTCCAAAGAGAAGTAAATGCTTGGCATGTAAGCCCCGTTCAGCTCTCCTGATGGAATAGTCACCCCTTGGAAGTTCACCAACTCGCCAGCTTCAGTGTTTGGCTCGCGATCACGGCTATCGGGCACTCCGTCACCGTCGCTGTCTGCCTCACGTCCGTCTGGAGTTACCGTTGCTCCTTTTGGCGTAAATGGATCCTCATCAACGTGATCAGGAACTCCATCACCGTCTACGTCAAAGGCACGTCCGCGACCATCCACAGCTACTCCAGCGGGAGTGTTGTTCTCCGCATCGTACATATCGGCAACTCCGTCGCCATCTGTATCCGTTGAAATCTCATCTACAGTCGTCTGCATGTTGGTCAGATCCATGTACATCTGATCCATTGGGTTGACCCAGTCGGCAGACTGCTCTTTTTTACCGAAAATGTAGTTCACGCCAAGAGCGGTATACAAGACTGCATCACGGCCATCGGCGTTAGGAGTAAATCCGTCAAAACCATCGGTTCCGATGAAGTGTGAGGTAGTACTCAAATCCAAGTTTAGGTTATCCGTCAGCTTAAAAGTGACTCCGAGACCCAGCGCATACAAACCAGCACTTTCTCCGGAAACACTCGCATTTAGGGATCCATCTGGATTGTAATTATCTGTTCCGTAGAAGGCCAATCCACCTCCACCAGTCGCATAGAAAAATGCCTTACGACTCTCTTTTCGGCTCAATGTCCAATTGGTAATGTTAATCTTCAAAGCAACGTTAAGATTAGTCATTGAGGTTTCGGTATACGCTCCAGAAGTGATACCACTGGTCACGTTTCCAAACAAACCTTGTAAGCGCAACGCAAAAACGTGATTGAAGCTTTTGGTTACATGAACGCCGTAACCCAAATCAAATCCGACTTCGTCGTTCAATCCATCCGTAAGAAATCCTTTTCCTTCATCAATGGAAAGAAGGTTTCCAAAATGTACACCTGCAGACCAGGTATTGTACTTATCCTTAGTTTTTTCAGATTCCTGAGCGCTTACTGCAGAAGAAAGAAGAACTGCAGAAGCCAGTAAAAAGGCTATCTTTTTCATGATAGTTGGGTTGTAGATTTTCAACATATTTCAAACAAAGTTAAGGTTTCTAGGCCTTTTCATATTGTTTTGAAAATAAATTGTCAACGATGAATTGTGAATTAACCTAGACATTGGATCGTCATGCCAGGGTTGCGCGGCTCTACTATAGTGGAACAAATTTCTTCATAAGCTTCGACCTGATTCACAAAATCCAGCTTACCCAACTCTAGCACCAGGATTCGAAGGTCTTTTTGTTGCTTTAAGAAGGCGAAGTAACTCCGCTGAACGTCTTCTAGGTAATCGTTGGGGATGTCCTGTTCATACGAGCGTCCTCTGAGCTTGATTTGCCGCTGTAAATCATCCACATCGCGATGAAGATAGACGAGCAAATCAGGTTTTGGAATTTGCTTGTACATGAGATTGAAGATTCTGCGGTACAATTCAAATTCATCGCGTGGTAGGTTGACCTCGGCAAAAATGAGGGACTTGAGCACAAAGTAGTCGGATACGGTAAAGGAAGAAAATAGATCTCCTGAGGGTATCTGTTCCGATAACTGCTGAAAGCGCTCGGCAAGGAAGCTCATTTCAAGGGGAAAGGCATACTTGTCACGATCTTCGTAAAACTTAGGCAGGAACGGATTGTCCGAGAATTGTTCGAGGACGAGCTTTGCTCCATGATCCCTGGCCAATAATTCGGAAAGCGTTGTCTTTCCGGCTCCAATGTTGCCTTCTATGGCTATGTAGTTATAAGGACCCAAGATCTATGAGTTCATCTGTATTTAACTCTTCAGGTATAACGGATTGGTCTCCCAGAACATCGGCCAGTGGAACAAGGACAAATGCTCGTTCGTTCATCCGAGGATGGGGCAAAGATAATGAGTCGCTTTCCCAGTTCTTACCCGACCAAGTGAGCAAATCAATGTCGATGGGTCGATCCTCGTAGGGAGCACCATCGGCCCGTCTAGGGCGACCCCTCATTCGCTCTCCTTCCAACACATAGCTTAGCGCTTCTTCAGGTGCTAAGGATGTTCTCCACACTACTACGGCATTTTCAAAGGCTTCCGAACTATCAAAACCCATGGGCGGGTTTCCATAGCGATGAGAACGAGCGGTAACCGTTCCGGACTGGTTCAGATAATTTACCGCCCAGCGCAGGTGCTCTTCTCGGTCTCCCATGTTGGATCCCAATGCGACGTAGTATTCGTGTGTTGCGGTCACAGCGCAAAGATAGACTTCTCAGAGCGCTAGGGAATTCATAACTTGCCTTTGCATTCTAAATCATTCGCCATGCGTCAGTTCCTGAAATTCTCCCTGGCCACTGTCGTCGGGATTTTTCTTTTTTCTCTACTCTCGTTTCTCATTTTATTGGCCATCGCCAGTACTGGAAGTGAGGAGGTTAAATTGAAAGATGATCACGTACTCAAGCTAAATCTCAACGGTCTTATTTACGACCGAACGACGGAAAGCCCTTTTGAAAACTTTGACCCCTTCAGCGGGGAAATTACCGAAGCCATTGGCCTACACGATCTCGTAGATCAAATCGAGAAGGCCAAGGACCACGATAAGATTAAGGGAATACTCCTTGAAATCACCTTTCCTCAAACCGGTTATGCCAGTCTTCGAGAAATCCGCCGAGCATTGGAAGACTTTCGTTCCAGCGGTAAGTTTGTGTACGCCTACAGCGAAGGCTACACCCAAAGAGCTTATTACTTGGCCTCTGTAGCGGATAGCGTATTGTTGAATCCCGAAGGGGCAATGGAATTTAAAGGTCTTCAAGCGCAGGTTGGATTCCCCTTGGATTTCTTAGCCAAAATTGGCGTAGAGCCCCAGGTCATCCGCCATGGAAAATTCAAGAGTGCCGTTGAACCGTATCTGCGCAACGATATGTCTCCGGCGAACAAAGAACAAACGGAGGCTTTTATCGGATCTATTTGGGATGCGACCATTGACCAAATTGCGGAAAGTCGTGAAATGAGTGCGGACGAACTCAACGCTGCCGCGGATAGTTTTGCCGTTTTCTTAGGGGAAGATGCCCTAGATGCTGGTTTGGTTGACGCTTTGACCTATAGGGATGAAGTGTACTCTATGGTGCGCGGCCAACTCGAGCAAGAAGAAGATGAAGAAGCGCGATTTCTCAGTTTAAGTGAATTGAAAAATGTGAAAGCCTCAAGCCCGGTCACCACCGATTACATTGCTGTGATCTATGCGCAAGGGGATATCATTTCGGGAGAAGGATCTGAATATCAAATTGGATCGGGCCGAATTTCCAGAGCTATTCGAAAGGCTCGTCGAGATGATAAAGTTAAAGCCATTGTTCTTCGGGTAAACTCTCCAGGTGGAGATGCCCTGGCATCTGACGTTATTCTTCGCGAAATGGAAAAAGCGAAGGCCGAAAAACCGGTCATTGTTTCCATGGGTGACTTGGCGGCTTCAGGCGGCTATTACATTAGCTGTAAAGCAGACCACATTTTCGCGGAACCAACAACGATCACAGGGTCCATCGGAGTGTTTGGAGTTTTGTTCAACCCGGAAGAATTACTCAACAATAAAATGGGCATCCACTTCGATCAAGTTGTCACCAATGCCCACGCTGATTTTGGTGATCCTACCCGTGGATTGAACGATTTCGAATATGCGCGAATCCAGCACATCATTGAAGATATTTATGCAGACTTCATTGGCCATGTGGCCGAAGGCCGAGCTATGGATGTTGCCGATGTAGACAGCATTGGTCAAGGACGTGTTTGGAGCGGTGCGGACGCCCTGGAAATCGGTCTCGTGGACGAACTTGGGGGAATCAACGAAGCACTCGCCTTAGCAGCAGAACGCGGAGAAGTTGAGAAGTACCGAATTATGTCCCTACCGGAACGTAAGGATCCCATCCAAGAGCTCATCGAAGAGTTGACCGGGAGCATGGAGGTTCGTGCGATGAAAAACAAACTAGGACCGCTCTATCCGTACTTCGAGCAGATGGAACATATTCAACACATGCATGGGTACCAGGCCCGCATGCCATTTACACTAGAGCTGCGATAATCGGATGTCGGATTCTGACAAGCGCCGCGCGCAACAGATTTACCTCTTTTTAGCCGCACTGTTCGTTACAGCCTTAGTGGCGTGCAACCTCATTGCCAATAAGTTTATCTCGATCGACTTGGGCTTCAAGACTTTCGTGATTTCAGCAGGGGTCTTGCCCTACCCCATAACCTTTTTGATCACAGATATTCTTAGCGAAATCTACGGTAGAAAGCGAACCAACGAAGTCGTTTATGCCGGTTTTGCCGCGAGCCTTTTTGTGCTGTTTATTCTTTGGCTGGGCCATCAATTCCCCGCGATTGAAGGCTCGCCAGTGAACGATGATCAGTACGGAACTGTCTTTCAAAATTCGTGGCGGGTGATTTCAGCATCCATGTTGGCCTACCTGGCTGCCCAGCTCGTCGATATCCGCATCTTTCACTTCTGGAAGAACCTAACCAAGGGAAAACACCTCTGGTTGCGGAATAACTTCAGCACCGTATTCTCCCAGCTCGTAGACACAACACTGGTGGTGAGCGTGATCTTCATTGGGATTGCTCCGGTTGCCGACATCGGGCAGATGATTTGGGACGGTTGGACCTTCAAAATCCTGTGCGCTGTTCTGGACACGATCTTGATTTATGCCGCGGTAGGGTGGTTTAAAAAGCGGTTTGCTTTAGCTCATGGTCAAGAATTAAACTGGTAAATCAGTCCACGGTCAGCTCCACAATCAGCCCCTCGTTGTTCCGAACATTAAAAACCGCGTTGTCCCCAAAGATTAAGTACTGACCCTTGATCCCGGTCAATGCTCCTTCGAAGCGCTCCACTTTCTGAAGATTCAAGCTTTTGGTTTTCGACGGATAGGCTTCAACGGGATATTCAATATCCGTAATACTATCGTCATCAATCACGTACTGTCGGAGTTCTTCGTCAAGGAGCTTTGAGACGCGGTGCTTTTCGGACCGTAGGTCCAGATCAGGAACGTCATTCTTGAGCATTCTTTGCCAAGCCGTCTTATCGTTCAAGTACTCCTTGAGCGCTACTTCAATAGCACCCGCCAAGTACCTATTCGGCGTTTCCGCCAGTTGTATGGCGTAACTCGCGCCTTGGTCAATCCAACGGGTCGGCACTTGCTGCTTTCTGGTCACGCCCACTTTAAGGCCGCTGGAAACCGCCAAATAAACGATGTGCGGCTGAAGCTGATTGGCCTTCTCCCATTCTAGATCTCGATCTTCAATCCCGAGGTGAGCCTGAGACCTTTCGGGATGGAAGATGGGATCTCCAGCTTGAGGCTTTTCCCAAAAACAGTTGTAGCAAAAATTCTGACGATAGGTCTTGGTCTTCATCTCGCCGCAAAAGCAGCGTATTTGGCCCGTATAGTGAAGACCCAAAGTCCGACCTATAAAATCGTTCATGTACAACTCGTGTTCACCGAGCCTGAGCGTGTATTTGGTGGGAGTATCGAGTTCCGTTTTCATCTTGGCCAAAGGCCCCGTATAGCTTTCCATTCGCCTGAAATAGGATTTACAACAATGACTATCTTAGACGTCCAAGTTACGCATTCGATGCCGGTAAAATTTCCTTTGATTAACAACGTCATGGCTTGGGTCATGAAGAAGCGCTTCCACGAGATTGAGCTCTTCATGAAGTACCCGCTTGAGGTCCAGCGGGAATGGCAGATGAAGCTGGTCCGAAGTGCGCGGGAGACCGAATACGGACTGCACCACGGATTTGAGGATATCCGCAACTACGAGGATTACCGCAACCGCGTCCCCATTGTCAGCTATGAAGATTTAGTCCCACTCATCGACCGTCAGCGTAAAGGAGAACAGAACATTCTTTGGCCGACAGAGATCAAGTGGTTCGCTAAATCCAGCGGGACCACGGCACAGCGGGAGTAAATTTTACCCGTTTCACAAGAGAGCTTGGAGGAATGTCACTTGAATACGGGAAAGGACATGCTTTCAATTTATTGCAATCTCAACCCCAATACGCAGATGTTCTCGGGGAAGAGCTTGATGATGGCTGGGAGCGCTACGAGCATCGACCCTTCGAACAACAGCTACTACGGGGATTTGAGTGCTATCCTCGTGAACAACCTTCCCTTCTGGGCGGACTTCTTGAGCACCCCGGACAACAAAACGGCGCTTATCGAAAATTTCGAGGAGAAGCTCGACAAAACCGTCGAAATCACCATCAAGGAGAATGTGACCTCCCTTACTGGGGTTCCCTCCTGGATGCTGGTCACCTGCCACAAGGTCCTTGAGGCAACGGGTAAAGACAATCTATTGGAAGTCTGGCCTGATTTGGAATTGTTTATTCACGGGGGTGTTGCGTTTACGCCCTACAGGGAGCAATTCAAACAGCTGATCCCTCGGGACGATATGCACTACATCGAAACCTACAACGCCTCCGAGGGTTTCTTTGCCATCAAGGATCAACTCGATTCAGATGACATGCTCCTGATGCTGGACTACGGAATATTTTATGAGTTCTTGCCCGAAGGGGAATGGCTTTCTGATTCGCCAAAGGCCATCGGCTTGGATGAAGTGGTCATTGGACAGCAATACGCCGTGATAATCAGCACCAATGCGGGACTGTGGCGCTACAAAATTGGAGACACCATCGAATTCACGTCGCTCTACCCCTTCCGCATCCGGATTACAGGCCGCACAAAGTACTTCATCAACGCCTTTGGGGAGGAGCTCATACAAGACAATGCGGAGCGCGCCTTAGCCATCGCCTGCGAAAAAACCGGTGCGCAAGTGCGCGAATATACCGGTGGACCCGTTTATATGAAGGATGGCGCAAGCGGAGCTCACGAATGGGTCATAGAATTTGAGCGAGAGCCCAAAGACTTGAGTTTCTTTGTTGATGCCTTTGATTCCACCCTCAAAGTACTGAATACGGACTACGAAGCTAAACGACACAAAAACATGGCCCTGCAACCGCCTGTTGTGCACATTGCCCGTCCGGGACTCTTTTTTGAATGGATGAAGCAGCGTGGCAAATTGGGTGGCCAAAACAAAGTTCCGCGCCTAGCCAACCATCGGGACTACCTCAGTGAGCTGATTGAAATGAATCAATGACGAAGTCTATTTACTTCTTAGTCTTCCTTTTGGCCCTCACGGGCCGATATACCCTTGCACAGGACCTACAACTCCGCTGGGAGAAGTCTCTTGATATTGACCCCGCTCAGGATTTCGGAGTTGATCGCTTCGGTAACGCATACTTACTCCAGGGTGAGGAAATCGTAAAAATTGACAGCAAGGCGGAAGTCCTGTACCGCTTTTCCGATCCCTCGTTTGACTCCATTACCTATGTGGACCCTTTCCTCAGCATGGACCTGCTGTTGTACTACCGCGACTTCTTCACGGTTCAGGTTCTAGATAACCGTTTGAACCCCATCATCAGCCCCATAAGACTAGACGATTACGGATTCTACGATGTCCAATGGGTGAAGACCACAGACCAACGCTCTTTGTGGTTCTACGATCAAAGTACAGACAAGCTGATCAAATGGAGTGTCCCCGACCAAAAGCCAGCTTTAGAAAGCCTCAACTTGAGTCAGGCCATTGGTCGTGAAGTCACGCCTTCTTACTTGCTGCAAACCATCAACCATGTCTACATCAACAACAGTGGTGAAGAGCTTTTGCAGTTTGACCTTTTCGGAAATTTCATCCGCGCCCTACCCATCTCAACGCCAGATGAATTTCAAGTAATGAACTATAAGGTGTATTACTTGACCGAACAAGAACTCGTGATTTTCGACCCAAAGCTTCGCCAAGAAAAACGAGTTGCTCTACCCAACTTGGGTTCATGGAGCAAATATCAAATCACTGAAGAGTATGTGTATTTGCTAGGACAGAACCAGCTACACTACCTTAAAATAGGCCGTTGATTTCACCTTCAACGCGGTTAATCACACTACCTAGATCTTCTTGATTGTCGATGAAATTCAAATCATCAACGTCAATGACCAAGAGCTTTCCCTTGTCATACTCGCTGATCCATGCTTCATAGCGCTCATTCAGGCGGTTCAAGTAATCAATTCGAATACTCGATTCATATTCCCTACCCCTTTTCTGAATCTGATCCACCAGGGTCGGAACAGATGCTCTCAAATAGATCAGCATATCCGGTGAAGGGACAAAACTGTCCATGAGCTCGAAGAGGTTCATGTAGTTCTCAAAATCGCGACTGGTCATGAGCCCCATCGCGTGGAGGTTCGGCGCAAAAATATGGGCGTCCTCATAAATGGTACGGTCCTGGATCACATCCTTTCCGCTATCCCGTATCTCCTTTATCTGCGCAAATCTGCTGCGCAAAAAGTAAATCTGAAGATTGAAGGACCACCGCTGCATCTCGTTGTAGAAATCATCCAAATACGGATTGTCATCCACATCTTCGAAATGAGGTGTCCAGTTGTAATGCTTGGAGAGTAATTTGGTCAGCGTGGTCTTTCCGGCGCCGATATTGCCGGCAATGGCGATGTGCATATCCCTTGGTTTGGTCCACGCTAAAATATAAAAAAAGCCCCGCCAAAGCGGGGCCTTTCTATTCTATTTCGAGTGGTTGATTAAGCCAATCCAGAAGCGATAACCAAGGCCACAACAGACATCAACTTAAGAAGGATGTTCAATGATGGACCAGAAGTATCCTTAAATGGATCTCCAACGGTATCTCCAGTTACCGCAGCTTTGTGCGCTTCGGTACCTTTCTTTCCTTGCTCCTCGAGCATTTTCTTGGCGTTATCCCAAGCTCCACCAGCATTCGACTGGAAGATCGCCATCAATACCCCTGCAGAAGTCACCCCTGCCAAAAGACCTCCTAGGGTCTCAGCACCAAAGGTATATCCTACAATTACAGGAGCGGCAATCGCCAACAATCCCGGCATAATCATCTCGCGCAAAGAAGCACGGGTAGAAATATCAACACATTTGTCGTATTCCGCTTTTCCGTCCGCAGCGTCAAAGATGGCGCGATCCTCTGGAGTTGCTTTGCTGATGTCCGCATCGTATTTACGCATAACATCCAAAGCAGCCTTCAATTCAGGAATATTGTTGAACTGACGGCGTACCTCTTGAATCATTGCCATGGCCGCACGACCTACAGCACCCATAGAAAGGGCTGAGAATACAAATGGCAACATCGCTCCAACGAGGAGACCCGCCATTACCTTAGGATTAGAAATGTCAATGGATTCAATACCTGCGGTCTGCATGAAGGCTGCGAACAAGGCCAAAGCCGTCAATGCAGCAGAGGCGATAGCAAATCCTTTTCCGATGGCAGCAGTAGTATTACCTACAGCATCCAATTTATCTGTACGCTCACGTACTTCAGGTGGCAATTCGCTCATTTCGGCGATACCTCCAGCGTTATCTGAAATAGGACCGTAAGCATCTACAGCCAACTGAATTCCCGTATTCGCCAACATACCTACAGCAGCGATGGCAATACCGTACAATCCTGCGAAGTGGTGAGATACCATGATCGCAGCAGCGATGATCAAAATTGGAATAGCGGTACTCATCATACCTACTCCCAAACCGGCAATAATATTCGTCGCTGAACCCGTCTCAGACTGCTCTACGATATTGATTACTGGTTTCTTTCCGGTTCCAGTGTAGAACTCAGTGATGGAACCAACACCAAGACCAGCTACCAAACCTGCAATCGTTGCCCAGAAAACGCCCATTGCAGAGTACTCAACACCTTTGAAGGTCCAAGCCTCTGGAAGCATCCAGGTAATAATGAAGTAAGATGCAACGAGCATCATACCTGCAGAAATAAATTCACCGCGGTTCAATGCTGATTGGGGGTTACCACCTTCCTTCACACGAACGAAGAATGTTCCCAAGATCGAAACAACGATTCCAACACCGGCCAAAGTCAATGGAAGCAATACAGCTCCAAGACCGTCAAACTGACCCGCAAAACCTGGAAGGGCTACAAAGGCAGCTCCTAATACCATGGTTCCAATAATGGATCCAACGAATGACTCGAAAAGGTCAGCTCCCATTCCGGCAACATCACCTACGTTGTCTCCTACGTTATCCGCAATCGTTGCAGGGTTCAATGGGTGATCCTCAGGAATACCCGCTTCAACTTTACCGACCAAGTCAGCACCTACATCAGCCGCTTTGGTGTAGATACCTCCACCAACACGTGCAAACAAGGCAATAGATGAGGCTCCCAAAGAGAAGCCAGAGATGACATTCAATACTTTAGCAATTGACCATCCTTGTCCGCTGTAAAGCAAGAACAAGATGCTCAATCCAAGAACTCCGAGTCCAACAACACCAAGGCCCATTACAGATCCTCCGCCGAAGGCTACTTCCAAACCACGACCCAAAGAGGTACGAGCGGCTTGTGTCGTTCGAACGTTGGCTTTCGTTGCAATGCGCATTCCGATGAATCCGGCCAATCCAGAACAGATGGCACCGATGATAAAGGAAACGGCAACCATTGGGCTCGAATCCGCTTCGGTAGATCCTTTAAACGCCAATAGAGCGGCTACAGCCACTACGAAGATGGCCAAGATTCGGTATTCTGCCTTCAAAAACGCCATTGCCCCGTCGGCAATGTGCTTGGCAATTGTGGCCATTTTTTCGTCTCCTTCGTCTTGCTTAGAGACCCAAGCGCTGCGAATAAATACGAACGCCAGTGCGATGATACCGAAGACCGGTAATACGTACACCAGATTTTCCATGAAACTTTAGATTTGGGTTTATTAAGAAATATATAATGCGCTCTTCACTGCTTTAACCACATCGTCCACCTGAGGAAGGAATTCTTCCACGAGTGTCGGGGCATAAGCCATAGGCGTGTCGAGCGTGTTGATTTTCTTGACGGGAGCGTCAAGAAAGTCGAAAGCATATTTTTGAACCATGTAGGTCAATTCCGTAGAGATATTGGCTAGTGGCCAAGCCTCTTCGAGAACGATCATACGATTGGTCTTTTTCACTGACTGAATAACTGTATCGTAGTCAATAGGACGAACTGAGCGCAAATCAATCACTTCGCACTCTATCCCTTCCTTAGCCAATTGCTCGGCTGCTGTAAAGGCGTGCTTAATGATCTTACCAAAAGAAACGATTGTCACGTGATTACCGGCTCGCTTGACTTCGGCTTTCCCAATTGGAATCAGGTATTCACCTTCAGGTACCAAGCCTTTGTCTCCGTACATCTGCTCCGATTCCATCACCAAGACAGGATCATCATCGCGAATAGCACTCTTCAAAAGACCTTTAGCATCTTTTGGATCAGAAGGAACAACAACCTTCAAACCCGGGGTATTCGCATACCAGTTTTCGAAACTCTGGCTGTGGGTTGCTCCCAACTGCCCAGCAGATCCACTGGGCCCGCGAAATACGATTGGAATATTGAACTGACCACCAGACATCTGGTACATCTTCGCTGCGTTGCTGATGATCTGATCGATCCCAACAAGTGCAAAGTTGAAGGTCATGAATTCGATAATTGGTCGGAGTCCGTTCATGGCTGATCCTACACCGATACCGGCAAATCCAAGCTCCGCAATTGGGGTGTCGATCACACGCTTGGGCCCGAACTCATCGAGCATGCCCTTGGAAGCCTTGTAGGCCCCGTTGTATTCGGCAACTTCTTCACCCATGAGATAAACGCGCTCGTCGCGACGCATCTCTTCACTCATGGCTTCACAAACAGCTTCTCGGAATTGAATTTCCCTCATTGTCCTCAGCGTTTAGGACGGCAAAAATAAGAATTAAATGACTAAATTTGCTCTCCATTTCGAAATACGAGAAGAAGGATGAATATACTGGTTTGCATTTCGCATGTTCCCGACACCACCTCAAAAATCAACTTCACCAATAACGATACAGAATTCGTCAAAGATGGCGTGCAATACATCATCGGACCAAACGACGAATTTGGCTTGACCAAAGCCCTTTTCTTAAAGGAAAAACACGGCGGTCACATCACCGTTCTGAATGTAGGAGGAGCTGAAACTGAGCCAACGCTGCGCAAGGCATTGGCCATCGGAGCAGACGAAGCCATTCGCGTAGACGCCGCGGCAGACGACAGCTACTACATTGCCGAGCAGATTTCCGCTGTTGCCAAAGAAAAGAGCTTTGACCTCATCATCTGTGGTGTAGAAGCCATCGATTACAACGGCGGACAAGTTCCTGGAATGGTCGCTGCCCTTTTGAATATGCCTTTTATCCAAACCTGTATTGGAATGGACGTCGAAGGAGAGAACTTCACTGCGGTTCGTGAAATCGACGGTGGTAAAGAAACATTGAGCGGTTCGCTTCCGTTGGTAATTGCCGGAAAGAAAGGACTTGTAGAGGAAAAAGATTTGCGCATCCCCAACATGCGCGGAATTATGATGGCTCGTCAAAAGCCATTAAACGTGGTTGCCGCTGCAGACGCTGATCGAGCAACGACTACTTCGAAGTACGAACGTCCTGCAGAGAAAGGAGATTGTAAAATGATTGATGCCGATAACGTCGACGAGCTCGTTCGTTTATTGCACGAAGAAGCGAAGGTGATTTAATCCAAAAGAAAGAATTGACATGTCCGTACTAGTATTTGCAGAAACCTGGGAAGGTAACTTTAAGAAGGCCACATTCGAGGCCGTGAGTTACGCCAAGCGCGTAGCTGATATGACCGGAGGATCTACCATTGCCGTAACCTTTGGCGAGGTAAGTGATTCTACTGATTTGGGCGCCTACGGCGCGACGAAGACCGTCAACGTATCGAACTTAACCAGCTTCGGAAACGACACCTTCGCCTCTGCCCTAGCCGAAATTGCGGAAGCTGAAGGAGCTTCAAGTTTTGTTATTAGCAACACGAATAACGGAGGATCAGTCGCCCCACTCTTGGCTGTAAAAGCCGGAGCAGCGTTGATTTCAAATGCTGTAGCACTGCCAGAAAGTGCCAATCCTATGGTGGTAAAGCGCAAGAGCTTCTCGAGCAAAGGATTTGCATTCTATCAGAGCAATCGCGACAAAAACATCATCACGATCATTCCAAATGCCATTGGTGTTGAGGAGTTTGGCGGATCTTCTGAATCAGCGAGTCACAGCGCATCTCTAGCTTCAAGTAATTTGAACTCTGTTTCTGTGGACCGTGCAAAAGGGAAAATTCCACTCCCAGAAGCGGAACTGGTGGTATCCGCAGGCCGAGGCCTTAAGGGACCTGAGAACTGGGATATGATTGAAGAATTAGCCGGAGTACTGGATGCGGGTACGGCCTGTTCCAAGCCCGTTTCTGATATCGGATGGAGACCTCACAGCGAGCACGTTGGACAAACGGGAATAGCCATCAACCCACAACTTTATATTGCTGTCGGCATCTCTGGAGCCATTCAACATTTGGCTGGTGTCAACGCTAGCAAGAACATCGTGGTCATCAACAAAGATCCCGAAGCACCTTTCTTCAAGGCGGCTGATTACGGGATCGTTGGAGATGCCTTTGACGTAGTCCCAAAATTGACTGCGGCGATTAAATCCTTCAAAGGCAACGCCTAAACTGGGATGAAAAAAGTTCGCCTGAACATTGTGGGACTGTCTTACAGTCAAACCCAGAGTGGTGCATATGCCCTAGTTCTTTCTGAAGAACAAGGGCATCGTCGCTTACCCATTATTATCGGTGGTTTTGAAGCGCAAAGCATCGCCATTGCCTTGGAGAAAGACGTGGTCCCCCCCCGTCCACTAACCCACGATTTGTTCAAGCAGTTTGCCGATGAATTTCAGATTGGCTTGCAAGAAGTTCTCATTCACAAACTCCAGGATGGCGTATTCTTCGCCAGCCTTGTGTGCCTTCAAGACGGAGACGAAGTAACTCTCGATGCTCGAACCTCAGACGCTGTAGCGCTTGCGGTGCGCTTTGGGTGCCCGATCTTCACCTACGAAGAAATCCTGAAGGCTGCGGGTATCATACTTGAAGAAGAAAACCCAGGAGATTCGGAAGTAGAAACAGAAATTGAAGAGGCCCTTGAAAGCGCACCTGAGCAAAGCAAAGAACACTTTTCAGGTCTCAATGAGGAACAGCTCCAAACGTTGATGCAAGACGCCATCGATAAGGAAGACTACGAAAAAGCTGCTGCCATCCGAGATGAGATCGAGAAGCGGAAAAAAAATTAACTTGGCGCTATGAAGCGCATCTGGGCTGTCCTACTTCTTCTTACTCCATTTATTCTGTCGGCCCAGGACCCCGTTGGTCATTGGCAATTTAAATCCATTCTTTCCGAAAGCGGAGACACCCTTCGCTCCGTAAGCAAAACGGACTCGATGCACGTCTCATCCGATGGAACCTTTTCCTACGGCTTAACCTCCATTAATTTAGTTGCGGCGGGTCAATGGGAATACAACGGTGACCGCTTGCGTTTTGCGTACGACCGGCCAAATGACACGGTCCGGTTCTACCATCTGATAATTTCTGGCGACAGCCTATTGACCCTTCAAGAAAATGGGGTCAACTACACCTTTCAGCGCCCGTCTATCTCTTCGTCGAATGAACCGAAGGTTGTCGAAGAAGAATTCGACACCGGCAGTTTCGACAACATCACCTTTACTGGAATCCTTCGAGGGCTGCTGGGCCTAGCCGTACTCGTCTTGTTGGGGTGGTTGTTTTCCAGCAACCGAAAAGCGATCAACTGGTCATTGGTGATGAAGGGCATTGGCATTCAGCTAATCTTTGCCTTTGCCATCCTCAAGGTTGAGTTTATAAAAAACATCTTCGATTGGCTGAGTGAAGCCTTCGTAATCCTATTGAGCTTTACCACGGCTGGGTCCGAATTCATCTTTGGTTCACTGGTTACGGACCTCGACGGCTTCGGTTACATCTTCGCCTTCCAAGTCCTACCTACTATTCTCTTTTTCTCTGCCCTCACAAGCCTCCTCTTTTACTACGGCATACTTCAGAAAGTCGTTTATGGGTTCGCCTGGCTCATGAAACGAACGCTTAAACTAAGTGGTGCAGAGAGCTTAGCTGCCGCAGGTAATATCTTCCTTGGGCAAACCGAATCTCCACTTTTGATCAAACCCTACATCGAGAAGATGACTCGATCGGAATTGATGTGCTTAATGTCAGGTGGAATGGCCACCATAGCTGGAGGCGTACTCGCAGCCTATATTGGCTTCTTGGGCGGAGATAGCGACGCCGAAAAGATCTTCTTTGCCAAGCACCTTCTTGCCGCCTCAGTGATGTCAGCACCGGCGGCCATCGTAGGGGCCAAACTACTGGTTCCAGAAACAGAGAAGTTCAACGAAGAGATGTCCATCTCCAAAGAACGTATTGGAAAGAACGCACTCGAAGCCATAACGAATGGTACGCTACAGGGTATACGCTTAGCTGTTAATGTAGGGGCCATGCTATTGGTGTTCATTGCCCTCATTGCCATGCTCAATTATTTATTGGGAGACTTCATCGGTGCGCAAACCGGATTGAATACTTGGGTGAACAACTTCACCGAAGGTCAATACGAGAGCTTTTCACTGCAGTTCATCTTGGGATACGCCTTGGCACCGATTACCTGGCTTATGGGTGTGGCTAAAGAAGACATGGTCCTCGTAGGACAACTCTTAGGCGAGAAGACCATCTTGAACGAATTTGTGGCCTATGTAAGCATGGGCGAGCTCAAAGAAACCGGCAAATTTGCTGAGCAAAAATCAGTCATCATTGCTACGTACATTTTGTGTGGCTTTGCGAACTTTTCGAGCATCGGTATTCAAATCGGCGGAATCGGAGCCTTGGCGCCAGGCCGGAAAACTACCTTAAGCGAACTGGGGATTCAGGCCTTGATCGGCGGAACCTTGGCCTCTCTGTTTACAGCCGTTATTGTCGGAATGCTCATCTAAATCCTTGTCTATGTTCAAGAAGGTTTTGATTGGTGCCCTCATTTTTATCGTGATCCTCATGGGAGCCATCTTGGTTGTACAATACACCCTTTCTGATGAAATGCCTGAGGGCATCGAAGGCCCCGAAGCGGAAGAGCTGACTGATCTAATGTTTGACGCCGTGGGCAAATCAGCATGGGATTCAACGGCCTTTGCCATGTGGAGCTTTCGCGGAGCACATCATTACCTCTGGAACAAGGAAGCACACCTCGTTCGCGTAAAATGGGATGAATTCACCGTCTATTTACACCCAGACACCAAAGACGGCAAAGCCTTTGTCTTTGAATCGGAACTATCGGGTGAGGACAAAACTGAAAAGATCAACACCGCTTGGGACTACTTTAATAATGATAGCTTCTGGCTCATTGCCCCCCTCAAGGCCCGTGACCCAGGGACGAGTCGTGAGTATGTCGAAACGGATCGAGGGCCCGCGCTTAAGGTGAGCTACAGTTCTGGGGGAACAACACCCGGAGACACTTACTTATGGCATCTTTCCGAAAGTGGAATTCCCGAGAGTTGGCAAATGTGGGTTCAGATTATTCCCATCGGCGGGATGGAATTCACGTGGGAGAATTGGGTCGCAACCCGAACCGGAGTAATGGTCGCTTTAGACCACAAAGCCGAAGGAGGAATAGAAGTCCCCATTTCTGGGGTTGACTTCGCCATGACCTTGGAGGACCTGAATGTTCGGGACTCCCTGATTGTCAAATAATTTCCTAACTTCTCGGTCCTTTAACAAGAATCACTTAAACATGAAAAGACTAATTCTACTATTCGTGGGGCTGGCTACTGCATTTGCCTCAAGCGCGCAGAATCCTTCATGGATGCGCTATCCGGCGATTTCCCCGGACGGAACACAAATCGTTTTCAGCTACCAAGGCGACCTCTATTTGGTCTCCAGAGATGGTGGCGAAGCTCGTCCATTGACCACACATCCCGCCTACGATTACGAACCGGTTTGGTCCCGCGACGGATCCAAAATTGCCTTTGCCAGTGATCGCTACGGAAACTATGACGTATTCGTGATTGATGCGAACGGCGGCACCCCAACTCGGTTGACTTACGCCAGCAGCGGCGATCACCCCAGTGACTTTACCCCTGACGGATCTGCGGTCTTGTTTTCTGCCTCACGGCAGGATGCTGCGAGCAACCGACAGTTCCCCTCTGGAGGTTTAAGAGAGTTGTACCAAGTCCCCGTGAACGGCGGACGTCCCGTACAGCTCTTGACCACTGCTGCGGAAAACGCACGTTACAATGCAGACGGAAGCTCCATCATTTTCCACGACTGGAAAGGCTATGAAGACTTCTGGCGGAAGCATCACACCTCCGCAGTTACCCGTGATATCTGGCAGTACAACTTTGCCGATGGCAGCTATACCAAACTTTCCACCTACGAAGGCGAGGACCTCTATCCTGTTTGGGATCCATCTTCTGACGGCATTTACTACACCAGCGAAATGTATGGCAACAGCTTCAATGTGGTTAAGCGCGGTGCAGATGGCAGCATGTCCCAGGTAAGCTCTCTCGAGAATCACCCTGTACGGATGTTGTCTGTGAGCAACGATGGGCTCTTGTGCTACAGCTATCATGGTGAGCTCTACACACAACGCGAAGGAAGCGATCCGCTCAAGGTGACCGTTACCTTGCGCGATGACGCAAAAGAGAATGACTACGAAATCTTGCGCGCATCGGGATCTTCTGATTTTTCAGTAAGCCCGAACGGAAAGGAAATTGCCTTTATCTACCGCGGAGAAGTTTTCGTGACTTCCGTAGACGGATCGTGGACCAAGAGAGTAACCAACACTCCAGAACAAGAGCGCTCGGTGGACTTCCACCCAGATGGACGAAAAATCCTCTACGCCGGAGAGCGGGATGGATCTTGGAACATCTATGAGTCGGAAATCGCTCGTGAAGACGAGAAGTATTTTTACAGTTCAACTTTACTCAATGAAAAGGCCCTACTGGACAACCCAGAGGAAGAGTTTCAAGCACAGTATTCTCCAGATGGAAAAGAAGTGGCCTACTTGGAAGAGCGCGTAGTGTTGAAGGTCCTCAACATTGAGAGTGGAGACACGAGAACCGTTCTCCCTGCGCAGTACAACTATAGTTATGCCGACGGCGACCAGTACTACGAGTGGTCTCCTGATGGTAAATGGTTCTTCGTTGAATACCTGCCTGGGAAGCAGTGGATCGGGGATATCGGCCTTGTCGCCGCCAGTGGCGAAGAAGAGCCCATTGACATGACCCGTTCCGGATTCAATGATTGGGGAGCCAGCTTTGAGGCAGGTGGTGAAATCATGCTGTGGGGAAGCAACCGTCACGGGAACACCAATCTCCAAGGCCGCGGAGGTTCTTGGGATCTTTATGCTCTATTCCTCACGCAGGCTGCTTGGGATAAGTATCGTTTGAATGAGCAAGAGTATGAGCTCTGGAAAGAGATGAAAGAGGATGAAGGAAAGGACGATGACGGAGATGAAGACGACGATAAAAAGTCCAAGAAGAAAAAGAAAGATGATGATGAGGACGCTGATGAAAAGGCGATGGTCTACGACATGGATGGCGTCCACGAAAGAAAGGCCCGTCTAACTCCAATGAGTGGATCTTATGGAGGAGGATTCCTCAACAAGGACGGAGATAAACTCTACCTCTTCTCATACGTCAATCGCAAGTGGGGCCTATATGAATGGGACCTTTACAAACGCGAAATGGAATCCGTTGCCAGCTTGGGCCGAAGCTTCGGTAACTGGGAGTTGGACAAGGATCGCAAGCACGTCTACGTATCTACGGGAGGCGGTTTCAGTAAAATTGCTTTGGCCGGTGGAAAGACCGAACGTGTTTCCGTCGATGCTGAAGTACGTTTAGACCCTCAGGGAGAGCGTGAATACCTCTTCGAGCACGTATGGCGTCAAACCCTGAAGAAGTTCTATGTAGAGGACATGCAGGGTGTTGATTGGGCTTTCTACAAGGAAGCCTATGAGCCCAAAGTAAAGGAGATGACCAACAACGACGATTTCGCCGAATTGATGAGCGAGCTCCTTGGAGAATTAAACGCTTCTCATACGGGATCCGGCGCTTTTGGCGGCAGCTATGGAGATGACCAAACGGGCGTCTTCGGAATGCTCTTCGACTGGACTCAAGATGCTGATGGATTGACCATTACGGAAGTATTGAAAAATGGACCCGGAGATTACAAAGACTCACCATTTAAAGCCGGTACTGTTGTGAAGGCCGTTGATGGTCGCGAGATTAAGGCCGGAGAAAACCCTTGGGGCTGGTTCAACCGCAAAGCGGGTGAAACAGTGCTCCTAACCGTGAGCAATGACGGCAAGGAGGAAGATGTGCGCATTCGCGCCATCAGCCGAGGTTATGAGAACCAGTTGTTGTATGAACGATGGGTGGAAACCAACCGCAAGGAAGTGGAAGAACTCTCCGGTGGAAAAGTTGGATATGTTCACGTTCGCGGAATGAACGACGCCAGTATGCGTACGGTCTATGAAGAAGCCCTGGGGCGCTACTACGACTGTGACGCATTGATCGTGGACACGCGTTTTAACGGTGGCGGATGGTTGCACGATGAGTTGGCGACCTTCTTAAGCGGTAAGGCCTACGTGAACTTGGTTCCACGTGGTCAAGACCTAGGACATGAGCCCATGGGCAAATGGAAAGGCAAATCCTGCGTATTGATGAGTGAGTCCAATTATTCGGACGCGCACTTCTTCCCATGGACCTACAAGACCTTAGACATCGGTCCGCTGATTGGAACTCCTGTGGCGGGAACAGCCACTGCCGTATGGTGGGAGACCTTGATGAACAACTCCATGTACTTTGGAATACCGATGGTGGGTACGATAGACTGGGACGGAAACTACTTGGAAAACCAGGAGCTTCAGCCCGACTACGAAGTGGTATTGACTCCTGCTGACGCAGCGGTTGGGAAAGACCCTCAGCTTGAAAAAGCAGTAGAGGTCATGCTCGAAGGCCTTGAATAAAAAAACGCCGCTGCTTCAAAGAGCAGCGACGCTTAAGTAATCAACAGCAAGCCGTAGGCCGAAAGGTTTACGGCTTGTTTTGGTATTTCTCGTAGAGTTTCTGCTGAGGACCGGATAGATCCAATTTACGCCCTTGAATGAGGGCCACCCGAACATCGTTCGTTCGCATATCCAATAAGTCTCCAGAAGAGATGATCAAGTTGGCATCTTTTCCAACTTCAAGGGTACCGGTGCGGTCTGAAATCCCGAGGATTTTTGCCGGGTTTGCCGTAATCATGCTCAAAGCAACCTCATAGTCAAGTCCCCCCGCTACGGCTGTACCAGCAAAGAAGGGCAAATTCCGGGCCTCTTGAAGATCGTCGTAGCTCAAAGCCACCAAGACACCTGCTTTGTGCAAACGAAGGGGTAGATCAAAACGTTCGTCCAGAGAGGCATCGGCTCGATTCGGCAAGGCGTGTACTTGAGGCAGGATGACCGGGATCTCGTTTTCTGCGAGGAAGTCGATACACAAGCCTGCATCACGCGGCTCTACGATCACCACTTTTGGGATTTCCATCTTTTGGGCCCATTGCACCGCCTCGATAATCTGCTGCCGACGGGCTGCCTGAATGAAGAGAATCTTCTCCCCGCCAAATACGGGAAGGATGGCCTCCAACTTCAAATTAGAAGCTTGATCTTCTTCAAATGCAGCATAGGCTTGGGCATCCTTGAAGATCTGATCGATCATGGCTACTTGCTCACCATAATCTCGGTTTTCGCGACGCTCGGTTTCCCCAAGCCACCAGCGTGCTCCGTAGGTTGGTGAAGGCCAAGAAAGGTGAAGTCCATTGTCTAGAGCGTATGCTGCATCTTCCCAATTCCAGGCGTCCAACTGGACCACCGAGGAGGTTCCGGGTAAGTATCCCCCGCGAGGGGTTGGCTGCGCCAGGAGAACGCCTAAATGGCGCTGTGCCGGAATATGCCAACTGTCCGTATTGTACGCGATCAAACTGCGCACATTCGGGGTCAATGCCCCCACCTCGCGGTCATCACGAGAAGCACGTACGGCTGATATATCCTCTAGTCCAAGGGTGGTATTCAGTTGAATGAGCCCCGGATAAATATGACCTCCCTCTGCGTCAATGATATCATAGGCAGAAGCGTCAATCCGAATGGCCGAACCATCTCCAACAGCCTTAATTTTACCCTCTTCAATAAAGATGTAGGCATTCTCGATCACCTCGCCGTTTCCGACGTGGACCGTACCATTAATAATCGCAATAGGTCCCTCCTGAGGGGCCCCTGGACTTGGAATTTGAGCGACCGCCACAACACTCCACAGTAAAGCTAAAATGAGATTCAATCTTTTCATGGTGCTGGTATTAGTAGGCTACGCCTTGGTTCAACAAATCGTCACAGTGCCAATGATGCCGCTGCTTTTCCTTCGGCTTCTGCGTTTTGGCTCCTTTTTCTTTTTCTCCCCGCATCAGGGCAATCAACCGCTGACGTTCGCTTTGTATCCAAGCCAATCGCTCAGCGTCGGCCGCTCGATCGAAATAGATACGTCCGTCAATCAAGGTGGTTTGGGCCTCGCTGTACACGCTGAGCGGATGTCCTGTCCAAAGCACGAGATCGGCGCTTTTTCCAGGCTCAAGCGTTCCCATTTCATCATCCAGATGAAGCAGTTTTGCGGGGTTCAAGGTCACCATCTTCAAAGCCTCAACCTCCGAAACGCCTCCATACTTGACCGCCTTAGCCGCCTCTTGATTCAAGCGACGGCCCATCTCCGCATCATCGGAATTGATGGCCACCGTGACTCCAGCCTCGTGCATGAGTGCTGCGTTGTAAGGAATGGCCTCTTTTACTTCATATTTATAGGCCCACCAATCGGCAAAAGTAGAACCACCGGCGCCGTGTTCCGCCATAATATCTGCGACTTTATAGCCCTCCAAAATGTGGGTAAAGGTATTGATGCGGAAACCGAATTGCTCAGCTACCTTCATGAGCATATTGATCTCACTTTGCACATAGCTATGGCACGTAATGAAGCGCTGACTTTCCACGATCTCGGCAAGCGCCTCGAGCTCTAGATCGCGATGGAATGCTTCTTTCTTGCCGGTTTGCGCCTCCACGGCGCGATAATCCATCGCCCGAGTAAAAGCGTTCACATAGACTTGCTCTACTCCCATCCGAGTTTGCGGAAAGCGTATTCGATTATCATCACCCCAGTTGCTCTGCTTTACATTCTCTCCCAAGGCAAACTTGATGAAGCCATCCGCTCCTTCAATACGCATCTCCTGAGGGCTCGCCCCCCAGCGGAATTTGACCAAAGCGCTTTGACCACCAATGGGGTTTGCCGAACCGTGCAGTAATTGCGCGGCCACTACTCCACCGGCGAGTTGTCGATAGATGTCAATATCGTCGGAATCAACAGCGTCGTACATCCGTACTTCTGCCGAACTGTTCATGGTTCCTTCGTTGACTCCGCTTAAGGCGATGTGCGAATGCTCATCGACAATACCGGGTGTGAGGTGCATTCCTGAAGCGTCTACTTCGGTAGCCCCAGAAGCGTCAAGATCGACACCCACAGCCTCAATTCGTCCGTTGCGCACCCAAAGATCTGCTTCTTGAAGAACTTCTTGATCGCCCGCCAGCGTCCAGATGGTCGCCTTTCGGAAAACGATGTTCGTGTCTTCAGGAGCATCGAAATACCCGTATCCGTTAAACGGCCTAGGCAGCTCGGCCATCATCTCTTCGGAGGAAGATTCTTCCTTTTTCTTTTTCTTCTTCGTGGTATCCACGGGCAAAGCACTGGTGTAGGTTGCCGTCCAATCGACCCAACGACCATCGCTCCACTGACCACTTCCACGGTATCCGTCATCGGTCCGGAATCCATTCAATCGAATGGAGGCCGGGAGGCCATCTGGTTGGAAGCTCATCACAAGGTTAGGGCCCTTGAATTTTGAAGTCACCTCGAGTGTCGTGGAATCGGTCAAGGCGATTTCGGCACGATGCTTTCCTGCGTCTCCCAGGACCTTGAAGGTCCAAGTGCTGTCCTCGATGGTTAGGTCGTAGACGCCGGCATAATCATCGGCCCGTAGGGCCTTATACTCATGGGCCTGGCCGCCTGTCCACACTTGGTAAACGGTGCAGCCTTTAGCAAATAGCGTGGTGTCCGTGATGAGCAAATCGGCGCGATATCCCGCATCGACTTGACCTACGCGGTCCGAAACACCTAACCAGCGCGCGGGGGTCGTGGTCATGGCGGCTAGAGCAACCTCTTCGGGCAGGCCTTTCTCAATAGCTCCGCGCAAATTCTTCCAGAAATCCCGTTGGTTGTCTAGGCCATCCAGGGTAAAGGTAAACTCGATTCCCGCCGCGTGAAGTCGCGCCGCGTTCTCGGCCGCGTGCTCCCAATGCCACATCTCTTCCAGGTCTATGTCCACCGCTCCATATGGATCCTCAACATCGTAGGCGTCAGGGAAATCCAAGGGAAGGATGAAGCGCAAACCGGCATCCGCCAATTCTTGCGTCCGTTGGTATTCATCTCCGTTTCCGCGAACGATGAAGTCGTATCCCATCTCTTCGCCAATTTCATCGGCCAGTAGGGCGCGGAGTCGATTGCGGACTTCGAATACTGCCGGAAGAGCCCGCTGGGCGTTAAAGGCCTCTAATGTTGCGTCATAGGATTCGGGCTGGTCCACTGCGGCGTAGTACGACGCATCGTAATGCGTCTGACGCAAGAGGGCCACAGAACCCATGATACTGCTCGGATAGCTCTGCGTGCTGGTCCCTTTTTGAAAACTGAAATGCGTCGAGGCCGCTGGAACAATTACCGCCGTTCCGGCATCGGTCTTGGCCGTACTTACGAGGGAGCCGGAGCCGCGATGGATTCCGTCGTGACGATGCGTCAATACCGCCGTAAACCCGAGCTTTCGGAGCGCAGCGGCGTCCTTTTCCGATGGCTCAAAGACTTTATCCGCTTCAAATTCAGATCGAATGGCCTGATTCCAACCGTAGGGCCCTTTGGTTTTACTATCGAATTGGGGGCCACGGCTCCGATCTCGAGATCGTTCCGCTTGGGGCGTTCCGTATGTACTGTATAGGTCAATGAGCCCAGGATATATGTGCTTGCCTTCCAAATCCACGACGCGATACCCTTTTGGCGCTTCTCCAGAGGTCATGACCTGGATGATCATAGAGCCTTCTATAAGAACCGTAGCTTCTTCTTGGGTCGTCGTTTCATTGATGTGAACAGTTGCGTTGGTCAGGGCATAGCGTTCCGGGCGCTCATCGGCCAAATCATTGGTCTTCCCGGTTTGCCCTAAAGCCGTAAAAGCGAACAACATAAACAGTCCGCTCAGGAATGGTGTTTTCTTCAAAGTCGTCTTGTTTGGGGTAATAGAATGGCAAGTATAACCAAAAACGAGGCGTTTTGATTAATTTGCGCCCGTGCTACACTACACCACGTACGAACACGATGACAGCAACGAGTGGGTGACCTTCATCCACGGGGCCGGAGGCTCATCGAGCATTTGGTTCCGACAACTCCGAGCTTTTCGGAAGCGATTCAATGTCTTGCTCATTGACCTTCGCGGTCACGGTCAGAGCAAAGGATTGGAGCCACTCAAAATGCCGCGCTACACCTTCGAAGAAATTACCGAAGAGGTACGCGAGGTCATTGATCATCTGCGCATTCAAAAAAGCCACTTCATCGGGATCTCCCTCGGAACCATTATCGTTCGGGAATTGGCCGAACGCCATCGCGAGCGCGTTCAGAGCATGATCATGGCGGGTGCCGTGATGAAAATGAACCTGCGAGGTAAAATTTTGATGCGCTTAGGCGTTTGGTTCAAAAGCGTTGTTCCCTATCTCCTGCTTTACCGGTTCTTCGCCTTTATCATCATGCCCCGGAAGGCACACCGCACTTCACGCCTACTCTTTATTGAAGAGGCCAAGAAACTCGCGCAGAAAGAATTCATTCGCTGGTTCAAGTTAGCAGCGGACGTGAATGCCAAGCTCAAGTGGTTCCGAACGGTAGAAGTTCCCATTCCGACCCTGTACCTCATGGGCGATGAAGACCATATGTTCTTGCCCTCGATCAAGCACTTGGCCGCTCGCCACAAAAGTGCAGAGCTGGTCGTCGTTCCCAACTCAGGCCATGTCGTAAACATCGATCAACCGGAATTCTTCAATGATCACAGCATACGATTTATTGAGCAAGTGCCTACGGCACGATAACCCCTCTTCCCCATGAAATTCATCTCCTTCAACGTGAACGGCATCCGTGCCAGTGTCAAAAAAGGACTCTTGGACAGCCTTGTCGAAATGGATGCGGACGCCGTCTGCTTTCAAGAAACTAAGGCAACTCCTGAACAAGTGGCTGAGGCGCTCACAGGCTTACAAGGGTATCACTTGCACGCTTATTCCGCGGAGAAAAAAGGGTATTCGGGTACCGCCATCATTTCAAAAGAAGCACCACAATCGGTGACCTACGGAATTGGAATCGAAGAGCACGATCAAGAAGGGCGTGTCATCACTGCAGAGTTTGACGAGTACTACCTCGTCACCGCCTATGTGCCCAATTCTGGAAACGGGTTAAAAAGGCTCGACTATCGCAGCCAATGGGATGCAGATATGGCCGCGTATTTGGAACGACTTCAAGAGCAAAAGCCCGTAATGTTTTGCGGTGACCTGAACGTGGCGCACCAGGAGATCGACATTGCGAGACCAAAATCCAACTACAACAAAACGGCTGGGTACACCCAAAAGGAAATCGATGGAATGGATCGCTTTCTAAACCAAACCGGCCTAGTCGACACCTTTCGGGAACAACATCCCGAAGAGGTCAAATACAGCTGGTGGAGCTATCGAGCTGGAGCTCGTGAAAAGAATATTGGCTGGCGCTTAGACTACTTTCTCGTGAGTAAAGCGCTCATGCCCCGGATCTCATCGAGTTTTATCCTCAACGAGGTACTCGGGTCCGATCACTGCCCGGTGGGTATTGAGATGTCTTAAGACTATTCGAGATCTACCAATCCCTTTTCTTCGGCTAGCCCTTTGGTCAGTTCTAGGCACAAGTCAACGACCCAAATGCCACCACCATCATCTCCTAAAGGCTCATCCTCTTCAAATGCGGTAACTGCGTCCTGAAGGTCCATGGCATGAATACCCGCGTAGAAGAAATACTCGCCGGGATCGATGCCCTCTGCATCAATTCGGTGATCCAAAAAGACCCCCCAATACGTGGCGAAAAAATCCTCCAGTGAGGTATCCTCGGCAATTTCAATTTCGATGTAATCTCCCTCGTCCAGAAGGTATTCGTCGAGGAAGGTGTTGAGTTCGCGCAACTTGCTCATGATGCATGGATTTTTAACGAAGGTACCTCAAAATGCCACGCCACTGGGGCCAAAGGGGTTAAATAATAGTTACGGCATCTTTTTCATTGGTTACGAGACACTTAGAAACCGTTAATTTGGCGTACCTTTGCAGCCATTTTTACAAAGAAGCCCCTATGAACTTGCGTAACATCGCCATCATTGCTCACGTTGACCACGGTAAAACCACCTTGGTAGACAAAATGCTCCACGCCGGAAATCTTTTCGACGACCACGAAAAGCCAGGGGAGCTCATCATGGATTCCAACGATTTGGAGCGCGAGCGCGGCATTACCATTTTGGCCAAGAACGTAAGTGTACGTTACGGTGATCACAAGATCAACGTAATCGACACACCAGGCCACAGTGATTTTGGAGGTGAAGTAGAGCGCGTTCTAAACATGGCAGATGGTGTACTTCTTTTGGTCGACGCTTTTGAAGGCCCAATGCCACAGACTCGTTTTGTGTTGAGCAAGGCCATTGAGCTCGGGCTTAAACCTATCGTGGTCATCAACAAGGTCGACAAGCCGAACTGTACTCCAGAAGAAGTACACGAGATGGTCTTCGATCTCATGTTCCATTTGGAAGCTACCGAAGAGCAATTGGATTTCCCTACAGCGTACGGATCCGCCAAACAAGGCTGGATGGCCGAGGACTGGAACGCACCCACGGACAACATTAACTATCTGCTCGACATGATCATCGAGCACATCCCTGCTCCTGAAAAACGTGAAGGTACACCTCAGTTGCTGATCACCTCATTGGATTACTCCTCATTCGTTGGCCGTATTGCGATTGGCCGCTTGCATCGCGGAACGCTTAAAGCGAATCAGCAAGTCAATCTCGTGAAACGGGACGGTACAGTTGTCAAGTCCAAAATCAAGGAACTTTTCGTCTTTGAAGGGTTTGAAAAAGTTAAAGTAGACGAAGTACACAGCGGGGAGATTTGTGCCATCACCGGAATTGAGGGTTTTGACATCGGCGATACCGTCGCGGATTTTGAGGCACCAGAGGGCTTGCCGACCATCAAAATCGACGAGCCTACCATGAGCATGACCTTCACCATCAATGACTCTCCATTCTTTGGAAAAGAAGGAAAATTTGTGACTTCACGTCACATTAAGGAGCGTCTTGAAAAAGAGATGGAGAAGAACTTGGCTCTTCGCGTCGAAGAGACGGACTCCGCGGATACCTTCAAAGTATTTGGGCGAGGAGTACTTCACTTGAGCGTATTGATTGAAACCATGCGCCGCGAAGGCTATGAGGTGCAAATTGGTCAGCCTCAGGTAATTCTCAAAGAAATTGATGGTCAAAAAATGGAGCCTGTTGAGCACCTGACCATTAACCTGCCAGAGAACGTAAGTGGAAAAGCCATTGAAGCGGTCACCCTGCGCAAAGGTGAAATGCTGACCATGGAGCCCAAGGGAGATCGCATCCACTTGGAATTTCAAATTCCTTCACGTGGGCTTATCGGTCTTCGAAACTACCTGTTGACGGCAACAGCTGGGGAGGCCATCATGAGTCACCGATTCTTAGAATTCCAACCCTATAAAGGTGAGATCCCAGGTCGCCAGAACGGATCGTTGATCGCTTTGGAAACTGGAACGGCGATTCCTTACTCCATCAACAACCTTCAAGATCGCGGTACCTTTTTTATTGCTCCAGGGGTAAATATTTACGAAGGACAAGTCATTGGCGAGAACAACCGCCCAGGTGATTTGACCATCAATGTGACCAAGACCAAGAAGCTTAGTAATATGCGTTCTTCAGGGGCAGACGATAAAATGCGTATTGCACCACCTGTTGAGTTTACTTTGGAAGAGGCCTTAGAATACATCCAATCGGACGAGTACGTAGAGGTAACTCCAGAGAGTATACGATTGAGAAAGATCTATTTGAAAGAACACGAGCGCAAGCGTTCTGGAAAGTAACCAGGGCTCTTCGTTCTAAAGACTGCAGGCCATGGATTTAAACTTCATTCTTTCAACGGCCATATTGATATTCTTTGTACTCGACCCCTTCGGGAACGTTCCTTTGGTATTGACCATCCTTAAAGACGTTCCGGCGGAGCGCAGGCGAAAGATTATCATCCGCGAAGTACTCATTGGGCTGGTAATCCTATTGCTGTTCCTCTTCTTCGGGAACGAGTTCTTGAGTATTTTCCATTTGGAAACCGAAGCGGTACAGATTTCGGGAGGAGTGATTTTCTTCATCATTGGAATGCGGATGATCTTCCCTGCGGATCCAAACCAATCGCTTTTTGCCGCTCAAGGCGAACCCTTCATTGTTCCGATCGCAATGCCCATGATAGCGGGACCATCAGCCTTAGCGACGCTGTTGGTATTGTCGAAAAATCATGCAGACGCGCCTGTTAGCGTCACTTTAGCCCTTCTTGCGGCCTGGGGAGCATCTTTTTTAATTCTCCTGGCAGCACCCTTCATGTATCGCTGGCTTCGCCGCCGAGGCCTTACTGCGCTTGAGCGTTTGATGGGAATGCTCCTGCTTTTCTTAAGCGTCCAGATGTTCATTGACGGCATCCGCGGACTGCTTGTGTAACAATAGTATAATTTATCGCAACGAGACTTGTTCTCTTATATAGAATTTCTCCAGATCTTAGCTGTGAGGTTAGAGGTTTTCATGTTGCAGCGTCCCCAACTAACCTGGGGACAAGCGCCCACCCCGAGGGAGGACACATAAAGGGGTGGGCGCTCTTTTTATATCCCCTTGTTAATAAAATTGTTTAATCTTTTGTCCCTGAACCACTTAGGATTAGGAAAAAATTACGAGCTTGAGCATCAAGACACAATCCATGCGTCTTATTTGTCCTCCCGGACAGATGTTTAGGTTAATGAGGAAAAGTCCCGCGGTGCCGACGGGACTTTTCTGCTTTAATTTCACGACCTTTGTGGCTCATTTCTAACACGTTCCCATTTGACTTCATTTAAATCCCTTGGGCTTTCTAGCGAAATGCTAAAAGGCCTGGAAGATCTTGGCTTTCAACAGCCTTCGGAAATTCAAGCACAAGCCATCCCCCTTCTTCTTGATGGAGACAACGACCTTATTGGCTTGGCACAGACGGGAACGGGAAAGACCGCTGCCTTTGGAATTCCCCTACTCGAGCGAGTAGACCCCGAAGAGCCTCGAACGCAAGCGCTTATTCTGGCTCCAACTCGTGAGCTCGGGCAACAGATTGCTGAACAGCTAGCCCTCTTCAGCAAATACCAGGATCAGGTAAATGTATTGGCTGTATATGGCGGAGCAGCCATCATCAACCAAATCAAAGCCCTCAAAAAGCCACAACAAGTAATCATTGCGACTCCCGGTCGACTTATAGACCTGATCGAGCGAAAAGCGGTGGACTTGAGTGCACTAGGTATTTTGGTACTTGATGAAGCGGATGAAATGCTCAACATGGGCTTCAAAGACGAGCTCGATAAGATTTTGAGCTACACTCCGGTAGAAAAACTCACTTGGCTCTTTTCCGCGACTATGCCGGCTGAAATCCAAAAGCTCGTTCAAAACTATATGAATGCGCCACTGGAAGTACGCGTCGCCACCAAGAACGAGGTCAACAAGAATATTGATCATCGCTTCGTCATCACACAAGGAGCCAAAAAATCAGAAGCACTCATGCGCTTCTTGGACCACGAAACAGCGCTTCGCGGGGTGGTTTTCTGCCGAACAAAGCGGGATACTCAAAACCTCGCTGAGTATTTGCTCAAAAGTGACTACAAGGCAGATGCTCTTCATGGTGATCTAAGTCAAGCACAGCGAGATCGCGTTATGAAGCGATTTAAGAACCATGAGCTTCAAGTGCTCATTGCCACGGATGTAGCTGCTCGCGGAATTGACGTGAATGACCTTACTCACGTCTTCCACATGGCATTGCCAGATGACCCAGCGTACTACACACACCGCAGCGGGCGTACTGCACGTGCTGGAAAAAAAGGAATCTCTCTTGTCTTCGCGACCGGGCGGGATCGGGGGCGACTGGAGCGTTTAGCTGATAAGTTGGACATCTCCTTCTCTCAAGCTGATGTCCCAACCCCTGAAGACATCAAGGCGGCCAAAATTGAGAAGTGGGTTCAACAAATTCTCGACACTCGTCCCAAAGGGAAAATTGACGGCCAACTTTTTTTCGAAGTCGCCAATACACTTGCTGGGCTCAGCAAGGAGGAGCTTTTGGCAAAGTTGCTTGTCCTTGAGCTAGAGCGAAGCAATTCCTCCGGTGAAGGAGACGATTTAAATCAACGCTTCTCGAGTGGAAAACCCAAAGGCGGCCGCTCCAGAGGCGGTGGCGGTGGCGGGTACCATAAGAAGGGATCCTACCACAAAAGGAAAGGTGGTGGCAAAAAGAAAAAAGGCGGCTTTAAAGCCAAAGATCGCCACCACGGCCGAAGAGGGAGGTAATTCGAACACCTCCTGAATCCAGACTTGTGATTTATTAGCCTAAAAATCTTTTCCGAGGCAGAATACCTGCAGTACTTTGCAAGCGGTTTCAAGAACAGTGCCTTCGGTTTCTCCAGAACCAATCAATCCGAAGACACAACGTTCATAAAGCGCACAGATCTCCAGCTGTGCGCTTTTTTTCTTTTGTGCTATCTTGATAAGATATATCTCGAACACATGAAAACTCGCTTTACTCGATTGGGGCTGGCCTTTGCCTTGTCTTTAGTTCTTCAAGCTTGCCAAGTACAATTTGTTGCTGACTACGATGGGCAATTGGCGACACAAATTGAAAATGCAGCAGAAGCCATTGACTATTTCTATTTGAGCATGGGTGAAAACACCACAGGAGATTTTGGAGCGCGAAGCTATCAGTACTTCAAAGAGGATTATTTAAAGATTGAAGTGCAACTGAATTCCATAGTGCGAAAGAATCGCATTCAACCCCTAAATGAAAACAGCACTCGTATTGCTGTCATGACTTTGGACAAGTGGATTGAATACAAAGAGATACACAAGAAAAAAGATGGCATTTCGGATGCTGATATCAAGTTAAATCGCCTGACCATGAGCGATTTTTTCTACGCCATGCTGGTTGCCGAAGAAGGAAAAAAGATGGCACAACCCTAAAAGCAATAATCGCATGAGAATCGATATTGACCAAACCCTACAAGAGATGATTGCGGCGGCCGAAGAGGCTTTCGGAAAAGGCTGGAAGAAGATCAAGGACCCCGCTCAAGATATAATTCATCGACAAAGAGAGCGTTTCGAAATGCTGAGTCAAATGAAGACTGAAGGGCTCTTATCCGAAGAAGAATTCACCTATCGACTCCAAGAGCAAAAAGAAATTCTACAGGCAAATCTGGAAGCCCTTGAGGTGAGAGGAAAGGTGCTGGCTCAAAACGCGGCAAATGCAGCCATAAAAGTCTTCGAAAAAGCCGTCAGCGCTCTTTTGTAAGGATACTCTTTAGAGAAAGGACTTACAATTCGTATTTTCACCTCGCTATGTTAACCCTCTTACCCTCAACTAAATGATCCGCTTTTTAAAATGGTTGGTGATTGCCTTGGTCGCCTTAATTGTATTGCTCTTTGGAGCTTACAAATACATGCAATCGCAAACGAAAAAACACAGTCCCGAAGAAATTATAACCATGACTGTCGGAGACGGAGAAGTCGAAGTCTTTTACAACCGCCCCTATAAAAAAGATCGAGAAATATTCGGCGCCCTTGTCCCTTACGGAGAGGTATGGCGTACGGGGGCCAATGAGGCCAGCACCTTTTCCACGACCACCGACATTAAGATTGAAGGGCAGTCACTTCCGGCAGGGAAATATACCCTATGGACCATTCCTGATGAAAACGAGTGGACCGTTATTTGGAACAGTAAAATGTACTCTTGGGGCGTGGACTGGGAAGCTAATGCTCAACGAAAAGCAGAGTTCGATGTACTGCAAGTCAAGGTACCCGTTCTTGCCCTTGAAGAAGAGGTGGAGCAATTCACGATTCGCTTTTCCAGTGAACAGGCATTGATTCTGGAATGGGATCAGGTTCAAGTGAGCGCACAAATTACGCCGTAAGAAGCACAGGGCATTTCGTATTTTAGAAGGGTCGTGAAACTGTTTTACTCCCTTATCTTCACCCTACTGGCCGTGGCCAGTTTTGGGCAATCTGCCAAGTTCCGTCAGACCTTGGAATTTCAGATTAATATACGTTCTGCCCTTGACGTTTCAGGGGGAGGCGAAGTACATTACACTTATCGATTGAATGAAGCCATCCATTTGTGGAATTGGGAAGTCTACGGGGGTGGTGGCTTTTGGAGCCGGGATGAACAGGGAGGCCCACATTTAGTTGGCGGCGGACGCTCCGTTTTTGGACGAAGAAGACATCAAGTCTTGGGCGATTTAGGAGCTGCTTACCTCTTTGATGTTCGAAACGGAGGAACGGGCTATGTACACCCGGTATTGAATTTGGGATATCGCTTTAATCCCAAAAAAGACGATTGGCACCTTCAGGTCTCTGCGGGGACTTGGGGTTTGGTCAGTTTGAACTTTGGCTTGAAATGGTAGCCTTCCATTCTTTGAGGCCCATTATGGCGAGATATAGGAAAACAAGATATTGGAAAGCTGTAAGCCCCAGTCCCTTGTAGACGTACAAGGGAATAGAGATCGCGTCTCCAATGATCCAAAGCCACCAGTGCTCCAGGTTCTTTCGGGCCATGAAGTACATCCCCACAAAGAATAATGAGGTGGTGGTGGCATCGATGTACGGCACATCGCTGTCGGTGAATCGCACCAAGACGAAGGCGAGGATGGCCCACGCAATCAGGAGGGCTGCGAATAGTTTGGGGTACTCATCGCGCCGTAGGCGGCAGAATAGCCGCTCCGCGGCTTCATCCGGCTTCTCTTGAAGCCAAACGTACCAGCCGTAAAAGCTCATGACCATAAAGTAAGCGTTGATGCCCATATCGGCATAGAGCTTGGCGTTGAGGCAAATGTAGATGTAGAGTGAAGTGGAGATAATGCCGGTAGGATAGACCGCAATCTTGGCCAGTCGCGCATAGTAAACCGAGAGCAGACCAAACACAACGGCGACCACCTCAATTCCAATGTCCAAATTGGAGTATCCTCGATACGGGTCCAAGAAGTAGTCGATCCATTCCACAGGGCAAAGATAATCGGGCTAGCGAATCAACCTCAGGGTTCCGCGTTCTTCTTCGATTTGGCCATCATCGTACCAAACGCGGACGCGATAGACAAAAACGGTGGTAGTGGTGACTTCTTCGCCATTAACGCGACCGTCCCATCCCAGGTCTTCATGCGTCCCGGCATAAATCAACTCACCCCATCGATTAAACAACTGCATCTCAAATCGCTGAAAGCGATCGCCTTGGGGCTGGAAATAGTCGTTGACGTTATCTCCGTTCGGAGTAAATGCAGTGGGAATGTACAGCACCCCGCGCGGGAAACAGCCAGGGTCATACGTGACAAAGGCCGAGTCTGTACCGCAGTAATTGATGAGCCATGCGGCCAGCTCCAATGGCTCATAGCCTTGAATTACGGTGTCTAGGGATGTCCCTGGAATGGAGTCCCCGTTGATGGACCATCCACTTTGGCCGGAAGGGTCATTGATGGTGTAAGAGAATGTGGTGGTCGGGCAATTCTCTTGAACTTGAAGCTGGACTTCTGGGCTAATTCCGATCCATAAAATCATGGTATCCCGCACCGTACATCCGTTAATGTCTGTGCCGGAGAGGTAGTAGGTGTCGCTCTGGTCTAAGATGATGTAGCTCCCTGAGAGACCGCCAGGCTCCACATTCATACTGGTCCATGGCAGAATACTCAAATCCAGAGCGTAGGGACTGCATTCCGCAGTACTGTCTGGAACAATATCGTCGTAGGCCTGGAACCACTCGTGCCATACACTATCCTGGATAGCGCAGCTGCCAGAAGTAATGCTCACTTGGTACCACCCTTCCGCCAAAAAGGTCGTGTAGGAGGTCGTGTCTCCGGTACTCCACAAATAGGAATCAGCGCCTTGGGGAGCTGAATACAAGAGCGGATCATTGGGGCACCAAATGGTAGTGTCATCGAGCAGTTCAAAGTCGGCGCCGAAAATGTAGAGGGTATCCGTACAGGTGAGTTGCGCATTGGAAATGGAGACCCAAATGGTATCCGAACTGCCCGCAATACCCGTGTACTGATTTGCATTTGAGCCATTCATCCAAAGAATCGAATACTCCGGCCCGTATACGGTGTCCAAGGCGATGGTTACCGGATCACCTAAGCAGAGGGTCGTGTCCGTTCTGAGAAGGGGCTCGGGGGTCCGCTCAACCCAAATCGTATCTCTTCCCAAACAGGCGAAAGCGTCATAGGCCTCAACCCAATACAGCCCTCCCATTGAAGTAACAATGGTCTGTGATGTATCCCCAGTACTCCAAAGGTAGCTTACATAGCCAGCTCCCGCATTCAATGTAAGCTGTTGATCCCAACAAATGAAAACCGAGTCTTGGAATGGATCAAAGGGTGTGCCCAATCGATTCACAGTGATGGAGTCCGTACAAATCACAGACCCGAAGTCAGCCGTGTATACAAAGGTGGTCGTGTCCAGGATTGAAGTAGTGAATGACGTCGATGTTGCCCCGCTGGACCAGTTAAAAGCGGGTGGACAGAGAGACGTTAAGGTGGTACTGTTGGTCCGAACAACAATATTGTCAAGCGCCCAACTTTCATCACACAAAGGGTTACCGCTGGCATCTACTAAATTACCAAACCAGTCCATGTTTACATCGCAGGAACTATGCGGAATAGTCATTTGAATTTGATAAACCGAGGTGGTGCTGTTGGCCGCACATCGAGGTGGAAATTGAGTATGTGACGCTCCGGTAAAGGCCGGGAAGTCAATTTGGTAGGAACCAGGATAACTCTGTTGATTCCCTAGAATGTTTGAGAACGTGGTATTGATTTGAGTGGCCCCGTCGACATGGAAGTACCATAAGTCTGGACCCGACAGCAAATCATTTCCATCCCAGTTGTCGAAAATATAAAGGGTGAATTCCACTTCGAGCTGGTCGTGCTCGGGAAGCCCAGTAAGGTTCCAGTTGACGGTATCGTTCCGAAAGGGTCCGGCAACCGTATTGAACACGTAAGTAAAACTGTCCGCAGATGACCAGCCCGATGGAAAGCCCGACTCAAAATCCGACCAATAAACAGCATAAGGAGCGTTGGCGGCTAAAGTCGTGGTGTCCCCATAACAGACGTCTTGATTTGAGGCTTGCAGATCCAAATCAGCGACAAAGAGCTTTACACTGTCTTGAACGGAACAATTCGATTGCGGATCTTGAACGGTGACATAATAGGTGCCGGCCTGAGTGAAAGTGCGGTTCCAAGCCGTGGAGCCATCAGACCAAACAAGATCGGTATAGGGACTCAAATCAACTTGAAAAGAATCTCCAGCGCAAATCATCTCTGCGGGTGGAAGCAAGTTAAATCCATTGAAAGCCTCGACGGTGAGGGTGTCATATCGCAATGTTCCACAACTATCCGTTGAGGTCAGGGTATATGTCGTTGTTTGAAACGGCGCCAATACGGGGTTGGGAGACGACGGATCCGAGACTCCCGCCGTGGGGGACCATTGATAGGTCTGTATATAGGGCGCACTATAATCCACTTGAACACCTCCCTGACACGTTTGAAGGGTGTCGTGATCAAATTGCCCAACGAACTCTCGACAAATCCTTTGTGTAGCTGTGGCTCCACCGGTGCCCGCCGTGGCGCCCCATTGAACTTGACTTACGCCCAAGATGGTCATCAAATCCACCGTTCGACTCAATCGAAGACTACAATCCATATAGAAGTCCAACTGCATGGTGCTCGGATACCAATACAACTGCGCCCGATGGAAGGCGTTGTCCTCAATGTTCCCATTGCCCGGAAGAGCACTTACAGGTGCCGTTATTGACGGAGGGGGAAGGTGTATTACGGAACCTCCTGTATGATAAGCAACGTGATCATAAGGTGGATCACTCGCACCGGTACCGTTCTGATAAATATCAATCTCAACGGCAAAGGCATTGGTTAGCCCTCCGTAACCCAACTGCTGCCCTCCTATTCCCAAGGAAGAACCAGGATTCGCCATTAAGGATATGGTCATCCCATCTGCTCCTCCATTCGTACTCCCAAGAACAACGCGGGTGTCAATGACAAAGGGCTTGGTAAGATCCAAAGTATCTTCGAACCAAACAGCTCCGGATTGACCAGGAGCATTCGTGGTCAAGGTATAGCAGCCTTGAGGATCAAGAAAAGCAGTTCCAACAGTCGTGGGCTGAGCCTTCAGAAGAAGACCAAGGGTTAATAACAAAAAAAGAAGCCCGGAACGCATAGTCAAAGATAGTGCTTAGATTCGTGAGCAATGCCGGTAACCAAAAACCAATTACTGCGAATTCGAGTCATCGACCGAGTACTACGGAACAAATTCCGTACCGCTCCAGCAACGAAGGAATACCTGCGAGCACAATGCATTGAAGAGCTCTTTGGAATTGAATCTGCTCGTGCGGGTAATGAGGTTTCGTTGTTTACCATAGACAAAGACCTTCGGCTAATGAGGGACGAGTATGACGCTCCGATCTCCTACGATCGCGGCACCAAAGAGTATTATTATGAAAACGCAGAATACTCGCTTGATGGTTTGGGCATAGGCTCTAGAGAATTGGTGGCTCTTGAATCCGCTGCTCAGCTCCTGAGCGGCTTTGCGGAAAACCCTCTTCTTCGGCAATTTACACCGGCAATTTCTCGACTCAAAAGCCGGCTATCTCTTCAGAAAAAGGTCGAAGATGAGGATGATCACCTGATTGAATTCGAAGTCCTCTCAGACTATGCAGGGTGGTCGTATATTGATCAAATATTCAATGCCATTAAAGAAGGGTGGGTGATCACCTTTGATTACTTCTACTTCGATCGTGAATCGACTCGGAAAATCACACTCCACCCCTACTTATTGAAAGAATCTCAGCAGCGATGGTATGTCGTAGGATGGTCACCTGAGCGCAATGCGCTCCGATTGTACGGACTCGAGAGAATTAGATCATTGGAAACCGGACATGAACGGTTCCCGCTCCAAGAGCGACGCAAGTTTGATGCGGGGGCTTATTTCAAACACACTTATGGCATTTATACACTTCCCGATGAAGCCCCGTCACGCGTCGTTGTTGAAATGAATCGTCGAGAACTGCTCTACGCCCAATCAAAGCCATGGCACCCGTCTCAAATAGTGCTAAAGGAGGGAGAGGATGGAGGACAATTGGCCTGGACGGTCCACATCACGCCGGATTTCAAAATGCAGTTACTCGCCCTTGGAGATCATGTTAAAGTTATTGAACCTCAGAATCTTAGATCAGAAATTCAACGCACCCTCCAGTCCGCTGCGAATCGGTACAAAGACTGATCAATTCACTTTGTAAATAGACGCCAAAGTGACCTTCTAGCTTTGAAGTATCAAATCAAAGTAAAGATCATGGCCGTTTCGCTAACCTCCTTTAATATCCTGATTCCCGTAGAACGTCTCGAAGCACTATGGGGGAAAGAAAAAACACACGTTTTCCTCCGCGAGCAGGCCCGACGCCGTGACCTTCACGTCAGCTGTGATGGCTCCTTATATCAAGAAGCGGTGAACACGATTCCTACGCGTCGGGCGCGCTTGCACTTCTGGAGAAAGCAAGGACTGCAGTTCACAGAACAAACCGGTACGGGTCCCAAATGGAAGGATCTCTGTACCGTGTCAGAGCTCATGGGAACTTCCTACCCCTGCCCATGGCTTCGACTTAATATGTTTCGAGGTGAAGCAGAACTAAAAGAGGCCAAAAGTCTTGAACACAAGACTCTTGACCTCTTTGGTCAGCAATTACGTTTGGATGGTGGTGAATTCTTTTACCGCGCGGGTTAAAAACTAATACCAGCTCCAACTTGGAAATACTGATTGCGCAACCCAGTATCCGTTATATCATTCAGTCCCCAGTGGTACCGCGCGTCAACAGTGACTGGTCCGAGTTTAACCCCCAATCCTGTATGCCAGGGGAAGTCATACCACTCGGCCTTATTGTCATCCGTTTTGGTCTCTTCACCTAAAACAGTAATACTCTCCCCCACCTTAAAATTGATGGCAATCCCAACTTGAGCAAATACGGGCCCGAGCTTTAATCGCGCCGCTTGAGGAAGGCTTAAGTAATGCAGCTTGCGATAATTATCATCATCCAAGCGAGCACCCATCTGCTGATACTCTAAGCCCTTATACCAGTGAAGTAGTGGAACGATTTTATCTGTGCGGAATGTTCCAATATAAAAGCCCTGTTGAGGATCCAATTGCTCATCTCCGTCAACGAATAGGCCCGCCGAACTCCAACCGGCGCGTAAACCGTGACTTGCATCCTGTGCCAAAGCTCCAATGCTCAAGCCAAAGACTGCGAGGGACAAGAAAAATAGTCGACATTTCATAAGAGGGAATTTTTGGTTTGGTTCCTGAATTTAAGGTTTTTCCAACATTTTCTTGTCCATACCGGTTGATAAAGTGTCTTCTAACCCTTTATTTCCCAAGGGAAAAAGTCATCTTGCAAGAAACCCAAGCACATGATCAATTCAGTCATCACCGGAACGGGCAGCTACATCCCGGAGCGCGTGGTCTCCAATGGGGATTTCATGCGAAACGGATTTTACAATGACGATCAAACGGCACTCGAGTACGACAATGAGAAAATCATTGAAAAATTTGAGGCCATAACGGGTATTCGCGAGCGCCGCTATATTCGAGAAGATCAGACCTCTTCTGAAATAGCCACGGAAGCTTCGCGAATTGCCATAGCTGATGCTGGAGTTGATCCCGAAACCCTGGACTACATTATTGTCGCCCATAACTTCGGCGATGTGATGAAGCATACGATTCAAACGGATGTTCTCCCTGGCTTGGCCGCGCGGGTCAAACACAATCTAGGAATTGAAAATCCTAGATGTGTAGCCTACGATATTCTATTTGGATGTCCTGGCTGGATACAAGCCTTGATACAGGCTCATTTGTTTATCAAAGCAGGAGACGCCAAAAGGGTATTGGTTGTGGGTACGGAGACCTTGTCTCGGGTTTTGGACCATCACGATCGGGACGCCATGATTTTTGCGGATGGCGCAGGTGCAACGGTGCTCGAAGCCAAGGAAGAAGAAACGAAGCGAGGCATTCTCTCCTACCGGACCATGACTCATACGACAGATGAGGCCTATTACTTGAGTCTTGGCAAATCCAATTTTCCCGAGAGCGACCCACGTGTCCGCTACATCAAGATGGAAGGTCGAAAAATCTATGAGTACGCCTTAACGAAGGTTCCGGGAGCGATGAAAGAGTGCTACGACGCCTCTGGAAAACCCATTGAGGAATTGGAGAAGATTTTCATTCACCAGGCCAACGAAAAAATGGATCAGGCCATTGTACAACGATTCTATCGCCAGTATAAGGCCAAAATGGAAGAAAAGGTATTGCCCATGAACATCCACACTCTGGGTAATAGTTCAGTAGCTACCGTTCCTACCCTTTACGATCAGGTCAAACGTGGGAACTTGGGAAGTCATAAACTCTACAACGGGGAAGTCATCTTATTTGCCAGCGTAGGTGCTGGGATGCACATCAATGCCGTGACGTACCAACTCTAAGTAGTTCGCGGGCAAATTCATAGATTGCGGGCCTCAACCTAACCATCTATGAAGAAAGCTCTATTCTTAGCCATGGCCCTCGTTGGTGCCATGACGATTCACGCCCAAACCTATACCCAGACCTATTCCACAGGAGATATTTTTGGGGTTTCACAAGTACAGACAAGCACGGCTCAAGTGAGCCCTTGCCCCGGAATTCTAACCTTCAGCAATATCCCTGCTGGGGTAAATGTGGATTCTATTCTGGTGGTGTATGACTTCTTCAGCACTTTTGCGGGCTTCCAGAGCCCATTTGAACAGCGTTCCTATATCAACTGCCCAACGACCGGTCAAAAGGAAGCTACTTTGGCTCTTGCTCCTCCAACAGGCCCGGGACAAACCACGGTCACCTATTCCCGAATACTCAGTGTTGCCAATGGCCCCATCACGGGAAATCTCGTCATTGAATTGCATGCCGGCACGACGGCGCTAATACCTGGATCCTGCACGGGTTCTGGCCACATTGTCATGAACAACACCTGGAGTGTAACGGTGTACACCAGCGGTTCGGCAGCTTGCCCAAATCCGACGGCCTTGAGCGTGACTCCTACCACGAACAGTGCAGACTTTGACTGGACCCCTGGAGGCACTGAAACCACTTGGGAAATTCGTCACGGCTTTGAAGGAAATCCCGTAGCCGGTATGGCCTCCCAAATCGTAACCAGCCACCCGACTACCATTAGCTCCTTGGACTCGGCGACCTCCTATGATTTCTACGTACGCGCCGCATGTGGAGCTGGAGATACGAGTCAGTGGAGCGGACCATTTACGGCCATGACCGATACCCCTGTTTGCGCCATGCCCACCGATGGTTTGGTCACCGGAGTAACAGAGACGGAGGCTACAGTCGCCTGGCAGCAAGGCGGATTCACCACAGACTGGGATTTGGAATACGGCCCTCAGGGCTTCGCCTTAGGCTCGGGCACCATGATTTCAGGAGCTCAAAGTAACCCCTGGATTTTGCAAGGACTTACGCCCGACACGGACTACGAAGTTTACATTCGAAACAACTGCGTGCTGAACAAATCGGATTGGTTGGGACCGCTCGGGTTTACGACATTGGACCCGACCGTAGGGCTAACCGAACAGAAAGACCAATTGCGTCTCTATCCCAACCCTGCGAAAGATCGACTCACGGTTGAAACGAACTTCGAAGATCAATATCAAATCATTGACCCTACGGGTCGATGCGTGCTAAGTGGGCATCTGGCCGTAGGCCAAAATCACATCAACACAGCCAACCTGGCCTCTGGATGGTACGTATTTCAAAGCAGTACGTCCACCCAACCTGTGTTGATTCAGCCATGAGAACCATACTTATATTTCTGTCTTTAGTCGGTAGCTCTATTCTGTTTTCGGGATGCCCGTTGTGCGAATGTCCGGATGTGGTTCCCTACACCCGATGGAACAGCTATCTGATCCGGCCCGATCAAGCCGGGTATCCTGCCGAAGCGGACTCTTTAAACTTCACCTTGGAGGTGATGGAAATACAGTACTTGGCACAGGCTCAGACCGTACCGAGCTATGGTGGTGACGCAGCTATGGCGTGCTCTTGTGTGGATGACGGTTGGAATGGTTTCAAATACCCACTTGACAGCGTGGTCTTTCGAACAAGTTCGGACTGGAATGCGAATTTCCCTGCAGGCTCTTCACTGGGTGACATCACACAGATCTATACCTACAACGGTGATTGGCAGAATGTCTGGATGGACTTTGAGGACCCCTCGCTAGTCTCGGGAAATAACTACGAATACTTCTATTATTTCCGATTTACCGAGGGCCCAGAAGAAGCCGGCGAATACGAGGTGACTTCCACGATTTACTACAGCAATGGAGCGTCACTTGACGGTCTTTCCATGACCATGGTGATCCAGTGATGTGATTTTACCGGGATTTAATCCTTTGTACTGAACGGGGAAAGTCGCTACCTTCCGCTCCATGCGAACCCGATTACTATTTCTCTCTTTCTTGGTCTGTTCCCTGGTATCGGCACAGCCCCTTGAGCGATTCGCCTTCACCACCCAAGCGGGAGTGGCCAAAAGAGTAGCCTTATTCGAGGATGGAAATATTTCATTCCTCTCACCGCCAGATTTGATGGCAGAATCCCCCATGATTCGTCCGGGCACACAGGATGTGTTCTATCTGGTCACAACTGGATCCAATGAACGGGCGATCTATTCAACCAATGCCAAAACCAAGGACACCAAGAGTTGGAGTCCCGAAGGCGTTATGGAGGGAGGTATGGAATTCTCACCAGATGGAAACTACCTCTATTTTGTAAGCACTCGAAGTGGCAGTCCGGGTGTCTTTCGCAGAGATCTACGATCGGGAAATATCGAGACCATCGCGGACGGTCCTTGGCCTGAATTTGATCCGCGACTCTCCGTAGATGGCCGAGAACTCCTTTATGTGGAGTGGACGGATGATGGGTACTATCTGCATTCATGGAATACGGAGAACAGAAGTCAAAGACAAGTCCTTCACGACAGCTTATTGATCTCCAATGTGCGGTGGTCTAAAAACGACTACTCCTTTGTTTACATCCGAAATGAAGCGCCCTATTGGGAAATCCGAGAATACTTCCCCTTGAGGGATTCAACTTTTAGTGTTCGTTGGGGAGTACCGACGATGGCAGATCCCGTGTTTTCACCCAACGGCGAGCAAATTTTCTACAGCATGGAGCACGATGGTCAATGGGACATCTTCGCCTATCGACGCTCAAGCGACAAACACCGGGGTATCATAGCGGGTAAAAAGGACGATCTGAAACCGAGATTCCATCCTTCAGGGGATTGGATTTGGTACAACGAGAAGACCAAGGACGGTTGGCGCATCATGAAAAAGGTGATTCGAGGAAAGTCCCCGCGTCCCATGATCAACGGGAAAGAGTTCTCCTGTTTCGACGCCGTTTGGTTCCCACCCGAAGAGTAATCATGAAGAACGTATTTGCCCTTCTTTTCTGTACCCTTCTTTTGGCCTGCGGCCGAGGCCCGAATCCGGTCAAAAGCCAAGGATTCCCTGTTGATGTTCGCCCTCACTGGCTGGTCTACCACAGCACGGATTCCTCAGGAGTATTCCACATCTGGGCTTACGACCTTGCGAAGGACAGTACGTGGCCATTAACTTCAGGGGCAGATTGGCACTACCACCCCATTCGCTGGAACGACAGCATTTTGGCCATCATGGGGCCTCATCAAGGGGAGACCAAACGACTAGCCCTGAATGTACGAACCGGGAAAAAGGAGCGCTTGCTGGAAGGTCTTTACGATAGTGATATGCTCTGGCCTTCTCCGAATGGACTCATGGTTGCTGGACAAACACAAGTCAACGACACGGCCCAGGTATTCTTGGCCCGAAAGGACGGAAAACGTCTTCAGTGGCTGACGTCTGGAACCGCTGGCGGTGTAGAACCCTCCTGGTCTCCCGACGGCCTAACGCTGCTTTATCGTTCCAATCAAGACGGCAATCCCGAACTCTACCTCTTTCCGCTCACCAGCGCATACCAACGTAGATTGACCCAACACGACAGTCTAGATCGGTATGCCGTCTGGCATCCAAACGGCCGTAAGATTGCCTTTGCCAGCAATCGCCATCGGCCCGGAATGGAACTCTACCTCAAAGATGTGGCGACGGGCAAGAATCGGCGCCTCACGGATAATGATTGGGAAAAAGGAGAACTGAGTTTCTCCCCCGATGGCCGATACCTAGCCTTCCACGCCCGCCCGCCCAAAGGTTCCTATGACCTGTACTTGTACGACCTAAAATCGGACAGTATTCTACAACTGACCGATACACCAGAGTACGATGGCTATCCAACCTGGGTTCTGGCCAAATAGAACCACTCACCCCTCAAATACAGCAGCTTACCCTAATTAAGAAGTTGTGTTTGGATATATTCGGACATCTTCGCTGGGAACAAAAACACTTCCTCAATGAAAACGATCTCTACACTGATCCGTCCGCTTCCGATGCAAAACTGGGCCTCGGACATCCTCATCTTTATTCCACGATTTGTCGGAGGAATGCTCCTCACTATTGACTTTGGCTCAAGTAAATTTGGGGTTCCCTGGAGCCCGGCAGAAAACGAGCTCGGATTCCTACAAGTAGCCTCTTGGTTTCCTGAAGACGTAGCCAACTTCGGCGCCCCCTTCAGCTGGGCTCCGGTCTTCTTCGCTTGGATGGCTGCCGCTTCAGAAACCATCGGTGGACTTTTGTTGGCCTTAGGGGTCGCCACCCGTCTCAACGCCTTTCTCATTGCCTGCACCATGCTGGTAGCCATCTTTTACCAGAAATGGGGGCAAGGTACCTGGAGCATGCTACCCGCTATGGGCTTTCTGTGGCTCTCGTTTTATACCTTAGTCGTTGGATCAGGTCGCCTCGGATTGGACTATTTAATCTCGCGAAAATGGCTACAAGACAAGTAATACGGACCATCCTTTTATTGGGTGTTTTGGGCCTTACGGCCCGATGCACGCAGCCCAACGAACGTCGACGCCTCGAGTTGATTGATGACCAACAGGAAAGCTGGTCCATGAGTCGACAGCTCAATACCGAACCCGAGCTATTTTTTGAAGACCGCATCTACAAGACTCCCGATGGCAAGTCGTTCTCCGGAACCTTCTCGGAATACCACAAGAACGGAGTGCTGGCTTGGCAAGTGCCCGTATCCCGAGGGCGGATTCACGGTGAGGTCTTACACTACTATCCCAATGGACAATTGGCGCAAAGGCGCAACTACCAATACGGCATTCTTCAGGGCCCATTCGAAGAGTGGTACCCCAAGGGGGACTTGAAACTCAAAGGGCGGATCATTGGGCCTGCTGGATCTGGCGGCGATGAAATCGTTGACTTCACCGTTGGGTTCTACAGCGAAGGGAAGCATCAAATGGTTGAGCGTAAAAGTGGTCGCATTCAAATGATCAATAGCGCAGGTCGAACGCCCTATGAGAACGAGATGATTGAGCTCACCACGCAGGAGGGCTACATGTTATTCGGATACACCTGGTGGGGCACATTGGAAGTTATTGCCACGGACAGCCGCGGGGAGTACGCCGCTTTTCAAGACTGGGATAACTACGAACCTGAAGAGTAACATCGGCCCGTAGGGCCATACCCTATTCCTTTCGGCTGAAGTACTCTTCAAAAAGCACGTACTCTCCAGCTTCCCAATCAGCTGAAATTGTATTCCCGTATTCATTTGAAGGGAGACTCATGTACCGAATGTGTCGTCGTATCAATTGGTCGTGGGAAACTTCAAAGGCATATCGAGTTTCCGTCCAGGTAAATTCATTGTGTATAATGGTATCCTCAGCAGCGTTCAAGCGCCAATAACCACTGTTGGGCTGATCGTTGGGTTCCAAATGAGCACCTAAGGCATAGTTCCCCCTATTCTGCCATCGCAATTGATACATCTGATCCTCCAAGTAGCGAAATTGGCGTCTGAAAAGCTCGGAACGATGACCTCCAATACCAGAACTTAGGCTGCGTCCTGGATTCATGACGGTATCGGCATTGAAAAAGCTCTCACCGTCTACTACGATGCTGTCGTATACCCACCACTGGCTGAGCAGTCGTTGCTTTTCCGAAGTGGATTCATCCACGGACGGTGGGGTAACCGATTCGGTACAGGAAATCAGAAAGGCTCCGCACAAAAGGGCCAGGAAACAGGTTTTATTCAAGTAGTCCATTGCTGTATGCTTTAATGAGTCGTGCTTTTTGGATGGATTCGTCTTGTGTGTAATTCTCAGGAATCAATAAGAAACCATCGGATGTTTGTGCGAAGCTTCCATTGACACCGCTGAACTCGCGTTGCCAAATCAACTGACCGTCAGCAGTGAGTTTGTACAATCGAGAGTAGACAAATGGGGCGCCATAAAGGAGGTTCGTCTGGAGTAACAGTTCACCATCTTCTGTCATTGAAGCATCTAGAGGGTATTCACCTTCCGACAACACCTCAGGTCGAATATCTTCTTTAATCAAGTTCAAGTCTTCATCGAGATGGGTCAGAACAATGCTCTGTGGAGCATCCATATGCACCGCTATATATCCACCTTGAGGATTGTTAACGAGGAATGCGTTGTTTCCATTGACCTGACCTGGACCAACGCCATCATCTGCTACGTCTATAACTTCAGTAATACCAAAGCCTTCAGGGCCCCAATTATGAATAACCATTTTATTTCCTTCTTGACCGAACATCAACAGCTCTCCATCTGTGCTATACATGAGATCTCTTGTCAGACTAAGCCAAGGTGGGTTTGTATAAGTCGTTCGGACGTCAACAGCATTACCATCCTGATCTAGCGTAAATAAGGCGTACATGTGGGTGATATTCGCAACAGTTCTCAACCCACTAGTGGCCAGTTTAATTTCTCCTGAAGGGCTAATGCATATATGGGCGTTTGTGAATACAATATTTGGGGTCAAAGGGCTCCCCATCACGGTTCTGAAATTGGTAAGCTTCAAGTCTGAATCGAACTTGCACACAAAATTGGCATAGGCGGAAGGATCACCAGGTTCGAATTGCAGAAAACCCCATTGACCATTCGGGTCCCCACTGAATCCAGCGCCTCTCCATTCACCAAGGCATAAAAAACCTCCGTCGGGTGTGGGAATTACTTGAGTAAATGTCCCTCGATCACCAATACTGTTCAGGGTCATCAAGCCGTCGATTCGGATGTCCTCTGCACGGAATAAGCGTTTTTTAATTAATCGACCCTGAGGGCTGAGTAAAGCAATCATACAGCCCCGCTCTTGGATGTTGCCTTCGTAGTTCACTCCGACAGTGGCGGAGTAGTCGTAGGCTGGGTACCCTTGCTGTCCAACGACGACGACACGACCGTCTGAAAGAGACTCTACATCAAGTATCACGTTGGCCATGCGGCCACCAACGCTTCTTACCCAGGTCTCATCCGGTTGCGGAGCCTCTTGACTGCAGGAAATCAGTAAAACGGACAGTAAGAAAATTGCTATCCTTTTCATTTTACGTTCTTTTTAGGGGTGAAGAAATAGCGACGAACAGACAGTTCAATCGTCCACGCTGATAAAGTAAAATCATCAGGCAAATAACCATACTCGTGAGTGGCCTCAAGGTCATGCCAACGCTCATCATCGTTGGTGATATTGGATTGGCCACCCTGATAATAGGTACCTAATCCAACAGCATAGAGGCCAATCCTTCGTTCCACGATCAAATGAGCAATAAAGCTGTGATTCCACGTATTTTTCCATGGCGTCAAGTCCACCGTTCCCACTTTAGCTGGAGCATCCAGACCGGTTGGAATTTCACCCTCAATTGGAAATAGACTCAATTCACCCGATGAACGAGCAAGCCATTGAAACTGCCAACCTAAGCCTCCTTCGACATGCCAACTTCCTATTGGCAAAGACAGTTCAGCTTGTAGAGGTAATCCAACATATTCCATATGATCATTAACCCGAGCCTCTTGTGCCTCTAGCTGTAATTCAGAAAATTGATACGTCAGTGATTGATATTGAAGCCCTCCAGAGAGAGCCAGAAAGGGCATCAGAAAATAGCGTCCCTCTAGGGTTCCTGAGAATCCCACTTGGGTCTCGTACGAACTAGGCTCAAGTGCTGAAGAAGCGTAAGAATGATATTGGGTTATGACGATATTCGGCATCACTGCGCCAGAACGCAAACCAAGACTCCACTTTCGATTAATGGAATAGGAGTCAACGATTTCCTTAAAAGACTGCAATTCCGAGCGGGAGTACTTATAAAGAGGATCCGCTTCTAGCAATCCTGCAACATGAAAGTCGCTTGTGGAATCCCGGCCCGTCAGAATCTCCGCCTTGGCCATCAGCTCTAGTGCATCTGACCGCACGGAGCGGTTCTCTGATTCCGAGCAAGGCTGCAGCAAAGAGATAACTTCATCAAATCGTCCATCGTAATAGGCACGTCGGGCCTCTTCAAGGGAACTCTCGCAGTCCTGGCCAAGCGTTCCAAAGCTGACCATTAGAGTCAGCCATATAAGAATGTTAGTTTTCATCACAAGGTGGGTTGTAATTAAGTTCATCACTGACATAGCGCTTCCAATCAGCTTCACTGATGGCGTTGGTTTTAGATTTACAGAAATAGGAGTACCATTCTGTTGCGGTCAGCGGAAAGCTGACTTTCTTTCCATCGAAATTAGTGTAGCTCCATCGCTGATCGCTCTCCCACGCAACGTGGGCGATCCATTTCTCTTGATCGAATACCTCTATGGGCTCAACGGTTTCTTCGGAAAGCAGCCAACGCCTTGCGGATCGATCATACGAAGCGCTTAACAGCTCGGTTCCAGAAGGAGAAAATTGCAAATCGGTTATTGCGGCTGTATGGCCCACAAGTCGCAGTTCGACTTCACCATTCTCACCATCAATCAACAAGATGGTCCCATCTGAATATCCAGCTGCAAGGATATTTCCATTCGGACTTTCTCGCAGAATGGTTAGACGCGAGCCATATTCAAGGCTCCAAGGATTACTTCCTTCCTGGAGGGTAAGAACATTATTGGACCAAGCAAACCCAGCCGGGAAGATCAGCGCGGCCTGCTCCTCCTCTCCACGCGTCACATTACCTCTCGTAACACGAATCAATCCTTGATCGGGTAGGTTCTGATCCGCCGATAAGAAGGCTTGATAAAGCTCCGGGGTCCACTGAGGTCCGCGATTGGCTCGGTGCAATTCCGCAGCAATGAGGGCCAATTGAAGTCCTGTTTCAGCTTTAGGCGTTCGCAAAGACCTCAGGGCCAACTCCCGACTCAAACTGAGCATTAATAGTTGCTCGGTACGGGATTCAGCGGCTTGCGCAATTCCCCGCTGCTGTTGAGCGATCTGGGCATTTTCCTCGGCCTCAGAGCGCGCCACATCTGCCTTTTGCTTTTCTTCTATGGCCCTACGGGCCGATGCTTTCGCAAGCCCCTCTTGAACAAGCGCTTCTTCCCGCGCCGCCTCGGCTTCTTCCGCAGATTGCAAAGCCGCCGCTGCATTCTCCTCCGCTGATTGCTCATTGGCTTCAGCCCTCTGGCGCTCTTGATCCGCGACTTCACTTTCCTGCTGAGCCACTTCCGCCAACTCACGAGCACGTTCAGATTGCTGTCGAGCCTGGAAGAATCCAATGACGGATAGGATCATTAAAAGCAGGATGACTCCTGAAATAACCGTTCTACGACGCTGACGCCTTCGGTGACTTTTGGTTTGTCTTTCGCTCGCTCGCAAGAAGGCGATTAGCTCCTCTGAAAGAGCGAGGTTCCGTTCGTAAAGGCCGATGTATTGCAGGTCCTCTTCGGTCAGTAGTTTTCCGCGTTTCTCGTATTCTTTAAAACTGAGGTTCAAGAAATTTCGGGCTTCCAGTAGCTCCCGTTCTTGAATGGAAATGCGTTCAAAAATTTTCTGCGCCAAGCTATCGTGACGGAACTCATATCGTCCATCATCGTCGCGGTCCGATAATATGCGTTTGTCGACAAAACTGCGCACCAAAAGCTCTACGGCTTGATCGTCCAAATCCAATCCAAGTTCTCGACAGCTTTGACGAATTTCTTCAAGAGTCTTCGGAATCTTAGTACCCTCAACAGACACCAAGGACTTGAGCACTCCCAGTGCAGCCTTAGGGTCATCCATTTTGAAGATCTGCTCGTCCACGAATTCGGCCAGTACGTCACCGATATCGCCCATTTGATCGAGCTGATCCGTTGTGAACTTTAGGGGTCTACCCTCTGTCCCGCGTGCTCGAGCATCCTGATGAATACGGTCCAAGAAGACCTGCAAAAAGGTCAATTCGACATAGCTCTTATCTGGATTAATCTTGGACAACAGCTTTTCTTCAAAGTCCTCGTCCAATTCAATCCCGAAGGCATCACAGGGTCCTTGAACACACTGACTTGCCTTGTGACGCGTCATTTTCTCAACGCGCACGCGGTTGTCAAAGAAATGAGGAATCTGCACTTCGAACTGGGTTAAGAATTCCAAGTACTCTCCGCGAAGGATGAAGATGAAATGAGCATCTAAATCGGAATCCAAGAAAGCGCGAACCGATTGAATAAAGGACTCAATCTCGTTTTGATCGCCAAAAATGAAGAGCTCTTCAAATTGATCAAAAATGAAGTACATGGGCTTGAAGTGCTCCATGAAGGCTGAAGTAGTAACTCCTTTCAGTACTTCTGAGTCGATGACCTCCGGTGCCGGCTCTTGGTTAAAGGTCCATTTATTGACTTGCTGGTACCACGAACGCAGAATATTCCCGCCTCTTCGGATGGAAATCGGCATCCAATCTTCTTCGGCAAATCGATTGGCCAGTCCGCAGTGAATGATGCTGGACTTACCCGTTCCCGAAGCTCCATAAACGAGCAATAATCGGCTCTGGAAGGACTTATCGTAAACTTCGTTTACTTCGGCGTCACGGCCAAAGAAGATGGATTGATCCTCTTTGCCAAAAGCATCGAGAAATTTAAATGGAGAATGTTCTGTTGCACTGCTCATTCTGCTTCTCCTTTAATTCTGTTAAACTCGAGGCTGAGATCATTCCAATGCTCCCATTTCATAAAATCCTGTTCCGCCTGACCATTGGCCCCTTGATACATGGCCGAATCTTCTGACAAGGATTGAAAGAGGTATATATCACTTCGAAGGCCTGCTGATCGCAGCAAGCCGATTTCGGCATCTTGGGTATCCACAATAAATGGGCTCAAATTCAGGTAATCACCGGTATCTTTTATACTCCTCAGCAGTAGCACGCTTCCGCTATCTGAAAACGTTTCGGCCAGCTCATCCATGGACTTAAACTGAGCATCCGTACTGTTCAAAAGGCGAAGTCTGTGGTTGAATCGCGCCTGTGTAAATTTTCGTTTACGAACCTCAATAGCGCTGACGTGCACCATTTTATAGTCGACTAGGAAGGCGCACTTCTTAAGCAAGAATACAGTCGTCTGCTCCATTTGAGCTACACTATCTGCTGCCGCTTCCTGAAACCATTGATCAGGAGTCTTGAGTAGGCTCCAATCTTCCAACTCACGGTAAAAAGCAGGCGTGAGAATGTCTTCCCATTCATTTAAAAATCCGGGCTGACCTGATTTTTTCAAGACTTCATCGAGCGTCCGAATCCAACGAACTCGGTCTTCACGAGATTGAGGATTTAATCCGTACTCCAGAGCTTTTGCATCTACTTTTTGAACGCCCCCGAGTTCTCTGCACCGCAACCATTCGGAGGTGAGGATGAAGCTGAGCACCTCAACCATTCGGTCAACCGTTCTGGAAAGTTGTTTGTAGCGTAACTCGAGTTTGTCAAGCAAGTTGGCCGAGAACAACCGACGCAACTCCACTCCTATAACCCAAGGGTAACTTTTGATAATCTGATAGGCCAAAAGTCGGATATCGAGCACTTCGCCCTCATCTTCTTCAACCAACAAGAACTTCTGAAGAGATGGTTTAACCTCCGCCATGGCCACAAATACTTCTCGGACCAATTCCTCACTCGAGCTTGGGTGGAAGGCCTCGAAGAAGGGAACAAGAGGCTTAGATCCTTCTTGATTCGAAATCTGAGCCTTATCCGAGAAGGAAGATTCCTTAGCCGGCTCTTCAAGCCCTCGCTTTCGAGCTTCTCCAGGTGGAAAGCCATACGCCTCATTAAAACATCTGGTGAAATAGGTGTTGCTGGCAAATCCAACTCGATAAGCTACCTCACTAACATTCCCTACGTCTTGACGGAGCAATTCCATGCCTCGCTCTAATCGAATGGAACGTATAAATTGACTGGTAGAGACACCTATGATACTGGAAAGCCTTCGGTGAAGATGGGACCGGCTCATGGCAACCGCGTCGGCCAATTCCGATACTCCAAATCGCTCATCAGCCATTTCCGCTTTGACAATACTTTCGAGCTTTTGAATCAAAGCATCGTCCATAGACAGCTCTTTTGCCGGCTCCATTGGGCCGGTCTCTTGAGCGTTTTCTACTGGTCTATATTGCGGATTTTCAGGCATCTACAGCTTATCTGTTGCCTAAATGTACAATTAATATAAGGCCATCCTTACCCAAACAACATGTGTTCAATGCTTTGCAACATATGTTCCAAAGGGGCCAAGGACGTCTGAATACCTTGCACCTATGTCTCTGCAATGTTCAGCAACATAACTGTTAACCCTTGCCCTGTTTTCCGCCGGATGTTTGCGGTGTACTTACGTTTCACCCTAAATCAAATTATCATGAAATCTTCAATTCTTAAGTATGCTGCTTTTTTCTTTTCAATGATCTTCTTAACTGTCTTCACTTCTTGTGAGAAAGACGATCAAATTGCTCCTCAAGGAGTAGACGGATCACTAACCCAAAAAGGGGCTACCATTGATCCTTTTCAAAATGGAGCTTCTTCCGCTCTAAATGAGCTTGGAGAAGTAACCGGTCAAGAGGGACCCAACTTTGTAGATGAAATCTATGTAAACGTCACCTCTACAGTTTACACGTACGGATCCGGAACAGACAACACGATGGAAGTCTTTGTGTCTCCGGATAATAACCTCGCAGAAAAACCTGTGGTCATTCTTTATCCTGGTGGTGGATTTTCATCTCATACGCAGTTGAGCGGTCTAAACGCCTTTGCCCAAGAATTAGCCAGTAAGGGTTATTTGGCTGCTGTTTCCAAGTACTCTTTATCTGCGGACGCAAACATTGATGTGGACGACTGGGTATACGCCGTCCAAGATGTCCGCTCATCAATCCGGTTTGTGCGCAGTCAGGCGACAGCTTGGGGCGCCAGCACACAGAATATCTTTATTGGAGGGTGGTCCAACGGAGGGCAAATTGCCTTCAACCACGCCTTTATGAGTGCAAGCGAAACAGGAGACTTCACCGATCCAAATCTTCAGCCTTATGTAGCTGGCCGACTGAACGCCCTTGGATGGGACAACACAGATAATGTCGGGTTCTCTTCAGATATCAAAGGAATCATCGGCATGAACATCTACACGCAAGGAGTCAATTTTGTAGACGCTGGAGATCCCGCACTCTACTTGGTCGCCTGCACCGATCAACAATTCAACGACGGTACCGTCACCTTTGATACCACATTCACCTACGGCGGTATATCCTTCAACGGGCCAGAAGGCATCTATGCGCGTGCGCTTCATGAAGGCTACACAGAAAGCAAGGACCTCGTTTACGAAGTAGAGCAATGGCCTTCTCCGCTTTTCACACATCCAAACTTCACCACCCTAAATCGCGACTACTGGTACGACATGTCCGCATTTATGGCACGAAATATGGACTAATAAAGGCATAGGTTTAGTAGTTAACTTTCATAGGTTAGGAGGCCCGCGCGCACCTTTTCAGGGTGAGGCAGCGGGCCTTCTGGCTTTTGTTTATTTCTTCTTAAAAACTTGGAGCGGGGCGGGTTGTGCATCGGCCCGTAGGGCCTTATTTTTGATAGAAATTCCCAGAATATGCAGCAGTATCACGACCTCATCAAGCGCGTGCTCGACGAAGGCGTCGCCAAGGAAGACAGAACGGGGACGGGAACCACTTCCGTTTTTGGACACCAAATGCGATTCGATCTTTCGAAGGGGTTTCCGCTGGTGACCACCAAGAAGCTGCATTTGCGGAGTATTATTCACGAGCTCTTGTGGTTTCTCAAAGGGGATAGCAACATCGCCTATCTGAAGGAAAATGGTGTTCGAATCTGGGATGAATGGGCTGATGAGAACGGGGATCTGGGGCCTGTATACGGAGTTCAATGGCGTTCTTGGCCCACGCCTGATGGGGCGTCCATCGATCAAATCACCCAGCTCATCCACAATATCAAGAACAATCCGGACAGCCGACGCCTGATTGTTTCGGCTTGGAATGTGAGCGAGATTCCCAATATGGCGCTCCCTCCCTGCCACACCTTCTTTCAGTTTTACGTAGCGGATGGCAAACTGAGCTGTCAACTGTATCAGCGCTCGGCGGACATCTTCTTGGGTGTACCTTTTAACATCGCTTCGTATGCGCTGTTGACCATGATGGTCGCTCAAGTCTGTGATCTAGAACTGGGCGATTTTGTGCACACCTTCGGTGACGCCCACATCTACAGCAACCACATGGAACAAGTGGAATTGCAAATTAGCCGCGAGCCGCGAGCCTTGCCGACGATGAAGATCAACCCGACGGTCAAGGACATATTCGAGTTCAAGTTTGAAGATTTCGAATTGTTGAACTACGATCCATGGCCGCACATCAAAGGCGTGGTTGCCGTTTAATCTTTTATTTTAGGGCATGGAAAAGTACCATCAGCCCCAGAATGCGTTCGTTCGCCGCTTTCAAGATTACTTGGGAGAATTCGTTTATGGCGGTATCGACGGCAGTGTGACCACCTTCGCTGTGGTTGCCGGATCGGTTGGAGCGGGTTTGGATACGGCCGTCATCATCATCCTCGGATTTGCCAACCTCATTGCCGATGGGTTTGCCATGTCCGTGGGTGCATTTCTCAGCACTAAATCGGAGATTCAGAATTACGAGAAGCACAAGAAAATCGAGTATTGGGAAGTGGACAACCTTCCTGAAAAAGAACGGGCTGAAATTCGTGAGATTTATGAAGCGAAGGGATTCGAAGGCGAGTTACTGGAGCAGGTGGTCGATGTGATTTGTGCCGACCGCGACCGATGGGTCGATGTGATGATGAAGGAAGAACTGGAGATGCAAGAGGAAACCAAATCTCCATTTGCCATGGGGGCCGTGACTTTCGTGAGCTTTATACTTGTTGGGCTCATTCCACTGCTGGTGTACGTCTACGACTACGCCGCCGATGGATTGGAATTGGACTTGTTTGCTTGGTCCTGCGTCATGACCGGGGGCGCCTTTGTCCTCATCGGATACTTGAAGGCTCGCGTGACGGAAAATGACATCCTGCGAAGCATTGCTGAGACGCTCTTCCTGGGTGCTGCTGCAGCTATTCTGTCCTACGTTGTCGGAAACTACCTCGAGCGCCTGTTCTAATGGATCGCAGAATTCACTTGATCTTGCGCGCTGCACTTGCCCTGACCTTTTTGGGGCATGGCATTTTCGCCCTCAACGGGCGGATGAGTTGGGTGCCCTATTTGACCACTCTAGGGATAGCCGAAAATCTGGCCATTTCCATTTTGCCCATGATCGGAGTACTGGATCTAATCGTTGCTGCGCTTCTGGTTTTCAAGCCGTTCAAATGGCTATACCTGTGGTGCTTCGTTTGGACGTTATCAACGGCTTTAATTCGCCCTCTGGTCGGTGAGTCTTGGTGGGAATTCATCGAGCGCGGAGCATTTTATGGCGTATCTTTAGCCCTGTACCTTCATTCGTTGCAACCCAAACCAAACCCAGCATCATGATTCTTTCCATGATCGTCGCCGCTTCTGAGAACAACGCCATCGGCAAAGACAATCAGCTTCTTTGGCATCTGCCCAAGGACCTCAAATACTTCAAGGAAATGACTTCGGGCCACGTGATCATCATGGGCCGAAAAACCTTTGACAGCATTGGCAAACCTCTTCCAAAAAGAAGGAACATCGTCATCACCCGACGCGAGGATCTAGTCATTGAAGGCGCGGAAATCGCACACGACATCGAATCCGCCATTGAGATGGTCGGCGAAGATCAAGAACCGTTTGTGGTGGGTGGAGCACAGGTTTACGAACAGGCTATTCATTACGTGAACCGCATTTACCTTACCCGGGTCCACGCCCACGTCAACGGCGATACCTTCTTTCCAGAACTGGATCCCAACGAATGGCAGCGCGTCTTGCACGAATCGCACAAGAAGGACGCCAGTCATGCGTACAACTTCAGCTTTGAAGTTTGGGAACGGAAGAAAGAGGACTAATTAAGCCCCTTCTGCAATTCCGTCAACGATTCCATAGGCCACTGATTCCTCAGCATCCATCCAATAATCGCGGTTGAAATCCTTCAGGATTTGCTCCATGCTCTGACCGCAATTGTCGGCCAAGATTTTGGCACCGATATCGCGGGTCTTCAAGATTTCCTTCATTTGGATTTCGATGTCTGAGGCCTGTCCTTGCGCTCCTCCGCTCGGTTGATGGATCATCACTCGACCGTAGGGCATCACAAAACGACGGCCCTTTTCTCCAGCGGACAGCAAAATAGAGCCCATGGATGCCGCCATACCTGCACACACCGTACTCACGGGGCTTGAGATTTGCTGCATGGTGTCGTGGATCGCCATTCCTGAGGTCACATATCCCCCAGGACTGTTGATGACGAATTGGATTTCTTTTCCCGGGGCCTCGAGTTCGAGGTATAAAAGGCGGTCGATCACGTGCTTGGCACTTCGATCATCGACCTGTCCCCAAAGGAATACTTTACGCTCACCCAAGAGGCGTGCGTCTATCTGATCTTGTAAATTCTTGAATTCACTCATTGTCTAATTTTATTATGAAGCGGCCCGCAACTTTCTCAAGCTGCTGGCGCTTATTTTCTTTTCTGCATAGTCACGGGTCAAGCGAAGCTCTTGCTCACCTTCACCGCTGGGCAATTCAAACATAGCATCCACGAGCAATGCCTCACAGATGCTCCGAAGTCCACGAGCCCCCAACTTGAATTCGACGGCCTTTTCAACGATAAAATCAATGGCTGATTCATCGTAGGAAAAGTCCACCTCATCCATAGCGAAAAGCTTGTGATACTGTTTCATTAGAGCATTCTTAGGCTCGGTTAGAATGCGCTTCAACGCACTTGCGTCGAGCGGATCCAGATGAGTCAGCACAGGCATCCGCCCGATGAGCTCAGGAATCAAACCAAAGCTCTTCAAATCTTGGGGAGCTACGAATTGCAAGACGTTATCGTCATCAACTCGTTCCTGGGAAGCATTTCCATAACCAATGGCAGCCGTGTTCAGGCGGCGCTTGATGTGCAAGTCGATTCCATCAAATGCCCCTCCGGCTACGAAGAGAATATTGCTGGTATCGATCTCCACAAACTTCTGGTCTGGATGCTTTCGTCCTCCTTGCGGCGGAACGTTGACCTTAGAGCCTTCCAACAGCTTAAGCATAGCCTGCTGAACCCCTTCTCCACTCACATCGCGTGTGATGGACGGATTATCGCTCTTGCGCGCAATTTTGTCGATCTCGTCGATGAACAGGATACCCCGCTCGGCTTTCCGAGGGTCGTAATCCGCAGCCTGCAATAATCGGGAAATGATGCTTTCCACATCTTCTCCCACATACCCGGCTTCAGTCAAAATGGTGGCATCCACAATGGCGAAAGGAACATTCAACATCTTGGCAATGGTCTGAGCCAACAGGGTCTTTCCAGTCCCTGTTTGGCCCACCATGATGATGTTGGATTTTTGGACTTCGATTTCATCGTCCGATGGAGCCAAGAGTCGTTTGTAGTGGTTGTATACCGCTACGGAAAGGACCTTCTTCGCATCATCCTGACCGATGACGTACTCGTCCAAGAATGACTTGATCTCCTGTGGCTTGCGCAAGGTCATTTCTTGAGCCACCGATTCGAGTTCGCTGTCGCTCAATTCCTCCACCAAAATGCCGTGTGCCTGCTCGATGCATTGATCACATATGTGTGCATCGATCCCGGCGATCAAGATCTTGGTTTCGCTTTTCTTACGTCCACAAAAGGAACAACTCAATTCTTCTTTCATCCTGCTTTGGTCAATACTTCATCGATCATACCATACGCTTTGGCCTCATCCGACTTCATCCAGTAATCCCGGTCTCCATCTTCATAGACTTTATCGTAATCCTGACCGCTGTGCTTAGCGATGATCTGATAGAGCTCTTGCTTGAGCATCAAGATCTGCTTCGCGGTAATTTCAATATCTGAGGCCTGCCCTTGAGCACCGCCCAGAGGTTGGTGAATCATCACCCGACTATGGGTCAGGGCTGATCTCTTCCCGTCAGCACCGGCGCAGAGCAAGACAGCTCCCATAGAAGCCGCCATCCCGGTACAAATGGTCGCCACGTCAGGGGCAACCAACTGCATGGTATCGTAGATGCCCAATCCGGCATAAACGCCACCACCCGGCGTGTTCAGATAGATTTGAATATCCTTTTTGGGGTCAACGCTCTGCAAAAAGAGGAGTTGTCCCTGAACGATATTCGAAACTTGATCATTGATAGGCACTCCGAGGAAGATGATTCGATCCATCATGAGGCGAGAAAAGATGTCCATAGACACCGCATTCATTTGGCGCTCTTCGATGATGTTCGGGGTCAATCCCCGGGGCATTTGGCGGGTTGCAGCGCTCACGTACTCATCGTACGTCAAGCTGCTGACACCCATATGTTGTGTCGCGTATTTGCGAAACTCGTCGTTGTCAAACATGATATATTGAGATTGTAAAACGTGTACTGATTACAACCTCAAATGTATCATTTTGTTGCTTTCTCGACGAACTCGTCGTAGGTAACTTCTTTCTCGTCTAGTTTGAAGCTCTCTTTGAAGAAGGCGAGGAGTTTACGAGAGAAGATCTCATCGCTAATACGCTTGCTTTCTTCTTCGTTTTCCAAAACTTTAGAAGCGGTGTTTTTCACCATTTCTTCGTCTGGTTCCGGAATACCATACTGAAGCATTTGCGAGCGAACAGCGTTCTCTGCAAATCCCAATACTTCTTCTCTGGTGATCTGCATGTCGTTGTCCTTAGCGATGCGGTTCTCGATCAATTGCCATTTGGTTGACAACTGGTATTGAGCGTACTCCGCTTCCACTTGCTCTTCCGTCAATGGATTCTCGCTTACGGTCATCAACCAACGCTTCAAGAAAGCGTCAGGAAGATCGAACTTGGTTTTGTCCAAGATATATTCCGTAGCATCGTTCAAGAATCGACGATCGCTTTCTTGCTCGTACATCTTCTCGATGTCCTCAGCTACTTTTGCTCGGAACTCTTCGATTCCGTTCACATTCCCTTCACCGAAGATCTTGTCGAACAACTCTTGGTTCAATTCAGCAGGAACCAGGTGGTTCACACGAATGACCTGGAAGTTCCACTTCTTATTCTCATCTGTGATTTCTTCCTTAGGCAAGTTGAGCATAGAGCTCACTTCGGTCAAGTTGTTGTCGAAGGCTTTCAACACATCGAACTCAACAATATCATCCGGTCCAATTCCGATGAATTTCTTCTGAATTTTTGCGTCTTTGATGGCGCTGATCATGACCGTAGCCTCATTGCTGTGGTCACCTTCGCCAGCTGGTGTGAATTTCCCGTAGAGGGTATCTCCTTCTTCGCTTTTCTCGACATTGGTCATGGCGCCATAGCGACGAGCCAAGTCCTCTGTATAGCGATCGATCGTCGCATCATCCGCTTTGATCTGGTAGAAAGGAAGTTTGTTTTTCTTGGTGATCTTCACTTCGAACTCAGGAGAAAGACCTACTTCAAACGAAAATTCGAAGTCGTTTCCTTCGCTCCAGTCCACCTGCTCATTCTCGTCTGTAGGAATAGGGTTCCCGAGAATTTCCAAGTTTTCACTGTTCAGAAAATCAAAGACCTGCTGCTGCATTAATTTGTTTACCTCCTCAACGAGTACACCCTTTCCGTACATCTTCTTCACCATGCCCATCGGCACTTTCCCTTTACGGAATCCAGGTACGCTTGCGGTTCTTCTGTAGTTCGAAAGTACTTCCTCTACTTTCGGTTGGTAATCTGCTGCGTCGATTTTGATGCGCAATTGTGCATTCAAATCATCGATCTCCACTTTCTTAATATCCATAGAAAACGTCTTTTCCTTTGATGATGAGGGACTTCCCTCCTATTTCGAGGGCGCAAAGGTACGCATTTCCCTCAAGTTGTGGTAGTAAATAAAGCCTATCATCAGACTCCCGCTGAGGGCTCCAAAAATGTGCCAGAGGAAGTGGGTTCCCATGGGCAATAGACCCTGCGGGTCGATGATACGCGCCGTCAAGGCCATGCCAAAAGCAAGGGTCGCTCCACCTACGTATCCTATATACGCCCAATCTCTTTGACGCAGAAAGAGCAGCGTTGGAAGCAAGACCATGACGGCCATAAAGAAGTAACTAATACTGGAAGCGTACTGATCGGCCACCATCAATGGTGAGAGGCCAGTCAAAACAAAGAGACCAAGCACAAAAAGGGAGGCCTTCCACCATTTTCCTGTCACTTTCCACATGAAATATACGCTGGCCAAGACGGTGAGGATGAGAATAGGAACCCAATCCATGAAAATCCACACGGCGTGGTTTCGAAAACCGTGATACAGCGTTCCGCCAATTCCTCCGATGGCCAGAATGGGAAGTACGTACTGCAGAAAATGACCTCTAAACTCTGGCCGATAAACACGGTAGGCCCAATAAAGACACACACCAAGAAAGGCCGCTGCCGTAAGCGTATTGTACGGTTCCACGATCCATTGGTCAAAGTTCGTCTCGAAATAAATGGGCCCGCCGTCTACAGGATGAATCTGCGTGTCTTGTGCCATGATTTTCAGAACCCGAAAATATCGCTTTGGTTCGTGAATCTTTGTATCTTTGCCGTCCTTCCAATGGAAGGCAGTTCTTTTAAGCGGATATGGTGGAATTGGTAGACACGCTGGATTTAGGATCCAGTGCCGTGAGGCGTGTGGGTTCGACTCCCTCTATCCGCACAAGCAATAAGAAATCCGTTTGCGCTCTGCGCAAGCGGATTTTTTTATCGATTTACTGAGCTTGCTCAAGGAAATCAGGGAAAAAATCCGCGATGTCCTGGAAGGACCTAAACGGATTTCGTTGTGCTTGTTAGCACCTCCCAAACGGGTGCTTGCTTGCAAACTCATTTTAGACCCGCGGACGTGGCGGAATTGGTAGACGCGCTGTCTTCAGGCGGCAGTGTCACTTCGACGTGGGGGTTCGAGTCCCCCCGTCCGCACAAAAAAAAAGAAGCCCATTCGACAAAGTCGGATGGGCTCTTTGGTTTCCGGAGCTGAAGGTCGCATCCGGAACCGCACCGGGCCGCAGGCCCAAATCATTATTGCACCGAGTAGGAATACAACCTGCGAATTACGGCAGGCTTATCGCTCGAAGCGTAGGAAGAGGTGTCGTAGATCAGGCCTGTTCCCGAGGCATAGAAGAATCGATCCGTTGCGGGGAATTGATCTCCTTGAGTCGTTTTCACATATCGCTCGGAAAACATGCACTCAAATTCGCCAGCTTCCACCGTCAAGGTGCTGTCATAGTCTTGAAGGGTCTCGTATACCGTACCCCAGTCCTCCGATTGGACAACTCGTTCTGAGTAATCCGTGTAGGTAAATTTGACGTCGCCATTTTCATTGACGAGTTGACCGTCCAGCGCGCGCAGGCGCTCGTAATGTTCGCCATTTGGATTGCACACGGTGAGGCCATCCTCATTTCCAACAGTATTTCTTCTGAAGACAAAATAGGTTTCGCCCGAAATCTCCTCTGTAGCTGTAATGGATACGGAATCGACTACCGTTGACTCCAGATAGCTCTCCGAGGCAGAATCGTAGAGGTAGTTCTTGTAGACCCAAGAATTGCCCACCTTCAGAGCGAAAAAATCATTATCAGGGGAAGAGTTTTGATCACCGACGTCCTCCGATTTAGAACAGGAAACGACTGCGGCGGCGACACAAAAGACAAGCAACAAACTTCTCATTAAACATGGTTTTGAGATTAATAAAAAGTAGTGGTGTTGCGAAGGGAGAACAGTTTTGGTGACCTTCCATTAACGAGGGCTTTTTCGGAAAAATTTTGTGCGGTGCTAAAAATGCAGAAATCCGGCTGGAGCTTTACGGTTCATTTTTCATTGGCAAAAACAGGCGGAGAGCGGGATAATGTGATACTTTAAGTATCTAAAATCTCCGCTCAATGAGAAGCACTATTCTTACCCTTGTAAGCGTACTTTTTGCTTGCAGCATGCATGCACAAACGGAAGAAGAAAACATTGTATCTCGCATCTTCCTCCCCTCTTTGGAAATTGGATTCGTGGATCACGGATCTGAATTCTTGTCGCCCGGTGTTATCGTGAAAACCTCTATTGAATTGCGCTTGCGTAACAACAACGACTTCTTTTTTCGCGTGAACTACGATCCATATGATTCTGAATATCGGTTTGAGAATATCGACGGGACCTCGAACGTCTTGTCGGGAAAGGTGCTCTTTACAGATATTCTCGGAGGTTTGGGCTACCGATTTGGAGACTCCAAGTTTCGTTGTTTTTTGATGGTCCAGCCTGGAATCAAGCTGTACAACATCCCAACCGCAAGTATTTCAGACAACACCATTACGATTGAACAAGAGGGCAAGAGTATTTTCACGACCCGAACAACCGTAGGTTTTGAATACTACTTCGAAAAGAACGCCGCGCTTACCTTTGACATCTTTCAAAGTCAGGTGTGGGAAGAAACCGATTTCTGGATCGAGCGCGGAGGGGCTTGGGGCTTTTCGGTGGGCGTGATTACTGCGCTATTGTAGATTGAGAGAGATCAGAGCGCATCGAGCCGTAGGCTCAAAGTCAGGGAATGAAACAAATGATCCGCATATTTGCTTTACTATGCGCTCCGCCTACGTTTAACCTAACGATTGTCTATTGATGTACAGAATTACCCTTCTGCTTTTGATCTTTTCCCTGGCCGTTCAAGCCCAAACCGACACGACTTCCGTGGAAGAGGACGAGTTCGATTTTTCTGAATTTGAGTTAGCTGCGCCGCCTTCAAAAAGCTTTTGTAACAACAAGGTCTTGGGGCAGAGTCCCACAACCTTGATTGGTGTTTCGTATACCTTTCAAGGAGCTCATGACTTCACAGCAGGCAACCCTTCAGATAACCCATTGGAAGGAACAGGCAACCCGGATCTCAGCGAGACGAACAACATTCAGAGTACACATGAATTTGGTTTGGCAGGGAACTTCCCGGTGGTCAGCCGAAACAACATCCTGATCAATCTCAATGTCGTCTACACGGAGCAGCACTACAGCTTTACCAATGAGACGAGTAATCACCCGTTCACTCAAAGTCTTCAAGACAATCCACTTCGGAGCGCCAGTACCTTGGCCACTGTTTTCAAGCCCCTCAATGAAAAGCGATTCCTGCTGGGTCAAGTGGGGATAGCCTTGAACGGGGACTACAGCTACAGCAATTTTGATCAGAGCTTGAGCACATTGCGCTATTCCGCCGCTTTGATCTACGGTTTTAAACCGCACGATCGTTTGATGTACGGTTTTGGTGTGGCTCGGACTTATTTGGGTGGTGCCTTGAACTACTTGCCTGTGGTGTACTACTACCACACCTTCAAGAATGAAAAATGGGGGACGGAAATTCTGCTCCCCTCACGCGCCTACCTCCGCTATCGCTTCAACAGCACCAGCTTGATCGGTTTCGGATTTAATTTCTTGGGGAATACCTACCACCTCAACAATTTTGCGGATAATCCCGGCTCTTCGGTACCCGAGAATCCCATGGCCTTTCAAGGGCAAGACCTGGAATTGCGCAGATCGGAAGTCCGGTTTGGGGCTCGGTATATGCGTTCAATCAAGGGTTTCTTTTGGCTGATTGCCGAGGCGGGATACCGGTACAATTGGAGTTATGATATTGATGAAGACGGGGATTTCTTGCGCTTATTGGGTAGCGACGATCCCTACTATATTGAAAACGAATTGGGCAATCCCTTTTACTTCACCATTGGGATTAGCTATGTAAGTCCTTAAGTAGATAGCATTCTATAAAAAAGCCCCTCGGAATTCGAAGGGCTTTTTTTTTGCTCGATCGTCTTACTTCTTTTTCTTGACGAGTCTGGTCCAGACATCGGTTCGGCCAAAGACTGCTGCTCCCACAAAACCGCGAACTTCAATCTTATTCTCTTCGATGAGTTCGATCTTACAATCATAGGTGGTGCCGTTTTTGGGATCGTAGATGGTTCCGTCCTTCCACATTTCCTCTTCCGTATCGTAGATGAAGTCTTTCAATACGCGATAGCCTTTTAACGGTGTGCTGCGCAAAGACTCATCGGGATTGTTCTTATCGACCCGTGGATTACCATTCTCATCATTGGGTTCCTTCAACCACACCACTCGCCCGAAGTACTTGTTCCCTATTTTCTCAATCTTCAAATAGCTACGTCCGTCGCTTGGTGACCAAACACCAATGAGTTGATCTCCAGGATCCGATGAAGTCTCTTGGCTATTGGCCGAAATCGGCAGCATAAGGAATGCACTAAAGAGGGCAGCAAAGAATAGTTTCATATCGGTTCTTAGTTTTTGTAATTAATCATCAAGTTCAAATCCACAGAAGCATCCATTTCATCGAGAATATCTTCCGTGAGATTCACATCGAGTACCCAGGTAGCTCCTTCGTCTTTCAAAAAAGGTAAAAGATCGGTGTCTTCAGCCACGATAAGTTCAAAAGATGTACCACCCTCCAAAGGACTTAAGGTCCCTAGGGCCAACATCTCTTGGTTGTTACTGACGATCTGGAGCAGAAGACTTTCAGCCAAAGGCGCTTGTTCTACAGATAGGGCAACGGAAATTGCAGTTACGCCAACACGCCGAATATCGTCTTGCGCAATACTCAGATCTTCTTCGAGCGAACCCAGACTCATGGAGACCGGTGCCTGAAGACTGTTGGGCCCGCTGAAAAGCATCTCACCGGACACCACCGCATTCACATTGCTATTCACACTAGAGGTGCTGGTACAACCGACCAACATGACGGTCATCATTAAGCCTAAGACAAGGGTTCTCATTCGCTTTCAGATTTAGGAGCTCAAACAATTATGGACACCTGTTTCCCAGGGTCAGCGTCCCGCTAATTTACCGAATCAACCGAGAAAGGGGCCGTAAGTTCGGGTTCCGACCTATTCGGGCGCCCTTCATTGATTTCGATTTTACTAATTTCACTTACATGAGAACGCTTAAAAGCTATTTCCTTCTCGCATGCCTGATGATTTTGGGCTTCTTGTGTCCCGCGCAAATCACCGGACATGTTTCTTTTGAATCCGTGGGTATTTCTTTTGATATACCCGAAGGATGGATGGGGCAAGAGGGAGACGATGTTCTTATACTAGGGTCGAATGAAACCCCCGGTTTTGTCCTTATTTCTTCACACACCAATTCTCTTTCGAAGTTGCAGAAAGAAGCCGCTGCGGGAATGCGCGATGAGTACGGGACGGATTTACGCCTATCCTCAGATTTAGAGTCTTTGAGTTCCAATGCCATTGGAGCCGCATTCGAAGGCTATATGGAGGGAGAGCCCGCTAAAGCATATATCATTGGAGCTGAAAACCCCTATCAAGGCCCCGGACTTATGATCTTGGTTGCTACTCAGTCCGAATTGTATTCCTCGGAGCACGAACAAGTTGCGAAAGATCTTCTATCGTCATTGACCTTCACCAAGGTGGACCGAGATGCAGAACTCTCGGAATGGAAAGCATGGCTGTCCGGAGTTCGGTTGACCTATATGGATTCGTACTATTCTTCTGGATATGGATCCTCTGGAATATCCGCCGGTTATACAACGGAAAAGAAAATCGATCTCTGCTCCGAAGGATACTTCCGGTCTAAGAGCTCCGATCACGATACGTTCACGGGGAGTCGTCATACGGGATACGACAACGACAGCTCCAAAGGTCATGGAACCTGGTCCATCATCATCGGCTCTTCAGGCGACCCTACGCTTAGGCTTTCTTTTTACACCGGGGAAGAGTACGACTATCGCCTGAACTATGAAGAGGAGGAGTTCCTCATGAACGGCGATCGCTACTTCCGGACAACGGAAGGTGAATATGCGCCCGAGTGCCCCTAGGGATTCAAAAAATTTAGGAGATAAAGTCAGTAATTCCGATCACCTATTCTCTATTTATCGTAATATTGCAATATATAAATATTGATCATGCTATTATCTGAAGTCAAAAACGCGTTAAAAAAGGTTGAACGAAGTGAGTTTGAGTTGCCCAACGGCACCTTAGTTCCGGCTCACTTTCACGTCACCGAGGTCGGTCAAATTCAAAAGAACTTCATTGATTGCGGAGGGACCGTTCGCCGTGATTCCGTTGTGAGCTTTCAGTTGTGGAATGCGAACGACTATGACCATCGCCTCCACCCAGAAAAGCTCTTGAGTATAATTGAGCTCTCCGAAAAAGTCCTCGGTATAGAAGACCACGAAGTAGAAGTTGAATACCAAGGTGAAACCATAGGGAAATACGGCCTTGATTTTGACGGTCGTCGCTTTCAATTAGTAACGAAGAATACAGATTGCTTGGCTAAAGAAAACTGCGGTATTCCCGCATCTAAGCCCAAGGTCCGATTGAGCAGTTTACAGGCTTCCGAGAAATGCGCACCGGGAAGTGGTTGTTGCTAGGTCGATTGACCTAAGAAAGGAATCCTCGGGTAAAGAGGGTAACATCTTTTAAAACGTATGCAACATAAATAGAGAGGAAAGGCCGTAAATTGCGAGATCTTTGTCCGATACTACAACAAACTCGATTTTAAGATGAAATTGAATAAATGGTTGGGCGCTCTAGCGCTTGCAAGTGTGCTCATCTCTTGTACAGAAGAGAATCCAACACCTTCTTCTCAATCACCCTCAGATTATCAAACGATTGAATTGAATTCACTGCCAGCTCCGGTAAAGAACCACGTGGACAGCAACTTCCCGAGCAGTGAAATTGCAGAAGCCAAGAAAGACGTGAATCTCGGTTATGAGGTGCTGCTGGATATGGGCTGGGAATTGTACTACGACCTCAATGGGAATCATCTCCACACCGAAGCACTGAGCTCCGGTGACGACGATACACCGGTCCCCGTGTCTAGTCTACCAGCGGCCATCACGACATACATCAGTCAGAATTATCCAGGCGAAACCATCGCATGGGCCGAGATGGACGATGACGAATACGAAGTTTATCTCAGTGACGGAACTGAGCTCTACTTCGACCTTAACGGTATGTTCCTCTATGCGGAGCAAGATGATGACATCGACCCGGCGAACCTACCGGCCACTATTTTGACCTATATCACTCAAAACTACCCGAACGACAGTATCGTTGAAGCCGAACTAGACGATGATATCTACGAGGTTTATTTAAGCAGTGGTATTGAACTCTACTTTGACATTAATGGTGTTTTCCTTGGAATGGACGATGATGACGATGATGATGACATTGATCCTGCCAATCTTCCTGCGGCAATCATTACGTACATCAACCAGAATTATCCGAACGACAGTATTGTAGAAGCCGAATTGGATGACGATATCTATGAAGTTTACCTGAGCAACGGTCTTGAACTCTATTTTGACATCAACGGTAACTTCATTGGCACGGATGACGACGATGATATTGATCCTGCAAATCTGCCGGCAGCCATCATCACGTACATCAATCAGAACTATCCAAATGCAACCATTGAAGAAGCTGAATTCGAAGACAACATCTACGAGATTGAGCTGGACAACGATTGGACCCTGTACTTTGATGCCAATGGCGTCTTCCTTTACGCGGAACAGGATTAATCGGATGGTGAAAAGAAAGAAAAAGGGGGCCTTGAGCCCTCTTTTTTGCATCGTGCCGCAGGCACTACTTTTTATTAACAATGGGGTAATCCACGAGGCGATTTCTCTATCTTTGAGCTTCTGATTCAGACTCCCATTACCTTATGCTATCCGTAGATCCCAAGCAGCTTGAGACCAAAGACGTACACCAGTTTTTACTGGGCGCCATTGGCCCTCGCCCGATCGCCTTTGCAAGCACCATGGACGTGCACGGGAATCCCAATTTGAGCCCATTTAGTTTTTTCAATGTATTTAGCGCGAATCCTCCTGTATTGGTGTTTTCACCGGCACGCCGTGTGCGTAACAACACCACCAAGGATACGCTCAGCAACTGTGAAACGACCAAGGAAGTGGTCATCAATGTGGTCAATTTCACGATTACGGAGCAGATGAATTTGAGCTCCACGGAGTATCCCAGCACCGTGAATGAATTCGTCAAAGCGGGATTGACGCCGATGGAATCCAAAACGGTACGTCCCTACCGCGTCAAAGAGAGTCCAGCGCAGTTCGAATGCACCGTTCGAGAAGTGGTCCACTTAGGTGAGAATGGAGGAGCGGGCAATCTAGTCATCTGCGAAGTGCAAATGATGCACTTCAGCGAAGCCATTTTGAACGATCAGCAAAAAATCGATCAGCACAAAATTGACTTGGTGGGTCGCATGGGCGGAGATTGGTATGTACGTGCCAATGGAGAGGCTTTGTTTGAAGTGGCCAAACCAAATCGCAACTTGGGCATTGGGATTGACATGATACCCGCGCGTATTCGGAACAGCTTTATTCTCACCGGAAACGACCTCGGGAAACTCGGCAATGTAGAACGGATTCCCCATGATGAAGAAATTGATGCTATTCGCAAAGACCCTGCTGTAAGTGACATCTTGCGGCAGTCCGATGACGCATATGTCCTTCGGGAGCTCTTGCACCAGCATGCACATGAATTATTGAAAGACAATAAGGTCCAAGAAGCTTGGGCGGTATTGTTAATCGACAAACTCAACAGAAATTAAGACCTATGTCTCACGAACTGACTGGAACTATTAAAGTCATTTTTGACACCCAAACCTTCCCCAGCGGATTCTCTAAACGCGAATTCGTGGTGACGACTCAAGAACAATACCCTCAAGACGTAAAGTTTGAGGCCATTAAGGAAAAAGCCGATATGCTAGACGCCTACAACGAAGGCGAACAAGTCACGGTTAAATTCAACATCCGAGGCAACGAATACAACGGCCGCTACTACGTGAATTTGCAAAGTTGGCAAATGTCGAAGGTGGACGGTGGCAGTGCTGGGGACAGCATTCCTGACCTTCCACCATTGGAGCCCTCGCAAATGGATGGACCCGATGCAGAGGATGATTTGCCATTCTAAGTAGATGGGGTTTTCGAGTACGGTTGAACGCGCGTTCCGATGGCTACTGCCATCCCCCTTCACCATTGCCGTACTCCTCACCTTACTGACCTATATTTTGGCCCTCTGGGCCACTCCAGAACCGGTCTCTTGGACCAAGGCTGGGGAGCTATTGAATTTCTGGGACGATGGGCTCTGGAACAACGCCTTATTGGTGTTTGCCGTCCAAATGATGCTCATGCTCGTCCTCGGTCATGTACTGGCCCTAACCGAACCTTTTGATCGGCTCATTCGACGCGTCACGAGATACTGTACCACAACTGCATCCGCCGCGGCTTGGGTGACGCTTTTGACCGTGGCGGTCGGGCTATTCAATTGGGGCTTCGCCCTCATCTTTGGAGCTATTTTCGCTCGTAAGGTTGGGGAACAGGCCCTCACGGGCCGATATGAAATCAACTACCCCTTAGTCGGCGCTGCCGGTTATTCTGGTCTTCTAGTCTGGCATGGCGGATTGTCCGGCAGTTCATTGACCAAGGTTGCAGAATCCGGGCATTTGGCCTCGCTGATGACCGGCATCTTGCCCGAAGCGGAATTAGCTGCACTCCCCTCCTCCATAACTTTTGCCGAGACAGTCTTCAGTCCGATGAACATGACCGTTTCTCTTTTGCTCTTGATCGCCTTGCCCGTGACCATGTGGCTGCTCGGAAAACGCGTATCAGCCCATCCCCTTCAGTTGAAATCTCGAATGTCAATTGATCAGAGCAGCGAACGACCTATCGGAGCGGAAGTATTGGACCGCAGTCGCTGGTTTTCACTCGTCTTTGGTCTAGTCATCTTGGGATACGTGATTCAAAAGGCTTGGACCATGCCTTCCGGGCTGCTCGCCTTTTTTACCCCCAACAACATCAATTTGCTCTTGCTCGGCCTGAGCCTCGCCCTTCACTCCAGCTTCCGTAGTTTTCTCTCGGCTGTTGAAGAAGCCATTGGCGGGGTGTCTGGAATTCTCATTCAATTCCCCCTGTATTTCGGAATTATGGGCATCATGAAAAGTAGCGGTCTGGTCGGGCAGATTTCAGCGTATTTTGTTGAGATCAGCACCGAGTCGACCTACCCCATTTTCACCTTCTTCTCTGCTGGTTTAGTTAACATATTTGTGCCGTCTGGAGGAGGTCAATGGGCGATTCAAGGGCCCATCATTGTACAGGCCGCGGATCAACTGGGCGTTTCCTTATCCAAGTGCATCATGGCCATGGCTTATGGGGATCAGTTGACCAATATGCTTCAGCCCTTTTGGGCACTCCCCCTACTCGGAATTACCGGGCTTAAAGCGCGGGAGATTCTGCCCTATACGGTCGTGTTGATGCTCGTGGCCCTATTGATTTTCTTGACTGCCTTACTCCTTTTCTGATGCCCATCTATGCTTTGAGTGATCGGCTCGAATTTCCTCATCCTGAGTTGACGGACCCTTCGGGGATTCTTGCTGTTGGCGGGGACCTACGGCCCGAACGTTTGTTGTTGGCTTACCAGCTTGGCATTTTCCCGTGGTTTAACGCGGACGAGCCGCCGATGTGGTGGTGTCCCGATCCGCGCATGGTTCTATATCCAGGAGAATTGAAGGTCAGCAAAAGCATGCGCTCCACACTCAATCGCAAGGCCTTCAAAGTCACCTGTGACCAGGCCTTTGAAGAGGTAATTCAAGCCTGCGGGACCATCCCTAGGCCCGGGCAGGATGGAACATGGATTACGCCGGAGATTATATCGGGCTACTCGGAGCTGCACCGCCAGGGTTTTGCCCACAGCGTTGAAGTTTGGTCTGATGACACCTTAGTGGGAGGGCTATACGGAGTGTCACTGGGGCGGGCATTCTTCGGTGAGAGCATGTTCAGTCGTCAATCCAATGCCAGTAAATACGGCTTCATCTCCTTGGTTCAAGCCTTGGCGGATCGTGGATTTTCATTGATTGACTGCCAAGTACACACCGAGCATTTGGCCTCGCTTGGGGCTAAGGAAATCGATCGAGATGTGTTTCTCGAAGAGATTGCCGTGGCTCAAGAGACCGAAACAATGAGAGGATCATGGACGTTCTTGTTCCCATGAAGACGTGGATGTGGACCTTGTTGTTGGTGATGCTTATCGCGCCGTTAGGCGCAGATGCTCAAGACCTCATCACTTTTAATCAGGATCGGCTCGATATCAATCGATCGGGGATGTACGTGCTGGGCGGATGGGCCGCCGGAAACATGGCCCTCAGCGGTTGGCAGTATTACCAGACTGACGGCTCCACGAAGTATTTCCATCAAATGAATGTCTTTTGGAATTTGGTCAATCTGAGCATCGCTGGGATTGGCTATTACGGGGCCGTGACCGGAGCAACGGATTTGGACTTGGCCAACAGCCTCATCGAGCAGCGGAAAATTGAAAAGATCCTCCTGTTCAATGCCGGACTCGACGTTGCCTATGTTACGGCGGGCTTCTTGTTGCGCGAGCGAGCAAAGGTCAAAACGGATCGTATGGATCAGTTCACCGGTTGGGGTAACAGCCTCATACTTCAGGGAAGCTTTTTGTTTGTCTTTGATCTGGTGATGCACCAAATTCATAGGAATCACGCCTCCGAGCTATTGAATGGACTCGACGTTTCCGTTGGTCTCTCGGGGCTTGCTTTGCGATACACCTTCTAGGTGCACCTTTTCGCGCTCCACCAGTTCATCCTGTGTAGGCTTGGGCTTTCCTTTTCCTCCAGCCATGAAGATCACCAGTCCCACAGCCGCAAATAACGGAAGGGAAAGGCAGACCAAATAGAGGAAGGTTTTCATGAGGAGGAATTTAGAGCTTCTCCTCGATTTTGAACATGACAGATGTTGCTGCCTAAGCGCGTTTTACATCAAGGGCGTCTCGCAGTGCATTTCCGACCAACATGAAGCTCATCACCAACAAGAGTATGGCGACACCAGGAATGATAGCCAGGTAGGCCTTATCCACAATGATGTAGCTGTAGTGGTCCTTGATCATCCCGCCCCAAGTTGGAATGGGTGGCTGAGCCCCAATTCCCAGGAAACTCAAACCGCTTTCGATCAAAATCGCGGAGGCAAAATTGGCCGCTGAAATGACGATTACTGGCGACCACACATTGGGGAGCACGTGAACGAAAAGGGCTCTCAGCGATTGAAAGCCGAGGGCTTCCGTAGCCTCGACGAATTCTTTTTCTTTCAAGGACATGACTTGTCCGCGAACGACACGAGCGACTTCGACCCACATGGTGAGGCCAACGGCCACAAATACTTGCCAAAACCCTTTGCCCAAGGCTAGTGTGATGGCAATGACCAGCAAAAGCGTTGGGATGCTCCAAACAACGTTGATGAGCCACATGATGAAGGTGTCGACTCTTCCTCCGTAAAAACCGGCCAGTGCACCAAGTGTAACGCCCACCAGCAAGGAAATAAAGACGCTAATGAATCCTACGGCCAAGCTCACGCGCGCGCCGAGGACCATTCGGCTCAATAAGTCTCGGCCAAAGCGATCGGTCCCCAGCCAGAATGTTCGGTGGGTTGGCGTTCCGTTGACCTCGATTTTAGCGGTCGTTCCGGGTTTTTGAGCGGCCAAACTCAGGTCCATTTGATTGGCGTGAGCACTCTGGTCTGGGATAAAAAAGGGGCCAACTATGGCCGTGAAGGTGATGAGCACGATAAGCGAGAGACCAATCATACCCAAGGGCTGAGATCGGAATTGCTTCCACGCTCGAGCTGATGGAGAATCAGTCCAAGTCATCCACTATCAATAGTGCTTCTGCCAGCTCGACATCTTTGGTCAGACGTTCTTGAAAACGGCGGGTTTTCTCGAGCTGAACGGTATCGCGTTCAGCTGTCGCCATAACCAATTCGGTTGCCGTGAAATCTGCCTTGAACTCATCAATGGCCTTGAACTTCTCCGACTTATCCTCCCAGTCAGCGAGCAATTTCTGGTATGCTTCAAGCTGAAGCGGGAATTGGGAGAAATCGTCTTGCTCCTCTAGCCAGAGCGCTTCTCCTTGAATCAACTGAAACGTCTTGTTCTTTCCAACGCGTTTACCGGACTTGGCCTTAATTTGCTCCATCCGATCACCAACACTCCCAACGGTGGCGTAGTCCGCAGGTTTGATCTCATCCCAAGCGAGTGGAAACTCCAATTCTTTCTCTCCAAAATCCACCAGGTTATAAGAATTGGGGAGGACTACGTCTGGGGTGACTCCGCGAAGTTGGGTCGTGGTTCCGTCGATTCGGTAGAACTTTTGAATCGTCAATTTCAAAGCTCCGAGTGGCTTGAGTGCATCCGCCTGTCCACGTACCAAGTCATCAAACTCAAATACGTTCTGAACGGTGCCCTTGCCAAAAGTATGTGCCGCACCGACAACTACGGCTCGATCATAATCTTGTAACGCTCCCGCCAGGATTTCAGAGGCGCTTGCGCTAAAAGCGTTGACCAAGACAACCAAGGGTCCGTCATAAATAACTCCCTTTGCTTCGTCTTGCAAAACAACAGGGCTCTGACCTTTGGCCTTGACCTGTACAACCGGGCCTTGGTCGATGAATAAGCCGGCAATATCAATAGCGCCTTGCAGAGATCCACCGCCGTTGTTTCGGAGATCAAAAACAACCCCTTCAATATCTTCTTTTTGAAGTTTGAGTAGCTCGTTCTTGACGTCTTCGCCGCAATCTCGACCGCTCCCATCAAAGCTCAAATAGAATTTCGGCAAACGGATATAACCGTACTTATCACCGTCATGCTCGATTACTGCGGAGCGGGCAAAAGTCTCTTCCAACACCACGACATCTCGAATAATCGAGATCTCTGTCATGGTTCCGTTGAGCTTACGGAGGGTCAGGCGTACCTCGGTACCCTTGGGCCCTCGGATCAACTGAACTACATCCTCTATCCGCATATCCACCACATCAACGGGTTCTTCGTCGGCTTGAGCCACCTTGAGTATTTGGTCTCCTACTTTGAGTTCACCCATTCTCCAGCTCGGACTTCCGGATACAATTCGGGTCACTTCGACAAAACCGTCTTTGCTCACGAGTTGAGCGCCAATCCCCTCTAGCTGACCGGACATTTGAATTTCAAAGGCGTCTTGATCGTATGGGGGGAAGTACTGGGTATGCGGGTCAAAAACCGCCGTGATGGAATTAATGTAGACCGCATGCCAATCCTTACGTTCCATTTCATCCATTCGGTCGTACCAGTCATCATGGCTCTTTAGGACCTTTTTGCGTGCCTTCACTTCAATTTCCTCGAGACTCAGACTATCGCCTTGACGCTCGAGCAAGTCATCGACCCGCAACATGGTTCGGTATTTCAAATACTGTCTCCAGTATTCCTTTTGTTCTTCTGTGGTTGTGGCATAAGCGAGCTTACTCGGATCCGTCTCAATGTACTCTTCGACGGTGAAGTCAAAAGGTTCGGCAAGAATTTCTTGATAATGGGACTTGGTCTGCCCTATCCGCATCATGAGCGTCTCGTAAGTCGAATCGAAAAAGGTGTAATCCGAGGTTAAGACCGCATTGTCCAAATCGTTTCGATAGGCTGCCCATCCTTCAACATCAGCAGCCAAGAAGAATCGCTTTCCAGGATCCAAGGACTCCAAGTAAAAGTCGAACATGCGTTCGCTAAAGCTATTGTCGAAGGCCTGTGGTGCAAAGTGCGCCTGCTGAAGGCCACTGGTTACAAGCTGAATAATGAGCTCTTCTTTTTCCGCCTCAGACGGGCGATAAAAACTGTATACAACTCCAACACTGAGCACAAGTGTGCCCAAAACAATCATCCACTTTTTTAACATATTCAAATGTGCCATTTTTCGTTGACATTTACCCGCTTTTGCGGGTTAAGCAGGGCTCCCTACCTTTGTCTTTTATAACTCAGACCTATGCCACAAGGTTTCGCTAACAATTGGAGCAAAGAATATGCCCCAGATCACTGGACTCGGAAGCTTCTCGAGAATTACGGTGTACAAGAAGACATTATTGCCTACGTAGGACTTGGTATCGATATTTTGATCCTCCTGCTTTTGGCCTGGATTGCAGATCGTATAGCCAAATCCTTCATTCTCCGCATGGTCCGTGCCTACGTGACCCGTTCCAAAAATGAGTGGGACGACCTGCTCCTCGAACGGAAGGTATTCAACAACTTAGCCCACCTTGCCCCCGCTTTCGTGGTATACGAATTGTTTCCCTTTTTCTTTCAGGACTTTCCAGAAGCCACGGGACTGCTTCTGCAAGCGGTTGAAATTTACGCCATCGTTGTGGTCATCATGGTGGCCAATAGTTTTCTAAATGCGGTTCGGGACATTCTCTTTAAAACGGAGCGGTTCAAGGACAAACCCATTGGCAGCTATGTGCAACTCGGAAAAATCATCCTGTACCTTTTCGGAGGAGTTTATCTAATCTCTTTAATTCTAGGAGTAAACCCACTTTCAATCCTCGCTGGAATGGGAGCAGCTACAGCAGTGATGTTGCTCATCTTTCGGGATACAATTCTGGGTTTGGTGGCTTCCATTACGATTTCAGCGAACGACATGGTCCGCATTGGGGACTGGGTCAGCTTTTCCAAATACGGAGCCGATGGTGACGTCATCGAGATTTCCTTGACGACTGTGAAAGTCCAGAACTGGGATGCAACCATCACCACTGTTCCTACATACGCCTTTATGAGCGATGCCTTCAAAAACTGGAGGAACATGCAGGCTCTGGGCGTTCGACGAATCAAGCGATCGTTGCACTTTAAGATGGGGACCGTCAAACTGGTCGACGGCGATATGCTTGAACGATTCAAGAAAATCGAGTTGGTGAAAGACTACATCGACGTCCGTCAAACCGAAATCGACACCTTCAACAAGGAGCACAACATTGACCGGGACACCCTGATCAATGGAAGAAACATGACGAACATCGGTGTATTCCGCCATTATGCCCAGGCCTACTTGGCCCAAAACCCGATGGTGGCAAAGGATCAAACCATGATGGTGCGTCAATTAGAACCGACGGAAAGTGGTATTCCGTTGGAAATCTACTGCTTTAGCACAGATACACGATGGGTGTACTACGAGGGGATTCAGGCGGACATTATGGACCACTTGATGGCTGCCGCCCGATACTTCGATCTTGAGATCTTTGAAAATCCGACTGGGGATTTCAGCGTTCTTAAGAAATGAAAGTGCTTCTGGTTTTGATCTTGACATCGAGCTTTTCACTGAAGGCTCAGACCTCCGTGGATTCCATTGTCGTCGATATATCGGAACAGAGACTATACACCTACAGTGGTCAAGACATCCTTGCCCGATATCCAGTCAGCACTTCCGCATACGGAATCGGATCTCAGTCGGGAAGCAACCGCACGCCCTTGGGCTGGCATCGGGTTCACAGTAAATACGGAGATGACTTGGCCCCAGGTGCCATTTTGAAAGGTCGAGTGCCCACTGGAGAAATGGCCGAGATTATTTCAGCGCCAAGAGCTTCGAATGAAGACCATGTCACTACCCGAATACTGTGGTTGGAAGGCCTTGAAAAGGGCAAAAATAAGGGAGAAGGGGTTGATTCCTTCCAAAGGTACATCTACATCCACGGGACACATGAGGAGGGCTTGATTGGTCAGCCTGCGTCCCACGGTTGTGTTCGCATGATGAATGATGAAGTGATCGAGCTTTATCGCATCGTGCCGCAAGGCACATCCGTATATATTCAGCGCTAGGCCTTGGTTTTACGTCCTTTCCATTCCACATCGCCCAATTGGCTGTGGATGGCCGTCCCTACGATGGCAAAGGGATAGAGTACCGCCGTTGCCAGAGCGTCCCCCAGGGACAGTTTTTGGCCTTGAAGGTCAGCGTAGCTTTTGAGCATGGGGTAGTCAATCAAGAACTTGGCGATGAAGGCCCACCACCACGCTCCTGGAACGTGTCCTTCTCGAAGTCCCCAGATCAATACGACGACGAGGAAGAGGTTGTACAAGAAGACTATCCAACTCACGCTTTGTGCATCCTTGTCCTTATAGTAGGCAGATTTGGACGCCCATCTTCGACGTTGGGTCCACCATTCAGAGTACGTTTTTGGCGGCGGAGTACTGACCATTGCCCGTCCATCCCAAACGAAGTCAATACTCTCTGGTTTGGATTTTGCTTGATGGATCAAAAACAAGTCGTCACCGCTCGCGAAATTTAGATCTGCCCTACTCGACCATGATGACAGAAAAAAAGCTCGTCGCACGGCTAGGTTTCCACCACCAGCCATCAGCGCTCTTCCACTCGCAATTGAACCTGCCACAGAAGCCATAAGACTTGTAAATTCCAAAGCCATGTATCTTTGGTGCGGCCGCAATGACGGACTCAATTGAACGGGACCTGCAACTACGCTCTTATCGACCCGCAAATATTTCGACATGGTGAATAACCAATATGGACCTGTCGTTGTGTCTGCATCTGTGCAAATTACCCATGGGGTTGAGGCCTTTTTAAAACCTAGATGGAGGCCAAATTTCTTTCCATGAATTCCAACTGGTAGGTCAAGGATCTGGTACTTCAGTTGACTTCGCTCTAATAATTCTCTTAAAACGACTTCACCACCATCTTCGCTATGGTCATTGATGAATAAGTACTCTACTGATCCAGGGTAATCCTGCTCCTCGGCAGAAGACACGAAGGCTCTCCAGCTATCTTTTTCATTTCTAAAGGGAACGACAACCGTGAGATCGGGATGCTCACTAGACAAAGAAGGGCTTCGTGCTACAAGAGAATCTATTCCCTTTCTATAGGAAAGGATAAGTCGAAAATAAAATATCAACAAAATAACGCCAATACACCAAGCAGCCGTGTTCATGCTCTCGAGTTTAAGGGCTCCTTAATCAATAGAATCAATCCGAAAATCATGGGAATAACAGTCATAAAAAACCAATTCACAAATACAGCCAGAACTACTTTCCCAGGATCAAACCCGAAAGGACCAGAGAGTACAAGAACCAGAGAAGACTTTACGACAACATCAAATAATGAGAGGACTGGGAGAGCCAATGCAAGAAGATAAATCGCCTGAAACAGGCAAAATATAAGCCAATAATCACAAGACAGTCCAAGTGAGCACCAGATAAGTATATTTCCAATCGAGTAGCTCATAAAGCGAAACAGATTTAATACTGAAAGAATTCTCATTCTTGATGAATCCAAGCGAGCTCCCTCAGGAATCGCAGCACCTTTCAGCCGCCAGGATAATGGTATGAATACATGAAAAATGCCCTCAAAACTTTTGTAGAGAAAAATGAACAACAATAAGAGAAGAACCCATAGAATCAGCAGGTATGGTGCAGGGTTCCAGTTTAGATCAAGAATCTTTGTAAGGAAATAGATTGCCGCAGGCCCACCAACCAGGGCCTTGACAAAATTTAAGTTCAGGTTATTCAACCACTGGCGTCCTAGGGCAAACTTACCCAGTTCTTTAGGGACTAAATACGATCTAAATCCATATTCGCCAGCTTTGAAGGGGGATATTAGACCGGCTACATGTGAAATAAGTACAACCTTCAGGCTTCTTGACACCGTTTGCTCGAATTCTATTTGAAAAAGTAATTTCCACTTCAAGGCTTCGGAGATCCACGATGTTAAACTGAGTACAAGCAAAAGAAAGACCAACCTAATAAAGCCTAATCCACTTTCCTTTTTTAACAGAATGCCTTCATAGTCTTGAAGAGAAATATCCTGAAAGCGCTGGTATAAATACCAGATCGATCCAGCGACAATGACTACCTTTAATATCCTGAAGGCCCAGATTTGCATGGGCTAAACATACGCTAAATCGAGGGAGTGAAGGAGAAAATCATCTTAGGGATTGACCCGGGTACACAGGTGCTTGGATGGGGGCTGATCGAGTGTAAAGGAAAGCAAATGAAATACCTCGACATGGGGGTCTATCGTATGCACTACAAAACAGGGGATCATTTCTACCGACTGCACTCTGTCTACAAGCACATGCTCGAGCTCATCGAAAAGACGCGTCCAGATGAAATGGCTGCTGAATCTCCGTACTTTGGAAAGAATGTGCAATCAATGCTGAAATTAGGGCGGGCTCAAGGGGTTATCATGGCCACTTCCTTTCAGCATCAGATACCGGTCTTTGAATACTCGCCCAGACGTATAAAACAGGCGATTACCGGGCAGGGAGCTTCCAGCAAAGAACAAGTGGCCGGAATGCTGCAAAACTTGCTTAAAATCAAAGAAATGAAGGGTCCCTTAGATGCTACGGATGGTTTAGCTGCTGCTGTTTGCCACCATTTCTCCAGTTCAGGCCCAGTTTCAACAGGAGGTCATAAAGACTGGGGCGACTTTCTGAAGAAGAATCCTGATCGACTGGGTTAGTCCGATGTCAGTGCCGAAGCAATCTCTTGAGCTGTAGAAGACATGACCTCCGCTGAGAATTCCTTCTTGGGCGCCGAAAAATTGATGTCCCCGACATGATTGATGGGAACCAAATGAATGTGCGCGTGGGGTACTTCGAGTCCAATGACCGCAACTCCAATTCGCTCGCATGGAATGACACGATCCATTCCCTTGGCAACCTTCTGAGCGAAAGTCCAAAGTGCCCCGTGCTTATCACTCTCTAGGTCAAAGATATAGTCGGTTTCTTCCTTGGGTATGACAAGGACATGACCTCTAACCAAAGGTTGAATATCCAAAAAGGCCAAATGGCGATCATCTTCAGCCACCTTGTAACAAGGTATCTCTCCCTGAACTATTTTGCTAAAGATCGATGCCACTATTCACGGGTAATTTCAATGATCTCCAACTCGATCTCTCCAGCTGGAACTTGAATCTTAGCGCTATCTCCAACTGATTTACCTAAGAGTCCTTTTCCAATAGGGCTGTTTACGGAGATACGGCCAGTTTTGAGGTCAGCCTCAGTCTCCGAGACTAGGGTGTACTTCATCTTAGCCCCATTCACCTTATTCTTTAAAGTCACCGTCGATAGAATAAGCACTTTTGAGGTATCCATTTGACTTTCATCGACAATACGCGCATTGGCGACGGTTTCTTTCAACTTTGCAATCTTCAACTCCAATAGCCCTTGCGCCTCCTTCGCAGCATCGTATTCCGCGTTCTCAGAAAGATCGCCTTTATCTCGAGCCTCAGCTATTTGTTGGGATATCTTGGGTCGTTCTACAAACTCCAGCTCTTCCAATTCCTTTTTGAGCTTCTGAAGCCCTTCAGGAGTGTAGTATGATAACTTAGACATAATTCAAGGATTAGTTCTCACTGGTCTTCTATAAATGCAAAAGAAGACCGAAAAACGGTCTCCAGCGAGACGTGCAATATACAAAAAGAAAGGCGCCTCTTTTGGGGAGGCGCCTCTCGAAGTCTTGGTCTATTCGATTTACAAACTGATTTTGGCGCCAAAAGTGTTGAACCCGCCAAAGTCTCTTGTGTGTCGATAAGCATAATCGATTCCGAATGTGGTGCCGCTGTCCCCCAGTGGTACCTCGAAACTCAATCCTCCGTTAAAGCCAGAGAAAATCGTTTGCGAAACCGCAGCATCGAAGATTTCGTTCTCATAGACATATCCTGCGCGGAGCATCACCCACTCTTTGTAGCTGAATTCCAAACCTGCTCCAATCTGATCACGTGTGAACGAATTGGAAGTAAAGTTGGCGGCAGCCGTCAAACGAGTGTCTGTCCACAAAAAGTCATAAGATCCACCGATATTCAGCAGCGATGGAAGCTCGAAGTTACTTGAGCGTTGCTCCACTGTAGCGTCGAAGTTTCCAAACAACGTCGGCAAGCTCAAAGACAATCCATCTCCCTGGAAGCTCATTGCTGGACCTACGTTTTTCAATCCGATTCCGAATTTGATATTATCCTTCTCTCCTGTGACATACTGGATACCCGCATCAAAGCAAACACCAGCTGCATTCAAATCAGGAAGAGAGTGACTGATCAACTTCACGGTCACACCCCCGTAGATGTTCTCGGTAAATTTCTTAGCGTAAGAAACTCCCAAGTTCAAATAGGTTGCGCTATACGTCCCCAAACCTCCGTCTGGAAGCTCCGTGGTAGTGATTTCGATATCACCAAAGCCCATGGCCATGATGGTCACACTCAATGCACCAGTTTCACCCACTCGTTGGGTGAAACCGAATGCATCGACGTTAATATCGGCATCTCCAAACCAGTCGGTGTGGGAGAATACTAGTTCTGTACGCTCTGTGAAGGCTGTACCAGCGACGTTCAAGAACACCGCTTCAACTCCTCGTGCTCCAGCGGTATTAATACCACCCCATCCAGCGGATCGAGCCCAAGGGTTAATCAACAATTCACCTGCACCTGCAGAACCTGCACGCTGCTCATTACCTGCATAGCTATTGAATGGCACTACCAGTAGTGCGATCAAAAGTGCGGATAATGCTATCTGTAGATATCTTTTCATAATCATTGGTTTCAAGATTCGACGTTTTAGGTTCATTAGAATGTATCAAGGTCAACCGGACGCATCGCTCCGAACCATTTCACAAAGGTCTCTCCAATACCTTCGGCTTTGACGTGAATAACGTACATACCACTTGCGATAGGCACGGCATTCGTATTGGTCAAATCCCATTCAATGAATGTACTTGGATTATCCTTATTGAATCGACGAACCAAAGTACCATTGGTCGTGTAGACACTCACCACACAACGAGGTGGTAGGTTTGTAATCTTCACACGATTATCCAACTGATTGGTTTCGTACGCTGAGTAAGCATAGTAAGGATTAGGTACCACACGTACGATATCAAGTGCATTTTCAGCTGTTGCTTGATCGTTCGTGATGGTCGAAATATCATCCGTGTTGAACATGTACATCGGATTACCTTCGTTGCTACCATCCAACTCATATGCTTCGTACTCTTTGCTCACACGCAACTTCACAGTCACGTCTGTAGCGAGTTGAGAGAACCCTGGGTTCAACAATGGAATCGTTACCCAAGTGCAGGCTCCGAACAAGGTACGCTTGTTCACATCTGTTGGGTCATTCAACGCATCGTAGTAAGGGTTCATGGTCTCATCATCTCCAGCGTATGGTGCCAACTCGTTTTGATACTCAGGTCCCATAATGTAAAGGAAGTGCTTTCCACCAAAGGACACCTGTCCCAACTCGTTGATGACCGTTTCGCTAGGGTTGAAGATCATATCGTTTCCATTCTCACCTGTTTGCCAGCTGTCTTCCGCGAACATAATGTTCAAGCGAATTCCGCGCTCCAAATCAATGGCGTATCCTGGGAACCATCCCCAACCGGTACCTGTTCCATCTGGATTACCGTCCTTTCCGACAGACTGAGCAGCTCGGAGATTTAGTTTCCCAGCGTTACCTTCTGCCAATTCAGGTAAATCAGAAGATTCCAATACAGGTACACGCGTCCACAGATCCTGGTTATCCGTAAGGACAACATCAACACTATTCAAGTTCTCCAAACGAGAAAGAGCTTTGAACTTCTCCCAAGCGGGACCACTTCCAAATGGAGTGTTCGTCGATACGACATCACCACTACATAGACGATAAGGTGCCCATGTTCCACCGAGAACGGTTTCATATACCTCGTCATCATCACCGGCTTCATCTGGGTAGTTACCCGTGCTGTTTGTTCCTGAACGAATCCAGTTAAATGGTGAGTCACCATCAATGTCGGCCAAACCCGTAAACCACGCTTGAGTATTGTCTTCAAAGAGCAACTCAGCTCCCAAGAATCCATTTCCGTTGAACATGTCATCTCCTGGGTTGTCCGCATCCACGGCTGTAACACTCATACCCCAGAACTCTCCATCGCTGTTCACGAGCAACTGCTCACGACCAATTTCGATTGTTCCAGTAGAGTAGATGGTATCACTAGGGTCTCCACCAGGAAGGCGAACAATGTACCAAGTAGCGTTGATGTTCGATCCACTAAAGACGATTTGATAATCACCCGTCGGTACACTCAAAGGATCTACAACTTTCACGATGACCGGTCCTTGACCGTTTTCGTAGGTTGGATTATCCATAGTGTAGTTCATGACGATTTCTTCAGCAGATTCCACTTTGAACTCGAGCATGTTGGCACAGTTTCCTGTTCCTTCAATTCGAGTCAATTCAGGACCATCACCGTATTCTGCTTGTTGCACAGTTCCTGATTCCTCAGGAGTGACGATGTGCGGAATACCTACGTATGTCTTAATGTTACGACGACCTGCCTTGTACGGCTTCGTTTGACCGTCAAGACCATTAGGATCTGTTGGGTTGTAAGGCTTAAACTCATTGAAACCGTAGGCAATTACTGTGTAATAGTAAGGCTTGTGATTCACAAGGGTAGGATCCCCTGTAGCAAATAAGTCTTCAGTCAGTTTGAAGGTTGCCTGTGTACCAGCGTCATTTGCACCTAGGGTCATTTCCTGAGGAACAGGAACACCTAGTGTAGGATCAGTTTCATAGTTGATCAATGTGGTCACACCATTTTGCAAGTCACACTGAGCTACCATACGGGCCAAATCTGGATTGTAGATGTCTGTAATAGATACAGTCGCATCTTTCAACTGGAAGATTTGGTAACCTTCAAATACATAGGTTGAATCGTCAAAACCGATGATCAATGGATCTACTTCTTCGTAAGATTCATTGAAGTTATTTGAAGACTCAGAGTTAGAGAGCATCAAGATTAACTCTTGATCCAACTCCTGAATGTTCACATCTGGTGCATCCGGTCCGTTCAATACCTTGAAACAGTTATCGAACAATGCCTGTGCTTTATCATCCGCTAGACGCATTAATTCAACAGAAGCCAAACGACCTCCAGATGTAGCACGTGCCCACACAACTCCAGTGGTAATGTAGTTTACAGCACCTGGTTGAAGTGTAAATGGTCCAGCTGATTGCAAGAAACGACGGTCAGCAGGAGTGTTACCTGCAGTAGCCTCCGTCCAGTTATCTCCTGGGAACGCAGGGTCCGTATCACCTGGGAACATAAAGTCCGTTGATGGTCCAGGACCACCAGTAGGCTCGTGTCCATTAGTACCGTTACGAACAATACCCGTGTTGTCTTTCCAGATTCCCTGCAAGTAGTTGTAGAAGTGACTCGCTTGAGATGGGTTTCCTACTACAGTAAAGTCGTTGTTGTAGTAGACGAACTTACTCATGATGATTTGCTCGCCGATTTCATCGATGGTACCATCACGGTCATTATCAATTCCATCATTCGGATCGGCTAGAGGTCCTTGGAAGAAGTCCACACCGATAGAAGGTGGATTCAATCCGTATCCTGTAGCACCGTCGTCGTCCTCATCACCATTGTAGCAATATCCCAATCCACGACCGACGTCACATCCGACGTAGTCATCTTGGTACTGCCCCAAATCTGGGTCAACCCACTGTCCGAAATACGTGTTCTTCAGTACAAAAGATGCCCGGTTCACGATCTTGTAGCTGTAGAACGTCATGTTGTTGATCTCGTCATTCGTTGCAAAGGCAAAGGCCTGAGCTTGAATCTCGAGTCCGATAGGTTCTGCATTCGTCTCAGTGTGAATGTTACCCTTATCGTTAAATACCCACCAGAGTGTTTGGTCTCCAAAAAGCAAATCCGCGCCTTGACAATCGGCTTCTCCAGATAAATCATATGCCGGGTAGTCACCTGCGGATGGGTCATAGAAACCGTCGCCGTCTGCATCGAAGAACGGTGCAAGCGTCTCAGCTCCAAATTGTGAGTAAGTATCGGGGTAGTTTCCTGGCCACTCCAGTATGACCGTAGGAACTGTGTAGTTAGGATCGTCATTGGTTCCATTTAACCAAGCAACGTAATCCTCTACTTGCTGACGCGTAATCTGATAGTGCTCGTCAAATTCAGCACAAATGATGTCGTCAACAGATGCTGTGGCTGCATCAAGCGGACCAGGCCAAAAGTCAGATCCGTCCTGACGGTAGGTCATCGCGGCTACTTTCAACTGATCACCCTCATCCTGGCCACCGATCCATAAGGCTCCGGCGAACAGAGAGTGCTTGTTACTTTCACGAGGAATCTCATAGATTCCATTGTTCAAGTCCCACCACATATCTCCCCCTGCAAGAATACGCGTACGAACGTTGTTCACCGCCAGGTCCGTTTGGGCACTGGCTGGAGCACAGCTCGCTGCTAAGTTCTTAGGAGCAGGAGAAGCAGCGGAATTCGAACTTCCGGGTACATTGACACTTTCCTTCGCCGAGAGACCGCTAAACGAACCCAGGGCTACAGCAAATGCCAATAATGTCAATCTGCTTTTCATGATTTATCTGGTTTTCCTATTAAAATTTTTATTCAAATGTTTGGGTTATCGCTTAGAAGCTCAACAGTACTCCCAATCGCATACGGCGTGGTAAGCTATAGTTGAATGGGCTGTTGACCTTAACAGTGTACAAGTCGATGAAGGACTGGCTATCTGTTTGCTGTGCAATGATCTCCTGTGCTTCAGCACTTGACAAGAATCCGTCATCATCAGGGTTACCCGTGTAACGGTATACGTTGATGACGTTCAAGGCATTCAACAAGTTTTGAACATCCAAATAGACGTTCATGTTCGCTGATCTTTGCTTGCTTCCGTCTTCTTTTCCACCCCACTTCAAGTTGAACTGCTTGTTCAAACGCATATCGATACGGAACTGCCATGGAAGGCGTGAACCGTTGATAGAACCTTGAAGAATTGGGCGTTGGTTAATACCGAATGACGCAGACTGCAATACGTTCGCCTGACGTGTGTAAGGTGTACCGGATCCGGCACGGAACGTAAAGTTAGCACCAGCGTTTTCAAAGACACGTGATCCGAACCAAACCGGTCCGTTGTAGTCTTTTCCAGAGCTGAAGCGGTAGTCTACTACGGCTACTAAAGTATGACGTTGGTCAAAGTCCAATGGTTGGATTACACGAAGGTTAGGCTGGCCTTGTTGTACCAAGCTCAAACCAGTTGTTGCGTTAGATCCTGAACCGTCAGCAAACTGCAAGGTATAGTTGAAGTTCAAGCTCACGTTTCCAGTACGACGCAAATCGTAGCTCACGCTGAATCCTTTAACTGTACCGAAATCAAGGTTACCGAATGTGGTATAGTTCACCGGATATGCGAAGTTGATCTGAGTCGCCTGAATCATGTCACGCAATTCACGGTAGAACGCGCTTAAGGTAATCGCAGAGCGCTTGCTCAAGGTTTGCTTAAATCCAACCTCGTAATCAATCGTCCGCTCTGGGCGAAGATTCGGGTTGTTCAAGACGTTACCTTGGTTTGCTTCCAAGTACAAGTAATCTGTTGGATCGAAACGCACGTTACTCTGTGGACGCTGCGTCAAGATATCATAGTGTGCAAAGAACAACGCCTGATCAGAAATCGGGAAGTTGAATGAGATACGTGGCATCACATTCACTTGTGGCGTATAATCTTCGAATGACTCAGCGGTCAAATCTGTAGCCAAGTTGGTATTATCCGGATCTTCTAAATATGGAGTAATTACACCAGTCGTTGTTGCTTGAGCAATGCTCTGTGGATCCGCAATTTGGTTTCCATCCGCATCATACCACTGATTGTCATCACGGTATCCAACGACACGTGTTGGCTCAGTCAAGTCATTGACGTATACGACGAAATCGTCACCGATGTTCGCAGGCAAAGCATCAACTCCAAGAGCACCCTCTTGCAACATCTCTTGTGCGGAAATAGTCGGGAACATGCTGTACTGGTCGATGAGTACTTTCTGGTTCGCATCAAAACGGTCAACACGCACCCCAATGTTAAATACGAGATCGTTGAACTGGAATTTGTCTTGGATGTAACCTGCAATGTAAATCGGACGGAAGGCATCGATGTGACGCTTCAAGTTTCCGTTTTCATCGGTTTCTGAGAAGAAGTCTTCAAAACTAGTTGGGCCATCCAATTTGTTTCCGAAAGCATCGTATCCCGCGTAGGCAACAATGGCATTACCATTGTTCAAAAGCTCATCTGCACTGAAGTACTCGATGTCCAATTGATTTGGGTCTAGAGCGTCAGTGTTGATGAATGAAACATCGTCAACGGCAAGACCCAATGAAGTTCTCAACTGCTGATCAAAATAACTCTGTGTTGCTCCGTTGTAGAAACGGTTGTACGAAATGGTGTCGTTAAAGTTTCCATTACCATCCGTTCCGATGATTGGATTTTCAAAATCCAATTCGGTCAGGTGAGCGTTGGTCAACTGACGAGCAAGTCCCCATAGCCCTACTGGTGCTACGCTCCAGAAGCGGTCTACACGCTGCTCGTACTCAAATCCTAAGATGATGCTGTGGTTTTTGATATCCGCAGAACCCGATCCAACAACACGGAACTGGTTGTTATCCGTAAAGTTGTAACCGTTCCACTGACGTCCAGTGTTGAACCACAGTGAATAGTTGTTGGCTGGACGTTGTCCGTTCAACAAGGCTCCCTGACCCTGTGCTACGAAAATACTGTTCACGTCTCCGTTGACGAAATCCCAGTACTGCTCGGTATAATTAGTTGCGTTTGGATTCTTATCGCCTGGCTCAAATGTAACCAAGGTATCAACAATATTCGTTTGCAACCATCCGGTCAAACCTGAAACGGTGTCCAAACCATAAGAGTAGGTTGGCGCTTGCAAGCGATCGAATTTCCCGATGTATCCATAATCCCACAAACGCTCAAAGTGCGTGTCATCCTGAGTCAAGCGGTACACTTCACTGTAATCCACTTGCAAAGAATAAAACGCATTCTTGATGTTGTTCGCAGCCGACTCATCCTCAGCATCCACGAAACGTTGCTGGAAACGAGCGAATACACGCCAGTCACGGTTCCGGAACTCTGGGTTATTGGTAGGGTTCAACAGGGAGTAGTTGTACTGCCAAGCTTGGCCCATTGCCCAGTTGAAGGTACCTCCAAACGTCAAGTTCGTCGTCTTGCTCGTTTTCAAGTCAAACTTCGCCGAGAAGCGAAGGTCTTGACGTTGGTTATTTTGTTTGTAGTCGATGTTTCTCAAATCGCTTTCACGAAGGAATTCCGAGTTGCGAAGTACACCACCACCGAAACCAGCTGGACGGTATGGGCTCTGCTCTAGTTCTCGCAACAACCCATCATTGACCTTCCAGGTACCGATCGCCGATGGACGAGGGTCACGTTGGTACTGATACTCCCCAGCGATAAAGAACCCGAAAAGCGGAGATCCATCCTTACGACGTGCAAGAGGTCCGGATAGGCTAAATCCGAGCAACGATTGGTTGTATTCGTCGAAGATGGACGAGGTATTCGCCTCAAGTCCTCCAAAGTACTTGTTGGAAGGACCTCTTGTGGTCATACTAATGATACCTCCTGTCGCATCTCCATACTGTGCAGGAAGACCACCAGTAATAATGGTCAACTGGTCAATCGCAGTCTGAGGAATTGTAGTAGCTCCACGAACCTTGATACCATCGATGTAAACATCGGTAGCATTGGAACGCGATCCACGTACGTTAATTCCAGAACCATCATCCTGCTGGTAAACCCCGGCAGAAGTCGACGCGATAGACGCCACATCACGTTGAGGTAGGTTTTGGATTTCTTCTCCAGTTGCTGTCTTACCTTGTTTGTCCGGATCAATTAGAGGTACGGTATATTCAATTACCTCTACTTCCCCAAGTACTTCAGCTTCTTCGGTCAATCCCGCATTCAGCGTAGTGGTTTTGTTTGGAGAAATGATCACGCCTGTAAAAGGCTGTGTCGCATAACCGAGGAAAGACATTTCTACCTCGTAGCGGCCCGGATCAATGGGCTTAATGACATAACGACCATCAAAGTCGGTCGTAGTACCACTAACGGGCTCGCCATTCAGCTTGACCACCACGTTAGCCAGCGGCACCGGTTCCCCGGTCATTTTGTCGGTCACTTGTCCTCTAAGCTCCCCTGGACGTTGCTGTCCAACGGCTGCGAAGAGTGTCCCAATAAATAAGACAGTGAGTAGTTTTCGTAGCATAAACCAATCGTTTAAGTTAACCTAATGTTTAGATTTCGTAAATATAAAAACAATAAAAGCGGACAGGCAAATATAATCTTCGCCATAAATCACAATTTCGAACCGCTTGTTTTAGCGCTCGTATCGGATGTTTCGTAAGGAAAGTACGCTTTGCACTATCTTGCGCAAAACGGCGTTAGGAGTAAGTGCGATGAAAATAGGAAAATCCATTCAATTGTTCGCCCTACTGGGTTTATTTTCTGTTTTCGCCCTCACGGGCGGATGCGGGAACACCATAGAGGGCGGGGTGCCCAATGTTGCGGTCAACATTACGATTTACCCCAGTCAACCGGAGTATTTTGACCTTCAAGTTCCGGGAGGATGGGTATATATTACAGGCGGATATCGCGGAATCATCGTTTACCGTCATTCTGAATCGGAGTTCCGTTCCTACGACCGCGCTTGTCCCATTCACTTCGATGAGCCCTGTGGTCGTGTTGATGTCGACGAGACCAATAACGTCTTGGCCACCTGCCCTTGTGATTCTCTAGTTTGGAGCATTATTGATGGCGGCCCGGTCAGTGCTTCCCTTCCCCTTCAAGGGTACAGCACGTTTTACGACGGAAACCGGGTAGACATCATTAACTGAGCCGACGAAACCTATACCTTATATATACAGCACATAAAAAAAACGCCCCCTGAAAGCAGGGAGCGCCTAAAATCACAGTTCTGCATCGGCCCGTAGGGCCAAGGCTTAGTATCTGTAGTATTCTGGCTTGAACGGACCAGCTACCTCCACTCCGATGTACTCGGCTTGGTCTTGGCGCAAAGTATCGAGCTCAACGCCGATTTTAGCCAAGTGAAGAGCCGCAACTTTTTCATCGAGGTGTTTCGGCAAGGTATACACCTTGTTCTCGTAGCGCTCCAAGTGGTTCCACAATTCAATCTGAGCCAATACTTGGTTGGTAAAGCTGTTACTCATTACAAAGCTCGGGTGACCCGTAGCGCAACCTAAGTTCACCAATCGTCCTTCGGCCAACAAAATGATATCGTTGCCATCGAGGTTGTACTTGTCTACTTGTGGCTTGATTTGCGCACGCTCCGCATTGTCCTTCAACCAGGCGACATCGATTTCATTGTCGAAGTGTCCGATGTTACAAACGATCGTTTTGTCGTTCATCAAGCGGAAGTGCTCTTCAGAGATAATATCCTTGTTACCCGTGGCGGTAACGATGATGTCTGCACGAGGAACGGCATTGACCATCTTCTTGACTTCGTATCCATCCATCGCAGCTTGCAAAGCACAGATTGGATCGATCTCGGTGACAATCACTCGTGCTCCAGCTCCGCTCAAAGAAGCGGCAGTCCCTTTACCTACGTCACCATACCCTGCAACCACGGCTACTTTTCCGGCAACCATTACATCGGTAGCACGACGGATCGCGTCAACTGCTGATTCCTTACAACCGTACTTGTTGTCGAATTTCGACTTGGTCACGGAGTCGTTGACGTTGATCGCTGGCATAGGAAGGGTTCCTTTAGCCATACGCTCATACAAGCGGTGTACTCCCGTAGTAGTTTCTTCTGACAATCCATTGATCCCTTCAACCAATTCTGGGTAACGATCCAAAACCATGTTGGTCAAATCCCCACCGTCGTCCAAGATCATGTTCAAGGGCTTTCCTCCTTCAAATGCGGTTAAGGTTTGCTCAATACACCAGTCGAATTCCTCTTCGGTTTGCCCTTTCCAAGCAAAAACAGGGATTCCAGCTTTGGCGATGGCCGCTGCAGCTTGATCTTGCGTACTGAAGATGTTACAGCTGGACCACGTCACTTCTGCTCCAAGAGCTTGAAGGGTCTCAATTAAAACAGCCGTTTGAATCGTCATGTGCAAACAACCGGCAATTCGAGCTCCTTTGAGTGGTTGCTCATCACCGTATTCTTCGCGGAGCGCCATCAAACCGGGCATTTCTGCTTCGGCCAATTCGATCTCCATACGTCCCCAATCTGCGAGGGAAATATCTTTGACTTTATAGTTCACTTGTTCTTGCGTTTCTGCGCTCATGTGCTTCATTTTAAAACCTTTGCAAAGGTACTCATTAGCCTTCTAAAAAACGAACCCGGAAAGCTTAGGACTCTTTGCAACGGGTCCGACATTAATTCTATCTTTGAATTCAACCACGAAATCAACCATGGAAGCCAAAGTGCTACGTCATCTTAATGCGCGCTCGACGTCAGGTCGCAAGCAACTTGCGGTCTTGGTAGATCCAGACAAGTCCACGCCAAGTTCATTGGCTGAATTGGGCAACCTGGTGCATCGTGCATCGGTAGAACACATTTTTGTGGGAGGAAGTTTGATGACCAGCGGAGAAATGGAGCAAACGTTGAAGATTCTCCGTGAGAACTGCGAAGCGCACTTGACCATTTTCCCCGGGAGTATCAATCAAATCAGCAGTCGGGCCGACGCCCTTTTCTTACTCAGCCTCATCAGTGGACGCAATGCCGATTTGTTGATCGGGAAGCATGTGGAGGCCGCCCCGTCCTTGAAGCGCAGCGGACTTGAATTAATCCCAACGGGCTATATGCTCGTCGATGGTGGTCAGCCCACAACAGCCAGTTACATGAGCAACACCTTCCCTATTCCACGCGATAAAGAGGAGATTGCCATGAGTACGGCTATGGCCGGTGAAATGCTAGGGCTTCAATGCATTTATTTGGATGCCGGATCTGGTGCGCAACATCCGATTCCCGAACCCATGATCGAATGTGTGAAAAATGCAGTGAACATCCCGCTCATTGTCGGAGGGGGTATGCGTACACAAGAAGATGTGGCTGCAGCCTTGACTGCGGGTGCAGATGTTGCCGTAGTCGGCAATGCTTTTGAGCATAATCCGGAACTCATTCTTTCCATGGCCGAAACGGTCCATCAATTTGCCTGAGCATGGATGCCTTAATCGACGTCAGTATGTACCCACTGACCGACGACTTCACACCTCATATTGACACCTTTATATACAAGGTCCAAAATCACCCTAATCTCGAGGTTTCGGTTTCAGACACCTCAACGACCATAAGAGGGCCGTACGATACCGTCATGTCCGTTGTCACGGAAGCGATGAAGGAAAGCCTCAGTAGCGTACCCTGCACCTTTAATCTGCGCATTCTCGGCGGTCAGACGGCAAACGTTGAAAACAAACATCGCTAATGCCATTGCGGATCTCTGTCACGGGTCCGGAATCCACCGGAAAAAGCCACTTAAGCCATCACCTAGCCGACAAGCTGGGACTGGGTTGGGTCCCGGAGGTTGCCCGATCGTATTTAAATGAACTAGGGCGTCCCTATGAAGAGCAGGACCTCAGCGAAATCCTCCGAGAGCAACTGGCTTTGGAAAACGAAACGCTCCAACACTTTCCCAAGGGATTGGTGTCAGACACAGATCCGCTAGTCCTAGAAGTTTGGAGCGAATTCAAGTATGGTCGCGTTGACTCCGCAATACATGAAACCGTGCTGGGTCATCGCTACGACCATTACCTCATTTGTGATGTCGACCTACCCTGGGAACCCGATCCATTGCGCGAACACCCCGACCAGCGCAAGGAACTACTCGATATCTACATTGCTAAATGCGAGTCTTACCAATTTCCCTACACCCTCATTTCGGGGGAAGGTGATGCCCGAATCTTAGCCGCTCAAGCAGCTGTCACTCATCTTATCGATCAACTCTAGAACTCTAGATTGATTTTTCAGTTACCTTTGCTGCGTCTCAAAAGGGGTGCCCTACGCTTCGGCGCGATGGGCTGAGATCATACCCAATGAACCTGGGCGGGTCATGCCGCCAAGGGAAATTTTAACCACAACACCAGCGAGTCACCCCTTTCTCGTGATTAAAGTCTTAATCATGCAGAAATTTATTTCGACTGCTGTGTTCTTCCTGATTTGCGCCATTGGCGCCACTGCTCAGGACGTCACCAACATTCAAGGTCGCGTCATCGACGCACAAACCCGCGAAGGCCTACCCTACGCCAATGTCTCCTTTGGAGGGATTTCCATGGGACCAGGCGTTAGCGCTGATGCCCAAGGATATTTCGAACTCGAGATGGCCTCCGAGGGCGCTGCCAATTTCGAAGTCACCTATGTCGGCTATCGATCCCAGTTCGTTTCCGTCACCTTGGACGGTCCTTCCAAGTCCGTAACGGTCGCCATGGAGCGCGCGACAGAGGAAATCGCTGAAGTTGTCGTAGAGGCCCTACGGGCCGATGACGATGCTCCCGTCGCCTACACCAACGTCACCAAAAAGGAAATCCAAGAGGTCAATCTGGGCCAGGATCTACCCATGCTATTGGACCAGACCGCCAGCGTCGTTACGAGTTCAGATGCAGGTGCGGGTATTGGTTACACGAACATGCGTATCCGAGGAACGGACCAAACACGCATTAACGTCACCGTAAATGGCATCCCCATCAATGATTCAGAGTCCCAAGGAGTCTTTTGGGTCAACATGCCAGACCTGAGCTCCAGCACCTCGAGTATTCAGATTCAGCGCGGGGTGGGAACCTCGACCAACGGTGCGGCGGCTTTTGGTGCCACGGTCAACTTGAACACCGACGTTTTCAACGCCGACCCTTATGCCAACCTCACCATTGGCGGTGGAAGCTTCAACACCCTCAAACGCAATTTGGAATTCGGAACCGGACTCATCGGTGATCGTTTCATGGTCGAGGGGCGCTTATCGCACATTACCTCGGATGGCTACATCGACCGGGCCAGTAGCAACCTACGGAGTTACTACTTCAATGCCGGATACTACGGCGACAAAACCACGCTGAAGTTCATCACTTTTGCCGGTCGCGAACGTACTTACCAAAGCTGGTGGGGTACTCCTCAAAGCCGCTTAGAAGATGACTCCACAGGAATGTACAACCACGCCATCAACAACGGCCTCGATTCGGCTCAGACATACAACCTATTCAACAGCGGGCGTACCTATAACTTCTACGAGTACGAAGACCAAGTAGACAACTACGGTCAAGATCACTATCAATTACACTGGACCCGGCGTGTTAGCGAATCTTTCAAGGCAAAAGCTGCCCTCCATTATACACGCGGAGAAGGGTACTTTGAAGAGTTCAGAGCGGGTGAGGACTACGGGGACTACGGACTTGAGAATCCCGTCATAGGCGCGGACACCCTGACTTCAACCGACCTTGTTCGCCGTCGTTGGTTGGACAATGACTTCTATGGTATTACTTTCTCCATGGATTACAACGGTCGCGACTTGGATGTGATTGTAGGTGGGGGATGGAATAGATATGAAGGACTTCACTACGGTGAAATCATCTGGATGGAAAACGCCTTTGACACTCCCAAGGACTTCCGCTACTACGAAGGAGACGCCGTTAAAACCGACGGTAATCTCTTTGTGAAGGCCACCTACGACTTGCGTTCATTCCGTTTTTACGGAGACCTTCAGGTGCGAAGCATTTCCTATGAAACGGCTGGTACGGACAATGATTTGGTCAATTACGATGTGGATGCCAATTTCAACTTCTTCAACCCAAAGTTTGGATTCACGTATTTCTTGAGCAATCGCCAACAGGTTTATGCGAGTTTTGCCATGGCGGGTCGTGAGCCTGTTCGAAATGACTTTATCGATGCACTCGATGGAGAAGTTCCCACGGCTGAAACCTTGATGGACTACGAAGTAGGATACCGATTCCAGGGGCAGAACTTGGCCTTTGAGGCCAACGGGTACTTCATGGATTACACCGATCAGCTAGTCGTCACCGGGGAGTTGAATGACGTGGGCTCCAACATCCGAACCAATGTAGTGGAAAGCTATCGAGCGGGAATTGAATTGAACATCAGCTACGCCATTACACCTGCAGTGACCTTGGGCGGAAACTGGGCTCTGTCTCAAAACAAAATCGCCAACTTCTCGGAAACCATCTACGACTACACCAATGGGTTCGACGTCATTGTGAACGAGTATGAGGATACAGACATCGCCTTGAGCCCAAACTCGGTCGGTGCTGTATACGTGGAATATAGTCCCGCTGAACGTGCGCTTATTCGCCTTCAAGGAAAGTACGTTGGACAACAGTTCTTGGACAACACCTCCAATGAGAACAGGATCATTGAGTCCTTCTTTGTGGCGGACTTGGTAGCCGGTTACACCTTTGAACCGAAAGGAATCGAAGGTATTGATGTACAGCTAAAGGTGAACAACCTATTCAATACCCTATACAGCACTTTTGGTTATACCTATAGCTATGTTGTCGGCGACATGATCACGGAGAATTTTTATTATCCCCAGGCCACGATTAACTTCTTAGGACAGATTACGGTCAGACTCTGACCGGGTTTCACTTTGCCAAACTTGGTTGCGGGCCAGGAGGTATTCGAAGCGCGAATTGACTTTTGCGGAGTAAAAACATAATGTCACATATGAATGCGAATAATCTTGTGCGCCGCAGAAATTAACCATGGCTACGGCATAGAAGACACTCCAAGCTTCCAATTACAACATGAACTTTAGGTTAAATTACTGAAATGCCATGTATTTGAATTTGTAAATTGGTATATTCAGATGATTGCGTTATTCAATCTCACACCTTTTTATTTCCCACCAATATGAAAACAACTCCCCCCCAAGAAACCAAGAGGGTAACGGCTTACAATAGGCAGTATAGCCTTGCTCCACTTTTGACCGTTGTGCTGCTTTTCTTTAACCCATTCACCTACGCTCAAAGCACTTGTGCAACTGCTGTTGATATTGGGAGTAGTAATGCAGATACAGCTTTCTTTTCTGGATCCGATGTGTGGTTTAAGTTTCAGGCGAGCGATACCGAACATCGAATTCGGTTTGGTTCCCAAGGAGAAGATACACCCAGCTTTGATTTAACACTCTATTCAGGAACGTGCTCGACGCTTACTCAAGAAGGGTCAGTAAGAAGCCTTCCCGAGCACAATGATATTATTGATACTGAATTCAATGGCCTCACAACAAACGACTACTATTACCTGAAGTTTAGCACGTCCAACACGGGTCAGACCTTCGTACAATCCGCATCATCCGTACTGCCCTGCTCTTGTATAGATCCACCGGATAACTGTGAACGCGTATGCAATGGTGATTTTGAGGATTTGGGTTCACCAGGCTACGCTACAGGATTATTTTCTAACGATGTTGAGCGGGCATGCCCTTGGAATAAGGGGCTGACCGCAAATAGCGCCTTTAGATCAACGCCGGATCACTACTTTCAGACTGGTTTAGGTTTAGGGGTTAGTTCAGATGGCATTTTAGGGTTTTCCTGTGGCTCAGGGTCAGGATTTACCACTCAAGAGTATGCGTATATCGAGTTACAGGACCCCATTTTGCCTGGTGAAAGTGCATTAGTCAGTTATTATATTGAGTGAGAAGAACAAGTGCCAACAACATCTTTGACGTATGAGTACACTGTTGACCACTTCGCGGCTGTCTTGTCTAATGGAATACTGCTGGCCGACCCCATAACCACGAATATGGCTATTCCTGCTGGCGCAATTGAGGTGGATTATAATGGCACAACTCCATCAACCTGGACTCAAGTCACCGATATTGTGACGAACAACTCAGGGGCTGATCTAAACTACTTGACGTTAGGGGTATTCGAACTGGATGCGAATCTAAACTATACGGTTATTAATTCAGGTGGCTCGATTCCAATTGCCTACACCTTGATTGATCAAGTATCCGTTACAAACTTAGACAACTGCAGCAAGTATCTTCAAGTATGTGAAGAAGATACTGTAATTCTTGATTTTCCCAACCTCCCAAGTACTGGATATACCTATCAATGGTATGATCCAAACGGGAGTTTGATATCTGGAGCTACGGGCACATCCATTAATCTTGGTCTTGTTGGATTATCAGATGCCGGACTGTATGAATTAGTCGTAAGCGACGGAACTTCATCCTTTACCCTCACCTATGAACTTGATATATTCCTTTGCTGTGATAGGTCGGTTGATATAAAAGTGCCAATAGGCCACAACACCTCAAGCTATTTGATTAACAGTTTAAATGGCGGTAACCCAATAGTCTCCAACAGAACAGTAAGAATCAATGGCAACTTTGAGGTGGACCAAAAGATAACTTTCCAAAACTGCACCATATACTTAGGGACAGATGCAAAAATGAACATTGATAATTTCAAAACCCTTTACATTTTGGAAAGTCGTGTTGAACCGTGTGATATCTACATGTTTGAAGGGATCATTGCCGATGCTCCTTCCGACTCCCTCCACTTTATCGATAGTAAAATATTAGGTGGAAAAACAGCTATCCAGTCAAAGAACAATGGCTACTTAAAGATAAGGTTTAGCAGCTTCGAAGATAACCATATTGGTATCGGAGTTTATGATTATCAGCCTACAACATTTCCGTACGCACCGAATCTAATTGGCATAGATGGAAACGAATTTATACACTCTGGAAGCAACCTAATTATTCCTTACCAAACTCAGCCCTATCCATATAAATGTATTGATGTAGCCAACGTCAACGATTTAAAGATTGGTGGTGTTGAACCCAATACTTTTCAAGATTTTCAATACGGTATTTATGCCAATACGAGTGAAATAGAGGTGTTCAACGCTGAGTTTGACCAAAATGCAACAATCGTACTTTCCAATCCTGATCCTGACCATGCCGCCATTTATTGCGTAGGCCCCACTGGAACATTGGATTATTTTGAGGAAGCAAGCTGTACCGTTACCAATACCTTTGACAAGGTACAGTTCACCGATTGTCAGGTGGCCATTTTTTGCAGGGAGTTCTACCTATCGTGTAACGATGCCCGTGGCATTGGGAATGGATATGATATTCGGATGCGCGATTTTGATGGGGCCGATATTTGGGACAATGACTTTGATGGGACTAATGGAACATCGGTCGTTTCAGTTTCATGTCAGAATGCTACACCAAGATTACTGGATGTGGATATCTACGGAAATGAGATCAGCTCGTACCGCTACGGAATCCAAGTGTTCAACGTCCTTGGAAATGGGTCGAATTATGAAACAAAGGTGTATAACAACGACGTAGATTTCACGGCATCGCTCGCCGCTGTCTTTCGTCAAGGTATTACGATCTTAGGGTGTACGTATTCGGAAGTTTATAATAACTCCGTTGAAAAGACCTTTGGCGTTTCAAGCTCTGAGGCAACATTTTTAGTCGGAATCAGAGTAGAACAAACGACCAATGCCGACATCTATGAAAATACCATTGATGAAATGGGCAGAGCCATACTGGGTAGAGACAACCTTTCTGGAACTCAGTATTGGTGTAATACCATGGATGGATATTACGAAGGCTGGTTTTTTGATAACGCAACCCTTTCAAATCAATTGATCTCGGGTGGTGTGCAGGATAACAGATGGTACAATCCGGCTGCTCCACCTCGTACGGACATCACGGGAACAGCGACAACAAATCCAACTCTCTACAGGAGTACGGGAGGAGCTGGCCTAGATCCGGATCAACAAGTTGCAAGCGGCGGACCAATATTCACAGAGATTGTTTCTGTAGCCCAATCGCCCTGTTCCAGTGGAGGCGGAACGCAGACCCTTTCAGGTGGTGGGCTTACGGGTAGCAGCACAAGTAGCGCGACTTTACCCAATGTAGTTTTACCCGAGCGGGATCAAGAATACAATGCTATTTTAAGTGCCCAAACAGTCTTGGATTCGGCTGAATCATCCGGTCTCCCCTTAGTTCTGAGCAACACGCCAGAAGAGCAAATGGGCGCCATGTATTACAACCTACAAAACGGAAATTGGAATAATTTAACTTCAAGCGCCTTAGCTCTCTCTGCCGATACTGCAAAATACTATGCTGAAACATCCAAAATTGTGGATGCCTACGTGAACTACTATGCGCAGAGAATCGACTTCCCAACATCTGTTCGCAACGATCTATTGGCCATAGCCTATTCTGGTGGAATTGCCGAATACGGCCCCAATGTACTGAGCGCCTGGGTCATGCTCGGTATGGATGGAAACTCCGATATAGAAAATAAGTCTGTTGGATTCCGGAACTACGATTTCGAGAAAGTAAACGTGTACCCAAACCCTACTTCTGGAAGACTCGTGATTGAAAGTAAAGACTTATTCCAAGCCGAAGATCAAGAAGTCAACATAGAAATCATGGACATTTTTGGTAGAAAAGTTTATAGAAACGACGTGGTATTCACGGGAAAAGCATACGGGTTCTACCTGAATGATATGCCCGCAGGGGTTTATCAATTAAACCTCCAATACAACAACACGAGTGAGGTGCATTCAATCGTGATCAAGTGATCGCTAAAAGAGCAATATCGAGCATCGTTATAGGTGTCGTCGTAATGACGGCACCTATTTGTGCTCAAAACTTGATTGTTAACCCTTCTTTTGAAGAGTACAGTGTTCCTTGCGAGGATATAATTGGTCAAGGGCGAATCTATGACTCGTACGGGTGGGAGCGAGCAACTAGAAACTATAACGGAGCCAGCGATTTAATAAGCCCATGTTCTATTACTGGCTATATTCCCCCGGACGTTGTGCATGGCTTTCAACAACCTCTATACGGATTCAATTATGCTTTCATTGGTTTTGACCTAAACTGGTTTAGTCAAAGTAATCATGATTTTCTTATTGAATCCATTCAACCAACCTTAAAGGAGCCATTGGTTCTAGGAAAGTGCTATCAAATAGACCTTTCCATTAGCTTGGCAGACTATTCTAGCACAGACTGGAGTTTTGGATTAGACTGTTATTTCAGTGCCGAAGAGTTTACCATGGAGGTGTATTCTCCCCCTGGAATTACACCTCAAATTTCTTTCTCTAGCCTAGATACCCTTTCCAAAACAGAATGGAGAAGATTAAAAAGTTCTTTTACACCTTCAGATACGCTTAAGCACTTAACTATTGGGTGGCTTTCAAGTAATTGGGTGTTCACAGATCATTCATTTTTTGAATCTGGCTTTTTCATCGACAACGTCGCTTTGTATCCCTGTGATGCCCCGGTGTATGTTGCAGATGCCGGTGCAGATGTAAGCGTATGTAAAGGTGATTCCGTGGAATTGTCTACTCCGTACCGAAACGATGAATACATGTACTGGTGGGTTAACAGCTTCGGAGACACCATCAGTACAGAAAGAACGATTATGGTAGATGATTCGCCAAGCACCTACTTCCTCGCTCAAATGGACTTTAAGTTCGACGTCACCTGGGATACTGTAAGTGTATTCAATGAATCGTGCTTGGAACTGGAACTGCCGAATGTTTTTACACCGAATGGTGATGGTGAAAATGATGTTTGGATACCAATCGGCAAGGACATTGAGGAAATCGATTTGCAGGTCTATTCTCGCTGGGGAAAGCTCGTTTGGAGCTATTCTGGAAGATTCGACGAACTTGAAGGCTGGAACGGCGGCGCTGTCCCCGAAGGAAACTACTACCTTGTGGCCAAAGGCATAGGCAGTGACGGAAAAACCGTTGAAGAAAAGGGATCGATTACTTTATTGCGCTAGGGCGAAAGTGTTATCCGTGGCAGAAGTACTATAATTGGTATAAGTGGAGTATTACACTGCTCAAACAGAGCCCATTCGCGGCCTTGCCGCGAGTAAATGCCTAAAGGAGTAAATAGCCTTTTAACCAAGCACCGACAGCATTCTAAAGTCTTGGACCTAGAATCTTGGGCCTAGAGTCGAATCCTGTGCGCTTTCGACCTTGAGCGGTATATTACCAATTCTGAAAAAAGAGGCCTCTTCCTCACAAGAATTTCAGTCAACTAAGAACTCAAAACTAAGACCTAAGAACCAAGTCAGTGACAATTACAGCTCTTGTTGAACTTGAGTTCGGTATTGGGAAAACGTTTGGTAAGCTCATCCTGACGCTCAGGAAAGACGACAATACCTGAGAAGTCCACCTTTTTGAGGTTGGGAATCGTTTCCATGGACTTGGGCAGATTGTCTATGTGATTGCTCCAAAGGTCAAGGTAGGTGAGCTTTTGCAGACATCCTATTTCCTCGGGCAAGACGTAAATATCGTTTCTGTTTAGAATAAGTTGTTCCAGCGATGTTAAGTTGCAAATCTGCCCGCTGAGGGCATTCAATTTATTTCGCGACAGGTTGAGGCCCTTCAATTGCGTCATTTGCCACAAGCTATCAGGGATGCCTGTCTTTCCCATTTTCATTTTACTGAGGTCCAAATACTCGACCTCACTCCAACGCTCAGCCTTCTTTCCCGATACCCAATTTTGTCCCTGAAGCCCAAGGGTCGCAACACAAAAAATAACAACCACAAGCCCCCTCATGAATTCAGGATATTCAGTGCCGCTTCACGGTCCAAATGAAGCTGCGCTTTGAGCTCTTCCAGAGATCCGAATTTTTGCTCCGCCCGGAGGCGCTGATGGAAGCGCATGGTGACCTGCTCTCCATAAATGTCTTCGTCAAAGTCAAAGAGGTTGGCCTCGATTTGGCGGTCTTGCCCTGATACGGTCGGTCGCTTGCCAATGTTAGCCATTCCCAAATGCCAGATATCTTGGACGCAAACTTCAACGGCATAGACCCCATCGGCCGGAATCAATTTATACTTTTCGGATACTTCAATATTGGCCGTAGGGAAATCGAGTGTGCGCCCGAGGGTATCTCCTTTGACCACCTGCCCATTCAGTTCGAAAATAGAGCCCAAGTAATCATTGGCCGTAGCTACGTCCCCATCTAAAAGAGCCTTGCGCACCTTGGTGGAACTCACACTCACATTATCCAGAACCTGAGCGGGAATTTCCTCAACGTCAAAGTGATACGTTCGTCCATACTCAATTAAATCGTCGAAGTTTCCTTCGCGATTTCGACCAAAGTGATGATCGTAACCAATGACCAGCTTCTTGGTTCCGATGCGGTTGACCAAGATCTCTCGTACGTACTCCAGCGCTGTAAGGCGACTAAACTGCTTGGTAAAGGGATGAACAATAAGATGATCGACTCCGGCCTCAGCCAAAAGCGCTTCCTTCTCTTTTTGTGTATTGATCAGCCGTAGATCTTGATCGTCGAACAAGACCATTCGAGGGTGAGGCCAAAAGGTCAACAGTACGGTCTCACCGCCGATGGATTCCGCCAGGTCTTTGAGCTGTTGAATGATGCGTCGATGGCCCAAGTGAACACCGTCAAAGGTCCCGGTGGTGACCACTGCATTCTTCAAGGTTGGAAAGTCGTCGATCGAGGAATAGATCTTCAAGGGCCACGCTGTTTTACACAGGCAAAATTAGAAATAAAAAAAGGACCCTCAGAGCCCCACTCAAAACCAAAATAAACCTTACATTTGCACCCGAAAATTCAGCTTGTTTTTCTATCAACTAATCAATCGATTATGTCGAATCACATCGGAAAAGTTGCACAGGTTATCGGTCCCGTCGTGGACGTTCGTTTTAGCGGAGGAGACCAAGACCTTCCAAAGATCTATGATAGCCTTGAAGTAACCAAGGCCGACGGTACAGTTGTCGTACTGGAGACTCAACAACACACAGGTGAAGACACGGTTCGTGCCATCGCCATGGATTCAACTGACGGACTCGTTCGCAACATGGATGTTGTGGCCACTGGAGCTCCGATCAAAATGCCAATCGGTGAAGGAATTCGCGGTCGCGTATTCAACGTTACTGGTGGAGCCATCGACGGAAACGGAGAGCTCGACAACAGCAACGGTCTTCCAATCCACCGTCAAGCGCCTCTTTTCGAGGATCTGACAACGGCTACGGAAGTACTCTTCACTGGAATTAAAGTTATTGACCTTATTGAGCCGTACGCCAAAGGAGGAAAGATTGGTCTTTTCGGTGGTGCTGGTGTAGGAAAAACAGTATTGATTCAGGAGCTCATCAACAACATCGCGAAAGGACACGGTGGTTTGTCTGTATTTGCCGGTGTAGGTGAGCGTACTCGTGAAGGAAATGACTTGCTCCGCGAAATGTTGGAAGCAGGTATTATCAAATACGGCGACGACTTCATGCACAGCATGGAAGAAGGTGGCTGGGACTTGACCAAAGTGAGCAAAGACGATATGAAGGATTCCAAAGCGACCTTCGTATTCGGTCAGATGAACGAGCCTCCCGGGGCACGTGCTCGTGTAGCCCTCTCTGGATTGACCTTGGCGGAATACTACCGCGATGGCGAAGGAGACGGACAAGGTCGCGACATCCTGTTCTTCGTCGACAACATCTTCCGCTTTACACAAGCGGGTTCTGAAGTATCAGCACTCTTGGGACGTATGCCATCAGCGGTAGGGTATCAGCCTACTCTCGCTACGGAGATGGGTAACATGCAAGAGCGTATTACTTCAACCAAAAACGGATCTATTACATCTGTACAGGCAGTTTACGTACCTGCGGATGACTTGACGGATCCTGCGCCAGCAACAACGTTTGCTCACTTGGATGCCACTACGGTATTGAGTCGTAAGATTGCTTCCTTGGGTATCTACCCAGCGGTAGATCCATTGGACTCTACTTCTCGTATCCTTTCTGAGGAGATCGTTGGAGAGGAGCACTACCGTTGTGCTCAGCGCGTAAAAGAGATCTTGCAGCGCTACAACGAGCTTCAAGACATCATCGCCATCTTGGGTATGGACGAATTGTCTGAAGAAGATAAGTTGGTTGTACACCGCGCACGTCGTGTACAGCGTTTCTTGTCTCAGCCTTTCCACGTAGCGGAGCAGTTTACCGGTATCCCAGGGGTACTCGTAGACATCAACGATACCATCAAAGGCTTCAACATGATCTTGGACGGTGAGGTTGACCAATATCCAGAGGCAGCCTTCAACTTGAAAGGAACCATCGAAGAAGCGATCGAGGCAGGAGAGAAAATGCTTGCAGAAGCACGCTAAGAACTGCGTAAAGCAAAGCGATTATGCAATTAGAAATCATCACACCGGAAGAAAAAGTCTACAGCGGCGAAGTTGACATGGTCACTTTGCCTGGTGTGGATGGTAGCTTTCAGATTTTGAACAACCACGCCCCCATTATTTCCACTTTGGCTGCGGGAGATATTCGTATCCTCGAAGCGGCTGGAGTTCGGGATCACATCGAGCCCATTTCTGGAAAATTGGAGCGCAGCACAGCGAATGATCGCGAGTTGTTGTTGCCGGTCAATGGTGGTGTTATTGAAATGCAAAACAATAAGGTCATCGTGCTAGCCGATTAATCGAACGACCTTTGTTTATAGTTAAAGCCCCTTCTACTCGGAGGGGCTTTTTTTATGGGCGCCAATCGGATTCGAGAAAGCGCTCATCGGTCAGCGAACGCAAGAAAGCGACCAAAGCCGCCTTTTCTGAAGTGTTTAAGCCTAACGGCTCGATGCGTTTATCCGCGTACTTATGCGATATCCCGCCAGCGTTGTAGTGGTCGATCACGTCCTCCAAGGAATGCATCCGTCCATTGTGCATGTACGGTCCCGTGATGGCCACATTGCGCAGTGAAGGAGTCTTGTACTGGTATCGATCCTCCGGATTGCTGGTTAAGCGCTCTAAGCCTATGTCTGCAAAGGTGGTGTCTTGACCGTTATTGGTGATTTCGAAATTGCTGAACAACACGCCTCCGTGACAGCTGGTACAGCCGGTCTTCTCACTAAAAAACAATTGGCGACCAAACTGCTCTTGACCCGATAGGGCCATTTCTGCGCCCCGCTCATAGAGGTCGTAGCGACTCGTACCACTCAACAGAGATCGTTCAAATACGGAGATGGCTCGCGTGAGTACAAAGGGATCCAAGGTGCGCTCGTAGGCGAGATGACTGAGGGAATCGAGTTCTGCATCGGCCCGTAGGGCCTCTGCGATCTCCAAAATATTGTGGGCGAACTCGTTGTGTTCCTGAATGGGCACCAAGACCTGCATCTCCAGGGTGGGGACGCCGCCTTCGCGCATGAAATAGGGATGATAGGCCACATTGGCCAGGGAGGGTGCGTTCTTGGTTCCAGGTCGTCCGAAGGCCCCGGGGGTTGTGGATTTGTTGTCGGCAAAAGCCAATTCGGGCTTGTGGCAGCTGGCGCAGCTCACGGAGTTGTCCTTGGAAAGGCGTGTGTCGAAAAAGAGCTTTTGGCCCAAGGTCCATCGAGCCACAGACCACTCATTCCCCTCGGGCTCGGGCACGTCAGGAAAACCGGCCGGAACGGGGTATCCCAGAATCTCTGGCTCGGCCTGCTCTGATGTGCAGGCCAGGAGGGCAAGACAGCAGATTAGGCTAGCAAAGAGGAGCTTAAAAAGGGCTGGAATACGGTTCATAGGTCGTCAAGACTTCGTCCGTAAAGGTCTTCAGGAAGGCTACCAGGTCCGCCTTGTCCTGTGCATCGAGCATTAGACCTGTCTGTTGGGTATTGGCCAAGGTGATGTCCAAGGTCGATGAAGACTGGATGCCCGAATTGTAATGCTCCACCACCTCTTCCAAGGTCTGAAAGCGACCGTCGTGCATGTAAGGCGGCGTCAACTCAATATTGCGCAAGGAGGTCACCTTCATCTTCCCTCGATCACTAACCTGGCCGGTCACCAGCTCAAGGCCGAAGTCGTCGATGTCTGCTTCGGCATCCAAGCCGTTGTTCATGTACTGGTCGTTTTCAAAATTTCGAGGAGAATGGCAGTGGGCACAATCCGCACCGGATTCGTCCGGGAAAAAAGGGTTGTACTCAGCGAAATAGAGTTCTCTTCCACGTTCTTCGCTGTCGGTCAAGTTCACTTCCCCGCGCAGGAACCGATCGTATTTACTTTCTACAGACACGATGCTGAACATGAACTGCTCGAGGGCTAGAGCGATGGTCGATGCCGAAATTGGTTCGTCGCCAAAGGCCCGAACCCACTGATCCTGATATCTGCGGTCCGCAGCCAACTTTGTCACAACGTTGTCCAGAGTTTCCGCCATTTCAAGCGAGTCTTCGATGGGCATTAAGGCTTGATTTCTCAGGAGCGGAGCTCGGCCATCCCAGAAGTACCCATTGTTGTTCCAAGCCATATTGAATACGGCCATCGCTTGGCGTCCGCCGGGGAGTCCGTGAACTCCTAGAGAAAACCGGTTCGTATCTGAAAAGCCATTGGCTTGATTGTGACAGGATGCACAGGACATGGAGTTGTCCAAGCTTAGTTTGGGCTCGTAAAAGAGCATTCGTCCGAGCTGCACGCCTTGTACCGTCAGTGGATTGTCCGGCGGCAAATCCGGCGCAGGAAAATCCCCGAAACTAAAGGCATATGGGGTGTCGTCGAACTGAACCTCTTGTCCAGGATCATTATCCTTGGAACAGGCAAAGACCGTAAAAACGAGGCCTAGAATGAAGAGTGATCGCTTCATCGCTGAATCACAACGCGTTGAGATCCATAGAATTCTTGCCCGTTGTACATCTCGAGTAGAATACTCCGCCTCCCTTGAGGTGTAGCAATGGCTCCTCCGTTGTACATTCCGCGCTCAACCACACGCCCGTCAATCGTTCGCCAGAGGTACCCATCAACAGTGGCGTTGTGGGACAATTGCAGCTCCACATAATCGGCTGCAGGGTTCGGATACACTTGGTAAAGCAATCGGTTCTGTTCTGCAACGCTGGCCGTTGGCCCATTGCCGTCTGAACTCTTGAATACGCGCAATTCAAAGTTTCCGAGGAATTCGGCTGCTTCATCGTCTTGACCGTGTTGGATCATCCCCTGATCCAGAGGAATGTTGTGAACGGCTTCCGCGTAGTCGGCGATCAAGCGAATCACGATGTCGCCATTGTCCATCTCCCCAGCCGTTTGAATCTCTTGTGGATTGTAGTTCTTGTTACCCAAGGCATGAAACTCGTAGAACTGATTGAAGCCTGCTCCCGAGGTTCCTTCCATTACGGAAAAGCGGTATCCTGCGGTCCAGCCCCAGTGCATGGAAGGATTCTTCGGCGCCAAAGGATGGGTCATGGGCCAGGAATTGGGATCCAAGTGGTTTCGGGCCGTGTCCACTCCAATGGCAAAGGTTATGGCCTCAATCTGGGTTATGTTCAAGGATCCTAAGGATTCATCCAGGACCTGATCGCCTTGAACCAAGAAATATGCATCGGGAAGATCGATGACTTGACCGCCATCATGGGTCAATTGAATCCCCGAAACGTAGTACTCCAATCGGTTGACATCAAAGGAGTGTCCGAGGTTGTTTTGACCGACCATCCCCATAGTGAAAGGCTGGCCGTTGAGCTCATGCTCAATCACAAGACGCACGTTGCTTTGACCGGCGGCCCAAAAGCCCACCATCAGAAGACAGAGGAGTAGTTGCTTTTTCATCTGTGTAACTTTCAAATAGCCTTGAAAATTAGCGATTTATCCCTGATCGCGGAAGCTTTTTGCCTCTATTTTGTCAGTTTAGTCAGGCTTACTATGTTTGCCCGCTGATTCAAATCGCTATGAAAAAGACCCTCCTCTCCTTAGCTTTGGCCTCCACCCTAGCCATCCAAGCACAAGAAGCCGATACCAGCCGATACGACTTACCTGAAGTCGTCTTGACGGCCTCCAAAATAGACCTTGATGAAAAGGAAGTCGCACGCCACCTCATCCGTGTAAGTGGTGAGGAACTGCGGAGTAATTCCATTAGCTTCAACGAAGGACTCGAGCACTTGGGGAGTATTGATGTGCGTCAACGAAGCCCCTTCGACGTCCAAGCAGACCTAGGCATCCGAGGCGGAACTTTTGATCAAAGCCTCATCTTAATCGACGGAATTCCCTTGATGGATCCCCAAACCGGCCACCACAACCTCAACCTCCCACTTCCGCTCGATCAAGTGGAGCGCGTGGAAATCTTGACTGGAGGAAGTCGATTCTTTGGTCCTCAGGCCTTTTCGGGCGCCGTGAACCTCATCACCAACAGCAAGCGAGGCAATTACACCAACCTGCGCTTCACAGGAGGGCAGTACGCTTTGGTTTCCGGAGGATTCGATCAAGGCGTCGCCTTTGGAGACAATCAACTCATCTTGAGCTACACCGGCACGCGGTCCGATGGCTTTACCGACAACACCGACTTCACCAACCAGCAGGTCAGCGCCAAGTTCTTGATGCCGACCAAGAGCGGAGAGCTCGCCGTTCAAGGGGGTTGGAACGGAAAAGCCTTTGGGGCCAGCACCTTTTACAGCGTCAATTTCCCGAACCAATTCGAACAGACCCAAAGCCTCTTTGGAGCCGTGCGCTACCGCACTCAAGTGGGGAATTGGAACATGCGCGGATACGCGATGGTGCGTCGTCACTTCGACCGTTTCGAGCTTTTCCGTGAGAGCTTTGAAGACATCGACGTGCCGTCCTGGTACACCAAACACAATTACCACAGAACGGACGTGATTGGCGGCGAATGGGCCGCAACCTATGACTACGGCAACGGTCAAAAGACCAATATTGCCTTGAATGGACGGACGGAGAACATCGTCTCCAACAACCTTGGGGATTCACTAGCCGATCCTATCGAAGTCCCTGAAGGCGACGAGTTCTACTACCTCGGACGCCAGCGTCAAAACTACAGCCTCAACCTGGAGCACCACATTACGACAGGAAACTGGAGCATCACTGGAGGGGCGCTTTTCAATCAGCACAGCGACTTTGGCTTCGACCTCCTTCCAGGAATTGACATTGCCTATTCCTTGAACGACAAGCACCGCCTATTCACCGGAGCCAATCGCTCCTTCCGAACACCCACCTACACAGATCTATACTACCGATTAGGAGGGGCTCAAGGAAGCGCGGACCTCCGTCCGGAATACGCTTGGAACTACGAACTGGGGTGGGCCGGACGCATTGGAAAGGATCGACCCATTGACCTAAAGGCCGTGGTTTTCTACCGCCAAGGGACGGATCTGATCGATTGGATCTTCTACAGCGCAGACAGCATTGTGGCGGCCAACCTCACGGAAATCGACCTCTACGGACTCGAAATCGAAGGTCTTTGGCGCGGCGCTGCGGATGCCTTCCTTCGCGAGGTACGCTTGAGCTACACCTTCATGGACGGAGACAAAGCTGACGGCATCAACTCTCTGTACGTACTGGATAACCTGCGTCACAAAATCGGTTTGGGCATCGAGCACAAGCTGGTTTGGCGCCTCACGGCGCGATGGGATGCCAGCCTCCAAGACCGCGCTTGGTCGCAAGACTTAACCGGTTCGGAAATTGAGAATCCAGTGACCCTGCTGAATCTACGGATCAACGCAGATCTGGGCGCACTCAATGCCTACGTTGCCGCAAGCAATCTGCTCGATCAGACCTACGAAGACCGTTTGGGCGTACCACAACCGGGCATTTGGATTTACGGGGGAGCAACCTTCTCGATCGATTACTGATCTCCGCGTGTCAAACGCTTATAGCGGCGTTCAGACATGGACCAGTTGAACATGCCGTAGGACAAACCTGCGGCTAGGTAAATCAGGATGGTGATTCCCACCTTAGTGGTGTCTCCTGAAGCCAGGTTTTCAAAGAAGGGGTCTGGAAAGGAAAGGAATCGCGTCAACACGGCCATCAAGATGATGTAGAACAAAAGGAAGGTACCGCCCTGAATGAAGATACCTCTCCAACGCCCCTTCGCGCGGAACTGACTCCACCGCTCCATCCACTGACGTTCTTTCTCGCTGATCATTTCAGTTTCTCATTGTTGTGGTGGCGATCGTGGTCGCGCTTCGTCTTCTTATCCATTCGGCGATCAAAGGCCGCTTGGAGGTCTACCCCAGTCTGGTTGGCCAAACAAACAGTCACAAAAAGAACGTCGGCGAGTTCCTCTCCCAAGTCCTTGGATTTATCGCTTTCCTTCTCGCTTTGTTCCCCATAACGGCGGGCGATGATGCGGGCCACTTCCCCTACTTCTTCGCTCAACTGGGCCATGTTGGTAAGCTCATTGAAGTAGCGCACTCCGTGATCCTTGATCCACGCGTCTACCTCTTCCTGAATTTCTGTGATTCCTGCCATTATTCTTTGTTCTTGGTATCCAAAACGAGGGTTACCGGACCATCGTTCACCAGTTCTACTTGCATGTTTGCGCCAAAGGTGCCGGTTTCAACCGGAACGTACTTCCCGAGTTCCGCAACAAAGGCTTCGTACAGCGGGATGGCCTGTTCGGTTCGCGCAGCTTTGATGAAACTCGGTCGCTTACCCTTTTTATACTTGGCGTGCAGGGTGAATTGACTGACCACGAGGGCTGCACCATCCACGTCTACAACACTCAAATTCATCAGTCCTTCGGCGTCCGAAAAAATACGCAGCTCGCTCGTCTTACGAGCCAACCATTCCACGTCCTCTTGACCATCTTCCTGCTCAATACCGAGTAGAATCATTAGGCCATGATCAATAGATCCATCGACCCGATCATCGATTCGGACTTCGGCCCTTGAAACACGTTGAAGGATTGCGCGCATTTACTTGTATTCATCCTCCCGATAAGGAGAAGACTCTTCGTCACCATTGACCAAGCTAAGGTAGCTTCGATAGCGGGAATAAGCAATTTCACCGGCTTCCACCGCGTCCTTGATGGCGCACTTGGGTTCGTCCATATGCAAGCAATTATTGAACTTGCACTCGTGCTTGATGGCGAACATCTCCGGGAAGTAATCCGTGATCTCGTATTTATCCATATCGACCACGCCGAAGCCTTTGATTCCGGGCGTATCAATAATGTATCCACCTCCAGCCAAAGGAAACATCTCCGCGAAGGTGGTCGTGTGCTGCCCCACTTCAAAGGCCCCAGAAATTTCGGTCGTCCTCAAATCCAGGGCCGGGTCCACCTGATTGATGAGCGTGCTTTTGCCCACTCCGCTGTTCCCCGAAACTAAGGTAACCTGTCCTTCGAGAACAGTTCTTAGCTCATCGATTCCGCGACCTTTCGTGGCCACCGTCCCGAGAACCGTGTACCCAATATCCTCATAGAGGGCCATCAGATGAGCCAGCTCTTGGACCTCTTCATCATCCAGCAGATCGATTTTATTGAAGACCAGTACAGCCGGAATATCATAAGCCTCGGCCGTCACCAAAAACCGGTCGATAAAAGCCGTATACGTTTTGGGGTAATTCAAGGTGACCACCAGAAGCGCCTGATCAATATTGGCGGCCAGAACATGGGTACGCTTAGACAGATTCACACTCTTGCGCACGATGTAATTGTGCCGGTCGTGTATGGCGCTGATCACACCCGTTTCTAAGCCCTCCTCACGATCGATCGTGACCCAGTCACCTACTGCTACCGGATTGGTGCTTTTAATGCCTTGAGTGCGGAATTTTCCTTTAATGCGCGCCTCGATCGAAGACCCATCTTCGAGGTCAACCGAGTACCAACTCCCCGTACTTTTGGTCACGCGCCCTTTCATGGCGGCAAGTTAGCTATATTTACGGCCATGAGCATTGAGGTTAAAGAAGTCAGCAAGGTGTACGGCGAGCAAAAAGCGCTCGACCAAGTGTCTTTTTCCATCGGTACCGGCGAGATTGTCGGATTCCTCGGGCCCAACGGTGCCGGGAAATCTACCATGATGAAGATCATCACTTGCTACCTACCTCAAAGTGGAGGGCAAGTCACGGTCAACGGTTTTGACGTGGCCACAGAGTCCATAAAGGTGCGCGAGCAAGTCGGTTACTTGCCCGAGCACAACCCCTTGTACCTGGATATGTACGTGCGTGAGTTTTTGACTTTTGCGGCCGGTATTTCGGGCGCTGAGACCCTACGGGTCGATGAAATGATCGAACGCACGGGCCTCACTCCGGAAAAGCACAAGAAAATCTCCGCGCTCTCCAAAGGGTACCGTCAACGCGTGGGCTTAGCTCAGGCTTTAATTCACGACCCCAAGGTGCTCATTCTGGATGAGCCCACCACTGGACTCGATCCCAACCAGATCGTCGAGATTCGGAACCTCATCAAAGAAATTGCTCAAGACAAGACGATCATGCTCTCGACCCACATCATGCAGGAAGTCGAGGCCATCTGCGACCGTGTGATCATCATCAATAAGGGTAAAATTGTCGCCGACAAGCCCACGTCAGAATTGGCCGGCCTCACCTCCAAACGCCAGCTCGTTCGCGTGGAGTTTGAAGGGAAGGTCGACACAGCGGCGCTCAAGCGCCTCAGCGGTATAGAAAGCATGCGCGAACTGAAAAAAAATACCTTCGAGGTAGAGTCCGGAAGCGGTCAAGACCTCCGAAAATCCCTGTTCCAGTTCGCCGTAGAACAGGACACCACCATTCTGGAAATCACCCAGGAAAGCAAGTCCCTGGAACAGGTGTTCCAGGAACTCACCAAGTAAGAACTTACTGCTTTACCAAGGGCTTCGTAGCGTAGAGTCCCTGTCCACTGACCTCGAACAGGTAACTTCCTGCAGCCAAATTTTCTAAATCCAAGGTAAAGACCGGTACATCGGATCGGCCTTCACGGATGAGCTGTCCACTCAGGTCGTAGAGCTTCCACTCCACTTCCACCGGAGCCTGAATCTGAACGTGTAGTTCATTGTGCACCGGATTCGGGAACAGACTAAACTCAACTTCCGCCTCGTCAGCAAGGCCGATGGTGCTGCTGCACGAAAAGGACTGAACGTCAAACCAATCCCTCACTGAATCGGCCACCTGAACCAGACGAGAGGTTCCGATGCCTTCGTCGGTAGCAAAAACATAGGCCAAGTCAATTCCGAAATGGTCACCGATGTCTAGGTCCATAGGACCGATATTCATCAGGGCACGGCGCTCACCTGCCGTATTCCCAGCCGTAGACTCGGACCAGGTTCCGCCTGGCCAAGCAGGATCTGTGTTTCCAGGATAAAGAAAGTTCGTTGTGGGCCCAGTACCCCCGGTAGGCGCATGGCCATTACCCCCATTCCGGGTCAAAGGCGTGCCGTCGGCCCAGTGCGCCGTGAGGCAGTTGTAGTATTCAAATAAGCTACTTGGAATACCAAGAGCACCATTACTTCCATCAAAGGCCATGGCTGAAGAGAAACCCAATTGCTCACCTGGCTCGTCGATGATGCCGTCGTGGTCGTTGTCTACACCGTCTTGCAATGGGGCTTCTGGAGCTCCCAAAAGCAGCACTCCTTGAGCAGGAGGCTGGGTTCCGTAACCGCCTTGATCATTTCCATCGCCATTTTGACCGTAAACTAAATTACGGGCAACATCGCATGCGAAGAAATCATCGTCCCAAATGCCAATATCAAAGTCCACGTAATGCCCCATGTAGACGCCGGAAAACCCATTGGTTCCTCTAGAGTATACTTCGGTATGACTGAAAACAATGGAGTCTAAGAATTCCGCACCCGGTACAGGGGCGAATTGATAGAGCATCGTGTGGACTTCCACATCCATGTCCAAACCGTTTCCAATTTGAACCTCTCTCTGGTCACTGTAAATGGCATAGACCGCTTGATCGCCGCGAATGCAGGGAAAATCGCCTTGGAGTGGTTCGTAGATTCCGTTTCCGTTGACATCAAAATAAGGAGCCAGTTGGGCCGCTTCTCCATTGCTCACATCGCCATTTCCTGGCCAGGTGAGGATGTCTTGAGGAATGACGTAGTTCGGATCTTGAAATTGAGCCTGATGTGTCAAGACATCTTGCTGTGAGATCCTCCAGACTTTGCTGTAGCTAGCATCGAGCTGACCGGTAGAATTAACCGGGCCTTGGCGAAAATCCCATCCTGTTTGTCGGTAGGTTTGCGCTGCCAAGTGCAATGAACCTCCTTGGTCAAAACCGCCAATCCACCATTCTCCGGCAAATAGGGTCGATAAGCCCGATCCTTTCGGTACCTCGTGTTGGCTGAAGGCTCCATTCCAAAAATGGCTGCCATCCGCGTTGATTCCCATTCGGACGCTGTTGGTATCCACGGACTGAAACGACTGTCCGGATACCTGGAGCGCAAGTCCGATGACCGCTCCTGTGAGTAAGGTTAATTTCATGGTACTGATCTTTCCATTCAAATTAGAAAGACCCTAGCGCCAGTGAAAATTCAATTCTTAGATTAAATCACAAATCTGGAAGCCTCTGATTATCAGACTACTGTTTGATAATTCGCTCAGTAGCACTCCAACTATCGCTTTGGAGACGCAAGAAATAAAGCCCAGAGGAAACGGCCTGAAGATCGACCTGAAGCTGAACCTCATCCAAAAGGCCCTCTTGAAGGATTCGTCCATCGGTGGTGATGAGCTGCCATCTTCCTTGAACTTGTCGGTCAAACTGAAGGTGGACCTGATTGGAGGTCGGATTCGGGAAGACGCGATAATCGGGCTGTAGATCGTCGATTCCAATGGTCTGACTGGAGCAGGTGTAGTTTTGTTGCGCCCACCAGGAGTCCACTTGATCGGACAAAAATTGAATGCGCTGAACACCCCCGGCAGGGCCAAAGAACTGCTTTCGACCGAAGAGGTAGACGTAGTCAAATTCCAATCGATCACCGGCGTTTAAGTCGAATGGACCAATAGAGCCCATGGCTCGGCGTTGCCCTGGATTTTGGGCGGCGCTCCATTCTTCCCAAGAGGGAGTCGGATGATTCGGGTCCGTTCCAGCCGAATACATGAAGTTGCAGTCGGGTCCGGGTCCGCCACCGACATGACCATTGTTGTTGTTGAAGACCAAGTGCGTCGAATCCTTCCATCGAGCCGTGAGGCTCTGATAATAATGCTCATCAAAAAGAGGGAGTCCGGTCGCCGTGGTCAAGTCCGTGTAGAACATGGTGGCGTGCAGGCCTTGGCCGGTGGGGTCATTGAGCACGTGGACACCTTGTGCGGGAGGATCGACGCCGTAGTCGGCATCTACCCCATTGCCGTTAAAGGCATAGAAGAGGTCTCGAGGGACATCGGTTCCGAGGTAATCATCGTAGAACTGGCCAATGTCAAAGTCGATGTAGTGGCCGAGGTAGACGTCGGTGAAATCCTGAAATCCTCGGGCGTGAACCACCGTATGGTTGAAAATGGTGGAGTCCAAATAATCATGCCCGGGTACGGCTGTGTAGGCATAGAGCATGGTGTGAAACTCCACAATGAGATCGGTTCCGATTCCCGGACCGGCGGCTTCGTCCAGCTGATCGGAATAAATGGCATAGACGGCTTCATCGCCGCGAATGCATGGGGTCTCACCGAAATTGGGCTCGTAGACCCCATTGGCATTGAGGTCATCATAAGGCGCAAGTTGCCAGGCCTCGCCTTTTAGGGTGTCGCCGTTACCGGGCCAGTCGAGAATATCTGGTGGAGCTATGTAGCCAGGTTGGTTGTAGTTGGCTTGGTGGCTGAGAATTTCGCCTCGAGAAACGCGCCAAACTCGGTTGTATTGGGGTTCGGTAATGGCGTCGTTGTTGACCGGTCCTGGGCGAAAGTCGCCAGTGACTGCCGGGCTAATTTCAGCGGCGACGTGAAGGTCGTTGTTCGCGTTCCAGCCACCAATCCAGAATTGACCAAAGCGAATGGTGGAGTTTCCCGAGCCCTTGGGAATCCAATAAGAGCTGTTGAATTGACCGTCCATGAAGTGGATACCACTGGCTTCAAGGCCAACGGAGACTTGGTTGGTGTCGATGGATTTAAAGACCTGGGCATTTGAGCCGAAGGGCAGTAGAAGAATCGAAAGGAGGAGTAGGCGGCACATGGGAGTTAAGGTAGGGGTTCTCTAAGATATACGAGAAAGTGGGCGGTGTGGTTGGAAGGAGGGCATCGCGCCGTAGGCGCATAATTCTTCAAAAAGAATTCTTAATTTCAAATAATGAAACAACTCAGCCTCCTTTGTTTCCTGATTGTGTCATTCACCACCTTTGCACAAATCTGGACGCCAATCTCTACCGGTTCGAATTACGATCTTAATTCGCGGTTCAAATCTCCCGTAGGTGAGCTCATTTATGTGCACCCAGTGGGGAATATCTCTTCAATCCGTGGAACCGTAAGGTCTTGGTATCCTTATTCATCATTTATTGTTCATCCTAACACGAACCATCCTGGCATCGCCGAACACAGTTTTGGCACCGAATGGTTTGGAGTAGAATACGGGGATGGGAAGTTGCTGCTGTCCACGGATAATTTCATTTCCTGGAATCCCATTGCCTACTTTGATCGAATCCGAGATGTGGCCTCACCGGATAGTGGGATTGTGGTTGTTCTTCAGAATAATGATCTATATCGATCTGAGGACTATGGAGGAACTTGGGACACCATTTCATTACCCGGAGGATTCAGTTACCAAGTTCACTTTGTCAACGATCAAGTAGGTTATGCCCTAATCGAAGATTCCGGGTGGACCATTTACAGAAGTTCAGATGCCGGAATAACGTGGAATCGCAGGTATAATCATACAGATGGGATAACGAATTTTGGTCAGTTGCTGCAGTACAATTTGGTTGTCGAGTCGCAGGATGAGGTCATTTTTGTGATAGATAGAAGTAAAGTCTTTAAATCCACGAATCAGGGTGTTTCCTTTCAAGAATTATCAGTCTCAGAAGATCTTAGCTTCCATGAGGACTTGGCTGTTTGGAACGTGGATACTTTCGCTGTTGCGGGAAGGTATGGTCTAGATTTATCCCTGGACGGAGGCCAATCTTTTACAACTCTTTTGGTACCTCAACATATTGGGTTTCGAATAAAGACAGCCCATTTTATGGGCCCGCGAAAAATCCTATTAACCGGGGAGATTTTCGGTTCTAGTGGTGGAAGTCCTTCGACAAATATGATGCTACTGGATCTAAACAATTTGATTGGCATATCCGAGTGGAAAAGTGCTGAGGGTCAACTGTATCCAAATCCAAGTCAGGGTGAGGTTCATCTGAAGCTCGACGAGCCAATGCGTCAATGCGAGTTCGTTGTGTACGATCTACAAGGACGAGTGATTCTTGAAGATCGCTTTGATGAGGTGGAGTCCTTGGATCTCCATCTAAATATACCCTCAGGTGTATATGTGATGACCATCTACGGTGATCACCAATACCTTTCTAGATCCTTCGAAATCATTCGATAAGGACCTTATGGGCCCCTTGGAAGTCTTCATTGTAAATAGAGAGCACGTATAGCCCAGGTGAGAAATCTTCCACATTCAAGGAGAATTTCGCATGCTCACTGATTCCCTGTCTCAAAACACGTCCTTGGAAGTCATGAATCGTCCAACTATACGCTACATCAGGTCCATCAAGCTCTATGTTTAGGCGGCCTTTGGTCGGATTGGGGTAAACTCTTGATGTTCTATGCTGGGAATTCAATGAAAGAGATGCGTAACAACTGGGGGTAGAGTGATTGTTCTCCCACCATTGACTCAAGGCGTCTGCCCGTGTTTTGAGTTTAGGAATACCGGTAAACTGATCTCCTGCCTCTGGCCAAGAGAAGTGAAAAGCGAAATAGAGGGTCTTTTTTTCTCCCGGAGCTAGATCTAAGGGCCCAACATTCATGAATCCACGTTTTCTAATTGGTACAAATCCGGCTGATTCCTCTGACCATTCATCCGTAAAATCAGGATGTGATACTCGCGGGAAATAATATTTCGTAGTTGGATCAAAAGAAGAACCATCGATCCCATTACCAGCATGGATCATGCGCCGACCATCCCTCCATCGTGCTTTTGAGAAATGATGCCAATGACTAAGCGTATTGGGTTCCCCTCCAACACCTACGCCATAGTAGAGAATGACAGATTCAACACCATAGCGTTCACCCACTTCATCCACGATCCCATCTTGATCATCATCTACCTGATTATTTACAGGAGCAGGAGGACCCTCCATTAGTTGAATGGCCGATACTTGAGGCGCTCTTCCCTGTAGCGCTAGCGTATCGTCAGAGCAACCGCCATTTGTATATCCATTACAGTCGTAGAATATTGCCAGTTTTCGAGGCACATCATATTCAAATCGGTCCGCTCCATTGACAAACCCCAACTCTGCATGAAACCATAGCATTGCTCTTAAGTCAAGGATTGAATCTGATCGCTTGTTTTGGATTGTTTGGCGCAAGAAAATCACGGAATCCATAAGTCCCCCATAGCTCCCTTCCTCATAGGCGAAAAGCAGGTTATGAATTTCCAAACCCACCTTTGCCCCCTCATCAGATCCAGGGCCTTGGCCTATGAAACTGGATGGAAGACCATCATTGTATATGGCCAATACAGCCATATCGCCTTCAACACAAGGAGCTTCTCCTAAACTTGGCTCGTATGCTCCATTTCCGTTCGAATCGGTAAACGGCGCCACTAAATACGATTGGCCAAATTGAGGCTGACCGTGGGCTGGCCACTCTTGGATGCTATTTGGAATCTGATATCCAGGACTACCCGCGTTCTGGACGTGAAAGTCAATCTCCTGTGAAGTGGTTTTATAGGTTTTATTCCACAGAGAGATATTTCCAATCCCGCTAGACGTATAAGGCCCCGGACTAAAGTCTGTATCTGTATCGTAATTGCGCGCTGAAAGCAAAGAATCACCCTGCTGGGAAATACCTGTGTAATTAAATGCAGCTCCATAAAACGAGCTGAAACCGGATGGCCCAGCGAAAATGGAAGTATCGATAACACTCGCGTAGTCGCGCGGAATGATGGAGATTCCACCGAGAAATTCTGAAAAGAGATTTCCTTCGGAGTCGATGGTGCCGACATATTGGTTAATGTCGACCGTATCTTGATCGTAGCCTGGCGTTTGGCCAGAAGCGACGGAGATTCCCATCAGGGAAAAAGTGAATATGAGAAGTCGTTTCATGGAGACATAGGTGTAGGCGAAAAATAGGAAAAATGCAGGCATCGCGCCATAGGCGCATAAAAAAACCCCGAGCATTCGGGGTTTCCATGTTGAGCTGCAAAAGATTTAGAGGGTAGTTAACCGCTGATCTTTGGTTCTGTTGTTGGAGAAGGTCGCTGCAAACGCGAAGAATCCAGGATAGGGAATGCGCACGAGCGCCCGAAAAATAATGGCTTCTAAGTTCATAGTACTGATTTTTAAGTTATTAACCCAGACTCAATTTATCAGAACTAAAAATCAATCGCAAACAGACTTGTAGCGATAAATCACAAATTCGGCGTGCGTTGGGTCCGTTTAGAAGACCTGCTTGGCGATTTGTGCAATGTTATCGGGCTTGCCCATGGTGTAGAAATGGAGGACAGGAGCTCCTCGCTCAATCAATTCCTTACACTGTTCCACGGCCCACTCAATCCCCACCTGACGAACCTCCGCATTATTCTTGGCCTTGAGGGCCGCATCCGCGAGGTCTTCGGGAATATCAATGTGAAAACGCTGGGGAAGCAGGCTCAATTGACGGGCGGTCGCCAGTGGCTTTAAACCTGGAATAATGGGAATATCAATGCCCTCGCTGCGACAAAGGTCCACGAAGTCGAAGTACTTCTGGTTGTCGAAGAACATCTGTGTAACGATAAATTCAGCGCCCAGTTCCACTTTCTTTTTCAACCACTTCAAATCGTTTTTCATGTTGGGGGCCTCGAAGTGCTTTTCGGGGTAACCGGCCACTCCCGCGCAAAACGAAGTCGGCTGCGCATTGCGCAATTCGTCCTCCAAATAGCGGCCCTGATTCATGTCCATGACCTGAGCCAGGAGCTCAGAGGCATACTGGTGCCCGTCTTGTTCTGCCTTAAAATAGGTTTCGGTTTTGATGGGGTCTCCCCGAAGAACCAAGACATTGTCGATGCCCAAAAAGTGCAAGTCAATCAATGCGTTTTCGGTTTCCTCTTGGTTGAAGCCACCGCAAATGAGGTGCGGTACGGCATCCACCTGATACTTGTTCTGGATGGCTGCACAAATGGCCACTGTACCGGGACGTTTGCGGGTCACTCGGCGTTCCAACAACCCGTTCCCCCGATCGCGAAAGACAAATTCCTCGCGGTGGTAGGTCACATCGATAAAGGGCGGATTAAACTCCATCAAGGGGTCTATGGCCCCGAAAATACCATCGATGGTTTCCCCCTTCAATGGAGGAAGAATTTCAAAGGAAAAAAGGGTGCCCTTATTCTGGGCGATATGTTCGGTAATCTTCATTTCAGTATCCCAAATTTGAACTCAAATAACGCTCGGCTTCGTCTTGTGAAACCCCGCGCCGTGTGGCATAATCCGCCACTTGATCTTCCTTAATACGTCCCAGTCCAAAGTACTTGGCCTTCGGATGGGCAAAATAGTACCCACTCACACTCGCGGCGGGGTACATAGCTAGGTTTTCCGTCAGCGACACGCCTGTATTGGCCTCGGCATCCAACAAACGGAAAAGTGTTTTTTTCTCCTGGTGATCGGGGCAAGCCGGATATCCGGGTGCGGGACGAATCCCCTGATAGCGCTCCTTGATCAATTCCTCGTTGTTGAGGGTTTCCTCGTTCGCATAACCCCAGAAATCTCGTCGAACTTTCTGGTGCATCAGCTCCGCAAAAGCTTCGGCCAAACGGTCCGCCAAGGCCTTGACCATGATGGAATGGTAATCGTCGTGATCGGCTTCGTAGGCCTCCAAAAGCGGTTCAATGCCATGCCCCGCCGTGACCACAAATCCTCCGACATAGTCCTCTAAGCCGGTGTCCTTAGGGGCTACAAAATCCGCGAGGGCATAGTTGGGTTGCCCCTTCGCCTTCTGCGTTTGCTGACGCAAGGTGAGCAACACCTCCTGCGCCTCACGGCGCGATGCATCACCGTACACCTCTATATCATCACCCACCGCGTTCGCTGGCCAAAGACCAACTGCAGCCTTAGCGGTCAATCGCTTGTTCACGATCAAGTCCTCTAATAGGTTACGCGCTTCTTCATAGAGCTTTGTGGCTTCCACGCCAACCACCTCATCGTCCAGAATGGCCGGGAACTTTCCATACAACTCCCAGGTCTGGAAGAAGGGCGTCCAATCAATGTACTGAGCAATCTCCCTCAGATCATAGTCCTCAAAAACCTGCACCCCAGTTTTGCGCGGGGTGTAGACGTCTTCCGCCTTCCAATCGATGGCCGTTCTATTGGCCCGTGCAGCTTCCAAGGTGGCGTATCGCTTTTCGCGATTGCGTTCCCAGTAGCCCTCTCTTAGACGCGTGTACTCATCGGTCAGGTCGGCCCAGTAGTCGTCCTTGGCGTTCTTGTTCAAGAGCTTTCCCGCGACGTTGACGGCTCTTGAGGCATCCAGAACGTGTACCACGGGCTCTTCCCGCTCCGGTACAATCTTCACCGCTGTATGCGCTCTACTCGTGGTCGCTCCACCAATGAGCAAGGGTTGGTTCAAGCCTTGACGCTTCATCTCTTTGGCCACATAAACCATCTCGTCCAAAGACGGGGTAATGAGTCCACTGAGGCCCACAATATCCACCTCGTGCTCAACGGCCGCTTCCAATATTTTCTCCGGGGCCACCATAACCCCTAAATCCACGACTTCATAGTTGTTGCAGGCCAGGACCACACTGACAATGTTTTTTCCGATGTCGTGCACGTCCCCTTTGACCGTGGCCAACAAAATCTTCCCTGCTTTGCGCCCGGCCGTTTCTTTTTCCTCCTCTAGGTAAGGCAGCAAATAAGCCACAGCCTTCTTCATCACCCGAGCGCTCTTCACGACCTGAGGTAAGAACATCTTTCCCGAGCCAAACAAGTCTCCCACAACATTCATCCCCGCCATCAAAGGTCCCTCGATGACTTCCAAGGGCTTGTCCAATGCTTGACGGGCCTCTTCGACGTCTTCATCGATGAATTCAACAATTCCCTTGATTAAGGCGTGCTCCAATCGCTCGGCATAGGAGCCTTCTCTCCAGCGCAGGTCCTTTTCCGCCTTGGCATTCTCGGTACCTCGGTACTTCTCGGCGAGCTCGAGCAGGCGTTCGGTCGCATCGTCCCGACGGTCGAGCAATACATCTTCCACATGATCCAGTAGCTCCTTATCGATCTCATCATAGACCTGCAGCATGGTGGGGTTCACAATCCCCATATTCATCCCATGCTGAATGCCGTGGTACAAGAAAGCACTGTGCATGGCTTCACGGACTGCGGTGTTCCCGCGGAAACTAAAGCTCACATTACTCACCCCTCCACTAACCTGCGCACCCGGCAGGTTCTCACGAATCCACTTGGCCGCTCTGAAGAAGTCAACCGCGTTCTTTCGATGTTCGTCCATTCCCGTGGCCACCGGAAAGATGTTCGGGTCAAAAATGATGTCTTGTGGAGTAAACTTGACCTTGTCCACCAGCACTCGATACGCCCGCTCACAAATGCTGATTCTGCGCTCGTAGGTATCCGCCTGGCCTTGCTCGTCAAAAGCCATGACCACAACCGCGGCACCGTAGCGTTTAATCTTTCTCGCCTGTTCTATGAACTCCTCTTCTCCACCCTTTAGGGAAATGGAATTCACCACTGATTTACCCTGTACGCAACGAAGTCCTGCTTCGATCACATCCCACTTGGAGCTATCGATCATGATAGGTATGCGCGCAATATCCGGTTCGGCAGCCAGAAGGTTCAAGAATTTGGTCATGGCCGCGGCTCCATCAATGAGCCCTTCGTCCATGTTCACATCCAAAATCTGTGCACCACCTTCGACTTGGTCGCGCGCCACCTCAAGCGCTTCATCATACTTGTCCTCCTTAATCAGGCGCAAAAATCGACGAGATCCGGTCACGTTGGTCCGCTCCCCGATGTTGACGAAGTTGCTGTCTGGCCGCACAATGAGCGGCTCCAGTCCGCTTAATTGAAGGTACTGACTCATACGGCAGTGTGTTCGGGGTGATGGGCTCTGGGGCTATACTTCGCCGCAGTTTCGGCAATGACCCGAATATGATCCGGAGTGGTTCCACAGCAACCACCAATCACGTTCACCAAGTTTAACTTTAAGTACTCTTCCACCAATCGCCCCATGGCTTCGGGGCTTTGATCATAATCACCAAAGGCGTTCGGTAAACCCGCATTGGGGTACACACTCACACGGAAGGGAGAGATTCGGCCTAAGGTCTGCACATAGGGGAAAAGCTGTTCCGCGCCAAGGGCACAGTTGAACCCTATTGAAAACAAATCCATGTGGCTCATGCTGACCAAGAAAGCTTCCGGCGTTTGACCACTCAAGGTCCGGCCCGAAGCATCCGTGATGGTTCCCGAAACCATAACAGGTACTCGATTACCTCGGCGCTCAAATTCCTCTTCAATGGCAAACAGGGCCGCTTTGGCATTAAGCGTGTCAAAAATGGTCTCCACCAAAAGAATGTCCGAACCACCATCGAGCAATCCTTTGGCCTGTTCTTGATACTGTTCCCGCAAATCGTCAAAGGTCATCGCTCGATACCCCGGATCATTGACGTCCGGTGAAAGACTGAGCGTCTTGTTGGTCGGACCCATGGCTCCGGCCACAAATCGAGGTCGATCGGTGAATTTGGCACAGGCCTCTTTCGCAAGGGCAGCAGAGGCCCGATTGATCTCGTAGGTGTACTCTTCAGTTCCGTAGTCGCCTTGTGCCACTCGGGTTCCCGAAAAGGTGTTCGTTTCGACCAAGTCCGCCCCTGCTTCGAGGTATTCCTCGTGTATACCCCGAATAATATCGGGCTGGGTAAGGGAAAGTAGGTCGTTGTTTCCTTTTAAATCGCTTGGCCAATCGGCAAACTGTGCTCCCCGGTAATCTGTTTCTTCCAGCTTATGTCGCTGGATCATGGTTCCCATGGCGCCGTCCAATACCAGGATGCGCTCACGGGCTATATCTTCTATCAAATGACTCATGCCTCTGTATTTGAGGCTTATCGAGAAAGTAGTAAGGGATGGGGTGAAGTGTGCTGGACTTCGCTCATCTCTCTCCTTCTTCGGAGTGGGATTTAGCACCCGGCTCTTCCGGGTTGCCAAGACGTCAAAGGGCCCTTCCCTCAGTCTTTCTTGATAAGCAGCCACAAAATACGGGACCAAAGCTTGAATTTCCAAGAAAAATTGAAAATAACTCTGAGCATGGCATTGGGAAGCACTCGAGAATGGATAAAAAGGGTCAAGGTTTTCTCATGAAAGTCTTTATATTTGCCGCCACTATACGGGTGGAAGGATTTGTCTGATTGCAACCACGCTAAAAAATGCTAAAGCAGGTTTTCCCTAGCATTTATCGGACATCCAAGCCACTGCATGAACGCAAAAAGAGCAGTAGGAATATGTCTTATTACTTCACTTCAGAATCTGTGTCCGAAGGGCACCCCGATAAAGTCGCTGACCAAATTAGCGATGCCATTCTCGACCACTTTTTGGCCTTTGACAGTCAGAGCAAAGTAGCCTGTGAAACCTTAGTGACGACTGGTCAAGTAGTCTTGGCTGGAGAGATTAAATCCAACACATATTTGGATGTCCAAAACATCACTCGCGACGTGATCAACCGCATTGGATATACCAAGAGCGAGTATATGTTCGAAGGAAACAGCTGTGGTATTTTCAGCGCACTGCACGAGCAGAGTGCGGACATCAACCAAGGAGTTGATCGCGGTTCTTTGGAAGAGCAAGGAGCAGGCGATCAGGGGATGATGTTCGGTTTCGCAACGAATGAGACTCAGAACTACATGCCTCTGGCACTGGCTTTAAGCCACCTCATCCTAGAGGAGCACGCTGCTTTGCGTCGTGAAGGAGATCAAATCCCCTATTTGCGTCCTGATGCCAAGTCCCAGGTGACCATTGAATACAATGACGACCACCAACCTATTCGCATCAAAGACATTGTGGTCAGTACCCAGCACGACGACTTTGACGAAGAGTCCGCGATGCTTGCGAAAATCAAGGAAGACATCGTCAACATCTTGATCCCTCGCGTTATTGCCAAGTGTGATGCGCGCACCCAAGCTCTATTCAACGACGATATCATCTACCACATCAACCCAACAGGGAAGTTTGTGATTGGAGGACCTCATGGAGATACCGGATTGACGGGCCGTAAGATCATCGTAGACACCTACGGTGGAAAAGGAGCCCACGGTGGTGGAGCCTTTAGCGGTAAAGATCCAAGTAAGGTGGACCGCAGTGCAGCTTACGCAACTCGCCACATCGCCAAAAACTTGGTGGCGGCAGGTGTTGCAGACCAAATCTTGGTTCAGGTGAGCTACGCGATTGGAGTGGTTGAGCCGATGGGCGTCTTTGTCGACACCTATGGAACGGCGAACGTCGACTTGAGCGATGGAGAGATCGCCGCGAAAGTAACTGAGCTCTTCGACCTCCGTCCGGGATTCATCGAAAAGAACTTGAAGTTGCGTCAGCCGATGTACGGTGAGAGTGCGGCGTACGGTCACATGGGACGCACCAATGAGGTGGTCACCAAGACCTTTACTCGCCCCAGTGGGAATGGTCTAGAAACCATTGAACGCGAAGTGGAACTCTTCACTTGGGAGAAGCTGGATCGCGTCGACGACATCAAGGCAGCGTTTGGGCTGTAAGAAACAGCGAACATGAGGCATCGCGCCGTAGGCGCCAAAACCCTACCTTTGCGGCATGGCAGAGAAACTCGTAGCGGTCATCGGACGCCCCAATGTGGGTAAATCGACCTTTTTTAATCGAATGACGCAGCAGCGTCAGGCTATTGTGGATTCGGTTTCCGGGGTGACGCGCGATCGTCATTACGGGAAGTCGGATTGGAATGGACGTACGTTCTCACTGGTCGATACCGGCGGGTACATTACGGGTTCGGACGATGTCTTCGAAGACGAGATTCGCCGTCAAGTTCTGATCGCCATTGATGAGGCGGATATCATCTTGTTCATGGTGGACGTGCAATCGGGTATGACCGATATGGACCAAGATGTGGCTGCGATTCTGCGTCGCACCGACAAGCCCGTTTTCTTGGTCATCAACAAAGTGGATACGCCCATTCACGCGGCAGACGCCACCGAATTCTACGCCTTAGGCCTTGGGGAGTACTACACCTTGAGCTCGATCAACGGATCGGGAACGGGGGAACTGCTCGACGCTATGGTAGAACACATTCCGCTTCCTGAAGAAGACGAGGAGGAAGAAGATGCCTTGCCGCGCTTTTCCATTGTCGGGCGACCTAACGTAGGAAAAAGTTCGCTTTTGAATGCCCTAATGGGTGAAGAGCGGAACATCGTAACCAATATTGCCGGTACCACTCGAGACAGCTTGAACACCCACTACAATCAGTTTGGATTGGAGTTTGAGCTGGTGGATACCGCTGGTATTCGCAAGAAAGGCAAGGTGCATGAGGACCTCGAGTTTTACTCGGTGATGCGGGCCATTCGCGCCATCGAGCACAGCGATGTGATTCTTCTCGTGATCGATGCCACTCAGGGTTTCGAAACGCAAGACCTCAACATCTTCCACCTCGCCGAACGCAACAAGAAAGGTGTTGTCATCTTGGTGAACAAGTGGGACATCGTCGAAAAGGATACCCACACCACTAAGCATTTCGAGGAAGCCATTCGCGAGCGCATTGCCCCCTTCGTGGACGTGCCTATTGTCTTTATTTCAGCCCATACCAAGCAGCGGATTTTCAAGGCCATTGAAACGGCCATGGAGGTGTACGGTCGCCGGAAGCAACGCATTTCAACGAGCAAATTGAACGATCTTTTCTTGCCCATCATCAAGGACAATCCGCCGCCAGCAACCAAAGGGAAGTACATCAAGATCAAGTACATCACTCAGCTGCCGACCAATACCCCGCAGTTTGCCTTCTTCGCGAACTTGCCGCAATACATCAAAGATCCCTACCGCCGGTTCTTGGAAAACCGGTTCCGTGAGATCTTCGATTTCAACGGCGTGCCTCTGACGATCTATTTCCGGAAAAAATAATTTTGGCCCTGCGGGCCGATGCCTGGCCTTGAGGGTCACACAACCTAGCTCTTATATCCAAAGCGCTTTAGGTCCCGATCGCTATCGCGCCAGTCCTTCACTACCTTGACGTAGAGTTCCAAGTGGATCTTCTTTTGAAAGAAATCCTCCAGCTCTTTGCGGGCATTGGTGCCCACCTTCTTGATCATCTTGCCCTGATGGCCAATGATGATCCCCTTTTGGGTCTCTCTGGCGACCATGATGATGGCTCTAATGCGGATGATGCGCTCCTCCTCTTTGAACTCCTCCACTTCCACCTCAACCGAGTAGGGAATTTCCTTTTTGTAGTTCAAAAGAATCTGCTTGCGAATGGCCTCTTCCACAAAGAAACGCTCCGATTTGTCGGTCAATGCATCCTTGGCGAAAAAGGGCGGGGATTCAGGCAAGAGCTCAACAATGCGGTTCTTCAAAGGCTCCACACCAAAGCTCTCCAAGGCCGAAATAGGAATCACCTCAGCGCGAGGAAACTGCTCTTTCCAGTAGCTCGCATATTCCTCGAGCTTGACCGGCTCTGTGGTATCGATCTTATTGATGACCAGCAGCAAAGGAATTTCGTTGCGCTTCAAACGCTCAAACAGCGCTTCGTCTTTCAAACGCTTTTCTCCCGGCTCCACCATGTAGACCAGCACATCTGCATCTTGAAAGGCAGACTTCACAAAATCCATCATGCTTTCCTGGAGCTTATAGGCCGGTTGGATCACTCCTGGCGTATCGCTAAACACAATTTGAAATCCAGGGTCATTGACAATACCCAAGATTCGATGACGCGTTGTTTGCGCCTTGTTCGTGATGATGGACAATCGCTCCCCCACCAGGGCATTCATCAAGGTGGATTTCCCTACGTTGGGGTTTCCTATAATGTTGACAAACCCGGCTTTGTGTTTTCCTTCGCTCATTGTGCGGCCATTCGAAACGGAACATCCAATACGCGGACGATCTCGCGCCACAAGTTACGCATTTGCATGGCCTCTTCAGGAGAATAAACATCCTTCAAATACGCGCAGATGAAATGAAGGCGATAGGTCTGATTGTCCACGCGTTCCACCGAAAATCGGGCTTCCATGAGTCCGGGCAGGCGCCAATTATACCCCGGGAAAGTCAGGGGCACCATATCCCTTCCGAACTGAAGATAGACGTCGCTTTGATCCACTCCTGCATAAGGCAAAAACAGTGGATACTGCCTTTTTACAGGACCGTTATAAACCTGTTCTGTTTGAAGAAGTGCCTGCGGCACGATGGTCACTGTATCTCCCTGCCAATCGACCTTCGCCCCTGTTCTGCGATACTGCCACTCGGTCGCAAATGCCGGATCATCGCCATCAAAAGCAATCAGCACGGGTCGATCTTCCAGATCCCGCCACTTATCCTTCCAATTCACATACCTCTTCAAGGGCGGGCGTTCCGGATTTCGCTCCTTGAACTTCAACTCTGACCAATAGGCCGATGCCGCACCTGACCACTGCTCCCGAACCGGATAACTGACTTCTTCTTCGTAACCGTTCAAGTTGACAATGGCACTTCGATGCACCTTGCTGCGCTCTAGTGGAAAGCTGGGTAACGTCTCCACAGTAACCTGTTCGTCGGGAGCGCCTACAAAGACGGCTTCAGTCCCCAACAAATCCCCAGGCAGTTCATCTAAGGCGTATTTACCTTCCCACTGCATGGGGATCAAAAAGTGCGTTTGCCCACTTGTGGTGTCCGTAAATTCAAAAAAGGCATGGCTGATTTCATCCAAGCTGATCAGCGTAGAATCCAAGTCACCCCGCGAACGCTCTTTGGCCAGCACCAGTCGGTAGGGAATGTCAAAACGCCGCAACAGATCGTCATAAAAAAGGTAGAGGGCATCAGGGTGAATGCGACCGTAGTTGAGGTCATTCCCAATATTAATGCCACGCGAGTACTTCGTCAGGGTCAAATGCTTGTTGAAGTAATCGTGAACGGCCTTGATACGCGCCGTTATTTCATAAGGCGGAATTGGACGCCATTGATCTTGAAGAAAAGCCTCTAGGGATTTATCGTACCTCGAATTCACCCCTTCTTGCATGCGGTCCAATTGACGCAAAAAGATCCACCACTCCAGAGGCCAACCGTAATCGTCCTGAAAAGTAGGTGAAAATGCCTGCTCAATATGCGGTAGGGCCAAGGCGGGAATAAAGTGTTCTTCTTTTCGCCGCGCTTCCAACTCCGTCATTCGCCACTTGTATTCCTGACGGAAAAACTCCTCCTTCTGAGCCGCATCCGGCGCTCCCAAAAACGACGAATATCCATAAGGGTCATACTCAGGATGCGTCAGAATATAAGTGCTGCGAACCACGGGCAAATAATCGTCGAAGTACATGTGTTGTGGAAGCGGATGGCCTTGATAGCGCCAAAACAGCTCCAACTGGTCGCCGGACTCTACCGTAGGTACTTCAAAAATTATAAATCGCTCCGCCGAAAACCCCGAGACATCTTCCATCACCCGCTTGTTCTTAAAGAACTTCGCATCGATGTCCGCTACTCTGCCATCGGGCTTTGTCAATCGGGCATCAAGGCGATCCAGGGTTGTATTAGGAACGTAGGGAATAAAGAAATATCGGTACTGCTCTGCCCCTTCATTGTTCTGAAACTTAATCTTGTAGTAGACCTCGTACTCTTTGCCACTAAACTGATTTCGGGCTTCGTATCGCTGATATCGAACGACGCGATCCAAAATGACCGCTGGTTCATCGGCCCACTTTTCCGGAACAAAAATGTTGTGAGAGTCCAAGGGCCAGACAATGTCCTTGTATTTGATTCGGTCTTGGGCTTGAACACTAAGTCCGATCAGCACCACCAAAAGGAGCAAGCATTGCTTCATGTAGTGAAAATAGAAAAACGGGCAGAAAGGTTTCGGTGCCTACGGCACGATGCGATTTTCAATCCGCGAATCACCCCAAATACGTGGAATCGAACTCACAGAAACGAAAAAAGCCTTCCGAAATTCGGAAGGCTCTTATCTTCTTGTAGCGGGGGCAGGACTCGAACCTACGACCTTCGGGTTATGAGCCCGACGAGCTACCAACTGCTCCACCCCGCGATAATTGGACAGCAAAGATATAACCTTTCTAGAAATCTCCAAAGAAATGAGCTTATGTTCCGGAATGTCCAAAACGCTAGAGAATCGGGATTTCCAAGCGCAATTCTTGAGCTACTTTCGGTACAGTTCATTGATAATCAAGGGCTCTGCTTCCCGACGAACTCTGCAGTTCATTTTTCTAATCACTTAAACTTCAAAAATTATGAAGAAAGTACTGCTGTTGATCGGAATATCGGCTTTGAGCCTGGTGTTCTGGTCCTGTGAAAACGAGGAGGAGGCAAACGCCCCTCAAGTGGAGTCAAAGACTGAATTGTCCCAAGCGGAATGGGGTGTTCTACAAAGTCAACTTATTGCGGTTCGCAACGCCATTGGCCAACGTGTACTGGCACACCCAGAGCGTTGGAACGATCTCGAACAAGCCTTTCAGGAAAGAGATGAATCAGCCATTCAATCCTTATTGGAAATCTCGGATGAGGAGGAGGCTGCTTATCGACTTATTCTGGAGGAAATCAGAACGAGAATATCGTCTGGTGGAATCGAGTTGAGCTCCGTACCTCAGGACTGTGACTCGGATTGCCTGCCAAATATGTTCGCTGCCCTAAAGGAAGACCCCGCCCCTTTTGCTCTTCTATTCGGGGCCCGTGGCAACCGAGCGCCGGATGGATGCGATTACGAACAATACGTATTAGCGCTGGCCGGTTGCGCAGGACTTGGGCCGTACCTGTATTGGCCCTGCGCTTATGTGGCCTATTGTGAATTTTGCTACGGCCCCACACATGATGAAGTCTGCGAACCCCTTGAGCAACTACCTGATTGGCATTAATTATGGAAAAGTATTTACCCTTTTTAACCGCGCTTCTTTTAGCTCCATTAGCCCTATACCTAGAGAATAAATCCAAGCGGTTTAAAGCGTATTGGTTGATAAGTGCCGGAGGCCTTCTACTGGTCCTGGCATATTGGAACTACGCTTCTGATTGGATGAAGCATGCCTCCTTACCACTATTCTTTCTACTATGGGGTCTAGGACAGCTCTATGAGAGTGCAAAAAGGCCAGGGTAAATCACATTGTTTGGGTTGACTTGAGCATCGTCACGAAGGGTACCATTCGAGACGGTGCTCACTTCAATTTTGATTACTTCTCAAGGAAAAAGTGCATTTTTAAGGCTCGATGAGACGTCTTAACCCAGCGCTACTTATAGCCTTTTTCTTTCTCCCCGCTTTCACTTGGGCCCAGTCCTATTCAATGGACGAGGCCGTCAAGGACGCTCGTAAACAAGGATTTGCGCACCTTCGTATTTATGCCAAAATGAATGCGGAAGCCGAGGAAATGCAGGGAAATAGAAGCTTGGATCCATTGGAGTTCGAATACCTTCGAGGTGAGTTCAACGGTCCCTATCCGCGAGACTTCCAGGGTCTGATTAAGCAAAATTTGGGCAATGGGTTTGATCAGATTTACCTCTCCAAATGGAACAAGAGTCGTAGGGAACAACTTCAAGTTCAACTAGATCTGGAAGCCACTAGAGCAGACGTCGCCGTAAAGCAAGCTTGGCTGGATTGGCAATCAGCAGTTTTTTTGGTCAAAAGACTGGAGGAACTCATGCCTCAAGAAGAGCAGATGGATTTCGACATGCTTTGGGTTTGGAACAAGCGACATTTAGAGACATCCCAATGGATGGCGAATACTGAAAATAGACTGGCATCGCTCACCGGGAGGAACGACCTTGGTGAATTCAGAGAAATGACCGATGCTCCTCGTCCTTTTCTCCGCGCCTCGATAGAGGGTCAAGTGGCCGAAGACTTCAGCTTGCTGGAGGCGGAGCGTGCCGCTCAGTCAGCAGTTGATAAATGGGAAAGTCGTTATGCCCTCAGCCAGAAAATCCCGACGGTTTGGTTGGGCTATTATCAGCTCACTATAGAAGAGGATTTCGGGTACGACGGCACCTTGATTCAACTCGACATCCCTTGGGCATCTTGGTTTGAACGGCGAGTGAAACCGATTTACGAATTGCCCGATGATCTTAAGGACGAAGACAATTTCGAGCGAGACCAAAGGAAAATGAAAATTCAAACGACTCTAGAGCAGTTCGAAGACCAATACCTGCGCTTTGCTCCGGAGCTGTATAGCCGTGCACTGACGACTGAAGACAAAGAGAAATGTTGGGACTACTACGCGGACTACATTTGGCTCGTCAGCGAGTATAACAAGGCATTAGTGGAGTGGCAATTGATCTTGCAGCTGTAGGCTAATTGAACTTCAATTAGCGATCAAGACTCCTTTTGGTATTCCTTTTTGAGGATATATATGTCTCGAATGAGGCGTTGAACGTCCGCTTGATCCGTGCCGTCATAAAATCCTCGAAGTCGAAATTCCTTATCCACCAAGACAAAATTCTCGGTGTGGATAAAATCAGTCTTACCCCCGTTCCCTTCCGTGGTGACCGCGAAGTACGACTTTCGAGCGAGGTCGTAAATGGTGGGTTTATCTCCGGTCAGTAGAGTCCATCGATTTGATTGAATTCCGTACTGCTCCGCGTAAGCGGCCAATACAGGAACTGAATCCTGTTCGGGGAAGACAGAATGCGATACCAAGTGCACTTCTTCGTCTTCCAGAAACTCTTCTTGGACCAAATACATGTGCTTTACCATTTGCTTGCAAATCGTGGGGCAGGTGGTGAAAAAGAAATCCGCGACGTAGATCTGGCCCTCTAGATCTGCTTTGGTGTAAGGATCTCCCAATTGATTCACTAGACGGAAGTCTGAAATGGTGTGATTCTCACGAACAGACTGAAGGGTCGTATCCACTAATTTCGGGTTGATGTCCGAAGGTTGATAAATGGGAAGCTGTTTTTCTGGGGTAAGTATGGGCATGGCAATGAGGATACCGACCACCGCTACAGCCAAAACAATTCCAACGCGTATCCAAAGACTTTTCATAGGTAATTTCCTTGGTGCAAAGGTACAATCCGTACGGCGCTCTTTTGTTAATATTGACAAAAACGAGCGCTGTTTTCGCGGAGCTTTTTATCTTGGAAAAAATTTTATCCTTCATTATGAGACGCTTATCTCTCTTTCTTTTCGTTGCCCTCCTATTCGCGGCCTGCGGCAATGACAAAGCACAAATTGAATCACTAGAACAGGAAGTCCTAGAGCTGCATGACGAGGTCATGGCCAAGATGTCCGACCTGGCTAAATACGAAGAGGCGCTAGCCAAAAGTGTGGCCGATACAACCGCTGCGTTGGACAGTGCTGCTAAAATCGAAATGGACAGTACACGAGCTCGAGTACTTCGCGCTCACCAAGGCATGTTGGATTGGATGCGACAGTATGACCCTCCCAGTGTAGATGAGTCTGCAGAAGTGGCAAAAGCCTACTTGGAGGAGCAGCGCGACAAAATGCAACGCCTTAAAGAATTGACCAATCAAAGCATTGAAGAAGCCTCTGCGATCCTCAATGAATAGTAGGCCTTACAGTTCTTAACAACTTGGTTAACAACTAATTGAACAGCGGCTTTTGGCAAAGTCGCTGTTTTTTTTATATTATATCGAAACTAAAACCAAGTTATGGGAACCGAATCGAAAAGCAAGAACACGACTTTTGAGATCTCCTTGATTGTGGGATTCGTCTTGTTGGTTGCAGCAGTTATCTACGTGAATATTGCTTGATTGAACGGCAATTTGCACCGCCTTTTGATATCGCCTTACCGGGCGAAAAGGCTTTCCCACCCCTAATTCAACGCTCATATTTACTGTTGAGGAACTCTCCTCTGATACTCTTGCGCCTTTCGCGTGTCACCTACCCTATTATAGGTAATCGCAAGATTGGTCAGGACTTCTGGATCATTCGGAGCTATGCGCTCTGCCGTGAGCAGGGCTTCTATGGCCTCTTGGTAACGTTCTTGAATTCCGTATACCGTGCCGAGGTTCTTCCAGCCTCGAACGTCATTCGGATTGGCTTGGGTCGCGGCCTCAAAAGCCCGCTCAGACGCATTCATATCTTTTAATGCTCGGCCATAGAGCTCTCCTTTGCGAATAAGCATTTCATACTGGGTCGGATTTACAGCTAAGTAGCGGTCAATGACCCCTATTTGATACTTGGCGCTTTTGTGCCCATTTATCACAATCAGGATGTTCTTGGGCACATTGACGTTATTCGGGGCTAGCTCAAGAATCTTGAAGTAATACTCCAAGGCCTCTTCCATATCCTGGTCGATCTTAAAAGCCACATTTCCACGAAGAAGAAGCGCATCAACGTAATCTGGATGTATTTCAAGAGAGCGGTCAAGGTATCCCTGGGCCTCCAGGTACATCTGTTTTTGACGCTGCGGTTCTTGAATGACATCAGCAGCTTCTATGAGGCTTCCACCAGCTGTAACATTACTCTTTGCGCTGTTCTTGGAGATTTTTACATCGTGCTGAAAGAGCGTGAAATCATTCTTCCAATTCGGATTTCGGGTAATGGTCTTAACACTAAAGGCCAGGAGAAGGATGGCCAAGGTATACTGAGCTATGGCATCGGCCCGTTGGGCCATAGCGCGCGGTAAGCGCTGCACCAAAAGAACGCCAATAACCAAGGTCCAGGCAAAGGACCCGAAATACGCGAATCGCTCGTTCATAAAGGCCCCAATGGGGAAGAATAAGTTCGATACGATGCTCATGGTGGCGAAGAAATACAGGATGGAAAAACTCATTACATCCCGCTTTGGAAGTCGAATCAATGCGAATACTCCCATACCCAAATAGGCTGCTGCACTCAGAATGAAGCGGAGATCCGTGAAGTTTGTTATCGGAATGTGATAGGGATAGTAATCGTAGGTCAAGGGGTGCGGCACAAACAAGAGCTTCAAATAAACCCCGAGGGTGTAGATGATGGTCGCGTATTTCTGACCCACATTCATTTCAAGGAAAGGGTTATTCATGAGCTCCACAACCGTCTCCGATTTAGGAAAACCAATAATGGCAAAACGAATGGCCAGAAAAGCCGCAGCTCCCACGAGTAAGGGAACAAAATTTACTGCGATTTTGGGGATAGGCTTATCGGTAAAGAAATAATGCGCCAGAGGAATCACCGCCAAGAACGTGATTGCGTTCTCCTTGCTTAAAAGCCCCATGAAAAGGGCCAAAGAGGAGTATACGGCATATTTTATTCCTTTTCCATCTAGATAGTCCCAGGAGTACTTCCAAGCCAATAGAGCGCCTAATAAGGCCATCATATCATCACGCCCCTTAATGTTGGCGACCACCTCGGTATGGAGAGGATGCGCGATGAAGAGCAGAGTCACCACCAAGGGCAGGGATAAATACCATTTATTGGACGCTTCTTGACCCGATCCCAATCGGCCCGAAATCATGCGACTGACCAATTGCCAAATCACAATACCCGTCAAGGCATAGAAGAGAATATTGAAAAAATGACTCACGCCAGGGTTCTCCCCGAAGAGCTGATATTCAATGGCAAAGGTAACCAGCGACAGTGGCCGATACCGTCCTCCAGCAACGAGTTCCTTAGTGGTTCCGAAAAACCCGGTAAAGGTGTCGTACTTGAACAGATCTGGAATGCCCGCAAAGCCCTGCTTGGTAAACTGATTGGAAGTAATGGCGATGGCGTCGTCCAGCGCGTATTCATTGCCCAAGGTGTTTGCATAAAGCACCAAACTCACCGCCGCAATGAGCGCGTATACGGTTCGCGTCTGTTGCCACCAAGGTCCATTCTTCACCTGTGCTTTTGCCTTCTTACTCTTCTTCGCCATGATGATCTAATTCAGTCCCTTTTGGAGTGTTTGAACCCTTTGGGTCTGGCCCTCACGGGCCGATAATTCCTTAACCGCCTCATCGAGCAAGGCCAAATTTCTATTGTTGTAGGCAATGACCCCTAAGCTGTACCAAGGATCAGGGTTCTCCGGTTCTCGAGCCGCAGCAGCCCGAAAAGCCTGTGCGGCTTTTTCATGTCTGCTAAACTCGTTCTCCAGGATACGTCCCTTGGTAATCAAAGGAGCAGCATTCACTGTATCGTATTCCAAGAATCGATTGATGGCATCGAGATGACCTTGAGGGTCTTTGACACGCTCAAAGACAAAATTAATGTTCGAGTGCATGATGGCCCTGTTGTCCTGATTGTTGCGAACTTCCATGCACATCATATAGTAATCGATTGCTTCGTCTATACGGCCTTGATTGAAGCGAATGGTCCCCATTTCTGAAAGGGCCTCTATGTACTGAGGATAAATTTCCAGCGCGCGCTCCACATGCCCAATACCTTCATTGAGCATTTGATCTCGCTTTTGACCGGCCGGAAGTTTTACGGCATTCTTTACGGTTTGTACGCCATACGCCAGGTTCGCTTTACAGGAATTCACACTGGTCAAAACGTCAGCAGCATATATGGTCTCGTTGTTCTTCCAATCTCGATTTCTGGAAATACTCATCACCGCGAAAACGAGTGCAATACCCAAGACCGAGTAGCGCAGCGCACTGGGCGCCTTACCTCCTTCCTTGTTTCCCGCAAAATGTATGAGCCCATAAGCAACTGCCAAAGCCCAGCCCACAGAAGACATGAAGACAAAGCGCTCGTTCATAAAGGCTCCAATAGTGAAGAAGACGTTCGATACGATACTTAGGGTAATGAAGTAGTACAAGACTCCAAAACTCACGATGCTTCGACTCGGTAGCTTGATCAGCGCCCAAATTAAAAGCGCCCCATTCGACACAATTCCCAACCAGACCCGCCAATCCGAAAAATCCAATAGAGGAATGTGATACGGGTAGTAGTCTGCAGTAAGTCCTACCGGTAAGAAAAGGAGGCGTAAATAGCGCCAAAGTGTGTAAAACGTGGTTCCATAGCGTTCCCCTATCGTTGCTTCCATAAAGGGGTTGTTAATGAGGTTGTCTGCCTGACCACCCGCAAAAACACCTACTACGGAAATTCGAAGAGCCATAAATACTGCCGTTGCCAAGAGGGCTGGGGCCAAACTGATGACGTATTCTTTGACGGACGGCTTCCGAAAATAATAGAGACTCAGTGGAATCACCGCTAGGAATGTGATGGTATTCTCCTTGGACATAATTCCAAAGAAGAAGAGAAGACCGGACCAAAGGAGATTCAGCGGCTTTTTCTCGTCGCTGTATCTAAGGGCGAACCATGCTGCGCCTAAAGCGCCAAGCAGCGCAAAAATATCATCCCGACCCTTGATGTTCGCTACAATTTCCGTGTGAAGAGGATGTACGGCAAAAAGCAGGGCCGCAATGAAGGGCAAGGACCAAAATTTGTGTTCGCGATGCTGCAGAAGTCTCCAGAGCCAGAAATACAGAAGAATGACTAAAAGACCGTAGTACAGTATGTTCAAGAAGTGTCCAACGGTTGGGTTTTCGCCAAAGAGTGCGTATTCCACACTAAAGAAGATCAAAGACATGGGACGATAACGCCCACCAGCAACCAGGTCGCGCTCATTGCCAAAAAAACCCGTAAAGCTGTCCCGAGTCAAATGCTCGTCAATTCCTGCAAAACCCTGCACCGTGTATTCATTACCGGTAATGACAATCGAGTCGTCCAATGCAAACTCGTGGCCCAAGGTATTGACGTAGACCGCAGCGCTGATCAAGAAGAGTACCAGAGCCATCGTCCGAGCACTTAATCCAGAACTCTTAAGACTGGCCTTTCTGGCCTGCTTCTTTGCTTTCTTTGCCATGCTTATTTCGCTAATTGCTTATAGTAGGCCGAGCTATCTGCTTGGCCCATCTTGTTGTAGATTTTGCCAATGCTCGCTTTCACCTTTTTATCCTGTGGACGGAGTTTCTCTAGTTCCTTAAAAGCCGCCAAACTCTCATCATATTCGCCGATCTCTTGGTAGATTAAAGCCAAGTCTTTCCAAGCATCCTCACTTTTCGGCTTGATCTCAAGTGCCTTCTGGTAATAGGGAATTGACTTTTGGAAATTCTTGAGCACTCGAGAATAGGTGGTGGCTAAGATCATATTCAAGTCGTAAGAACCCGACATCACGGGATAAAGACCTTCATAAATCTGAATCTGCTTGCTCGTGGGATCATTTTTAGTCAAATCTTGAATATTCTTGAGAATGATCTTCTTGTCCACATCTCGATTCAGTTCGAATAGTCTCAAGTAGTTTTGGACAAATACATCCGGATTTCCTGTCAAATAATATCCGGTTAAAGCCAAGAGGTTATAGGTATCCGGCAAGGTCGGGTCAATTCTCTCGGACTTGGCCAATGCCCGATTCGATTCTTGCAAGAGCTGCCTTCTGGTTTGCTGGTTGCCGCTGGCCATAGCATCCAAATACTTCATTTTCCCGTACGTGAAGTTCACCTTGGCCGACTCTGCGCTCGTTTTGATGTCTTTAGAAACCAAAGTGGCGTCATCTTTCCAATCCCTATTGCGCGCTACTGTCAGAACGCTAAAAACCAACGCTAGGCTCACAAGGACGCCTTTGGCTAAAGACGGCGCCTTGGACCAATCTAGGCTATCTTTGAAAAGATACTCCTTCATAAACCATCCTATGGATAGAGCCCACCCCATGGTAGAGATGTAGGCAAATCGTTCGCTCATGAACACACCAACAGGAAAGAGCACGTTTGAAGTGAGGCCTAGTCCAAGGAAAAATACGGCGATGCCAAAGCCCCACCACTGACGTCGCAGCAATCCTATTATTGCTCCAATGGTTCCCAGAACTATGGCTCCAAGAGACAAGAGGGTGCCCGCAGAAGTCCATTGCTGAATGGCAATGTGATAAGGGTAATAGTCATGTGTGAGTGGATAGGGAACAAAGCTCAGCTTAACGTATTGCCCAAGAGTGTACACAATAGTGGCGTACTTTTCCGAAGTGTTCATCTCTAAGAACGGGTTGTTCATAAGCTGATCTGCAACGTCCGATTTGGGAAAACCCACCACTGAAAAGCGCAGAGCTAGAAAGGCCACAGTAGCTATCCCTATTGGAATCATTCGCTGCCATGTCCGAGAATCAGCCCGAGCGACCCAAAGTGAAAGAGGATAAATAAGTACAATAGCAATGGCGCTCTCTTTAGCCAACAAGGCTAGGAAGAAATATACTCCAGTTAAGTATCGTGCCGAAGGCACATCGCGAAGCATATACCAACCCGCGGCCGCGGCCAGAAGAAATGCCAATAGGTCATCCCGGCCTTTGATATTGGCCACAACTTCGGTGTGCAATGGGTGAACAACAAAAAGTAGCGTAGCCAGAAAGGCCACACTTAGGAGCGCATCTTCTTGTTTAAGCAAGGCTCGGAGCCAGCGATAAAGGATGAGCGCCGTGAGCGCATAGAATAAAAGGTTGAAGAAGTGGCTTACCCCTGGGCTCTCACCAAAAAATGCGTATTCAATGCTGAAAGTAATGAGGCTTAAGGGTCTGTATCGGGCGCCCGCAACCAGCTCTTTCTGCTTTCCGAAGAATCCGACAAACGATTCGTTGGTCAAATGATCCCAAATTCCGCCTATGCCCTTTTGCGTAAACTGGTTGTTGGACAAGACTATTTTGTCGTCTAGGGCATAATCGTGCGATAGCGTGTTCGCGTACAACAGGCCCGCAAGGAGCATTAGGATTAGTTCAGGGCGGGAGAATCGGGATGATTTTGTCTTGGTAGTCTTTTGCTTGGCCATGCAGAATGTGGTGAGCTACGAAAATAGTTTTTTTCGCGGGCGTCCCAAAAGAGCCATGCGGGTGGTTTTTTTACCTTTGCCCAAACTTTTTTCCATGGAGATTTCGGTGGTCATTCCAGTTATGAATGAAGAGGGCAACGTCGCTGAGTTGCACCGTGAGATTGTCGAGACATGTGTCGCAAACAACTATACCTACGAGGTCATCTTTGTCGATGATGGGTCTTCAGACCGAACCATTGAGATTATCAAAGGATTATCCCCGGTTAAATTGATTGAATTTCGAAAGAATTTTGGTCAAACAGCCGCCATGGACGCCGGCATTAAAGCGGCGCAGTACGAGTACGTTGTCACGATGGACGGCGATCGACAGAACGATCCGGCAGATATTCCGGCCATGTTGAACTTTATAGAGTCGGAAGGCTTAGACGTGGTCAGTGGTTGGCGTAAAAACCGCAAGGACAGTTTCGCCAAACATTTCGTTTCTCGCGGAGCAAACCAGTTGCGTAAGCTCCTCATCAACGACCGCATTCACGACAGCGGATGCTCCTTGAAAGTATATCGCCGTGCCTGTTTCAAAGGAATCTCCCTATACGGTGAGATGCACCGATTCATCCCGGCCATCCTCAAAATCAAAGGATTTAAAGTTGGAGAAGTTGTGGTGAACCACCGCGCGCGAACTGCAGGAGTCACGAAATACAACTGGCGCAGAACGTTAAAGGGTCTGATCGATATGATTTCCGTTTGGTTCTGGAACAAATACTCCGTGCGCCCTCTCCACCTTCTCGGAGGTTTGGGAATCTCTGCCATGATTCTATCTTTTTTCGCTGGAGCCTGGACCTTCTACCAATTCCTAATGGGTCAAAGCATGTCTGACAGCGCCTGGCCGTTGGTGACCATGTTCCTCTTTCTAGGAGGGCTTCAACTCTTTATCTCTGGCCTACTGGCCGACATCATTATCAAGAATTACTTCGAGACCACGAAGGACCACAGCTACAGCATTGCCCGAGTTATCGAAAACGACTAAGCCGAGGGTCCTCATCCTCAATTATGAATTCCCCCCTCTTGGGGGAGGCGCGGCCAATGCCACTCATTATTTATTAAAAGAATTGGGCCTACGGCCCGATGATGTTTCCGCGACGCTCATCACTTCATCTGTCGATTCTGATCGGCACGAGAAATTCGCCTCAAACATCGACATCCACTTTCTCGACATCGGGAAGAACGGGAATATCCACTACCAGAGTCAAAAAGACCTACTGACCTATTCCTGGAAAGCCTATTCCCTTGCCCGCCGCCTTCACAAAACGCAACCTTTCGATGTTGTTCACGCCTTCTTTGGTATACCATGCGGCTTTATCGCATTGCGATTGGGGGTTCCGTATATCGTATCCCTTCGCGGAAGTGACGTGCCTTTTTACAACGAACGATTCTATTGGCAAGACAAGCTCGTCTTCAAACGTCTTAGCGGTTTGATCTGGCGAAAAGCCAAACATGTGGTCGCGAATTCAATAGGCCTTCAAGAATTGGCTCTCCGTTCCTTTCCAAAACAAGAGGTCGGAATCATACCCAATGGAATTGACCTTGCCGAATTCCCACAAACTGCAACCATTTCTGGACAAAAAGATCTACACATCATCAGCACGGGTCGATTAATCCCTCGCAAAGGCTATAATTTGCTTTTAGAGGCCCTAAAAGACTCTTCTGGCGTCAGAGTGTCACTTATAGGTGATGGGCCCGAAAAAACGACTCTAAAGGCCCAGGCGAAGGAGCTAGGCATTGACCTAACCCTTCATGGAGCTGTAGATCATGATCAAATTCCATCCTTACTCACCACAGCCGATCTTTTCGTTCTCCCCTCATACAACGAAGGGATGAGCAATGCTGCCCTCGAGGCTATGGCTGCAGGGCTACCCCTACTTCTCACTGATGTTGGCGGAAGTGCTGAGCTCATTGACAGCAATGGTTGGATCATTCCTAAAGGTGAGTCCAAACCCATCAAGGAAATCATTCAACAATGTCAAGCTAATCCGGAAGCTCTGGCAAAAATGGGTATCGCTTCCAGATTGAAGGCAGAATCCATGTCTTGGTCTCATATGACAGCCCGATACCTCGAGTTATACTCTTCATAAAAATCACCCATTTAAATCTTTAAGGCTCTTCACGGTACTTCCTTTCCAAAGAGTCTAAAACAAAAAAGCCCCCTCCGCTATGGAGGGGGCTCTGTTTATAAGGTTTTCAGCTCTTATCCGCTTACTTCTGGATCACCAGGCGGCGGTTGTCTGAGTCTGTTCCGTTGCTGATCACTACGTAGTATACTCCGTTGGCCAAGTCAGCAACATCCAAGCGAACTTTACCCGTCAAGGCATTCGCTTCAGTTGTGCTCATGACAACTTGTCCAAGTCCGTTCACCACATTGATCTCCAAGTTTTGCTCACTTGAGAACTCATATCCTACGAACACTACATCTGATGTTGGGTTCGGATACAAGCTGATCATCTCGCTCAACGCTGGCTCTTCGATGCCTACTCCTGAGATTGGGCTTTGATCTACTACTACGCTTGATACTTGCGAACATCCGTTTGCGTCGGTCACCACTACAGAGTACGTACCGTTTGGTAGGCTTACTGCTGTTTGAGTGAACTGTGCTGGTACACTGTTCCACTGGTAGCTGTAAGGTGGTGTTCCACCGCTCACATTAGCTACTGCCGATGAGGCACTAGTACCCGCATCATAAACAGCGGTTACGATAAGCTCGGTAGGCTCGCTGATGATTACTGAGTTGTTGGCGGTACATCCGTTCGCATCAGTCACCACTACAGAGTATGTTCCTGCAGATAGGTTGTTGATGTTCTGGGTGTTGTCACCAGTGTTCCAAGCAATCGTGTAAGGAGGTGTACCTCCGCTCACGTTCAAGCTAGCTGATCCGTCTGATCCACCGAAGCAGTTCACGTTGCTCTGTACGATGCTCGTAGCGATCGCGCTGTTCTGAGTGATGGTCGCACTTGCGTTCACCACACATCCATTCGCGTCAGTGATCACAACGTTGTAGCTACCCGCTACTACGTTCAACAGATCCTCTGTATTCGCTCCGTTGCTCCATGCGTAGCTGTATGGTGCAGTACCACCAGTTACCGTCAAGTCAACAGTTCCAGTTGCATCTCCGAAGCAGTTCACATTCGTTACCGTAGTCGAAGCTACCAAAGCAGCTGGCTCGCCTACAGTCACACTCGCAGTGAACGTACATCCGTTCGCATCAGTAATCACTCCTGAGTAGATACCCGCTGGTACGTTGCTCAAGTCTTGGCTGATCGCTCCGTTGCTCCAAGCGTAGCTGTATGGAGGTGTTCCACCCGTCACGGTAATGTCTACCGCTCCGTCTGTTCCACCGTTACAGCTTACGTTCGTTACAACCGCGTTGCTTACTGTGATTCCTGTTGCTGGCTCAGTGATCACGATCGTTGCGCTAATGCTACATCCGTTCGCATCCGTTACTGTTCCTGTGTATGAACCTGCTGGTACGTTCATCAAGTCTTGAGTCACTGCACCGTTGCTCCAGTTGTAGGTGTATGGTGCTGTACCGCCAGTAACCGTAAGGTCAATCATACCGGTGCTTGCTCCGTTACACAATACATCTGTTACTACTGCGCTGGCAGCCAAAGCAGAAGCAGGTCCCGCTACAGTTACCGTTGCAGAGAAGGTACATCCAGCCGCATCGGTTACCGTACCGGTGTACGATCCTGCTGGAATGTTGCTCAAGTCTTCAGTGTTGTCTCCATTGCTCCACATGAAGCTGTATGGAGGCGTACCACCTGTTACTGTGATATCAATCGCTCCTGTTGCATCACCGAAGCACAATACGTCGGTTACAACAGCACTTACGCTGATTGGCGATGCTGGTCCGTTAACAACCGCACTTGCAGTTGTGCTACATCCGTTCGCATCTGTGATGATTACGGTGTATGTTCCAGGTGCCAAGTTCGTGCGATCCTCGCTGGTGATTCCGCCACCCCAGTTGTAGGTGTATGGCATTGTTCCACCTGTTACGGTTACATCAACCGTTCCGTTGTTCGCTCCGAAGCAGTCTACATCTGTAGCTACTGTTGTCGCAGTCAACAAGCTAGGCTCGGTCAAGGTCGTAGAAGCACTTACTGTAGCTCCACAAGCATCGGTTACGTTGATGATGTAAACACCAGCAGCCAATCCTGTACGATCTTCGATTCCAGTGACACCGTCACTCCAAGTAATGGTGTATGGCATCGTTCCTCCAGTGATCGTTGACATGATCATACCGTCCATTCCGCTGTTACAGCTTGGGTTGGTCGTCGCATCAATCGTTACCGCCAACATATCTGGCTCACTAATCACTACTGTATTGGTCGCGGTACATCCGTTCGCATCAGTTACCGTCACGCTGTACGTGCCAGCTCCCAAGTTAGACAGATCCTCAGTGTTCGCTCCATTGCTCCAGTTGAAGCTGTATGGTGCAGTTCCTCCTGCTGGAGCCAAGTCGATAGAACCTGTAGTTGCTCCGTTACAGTCAACATCTGTAGCCTTCGCTACTGTCGCCAACAATTGAGATGGCTGATCAACAACCAATCCTTTGATGAAGGTCTGACATCCATTCGCATCCGTTACCGTCACTTGGTATCCACCAGCAAACAAGTCTTGTGGATTCTGTACGGTAGCTCCGTTGCTCCAGCTGAAGCTGTATGGTGTTGTTCCACCTGTTACCGAGATATCGATAAATCCAGTGTTGTCACCGAAGCAAGTAAATACATCCTGTACGGATACTAGTGATGCAGCCAATGGCGAAGTAGGTCCAGTTATCGTCACAACGTTACTGGTTACCATACATCCGTTCGCATCCGTTACGTCTACAAAGTAGCTACCACCTGAGATCAAGTTGTCAATCGACGCTGTCGTCGCTCCATTGCTCCACATGTAGCTGTATGGCATTGTTCCACCACTCACTACTACGCTCACCATTCCAGTAGCATCACCGAAGCAGTTCACATTTGTTGCAGAAGCTACAGCACTCAGACTTGTAGACTGTGTTACTGTGATTCCAGAGATTCCATCAGTACATCCGTTCGCATCGGTAATCGCTACTGCGTATACACCCGCTGGAATACCACTCAAGTCTTGAGTCGTTGCACTGAACAATGGATCATCGCTCGTCCATGCATACGTGTATGGAGATGTTCCTCCTGATACGCTGATGTCGATCGCTCCAGTTGTCGCTCCGTTACATCCAATATTGGTTACACTCTCTACTCCGCTAGCCAAAGCTGATGCAGGTTCAGAGATGGTTACACTCAAGAATTCTTGACATCCGTTCGCATCGGTAATGGTTACTGAGTTCACACCCGCCATAAGGTCGGTTGGGTCTTGTACCATTGATCCGTTGCTCCACATGTAGCTGTATGGAAGCGTTCCACCTACTACGTAGATATCTGCTGTTCCATCCATTCCTCCGTTACAGCTTACATCCGTAAAGCCGATTACAGAAGCATACAAGCTTGAGAATGGCTCTGTGATAACAAAGCTCTGTACCGTTGTACATCCGTTAGCATCCTCTACTACTACACTGTAAGATCCTGCAGCCAATCCGCTGATATCTTCTGTAGTAGCTCCGTTGGTCCAGTCATACATGTATGGTGCTGTTCCTCCAGTTACGCTCAAGTCAATCGCTCCTGTAGCGTCTCCTTTACAAAGAACATCCGTATCAACTCCTGTGACAACCAAAGTAGTCGCAGTTCCGATGGTGAATGTGGCAAAGCCTTCACAACCGTACTTATCGTTGATGCGTACTGTATACTCACCCGCACACAATCCAGCTGGATCCTGTACTGTACTCAATACTGGTCCTGTAGGCACTCCGTTTACTGAAGCTCTCCAGTAGTACGTGTATGGCGCTGTTCCTCCTGTAGGAGTCAAGTCAATCAATGAAGTTGAGCAGTCTCCAGCACAAGCAACATCCGTTACTACTGCTGTTCCACCTACTGGCATTGGCTCGTATACATCTACGCTTACTGTAGTGGCACATTGTCCCGTAGCATCGGTAATGGCTACCGTGTATGTTCCGGCAAACAATGGGTTTCCGTCAACATTCACACCAGTGCTCATTCCAGTACCACCAGTACTCCACAAGTAGCTGTATGGAGGAATACCTCCTGTTACGCTTACTACAGAAGCCGTTGCGTTAAATCCACCTGGACACAAGATGCTGTCCGCTGCAGTCACAACTGTCAAGCCAGCTGGCTCAGTAATCGTGAAGCTCGCTTGTGGCACAGTACATCCGTTCGCGTCTGTTACATCTACGAAGTACGTTCCAGCTCCCAATCCTGTGAAGGTGTTGCTACCTCCGTCAGTGGCAATTGAACCACTAGCGTTTGTCGCTCCGCTTACTACCCATGCGTATGGAGCTACACCACCTGAGATGGTCACAGAAGCTGTCGCATCCGTTCCTCCGTTACATGTTACGCTCGCATCGCTAACCAAATCAACTACGATTGGTGCAGGACCAGTCTCCTCAAAGACTGCGTAATACGTACATCCTCCTACTAAGTCATCTACTTCGATGGTGTAGAAGCCTACTCCCAAGTTCACAGCATTCGCCATTCCATTCACTACCATGCCAGACTGACCAGCAAGTGGAGTGATTGGTCCTGGGTACTGACCAGCATACCACTGGTAAGTGTATACTCCTGAACCTCCTGAGATATTCGCTACCGCTGATCCAGTAGTATCACCGAAGCAGTCGATATCGTCTTTTCCTGTAAACGTGATGGTCAAGTCTGAAGGCTGACCAATCACTGCTTGGTCAAACTCTTTACATCCCTGTGCATCCGTTACTGTAATGTCATAAGTACCAGCGGCCAAACCACCGATCGTTCCTTCCCATGCTGTTCCTGGGAACGTGTTGTCGCTCAATCCAGTCAACATTCCGCTACCAGCAGTTGTACCATTTGACCATACCATGTCGTATGGTTGAGTACCCTGGTCGATGTTGAAAACAAACGATCCATCAGCCAATCCGAAGCAGCTCGCATCCGTAGTAGATACTACGCTGGTGACCAACTTCGTAGGCTCTGTAATGCTCGCTGTAGCTCCAGCTGCAGGACATCCGTTCTGATCAATTACTGCAATTGAGTATGATCCCGGTGCCAAGCTGTTGATCACAATCGGCGCAAATGGTGCAGTCAAGAAGGTACTGTCTACCGTCGCTCCTGCTCCGTCCGTTGTTACTACAATATATGGTCCGTTTCCAGAGGTTACATCAATTTCGATGCTTCCATCATTCGCTCCATTACACGTTACATTACCCAAAGTCAAGGCTACTGTCGCTGGATCCGTTCCATCAGCTACGAAGAATGGGAAGTCAAACTCACATCCGTTCGCATCTGTGATGGTCAAGCTATAGTTTCCTGATACTAAGTTCAACAGGTCTGTTGTACCCGCTACAGGACCGTTAGGACCTTCCCAAGCGTAGCTCAACGCTCCAGTACCACCGCTAGCAGTGATGTGGATCTCTCCCGCTGTACCCTTAGCACAAGCTGTATTGTTTACAATGTCATCAATGACTGTTACTGCTGGAGCCTCTCCTACGTTGTAGCTCTCTGTAGCGCTACATCCGTTAGCATCCGTTACAACAACTGATACTGTCGCTCCCGCTGCCAATCCAGACAAAGAGTTGCTCGTTGTTGTCATTCCTCCATTCCAAGAGTATACATATGGTGCCGTTCCACCAGTCACCGATACAGATACGCTTCCGTCTGGTGAGTAAGTGTCCGAACCACTGTTACAGCTCGTCGGTGTAATCGTCTCCGTAATCGCAATCGATGCAGGAGCAGTTACAGTAAACTGCAATGTATCCGAATTACAACCTCCGGCACCTGCCCAGATGTTGTAGTCTCCAGGCGCCAAAGAAGAAATAGTAATTGGCGTTGTTCCAATTGCAGAGGTAACAATAGTTCCACTCAAGTCATCAACTTGAACGTAGTACTGATCCATACCAGGACCAAATGGTCGTCCTCCAGCAAGGTTTACAGTGATCTCTCCTGATCCACCACTACAGCTTGGGTCCGTTTGACTTGCAATAGCAATTGTTGTCTCATCCGGCTCAGTAACGGTGTAAGATACGCTCTCAACACATCCGTTCGCATCTGTAACATTCACAGTGTACACTCCTCCTGGTACGCCGCTGATCGATTGACCGTTAACACCGTTACTCCAAGAGTAGCTCAACATTCCTGTTCCACCACTTGCCGTTACAGAGATAAACGCATCTGTGTCTCCGAAGCAATCCAAATCTGTCTTGTTCGCAGGATCGTTAGTGATAACAATCGCCGCTGGCTCATTGATGATGATGTTCAAGTATACTACCGTACATCCTACCGCATCTGTTACCGTTACAGAGTAGTTTCCTGCTCCTAGGTTCGAGATGTCTGGTGTCGTTGCAGCGTTGCTCCACAAGTACGTGTATGGAGGTGTTCCTCCTGTTGTTCCACCGTTGTCAATCTCTCCGTCCATACCTCCGGCACATGTTACGTCCGTACGGTTGAAGTTCGCTACCTCAATGGAGCAGCTGGTTGAGTGATGACATAGTTTCCTGTTGCCGGTCCACATCCGTTTCCGTCGTTAACCGTCACACTGTATGATCCAGCAGCCAATCCTGTCGCTGGGTTTGATGTCTGACCGTCACTCCACAAGTAGGTGTAGTTTCCGTCTCCTCCTGTTACATTAAGCGTTACCGCTCCGTCTGTTCCAGGGTTACATGAATTCTTAATATCTGCTGATGCAATTGCAACTGGATCTGGATCCATCAAGGTTACAGACGATGTCGCCGTACATCCATTAGCATCCGTTACCGTTACATCATATGTTCCACCAGCAAGACCGGCGATGTTTTGCATCGTCATTCCGTTGCTCCATGCATAGCTGTATGGCATAGTACCTCCAGTCGCAGCAACACTTGCCGTTCCGTCAGCAGCTCCACCACAACTTGGGTTTGTTCCCGTTGCAGTCGCTTCCAACAATGCTGGCTCACCAACACTTACCGTTGTCATCGCTGTACAACCGTTGCGATCAGTTACCATTACTGTGTAGTTACCTGCTGGTACTCCATCAGCAATGTGGTCCATGATCGTAGTTGTACCACCTGACCAAGTGTAGATGTATGGATATCCGTTTGGATTAGCAGGCTCTCCTGGCGCACCAGTAAACTGAGTTCCTCCGTCTACATCCAATACTACTGTTCCGTTCTCACCAAAACATGGCGCATCCGTTACACTGTTTACTACAACAGTCAATTCTGCAGGCTCAGTGATCGTAATACTCGCTGTAGCTGAACATCCGTTCGCGTCGCGGGCTGTTACGAAATACACTCCTTCTTCAGCACCAGAAAGGTTAGATCCGGTTGTAAGAATGCTCCCGTCACCACCAAATCCGAGTACATTTGAAGTTGCAAGTGTTGAACTCAATGTAGAAGAGAGGCCAGCAGTCAACTGCACCTCATAAATGTCGTTACAAACGTCCTTTGGTAACATCATTAAGGAAGAATTTCCCGTATACCAAATCGCCTTTACTCCATAATTTCCAGGACCACCAGCTGGGCAAGAAGGGAAAGTAGCAGCAATTGAGGCACTACCAATATTTGTTACTGCATAAGTAGATAAACTAACCTCTTCAACGATGACATCATCTAATATTTGATCGATGTGGGAAACTAGAAGCCGATCACTATCTGAATCATAGGCCACACCGACACCACTAATAGCACCTAGGTTCGCGACTATTGTCGTCGCAAGGGTACTGATATTCACCTCATATACTTCACCTGAAGTATTGACTGTATAGAGCAAACCAGAATTTGCAATTGCGAAACTTGATATTCCCGTTGCGCTTAAGTCGCCTACAAACGTCAGACCCAATGTGTTTACGTCGAGCTCATATAGTTCTCGAGGGCCAGGAGCGAATCCACCAGTGGCGATAATATATACGGTACCATCTGTAGGATCAACTTCAATACCCCAAGCATTCGAAATTCCAGGAATAACTTGAGAAGAATTTTCTGTGATAACTCCACCATTCGAAGAAACTTCTACCAAACTAATTGTTCCACCGGGTGCACCTCCTCCGTTAATAGCATATTGCAATCCACTCCCTGTACTCCAAGTATAAGTATAACCACCTGCACCACCTGAAGCAGAAGCTACAGCTGATCCGTCAGCGGCTCCGAAACAAGAGATGTCTGTTGCGTCTACAGATACTGTTACTGGGCTAGGATCAACAATTGTTACTGATCCAACTCCTGTACATCCGTTTGCATCTGTTACCGTTACTGAGTAAGGTGATCCAGCTGCCAACAATCCAGTTTCTGTAGCTGAGATTGCTCCCGTGCTCCACAAGTAGGTGTATGGCATTGTTCCTCCACTCACTGAAGCTGTTGCCGCTCCAAAGTCTCCAGGACAATCCGGAGCTGTTGGCGTTACACTTACTGCAATTGGGGCAGGATCGTTAATGGTAAAGAAGAAGCTCTGCGGACATCCATTGTTATCCGTTACGCTCAATTCGTAGTTACCTGCTGCCAAAAACGACAGTGAAGCTTGTGAACCCGTACCAGGATTAAAAGACACTCCGTTTTGTATCCATACATAGTTGTATCCTGGTGTTCCACCGCTGATGGTTACAGCAATGCTACCATCACCAGCTCCTGCACATGAAATATCTGTTGCTCCACCTGAAATTGTAATTGCATCTGGCTCGCTAATGCTCACTGCCAAAGGAGCAGTACACCCGTTCGCGTCTGTTACAACTACATTATACAATCCAGCAGTCAAACCGCTAAGATCTTCAGTCATGTCACCTGTGTTCCACATGTAGCTGTATGGCATTGTACCTCCAGATACATCCAAGTCGATAGCTCCGTCGCTACCTCCGTTACAGGTTACATCTTGTCCGTTCACGGTAGCCACTACTGTAAGTGCAGTTGGCTCTGTTACTGTAAAGAACAGGTTACCAAAAGTGACACAGCCATTGGCATCTTCGACAAATACGTCGTAGGTACCGGCGGACAATCCGCTAATATCTTCTGTGGTTGCACCGTTATTCCAGCTAAAGGTATAAGGCGGTGTTCCATCTGTTACTGTAAGGTCAATCGAACCATTGTTGTCACCAGCACACAAAATGTTGGTCACTGTTCCTGATCCGCTCAAAGATGTTGGCTCAATAACATTGTACGTAAAGAATGCCTCGCATCCGTTAGCATCTGTTACGGTCAAGTCATATGATCCTCCTTCAAGGCCTCCAATACTTGCTTGTGATCCACCACCACCGAAGATGCTGGTTCCACCTTGAACCCATGTGTAGGTGTATCCACCTGCTCCACCACTCAAAGTCACATCAATGCTTCCGTCTGCGTTTCCGTTACACGTTACATTGTTAATATCTGTCGCTGTAACTGAAATCGCATCTGGCTCAACAACCGTTACGTTAACCGTAGATGGTCCACAGCCATTTGCATCCTGCACTTGGAAAGCGTACTGTCCGGCACTTACCGTTACAGTAAAGCTTGAACCTGTTACTGGGTTAGCACTTCCTGGGGCCAACAATGGCTCACCCCATACATATGGTGCAGTACCTCCAGAAATCGACACAGTCACTTGACCGTCTGAGTCTCCGTTACAGGTTACGTCAATTACGTTCGTCACAGAAGCAGACAACAAACCTGGCTCCGTAAACGTGAATCCAAACTCTTGTGGAGGACATGCGCCACCACTGTTGTCGCTAACTGTTACTTCATAGATACCTGGTGCCAATCCTGAAATACTCGTTACTCCATTTGCACCAGTACTCCACTCGTATGTATATGGCATTGAACCTCCACTTGCAGTCACTGCTGCAGTAGCTGTTCCACCAAAACAATCAATCTCTTGTGTATTTGCATTGTCAATTCCTGCAGCAAATGCATTCGCAGGCTCATTAACAGTATACGTCTCTACAACAGTACAGCTTCCGCTTGTTACTGTTACGGTATAGTCACCGGCCAACAAGCCAGCAATCGCATCCGTGTTTCCACCATTACTCCAAGCGTAAGTGAAACCTCCAACACCACCACTCGCAGTAATTGCAACCGCACCAGTCGGCTGACCAGCACATGCTACATCTGTAATATCTACATTAGAAACAACCAAAGCCGGAGCAGCAGCTACTGTCTCTGGCCCGTAGTTCACACTACATCCATTGGCATCCGTAATAACTACGCTGTAGTCTCCAGGTGCCAATCCAGTCAGATCTTCTGTCGTTGCTCCGTTGTCCCAAGCAAATGTGAAACCTCCGGCTCCACCACCAACAAGAATGTCAATAGTCCCGTCATTCAAACAAGGCTCTGTTTGATCCGTAACCGTTGTAGTGGATACTGTGATCGAAGGCGGCTCGCTCAAGGTTACTGAAGCTGTAGCCGCTGGACATCCATTTACATCTGTTACTGTCAAATCGTACGTTCCAGCTGCCAACCCACTTGGGTTCGCACCGGCCGCTCCGTTTGTCCAGGTATAGGTGTATGGTGCCGTACCTCCGCTTACTGTAGTCGAGATAGATCCTGAATTGTCTCCATTACAAGCCAAGTCAGTTCCAGCTGCGATTACCGCAATTGCATCCGGTTGGGTTACCGTTACCGACATCGCTACAGCTGTTCCCGCTGCATTGTCTGTCACTGTAACACTGTAAACCCCGGCAGCAACTCCTGTACGTGTCGAACCAAACAAAGAGAAGGTTGACCCGTCCGGCGCTACTGTACCATCAGGTGTGTTTTGATCTGAAGTCGCACCGTCACTCCATGCATAGGAATAAGGTACTGGACCGCCTGAAGCAGTCAAACGAATGATACCGTCCGTGCCACCGTTACAGGTGACATCCTGGTCCACAAACAAAGTAGCAGCTAACTGCGCGTGGGCTACATTTCCCACTAACAGAAAGAATGCCATAGCCAAAAAGCTAATGAAAGTTCGCTTACCCGAGGACAACAGGCCGCGATTCGAGACACCTGTATCAGGCGTCGCATTGTAGAGGTTACTCATTTTGACGAAAATTAATGTCGGTTTTCAACGCGCTAATATACTTCAAATATTTTAATGCCTTTCCAAAGAGTCTAAAACAAAAAAGCCCCCTCCGCTATGGAGGGGGCTCTGTTTATAAGGTTTTCAGCTCTTATCCGCTTACTTCTGGATCACCAGGCGGCGGTTGTCTGAGTCTGTTCCGTTGCTGATCACTACGTAGTATACTCCGTTGGCCAAGTCAGCAACATCCAAGCGAACTTTACCCGTCAAGGCATTCGCTTCAGTTGTGCTCATGACAACTTGTCCAAGTCCGTTCACCACATTGATCTCCAAGTTTTGCTCACTTGAGAACTCATATCCTACGAACACTACATCTGATGTTGGGTTCGGATACAAGCTGATCATCTCGCTCAACGCTGGCTCTTCGATGCCGATTGATGGAAGTGGGCTTCCGTCAACTACTACAGAGGCTACAGAAGAACATCCGTTTGCGTCGGTCACCACTACAGAGTACGTACCGTTTGAAAGTCCTACTGCTGTTTGAGTGAACTGTGCTGGTACACTGTTCCACTGATAGCTGTAAGGTGCGGTTCCTCCGGTTACGTTCGCTACAGCTGAAGTAGCTGAAATCGTTGAGTCATAAACAGCGGTTACGATAAGCTCGGTAGGCTCGCTGATGATTACTGAGTTGTTGGCGGTACATCCGTTCGCATCAGTCACCACTACAGAGTATGTTCCTGCAGATAGGTTGTTGATGTTCTGGGTGTTGTCACCAGTGTTCCAAGCAATCGTGTAAGGAGGTGTACCTCCGCTCACGTTCAAGCTAGCTGATCCGTCTGATCCACCGAAGCAGTTCACGTTGCTCTGTACGATGCTCGTAGCGATCGCGCTGTTCTGAGTGATGGTCGCACTTGCGTTCACCACACATCCATTCGCGTCAGTGATCACAACGTTGTAGCTACCCGCTACTACGTTCAACAGATCCTCTGTATTCGCTCCGTTGCTCCATGCGTAGCTGTATGGTGCAGTACCACCAGTTACCGTCAAGTCAACAGTTCCAGTTGCATCTCCGAAGCAGTTCACATTCGTTACCGTAGTCGAAGCTACCAAAGCAGCTGGCTCGCCTACAGTCACACTCGCAGTGAACGTACATCCGTTCGCATCAGTAATCACTCCTGAGTAGATACCCGCTGGTACGTTGCTCAAGTCTTGGCTGATCGCTCCGTTGCTCCAAGCGTAGCTGTATGGAGGTGTTCCACCCGTCACGGTAATGTCTACCGCTCCGTCTGTTCCACCGTTACAGCTTACGTTCGTTACAACCGCGTTGCTTACTGTGATTCCTGTTGCTGGCTCAGTGATCACGATCGTTGCGCTAATGCTACATCCGTTCGCATCCGTTACTGTTCCTGTGTATGAACCTGCTGGTACGTTCATCAAGTCTTGAGTCACTGCACCGTTGCTCCAGTTGTAGGTGTATGGTGCTGTACCGCCAGTAACCGTAAGGTCAATCATACCGGTGCTTGCTCCGTTACACAATACATCTGTTACTACTGCGCTGGCAGCCAAAGCAGAAGCAGGTCCCGCTACAGTTACCGTTGCAGAGAAGGTACATCCAGCCGCATCGGTTACCGTACCGGTGTACGATCCTGCTGGAATGTTGCTCAAGTCTTCAGTGTTGTCTCCATTGCTCCACATGAAGCTGTATGGAGGCGTACCACCTGTTACTGTGATATCAATCGCTCCTGTTGCATCACCGAAGCACAATACGTCGGTTACAACAGCACTTACGCTGATTGGCGATGCTGGTCCGTTAACAACCGCACTTGCAGTTGTGCTACATCCGTTCGCATCTGTGATGATTACGGTGTATGTTCCAGGTGCCAAGTTCGTGCGATCCTCGCTGGTGATTCCGCCACCCCAGTTGTAGGTGTATGGCATTGTTCCACCTGTTACGGTTACATCAACCGTTCCGTTGTTCGCTCCGAAGCAGTCTACATCTGTAGCTACTGTTGTCGCAGTCAACAAGCTAGGCTCGGTCAAGGTCGTAGAAGCACTTACTGTAGCTCCACAAGCATCGGTTACGTTGATGATGTAAACACCAGCAGCCAATCCTGTACGATCTTCGATTCCAGTGACACCGTCACTCCAAGTAATGGTGTATGGCATCGTTCCTCCAGTGATCGTTGACATGATCATACCGTCCATTCCGCTGTTACAGCTTGGGTTGGTCGTCGCATCAATCGTTACCGCCAACATATCTGGCTCACTAATCACTACTGTATTGGTCGCGGTACATCCGTTCGCATCAGTTACCGTCACGCTGTACGTGCCAGCTCCCAAGTTAGACAGATCCTCAGTGTTCGCTCCATTGCTCCAGTTGAAGCTGTATGGTGCAGTTCCTCCTGCTGGAGCCAAGTCGATAGAACCTGTAGTTGCTCCGTTACAGTCAACATCTGTAGCCTTCGCTACTGTCGCCAACAATTGAGATGGCTGATCAACAACCAATCCTTTGATGAAGGTCTGACATCCATTCGCATCCGTTACCGTCACTTGGTATCCACCAGCAAACAAGTCTTGTGGATTCTGTACGGTAGCTCCGTTGCTCCAGCTGAAGCTGTATGGTGTTGTTCCACCTGTTACCGAGATATCGATAAATCCAGTGTTGTCACCGAAGCAAGTAAATACATCCTGTACGGATACTAGTGATGCAGCCAATGGCGAAGTAGGTCCAGTTATCGTCACAACGTTACTGGTTACCATACATCCGTTCGCATCCGTTACGTCTACAAAGTAGCTACCACCTGAGATCAAGTTGTCAATCGACGCTGTCGTCGCTCCATTGCTCCACATGTAGCTGTATGGCATTGTTCCACCACTCACTACTACGCTCACCATTCCAGTAGCATCACCGAAGCAGTTCACATTTGTTGCAGAAGCTACAGCACTCCAGACTTGTAGACTGTGTTACTGTGATTCCAGAGATTCCATCAGTACATCCGTTCGCATCGGTAATCGCTACTGCGTATACACCCGCTGGAATACCACTCAAGTCTTGAGTCGTTGCACTGAACAATGGATCATCGCTCGTCCATGCATACGTGTATGGAGATGTTCCTCCTGATACGCTGATGTCGATCGCTCAGTTGTCGCTCCGTTACATCAATATTGGTTACACTCTCTACTCCGCTAGCCAAAGCTGATGCAGGTTCAGAGATGGTTACACTCAAGAATTCTTGACATCCGTTCGCATCGGTAATGGTTACTGAGTTCACACCCGCCATAAGGTCGGTTGGGTCTTGTACCATTGATCCGTTGCTCCACATGTAGCTGTATGGAAGCGTTCCACCTACTACGTAGATATCTGCTGTTCCATCCATTCCTCCGTTACAGCTTACATCCGTAAAGCCGATTACAGAAGCATACAAGCTTGAGAATGGCTCTGTGATAACAAAGCTCTGTACCGTTGTACATCCGTTAGCATCCTCTACTACTACACTGTAAGATCCTGCAGCCAATCCGCTGATATCTTCTGTAGTAGCTCCGTTGGTCCAGTCATACATGTATGGTGCTGTTCCTCCAGTTACGCTCAAGTCAATCGCTCCTGTAGCGTCTCCTTTACAAAGAACATCCGTATCAACTCCTGTGACAACCAAAGTAGTCGCAGTTCCGATGGTGAATGTGGCAAAGCCTTCACAACCGTACTTATCGTTGATGCGTACTGTATACTCACCCGCACACAATCCAGCTGGATCCTGTACTGTACTCAATACTGGTCCTGTAGGCACTCCGTTTACTGAAGCTCTCCAGTAGTACGTGTATGGCGCTGTTCCTCCTGTAGGAGTCAAGTCAATCAATGAAGTTGAGCAGTCTCCAGCACAAGCAACATCCGTTACTACTGCTGTTCCACCTACTGGCATTGGCTCGTATACATCTACGCTTACTGTAGTGGCACATTGTCCCGTAGCATCGGTAATGGCTACCGTGTATGTTCCGGCAAACAATGGGTTTCCGTCAACATTCACACCAGTGCTCATTCCAGTACCACCAGTACTCCACAAGTAGCTGTATGGAGGAATACCTCCTGTTACGCTTACTACAGAAGCCGTTGCGTTAAATCCACCTGGACACAAGATGCTGTCCGCTGCAGTCACAACTGTCAAGCCAGCTGGCTCAGTAATCGTGAAGCTCGCTTGTGGCACAGTACATCCGTTCGCGTCTGTTACATCTACGAAGTACGTTCCAGCTCCCAATCCTGTGAAGGTGTTGCTACCTCCGTCAGTGGCAATTGAACCACTAGCGTTTGTCGCTCCGCTTACTACCCATGCGTATGGAGCTACACCACCTGAGATGGTCACAGAAGCTGTCGCATCCGTTCCTCCGTTACATGTTACGCTCGCATCGCTAACCAAATCAACTACGATTGGTGCAGGACCAGTCTCCTCAAAGACTGCGTAATACGTACATCCTCCTACTAAGTCATCTACTTCGATGGTGTAGAAGCCTACTCCCAAGTTCACAGCATTCGCCATTCCATTCACTACCATGCCAGACTGACCAGCAAGTGGAGTGATTGGTCCTGGGTACTGACCAGCATACCACTGGTAAGTGTATACTCCTGAACCTCCTGAGATATTCGCTACCGCTGATCCAGTAGTATCACCGAAGCAGTCGATATCGTCTTTTCCTGTAAACGTGATGGTCAAGTCTGAAGGCTGACCAATCACTGCTTGGTCAAACTCTTTACATCCCTGTGCATCCGTTACTGTAATGTCATAAGTACCAGCGGCCAAACCACCGATCGTTCCTTCCCATGCTGTTCCTGGGAACGTGTTGTCGCTCAATCCAGTCAACATTCCGCTACCAGCAGTTGTACCATTTGACCATACCATGTCGTATGGTTGAGTACCCTGGTCGATGTTGAAAACAAACGATCCATCAGCCAATCCGAAGCAGCTCGCATCCGTAGTAGATACTACGCTGGTGACCAACTTCGTAGGCTCTGTAATGCTCGCTGTAGCTCCAGCTGCAGGACATCCGTTCTGATCAATTACTGCAATTGAGTATGATCCCGGTGCCAAGCTGTTGATCACAATCGGCGCAAATGGTGCAGTCAAGAAGGTACTGTCTACCGTCGCTCCTGCTCCGTCCGTTGTTACTACAATATATGGTCCGTTTCCAGAGGTTACATCAATTTCGATGCTTCCATCATTCGCTCCATTACACGTTACATTACCCAAAGTCAAGGCTACTGTCGCTGGATCCGTTCCATCAGCTACGAAGAATGGGAAGTCAAACTCACATCCGTTCGCATCTGTGATGGTCAAGCTATAGTTTCCTGATACTAAGTTCAACAGGTCTGTTGTACCCGCTACAGGACCGTTAGGACCTTCCCAAGCGTAGCTCAACGCTCCAGTACCACCGCTAGCAGTGATGTGGATCTCTCCCGCTGTACCCTTAGCACAAGCTGTATTGTTTACAATGTCATCAATGACTGTTACTGCTGGAGCCTCTCCTACGTTGTAGCTCTCTGTAGCGCTACATCCGTTAGCATCCGTTACAACAACTGATACTGTCGCTCCCGCTGCCAATCCAGACAAAGAGTTGCTCGTTGTTGTCATTCCTCCATTCCAAGAGTATACATATGGTGCCGTTCCACCAGTCACCGATACAGATACGCTTCCGTCTGGTGAGTAAGTGTCCGAACCACTGTTACAGCTCGTCGGTGTAATCGTCTCCGTAATCGCAATCGATGCAGGAGCAGTCAATGTGTATGAGTTCGTGTACTCACATCCGTTGGCATCAGTTACAGTCAATCCGTATGTACCGTTTCCAGCTACCAACGTGATTGGGCCTGCAGTTGAACCAGCATCACCGTTACTCCATACATAAGAGTAGTTTGGTGTACCACCTGAAACAACCAAATCAACTGAACCACTTCCAGCAGCACAGCTAGGATCTGTAGTTGTTCCTGTAACCGTGATTGCAGCTGGCTCGGTAACTGTGTAAGATACGCTCTCAACACATCCGTTCGCATCTGTAACATTCACAGTGTACACTCCTCCTGGTACGCCGCTGATCGATTGACCGTTAACACCGTTACTCCAAGAGTAGCTCAACATTCCTGTTCCACCACTTGCCGTTACAGAGATAAACGCATCTGTGTCTCCGAAGCAATCCAAATCTGTCTTGTTCGCAGGATCGTTAGTGATAACAATCGCCGCTGGCTCATTGATGATGATGTTCAAGTATACTACCGTACATCCTACCGCATCTGTTACCGTTACAGAGTAGTTTCCTGCTCCTAGGTTCGAGATGTCTGGTGTCGTTGCAGCGTTGCTCCACAAGTACGTGTATGGAGGTGTTCCTCCTGTTGTTCCACCGTTGTCAATCTCTCCGTCCATACCTCCGGCACATGTTACGTCCGTACGGTTGAAGTTCGCTACCTCCAATGGAGCAGCTGGTTGAGTGATGACATAGTTTCCTGTTGCCGGTCCACATCCGTTTCCGTCGTTAACCGTCACACTGTATGATCCAGCAGCCAATCCTGTCGCTGGGTTTGATGTCTGACCGTCACTCCACAAGTAGGTGTAGTTTCCGTCTCCTCCTGTTACATTAAGCGTTACCGCTCCGTCTGTTCCAGGGTTACATGAATTCTTAATATCTGCTGATGCAATTGCAACTGGATCTGGATCCATCAAGGTTACAGACGATGTCGCCGTACATCCATTAGCATCCGTTACCGTTACATCATATGTTCCACCAGCAAGACCGGCGATGTTTTGCATCGTCATTCCGTTGCTCCATGCATAGCTGTATGGCATAGTACCTCCAGTCGCAGCAACACTTGCCGTTCCGTCAGCAGCTCCACCACAACTTGGGTTTGTTCCCGTTGCAGTCGCTTCCAACAATGCTGGCTCACCAACACTTACCGTTGTCATCGCTGTACAACCGTTGCGATCAGTTACCATTACTGTGTAGTTACCTGCTGGTACTCCATCAGCAATGTGGTCCATGATCGTAGTTGTACCACCTGACCAAGTGTAGATGTATGGATATCCGTTTGGATTAGCAGGCTCTCCTGGCGCACCAGTAAACTGAGTTCCTCCGTCTACATCCAATACTACTGTTCCGTTCTCACCAAAACATGGCGCATCCGTTACACTGTTTACTACAACAGTCAATTCTGCAGGCTCAGTGATCGTAATACTCGCTGTAGCTGAACATCCGTTCGCGTCCATTGCAGTTACAGAGTACGCTCCAGCAGTCAAGCCACTGATGTTCGCACCTGATTGAGTGTTACTCCAAGTATAAGTATAACCACCAGCACCACCTGAAGCAGAAGCTACAGCTGATCCGTCAGCGGCTCCGAAACAAGAGATGTCTGTTGCGTCTACAGATACTGTTACTGGGCTAGGATCAACAATTGTTACTGATCCAACTCCTGTACATCCGTTTGCATCTGTTACCGTTACTGAGTAAGGTGATCCAGCTGCCAACAATCCAGTTTCTGTAGCTGAGATTGCTCCCGTGCTCCACAAGTAGGTGTATGGCATTGTTCCTCCACTCACTGAAGCTGTTGCCGCTCCAAAGTCTCCAGGACAATCTGGAGCTGTTGGCGTTACACTTACTGCAATTGGGGCAGGATCGTTAATGGTAAAGAAGAAGCTCTCCTGACATCCATTGTTATCCGTTACGCTCAATTCGTAAGATCCAGCATCCAATCCTGTTTGTGAAGTGATTGGGAAGTTTCCTCCGTCAAATGCAGTTCCAGACTCCAACCATACATAATTGTATCCTGGTGTTCCACCGCTGATGGTTACAGCAATGCTACCATCACCAGCTCCTGCACATGAAATATCTGTTGCTCCACCTGAAATTGTAATTGCATCTGGCTCGCTAATGCTCACTGCCAAAGGAGCAGTACACCCGTTCGCGTCTGTTACAACTACATTATACAATCCAGCAGTCAAACCGCTAAGATCTTCAGTCATGTCACCTGTGTTCCACATGTAGCTGTATGGCATTGTACCTCCAGATACATCCAAGTCGATAGCTCCGTCGCTACCTCCGTTACAGGTTACATCTTGTCCGTTCACGGTAGCCACTACTGTAAGTGCAGTTGGCTCTGTTACTGTAAAGAACAGGTTACCAAAAGTGACACAGCCATTGGCATCTTCGACAAATACGTCGTAGGTACCGGCGGACAATCCGCTAATATCTTCTGTGGTTGCACCGTTATTCCAGCTAAAGGTATAAGGCGGTGTTCCATCTGTTACTGTAAGGTCAATCGAACCATTGTTGTCACCAGCACACAAAATGTTGGTCACTGTTCCTGATCCGCTCAAAGATGTTGGCTCAATAACATTGTACGTAAAGAATGCCTCGCATCCGTTAGCATCTGTTACGGTCAAGTCATATGATCCTCCTTCAAGGCCTCCAATACTTGCTTGTGATCCACCACCACCGAAGATGCTGGTTCCACCTTGAACCCATGTGTAGGTGTATCCACCTGCTCCACCACTCAAAGTCACATCAATGCTTCCGTCTGCGTTTCCGTTACACGTTACATTGTTAATATCTGTCGCTGTAACTGAAATCGCATCTGGCTCAACAACCGTTACGTTAACCGTAGATGGTCCACAGCCATTTGCATCCTGCACTTGGAAAGCGTACTGTCCGGCACTTACCGTTACAGTAAAGCTTGAACCTGTTACTGGGTTAGCACTTCCTGGGGCCAACAATGGCTCACCCCATACATATGGTGCAGTACCTCCAGAAATCGACACAGTCACTTGACCGTCTGAGTCTCCGTTACAGGTTACGTCAATTACGTTCGTCACAGAAGCAGACAACAAACCTGGCTCCGTAAACGTGAATCCAAACTCTTGTGGAGGACATGCGCCACCACTGTTGTCGCTAACTGTTACTTCATAGATACCTGGTGCCAATCCTGAAATACTCGTTACTCCATTTGCACCAGTACTCCACTCGTATGTATATGGCATTGAACCTCCACTTGCAGTCACTGCTGCAGTAGCTGTTCCACCAAAACAATCAATCTCTTGTGTATTTGCATTGTCAATTCCTGCAGCAAATGCATTCGCAGGCTCATTAACAGTATACGTCTCTACAACAGTACAGCTTCCGCTTGTTACTGTTACGGTATAGTCACCGGCCAACAAGCCAGCAATCGCATCCGTGTTTCCACCATTACTCCAAGCGTAAGTGAAACCTCCAACACCACCACTCGCAGTAATTGCAACCGCACCAGTCGGCTGACCAGCACATGCTACATCTGTAATATCTACATTAGAAACAACCAAAGCCGGAGCAGGCTACTGTCTCTGGCCCGTAGTTCACACTACATCCATTGGCATCCGTAATAACTACGCTGTAGTCTCCAGGTGCCAATCCAGTCAGATCTTCTGTCGTTGCTCCGTTGTCCCAAGCAAATGTGAAACCTCCGGCTCCACCACCAACAAGAATGTCAATAGTCCCGTCATTCAAACAAGGCTCTGTTTGATCCGTAACCGTTGTAGTGGATACTGTGATCGAAGGCGGCTCGCTCAAGGTTACTGAAGCTGTAGCCGCTGGACATCCATTTACATCTGTTACTGTCAAATCGTACGTTCCAGCTGCCAACCCACTTGGGTTCGCACCGGCCGCTCCGTTTGTCCAGGTATAGGTGTATGGTGCCGTACCTCCGCTACTGTAGTCGAGATAGATCCTGAATTGTCTCCATTACAAGCCAAGTCAGTTCCAGCTGCGATTACCGCAATTGCATCCGGTTGGGTTACCGTTACCGACATCGCTACAGCTGTTCCCGCTGCATTGTCTGTCACTGTAACACTGTAAACCCCGGCAGCAACTCCTGTACGTGTCGAACCAAACAAAGAGAAGGTTGACCCGTCCGGCGCTACTGTACCATCAGGTGTGTTTTGATCTGAAGTCGCACCGTCACTCCATGCATAGGAATAAGGTACTGGACCGCCTGAAGCAGTCAAACGAATGATACCGTCCGTGCCACCGTTACAGGTGACATCCTGGTCCACAAACAAAGTAGCAGCTAACTGCGCGTGGGCTACATTTCCCACTAACAGAAAGAATGCCATAGCCAAAAAGCTAGTAAAGCCTTTTGACAATACAGATCCTCTGTTTTTCGACGAAACGGTTCCTGGATCGCCCGTTGGACTTGATCCGCTTGAAACCTGATAGTAGAGGTTACTCATGATGATTTAGATATTAATTAAATGGTGTTTCCTACTATACCAATACATCTCGGCAAGGCGTACCTCCCCGAGAATTTGGGACAAAGATAATCTTATTTAGTAAACTACAAAAACTCTCATCCAGCAAAATAATCGCACGAATCCCTTGATATACAAAGGAATCCTGCAATCTTAACTTTTGATTAACCATGATATAACGATTATTATCCGTCATAAAAATGCTAGAAGGGAGAATAAAATTTTCTCTCAATTAAGCCAAATATAAGGTATCCTACCTGCACGCACAGGCATGAATCTCTAACTTATTAAAAAATCCTTGTTAATAACCCCGCCCGAAGCACTCAATACAATAAACCACAAAGAGAATATGCACCAAATTGAGAAATAAGTCTTAATACGCTGTTTTTCAGGAACTTAGCTTATAAAATTATCGAAGCTCTGGAATGTACTCTAATAAACCTAATCGGCTTTTAAATCATATCATTCTATAGAGACCATTTACGCGCCTGTAGATGCCTAAATTATGTTTTTCATTTATTATGTTAATTCTTCGCTCTTAATGCTCCAAATTGTCCATTCTTCTTCAGCTTTTTCTAATGCTGAGACTGATTCTTCGTGCTGGACGTAGTGCTTTTGTTGTTCCGAAAAGTCGAGGGCTCCAAATTCATCCGAAGTCATTCGTGCTTCCATCTCTTTGACCGTCGATGACAATTCTTCCACTTTCTTTTCCCACTTACTCAAATTTCTAAGGATTTGCTTTCGCTCCTTATAAGATGGACCGGCATTTTTTGCGGCCTCTTTTACTACAGTGGCTTTTTCTTCAACTGACCGCTTCTCTACTTCTCGCATATCGGAAGCCTTTCGCTCCGAAAGGAAATATTCAATATCTCCGAGGTGGGGTTTCACCGAGCCATCACTGAATTCAAGGACTCTATCTGTTAGCCCCTTCAAGAAATGGCGGTCGTGGCTAACGACGAGCAAAGTCCCTTCAAAAGTGAGTAGCGCTTCCTTCAAGGCATCCTTGGAAATCATATCCAAGTGGTTGGTTGGCTCATCGAGGACCAAGAAATTGACAGGTTTAGTCAAAAGCCGACACATAGCTAGTCGAGCTCGCTCACCACCACTGAGAACAGACACCTTCTTGTCGACCGTTTCGCCGCTAAAAAGAAACGCTCCGAGCATGGCCCGGACACGAGGTCGCACATCGTTGGGAGCAACAGACTCCACAGACTCCAATACGGTTTGATTGGGGTCCAGACTTTCGGCCTGATCTTGAGCGTAATAGGCTAGATGAACATTGGTCCCGAGGTTGCGATTTCCGGCATCGGCCCGTAGGGCCCCAACAATAATTTTAGCTAGCGTAGTTTTTCCTTGACCGTTCTGGCCAACAAAGGCCCATCGATCCCCGCGGAGAAGTTCGAAATCGACATGTTCGAGCACCCAGCGATCAGAGTAGTTCTTACCGACTTCTTCAAGCTTGATAACGTCCTTACCGGAACGCGGGACTTCAGGGAAGGTGAAGCGCACAGATTTCTGGTGGTAATCATCGACCTCAATACGTTCAAGCTTGTCGAGTTTCTTGATCAAGCTCTGGGCAAAGGCGGCCTTTGAATCCTTGTAGCGGAATTTCTCGATGAGCTGTTTCTGACGTTCGATGTCCTTGTCTTGATTCTTCTTGGCCTGAATGAGCTTCTCGCGACGTTCTTCTCTGAGCACGAGGTACTTCGAGTAATGTGCTGAGTAATCTTCGATTCCTCCGTTGATGATTTCAATGGTGCGCTTGGTGACGGCATCGAGGAACTGTCGGTCGTGAGAAATCATCATGATGGCGCCCTCGTGATCCTTTAGGAAGTCTTCGAGCCAAAGGATGGCCTCGATGTCGAGGTGGTTGGTAGGCTCATCGAGCAGTAAGAGATCGTGCTTTGAAAGTAAGAGCTTTGCGAGTTCTACGCGCATGCGCCATCCTCCCGAAAAGGTCGAAAGTGATCGATCCAATTCGTTGGACTTGAAGCCTAAACCAAATAGGACCTTTTCCAGTTGCTCTTCGACTTGGTCACCACCGATTAAATGAAAACGCTCTTGGGTATTGGTCAGTTCTTGAATGAGCTCCATGTAGCTGTCGGATTCGTAGTCGGTTCGCTCCAGGAGTTCTTGGTTAATTTGCTCAATGCGCTCATTCATTTCTTTAATGCCGGCAAAGGCCAGGCCGGCTTCCTCACGGACAGTACGCTCTCCTTCAGGAGTGATGTCCTGGGGTAAGTAGCCAATGGTGAACTCACGAGGTTTACTGATGGAGCCCGCGGATGGGCTCATCCAGCCCGCAAGGAGCTTGAGCAGAGTGGACTTTCCAGCTCCGTTCTTTCCTGTGAGACCAATTCGGTCTGCAGGTTTCACTTGGAAGCTGACCTCTTTGAATAAAGCGTCTCCGCCGAATTCATGACGGAGTTGTGTGACTGATATCATGGACTAACCAACAATTTCTTATTCTCTTTGGCGTAACTTTGACGCTCAAATTCCCAATATATGTTCAAGAAGGGATCCCGCTTGTTCAGCATCTTTCGAAATCGATGTCCCCGATGTCACAATGGACATATTTATCAATCGAAGAATCCGTATGCCTTGAGCAGGATGACGCAAATGTACGAAAGGTGCAGCCACTGTGATTTGAAATACGAAATGGAACCTGCCTTTTGGTATGGTTCTATGTATGTGGCCTACGGGCTGGCAGTGGCCGTGAGTGTTGGGATGTTCGTGGCGACTGAAGTGCTGTTCGATTTGACCATTACCGAATACCTTATATATAATGGTATAGTTCTTTTGGTATTGATCCCTGTTATGTGGAGAGCCTCGCGGCTGGTCTGGATCAATTTATTTGTGAGCTATAAGAAAGAGTTCGATCAGTAGAATCGGGCAATGTCAACATCGGGCCGTAGGCCCATCCCATCCAGCAAATGGTCGGCAAGTTCGCTGGCAAGCAGTGGAGCCATAAGTACACCGCGGCTTCCCAATCCATTGAAGAATACGTCTCTTTCATTTTGACTAGATCTACCTAGAATGGGGCGGCGATCCTTGGTGGTCGGTCGAATGCCCCACTCGCGTCCGATGATTTCATATGGGGCGTCAATGAGATTCCGGACCTGCTCCTCTAAATAGGATTGCCCCTTTTCCGAAATGGTAGGGGATAGATCAAAATGATCATAGGTAGCGCCGATTCTGAGTTCTCGCTCCCCTATGGGTAAGATGAAAACTCCAGCCTTGATGATCGCCTTGGTCCTCCACGGTTTTTCGAGCCGAATCCTCAGAAGTTCTCCTTTACTCGGGCGAAGCGCATCTGTAGGAAAACCACCGATTGATTGAGCGCGAACCCCAATCGCCCAGATCACTAAATCGAAGTCAGAAGATGTAGATTCGTCGATTTCGACATACTTGAATCGATTCAAGGAGGAGAAGTAAATGCGCACCGCATCCATGAAGGCCTGTGTATCGAACCATCCGGCATGATTAACTTTGCCCATACCATGAGCTCCCTGTAGCCCTGGCGGCAGTGGCTTAAGATCAGGGCTCAAGTACTCACTGAATCCTGCAGTACCGCTGATTTCCATCCATTGATTCTGTTCGGCAATATCGTGGAAGCGACGATAAACAGGTACACTATGTCGCCAATACCCACCTAGGCGTTCCTGCCAATCAGCATAGAACTGCTCCTGAAAAGGAACGAATTCATCAGCCCGCCAAACCTTTTTCATACGCTTGAGGACCAGTGGATTCACTAATCCTGCTGCGACAGATGTCGATTGATTTCGCTCTTGAAAGTCTGCAAGATGTACCTCGACACCCCGATCGACTAGAGTGAGCGCCATACAAGAACCCGCCAAACCCTGGCCAACAACGAGCACCTTCATCGAAACAAATATCGAAGATTCAAGCCGAGATCAGCAAGCAGATTTGGGCCGGTACTCCCACCACCGGTGATTTGGGTGTCCGCCATGAAATGGTAATCAACCCCCAATGAAAATGGAATATGCTCAAACCGATACTCGAAACCCATACCGCCGTCAAGTCCGCCACCACTTCCTTCGTATAGTGGAGATTCATCGCCATAGGCTCCATAATGCAATCCTAGACTCAAGTATCCTTCAAAATTCCCGGTCCCGATGTTTAGGGGTTTGGTGAAATCGGTATGCCACTCCCAAAGACCTGTCATAAGTACCCCGTTCCAACTGGTCGTTAACATGACTTCGAGCGCCTGACGAGGTTTGATATAGGCTTTGTAGTTTATTCCATTCGTGACGCCGAGGCGCACACCAACGGAATTCCGGTATTGGGCATTTGCTTGATTTGGCCAGCAGGTCAGAACTAGCGCGACCGCAAGGATCAGCACCAAAGAAAAAGAACTCCTACGCGAGGCGCAGGAGTTCCTTAAATTTTTGCTTCCGAATGAATCAATATTCCCAGAGATCATGCTCGAAATTACGAATCTCTTCTTTGATTTTCTCCGCTTCTAAGAGTTGCTCCATTTGAGAATAGCGCTTGTAATCATAAACCAATCGGTCATATACGTTATTCTCTTTTGTAATGTAGCTGTGGAAAATGCGCTTATGGAAAATCTCATCAAATGTGCGACGCTCCGCGTCATTCATTCGATTAAAGGTTTCGTGATTCGCGAGTACCGGGCGGGTTTCCGGGAACCACAACCAGAATAGCTGCTCTTTCTCAATCTGACCTGTCGCTTGATTCTCTTTGTACGCTACAGGGCAAATTCCGAGAATCCGAACTTCCATAACGGAGCGTTCTTTATCAAAGAACCAGTCTTCTTTAAGCAGATACTCCAAGACGTCACGGCTTTCTACCTTAATGGTATCCAACCGCCAGAACGGCTCTCCAGTATTGATATCAAAATCCTGAACACTGTCTACAGAGAAGATCTTTGCCGAAACTTCTTGCGGGGTCAATGTCCGTTTGAATTCATCATCCGCATAAGCAGTAATGGATCCTTCGTTGACTACGGCTTGGAACAAAACTTCTGAAAGCGACTTACGATCCTTGATCGGTACGATCGGATAATAAAGTGGGTGATTCAGCTTCTGCTTCAAGTCGATTTTTTGCCAATAGCGCTTCATCCACATGACATCCGCCTCACGCAAGTGGTGATAAGGGATCACGCGATTTTCTTTGAAGTGATGCTTGATGAATACCGCATCATCTTCAGCTGTCGGCTGTCGGTTGTAGTCCAATACGGTCTGCGCACTCGCAACGGAGGCGATACCGATCATGGTGGCTACTAAGAATCCTTTTACTGACTTCATGGTACTTAACTATTACTGTACTGTGAAAACGATGGCTCCACAGTTTTTCGTGCCATCCGGGCCTTTTGCCTGAATATTTGTGAAGGAAATATCTGAACCCGGCTTCATATCCTGAATCAAACTTCTTACTTCACCATTAAACTGGTTTCCGGTTACTCGTACCGTTTGTGTGTATTCCCCTTTTTGGGCACGAACGGTAAACGACGTTACACGGTAGTTAATATCGAATGGGAAATCCTGCAAGAAGGCTCCAATACCTTGAGTTCCTCCTAGCGCAGATTTCGAAATCTTTCCTTCTGTCTTACCAGCGATCATTGCGGTTGGTGGTGGAATACGCTTCACACGGAACTTCATATCTCCGATGTTCTTCATTTTTCCATTCACCTCTGCAGCTACTTTAATGGTAGCCTCAGTTCCTGTTTTAGCTGCCTTTGCAACATATGATCCCTTTGATCCAGAAATAGAGCATCCAGCACATGAAACTTGCAACTTATCTGGTGCAATTCCAGGTACAGACACATCAATTGGATTGTCCACACCTCGATAGATTACGTTCATCTTCGTTGGCGAGATTACCGCCGCAGAACGCGCTACTTGATAGGTACGAGGGGCAACTCCATAGCTCTGTACACCGGATGGTCCATCAATTTCAATTGCTCCACCCCAAGTGAAAGCTCCCTCAGAAGTAGCGGGTACTTCGTAGATTCCTTTACCGTTGCGGACCGGAACTTGAATTCCCTCTCCAATTGGATTTCCTTCTTCGTCATACTCATTGTAAACCGTAACTACCGGTTGTTTGGTAGAGTCAAATGCCGCGATGAAAATCTCAGCACGGAAGGTGTCTCCAGTAAAAACGTATGAGTTTGGCACAATAGCCGTTGCCTCGAGTGCATTTACCTTCACGTCCGTTGCTCCAATCTTGGCTTGCAAATAAGAGATTACATCACTTTCCGTTGCACGTACATCAGATTGCATTTTCGTCAAGAAGGTTACAATCGCCATTAGTGGATAATGCTCAAAGTTGGCATCTTCCCAGCTGGCTTGTACATCTCCAACTTTCTGCTTACCGGTATCGAAAATGGAGGTAATGTTGGCTTGCAAGCGATCGCTTCCTTGAGAGTTTTGCAACAATACTTCACGGTAGCTATCGAGCTTCCCTTTAAGTTCAGTTGCCTTTTTCTCTTTCACCAACAAGTAACTCGCCGCAACCTCGCGGTTGTCCATTTTCTTAGGCTTGTTCTCATCGTCAACACCACCGGAGCGCTCAATGAGGGTATTCTTCAAATCCTCAATGTACTTGTCCATGGCGTCAGCCTCAGCTTTCACGGCGTAAGCGGCATCGCGCCACTGTTTCGTTTTCACTGGGTTGTCCTGCATCGCCGCGTCAAACGAGGCGTATACACCACTGTTCTTTTCCTCTACCTTGATATTCGTGGTGCTCATAGAGTTGTTCACCTTTACGAATGCATCGAGGATTTCCTTAGATACGTTCAAGGCCAAAAGAGCGGTCAACACGAGGTACATCATGTTGATCATCTTCTGTCTTGGTGTTAATTTTCCACCTGCCATCCTAGTTCTTTTTTATCGATTAAAGATTAGGATTAAGCATTGTTGCCGCCACCCATGGCTGACAACATGTTGCCGTAAACGTTGTTAAGTGCTCCGAGATTTTGAGCCAATGCAGCCACCTCAGCTTGCAAGCGCTTGCTGTCTTCAGCAGTCGTTGCCAAATTCTCAACCAATGCCTGAGAAGCCTCAGATTGACGATTAGTCGATTGCAATTGAACTTCGTACAAGGCATTCAAAGACTCCATGTTCTTGGCTGCCTTAGAAACCTCATCGTTGTAGTGTTGCGTTGCCGCAGCAGCTTCGATGGTTTCATTCAATTTAGAAGCAGCTTCTCCAAAGTTGGTCAGACCTTGTCCCAAGCTTTCGATCAATGCGCCATCGATTTTTGCTTCTTCCAACATGTTATCCAACTCTTGAGTTGGAGTCAAGTTGCTTTTCTTTTTCTTATCGTCGCCGTCGCTGTCCATTCCTGCTAATTCAGGATAAACCAAGCTCCAATCCACTTCTTCATGTGGTTTTTCAAAAGCGGAAAAGAAGAAGATCACCGACTCCGTTCCCAATCCCACGATCAACATGATATCTGCTCCGGGCAAGTGCAAAATCTTGAAAAGTGCTCCCAAGATTACAACAGATGCACCCCATCCGTAGAGCTTCGCCATGTTATTCTTCCATCTTCTAGAGTTTACGTTGAAAAGCGCCATTTTTAGTAGTACTGATTTGTGTTAGGTTAAATGTAAATTAAGTAGAGTAGTCTTATTGGAAATCAGCGAGGTCACGTCCCATAAAGGACTGAACCGTGCGGAATCCAATGTAACACTTGGCGGTATCCTGGTACTCGAAATCGCGAGTAGCCACCTCCAAGTAGTAACCAATATCTTTCCAAGATCCACCGCGAATGACTTTTCGCTTCAATGCGGGAGGATCGCTGTCCTTAGCATCGTATTGGAAGTCCGAATTCATGTCGTGTTGGAACTGGTATGCTTGAGGATCGTAGGCATTTACGGTCCACTCTGCTACGTTTCCAGCCATGCAGTACAAACCGTATTGGTTTGGCCAGTAGCTCGTAGTCTTAACTGTTTGGAATCCTCCATCATCCACGTAGTTTCCACGAAGCGGCTTGAAGTTTCCGAGGAAGCATCCGCGGCTGTTGCGGATATACGGTCCTCCCCATGGGAACATGTTATTGTCGAGACCACCACGCGCCGCATACTCCCATTCGGCTTCTGTTGGCAATCTAAATTCTTGCTCGTATGGCTGCTTATCTGATTCCAAATAAGCATCACGATAGCGCGAACGCCAGTTGGCAAAGGCGCGCGCTTGATGCCAGGTCACCCCAACTACAGGATACTCATCGAACGCAGGATGCCAGAAGTATTTATCGTGCATCGGTTCGTTGAAACTGTACGAGTAATCGTGAATCCAAGCCAAAGTATCTGGATATACAGGCAGTTCGCGTTCCTCAATGAACTCGGCGCGAGAATCAATTCCACCACCGTACTCACCCGTTCTCCAGTCGTAACGATTCTTTTTCAACGCCGCTTTACGCTTGTTGATGTAGAAATAGCGGTATATCAATTTCCGCGGATCAACATAACGACGTCCGTAGAATTGCTCTTCAGGAGTGAAGTACATTTCTTCAAGCGCATAGCGGAAATCCTCGTCGTCTGAGTCGTAGCGCAGAGGCTCTTCCCAATTGAGGCGCGGCTCATCCAAGAAGTTTCCGTATTCGTCTTCTTCAATTAGGTCATATCCTTCAACTCCATTTTCACCTAAGAGAAGGCGAGCAATCGAGTCGCGTACCCAGAATACGAATTGACGGTACTCGTTGTTGGTGATTTCCGTTTGGTCCATGTAGAACGCTGCTACAGAAACCGTGCGGCTTGTGTTGGTAAGGCCGTAAGGCACATCTTCATCGTTTGCACCCATGTTAAAACTACCCATTGGAATGTAAACCATTCCATAAGGGTCGCTTGGGTACCACGTTTGACGATTTTGTACACCCACCAGCTCTCCGTGGTCAGAACCCGCACAACCGACGAGCAGTAAACCTACGAGGGAGGAAAGAATGAGTTTTCTCATTGCGCTTATAATTAATTCAATCCGCTTACGCTTCTTGAAATATTCGGAGCCTCTTCAATCAAAACAGAAAATCATCGGCTGGCTTGAAGTCGATGATTTCCTCTCATATACTGAGAACGACAAACTTACAAAAATCTTACGTTCCGGTATCGAGTAGGTTCCTTTGGAGGAATCTCAATGGTGAAGCAATAGTTCACAAATGCCTCAAAACTTCCACTCGAATTGTTTCCACTCAGTGCGCTTGTACCAATGTCGTACGAAGCACCGAAGCGCAGCTGGTCATTCAACTGATAACCAAGCAATACCGGAATACCATCCTCGAGCCTATAGCTAACGCCGGCCCAAAACTTGTTATTGTACATCGCGAGTACGGTTGCATCGAAACTGATCGAAGCCAAATCGTACTTGATCAAGGCTGAAGGCATCAACGTCCACTCAGGCGTCAATTCCCAATCATATCCCCCGGTAAAATAGAGGTGTTGTGACTGTGTCAAATTCGTTGCTGCCCCAATTTGGTTATCCAAACCAGGAAGGTGTGTAATACTAATTCCCGCATACCAGTTGGTGGCGCGGTACATGGCACCGATTCCGGCATCCATCGCAATGGCGTTTCCGTCACCCTGAGGAATAACGGCATCTCCTGATCCGTTCCCCCCGTTTGGATCAACCCATTCAGCACCCGTAATTCCGGCATCTAAGAATCCGAAATACGCCCCAATTCCAAGCTTTCCATCTCCTGCATCTAGGTGATAGCTGTAACTGAGTTTAACATTTGTTCGGGTTAAGAAGCCTTCTTCGTCTCGCATGAGACCGAGTGCCAATCCGCCGTGAAGAACGTCAATAGGCATCGAAGCATTGAGGTTCATCGTTGTTGGTGCTCCCTCGAAACCCATCCATTGAGAACGGTATAAACCATTCACACAAATCGAACCATCTAAGCCGGCAGCTCCCGGATTGTAGTTCACTTGGTTGAACATGTAGTGGGTCCACTGAGGATCTTGCTGTGCCCAGGCGGTCATGACGCAAGCAATCAATCCAAGCGTAAGAATTCTTTTCATAGGTCCGTTTTAGCCCAGTAATCGCGCTGAAAAGCACGAATACAAGCGGTTAAAGGTAACGAAAAATAATTTGCACTCTCCCTTTAGGTTAATGACAAAGGCTGTTGAGTAACGTCAAAAATAAAAGAATTCTGGCAGTAGCAAAATGCTTCTTCAGGAAAGCTTGCGAAAAGCTCGCATCCAACGATCGGGAATCTCGTCTTCTGCAGCCTGCAAATAATCATTATAACTGCAAGGTATTAGCGCATGGCGCTTGTGGAAAATGGAGGGGTCACCATGAAGCGGCACCTCTATCCACCAGCGGCCCGATCGATCGCTTTTGTAGAAATGCAGTTCCTGATCCAAAACGGAGTTTGGAACAATGTACTTAGCGTAAGTGGATCGATCACCGAACGGAAAATCATTTTTACGCACACTCACCCCTTCCAAGAAGTACCAAATCATTTGAGCCGCTAACCGAGCCGTCTGATCGTGCCGATCATACTGAGGATTGTATTCATAGATCCCAAAGCTCGTTAGCTTATCACTCATGCCTGAATAGCGGGCCAAAGCACAGGCTTGTTCCCCGTACCATCCGTTCGGAGATCCGTGTCGATTGGCTGGGGCGTCGCTGTGCCGAATACTGCGCACATCAAAACTTACGATGTCCGCATCGCGCAAAATAGGCTCTGCTTCAGCAATGTTCGAATGAAAGTTCCCAATACGGTGACGTTCGAAATGCAGACTCTCCATCAGGTCGATCTCTTCTTGATGAACGTAATACGTCTGAAATCCTAGGCTTGAATAATTGAAAAGGATATTTGGCTTTTCGAGGATGATGTGCGAAAGAAAAGTCTCATTGGACATTTCCTGATTATTCACTCCCAAATCGAAACGACTATCGATGGAGCAAATATTGACACTCTGTTCCAGTTTCTCGTAGGCTTTGTAATTGGCAAAGGTCAAATCTTGGCTTCCTCCTATTATAATAGGTATACAGTTTCCTCGAATAAGCTCATGCACAACCGTACTCAAAGCAAAATACGTATCGTCTACTCGATTTCCCGGTTCTATGTTGCCTAAGTCGACAATATCAAAAGACCAACGACCGTAGAAGAGGTCATATAACTCCCGGCGGATGTAATCCACACCTTCCCCGCAACCGTCATTACGGCGGGCCCGTCGATCTTCTTTCACACCAATCAGTGCGATGCGCGCGGATGACCAGGAAGGGAATTCTCCTTCTTCCACAAAGGCCTCTATCCTCGAACCAACCGACGCCGGATGCTTATTGGTCCATTCCTCAGCAAAATCAGCACGCAGGGGTCGAAAGAATTCACGCATGAGCCAAACTTAGCTTTTTTTGGTTCTGCGGGCACCTCCCCGCTTCTTGGTTTTAGGCGCCTCCGCCTGCAAGCGCAGACACTCTTCTCGAGTTAGCGACTTGGGATCCACATCTTTTGGAATCTTAATGTTCTGGCGTCCTATTTTGATATACGGGCCATATCGGCCATTGAGTACCTGAACCACAGGCTCTTCATCGTCGAAAACATGGATAAACTTATTCTTATCCGCCTCTTTCTTGGCTTCAATAAGCTCAATAGCTCGTTCCAGGGTCACACTCATAGGATCCTCCTCCTTGGGTAAGGAAGCAAAAAGACGTGCTTGCTGAACATATGGTCCAAAGCGACCGATGTTGGCTTTGATCACCTCACCTTCATACTCGCCGAGTTCCCGTGGAAGCTTAAACAACTCCATCGCCTCTTCAAAGGTGATGGTTTCAATGTGTTGATCCTTGCGAAGACTAGCAAAGCGCGGCTTTTCCTCATCGTCTACAGAACCGATTTGAATCATTGGACCAAAGCGACCAATACGAGCGATGACCGGCTTACCAGATTTTGGATCCTCTCCTAGCTGACGCTCTCCGGTGGCCCGTTCCGCATTCTCTTGAACGTCTTGAACGGTATCGTGGAAAGGTTTATAGAAGTCCTGGATCATATTGTTCCACTCCTCCTGACCTTGAGCAATTTTATCAAACTCTTCTTCTACATGGGCGGTAAAGTGCAGGTCGAGAATATTCCCGAACTCTTGGACCAAGAAGTCCGTCACCACCATCCCAATATCCGTAGGGAATAACTTGTTCTTTTCAGCACCGGTAATTTCTGTAGCCGTTTCTGTGCGTACTGCGCCATTTTCCATGGTCATGATTTCGTACGCGCGCTCCACTCCTTGCTTCTCTGTCTTCTCAACGTAGTTTCGAGCGAGGATGGTCGAAATAGTCGGTGCATAGGTGGAAGGACGTCCGATACCGAGCTCCTCTAATTTCTTCACCAGACTGGCTTCCGTATAACGGGGAGGGTGCTTGGAAAAACGCTCCGTGGCCGTAATCCGTTCCACATTTAAGGTTTCGCCTTCGCTCATTCGAGGCAACATTCCAGCTTGCTCCTCACCTTCGTCGTCCGTCCCTTCGAGGTAGACTTTTAAGAATCCATCAAAAACGAGCACCTCACCTTTGGCCGTAAATCCAGGAGCATCTCCAGATCCAACGACTTTTACAGTGGTCCGTTCCAATTTTGCCTCACTCATTTGAGAAGCAATAGTTCGCTTCCAGATCAGTTCGTACAAACGCTCTTGATTGCGATCCGCTCCTGCTGAATGACGATTCATGTACGTTGGACGGATAGCCTCGTGCGCTTCCTGTGCATTATCGGACTTCGTCGTGTATTGACGTGTCTTGCTGTACTCTTCACCGTAGGCCGACTTGATCTCGGCTGCCGCGGCACCTAGCGCATCTTGACTCAAGTTGGTACTGTCCGTACGCATATAGGTAATCAGACCACTCTCATAGAGGCGCTGTGCTACAGACATCGTTTGAGCCACCGAGAAGCCGAGCTTTCGGGCAGCCTCTTGCTGAAGTGTAGATGTTGTAAATGGCGCAGCCGGTTTCTTGGTTCCTGGTCGTTTCTCAACGCTGTTCACTGTAAACGTCGCAGAGACGCAGGCTTGTAGTGCTTGTTCTGCGCCCTCACGGGCCGATGGACGTGTCGGTGCCTCTGCCTGAAACGCTACACCTTCGCTGTTCTTGAAGAATCCTTGGATCCGAAAGCTATTCTCTGGGGTAAAAGCAATAATCTCGCGCTCCCGCTCAACCAATACGCGAACGGCAACAGATTGAACACGGCCTGCAGACAAGCCCGTTTTGACTTTGCGCCAAAGCACCGGCGATACTTCAAAGCCCACGAGGCGATCCAAGACGCGACGCGCTTGCTGAGCATTGACCAAATTAATGTCAATCTCCCGCGGGTTTTCCACGGCTCTAATAATGGCATTCTTGGTGATCTCGTGAAATACGATTCGCTTGGTATTCGCAGGCTTCAACCCGAGGGTCTCATACAAGTGCCAAGCAATGGCCTCTCCTTCGCGGTCCTCATCCGTCGCTAACCATACGATTTCGGCATCCTTAGCTAACTTCTTGAGTTCACTGACGGTCTTCTTCTTGTCCGTACTCACTTCGTACTTCGGTTGAAAACCGTTCTCGATGTCGATTCCCATGTCCTTTTTGGGGAGGTCTCGAATATGTCCAATACTCGATTTGACGAGGTAGTCTTTACCTAAAAAACCTTCAATGGTTTTCGCCTTTGCGGGGGACTCGACGATCACTAAATTCTTTACCATAATGTCAAATTATGCAGCGTAAGGGGCTTGCAAATTAAAGGAATAATACCCGCATCAAAACAAAGCCAGTTTTAAATCGTTCCCCTAATCGATGAAAATTGAACCTGCCATATTGGCACTCGCTTGCTGGTTTTCATACCTTTGCAGGCCTAACGAATAAGTGATGAACGAAGTACATTTCGGCAATAAGGTAATCGACGAAGGACGGCAAGGAGAGGCGGTAATGCTCGAAACAGAGGAGCTCGGAAAAGGGCGCAAACTGTACATCGAAAGCTACGGCTGCCAAATGAACTTTTCGGACAGTGAAATCGTCGCCTCCATTTTGGGAGACAACGGATTTGAAACCACGCGCAACATCGAAGAGGCGGATGTGGTCTTTGTAAACACCTGCTCCATTCGTGAGAAGGCCGAACAAACGGTCCGCAATCGATTGAGCCATTTCCACAAGGCCAAAGAAGCCAAACCAGAGATGATCATTGGAGTACTCGGCTGCATGGCTGAGCGTATGAAAGAGACGCTGCTCGAAGAAGAAAAACTCGTGGACATGGTTGTTGGACCAGATGCCTACCGAGATCTTCCCGAACTCATTAAAGAAGTGGACGGCGGAAGAAAAGCCGTAAACGTCATCTTGAGTAAGGAGGAGACCTATGCCGATATTGCTCCCGTTCGTCTTGGTGGAAATGGAGTCACTTCCTTTGTGACCATTATGCGTGGATGCGACAACATGTGCACGTTCTGCGTGGTTCCTTTCACCCGAGGTCGTGAGCGCAGTCGTGACCCACAAACCATCGTCAATGAGGTAAAAGACCTGGCGGCAAAAGGATATAAGGAAGTCACCCTATTGGGTCAGAATGTGGACTCTTATCTATGGTATGGAGGAGGACTCAAGAAGGACTTCAAACAACTAACAGAAGAAGAGCAGGCTCAGGCCGTGTCCTTCGCTGATTTGCTTGAAAAAGTCGCTTTAGCTGCTCCCCAAATGCGCGTCCGATTCAGTACTTCTCACCCAAAGGATATGTTGGACGATGTGCTGCACACCATCGCCAAGCACGATAATATTTGCAACTACATCCACTTGCCCTTCCAAAGCGGTAGCAACCGAATTCTGGAATTGATGAATCGCGGGCATACACGGGAATGGTACAAGCAACGCATCGATCGAATTCGCGAGATCATTCCAGACTGTGGAATCTCTCACGATATTATTTCCGGTTTTTGTACAGAAACCGAAGAAGACCACGCGGACACTTTGGAGCTCATGGATTACGTAAACTACGATTTCGGCTTCATGTTCAACTACAGCGAGCGCCCCAACACCATGGCTCAGCGCAAATTTGAAGATGACGTACCTACTGAGGTCAAAAAGCGCCGCCTTCAAGAAATTATCGCGAAGCAACAAGAGCACAGCCGCGTTCGAAATCAAGGCTATGTAGGAAAGACGCATCGCGTACTGGTTGAAGGAACATCCAAACGAAGCGAAGAGCAACTCTTCGGACGAACGACGCAGAACACCGTTGTGGTATTTGATCGCGAAGACTACGCTCCAGGAGATTACGTTGATGTAGCGGTACATGACTGCACCGCAGCGACACTCTTGGGTAAAGCCGTTGGGAAAGCAGACGGACCTGCTTAATCAAGCCTTAGAACAGAGAATAAAAAAGAGAACACTTGGAATTACAATCGGTCAAACAACGCTTTGAAATCATCGGGAATAGCCCGCTGCTGAATCGTGCCATGGAAAAGGCCGTTCAGGTGGCACCCACTGATATTTCCGTACTGGTGACCGGTGAGAGTGGCGTTGGTAAAGAGAGTATTCCTCGAATCATTCACAGCCAATCAGCTCGGAAGCACAATCCCTACATCGCAGTGAATTGTGGAGCCATTCCCGAAGGAACGATTGACAGTGAACTCTTCGGTCACGAAAAGGGAAGTTTTACCGGAGCAACGGCTGCGCGAAAAGGGTATTTCGAAGAAGCCAATACCGGAACCATCTTTTTGGACGAAGTGGCGGAATTACCACTATCCACACAAGTAAGGCTCCTTCGTGTGCTGGAAACCGGAGAGTACATTAAAGTGGGGTCCAGCAAGCCGCAAAAGACAGATGTTCGAATTGTGGCCGCGACCAACGTAGACATGGAAGAGGCTATTCGAAAAGGCCAGTTCCGTGAGGATCTTTACTACCGAATGAATACGGTAGAAATTCACTTACCCTCACTTCGGGAGCGCGCGGGCGACATTCACTTACTCTTCCGAAAATTTGCCTCGGATTTTGCCAACAAATACCACATGCCAGTTCTCCAGCTGAATTCGGAAGCAGTGGATTTGATCAATCACTACCGCTGGCCGGGAAACATTAGACAGCTCAAGAATTTCACGGAGGAAATGAGTGTCATTGAGACGGAAAGACTCGTCACGGCGGAAACAGTACGTCGCTATCTTCCGGAAAGTGGACGCTCTAACCTACCGATGATCTATCGCGATCAGCCGGGCGTGAAAAGTGAGAGCGACTTCAGTTCAGAGCGCGACATTCTGTACAAGGTGCTCTTCGACATGAAGAACGACATCAACGACCTCAAGAAATTGACCATGGAGTTGATGAAAGAAGGCGGTCAAGCCGATGAAGAATTCCGTCAAGAAAACGCCCAGCTCCTCGCTAAGGTCTACGAAGATTACGATGCAGGGACCACCTTGGAAATTCCAGACACTCCTAGTGCAACGCCAGCACCAACCAAGACCATCAATACGGAGATCTACGCCGATGAAGATGTCATTGAAGAGCGATTAACGCTTCAAGACAAGGAAATCGAGATGATCCGCAAGGCCCTGGATCGCAATGCGGGAAAACGCAAAGACGCCGCCAAGGAACTCGGTATATCTGAGCGAACACTGTATCGGAAAATCAAACAATACGACCTATGATCCGTCGCTTCATTTTGATTTGTGCGATCGCCCTCACGGGCGGATGCGGGGGTGGCTACTCCTTCACTGGAGCGAGTATTTCCCCAGACGTCAAGACCGTTTCGGTGGCCTATTTCGAAAACTACGCACCGCTGATCAACCCTACCCTGAGTCAGGTGGTCACGGAAAAATTGAAGGACATCTTCTTGGTGCAAACCAGTTTGGAAGTGGTACAAATGGACGGTGATCTCCAATTTGAGGGAGCCATTGTCGACTACAACGTGCGACCCCTGGCGATTCAGGCCGATGAGCAAGCGGCGCAGAACCGTTTGACCATAACTATGGCCGTGACCTATACGAACACCAACGATCCAGAAAAGGACTACGAATCACGATTTACGCGTTTTGGCGATTTCGACTCAAATGAAGACCTTGCCTCTGTCGAGGAAGAACTCGTAGAACAAATCACTACGGAACTGGTCCAAGACATCTTCAACAAGGCCGTAGTTAATTGGTAAAGTATGGAAGCAGGACGCCTGCTTGAATGGATCGATGACCCCGCGCAGCTCAACGGAGCAGCCGCTGAGTCCTTGAACGACATACTCGACTCCTTCCCGTACTTCGTACCTGCCCGTATGCTTCAACTCAAAGCGCTGGAGCAGGAAAACAGCTTCCGCTACAACGGTCAACTCAAGAAAACAGCGGCATACGTCCCAGACAGAACCGTACTGTTTGACTTCATTACGAAGGCGAGCATCGCGCCGCAGGCGCCGACCGAAGAAAGCCAGGAAGAAGTTCTCGAAACGTCTTCTCCGAACATGGCACCTTCTGCGGAACGGCAGTTAGAGGACGTGTTGGAGGAACCTGAAGAGAATACGGAAATTGAAGAGGCTATTCGAGAAGCCGGTGATGCCGAGCCGGTGATTGGCCGACCGCTCAAATTTGATCGCAGCGAACGACATTCCTTTGCCCAGTGGCTGAAGCTGACCAGTATGAAGCCGATCGATCGAGACACGGAAAACGCTGAGCCAGCCGTGGAACAAGATAATTCCACGGAGGAATTGCCGGATACTAAGCTCGAAGAGTCCACAGAAGAGGAACGTCCCATTAGTCGTCAAGACCTTATTGATCGCTTCTTGGCGGAATCGCCTCGGATGAGCCCTCCTCAGAAGATGGCCCTCGGAAAGGGCAACATCGCTCGCGCCAGTTTGGAAGAGGACGACTCATTGATGACCGAGACCCTGGCACGCGTCTACACAGAGCAGGGATTGTACGATAAGGCCATTAAAGCCTACCGTTTACTGAGCTTGAAATATCCCGAAAAAAGTGGTTACTTTGCCGACCGAATTAACGAGATCAACGATCTGAAAGAGAGAAAATAAGATGTACACGTTGTTTGCAGTTTTGATCATCATCACTTGTATCCTACTCGTTCTGGTGATTTTGGTTCAGAACCCGAAGGGAGGAGGATTGTCATCTACGTTTGGTGGAGGAAATCAAATGTTCGGCGTTCAAAAAACGACCGACTTCTTGGATAAAGCGACTTGGACCTTGGCTGGTGTTTTACTCGCCTTGACCTTGTTGAGCAACTTTGCTATTGACCGCGGAGAAGGAACCTTGAACGAAGGTTCTCGCGTACAAGACCAAGTCGAAGATGTGGCGCCAATCGTTCCACAAGCTCCTGCCGGAGGCGCAGGCGACTTGAACCAGATCCCTACTGAGGGAGACGGAGCAGCAGAATAAGCGCACCGTTTACAAAACTTTTAAAATGCCAGTCTGACAATCGGACTGGCATTTTTTATTGAACCCTGTCAGGAATTCCGCGTTGTGGAACTGACAAAATGTACGTTCCACGCCTTGGCACAGTTTTGGTCCAACGCGGGGTGAAGAAACTCGAAAATAAGTTTAACTCATAACCCAAGTAGAAATGTCAGAAGTAAACATCAAGCCATTGGCTGATCGCGTGCTCGTTGAGCCAGCTCCTGCCGAAACCACCACTTCTTCTGGTATCATTATTCCGGATACCGCTCAGGAGAAACCACAGCGCGGGACTGTCGTTGCTGTTGGAAACGGAAAGCCAGACGAGCCCTTGACCGTGAAAGTAGGCGATAGCGTCTTGTACGGTAAGTACTCTGGAACAGAATTGTCTTACGAAGGCAAAGACTACATGATCATGCGTGAATCAGACATTTACGCGATCCTCTAATCTGAATTTCAAACCTTAAAAAATACCTTTAGCAATGGCAAAGGAAATCAAATTCGACATCGAGTCACGCGATGGACTAAAGCGCGGAGTAGACGCGTTGGCCAACGCCGTTAAAGTGACCCTTGGACCAAAAGGTCGCAATGTTGTTATTCAAAAATCATTCGGATCTCCAACCATCACCAAGGACGGTGTATCGGTAGCTAAGGAGATCGAACTTGAAGACGCTCTGGAAAACATGGGCGCTCAAATGGTGAAAGAAGTGGCGTCAAAAACAGCGGATCAAGCTGGAGACGGAACCACTACAGCCACCGTATTGGCACAAGCCATCGTCACAGCAGGATTGAAGAATGTCGCTGCAGGAGCCAACCCAATGGACCTCAAGCGCGGTATCGATAAAGCGGTCACTACCATCATCGCCAACCTTCAAGACCAATCTCAAGCGGTTGGTGATAGCTTTGACAAGATTGAGCAAGTTGCTGCCATCTCTGCGAACAACGACGAGAGCATCGGTAAGTTGATTGCTGAGGCCATGAAGAAAGTAGGAAAAGAAGGAGTCATCACTGTTGAGGAAGCAAAAGGTACCGACACTACGGTAGACGTAGTTGAGGGGATGCAATTCGACCGTGGGTACTTGTCTCCATACTTTGTGACCAATAGCGAGAAAATGGAGGCTGATTTGGATGCTCCATTCATCTTGATTTTCGACAAGAAGATCAGCAGCATGAAAGACTTGTTGCCGGTGCTGGAACAAACTTCTCAAAGTGGACGCCCATTGTTGATCATCGCTGAAGATATCGACGGAGAGGCCTTGGCTACACTCGTAGTCAACAAGATCCGCGGAGCGCTCAAAGTAGCCGCAGTTAAAGCGCCAGGATTCGGAGATCGCCGCAAAGCGATGTTGGAAGATATCGCCATTTTGACCGGCGGTACCGTCGTGAGTGAAGAGCGCGGATACAAGCTCGAGAACACGACCATGGACATGTTGGGAACCGCTGAGAAGGTAACCATCGACAAGGACAACACCGTGATCGTAAACGGCTCTGGAAGCGAAGATGACATCAAAGCTCGCGTAGGTCAGATCAAAGCACAAATCGAGACAACAACCAGCGATTACGATCGCGAGAAATTGCAAGAGCGCTTGGCCAAATTGGCGGGTGGAGTAGCTGTACTTTACGTAGGAGCTGCTTCTGAGGTCGAAATGAAAGAGAAGAAAGACCGCGTTGACGATGCCTTGCACGCTACCCGTGCAGCCGTTGAAGAAGGCATTGTTGCCGGTGGAGGGGTTGCTTTGGTTCGCGCCATCAGCGCCATCGACGGAGTCTCTGGAGAAAACGACGACGAAACCACAGGAATGGGTATCGTTCGCCGCGCCATCGAAGAACCACTGCGTCAAATCGTTGCCAATGCCGGTGGTGAAGGATCTGTAATCGTTGCCAAAGTAGCGGAAGGTAAAGCAGACTTCGGATACAACGCGAAGAACGACACCTACGTGAACATGCTCGAGGCGGGAATTATTGACCCGACGAAAGTAACGCGTGTCGCTTTGGAGAACGCAGCATCTGTTGCCGGAATGTTGTTGACCACTGAAGCAACCATCACTGAAATTCCAGAGGAGACTCCAGCAGGACCACCTCCAGGAATGGGTGGCGGTATGCCCGGAATGATGTAAGCGGAGCACCGCTTTAAAACATAGGCGAAAGCCAAACAAAAAAAGCCCCGGAACGCATATTCCGGGGCTTTTTTATTTCGTGCCGTAGGCACTAAAACACTTAACTCATTAGCTTGCTCTTGACCAAGTCAGCGACGGTTTTTCCTTCCGCGCGACCTGCAGCCTGTGCATTGACCATGCCCATAACCTTGCCCATGTCGCCCATTCCTGAAGCACCAGTCTTGGCGATGGCCTCGTCCACGATGGAAGCCAATTCTTCGGCGCTGAGGGGCTCTGGCAAGTAGCCTTCGATCACAGCGAGCTGTGCGGCTTCTTCCTCGGCCAAATCGGCACGACCCTGTTCGGTGTAGGTCGCCATACTGTCCTTGCGCTGCTTTTGAAGCTTCTGGAGGAGTTTTATCTCATCGTCCTCACTCATTCCCGCTCCAGCGCCTTTTTCGGTCTCAGCGAGCATGATAGCGCTCTTAATGGCACGCACACTTTCCAAGCGAACCTTGTCTTTGGCCTTCATGGCCTCCTTCATATCCTGGGTGATCTTATCCTTTAAGCTCATAATCTCAGATTTGTAGCAAAGATACGACCCGTGGTCTTAGTCCACGTTATCGTGTAAGAAGGAATTCTTCGACTTGATTTCAGCGCTTCCGTCCTCTTCAGACTCCCCCAAGGTATAGCGCGATATCGGCGCTTCCGAAGAGTGAGGTACGTGCTCCAAATCAACACCCTTGCGCTTGTACGCCGGCTCGTTCTCCAAATCTTCGAGACCGTTAGGTACATTCTTAAAGCGATAATTAAAGGCCTTCAAGCGCGCCTTGCGCTCACGGGCTTTCTGGATTTGAAGGTCTGCCAAGGACTGCTCCGAGGCGTCTTCATCCATTTGCTCCTCGTCCGGAGTAGCAGTGGAGACCTCTCGGTCTTCCACTGCTTGTTCTTCAGCGCGGCCCTCCTCAAAGGACACTTCCTCTTGCACTTCATCGAACAACGAGTGTACGATGGTTCCATCTTCTGAGCGCTGCTCTGGTTGCGAACGAAGGTAATTGGGCGTCTCCTCGATGGAACCATCTAATCCTAGATGATCCTCCAAACGAGGTTCTGCAGGTTCAGTTTCTTGAATCGGCTCAGCCGGAGCGAACGTCATAACCACCTCTTCTTCGACTTCCTCGTCGACGATGGCCGGCGCAGCATCTACCTGCTCCACTTCATCCTCTACGCGAAGTTCAAAAGTGATCGAATGATCGTTCTGGGTCTCTTCTTCATCAGGTCGTTCTGCGGTGTCCGCCTGAGCCACGGTAAAATCCTCTTCCTCATCCTCGTCGATATCCAAAGTGAAGATGACGCGATCCTCATCCTCAGCTTCGACTTCCTCATCCAGGCTATGGACGATCGGAGCCTGCGGCTCGATGTGCACTTCCGCTTCCACCTCAGGCATTTCAACTTCTGAAAGAACTTCAGGAGCCTCTTCGACCATCCCTTGGGGCTCCACCTCAAAGATGGACGCCTCCGCTTCTGGTTCGGCCGGTGCCGGAGGTTCAACTATTGGCGATTCCATGACCGCGGGCTCCTCTACCTTCGGCGCAATCGGCGCTTCTGGTGTAATGGGCCCACTCAAGGGACTTGGCGTTGAATCTTCCAGCGTATGGACAATCTTCTTCGGCTCTTTCGGCACGATGTGTACCTGCTCGTCGGTATTAAACCCGGTGGCAATCACGGTCACGCTGATGTGATCTCCCAGGGTTTCGTCTTCTCCGATACCCATGATGATGTTCGCGGATCCGCCCGCTTCGCGCTGGATAAAGTCATTGATTTCACCTATCTCATCGATGGTGATTTCTTCGTTACCACTCACAATCAAGAGCAATACGTTGTTGGCTCCGCGGATCTTGTTGTCGTTCAAGAGCGGCGAGTCCAAGGCGCTGTTGATGGCCTCCAGCGCGCGCTGCTCTCCTTTGGCCTGGCCAGAACCCATGATGGCCGTTCCACTGTCGGCCAGAACGGTACGCGCATCGCGCAAATCGATGTTCTGCGTGTAGTGATGCGTAATAACTTCCGCAATTCCGCGGCTGGCCGTAGCGAGTACTTCATCCGCTTTGGAGAAGCCTGCCTTGAAGCCGAGGTTTCCGTAGACCTCGCGCAGTTTATTGTTGTTGATGACAATCAGGGAGTCGACATTTTGTCGAAGAGCTTCAACCCCTTTCTCCGCCTGATTCATCCGCATGTTGCCTTCGAAGCTGAAGGGAATGGTCACGATTCCTACGGTCAGGATGCCCATCTCCTTGGCCACGCGGGCCACTACTGGCGCAGCTCCTGTTCCCGTTCCACCGCCCATTCCAGCGGTCACAAAGATCATCTTGGTATTCTTCTCCAAGATGCCTTCAATTTCATCGATGCTCTCCATCGCCGCGCGTTCCCCAACCTCGGGGTTAGCACCGGCGCCGAGTCCTTCGGTTAGGGTCACACCCAACTGCACCTTCAAGGGGACCGGGCTGTTGTTCAACGCCTGCGCATCCGTGTTGCACACCACAAAGTCTACCCCGCGGATGCCCTGCTCGTACATGTAGTTGACCGCGTTACTTCCGCCGCCACCAACACCGACCACCTTGATTACCGAACTGCTGTTCTTCGGTAAGTCGAAACTCAAATTTTGATTCATTTCCTCCATGTTCCCTGTTTTTCCCTGAACGTCCCTATTCGTCGTTTGCTAAAAATTTCAAAAACTTGTCTACCCAACGGTCGAAGTAGCTCTTCTTCTTGCCGTCGTCCTCGGCCAGCTCTTCTCCCTCTACCGGCTCTGGTGCCTCACCTCCATCGATCTCTGGAACGGTCGCCTCGGCGCTGTCCAGTTCGGCTTGATGCATCTTGCTCAGCTCCACTTCTTTTTGCTCCCAACCGCGCATCACCAATCCGACGGCCGTTGCGAAAAGCGGACTGCTCAAATCTTCACCAGACTCCTTGGCCAAATGCTCGTTGGGGTATCCAATCCGGGTGTCCATACCCGTCACGTACTCCACCAACTGCTTAATGTGCTTGAGCTGGGCTCCGCCACCGGTCAAAACGATTCCGGCGATGAGTTTCTTCTTGCGGTCTTCGTAACCGTAATTCTTGATCTCGAGGTGAACCTGCTCTACGATCTCCACCACGCGGGCGTGGATGATGCGCGATAGGTTCTTGAGTGAGATTTCCTTGGGCTCACGACCGCGCAGGCCTGGAATGCTCACGATTTCGTTATCCTTATTTTCCCCCGGCCACGCGGATCCGAACTTGATCTTCAACTGCTCGGCCTGCTTTTCGATGATACTGCAGCCCTCTTTGATGTCCTCCGTAATGACGTTTCCACCGAATGGGATAACAGCTGTATGTCGAATGATACCGTCTTTGAAAATGGCCACGTCTGTGGTACCTCCACCGATATCGACCAATACCACACCGGCTTCTTTTTCTTCATCGGAGAGAACGGCATCTGCTGAGGCCAATGGCTCCAGGGTAATACCGCCTACTTCGAGCTCCGAATTTTTGACGCAGCGACCGATGTTCCGGATGGCGCTGACCTGTCCCACCACAATGTGGAAGTTGGCCTCCAGACGTCCACCATACATGCCTCGCGGCTCTTTGATTTCCGCCTGACCGTCTACTTTGTATTCTTGAGGAAGTACGTGGATGATTTCCTCTCCTGGAAGCATCACGAGCTTGTGGACATTGTCGATCAAGTCCTTGATGTCTTTGTCACCGATAACCTCGTCCGGATTGTCCCGGGTGATGTAATCGCTGTGCTGCAAGCTGCGGATGTGCTGTCCGGCGATACCGACCACCACTTCCTTGATCTTCACTCCGGAAGTCGCTTCGGCTTCCGTGATCGCATGTTGAATGGATTCGATCGTCTGGACGATGTTCGAGACCACTCCTCGTTGAACCCCCAGGGACTTGGCTTTACCCAACCCAAGGACTTCAACCTTTCCGTATTCATTGCGACGGCCCACCATGGCCACGATCTTCGTGGTCCCGATGTCTAAGCCAACCGCTATTTCCTGTGCTTCCATAGGTCTATTTCGTTGAACACACCACTTGTCCGGCGTATTTCAGATTCACTGTCGAGTACTTGTTCCAGCCCACTTGAGGGATGGTTTTTTCATAAAAGAGCTGCAAGCGCTCCATCTTTTCTTCAAACTGGTCCGCAGAACCCAAGACGATTCGGTGACGCCCTTTGCGGGCTGTAAAGACGTAGTCCTCACCTTCCTCGCTGATGCCCGATATATGGGCGCAGCAGAACTCATCGGCCCGTAGGGCCATTACCAAATCATACAGTTCGGCGGTATCTGATGGCGCTCCGTAAAACAGCGGCACATGGGCCGTGTAGTGCTCAGAAAGCGGCATCTTTTCCCCCTCTTCATCCCAGTAGAACTGTTCCTCCCCGTCAAAGAACCTCAGAATGGGCTCGCGCTGGCTCACTTCCAGATAGAGTACACCATTCCAATCGAAATATACCTCGGCCTTCTGCACCATAGGATGGGCACTTAACTTTTCTTCTAACAATCCACTGTTAATTTCCTCGAGGTAAATTCCTCGGAATGAGTCGGTTTCAGAATCGAGGTGCTGCAAGAGCTCCGTTGGGGTGGTAAAGAGACCGCCTACGGCGGGATGCACCAACACCTCGACACGCTGAACCTGACGCTGGGCGTGCCTTTGCTCGGTGAATCCAACCAAGAGTCCAATCAGGATCAGTCCCAAGACAGCGGTGCCGTATTTCTTGATCAGCTTCATTTTCGCGTCTTTAAGATTTCGGTGATCGGTTCTACGAGTTGGTCAATATCGCCGGCCCCAAGGGTCATCAAGACCTCAACGTCGCGTGTTTCCATCTGGCGCAGCAGCTCTTCCTTGTCCCAATAGTCCTTCTTGGGAGCCGTAATGCGCTCCAAAAGGGCTGGACTCGAGATTCCATCAATAGGCTCTTCACGGGCCGGGTAGATGTCCAGTAGGATCACTTCGTCAAGCTTGCTCAAGCTCTGGGCAAAACCGTCCATAAAGTCCCGAGTGCGGCTGTAGAGATGGGGTTGAAAAATACCCGTCAAGCGCTGTTCGGGATAAAGCTCTCGAACGGAGCCAATGACCGCTTCCAGCTCGGCGGGATGGTGGGCGTAGTCATCCATGTAAACCACACCTTTGTGGCGGAGTTGGATGTCGAATCGGCGAATCACGCCCAAGAAGGTGCGCAGTCCCTTCTTAATTTCTTCGGCAGAAAAGCCGTATTGGTGACATACGGCAATGGCTCCTAGCGCATTTTCTAAGTTGTGTCGACCCGGGTACATCAAGCTGAAATCGCCGAAATACTCGCCTTTGAATTCCACTTCAAAGTGGAAGGCGCCTTTGTCGATTTCGAGTCGGGAAACGTGGTAGTCCGCCTCCGCATCGTCCAATGCGTAGGTCAGGGCATTTCCTTCCAGCGTGCCCTTTTTCACGATCAATTGACCTTCAGGACGGACGCGTGTAGCGAAGATTTCAAAACCTTCGCGGAAAACGCGCTCGTCTTCGTAGATGTCTAAATGATCCGGATCAACGGAGCTGATCAGGGCGATGTTGGGTCGTAGGTGGAGAAAGCTGCGATCGAATTCATCGGCCTCGGTGACGAAAACGTTCTCTCGTCCCAAGACCAAATTACTGCCAAAGTTCTTTGCAATGCCCCCAAGAAACCCGGTGCAAAACAGGGCGTTTTGGTGCATGATATGGGTGACCATGGAAGAAATGGTCGTTTTGCCGTGCGTCCCGGCAATCGCAATGTTGTATCCGCTTTGGGCGATGTCCCCGAGGACTTCGGCCCGTTTGTGGAATTCGTACCCCTCTTCCTTGAGGTACTGGTAGACCTTATTCGATTCCGGAACGGCCGGAGTGTAGACCACACGGCAATGCGCTCGCATGTCTGGGTCCGAGAATACCGTTGGAATCTGGGCCGGATCATCTTCGTATTGGATGTCCATACCCTGCTTGCTCAAATCTCGGGTCAAGCGCGTTTCCGTACGGTCGTACCCAGAAGCCTGAATACCGCGCGCGTGGAAGTATCGCGCAAGGCCACTCATACCGATGCCGCCGATACCCACAAAAAAGATGAATTTGACGTCTTTAAGATCCACGGTGAATTAGGTTTTTTATTTCTTCTACAATGTCTTTGGTCGCATTTGGCTTCGCGAGTTTGACAATATTCTCACTCAAGCGACGCTGTAATTTTTGATCGTTCAAGACCTCCCCCAAGGTCCATCCGGTCAGAGATCCGTCGGTCCAAGAATGCTCTTCGACCATCATGGCCGCGTTCTTCTCTACCAATGCCAGTGCATTCTTCTTCTGGTGATCCTCTGCCACATTTGGAGAAGGAATTAGAAGAACGGGCTTCCCGACTAGAGCGAGCTCAGACAGCGTTCCTGCCCCAGCCCGACTAACAATGAAATCCGCTGCCGCAAAGGCCAAATCCATGCGCTCCAAAAACGGGTGAACCTGAACATTGTCAAATTCCTTGGCCGCTCTGCGGCATTGATCTTCATACAGCTTGCCGCATTGCCAGATCAGCTGACCTTGAACAGCGGAAAGTTCGACCAGGCGTTGAGTCAGGTGCTCGTTTATGGCTCTCGCCCCTAGACTTCCCCCAATGACCAGCAGCGTTTTCATACCCGGCTGGAGGCCAAAGTATTCGACGGCCTCCTGCTTTTTATCGCTTACATCAAAGAGGTCCACCCGAACTGGATTCCCGGTGAAGACGATCTTTTCTTTTGGGAAGTACTTTTCGAGTCCTTCATAGGCCACACAGATCTTGTCTACGGATTTCGCCAGCAGTTTATTGGTAATCCCTGGGTACGAGTTCTGCTCTTGAATCAAGGTCGGTACGCCTGCTTTTTGCGCTGCCCACAGCGTCGGACCGCTCGCATATCCTCCCGTACCGATGGCTACATCCGGCTTAAAGTCCTTGACAATCTTACGCGCCTTAATCATGCTGTCGACCAGCTTGAAAGGAAAGGCGAGATTGCGTCGACTCAACGATCGCTGAAATCCCGCTATGTTCAGGCCAATAATTTCGTAACCGGCTTTGGGTACCCGGTCCATCTCCATGCGATCGCGCGCCCCGACAAAAAGAAAATGTGCGTCTGGATATTGCGCGCGCAGTTCATTGGCAATACTCAGGGCTGGATAGATATGCCCGCCGGTGCCACCACCACTAATCAGTATGCGGGGAGCCTTAGCCATGAGCGAGCTCTATTTCGGGTTCTACATGGACGGTCTCCACCTTCGTTTCCAGATTACGGCTAACACCGAGAATAACGCCTAAAGCCACACTGGTCATCCAAATGGAGGATCCACCGGAACTCAAAAGTGGCAGAGTCTGACCTGTCACGGGGAGCAAGTTCACTGCTACTCCCATGTTGATGAAGGCTTGAAAAACAATGGCCATTCCGAATCCCACCGCCAAGAGCGCCTGAAATAAATCCACGGCCTTGGTAGCGATGATCATGATTCGAATCAAGATGAGCAGGTAGATCAAGATGATTCCCAGTCCTCCAAAGAGGCCAAATTCTTCGACAATAATGGCGTAGATAAAGTCACTGCTCGATTGCGGCAAAAAGTTCTTCTGAATGCTCTTCCCAGGCCCCTTGCCCACCAGACCTCCAGAGGCTATGGCCATCTTGGCCTTGGTGACTTGATAATTGGCCTCTTCATTACCCGAGCTGTAGTTTTCAATTCGAGCCTTCCACGTATCCACGCGGTTGCTGATGTTTGGGAATGCAATCACCACGAGGATAAACAAGGCCAAACCAGCCACCCCCATTCCAATGAGGTAAGCCATATGCTTTAAGGGATATTTACCGACGAACATGAGTCCGAGACACAGTGTAAAAATCAATGCTGTAGTGGAGAAGTTTGCCGGCAGAATTAAAGCACATACGGCACCTATGGGGACCACTAGCCCTAAGAAGGTCTTTTTGAAGTCCCCTAGGGTCTCTTGATTCTGGGTCAAGTATCGAGCGACGAACAAGAGCAAGGCAAACTTGGCCAATTCCGAGGTCTGAAAAGAAACCCCGATAAACGGCACGCGAATCCAACGACTGGCATTGGCATCGCCAATAGTCGTCCCAATCGCAAGTGTGATCATCAACAAGACGATGACAACAGGCAGCAGGATCATGGGTAGATTTCGGTAGTACTTGGGATTAACCTTATGAACCGAGTACATGAGGACAAAACCAAAACCCAAATGAATCGCATGCTTGATCAGAAAGCGCACGGTGTTGCCGCCGGAGTAGCTGTAGGCCAGGTTACTGCTTGCGCTGTAGACGGGCAAAAAGCTAAAGAGCCCGAGCAATAGAAGCAGGAACCACAAGGCCCGATCGCCTTCGAGATATGTCATCCAACGACGAATCACAACTTGCGCACTTCCTCTTTAAATTGACGACCGCGGTCTTCGTAATTCTCGAACAAATCAAAGCTGGCACAAGCTGGAGACAAAAGCACGGTTTGTCCTTTTTGCGCAACTCCGTAAGCGGCTTTAACGGCTTCAGCCATCGATCCCGCTTCAATCATTTGATCAACGGACTCCCCAAAGGCTGAAATGATTTTCCCATTGTCCGTTCCAAGGCAAATGATGGCTGCGACCTTCTCTTCAGCCAAAGCTTTGAGCTGCTCGTAGTCGTTTCCTTTGTCCACACCACCGACGATCCATACGACCGGCGTATTCATGCTTTCCAAGGCATACCAGGTGCTGTTCACATTCGTGGCTTTGGAGTCGTTAACGTACTCCACTCCGTGAACCTGAAGTACAGGCTCTAAACGATGCTCCACTTCTTGAAAGTCACTCAGACTTTCGCGGATGGTTTCTTTGCGCACGCCCAAGAGTTTGGCAGCCATACCTGCGGCCAATGAGTTATAGGCGTTGTGCTTGCCCGAAAGGGCGAGGTCATGAATCGACATAGATAGAGGTTCATTATTAAGGTTAATCACAAGGTCTTCCCCGTCGAGGTAGGCCTCGACATCTCCTTTCTTAGGAGGGTGTATACTGAAAGCCCTCTTTTGCGCCTTGATGCGGCGGCGTGTCAGCAGATTCTCGATGATCGGATCATCTGCATTGTAGAGGAAGTGGTCACCTTCGCTTTGGTGCTCGCCAATTTTAAACTTGGCCGCCGCGTAGGTGTAGATATCGTTGTTGTAGCGATCGAGGTGATCCGCTGTAATATTGAGGATCACGGACACATCAGGTCTAAAGCTGGTGATTTCATCCAGCTGGAAGGAACTGATCTCCAAGACGTAGTGGTCGTAATTCTCTTCGGCTACTTGGGCTGCAAAACTGTGCCCTACATTGCCCGCCAATCCCACGTGGTAGCCCGCGCGTTTGAGGATGTGATGCGTGAGAAGAGTGGTTGTCGTTTTTCCGTTCGTACCGGTAATTCCAACGATTTTGGCATCGGTATATCGAGAAGCGAACTCTATCTCGCTGATGAGCTCAATATCTTGTTCGAGAATAGCCTGAACGACAGGGACACGGTTGGCGATACCTGGACTTTTCACGACTACATCCGCATCCAGGATTCGCGAAAAAGTATGGGTGCCCATTTCAAAGGCGAGCTGATGTTCTTCCAAAGTCCGGCGGTACGGATCCGCAATTTGGCCGTAGTCGGAAACGAAGACGTCATAACCTTGGGCACGTCCCAATAGGGCCGCCCCAACGCCACTTTCGCCTGCCCCTAAAACGACCAACTTTTTCATCGGAGCTTGAGGGTTACGAAGGTGAGTACAGCGAGCATGATTCCGACAATCCAAAACCGCGTGACGATTTTGGCCTCGTGGAAACCACCCTTTTGGTAATGATGGTGTAAGGGAGACATGCGGAAGATGCGCCGACCCTCACCGAATTTTTTCTTGGTGTACTTGAAATAGCTCACCTGCATGATGACCGATAGATTCTCCGCCAGAAAAATCCCACACACGATCGGAATCAAGAGCTCTTTGCGAATGGCAATGGCAAACACGGCGATGATCCCACCGATGCTCAAAGACCCCGTGTCGCCCATAAAAACCTGAGCGGGATAAGCATTGTACCACAGGAAGCCAACGCAGGCTCCCACAAAGGCCGCTATGAAAATCACAAGCTCCCCGGAATCGGGTATGTACATGATGTTCAGGTAGTCTGCGAAGAAGATGTTACCGCTGACATAGGCGAAGATTCCCAGGGTGACCCCAATGATCGCCGAAGTTCCTGTAGCCAGCCCGTCGATACCATCGGTGAGGTTTGCACCATTGCTGACCGCCGTAATGATGAAAATGACGATGGGAATGAAGATCAGCCAAGCCCAATCCTTCAGATCCTTATTGATCCAAGTGACGGCCTTGCTGTAGTCCAACTCATTGTTCTTGAAGAACGGAATGGTGGTCTTCATGGACTTCTCCGCCTCTCCAAAGACAGGTAAATCGCGTTCTGAGCTGATTTCCGTTTGTGCCGGAGTGGTAGACTTTTGCTTAATGGTCACATCAGGATGGAAATACAGAATGCTTCCGACAATCAGCCCGAGTCCCACTTGACCCATCACCTTGAACTTACCGCGTAAGCCCTCTTTGTTTTTCTTAAAGACTTTGATGTAATCGTCAATGAACCCGATAATCCCCATCCACACGGTGGTGATGAGCAGCAGAATGACGTAGATGTTATCCAACTTGGCTACCAAGAGCGTTGGGATCAGAATCGCCGACAGAATGATCAGTCCACCCATGGTCGGGGTTCCCGCCTTCTCTGCTTGTCCTTCTAGACCCAGGTCACGTATGGTTTCTCCGACCTGCTTCCGTTGGATGAACCGGATGATGCTCTTTCCAAAGACCAAGGAAATCAGCAAGGACAAAATCACCGCCAAGGCTGCGCGGAAGGTGATGTATTGGAATACTCCGGCTCCCGGGAAGTCATACTGTTGGTCCAAAAATGTGAACAGGTAGTAGAGCATCAGGCTTGAGGTTTTAAGGTTTCGTTCAAAATCTCGAGGTCGTCGAAGGGATGCTTCACCCCTTGTATTTCTTGGTATTTCTCATGGCCTTTTCCGGCCACAAGGATGATGTCCCCGGCCTGCGCCAGGCTACAAGCTGTTCTGATCGCCTCACGGCGCGATGTGATCGCCAGCGTTTTACGTGTCGTCGTAGGGTCTAATCCAGCCTTCATATCCTTTAAGATCTCCTCTGGATCTTCACTCCGAGGATTGTCGCTGGTCAGAACCACTCGATCGCTAAAGCGGGCCGCAATCTTGGCCATCTCTGGACGCTTGGTCTTGTCTCGATCCCCGCCGGCACCGACGACCGTAATGACTTGCTCATTTCCCCCTCTGATTTGCGCAATGGTCTCCAGGACGTTCTTCAACGCATCGGGCGTATGCGCGTAATCCACTATTCCGGTAATGCCTTCAGGTGTTCTCAGGTACTGGAATCTGCCGGGAGCCGTGCTCAATGTGGACAGCGTGGTCAGGGCTGAAATTTGATCGATGCCCAAGAGGTCACTCACCCCGTAAACTGCCGCCAAATTGTAGGCATTGAACTTGCCGATGAGCTTGGTGTAGAGCTCGTGCTCGTTCATCTTCAAAACGAGTCCGCTGAAGGTGTTTTCCAAGACGCGCACCTTGTAATCAGCCTCCCCTTTGAGTCCAAAGCGGTAGGTCTTAGCACGCGTGTTCATCACCATGGTTTCGCCGTGCTTATCGTCCCGATTCACCAAGGCGTAGGCTTTAGGGGTCAGATCGTCAAAGAGCTTTTTCTTGGCCTTGATGTACTCGTTGAAATCACCGTGGTAGTCGAGGTGATCGTGGGTGATGTTCGTGAAGACAGCAATATCCAGGTCCAAACCAGCCATACGTTCCTGGTGGATGGCATGTGAACTGGCCTCCATAAAGCAGTACTTAATACCCTTCTCGACCATCAAGGCCATGGTCTTGTTGATGGCAATCGCATCTGGGGTCGTGTGCGTTGCTTCGAGCACCTCATTGTCAATGCGAACATCGACCGTACTCAAAAGTCCCGTTTTATGACCCATACCCTTCATGAGGCGATACAGCATGGTGACCACCGAAGTCTTACCATTGGTTCCCGTAACGGCGATCAGCTTGAGTTTCTCGCTGGGGTGATCGTAGAAGGCCGAAGAGATCACTCCGAGTGCGAAGGCACTGCTGCGCACGACGACGTAGGTGACGCGCTGGTCAATGACTTCGGGCAGCGTTTCACAGACTATGGCGAGCGCACCCGATTCAATGGCTGAATCGATGAAATGATGTCCGTCCACCTGAGTACCGGGAACAGCGACAAAAACACAGTCCTTGGTCACCTTCCGAGAGTCGAATTGCACTTCGGTAATGGCGATGTTCGTGTTGCCCACGACTTCTTCGATGCCCGCTTTGTAGAGGATGTCCTTCAACAATTTCATAGACCCAATTCGAGTGTCAAGTGATCAATCAATTCCACGCGTTCGCCGGAGCGAATGCTCTGGCGCTTAACTTTTCCCTTTCCTTTTAAGGTGACGGCGATGCCGTGATTTTCGAGCCAGTAGACCGCGTCCATCGCATCCCATCCGCGCAGATCGGGCAGGGCGTCACCGGTGAGCGTGGCCAGATGGTCGGGTGGGGCTTGTTCGGCTGTAGCCATCGCGCCGTGAGGCGCTAAAGAATCCACCGGCAATTGAAGCGCCGGATCGTTGGTGTAAAGGCGATGAGCGATTTCCGCAAAGACCGGAGCGGCGACGCGGTTTCCGTAGTAGCCCGTGCTGTTGTTTGGCTTGGCGACCACGACGATGCAGGAATAGCGCGGCGCATCGGCGGGGAAATACCCAGCGAAGCTGGCTTGATATTCCGGATACTCGTCCTTCTTCCAGTAGTTGAGTTTGCAGGTTCCCGTTTTGCCGGCCATAGCGAAACGATCCGTGCGGATATTGGTCGCGGTACCGCGTTGAACCACCCCTTCCAACAAGGCTTGAACCTTATTCAGCGTATTCTCCGAGCAGATCATCGGATGCACCACTTCCGGCTCAAAGCTTCGGATCATCTTTCCGTTTCTCTGTATGCCGGCCACCAAGTACGGCTGCATCATTTGCCCGTCATTGGCTACGGCGTTGTAGAAGTTTAGGACCTGAAGTGGAGTCATGGATACCGCATAGCCATGCGACATCCAAGGGAGGGTAATCCCACTCCAAGCGGCATCGCCTGGAGTGGGAATCATTGGTTTGCCTTCACCCGGAATTTCAATACCGCACTGGTCGGCCAAGCCCATCTTGTACAGGCGGTCGACAAATTTGCTTGGCCGGTCTTCGTAATGTTCGTTGATAACACGGGAAATCCCCACGTTGGAACTCACCTCAAAGGCACGTCCCAAACTGATGACTCCGTACCCGCCTTTTCGGGAATCGCGCACCGGAGTCCCGTAGAATTTGTACACCCCGCCGTTGGTATTGACTTGTTCAGAGGTATCGACCACCCCATCCTCCAAAGCAGCCATCAACGCGGGAAGTTTGAATGTAGATCCGGGCTCTGTGCTCTCCCAAACAGCGTAGTTTCGCTTCTCGTAATATTTCCCGTCTTCGGTGCGGCCGAGGTTGACCATGGCCTTAATGGCACCGGTCTCCACCTCCATCAAGACCGCGCAGCCGTGATCGGCCTCGTGGATTTCCAATCGACGAAGCAGAGCCTGATGGGCAATGTCTTGCATTTGTGGATCAATGGTGGTAACCAAGTCCGATCCATCCCGAGGCTCCACACGATTTCCGTCGTTGAGAGGCTTCCAGTGTCCCCCGGCAATTTTTTGGTTCAGTCGGCGTCCTTCGCGTCCGCTCAATTCATCGTTAAAGGCGCCTTCTAATCCAACCTTCAATCCTGCACGCTCATAGCCAATGGTGCGCTCCGCCATTTTCTTGAAGGGCATTTCACGCGTGTTGACCTGCTGAGCAATAAGACCTCCACGGTATTTTCCCGCCTTCAAAATGGGTGCTTGACGGAGTTGCTGATACTGGATAAAGTCCACGTCCTTCGCCAAGAAGAGGTAGCGGTTTCCAGCGTTTCGCGCTTGACGGAGGTAACGCTCGTATTCGGTCGTTGTCTTGTATCCGAGAATTCTGTTTAGGGAGCGCGCCAAACCCGAGACTTCCGATTGGAAGAGGTCTTCCGATACCGTCATCACATCCATTCGCACCTCATACTTGGGCATAGAGGTCGCCAGAAGCGAGCCGTCCGAAGCGTAGATGTTTCCGCGCGTCGCCTCTACCTCAATCTGCTTGACCACCGTTTCTTCCGCCTTCGCCATCAAGGCCTCGCCTTCCTGAACCTGAATCCAGATCAGCTTGCCAGAGACCGCCAAAGCAAAGACCAGCAGGAGGGCTCCTGCGAAGTACAAGCGTTTGAGTATGTCCGAACGTTCTTTCATTCTTTTTCGGCGTAGATCACATAGGCGGACTCAGCACTTTGGCTCAACCCCTGTTCATTCACTTTCTCACTCACCACGGACAACTTGGTCGCGTTCATGAGTTGGGAGCGCGTACTGACGTACTGCGACTTCAACTCTTTGAGCTCGGTCTGCAACTCGGCAATGCGAAAAACCTTGCGGTCTGCAGAATGCGCACTGTAGATGCTGATGAGCGCCAACAGTCCGAGGTAAAGCAGAAATGGCCAGTGAACTGCGTTGCGTTCATCGGCCAAGAAGCTTCCGCGGAGCCATTTCCCCACGTTCCATTTTTGCTCTACGTTTTGCTCTTCAGTCATATCCGCTCAGCGACGCGCAATTTTGCGCTCCGGGCTCTGTTATTTCGTTCTACTTCTTCCTCTGTCGGCACTAGTGGCTTCCGGTTCATCACCTTGAACGGAACCAATCGGTTGCCGAAAAAATCGCGCTCCGCCTCACCGTCAAGCTTGCCTTCGCGCATAAAATTCTTCACCATGCGATCTTCCAGACTGTGGTAGCTGATCACTGCCAAGCGACCGCCCGTCTTCAGAATCTCCACACTTTGCAAGAGCATCTGCTCCAATGCCCCCAGCTCGTCGTTTACCTCAATGCGCAGCGCCTGAAAGACCTGCGCATAGAACTTGTGCTCCTTCAACTTTGGAGCGAGAGGAGCTATCGTTTCCTTGAGTTGGTTGACGCGGTCAAAGGCCTGGCCCTCACGGGCCGATATAATCATCCGCGCCAATCGCATCGCAGGACGCACCTCTCCGTACCGACGGAAGATGTGACAGAGCTGCTCTTCCTCGTATTCGTTGAGGATTTGTGCAGCCGTCGTTTGCGCCTGCTCGCTCATCCGCATGTCCAGAGGTCCATCTTCACGAAGACTGAAGCCTCGGTCCGGAGTGTCGAACTGATGAAAACTCACGCCCAGGTCGGCCAAGATTCCATCCACCAGTTTGACACCGTGCATGCGCAGGAAATTCTTCATGTAGCGGAAGTCCTGAGGCACAAAGACCAATCGGTCGTGCTCGGGAACATTGCGCTTGGCGTCTTCGTCTTTGTCAAAGGCGTACAAAGTGCCTGTAGTCAGTTGGTCAAGGATCGCTTTCGAGTGGCCACCGCCGCCAAACGTGCAATCGACATACGTACCCTCAGGCTTGATCTTGAGTCCCCGGAGCGACTCTTTCAACAGCGCAGGTACGTGGTAATCACTCATCGTCGCCCGGAGTTGGTCCGCCCATGACTTCTTCAGCAAGCGCTGCGAAGTCGAGGTCCGGATCGTTCAACACCGTTTCGTATTTGTCTTTGCCCCACACCTCGACCATGTTGATCGAGCTGGACAGCACCACTTCTTTTTCCAGTTCGGCGAAATTCATCAAGTCCTTGGGCACCAAGAGACGTCCACTGGCGTCCGGCTCTACAATCCGAACTCCTGCCGTGAAAAGGCGAATGAAGTCGTTGTTCTTCTTCACAAAGCGATTCAGCTTGTTCATCCGCTCCATCACCTTCTTCCACTCCGTCATCGGGTGAATCTCCAAGCACTGGTGAAAAACACTGCGCTTGATGACAAAGCCTTCGCCCCAAACCGGCAAAAGCTGCTTCTTCAAATCTGAAGGAAGCAGCATTCGACCCTTTGCGTCGAGCTTGCATTCATGTACGCCAATCAAGCTGATCATCAGTGTTTTCGCTTATTGAAGTCAAATATAGAGCTAAATACTCCACTTTTTACCACTTCTTCCCACTTGTTGATAACTTTTAACCACAAATTGGGTCAAAAATTGCCCTGAACGCCTAAAAACACTGATGATGCAGAGGTGGGAGAGATAGGGGAAAAGCGTGGATAAATCGTGCCGCAGGCACATTCCCTCAAAAAGTCTATTTTTGGTGCAAACTGAGTAGGATGTCGCCACAACTAATTGAAGACGGGAAGTACAGCTATCTAGCTGCAGGTGAAGGGAAGCCGCTGATCGTGTTGCACGGGCTCATGGGCGCACTCAGCAACTTCGACGGAGTGGTCAATTTCTTTTCGAAAGAAGGTCATCAAGTACTGATTCCGCAATTGCCGATCTACGATCTTCCTCTGATCAAAACGAACGTCAAAAACATCGCCAAATTCGTACACGGATTCATGGACCATATGGGCTTCGAAAAGGCCAGCTTTATGGGGAATTCATTGGGCGGACATGTAGCGCTGGTCTACGCTCTAGGGCATCCGGACCGAGTTGACAAACTCATCCTGACCGGCTCTTCTGGGCTCTACGAAAAGGCCTTTGGGGACACCTTCCCTCGCCGTGAAGACAAGGAGTACGTACGGGTTAAAACTCAGGATGTTTTTTACCATCCGGAAATCGCTACCGACGAACTCGTTGACGATGTATTCGAAACCATCAACGACCGCGGTAAACTGGTTCGCATTCTGGCTATTGCCAAGAGCGCAATTCGCCACAACATGGCGAAAGACGTTCCCAACATTAAGGCGCATACATGCTTGATTTGGGGAAAGCAAGATAACGTGACCCCTCCTGATGTAGCGGAAGAATTCAACCGTCTGCTGCCCAATTCGGATCTGTTCTGGATCGATGAATGTGGACACGCACCCATGATGGAACACCCCGACGAATTCAACCGCATCTTGCACGCCTGGTTCAACGACCAAGAAGGATGATCATACGCGACGTCAAATTCGTCAAGAGCTCCCAAAAGATTAATCAATGCCCCGATCCGGATCGTCCGGAATACGCGTTCATTGGGCGGTCTAATGTGGGAAAGAGTTCACTCATCAACATGCTGATGAGCCGCAACAAACTGGCCAAAGTCTCTGGAAAACCCGGAAAAACTCAGCTGATCAATCATTTCGCCGTCAATGATGAATCATGGTATTTGGTTGATTTGCCCGGTTACGGTTATGCCAAGGTGAGCAAAACCCAGCGCCAAGAATTTCAGTCCATCATCACGGACTACATCAGCAAGCGCAAGAACCTCGTGAACCTATTTGTTTTGGTGGATTCTCGCCACGAACCGCAAAAGATTGATCTGGCGTTCATGGAATGGCTTGGGGAATCGCAAATCCCCTTTTCTATTGTCTTCACCAAGATTGACAAAATGAGCTCCAATGAGCTTCAAAAAAGCCTCGCCCGGTATCGGAAAATCATGTTGTTGGAATGGGAGGAACTCCCGCCAAACTTCCGCAGCTCAGCAACAAGCGCCATCGGGCGCGAAGAAATCCTCAGCTACATCAATAGCCTGAATGAGGAAATGGGGGACTACTTTAAAAAAGCTTAGTCCTTGATCCCGATGCGCTTGGCAAAGTCTTCGGCGAACATGCGCATGCCTTCAGCCACTTCTTTTTCGTTTGAAGCGCGCTCAAAACTATCGGCCATGCCCATGAGGGTTTGGTGATAGAAGATCTTCATTTCATCCAAGAGCATATCCTTGGTCCACAAGTCAATGCGCAGGGTTTCTTTGGATTTCGGATCCCAAACCGACATCATAACGGCTTTGGTGTCTTCATTTTCCACACCTCCATCTGAGGCATCCCAGCTCATTTGTTCGGGCACTTTGTTCTCGTCGAGGGTTACGTTGATCTTTATTTCGGATTGATGACTCATTGGAAGGGTTTGTATTGAGCATTCTTAAACAACTCCTGAGCATCGCTCATTTGAGCCAGCTCAGGGAGGGTGGTTTCGGGATGGGCGGCCATGTAGGATCGTACAATTTGCCAGCCCAACCATCGGCCAATGCGGCCAGGGCTTTCTTGGTCTACTTTTTTGAAAAACTTAGAGAAAGGCGCTTCGGCAATAAACCGGTCGTACAGCCCATTGTCGTTGCTGAACAGCAGTTCACCTTCGACAAAGAAGGTCCAGATCTCCTCTTCGTTTCCCTCACACCAGCTCAATTCCTCTGGCGTATATTCCATAATCAGGTGCTTCTCCGCATCGGGCATGAAAGCCTCCATGAGATACAGAACGCGCCCTTCGTAGAGCATTTGGGTCAGGAATGACGTACTCTGACGTTGTATGGCCACAAGGGGCTCAGCAAGTTGTCGTGCAAATTTCGGCGCGAGGTACTCGGGAGAAAATCGAGCCGCGATATACCTCGGAAATTGACCGTATGAACTGTCTGGTCCAAGGAATAGATCAAGCCCAATGAAGTACAAGGAGTCCGCGGCGATGATGGGATATTCCCAATCCAATCCGGAAATATAGGTGATGACTCGAGCCTTCGAAGGGGCCATGGGGTAGTAGAAATTTCGGTGCTCGAGGATCGAAGTAATATCGGGCCGTAGGCCCTCGAGATCAGGATAAACATCGGCGACCTTAGAGTACAAATCATTGAGCAGGGGGTCCTGATGCACGGCGATCCACTCTTGGTCTGTTTGGCTGGTCAAAAAGAATTCTGGAAAATCCTCTTGAATCTGCGGAAGCTCCGACGGCAATTGCTCGGCAGGAGTGCCGAAAAAAGCCTGATCAAAACGTGCGAATTCCATATCGACGGAAACCCGAGAAGTATCCACCTGCAGCGGGTCACGCTGACAGCTCAATAGAGTCATGACCCCGAGGGTCAAAGCGAACAATTTTTGAGAAAAATGTGTCATGGTCGGCAAAGGTAAGGACAATGCGTGTTAAACTTGCGGTATGAATAAGAAGACCATCAGTACCATAGCGATCGCAGAGGCGATTTCGTATATCACCTTTGCCATTACCATGCCTTTGAAGTACGGGCTGGACATTTATTGGCCGAACAAAATAGTCGGATGGGCCCACGGCGGACTCTTCATTTTGTACATCGTCGCTATGCTGATCGGATGGAGGCGCTACGGCTGGACAATGGGGCAAACCTTCTTGGCCCTGGCGGCCAGTCTCATTCCATTTGCGCCTTTCTGGGTCGAAAAACGCATTATTCAACCGTCAGAGGATTAGGATATTGGTTCGGGTTCAGGCAATTTTTTGGACCTCTATGCCGTTCAAGGTGAAAACCTGAACCATGGAATCTGTTGCTGCAAAACCCGCGAAGCTCAAGCACACCTACCTGCTGCTCGCCACTTTCCTCATCACCAATTTCTTGTTCTTCATTGATGAGGGGTACTTCAATCTGAACTGGATGAAGCATTGGGGGAATTGGGTCATGTTTGGGATTTACTTTCTCTTCATTTACCTCGGGCAGTTTGCCTTCACGGCTCTGGCTTGGAGGTTTGACCGAACACCACTCGCCTATCTATTCGGGATCACCATGGGTACCTTTATTGGCGCTGGCGGCCTTATTCTGATTCTCCTCTCCTGAGGAAAAAAGTATCTTGGGACTTCTCTTTTGTCTTTATCTATGAGATTGGTCTTCATCTTCACGATGCTTTGCGCGACTCTTGTTCACGGTCAATCAGTGGTCACTGATGACATTGCACGCTATTTTCAAATGGTCGATAGTCTGGGCTATCAACAAAACCGGTCCGACAGCCTAGCTTGGGTGCAAAAAGCCTATCTGGACCGCGCTTCTGAAGGGTTTAAGAAGTTTCAAAAAGTGAGAGATCTCAACCCCGAATACTACTTGCGAAACTTGGAGCGGTATCCGGAGTTCTGGCGCACCATCCGGCCAAAATTAGAGGCATTGCCCAACCGGGTTGGAGAAGTAGATTCGGTGCTCGATGCCTTTGAAGCTCGTTTGCCCAAATTTAAACGACCTCGTGTCTGCTTCGCCGTTGGCGTACTATCCACCGGAGGAACGATTAAAGGAGATTGGCTCCTCATCGGTGCCGAGATTGTGATCAGCGATTCTACCACAGATAAAAGCGAATTGAATTCCTGGCTCCAAAGCGTGATGTACGAGGAAGATCAATTGGAACCCTTCATTGCTCACGAGGCCATCCATACACAGCAAAAAATTACGCCCTCCGTGGTTTGGGGATATCTGTTTAAATCAAAAGCCACCATGACTGTTGTCGAGGGCAGCGCTGATTATATTCCAAGGGCGGTATTGGGGTACATGACCATCAATCCGCGGATTTACGAATACGGCTATGCCCACGAAGTCGAATTAAAAAAAGAATACGCCGCAGACTTAAAAACAAACGACTATTCCGATTGGCTTTACAACGGTAATCAATCTGTTGGACGCCCTGCTGACCTCGGCTACTTCATCGGACATCAGATTTGTGCCGCTTATGTTGCTCAAGCCAAGGATCCTGAAAAGGCCATTCAAGATGTTATTTATTGTCGGAAGCCGTGGAAAATTCTGAAAAAGAGCGGTTACCTTAGTACTCCTCAATCGAACTAATTATGCGCACGTTATTCACCGCTCTGTTTTGCACTATTGTCGTTAGCCTATGGGCTCAAGAATCGAGTGCTCCTCCTACGACCTGGCCACAAGAGATTGCGACCAAAAACGGGGTAGCGACCGTCTATCAGCCACAGCTCGAAGAACTCAATGGAAATACACTTTCAGGCAGAGCGGCGATCTCCTATAAAGCAGAAGGATCAACCGATCTTGATTTCGGTGCCTTTTGGTTCGAGTCCACCTTGGATGTCAACAAAGAAGAGCGAATTGCTATCATCCAAGACGTCCGAGTCATTCAACTCAACTTTCCTGCGATTGAAGATGAAGAAAAGCTCGAAAAGGCCCGATCTGGTCTTGAAGCGGAAATGAACGGCTGGGACATCGTAACCTCATACGATCACCTACTTGGCTCCTTGGCAGATGCAGATCAAGAGATCGTGATGGAGAGTCAATTGAACAATGACTCGCCGGAAATCTACTTTCGAAATGAGCCCGCTGTATTGGTTTCCATAGACGGAGAGCCGGTGGTCAAAGACACCGACGACAAGAAACTGAGCTACGTGGTGAATTCTCCTTTCTTTCTGGTCCGAGACAATAAGACGCAGAACTTCTACCTCAAAGGGGGAGAGTACTGGTACACAACAACGGACCCAATTGGAGATTGGGATGCAACCTCTAACATTCCTCGAGACATTGCCTCCTTCGAAGAGAAAAACAGACCTGAATCCTCAGGCACTGACTCGGCAGCTGCAGCTATGGACGGCCCTCCCGCCATCATTGTGACCACCACTCCAAGTGAATTGATTTTGATCGATGGTGAACCCGATTACGGAAGTCTTGAGGGCACGCAACTCCTGTTCGTGAAAAACACCGAAAGCGATGTGATCGTAGAAATAGGGAGTCAGAAGCACTTTGTTCTTTTGGCCGGTCGTTGGTACTCTTCGACTTCCCTGAAGGATGGCGAATGGGATTTTGTAGATCCCGTAAATCTGCCTGAAGACTTTGCCAAGATCTCAGCGGAATCCGAAATGGCCCATGTCCTTATAAGCGTCCCAGGAACGGCCCAGGCTCAAGACGCTTTATTGTCTCAGAGCATTCCGGAAACGGCCGCAGTGAACCGGAAAGAGACCAAGGTGGACGTCAATTTCGACGGGGAACCTAAATTCGAGAAGGTGGATAACACAGAGGTCGCCTATGCGCTCAACTCAGACAAAACCATCCTCAGAATTCAAAACAAGTACTACTGTGTAGATAACGGTATATGGTTTGTTTCTAGCGCACCTGCTGGACCCTACGAAGTCAGCGATACTCGTCCCGACGAGGTCGATGATTTACCACCTGATTCTCCTGTATACAACACTAAATACGTGTACATCTACGATTCAACACCTGAAGTGGTGTACGTCGGATACACGCCTGGATACATGTATAGCTATTCCTATAGTGGCGTCGTGGTTTACGGCACAGGTTACCATTATCCCTATTGGTACGGCAGTGTGTATTACCCAAGACCTGTGACCTTCGGATGGGGTGTGCATTACAACCCCTGGACTGGATGGGGTTTCAGTATTGGCTTTAGCTACGGCTGGGTTGGTTGGGGCTATCATCCATACTACCGCCCATATTGGGGGCCTGCGGGATATCATGCGGGATATCGTCATGGTTATCACCACGGCTACAACAACGGATATCGTCATGGGTACCACAACGGGTATCGAGCTGGGTATGCAGCGGCAAAAAGAGACAATGCTCGTCGAAACGTGTACAACAACAATCGTGCAGGCGTAAAACCGACAAGCCGGCCTACGACAGCAAGTCGCCCGAGTATGAAAGCTCGTCCTTCGAACCGTCAGAATAATGTATATACCGATCGGTCTGGGAACGTCTATCAACGGAACAACAACGGTCAGTGGAATCAAAAAACCAACGGCTCCACCCGACCTGCGAACCGTCCCAGCACACAACCCTCAACACGACCAGGAAGTCGCCCGAGTACACAACCAAGCACGCGCCCGAGTACGCGTCCAAGCACGCAACCAAGCACGCGCCCGAGCACGCGCCCGAGCACCAATCAGTACAATCGCCAAGAGCAGTTAAATCGCAGCTATCAAAACAGACAGCGTAGCCAGAACAACTACAATCAATACCAAAGAAGTGGTTCAGGCGGCAGATATTCCCGTCCAAGCGGAGGCGGTGCTCGCCCTGCAGGACGTCCTGCTGGTGGTGGCGGTCGCAGACGATAAGCTGGCACGGTGCTTGCACCCCATCCATGCACTCAAATCGGAATGAAGAAAGGATTACTCATAGCACTTGGTATACTGTTGGGAAGCGCGGCCTTCGGCCAAAGCTCCAGTATCTTTTGGCGACCAGGGCTTCAAATTGACCCTTGGACACCTTCTATGACCGTTACACCCTTTCCTGAATTAGGGACCATCCGGTATTCATGGGAGCTCAACGGGGGGCTACACTTAATCGACACGGATGCGCAAAACCACGACGGTAAGGTCCGTCTAGGTTGGGGTATGCGGTTTATGCGACATCGACACATCACTCGGGGAATCTCAGCGGAATATGGTTTGGGGTGGCAGCGTTCCAAAGCTGCTTTTGAATTGAACGACACCACGTATAAGGTACGCTCAGATTGGCTTGAAATTCCATTGGGTATGACCTTTCGATATCGCCAACTCGGTTATTGGACCCCTTACGTTCAGCCGCAATTCATCCCTGGCTTCAAACTGACCGAGGAGTTTCGAAGAGAAGAGTCCGAATCAACAGACGTTTTGATTCGCGGTAATGAGGCGTGGGCCGGAATTAGACTGGACCTTAGACTGGCCGCGGGGTGTGAATTTGAACTCGGCCCAAAATGGACTGCTTTTACCCAAGTCCAATGGCGTCGATCCATCACGAACATCGTCAACCTGGAATCCATTCTGGATGTAGAGAATAACGAAAACCTATACTTCGGTCAGGTTAACATTGCCGCAGGTTTTATTTTTACCCCATGAAGACACTAGAAGTCGCGGACCACATTACCAAGTGGATTAAGGACTACGCGGAACAATCACATTGCAAAGGCTTTGTCATAGGGGTTAGCGGGGGTATCGACTCAGCAACCTCATCTACCCTAGCCGCTCGAACGGGATTACCTCTCATTTGTGTCGAGATGCCCATACATCAAGCAGCCAATCAGGTATCCCGAGCCATGAATCATATTGCTTGGCTGAAGGAGCATTTTCCGAACGTCTCCTCCGTCGAAGTTGAGCTTACAGACATTTTTGACTCGTTTGTCGGCGCACTGCCACCCGTCACGGGAAGTAAAGATCTACACGACCATTCGCTGGTGAACACGCGGGCTCGTTTTCGCATGACCACTCTATACTATTTTGCCGCTCTTCACGGGTATTTGGTCGTTGGAACCGGAAACAAGGTAGAAGACTTCGGTATTGGGTTCTACACCAAATATGGAGACGGTGGTGTCGACCTTTCTCCCATTGCGGATTTAATGAAGACCGATGTGTATGCCATCGCTGAAGCCCTGGGCGTAAATCAAGAAATTTTGGATGCTCCTCCAACGGATGGCCTATGGGGTGATGATCGTACCGATGAAGATCAGATTGGAGCCAGTTACCCTGAACTCGAATGGGCCATGGACTATTCCGGTGATGAATCCGATCTCAACGAAAGACAAAAGGAAGTTCTGAGCATTTACAGACGCTTAAACCGGGCCAATCAACATAAGATGGAGCCTATCCCAGTCTGTGTGATTCCCGAAGACCTGCGCTAGGTCAGTCTATGACCCAAGTATTGTTTCCGCGGAGGAGTGCGTCCAAGTCCCCAGAACCGCTTTCCTCAATGTGCGCTTCGAGCTGCTCGTTCAAGGCATCATCGTAAGTAAATCGATCCTCTTGGTAGAAGATTCCGAATGGGCGTGGGAAATTCCCTTCAATATTCGGGTCATCAAAGAATCGAACCAACATATCTGCTTTGATGCGATCAGAAGAATCGTGGATCCAGAGATCGTCAGCGGAAACCTCATCCAACGAAACCATCTTAGGTTTATATCCATCTAATACGATCCCCTTATCGCGCTGCTCACCGTAAATCAAGGGCTGTCCTTCTTCCAGCATGATCGTGTTTTCAAGCTTTGTCCGCTTATCGCTAAACAGCTCAAAAGCACCGTCATTAAACACGTTGCAATTCTGATAGATCTCGATCATTGAGGCCCCTTTATGCTCATTCGCCTTCTTGAGTATCTCGCGAAGGTGAATAGGATCGCGGTCAAGTGATCGAGCCACAAAAGTCGCATCGGCACCCATGGTCAGAGACAGTGGATTAAAGGGGTGATCCACCGAACCCAATGGAGTGCTCTTGGTTCGCTTACCCAATTCCGAAGTTGGCGAGTATTGACCCTTGGTCAAGCCATAAATCTGATTGTTGAACATCAAGATGTTCACGTCAAAGTTTCGTCTCAAGAGGTGAATCAAGTGATTACCTCCGATGGAAAGAGAGTCCCCATCACCGGTGATGATCCAAACACTGAGTTCTGGACGCGTCGCTTTTAGCCCACTGGCAACTGCAGTCGCACGACCGTGAATCGAGTGCATTCCGTAAGTATTCATGTAATACGGGAACCGGCTACTGCAACCAATTCCGGAGATGAATACCATGTCCTCACGCTCTACACCGATGTCCGGCATGACACTCTGGACCTGCTTGAGAATGGAATAGTCTCCACAACCTGGGCACCAACGTACATCTTGGTCCGTCTTAAGGTCTTTCGCCGTTAAGGGAGTCGGATTCTTTTCAGTGGTCATGACGTATATATTTCGGCGACTTTATTCTTGATTTCTGCAGCGGTAAACGGAATCCCTTTTACCTTGTTGAAGGCCTTCGCATCCACGAGGAACTTGTCCCGAATGATGCGAACGAGCTGACCATTGTTCATCTCAGGAATAAGGACGTGGTCGTATCTTCCCAGGACTTCTGCAAGGTTCTTCGGGAAAGGATTTAAGTAGCGCAAGTGCGCGTGCCCTACTTCATATCCCTCAGCCACGAGTTCCAAAACGGCCGTCTTGATGGCCCCAAAGGTAGACCCCCACCCGAGGACAAGCACCTTTCCTTTTTCCAGACCATTGTCAATGGCTTGCTCCGGAATATAGTCTGCTATCTTATCCACCTTGGCTTGACGGGTATCCGTCATGTGTTGGTGGTTATCCGGATCGTAACTTACATTTCCCGTTCCGTCTTCTTTCTCTAAGCCACCAATACGGTGCTCTAGATCCCGAATTCCTGGAATAGCCCATTCTCGCACGAGTTTCTCATCTCGTTCATAGGGCAAATACTCTTTTCCTTCGACTGGCTTGGCAAACTTGGGGTGAATTTCCGCCAAATCATCCGCACTGGGGTACATCCAAGGCTCTGCACCATTAGCCAAATACCCATCGCTTAAAAAGAAGACGGGGGTCATGTGCTCAACAGCGATCCGCGTGGCCTCATAAACGGTAGCAAAGCAATCGCTCGGTGTACGCGCCGCTAGGACAGGAATGGGTGCCTCCCCATTGCGGCCGTATACGGCTTGCATGAGGTCAGCTTGCTCCGTCTTTGTCGGCAATCCTGTTGAAGGGCCACCGCGCTGTACATTAATCACAAGCAATGGAAGCTCCAACATCACGGCCAATCCAAGGGCCTCCGTCTTTAAAGCAATACCTGGGCCCGAAGATGCGGTTACACCTAGGTGACCACCGAAGCTGGCCCCAATAGCCGAACAAATTCCGGCGATTTCGTCCTCCGCTTGGAAAGTGCGGACCCCGTAGTTTTTATGCTTAGACAATTCATGAAGAATGTCCGATGCTGGTGTAATGGGGTAACCGCCGTAGAAGATTTCAAGCCCGGCTTTTCGGCCGGCAGCAATTACTCCAATCGCGGTGGCTTGATTTCCCATGACGTTTCGATAGGTGCCTGGAGCCATTTTGGCCGGACGCACCTCAAACCGATTGCTAAAAGTCTCGCTCGTCTCTCCAAAAGCATATCCCGCTTTCAAAACCGCAATGTTGGCTTCGGCAATTTCGGGAGCCCGTTTTCCGAACTTACTCTGGATAAAGTCGATGGTTACGTCTAGTTTTCTGTTGTACATCCAGTACACAAAACCCAAGACGAACATATTCTTGGAGCGATCTTTCTCCTTCATACCCAAGGAAGTCTCCTTGAGGCAATCCCGAGTCAACTTGGTCACATCCATCTGAACCAAATTGTAATCGTCCAGCGTTCCGTCGGTAATGGGGTTTTCTTCTGCCTCGTATCCAGCTAAGCTTAGATTGCGCTTATCGAAACCGGCGACATTGAGGATCACAGAACCTCTCGGTTTGAGCCGATTTAAATTCTTTTTAAGGGCCGCAGCGTTCATCACTACGAGCACATCGCTTTCATCCCCGGGTGTGTAGATGTCCGTGCTTCCAAAATTGATTTGAAAGCCCGAAACCCCTGCTACCGTGCCAATTGGAGCTCTAATTTCCGCCGGAAAATCTGGGAATGTACTGAGGTCGTTTCCGTAAAGCGCCGCAGTGTTGGAGAATTGGCTTCCCGTCAACTGAATTCCATCGCCAGAGTCACCGGCGAACAGAATGGTGACTTTTTCTACTTCTTGGGCCGTGTTGCTCATCTTAAGCCGTTTCCGTTAGACCGATTTCATGAACTGCAACCACTTCAGGCGCATGTCTTTTTACGGTCATTTCAACCCCGTTCTTCAGGGTCATTTGATTCACTGAACAGTCCACACATGTTCCGTGCAACTGAACGCGTACGATCATTTCCGGTGTGATTTCAATCAAGCTAATATCACCTCCATCGGAGGCCAAGAAAGGGCGAATCTCGTCGAGAGCTGCCTCTACGCGTTGGGTTAAATCGCTTTCTGTTGCCATAGCTTAATTCTTAACGGCCGAACACCCGGCCATGTTTGTGATCTCGACCTTTTGGGTCGGAGATAGTTTCTCGTTTCGTTCCACCAACTGCTCCACCATATTTCTGGTTGCATTGATAAAGGCCTCCGCTGCAAGTGTATTTTGCTGCAGTACGGCAGGTCGTCCAACATCCCCAGCTTCGCGGATCGATTGCACGAGCGGAATCTCACCGAGGAAAGGAACACCGATATCATCGCTTAAGTTGCGCGCACCGCTCTTTCCAAAGATGTAGTACTTGTTTTCAGGAAGCTCTTCAGGCGTGAAGTAGCTCATGTTTTCCACGATACCCAATACCGGAACGTTGATGGCATCCATCTTAAACATCCCAACTCCTTTGCGTGCATCGGCCAGAGCTACGTTCTGTGGCGTACTTACAATCACGGCTCCGGTCACTGGAACGGCCTGTACCAAGCTCAGGTGAATATCTCCTGTTCCAGGAGGCAAATCAATGAGCAGGAAATCCAAATCTCCCCAATGTGCGTCCTTGATCAGCTGGTTCAAAGCCTTTGAGGCCATAGGACCTCGCCATACCACCGCTTGGTTTGCTCCGGCAAAAAAGCCGATGGACAAAACCTTCACTCCGTGGCTCATGATGGGTTCCATCATGGAACGTCCTCCAACTTCAATACTCTTGGGGCGTGCGAATTCGACGTCGAACATCATGGGCACGGATGGCCCATAGATATCCGCATCTACCAAACCCACTTTAAAGCCCATATCGGCCAAAGCCACGGCCATGTTGGCGGTAACCGTAGATTTCCCTACTCCTCCTTTACCAGAGGCCACGGCCACGACGTTTTTCACGCCTGGCAATTCCGGTCCTTTTATTTCTGGAGCCTTTTCGGGTTGTTCTACGCGAACGTTGACCTTGACCACTGCCTTTTCATACAGCTCGTCGTGGATCAATTTGATGATATCAACCTCCAGCTTTTTCTTCACGTGAAGGGCAGGGGTTGTTATAGTGACGTCTACGTCGATCTCCTCGCCAAAGACCTGTACATTCTTCAATGCACCCGATTCCACCAAGTTGGTTCCAATGCCGGGTGTGGCGATTTTATGGAGCACGCGTGTGACGTTTTCCTTAGTCAATTTCATAGGGACAAAGATACGCTAATTTAAAGCCGTTCTAATTTAGATTCCTCCGGCAATTCGATAACCGGATCCCAGTAGTGTTGTTCAAAACGCTGCACTTGATCGTCGATAACTTCGACGCCTTCGCGCTCCAACAATTGCTCCATGACGTTCACTCCGAGGAAGTGATGTTTACCGGTCAATAGTCCTTTTCGATTCACGACCCGATGCGCGGGCACATCGTCTTGACCGTGGGAGGCGTTCATGGCCCAGCCGACCATGCGGGAGGATCGTGCCGCGCCCAAGTATTTGGCAATGGATCCATAACTGGTCACCCGCCCTTCGGGTATCAAGCGAACCACGCGGTACACCCGCTGAAAAAAGTCCTCACTCTTAGCGCTCACCGAGTTGAAATTTTAGGTAGGTAATAGGCTTGCCCTCAGCTAGCCACTTCTCTTCGTAGTAGGTCTTGATGTCCAACGCGGAATCGCGCTGGGGATTTCTGTAGATGTCGTGATTCGACTCCAATACAGGCCAGCCCCACGCTTCCAAAAGGCCCAACGTATACCCGTGCAAGAATTCACTGTCCGATTTCAAGTGAATAATTCCGCCGGGCTTCAAAATTCGTCGATAGCGTTCTAAAAAAAGCGGATGGGTCAGGCGGTGCTTCGCTCGCCGGTATTTAATCTGTGGATCGGGGAAGGTGATCCAAATCTCCGAAACCTCATCGGGTCCGAAACACTGGTCGATGAGCTCAATCTGGGTCCGCAGAAATCCAATATTATTCAAGCCTTCTTCACGTGCCGTTTTTGCACCGCGCCAAATTCGGGCCCCTTTGATGTCTACCCCGACGAAGTTCGCATCACGCCGTAGGCGCCCAAGATTGACCGTATAATCGCCGTGTCCGCAGCCTAATTCCAGAACGATCGGCTGTTCTTCCGGAAAAAAATCGGCGTTCCAACGACCGCGCAATTGAAGCCCCTGCTCCACTTCCTCACGGGTCGGCTGGACCACGTGTTCGAAGTCTTCCATCTCGGCAAATCGGCGCAGTTTATCCTTTCCCACGTTGTGCTTTTGGGCAAAGGTAATTCGAAGATTTAATTATCGCTTAATCCCATTCTCCGGATTTGTTCGCTGCCTGCCCTATCTTCGCACGTGATGCAGTCGAAGAGAATTTTGGTTTGCCCGCTGAATTGGGGGCTGGGGCATGCGACGCGTTGTATTCCGATTATTCAAGCCCTACGGGCCGATGGATATACGCCGGTAATTGCTACAAGTGGCCGAGCTTTATACCTCTTACGCGAAGAATTTCCAGAGCTTGAATTCATTGAGCTCCCGGATTATCAAATTACCTATCAAAAAAACGGATCGTTTGCCCTAAACCTCGTGAAACTGGTTCCGTCCGTAATGGCCAAAATCAGGCAGGAGCACAAAGTGCTTCAACGTATAATTGATGAACAGGATATTCACGGGGTTATCAGTGATAATCGATTTGGTCTTCACACCCACAAGGTTCCGACTGCTTTTGTCAGCAACCAAATTCGAATCCTAGCTCCCATGGGACAGTGGTTCGTAAGCCAGGTAAATCAGAGCTTCGTCAAGCGTTTTGACGAGTGTTGGATTCCAGATTTCGAAGATGAAAATAATTTGTGTGGGTACTTAACTCAGGGCTTTAGCTCGTCTATCAAAGCTAAGTACCTAGGCCCCCTGAGTCGTTTTACTCAGATGGCCGAAAAGAAGGAGCATACCTATCGGATCCTGGCCTTGATTTCAGGTCCAGAACCTCAGCGGAGTTATTTTGAGAAAATTGTGCGTAATCAGCTCATCGATTCAGGGATTAAAGCGGTCATGGTCAGAGGGGTGCCCGAGGAAGAAAAAATGACGACTCATGAAGGAAACACGACGATTCATTCATACTGCACAGCGAATGAACTCCTCGACTTGATTTACGATTCGGAACTGGTGATTAGTCGTTCGGGTTACAGTACCGTTTCTGATCTTACTGCCATTGGTAAGAAAGCTGTTTTCTGCCCCACTCCAGGACAAACGGAACAGGAATTTTTAGCTCGCCGCCTTGACGAAAAGGGCTTTGTGCCCATGTACGAGCAATCCGAATTCAACCTAGAAGAAGCGCGAATAAAAGCCGAAGACTACTCTGGTCTTCCTTTCTTGGACACGAGCCATCGAAACTGGTCGGAGCTCTTTAAGCTTTTTGAAGGGTAAAGGCGAAGGTAGATCCCACTCCGGGCTTGCTTCGGACCGTGATGGACTGCTTGTGCGCCTCGACGATGTGTTTTACAATTGCCAATCCCAAACCCGTACCTCCTTGCTCCCGAGAACGGCTCTTATCAACCCGATAGAAACGCTCAAACAGTCGCGGGAGATCCTCTTCCGGGATTCCCAATCCATTATCCGTTATCTCGATTAAGATTTGACTGCCCAGATCCGTAAAGTCCAGCTCCACAAAGCCTTCGTCGTCGTTGGAATAATTTATCCCGTTGACCATCAAATTGGTGAAAACCTGCTTGACACGCTCGCTATCACATAGGAGCTTAATGGACTTCTGAGCTTTATTCTTGAAGCGCAACTGGACACCCTTTTTCTTGGCCTTTAGCTCAAGTGTATCCATAACTTCTTGTGCGAGCTCCACTATATCCACTGGACTTACATTCATTTGCAGCGCACCTGCTTCGAGCTTGGTAATGGTCTCCAGATCATGAACCAAGCGAATCATTCGCTCAACGCTCTTATTCGCACGCAACAGATAGGCGCGATTGATTTCTTCGTCTTCAAGCGCTCCGTCTAGTAGGGTAAGGATATATCCTTGAATGTTGAAAATGGGGGTCTTGAGCTCATGACTCACATTCCCAATGAATTCTTTTCGGTACGATTCCCGCACCTTGAGCTGAGCAATTTCCTCACGTTGGTTCTCCGCCCATTCGCTGACTTCGCGGCTTACCTCGTCCAGATCCGTGGTCACCTCATCCTCTTCGAAATCCCCGGATCGAATGGCGTGAATATTCTTGTAGAGCAGTTCTACTTTTCGATAGATAAACTGGTAAACGGCGTAGCGAAAAATGAGGAAGCCAACAATTAACGTAACTCCTGACACCGCTAGGTTTGCCACAATATTGACCTCCGTTCCCGAAAGACGGGCGGCCAACCAAAAGCTGAACAGAACAAAAATACTGGTGATCAGACTCGCAAAAAAGGCGAGCTGATCGGGTCGATCAAATCGCATTAGGCTTCGAACTTGTAGCCTACGCCCTTGACGGTTTTGATGTATCCTTCACCGATTTTCTCACGGAGTTTTCGAACGTGGACATCAATGGTACGACCTCCCACAATTACTTCGCTTCCCCAGATCTTATCCAGGATCTCATCGCGGTTGAATACTTTACCAGGGCGACTGGCCAATAAACTTAAAAGCTCGAATTCTTTGCGTGGAAGCTCTATGCGGTCCCCATCTTTGGTCACCTGGTACTTTTCCTTATCGATATGCAAGTCTGAGACCTCGATGACAGAATCCAGCTCCATCTTGGACCCAAAACGTCTCAAAAGGGCCCCAACTCGACTAACCAGTACTTTGGGTTTAATCGGTTTGGTAATGTAGTCATCCGCACCTGCGTCAAAGCCGGCTACTTGACTGTAGTCTTCACCCCGTGCGGTTAAAAATGCGATGAGCACATTTGCCGTCTCGGGCGTACTACGCAACACATCACAAACCTCAATGCCGTCCATTCCAGGCATCATCACATCCAAGATTATGAGGTGAGGTACTTCTTTCTTCGCGAGTTCAACGGCCTCCTGGCCATTGTTCGAGGTGAATACAGTATATCCCTCTTTTCTCAGGTTGTACCCAATGAATTCGAGGATATCTTCCTCGTCGTCAACCAATAGAAGTTTGTAACCGTTAGGGCTCATGGCTTGCAGATTTTGCGGTAAAATTAACTATAAAACCATGCTGTCTTAAACATTAACCAAAGGTTAATAACCTTAACTCAAGGGTAACAAGGCATTAACTATCCGCTTACTTCAAGACCGTTCCTTTGCAAAAAATTACTGAGCATGCGTAAGTTACACATTTCAATGTTGTTGACCTGTTTGGTATTCCATTCTGTAAGCACATTTGGGCAGGGGAATGGAACCATCTCAGGTACCGTCTTGGACGGAGCTAACGACAACGAGCCGATGGCCTTCGCCAACGTTGTAACCGTAGGATCCAGCATTGGATCCACCACCGATTTCGATGGAAATTATTCGTTTAGCGCTCCAGCTGGAACCTACGATGTCATTATTTCCTTCATCGGTTACAATGTCGACACCGTCAAAGGGGTTCGCGTAACTGCCGGAGAAACAACTACCCTTAATCACACTTTGAACCAAGGCTCCGTTGCCTTGACAACGGTGGACGTCGTGACTAAGGCCAATAAAGAGTCTGAAGCACAACTCTTGTTGGAGCGAAAAGAGGCTTCCGGAATCGTTCAAAACATCGGGGCCCAAAAGCTAAAGGAAACAGGTTCCGCAGATGTTGCGGAAGGATTGACCAAGGTGGCGGGGTTGTCCGTTGTAGGAGGTCAAAATGTATTTGTTCGAGGTATGGGAGACCGCTACAACAGCGCCTATTTGAATGGGATGCCCATCGCATCTCCGGACCCAGACTTAAAAGTCATCCCCCTGAACATTTTCCGCACCGCTATCATTCAAAATTTGAATGTTCAGAAAGCCTTCGAAGCGCCTTTATATGGGGATTTTGCCGGTGGGGCCATTAACATTGCCACCAAGGACTACCCAACCGAGCCTCTACTTCAAGTGCGTATGGGATTCGGAATCAACACCCAACGCAACGGCGGAGATTTCTACACCTACCAAGGTGGAAACGCCGACTACTGGGGATTTGATGATGGTACCCGAGCATACCCTGACGATCTGCGTGGTGAGGAGTTCTATAACAGTCGTATTCAGGGGCAATACAACGAATTCCCTTACCTCTTTAACCGCCAAACGATTACCACGCCAATCAACACAGCTTTTGGCGTGACGGCTGGAAACTACATCCCCAATAAAGAAAAAGAAGGAGGATTTGGCTTCTTGATCTCTTTGGATCACCGGAACAAGGCTTCTTACCAACCGGGAATTTACCGCTTGGTTAACCGCCAAAACGACTTCCAGATCGATTACGATGTTCAGTCATGGCAGCAAGAAACCAACACTTCCGCCTTGGCCAATGCAGCGTACGAGATTGACAACAACAACAAGATTTCATACAACTTCCTATTCGTCAACCTCAGCACGGATAATTTCCGTGAGACGGGTGCTGAAACGGGTTTCCACTTTGACTACAACTCTCCCATCTTTACACGTCGATACACTTGGCGTCAAAATGACTTGATGGTCAATCAGATCTTTGGCGAGCACGAATTCGGCAATTGGAAAATCCGTTGGGACGGATCTTGGAACCGTGCTACATCCACAGAACCGGATCGTCGTCAATTCGTTTACCTCCGTCAAGGAGATGATTTCCTGATCAACACGCTTGACTTCAACGAAAACCATCGCTTTTACTCTGAGCTAGTAGAAGATGAATACAATGCTCGTGTGATGGCTACCTACACCATTAAAATGGACGATAAAGGCAATTCGCTTTGGGATGTTGTCTTTGGTGGTGAAATCAAAAGAAAAGAACGTGAGTTCGACTATTGGCAGGTTAATATTGATTTCCAGAACTACGTGAATGAAGACGGTGATGTTATGGACCCTAACAATATGGAAGCCGTAATTACCGAAGAGAATTTTGAGAATGACAAGATTGCCTATCGCGAAATCGCGGGTCCGGCATCCCTCTATACGGCGAATTTGAACATCAATTCGTTCTACGCGCAAACGAGCGGAAAACTTGGACCGCGTGCAGAAGGTATGATTGGTCTTCGTATTGAGGACGGTCTTCAGACCTTGGACTACCGGGATCAAGTTCAACCGGGAATTCCTAAACAAGAAACACTAGATCAAATTGCCTTGATGCCAACAGCGTCCTTCAAGTACGATGTCAATGAGAACAGTGCCCTCCGAGCCAGCGCTTCTCGTACAATCTCTCGTCCAGCTTACCGAGAGGTCGGACCATTCCAGTACATCGAGTTTTTTGCTGGTCGCCAAAGCATTGGTAACCCAGAACTTCAAAATGGAGCCAACTACAACGTCGACGTCCGCTTTGAGACCTACCCTCAACCAGGGAACTTGGTCGCCTTTACTGTCTTCGGAAAATACTTAGACAACCCGATTGAGCGCGTACTTGTCGCGACGGCTTCCGGTCAATTGGAATCCTTCATCAATACCGAAAGCGCCGTTGTCGCAGGAATCGAGTTTGAATACTTGCAAAATCTAGGGCGATGGTTCGGTGAAGAGACAGGATGGAAAAACCTGAGCTTGGGCTTCAATGCCTCAGCGATGTACACCGATGTCACGATTAATCAAGACGCAACCGTAGGAGGATCCTCCGTTATATCGACCAACGCGAGTCGCCCGCTTCAGGGAGCATCTCCATATTTGGTCAATGCGGACTTAACCTATACCAAGCGATTCGGGAAGGATGATATGCGCAAAACAACAGCCACTTTGAGTTACAATGTCTTTGGACCTCGAATCTTCTCTGCGGGTGCCCAAGGGATCGGAGACATTTACGAACGCCCTGTGAATACCTTGAATTTCTCTTGGAGAAATCAAATCAGCGATCATTGGTCGGTGAACTTCTACGCACGAAACCTTATGAATCCACTGATTCTTCAGAAGCAAGAGTCGGATCCAAGCTTGAGCAATGCAGAGCCCGTTATCGTCAATCAGTACAGACAAGGAGTTGATTTCAGCATTTCCATTTCCTACGACGTCTTCTGATTAATACTGCCATAACAATAAGGCCTGTTCCTTAACACATTATTAAAAATAACGAAAACGCCCCGTTGAACGGGGCGTTTAGTTTTGTCGCAAGAAATTCAACTTCTAAACCCGTAACTATAATGAAACAATTGAAGTTCAACCGAATGCTCGCAGTTGCCTTGGCACTCGGTGTAACATTGTCCGCGTGTGATAACGATGACGATGACGACAACAACAATGGAAATGCTACTTACACCATTACCGACGTAACTAAGAACGGTGTGGACTACAAAGAGGTAGCCGGTAACATCAACCAAAATGTAACCTTTAGCGCCAGCAATAACTACCTATTGAAAGATGGAGTATTTGTGATGGACGGTTCAACCTTGACCATCGAGCCAGGTACTAGCGTATTCGGCGACAATACAGATGGGGTTGACTTTTTGACCATCAACCAAGGTGCAATGATCAATGCCTGTGGTACAGCTGAGTTACCGATCGTTATGTCTGCCTTGCAGAGCACAAAAGGTTCTTGGGGTGGTTTGATCATCAACGGTTACGGGGAGATCAACAACGGTTCAACAGCGACAGCTGAATGTAACTCTGGAACCTACGGCGGTAACGACAATACCGATAACTCAGGTACTTTGTGCTACGTTCGTATTGAGTACGCAGGATTCATCTGCGCAACGGACGACGAGTTGAACGGGTTGACCTTGAACGCGGTTGGATCAGGTACATCTATCGAGCACGTTCAAATCTTCCGTGGAGCTGACGACGGTATCGAGTGGTTTGGTGGAGCGGCTCAAGTGAAGTACGCTATCGTAACCGGAGCTCGTGACGATTCTTTTGACTGTACACACGGTTGGGCTGGAAAAGGTCAGTTCTTCGTGGCGCATCAAGACAGCGAGTCCGGAGACCGTGGATTTGAGTTTGACAACAACGGAGACGATAACTCTGCTCTTCCTTGGACGAACCCAACTATCTCTAACGTAACACTAGTTGGAGAGGATGATGGTGATGCTGAGAATACAGGAATGCGTTTGCGTGAAGGTGCTAAATTCCGCATCTGGAACGCCTTGGTGACCAACTTCCCTAAGCACGGTATCCGCGTATCTGACTCCATTACCTTGGTTCACGTTGACAATGACGAAGCTTTCGTAAGCAACGCAAGTGTCTTTGGGCTCGGTGGTGGCGGAGACGCGTACCGCGACTGTGCAAAATTCACAACCGACTACGACTGCGATGAAGCTGCTGTAAATCTTAGCGGTTTCGTAGGAACTAGTTCTTCCAACGCAGATCCAAACGGCGTAGACACTTGGTTTACCTCAGCTCAATACCGCGGAGCATGTGAGACTGGCGGAAGCTGGTGGACTGGCGGATGGGCTAAAGATGTAGATGGAGACATCATGCAGTAAGGCATTATCCAATAACAACATAAAAAAGGGTTGCTCTTCGGGTAACCCTTTTTTATTCTCCATCACTTTAATTGTGTTCCGTACCTTGAAGCTTCAAAATTTCACCCGATGAAAAAGCACTACTTCTTCTTTGTTGTCTTACTATTTGCTTCCAGCATCATGATGGCCACAACCCATCAAGTGGATCTGGGAGGCCCTAACGGAAACACATTCAATCCAGCGACCCTGACCGTCTTTGCAGGGGACACGGTCAACTGGACGAATTTGGGTGGGTTTCACAACGTAAACGGGAACACCGGAACCTTCCCAGGAAATCCTGCCTCTTTTGGAAATTCGACTTCTTCTTCCGCATGGAATTATTCCTTCGTTTTTACGTCTCCAGGAACCTACAACTATCAATGTGACCCTCACGCGGGGCTAGGTATGACCGGGACGGTAACAGTACTACCAGCACCCGCTGTTTCTACGGTAAATTTCACGACATCCAGTCAAGGTGTTTCTGAAGGAATAGGAGTCGTTCGCATTAGTCTCTCTATTTCACCAGCAACCACAAGCGCTGACACCATTGTTGTTACTGTTACCCCTGGTGCAGGCCTGGATACCACGGACGGGACTTCCACACCTCCGACTGACCCAATTACGGGAGAGATCATCCTCGCTCTAGCGGCAGGAGCGGACTCTACCTTTATCGACCTCAGCATCAACGATGACAACCTTGTTGAAACTAGCGAAACAGCCTCCTTTGACATTACATATGTGTCTTCTGGATTGACCATTGGAACTAGCACAAACGTGAATATTACAATTTTGGATAATGATCCGGCCGTTCCGACTTGCGCTGATCTCTTCTTCAGCGAATACATCGAAGGATCTGGAAACAATAAAGGGCTTGAGCTTTTCAACCCTACTCCCAACACCATCGACCTCACCAATTACTTGGTGATTGAAAGCGGCAATGGCGGAAGCTTTGTCGATACGCTGGATATATCCGGAACCCTGGCACCCTACGCCACCTACAGACTTTGCACGGACCAAGCCGATCCAGTTATGCTTGCCGTGGCCGATACGATTCTGTCCTTCCCAAGTGTGGCTCACTTCAACGGAGACGATGCACTCATCTTGTGGAATGGAACCGATACCCTAGACATTATTGGAGAGCCTGGAGTAGATCCAGGATCCAGTTGGCCGGTGGGTTCAGGGAGCACACAAAACCACACACTTGTTCGTAAGATTAATATACAAGGTGGTTCCTTAGATTGGACCTCAGGAGCGAATGAATGGGATGTCTATCCTCAAAACACCTTTGGTTTGTATGGGTGGCACACCTTCAATCCATGCGGTATTAGCACTCCAGTTCTATCATTTGCCTCTGCCGCCCAACTTGTGGATGAAAGTGCCGGCACTGCCACCTTTGATGTAGGTATTGCAAATCCAGACCCCAACAACCCGACAAGCGTTCAAGTCTTTGTCACAGGGGGTACGGCAACCAGCGGACAGGATTATGTCATCTCATCGCCAACCATTGTCACTTTCCCCGCCGGCAGCTCAGCTTTGCAGCCCGTGAGCATCGCGATCGTGGACGACAACATCGCAGAAGGGAATGAACTAATTTCATTTGGCCTTTCAAATGCGACCAATGGGGGAACCATTATTGGGCCCACCTTCTTTATTTCCATTTTGGATAATGATGTGCCCATACCTATGTATTCAGTCGCCGATGTAACCACCAATAATGCCGCTGGCGAACCAGATTCCAACGGAGTATTCTGCTCCTTGGAAGGTGTTGTACTAGGGGGCAACCTGCGCAGCGGAGGCCTGCAGTTCACCTTGCACGACGGGACAGGCGGTATTGGAACGTTTGCCGATACTCCGCTCAATAATTACACGGTCACCGAAGGTGATTTAGTTCGCGTATATGGGGACGTTGGATTCTTTAACGGCCTCACGCAGCTCTACATGGACAGCGTCATCTTGATCAGTCAAGGAAACCCCTTGCCGACCCCAACCATTGTGACGTTCCTGGATGAAACTACAGAGTCTGAATTGGTGCGCATCGACAATTTAACCTTAGTAGACCCCGCTCAGTGGACGGGTTCGGGAAGTGGTTTCAATGTTGAAGTCACCGACGGATTAAGCACCTACGATATGCGTATTGACAACGATGTCGACTTGTACAGTCAGCCTGCTCCATCTGGACCGTTCCACGCCATAGGAATAGGAGGCCAATTTGACTTTGACTCGCCCTACGACGAGGGATATCAATTCTTGCCCCGCTCTTCAGCGGACATCATTTCGACCATTGGAATTGATGAGAAGCGTTCAGATTTCAAAGCTTATCCGGTTCCCTTCACTGATCGTCTGATCATTGAAGTTGAAAAGGAAGCTGAAATCCGAGTTTGGGGTGCCGACGGAAGGCTAGTCTACAGCGCTCATATTTCGGGAACGACTCCCTTAAATACCTCGACTTGGGCCATAGGAGTTTACTCTATGGAACTTCGAACAGAACACGGGTCTTCTTTAAGATCAATTATCAAGCAATAAGTTAGTCCAAAACCTATATTTGCTCGCAAATTCGCGGTCATGAATTACTCTCTTTTCGATTTCTTGTCGTTGGTTGGTGCCCTAGGCTTTTTCATCTACGGCATGAAGGTTATGAGCGACGGCATCCAAAAGGTTGCCGGCAATCGTATGCGCAAGATTTTGAGCGCGATGACCTCCAATCGCTTGTTTGGAGTTTTTACCGGATTCTTCATTACCTCATTGGTTCAGTCCTCTTCCGCCACTACTGTAATGGTGGTGAGTTTCGTGAATGCGGGCTTGCTTTCACTGGTAGAGTCGATCGGCGTAATTATGGGAGCAAATATTGGAACGACCTTGACCGCATGGCTCATCTCTATTTTCGGCTTCAAAGTGAAGATTTCAGCGATGGCCCTTCCGATTATTGCGTTCGGATTCCCAATGCTGTTTTCCTCGAAAAGCACCGTGAAATCTTGGGGGGAAGTACTCATTGGTTTTGCCCTACTTTTTATGGGCTTGGAGTTCTTGAAAGGCAGTGTTCCCGACCTTCAATCCAATCCAGAGGTCCTGGAATTCCTGAGCCACTATACGGATAAAGGCGTACTCTCCACCCTCATCTTCATTGGTGTCGGTAGTATTATTACCGTCGTGGTCCAGTCCTCGTCGGCAGCCATGGCCCTAACTCTTGTGATGTGCTATCAGGGCTGGATTCCATTCCCAATGGCCGCAGCCATGATTATGGGTGAGAACATTGGAACAACCATCACGGCCAATTTAGCGGCACTGGTAGCCAACGTTCATGCTAAGAGAGCTGCCCGCGCGCATTTTCTCTTCAATGTTTTTGGCGTAGTCTGGATGATCATTGCCTTCCCGCTGTTCATCAACAACATCAACAACTACATGGCGGACAACCCGACCATGAGCGGTGTAGGAGGACGAACTTATTCATTCAATGAAGCCCCAGAAGAAGAAGCCTTCAATCAAAATGTGACTACTCGTTTGGGAGAAGCCGCAGACTTTGTTTCATGGGATTGGTCGGAGCCTCAACGGCTCGATGTTCACTACGAGCTATTCAAAGCCTCAGAAAACAACATCAATATTGATTCGGTCGCCCGCATTGCGTTCCAGGAAGAATTGAATGCGGCTGGACTGATCGCCGGTCAATACGAGGTTCAAAATGTCGGGGCGCGCCCTATGGAAGAAGCCAGCGCCATTCCTATTGCCCTTTCCATCTTCCACACAACCTTCAACATTCTCAATGTACTTCTACTCGTCTGGTTCGTGCCCTTTATCGCGCGAATCGTGACTCGATTCCTTCCCGCAAAAGGAGTGGATGACGAAGTATTCCAGCTCAGCTTTATTGGCAGCGGCATGATGGGTACGGCAGAACTCTCCATCATAGAGGCGCGTAAAGAAATCAGCAAATTCGGTGAGATCACGGCAAAACTCTACGACGCTGTTCCTCAATTGTTGCACGCCACTGAAGAAAAGAAGTTCAAGAAGCTTCTGAAGCGCGTCGCCAAGTATGAGGACATGACCGACCGTATGGAATTGGAGATTGCCAAGTATTTGAGTAAGGCTTCTGAAAACGAGCTTTCCAAGGATGCATCGCGCAGAGTGCGCAGCATGCTCAGCATCATTTCGGATCTCGAGACCATTGGTGACTTGTGCTACCAGATTGCGCAGAACATGGAGCGTCGTCGGGAAACAAAGGCCTACTTCACCCCAGAACTGCGTCAAAAATCAGAACAGATGTTCCATGCTGTGGAGCGCTCTATTGAGTTGATGACAAAGAATCTGAACCAGGACTACGAAAAGGTCTCTTTGACCGAGGCTAAAGACTTGGAAGAAGAGATCAACGAATTGAGAAATCAACTTCGCAATGAGCATCTCGAGAACATCGAAAAGGGACTCTACCCCATTCATTCTGGGATGTACTACAACGACCTCATCCACAGCTTGGAAAAGATCGGCGACCATGCCTTCGACGTATCGGAGGCCATTGTCCTAGAAGCTTAATTGATAATTATTGCGGGGGACTCAACCAAGTTACTCTCGGTAAAGTCTCGATCCACTAATCGAAAATCGAAACGAATGGTATCACTTCCCGTGAAGGAAACATTCATGTCATAAACGATTTCGCCTTTCAGTGTCTTGTTCTTTCCTTCCGGAGTCAAATAAGGAATACGCGCGCTAAAAGAAGGATCCAGATCGTCGATTAAATCGAAACTCCCTGTGGTGTCATTCCATTCGTAGTAATCGACCAATAAATTGTGGTAATACAAGCTGTCCGGATGGAATCGGCCTGTGGTATCGCTCTCGCGAAGTCCTACATTACCATCACCGTCGGTAAAGCCAATGGTCACAATGCAATAGGTATTTTCATTACCCAATTGATCCACAGAATCGACCAACATGAAGCCGTCGAAGGTAATGATCGGCTCGGGAGGATACTCCTCGGTCCGCAAACAACCCGCTCCAAGTATCGCTGCAATCAACGCAGTTAGTACTACCTTTGAACTTGACTTCATATTCATAGTAACGGACTTTTAGGCCCTATCGTTTGCATGGACCCCGTCGCTTTCAAAAATAAACTTTTTCGCTGCGCTGACGACGTAACACCAGACACATGGGCGCTAGAGCTGTTTCATTGGCAAGCAGAACAGGTCCCGCCCTATGCTGAATATTTGAAACACCTAGGAGTCAATCATGCCCGAATTAACCGTGCAAAAGACATCCCCTACTTCCCCGTGGAAATGTTCAAAGCCCACGAAGTCAAAGCCTCAGGCTTCCCTACAATCAAAACCTTTAGTTCTTCGGGAACCACTGGTCAAGTTCCGAGTCTCCACCATGTCGTTGATCTCGAGGTGTACGAGCAAAGCTATTTGAACACCTTCCGTTCCTTCTACGGTGACCCCAAAGAATATGTGGTTTTTGCTTTGTTGCCCTCCTACCTCGAACGAAGTGGCAGTTCACTCATCGATATGGCGCAAGGATTGATCTCACGGTCTGAGCACCCCGACTCGGGATTCTTTTTAAATGATTTAAAAGCGTTAAAAGCCCTGCTGACCAAGCACCTCGACTCGGACCGAAAAATTCTCCTACTGGGCGTTTCCTTCGCCTTGCTTGATCTAGCCGAGCAATACCCCATAGCTCTTCCTGAAAACGCGGTGGTCATGGAAACCGGAGGCATGAAGGGCCGTCGCAAGGAAATGATCCGAACCGAGCTCCATCAAATTCTAAAAGAGGCTTTCAATCTCTCGGTTATTCATTCGGAGTACGGAATGACAGAATTACTTTCACAAGCCTATGCCCCTACGGGGCGATGCTTCCGTACGCCTCCCTGGATGCGCCTCAGTCTCCGCGATACCGAGGATCCGCTTTCCCCCGCTCCTCCGGGAAAAACGGGGGGTGTCAACGTTATGGATCTCGCAAACATCTATTCGTGCGCCTTTATCGCCACGCAGGACTTAGGTCGCCCATGTCCAACGGGCGGAATAGAAATTCTCGGAAGATTCGACAATGCCGAAGTTCGAGGATGTAATTTGATGGTACAGTAAGAGAGCCAGAGGAATCTGCGCCCAACGAAGGAATCCGGATCAGTCTACTTTAAGCAAAAAGTAGTTCTTCTTCCCTTTTTGAACCAGGAGGTATCGATTGTTGAGCAAGTCGCCTTCTCCTACTTCATAGGAATCTTGAACCTTCTCCTTGTTCAGTGATACCGCATTACTCTTGAGCATGCGTCGAGCTTCGCCTTTTGAGGCAAAAACAGACGTCTTTTCGGCTAGGAGATCCACAATATTCACTGCGAATTCACTGCGCGATACATCGAACTGAGGAACCCCTTCAAAGACGCTCAACAAAGTGTCCTCATCCAATTGAACCAACTCTTCCTGTGTTGATTTGCCAAACAAGATTTTTGAAGCCGCCTGAGCCTTTTTGAGCTCTTCTTCGCTGTGCACACGGATGGTCAACTCTTCTGCCAGTGCAATTTGCATCAAGCGCATATGAGGCGCTTGAGCATGTTGCGCTTCTATAGCCTCTATTTCCTCTCTGCCTTTAAGACTGAAAATGCGCAACCATTTGGGAACATCTTCATCTGCAGCATTCAACCAATACTGATAGAATTTATACGGAGAGGTCAAGTTGGGATCAAGCCAAATATTTCCGCCTTCTGATTTTCCAAATTTGGATCCATCTGCTTTCGTAATGAGTGGGCAGGTCAGCGCATATGCTTCCCCAGCATCCATTCTGCGGATCAATTCTGTCCCTGCGGTGATATTTCCCCATTGGTCCGATCCTCCCATCTGCAGGATGCAGTCCTTTTCTTTTTTGAGGTGATAGAAATCGTAGCCCTGAATGAGCTGGTAGCTGAATTCGGTGAAGGACAATCCGGTCTCCAGCCTTGATTTCACGGAGTCCTTCGCCATCATGTAGTTAATGGTCAAGTGCTTGCCAACGTCCCGGAGGAAATCGAGCAGCGAAAAGTCCTTAAACCAGTCGTAATTATTGACAATTTGAGCCGCGTTTTCTCCTTCAAAAGAGAGAAACTTCTGCAGCTGCGCCTGCACTCCAGCGATATTTCGCTGAAGAACTTCTTCACTGAGGAGTTGTCTTTCCGCCTTCTTTCCAGAAGGATCTCCAACCATACCCGTTGCGCCACCAACCAAGGCTACCGGACAATGACCTGCGCGCTGAAAATGAGTCAAAAGCATAATGGGCACAAGGTTCCCAATGTGCAGGGATTCGGCAGTAGGATCAAACCCTACATAACCCAATCGGCCGGGAGTATCTAGTGCCTCATCCGTTCCTGGCATCACATCGTGGATCATTCCACGCCACTTCAATTCTTCAATAAACGCGCTCATTATCGGGTCGATTTAGGGCGCAAATTTAATGTAATTTAGTCGCATGATTTTCGTAACCGGAGGTACGGGATTGGTGGGTAGCCATCTGCTCTACGAACTTGCTCAAGTTCAGAACCCAGGGGCGCCCAAAATTCGGGCCCTGTACCGTTCTGAAGCACGTAAAAACCATGTGCTCGAAGTCTTTGAGTTGTACTCCGGAAGTGCTCAGGAGCAGTTTGATAAGATCGAGTGGATTCGTGGAGATCTTTCGGACTTAGGCGTTCTCGAAGACGCGATGCGAGGGGTTGATCTCGTGTATCACTGCGCAGCACTCGTCAGTTTTGACCCCAGAGACCGCGATCGCCTATTCAAGGTCAACGAAGAGGGTACGGCAAATATCGTTCACACGGCACTCGCCTGTGGCGTTCGGAAATTGGCCTACGTCAGTTCCGTTGCAGCCCTTGGAAGAAGCGAGACCGGAGACAAAATCGACGAATCTACGAGCTGGAAATCGGGACCTGAAAATTCGCAGTACGCCATCTCCAAGTACGCTGCTGAACAACAAGTATGGAAAGGGACTCAAGAAGGTCTTCCCGCTGTAATGGTGAATCCGAGCATCATCCTAGGACCAGGCTTCTGGGAGGCAGGGTCATCTAAGATCTTCTCCAGTATTGCCGGTGGCTTTTCATTTTACTCGAAAGGCATCAATGGCTTCGTAGACGTGCGGGACGTGACGAGCGCCCTTGTGACACTTGCCTCCAGTGATTTGGAAAATGAACGCTTTGTGCTGTCCGCGGAAAATCGATCCTACCAGGAAGTCTTTACTTGGATAGCCGAAGGGCTAGGAGTGAGAGCACCGCATATCAATACGCCCGCTTGGTTGGGCAATGTGGTTTGGCGGATCGAATGGCTTCGGTCAAGGCTAACTGGAAAGTCGCCTATGGTGACTAAGGAGACCGCTGCTACCGCACAACAATTCGTTCGGTACGGCAGCGAAAAAATTAAAGAAGAATTCGGCTTTACGTTTCGGTCACTCAAAGAGACCATCCAAGAGACAGCGAAGCACTTTCCAAAAAACTAGCGATCGCGGATTTGCTGCCGAGTAGCTTCCATTTGATTCAACTTCTCAATTACCCGAGCGTACACCTCATCAAATTCCTTTAGGTGCTCGCTGTACCACTCAAAAGACCGCGTGTACTCCTCTTCGGTAATGCCATGCTTTTCATACAAGAAGTCGTAAACAGCTTGCCCTGAAATGATGGTACTGTCCAAGGTGAGGATGGTCGTTTTCTCGATTCCTTCGGCCAAATGAACATCGACCATAACGTCCACCATCTTCGCCTTTCCCAAGACGTCCGCTGGTCGTTCTTCCTTGGCACAACCCAAGAGGATCAGCGAAGGCAATAGCCAATACAGTAAGCCCTTAGTCACGGTTAAAAAGTAAACGTTCCCCTCGGACACTTTCATCAATAGCCCCATTGCGGTATACCCATTGACCGTTCACAAAGGTGTGGATTACACGAGCCCGGAATGAGTTACCTTCAAAAGGTGACCATCCACATTTATAGAGAATATTGTCCGAATTGACCGTCCAAGGGTTCGAAAGATCAAAAACGCATAGGTCGGCTTTATACCCTTCTCGCAAATAACCACGCTCTTCGACACGGAACAAAATGGCCGGGTTGTGGCACATCTTTTCAACGATGCGCTCCAGCGAGATGCGACCGCGGTGATGATTCTCTAACATGGCAACAAGTGCGTGCTGCACCAAAGGGCCTCCTGAGGGCGCGCTGCCGTATTTGTTCTGCTTTTCTTCGAGGGTGTGCGGGGCGTGATCGGTGGCAATCACGTCAATGCGATCGTCGAGTAGCGCCTTCCACAAGCCCTCACGGTCCGCTGCTGTTTTCACCGCCGGGTTCCATTTAATGAAGGCCCCTTTTTCGGCGTACTCCTCATCCGAAAACCACAGGTGGTGTATACAGACCTCGGAAGTAATCAACTTGTCCTTTAGAGGAATCTTGTTGGTAAACTGATCTGTTTCCTTGGCTGTGCTCAAGTGAAAAACATGCAGTCGAGACCCGTGCTTTTTGGCCAGCTCTATGGCGTAACTGCTCGACTTATAGCACGCTTCCTCGCTTCGAATAATCCCGTGTTGATCAAAGGGAATGTCCTCGCCGTACTTTTCCACCGCAGCTTGATAATTGGCCTTTATGGTGGCCTCGTCTTCGCAATGGGTGATGATCATTGTCGGGGCTTCAGAAAACAAGCGGTTCAGGACTTTTTCGTCCTCGACCAACATATTTCCGGTACTCGAACCCATGAAGACCTTGATCCCTGCTACTCGCCTTGGATCGGTCCGTAGGACCTCTTCAATATTATCCTCACTCACCCCCATGTTGAAGCTGTAGTTCGCCAGGGAGACCTGAGCAGCGCGCTGGTATTTATTCTCCAACAATTCCTGGGTCAAAGCCGCTGGCTTGGTGTTGGGTTGCTCCATGTAGGAGGTGATTCCGCCGGCGACGGCCGCGCGAGATTCGGATGCGATGTCGCCCTTGTGGGTCAGTCCGGGCTCGCGGAAATGAACCTGATCGTCAATGATTCCCGGCATGAGGTAACGTCCTTCGAGGTCGACGACTCGGACATTTCCATTACGCGGTGAGATATGGGTATCTATTTGTTCAATGCGATCGCCTTTGATCAAGAGGTCACCTTCAGTGATTTGACCTTCGTTGATCATGCGTGCATTTTTCAGCAATATTTCCATGATGCTATTTCTGTGGGTACTTCTTGAACCAACTGCCAATCTTCATTGAAATTACACCAAAGATGGCTTCTGTAAAAATTCCTCGGCTCATTTTTGACTCCCCGTATTTTCGTTCCGTAAAGATGACCGGAACCTCGGCGATTTCGAATCCGCATTTCCAGGCCGTGAACTTCATTTCAATCTGAAACGCATAGCCCACAAAGCGAATTTTATCCAAGTTGATGGTCTCCAGGACTTCTCTGCGGTAGCACTTAAAACCTGCTGTACTGTCGGCAATGGGGAGTCCCGTTACCATACGGACGTACTTCGAAGCAAAATAGGAGAGCAAAACACGACTCATGGGCCAGTTGACCACATTAACCCCTTTGACGTAACGCGACCCAATGGCGACATCAGCGCCGTACTCGGTGCATGCCTGAAGCAGACGAGGAAGGTCCTTGGGATCGTGTGAGAAGTCCGCGTCCATTTCAAAAATATGGGTGTAATCGCGCTCCAAAGCCCATCGAAATGCCGCTATGTATGCAGTACCCAAACCATTCTTGCCTGTTCTGCGTATAAGGTGTAGAGAATCAGGAAATTCAGACTGCATTTCTTCGACCATATCTCCGGTTCCATCCGGAGATCCATCGTCGATAATCAGTATGTTAAAACCTTGATTCAGTCCGAAAACGGCCTCAATGATCGCCCGAATATTATCGGCTTCATTATAGGTTGGTATGGTAACTAGAGTCTTCGTCAAAATTCAACGTTAGCGCACAAAAATAGGCAAATGAAACTTACTTCCTCCCTCCTCCTAATTTGTTTCTGCCTCACGGCAGGATGGGCTCAATCCCCCAAAATTTACGGCATCTGGCGCGCCGGTCAAGGCCCTTGGGGCAACGCCACCACAGTGCCGATTGCACAGATGGATTTGACCACTGGTCTACCCATCACCATCGACAGCATCCAGAACGTCAATGCCGTCGTTCTTGGCTCCTCTACCTTTGACCAAGCGAATCAAGAATACATCTTCTCAGGGCCAGATTTGACTACTGGAGCTCAAACTCGCGTATTCCGTTTCAACGTCGCCAATGGTGGAGTCATCAATACACCAGCTTTAGGAGAAACGGTCAACGAGTATCAATATGATATGCAACAGCAGAAACTCTTCGGCTTGGGCGGTTACATCGTGGACACTACAGGTCCCGTTCCGGATTACCGCACGCGCCTTTTGGCCGTCAATACCCTTACCGGGAATGTCACGGAGCTGTTTCAATTTCCAGAAATCGGCGCTGTAGTTGTAGGGTCTTCCACCTTCAACAGTGATAGTGCTCAAATCATTTTTGAAGGGCGCGATTCACTTGGTGTAGCGCGTATGTATGTGATTGATGTACTCACTGGAGCCATCTTGCAAAATGCACCGATGACCAATCCAGCGAATACCTTTTTCAACGATTGGGAATACGATCACAACCTCGGAAAGCTATACGGCTTGTATCGCGACAACAACGTCAACATCTTGGGTTTTGTCGAATACGATCTCACCACGAACACATACTCCGTCTTAGATACCATTACAGGGCTAATTGGTTTGACCCCCAGTGCTTCTGTTTATGACCACGCGACCTCGACGTATGTCTTTACCGGTGTGGATAACAACAGCGGAAACCGACTGATCTCCATTGACGCGATAGCTGGCCAGGTGGCAACCAATGTCGCTTTAAACGGATACTACATCGAGCTTGAGTGCGACAACAGTGCCTTCGGAGATGCGCGATACGGCTCCATTGGTCTCGACGAGCCCGAAAACTTGAGCTTGAATGTCTATCCGAATCCCAGCCATGGATCATTTACTGTTGAAGGTCCTGAAGGGGTTTACCGCTTGATGGATGTTCAGGGCCGGGTTGTGGGCGAATACATCGTGCCGCAAGGCACTCGCTCAAAAACTATTGAAGCACCAAGCCGCGGGGTGTACATTTTGGTGCACGAATCAGGTGCCCAAAATAAGGTTATGGTACAATAGAACTTAACCTTTGGTTAATATAGGGAAGGATCGGTGGCCAGAGGATAGATATTACCTTTGTAATCCTTAAATTAGGCCTTATGAAGAAAGCTTTATTCTCTATGTTGATCGTCGCTACTGCTTGGGGTGCCCAAGCGCAGTGTAGCGATTTATTTTTCTCTGAATACGTCGAAGGTTCAGGAAACAGTAAATGTGTCGAAATCTACAATCCGACACCCAATCCAATTGACCTTAGTCAGTACACGTTCAAGCGTTATTCGAACGGAGGAACTTCCAATCCGGACGTCCTGACCTTGAGCGGAACCATCCAGCCGTATGATGTGATCATTATTGCCAATGGCCAAACCGATACGGTTGATTTAGGTGGCGGATCTACCTCACCTCCCTGTGACCCTGCTTTGCAGGCATTGGCCGATATCTTGGACAATGATTACCCAGCACCGAGTTATTTTAACGGTGACGATGCCTTGACCATTGAGAAAGGCGCAACCATCGTGGACATCTTTGGAAAAGTTGGAGAGGATCCAGGCGGTGCTTGGACGACAGATACGGCTGCGAACTTTACGGATGCCAACGGAGGACGATGGTGGACGCGTAACCACACCATGGTGCGTAAAGCAACGGTTGAGCAAGGTGTTACGGCAAACCCTGCACTATTTAACCCTGCTGTAGAGTACGACTCACTTCCACAAGATACTTGGGATGGACTTGGAGCGCACGAGTGTACGTGTGACCCGAATTTCATTTCGGTTGCCGAATTTCCAAAAGCGAGCTTGAGCTTGTATCCGAACCCTGTGAAGGCGGGTACATCTCTGACCTTGACGGCATCGGACCGCATTGAGTCTTACACTGTTTATTCTTTGGTTGGACAGCTTGTTGCTGAAGGCCGAATGACTCAGCCTGAGCAAAGCTTGACCTTGGTTGGCCTGAACGGCGAAGCAGGTGTGTACTTTGTAGAAGCTCGATTGAGCAACGGACAAACCGTCACGAAAAAATTCATCCTCCAATAATGGAGGAATAAGCAAAATCAAAAGCTAGTAGGCCGAAACCTACTAGCTTTTTTTGTCTTTGGTTATGAAGCATTGGATCTCCTCCCTATTCCTGATTTTATCCTTTTCGGTATTTGCACAGACCGGAACGGTTCGAGGTGTCGTTAAAGACGCCGTTACCGGCGAAACCCTTCTTGGGGCCAATATCATTTACGGTCCGGGGCAAGGGATTGCCGCCGATTTAGACGGGGCTTTTGAGTTAGATCTAGCTGCAGGCACCTATACCCTACAGTTCAGTTATGTGGGTTACGAGACCTTTGAACGTACGGTAACCGTTCAAGCCGGAAAGTCGGTTGATCTAAAAATCAACCTCAAAACCACTACCCTCTCTGAAGTAGAGGTCGTTGCCGATGTAGCCATCGCTCGGGAGACGCCTGTGGCTTTCTCCAATATTACCCCCAAGCAAGTGCAGCGCGAATTGGCCTCGCAGGATCTTCCTATGGTGTTGAATTCCACTCCTGGAATTTACGCTACGCAACAAGGTGGTGGAGATGGAGATGCGCGGATCAACATTCGAGGATTTAGTCAGCGAAATGTTGCCGTGATGATTGACGGAGTACCGGTCAATGACATGGAAAATGGCTGGGTTTACTGGTCCAACTGGTTTGGACTGGATGCGATTACCCAAAAAATGCAAGTGCAGCGCGGTCTGGGTGCCTCCAAATTGGCCATACCATCTGTTGGGGGAACCATCAACATATTGACCAAGGGCATTGAGCAAAAGAAAAGCTTTCGGGTCAAGCAAGAAGCGGGAAACAATGGTTTCTTGAGAACGACGGTCGGCGTGAACAGCGGGCGACTCGATAACGGATGGGGATTCACCTTTGCCGGATCGTACAAACGGGGCGATGGCTGGGTGGATAATACCTGGACTGAGGGCTGGTTTTACTACTTCAAGATTGACAAGCAGCTCGGCAACCACAACATCAGCTTAACCGGTTTCGGCGCTCCTCAAGAACACGCGCAGCGCAGTTGGAAAATGTCGATCCCAGATCACGATGCGCAATACGGACGCGACCTTTTTGAAGGGTCCGAGGATCTGTACAACGTCATGGTGGCCCACAACCAAGGAGATATTGCGGATGAAGACCTCGATCAAGCCTTGGAGGGTATTGGTGAGGATCGAGACAGCTACAATCAAGCACTCGAGAACTTTGTCGACACCACGGACGCCTTGAATTACGGCATCCGATACAACCAACATTGGGGTCTTCTAGATCGCTACGACATCATCGACAACGACACCATTCGCAACGGCGAAGAGCGCGTCACGGAACGAAAGAACTACTACCACAAGCCACAGTTCAGCCTGAAAGACTTCTGGCGCATTAATGACAAAGTGTATTGGTCCAATGTGCTCTACCTTTCCTTAGGAAATGGTGGCGGAACGAGTTTGTCAGACAGTTCGCCGCCCAGAGACGAGCAAGGGCGTATTGATTTTCAGCGAATCTATGACGCCAACGCCTTTGGCCCATTCAGTATTGATCCTACCTACTCCGATACGGAGCACAAGTCGAGTGACATTTTACGAAGCTCCATCAACAATCACCGCTGGTGGGGATGGGTGAGCACCTTTACCTACAACCAAAGCGATCGATTCATCCACAGCGGTGGACTGGACTTTCGCTCTTATGTAGGGGAGCACTACCGTGAGGTCTACGACTTACTCGGTGGGGATTACTACGTGGATAATTCCAACTCAAACGCCGCTTCGCCGGTGCGCCGAGAAGGAGATAAAATCAGCTACCACAACGACGCCAAGGTGAACTGGGGAGGCGGTTTTTATCAGCTAGAGTACAAAGAAGGACTCTGGGCCGCATTCGTTAATGTATCGGCATCCATGAGCGGATTCCAACGAATCGACTACTTCCGCAAAAAAGACCTCGTCCTCAGCGACACGACCATGCGAGAAGCCATAGGATATCAAGACACCATCGAGTACAACGGCCAGTTCTACCACACTAACTCGGAAGAGACGCGATTCGCCACAACGGATTGGGTTTGGATCCCAAGCTTTACCTTCAAAACGGGAGCCAAGTACAACATAAACGAACGCAACAGTGTGTACGCCAACATCGGATACCTTTCCAGAGCCCCAAGATTCTCTAACGTCTTCTACTTCGACAACCGGAAATTCCAAAACATCGAGAACGAAGTGATCCGCGCTGCGGAATTGGGATATGCCTTCCGTTCCGATCGCTTTTCGATCAACATGAACAGCTACTACACGCGCTGGGACAACAGACCTGCGCCGCGAGCTCCATCGGTCATTATCGATGATGAGCTGTTCCGGACCAACATTAATGGAATGGACGCCGTTCACATGGGAATTGAATTCGACTTTGCCTATGAGTTCTTACCCAAATGGACCTTCCAAGGATTGGTCAGCTTGGGCGATTGGACCTGGCAAAGCACGGACAGTGTTCGGGTGACGGACGACGACAACAATCCCGTAATCGACCCCAACACCGGAGAAGAATTTGTGGTGTATTTCGATGCACGCGGTGTTCATGTAGGAGACGCTGCACAAACGCAGTTTGGTTTTAGCTTGGAATACGAGCCTGTTCGCGGTGCTTATATCCGCCTTCGCGGAACCTATTTCGATCGCTACTATGCCGACTTTGACCCATTGACCTTGAACGGTTCCAATGCAGGGCGCGATTCTTGGCAGATTCCAGACTACATGCTTTTTGACCTTCACGGAGGATATCGATTCAACTTTGGTGAGCAGTCTTTAAGTCTGCGCGGTTCGGTGCTGAATCTCTTCGACCTTCAATACATTTCCGATGCGCAGAACAACGACGGAAACGTTCTTAGTATCAACTCTAACGACTTCAATGCAAACTCAGCCGGTGTCTTCTTCGGACAAGGACGCCGATTTAATATCTCTATTACATATGCGTTCTAGATTTTTCCTCCTCGCACTTTTGATCAGCGCAGCGGTCAGCGCTCAGGACATTGCTACGGCTCGCCAGCAAGCCATCGGAACTGTGGTTACGGTATCGGGAATTGTGACACACGGCGATGAGCTCGGGATTATTCGTTATGTACAAGATGCCACTGCAGGTATCGCTTGTTACCCCGGTTCTGGGTCCGTGCCATTCTCTGTAAACCCTGGAGACAGCGTGAGCATAACAGGTCCACTCAAAGACTACAACGGCCTCCTCGAAGTGGATCCCATTACCAGCTATACGGTACACAGCTCAGGAAACCCAATCCCTGCCCCTGTGGTCATCACAGTCCCTCAAATGGACGAGCCCTACGAAGGACAATTGGTCCGCGTAAACGGAATTACCTTCACCAATGGTGGGGGAACTTTTTCGGTAGGAACCTATAACTTCTCCGATGCTGGAGGAAATGTGGGAACCATCTATGTTCGTAATGGGCATCCTCTATTGGGTGAATTAGTACCTCTAGGGTCTTTGGACATGGTGGGCATCATGAGCCAATTCACCTTTACTGGTTTTGGAGGATATCAGCTACTACCTCGAGACACTAGCGACTTGATTTTCGGAAGCTCTATTGTCTTCGCCAGCGGTGTCGAACAAGACAACCTCAGCACCAGCGGTTTTGATTTGTCCTGGCTAACCAGCTCAAATGGATCTACCAATGTGCGATACGGATTGACTCCAGCCTTGGAATTGGGAGACATCAACAACGGTGGATCCAACACCGGCCACGTCATCAGCTTGACCGGCTTGACTGCTGGGACCATATACTACGTTCAACCATATTCGGTTAGTGGTAGCGACACCGCTTGGGGGAATCTAGGCGCCTATGCCACCGAGTCCAACAGTACCGGAGCGATGATGGTGTACTTCAACACCTTAGTGGATACCAGCGTTGCGCTCTACGATCCGGCCATTACCTTGGATGGATACTTCAACGATACTATTGCAGCCTATATCGACAGAGCTCAGAACACTTTGGATATTGCGATTTACAACGCAGATAACCAGCTCATCGCAAATGCCATCAATGCCGCACAAAATCGAGGAGTTCGGGTGCGCTTCCTCTATGAAGGAGGAAACCTCAACAACATCTTGAACGACTTAAACCCATCGGTTCCTGTGCTGGAACGTCCGGATGGACAAGCGGGAATCATGCACAACAAATTTGTGGTGGTGGATGCCGACGATGTCAACAACAGTTGGGTACTCACCGGTGCCACAAACTGGACTCCAGGGCAGCTCTTTGACGATCCCAATGACTTACTCATCATTCAAGACCAAAGTTTGGCTCGCACCTATGAGCTTGAAATGGACGAGATGTGGGGTGGTTCACAAGCCACTCCGAACGCGAGCAACGCGAAATGGGGAGCAGACAAACTGGACAATACTCCGCATCAATTCAAGATTGGAGGCATCCCAACTCAGTGCTACTTCTCCCCTTCAGACGGAGTCACTGGAAAGATTGTCGAGACCATCGAGACCACTCAAGAACGAGCGGACTTTGCGGTGATGACCTTCACCCGTGATGAATGTGCCGATGCCTTGATCGATGTAAATGGACAGTTCGGAAAGTCCGTTCAAGGAATCATTGAAAACATCAATGACCAAGGCGGCGAATACCAAACTTTGATCGATGCTGGGATTCCAGTAGTGGACGCTTCTGCGGTTTCCAACATCATGCACCACAAGTACATCATCATTGATTACGATCGGTTCTTCGACGCCAAGATTCTGACCGGTTCACACAACTGGTCTTCAAGCGCCGAAAACTCAAACGACGAGAATACATTGATCATTGAGAACCCCATCTTAACGGACCTCTACTTCCAATCGTTTACTGCCCTGTACAATGGGGGTGTTTCCGTGGAAGAGCGTCTCAATTTGGACATGACCATTTTCCCTCAACCATCACACGATATTTTCAATGTCGCTTTGACCGCTCCTGCAGCTGGAAAAGGTGCGCTCGTGTTGTACGACATGGAAGGACGCGTGGTTCTTGAAAGATCTACCGAGTGGACAGGCGCGGAACAAACGATTACTATTGATCACCACTTGCGCTCCGGAGTCTACATGATGGAGTTGCGTGGTGAGGGATGGCACGCCTTTGACCGCATTGTTCGTCAGTAAGACTGACGTAAACGCGTAAGGATTACCTTTGGCTTTAATGAAAGCCCTGCTCGCATATTTCGCTCAACCCTATCCACTTCATATTGGATGGTTTAAAGCCATGCGCCAGGGACTCATCTTTGGCTTTTTCGTGGGTGCCTTCTTGGTCTTTTTCCGACCCTTTGGCCTGTACGAAGTCGACCGGAAATACGATTACCTCCTTTGGGGGTTCGGTCTGGTCACTTTCTTATCCACCGTGATTAATGACGGAATCTTTCCGTCCCTTTTCCCTCAACTGTTTCGGGAGCGCACCTGGAATATCGGCCGAGAACTGCTCTTTATCCTCTACAACGTCTGGTTCATTGCCACGGCAAACTACATGTACCTCCTTCTTTGGACGAGTACGGAATTGAGTTGGTCGGCCTACGGCCGGATGTCTGCCTACACCATCGGAATCGGCCTTATGCCCATTACCTTCGGCATCGCCTTCCGACAGAGACAACTATACGAACGCTACAAGAGACAGGCCGATAATATTCAGCCCACGGCTCCCCAAGAACCCGACGACTCCCCCATTCTCATCGAAGGAAAGAACGACAACGAACGCCTAGAATTGAAAACGGGAGAATTGCTGTATTTGGAGGCGGAAGGGAATTACGTCATTGTCGGATACAAGCGAAAAGATGTGGTCCACAAAGAATTGATTCGCTCGACCCTCCGAGAGGTATTGGATCAGTTATCGGATCACCCTTCCGTGGAGCAGGTTCACCGCAGCTTTGCCGCCAATTTGGATCGCGTTGAAACGGTCACGGGAAACAGCCAAGGCCTTCAACTTCACTTCGCTGGTTCGGAGGTGTCGATTCCTGTATCGCGCCGTAAGGCGCCGGAAATAAAGGGCTTGCTGGAGCATACCGTTCGTCCCTAAAGGCCACCACTCGTCCCTGAAGGCCACCATTCGTCACAAAACACAGCCACTCATCACGCTTTTTTGCGGCGCTGAGAAAGTGCCCCTACGTTTGCTCCAGAACAACAAAAATTCTCACGCCATGGAAATCTTAGACATCACACGAATCATTCACATTTTTGCCGGCTTCACGGCCTTCTTTGCAGCGCCGATCGCGCTCATCATGAAGAAAGGAGGAGCCTCTCATATCCAAATCGGGAAGGCTTTTGTTTGGGCCATGGGCATTGCAACGGCCACGGCCTTTATTAACTCGCTGTTTATTTGGATTCCCTTCCTGCTCATGCTCAGCGTATTTAGCTTTTACAACGTGTTGATCGGAGTGCGCGCCATTCGCTTCTTCAGAGGTGAGGAGCCCAGCACATTGGACAATGTCATTCACCTCATTGCCCTGCTCTTCGCAGCCGCTCTATTTGGGTACGGCATTTACGGCTACGCTACGGCCCCGCAAAATTTCGTTTGGATCCTGTCCGTTGTCTTTGGAGCTTTAGGTATGTTTGGTATCAGTAAAAATTACCGCATGATTCGCAAAGAACACGACCGCTCCACATGGATGCGCTTCCACATCTCAGGAATGCTCAGTGGATACATCGCTGCCGTCACAGCATTTTCCGCCACCAGCTTGGACTTTTTACCTGGGTTGGTTCAGTGGTTGTGGCCCACCGTACTCTTTACGCCAATCATTGCGTGGCACCAGCGCCGAGTCAAGAAGACTGTACTGGTTGGCGCTGCTGGTCTTCTCCTGTTCATGCCGGGAACACTGTTGGCTGGAAATCCTGACCTCTCACCGTGCCTTACTGGAGATTGCGCGATACCCGCCAAGAAAGGAACCTTAACCATAACCGTCACCTCGGCCAAGAATGGGGGCGTCGTCTATCTCCGAGTCATGAACGCGGAAAATGAAAAAGTTGGAGAATGTAAAGGCGAAGTTGTGGACGGTCAAATGACCTGTACGGTTGACGGATTGGCTCCCGGTCAATACGCTGTTGCCGCTTTCCAAGATTTGAATGGAGATGAAGAAATGAATGCCAATATGTTCGGCATGCCCACAGAACCCTACGGCTTTTCGAACAACGCCCGAGGAAATTTTGGACCTCCATCGTTTGATGATCAACTCTTTGAGATGGACGGGGACAAATCCATTACCTTTAAAGTGAAATGAAACAAGTCCGCTTCCTCTTTTTCGCCGTTTTGATTTTCGCCCTCACGGGCGGATGCGGGGTTTCGAAAAACGCGCGCCTTCGGGATTCTACGAAGGCCCCTCAGGAAGCATTTGTCGACAGCATTCCCTTTACTTGGAAGTACCAAAGTATTGTCATCCAGATTCATGTTCCCGGTGCCGGTCGGCCCTGGGACATGATCTTTGACACCGGTGCGAGCTATACGGTTCTCAATCAGACCAATGTTCAAACCATCAGTATCCGGCAAGTTTCATCCGTAAGCATTGGCGACACCCATGGCCGTCGTCAATCTACACCGGTGTTCTTGCTGGATTCTGTGCGTTTGGGAAGCACCACTTTTACACATCATGCCGCCGTCGGGGTTCCTTACTCGGAAAACAGCATCCTCAGATGTGTCGCAGCTGATGGAATCCTAGGAGCCAACTTGATGAAGAAGTTGCACTGGAAAATCGACTACCAGCGTCAGATGATCTACTTTGCCTCGGAGCGCCAACTGCTTCCGCCAGCTCCAAACGATGAAGGAATTCAGTCCTTTAAATACATTGGGAGTCGCCCGCACATCACTCTAGACATCAACGGTTACGAAGTATCAAATGTCCTGATGGACACGGGGTACAACGGGTTCATGGACGGATCGCCCAAATTGGTCAATACCTTAAAGGACAGCAATGGCGTTTGGAGCTACTACCGGAAATTTGACGGAACCACCTTTGGTCTGTACGGTGTAGCACAGGACACCTTGTACTTGAGTCCAGAGAACCAACTCACATTAGCAGATGGAAGCATTTGGTCCTACGAGATGGAAATCCAAAGGGGATCCGGGGCCAAAATCGGAAACGATCTCTTCCGTCATTACGACCTATATTTCTTCTTCCCTGACGATCAGGTGCAATGGGTAGCTATAGATACCGTTCGGCACATGCCGTCGGAGCCCGGTTTTGGTCTGGGCATGATCTTGACGAATAAGGGCGTTGAAGTCCGAAGTATAACGGAAGGTGGACCTGCTGATCAAGCCGGCATCCAGCTGGGCGATGTGGTTGAGCGAGTCAATCAGATTCCCATTGCAGAATTCAAAGGGCGAAATTGCGATTTCTACGACTATATCCGGTCTTTTTCGGATGATCAAACCACGCTGAAGCTCGGACTTCGAGAAAAAGGAAACTTCGAATTAGAAAAAGCCTACTTCCCCGTAATAACTTCGAAACCATCCGAGCCATGAAACATCTCTTCTTCTTGATTGCCTGCTTTAGTTTGACCATTGTTCAAGCGCAATTCCACGTACTTCATACAGAAGAATCGAATTTGGAAGGAACCGAGGTGAAGCGCTATTCAGAATTCTACTTCCACAGCCACTATCTGCGGATGGATACCCGAACTGGTGATGTCGTGGAACAGAGCGTTTTATTTGATCGGGAAGACCAAACGGTCTACATGGTTGACCAAGGATCGAGAAAGTACTTTAAGCTGGACAAGGAAATTGCCGAAAGTTTGAAGGCGCAGATCGAGCAAATGAAAAAGATGGCCGAAGAGCGGATATCCTCTCTCCCTCCCGAGCAACAAGAAATGGCTCGGAAGATGATGGAGCAGCAGATGGGTAATATTGAAGCGGACTACGGCATTGAGCCGACCGGAAAAAAGAGTGAAATCAATTCCTACTCATGCGCAGAATACCTAATGACGGAGGACGATGAAGTTAAGCGCAAGATGTGGGTAGCCTCGTACGGCGATCTCGAAATTTCTAAAAAGGAAGTTCAATGTTTAGAGGACTTTAGTTCTCTCATGGCTTCTTTTGCTGAATCCATGGGCTCCAATCTCGGTGACAGCAACTTTCTCTATCAAGAAGAAATACAAGGACTTCCGATTCGCTCCATCGACTACGATTACGGTCAGCCCGCCGGTCAAAACAATATCGTTCGCGTAGAAACCTATACTCCGGATCGGGACTTCTTTAAAATCCCTCCAGGGTTTACAGAGCAGAAACTCAACGGCCCTCAGTAATGCAAAAACGATTAATTCTTATTTGCCTGAGCCTTTCGCTCAGCTTGGGTGTACAGGCTCAGTTTGATCTTCAAGGGCACCGAGGTTGTCGAGGAATAATGCCCGAAAACAGCATTCCCGCTATGATACGTGCCGTGGAGCTCGGGGTGACCACTCTCGAAATGGATGTGGTGATGAGCAAAGACGGGATGGTGCTGCTCAGTCACGAACCATGGATGAGCTCTGGCATTTGCCTGGATCAGGAGGGTGAGGAAATACAAGACGATCCCAAGCGCTTTTCTATCTACGGGATGACCTATGAAGAAGTGAGGACCTTTGACTGCGGTAGTAAACCTAATGAGCGTTTTCCGGAGCAGGATCTTCAGGAATCACCAAAGCCTTCGCTGCAAGAAGTACTGGATACCGTCGCAGCCTACTGTGAAGAGCAAGATCTACCATTGCCCATGGTCAATATCGAAACGAAAATCACGCCGGAAGGTGATGGAGTATTCCATCCAAGTCCGGAGATTTTGGTCAAAGAGATTGCGGAAGTCGTGAATAACTCTCCGTTCAAAAAACTCATGTACTTGCAATCCTTTGACCCGCGAAGTTTGGAAGTGGCGCACGACACGCAATCGGATTGGAAACTGGTGTTGCTGATAGAAAAAGAGCGGGACGTTAAAAAGGCCCTGGAAAGTTTGAGCTTTAAACCCGATGTCTACAGTCCATTCTTCGAACTTCTAGACAAAGACGCGGTAAACTACCTGCATGATCAGGAAATCAAGGTCATCCCATGGACGGTCAATTTTCAGGTGTACGCCGAAGTAATGCGGGATATGGGAGTGGATGGATTAATCACAGACTATCCAGATCGCATTTCACTTGAGTCCTTGGGTCTGGAATAAGTACTCGATGTTGCGCTTGAGGCCGGTAAACTTGGTTCTCTTTACCGCAGACTTTTTGAAGATCTCATTAAAGGTATCGGCTGTAAGTTCCTTCCATTCCGCTTTGTTCAACCGCAATAAATCAGGATGAGGCTCAAATGCGGGTTCTTGATGCGGCTTGGAAAAGCGATTCCATGGACACACGTCTTGGCAAACATCACATCCGAACATCCAGTTGTCGAACTGATCACCCAAGCCTTCTGGGAGCGCTCCCTTGAGCTCAATGGTGTAATGCGAAATACACTTACTCCCATCCACAACGTAGGGTTCAACTATTGCTTGAGTTGGGCAGGCGTCGATGCACTTAGTACAGGTTCCGCAGTAGTCATTTATGGGCTCATCGGCCGGTAGCTCCAAGTCGCAAATAATCTCCGCTATAAAGAAAAAGGAGCCGGCCTTGGGGTGAATAATGTTGGTGTTCTTTCCCATCCACCCGAGTCCCGATTTCAGCGCCCACGCTTTGTCCAATACCGGTGCGGAGTCGACAAATACGCGTCCGTCGATATCGCCGAAGGCCTCCCGTATCGAAGCCAATAACTCCTTGAGCTTATCCTTGAGCACAAAATGGTAATCGGTCCCGTAGGCGTATTGGGAAATCTTCGGGGCTTCGGGATCTTCTTGCTTGCTGCGCGTGAAGTAATTGAAGGTCATTGAAATCACCGACTTCGCTCCTGGAACGAGCTTTCGAGGGTCTAATCTCTTGTCAAAGTGATTCTCCATGTAGGACATAGAGCCGTGCATGCCCTTTTGAAGCCATTTTTCGAGCCTTGGAGCCTCTTCCTCCAAAAAATCAGCTACTGATATGCCGCAACCCATAAAACCGAGTCTGGCGGCCTCTTCTTTGATGAATCGTGCCCGCTCCTTGGGATTCGGGCGCGCCATTAGAAAAGAGCGTTTTGGTCGCCCCCTGGCTTCAGACCAAGGTGGGTATAGGCCAATTCGGTGACTTGACGACCACGCGGAGTGCGCATGAGGTAGCCCTGTTGTATGAGGAAGGGTTCATACACCTCTTCCAAGGTGCCTGCATTTTCTCCAACGGCCGTAGCAATGGTATTGAGTCCGACGGGCCCTCCCTTAAATTTTTCAATCATGGTGGAAAGGATGCGGTTATCCATTTCATCCAGTCCATGTTGATCCACATTCAACGCTCCCAGGGCGTGTTGCGCAATGGCGATGTCAATGGACCCATTCCCCTTTACCTCGGCAAAGTCGCGAACACGTCTCAAAAGTGCGTTAGCGATTCGAGGAGTACCTCGGCTGCGTCCGGCAATCTCAACGGCGGCTTCATCCGTCATTGGGACATCCAGAATTTCAGCGGATCTGTGGACTATGTGGGTCAACAACTCCACATCGTAGTATTGGAGTCGGCTATTGATTCCGAAACGCGCACGCAAAGGTGAAGTAAGCAATCCACTTCGGGTGGTTGCGCCGATAAGGGTGAAGGGATTTAAGTTGATTTGAACGGTCCGCGCATTCGGTCCGCTGTCGATCATAATGTCAATCTTGAAGTCCTCCATGGCCGAATAGAGGTATTCCTCAATGACAGAGGACATGCGATGGATTTCGTCGATGAAGAGCACGTCGCGATCTTCTAGGTTGGTCAGAAGTCCAGCTAAGTCGCCTGGCTTGTCCAGGACGGGTCCACTGGTGACCTTGATGTTGACCCCGAGCTCGTTGGCAATGATGTGGGCCAAGGTTGTTTTCCCAAGGCCAGGAGGCCCGTGAAGTAGAACGTGGTCCAATGCATCTCCTCTACGGTTCGATGCCTCGACGAAAACTTCCAGATTTTCCGTGACTTGCCGCTGTCCCGCAAATTCGCCGAATCCCTTCGGCCGTAGGGCCCGATCTAACTCCTGTTCTTCCGAACTCCAATCCTCGCCGGTAGCGTCCAAATGCTCATTCATAGGGTTCTAAGGTAAGGCAAATTCCCGCATCGCGCCGTGAGGCGCAGGCCAAAAAAAAGCTTCCCCTCTGGATGGAGGGGAAGCTACCAATCTAATGATCTATTAACCCAAACTAAACCTTGACTGGCGGTTAGTAAGAGAAACTGATGGAGACAAAGAAAATAACACTCTTTACTAACCTATGACTCAAATGTAGGTGGGGGTGACTTAGGTCACAAACCGAGATTCAGCAAAAATCACACATTCGACTTATAGAAAAACAAAAACTCCCGCCATTTAGCGGGAGTTCTGTGGTCTTTTGAATCACTGAGTGACCCATTTTAGTGCACTTCTTCGCCTTCTTGAAGGGGTACCGTTTGTGGTACAAAATCATCCTCCATTCCAGGCTTACTGTAGTCATACGCCCAACGGTGTACTTCTGGAATTTCTCCAGGCCAGTTTCCGTGGATGTGCTCTACTGGAGTTGTCCACTCGAGCGTATTCGCTTTCCATGGGTTCTGTGTCGCCTTCTTACCGCGAGCAATGCTGTACAAGAAGTTGAACAAGAAGATCGCTTGAGCAGCAGCACTCAGAATAGCGAACATGGTCACCAGTACATTGATGTCGGTCAAGTTGTCGAACATCGGGAAGGCCGTGTTGCTGTAGTAACGACGTGGCACACCCGCAAGACCGAGGAAGTGCATCGGGAAGAATACTCCGTAGGCGCCTACAAAGGTCAGCCAGAAGTGCCAGTATCCCATTTGCTTGTTCATCATCTTACCGAAAAGTTTCGGGAACCAATGATATACCCCCGCGAACATTCCGAAGATCGCGGACAGTCCCATTACGATGTGGAAGTGAGCTACTACGAAGTAGGTATCGTGTACGTTGATGTCCAAGGCGTTATCTCCAAGGATCAATCCAGTCAATCCACCAGAAATAAACGTTGAAACCAATCCGATGGAGAACAACATTGCCGGTGTAAAGCGAATGTTTCCTTTCCAAAGGGTGGTGATGTAGTTAAAGGCTTTTACCGCTGAAGGAATCGCAATCAAAAGGGTCGTGAAGGTAAAGACAGAGCCCAAGAAGGGGTTCATACCCGTGATGAACATGTGGTGTCCCCATACGATAAACGACAAGAAGGCAATCGCCAAAATAGATCCTACCATCGCGCGGTATCCAAAGATGGGCTTACGCGCATTGGTCGAAATAATCTCTGAAGTAATTCCCAAGGCAGGCAAGAGAACGATGTATACCTCAGGGTGACCCAAGAACCAGAACAGGTGTTGGAACAATACAGGGGAACCACCATTGTTGGTCAATACCTCTCCTTGAATCATGATATCGCTCAAGTAGAAGCTCGTTCCCATCGAACGGTCAAACAACAACAGAAGCGCTGCAGACAACAATACAGGGAATGAAAGGATACCGATGATTGCGGTTACGAAGAAGGCCCAAATCGTCAATGGAAGACGAGTCATGGACATTCCTTTCGTACGCAAATTTAATACAGTTACTACGTAGTTCAAAGCTCCCAATAATGAGCTCGCAATGAACAAGGTCATACTCACCAACCACAAGGTCATTCCCATTCCTGATCCAGGAATAGCCTGAGGAAGAGCAGAAAGTGGTGGGTAAATGGTCCATCCTGCTGAAGCAGGTCCTCCAGTCACGAATAAGGAGGTCACCATGACTACTGAACTCGCAAAGAAGAACCAGTAGGAAAGCATGTTGATAAAGCCACTGGCCATATCACGAGCTCCAATTTGCAATGGAATCAAAAGGTTAGAGAATGTCCCGGATAATCCCGCTGTCAATACAAAGAAGACCATGATGGTACCGTGGATGGTCACCAAGGCCAAATAGATATTGGGGTCCATGACACCATCCGGTGCCCATTTACCTAAGAAGGTTTCGAGGATAGGGAAACTCTCCCCTGGCCAAGCCAATTGTAGACGGAAAAATACGGACATAACCAATCCGATAAGTCCCATCAACAATCCTGTAATCAGGAATTGCTTGGCAATCATTTTGTGGTCCATCGTGAAAACGTACTTCGTGATGAACGTTTCTTCGTGATGTGCGTGATCGTGAGCCATAATCAGTGTTTGATATCGGTATTTTAACTATTCGCTAACGGAGTTTGTTCGCTCAGCCAACGGTCATATTCTTCTTGTGAAACAACCTTGATGGTCATTTGCATATTATAGTGCGCCGCACCGCAAATCTTGTTACAAAGTAGGATGTAATCGAACTCCGGATTGCTGGTCTCTTGACGCATTTGTTCCGTAGTCTTGGTCGGCGTGAAGGCAAACTGAGTATTCATTCCAGGAACACAGTTCATCTGCACACGGAAGTGTGGGAAGTACGCCGAGTGCAAAACATCCTGACTGCGGAACTTAAAGAGCATAGGTTGATTGACCGGAAGTACAATCTCACCTCTGCCGATGAAGTCGTCTTGTCCGAACTCATCTTCCATGTTCACCCCAACGATGTTCGCTCCTTCGATGTTACGAACATTTGCTTCACCCAGGATTCCATCTTCTCCAGTATAACGTGCTGTCCAGTCAAACTGACGAGCGTAAAACTCGACTACTTGAGCATCGCTGGTGTCCTTGTTCACAATTCCAGACCAAGTCTTGAGACCGTATACAATGAGTACGGTCAATACGATGGCTGGAATAGCGGTCCACACCAACTCTAGTTTGTTGTTATGTGACACGTATGATGCCGTGTTCCCTTCCTTACCTCTGTAGCGGTAAGCAAACCAGAACAACAACGGCTGGGTTATAAAGAATACGATGATGATAATTCCCATAGTGATGGCCATGAGGTTATCGATCTGAACACCGTGCTCAGAAGAGGCACCTGGAAGCATTAAGTGATCCCATTTAGCCCACATCCACAAGAACGATCCCATCATGCCGACCATGAATAAGAACATCAGCATGGCTTGATTGCGGTTGTCCTTGTTGGTCACCGCATTCGTATTTCCTCCGCGAAGTTCGCTGGTCAATTCCATGATGCGCACCACCTGAACGACGGCAGCAACAACTAAAACGACAGCGACTATGATTAATACTTGAGTCATTTCTTAGCTCTATATCAATTAAATATGGTGCAATTCGCTCTCTTTCAACATCGGGTGATTCTTCTGAATCAACGGAGCCTTAGACAACGTGTTGAACACAACCAAAATGAACAGACCGGAGTAACCGGCAAGACCACCGAGTTCTACGATTCCGAAGTGCCATCCGTCCTTCATGGTTCCTGGCATGATCATGCAGAAGAAGTCGAGCCAGTGACCGAAAAGAATAATTATACCAGCGGTAATCAAGAACCCAAAGTTTCGTTTGGAGTCTCTACTCATCAGTACCAATAACGGCATGATAAAGTTCAAGACCAATGCCATGAAAAATGGCACTTTATAATCGTCAAAGCGAGCCATGTAATAAGTTACCTCTTCCGGGATGTTCGCATACCAGATCAACATGAACTGGCTGAACCACAAGTACGTCCAGAATACGCTAAAGGCAAACATGAACTTACCCAAATCGTGAATGTGGTTTTCATTCAAGGTCTCCAAGTATCCGTGACGTTTGAGGTAAACGGCAATCATGGTCATGACCGTCAATCCGCTCACAAACATTGAAGCAAAAACATACCAGCCAAATAGCGTGCTGAACCAGTGGGTATCGATGGACATAATCCAATCCCAAGCCATGGTTGAGCTCGTTACCGCGAAAAAGACCGTGAAAATGGCCGAGATCTTTACACTCTTGCGGTAGTTGTCCATTCCTCCTACTTCGTCTTCACGTAAACTCAACTTTCGAAGCAGACGAGTTGCCCAGATCCATCCGAGTAGATAGATAATTGCGCGAAGAATAAAGAATCCAAAATTCAAAAACGGAGTTTTACCGGCAATGATGGAATCGTAGTGCGGGTTTTCAATGACTTCTTCCCCGTCCATTCCTTCATAATCTGCAGCGTACATATGATGACCGCTACCGTGATCGTCGCCATGAGTCTCTTCACCGTGGCTATCGTGGTGAGCTTCCTCGCCGTGACCTTCACCGTGATCATCTCCATGTGCTTCTTCACCGTGACCGTCACCATGCGCTTCTTCGCCATGCGCTTCTTCACCGTGATCTCCACCGTGATGCATCATTGCTGCTTCGTGCTCTCTGAGCTCAGCAACGGTTACCTCTTCGGTGGTAATGAAGGTATCCATCCAGTGATACATGTGGTGCAAGTGCATACCACCTGCAACGATAATCACAATCATGATTCCACCAGTAATGGGCAAAAAGCTTCCCATGGCTTGCATGATCCGATTCACCTGAACCGACCATCCTGCCTGAGCGATGTATTGAATCCCCAAGAAAAAGGTTCCAATCAAGGAAATTCCCAAGAAGAAAATATTGTTGACCATCAACGCTGGCCACGCACGATGTGCATCTGCAATAAATCCATAACCGAGGGCCAAAACACCGACCGCGATTAGGATGTAAGCAAATCTTTTCAGTTTAGCAGTTACTTCAAACATAGCCGTCTTAATTTGCAGATTCGAGATCAGATTTCAACTTCATGACGTAGCTGGTAATTTTCCAGCGCTCTTCCGGTGTAATCTGAGAAGCATGAGCTCCCATGATATTTCTACCATAAGTAATCACATGATAAACGCTTCCCTCTGTGATGGCACGTCCTGCATCATCATAGGAAGGAACCCCTAAAATCTTCTCGTTCTGAACCAAAATTCCCTGACCCATTCCCTTTGCTCCGTGGCAGTGGTCACAGAAGATGTCGTATAACTCCTCTCCTTCTTCCAACCACTCTTCTTGATGGTCAGCCATCGCTACCGCGTAAGGATTGGTCAATGTCGCCTTTGCTGAATCGTATCCCGGCTCCGAATTCGGGTACTCGTAGGGTACAAACCCTCTTGGAATACTTCCGTCAACCGGCTTCAATGCACTGACCTTATCAGCAAAGAGGTCGCTTTCTTCGTACGTATCAATGTACTCCGATCGGTACATGTCCGGCATGTACTCAATTCCAGGAGTCTTGTTGTCCTTCTGGCATGAAGTACCTACAATGGCAAACATGGCCAATGCTCCTAGTCCAACCAGACCGTTTTTCAAATACTTCATCTTATGCTTCTTTTTCATTTACTTCAACCGCTCCAGAAGCCTTGAGTGCTTCCGCGATATGATCGCCGTTTCCATCAGACTCGATTTCCACCATGAACATATCATCTGTGGTGCGCACGTCTGGATTCTGGCGTTCGCTTCCTGGGAACATGCCATTTCGAATCAAGAAAGTAATGACCATCAAGTGACCAGCGAAAAGAACCGTACACTCAAACATGATGGGTACAAATGCCGGCATGTTTAAGAAATAGGTGAAGTTTGGCTTACCACCGATATTTTGAGGCCAATTCGCGATCATCATGTAGTACATCATAGAAATCGCAAAGGTCAAACCGATACAGCCGTAGATAAAACCAGCAATTGACAAGCGCGTTGGCGCTAAGCCCATTGCGTGATCTAATCCGTGAACCGGAAAAGGGGTGTAGACCTCCTTAATTCGAATTCCTTTTTCACGAAGTGCTTTCACTCCCGAAAGCAACACGTCGTCGTCGTTGTATAGACCGTGGATCAACTTCTTACTCATGGTGATGCTTTTTTTGCTCTTCTCCAGAGGACTTCAAAATTGTCTTCAATTCTGCCTGAGCGATTACCGGGAAGGTTCTCGAGTAAAGCAAGAAGAGTACAAAGAAGAAACCAATGGTTCCGATGAAAATTCCGATATCCACAAATGTTGGAGAGAACATGGTCCAACTCGATGGCAAGTAATCACGATGAAGCGAAGTCACAATGATCACGAAGCGCTCAAACCACATTCCGATGTTTACGATAATGGACAAGAAGAAAGTGAAGACGATACTTGTGCGAAGCTTCTTGAACCACATCAATTGTGGTGAAATCACATTACAGGTCATCATGGACCAATAGGCCCACCAATAAGGTCCTGTCGCACGATTAAGGAATGCGTACTGTTCGTACTCTACACCAGAATACCAAGCCATAAAAAGCTCAGTGATGTAAGCAATACCCACAATTGAACCCGTCAGCATGATGACGATGTTCATGAGCTCAATGTGCTGAATAGTGATATAGTTTTCCATGTGTACCACCTTTCTCATAATTATCAAGAGGGTCTGTACCATAGCAAAACCAGAGAAAATCGCCCCAGCTACGAAGTAGGGAGGGAAAATCGTGGTGTGCCAACCTGGAATAACTGAAGTAGCAAAGTCAAAGGATACGATGGTGTGTACCGAAAGTACGAGAGGTGTTGCCAATCCGGCAAGAACTAAGGACAGCTCTTCAAATCGCTGCCAGTGCTTCGCTTTACCACCCCATCCAAAGCTCAATACCGTATAAATCTTCTTTTGCATCGGCTTTACTGCACGATCACGAATCATCGCGAAATCGGGAATCAATCCCATGTACCAGAAAACCAGAGAAATAGAGAGATAAGTAGAAATGGCGAATACGTCCCAAAGAAGAGGAGAGTTAAAATTCACCCACAAGCTTCCAAAGTTGTTCGGAATTGGGAAAACCCAGTACGCGTTCCAGACCCGTCCCATGTGGAATAATGGGAACAATCCAGCCTGAACAACGGCGAAAATAGTCATCGCCTCTGCAGAACGGTTGATGGACATCCGCCACTTCTGACGGAAAAGCAACAATACCGCGGAAATCAAGGTACCGGCGTGTCCAATACCAACCCACCAAACGAAGTTCGTGATGTCCCAGGCCCAACCGATGGTTCTGTTCAATCCCCAAACTCCAATTCCTGTTCCTACTGTGTAAGCCAAACAACCCATTCCCCAGAGGAACATGGCTGCTGAAATTCCGAATACAATCCACCAAGAGCGTCCGGCGGTTGTTTCGATCGGCCTTGCCACTTCCTCGGTAATGTCGTGGTACGACTTATTACCGGTAATTAGTGGCTCGCGTATGGGCGATTCGTAGTGCATATTATTCTCCTTTATCTAAAACTCGGTTAGGCTTTGTTTCTCACTTTAGTTTGGTAGAATACGGATGGTTTCGTTCCGATTTCTTCCAACAGATAGTAGCGTCTTGGCTCGTCGCGCAATTTGTGCACTCGGCTATCAGGATCATTCACATCACCGAAGGTAATGGCACCTGTATCACAAGCACTGGCGCAAGCAACGGTGAAGTCACCGTCCTTAACTGGGCGACCTTCGCGCTTGGCTTCGAGTTTTCCCAATTGAATGCGTTGCAAGCACATGGTACATTTCTCCATTACCCCACGTGCACGCACAGTTACATCTGGATTCAATACCATTTTACCCCATTCGTCCTGTGCAGGATTCACACCGGTAAACTTCGAATATGTTGGGTAGTTGAACCAGTTAAAGCGACGCACTTTGTACGGACAGTTGTTCGCACAATAGCGGGTTCCGATACAACGGTTGTATGCCATGTGATTCAACCCTTCACCGGAGTGAACCGTGGCTCCCACTGGACATACCGTTTCGCATGGAGCGTGGTTACAGTGCTGACACATGACTGGTTGGAAGACCACTTCAGGTGCGTCTGCTGGTTCTTCCATGGCCAAGTACATATCAATGGCTCCAAGATCCTCTTCAGCTGCGACTTTTTTAGTCATATCACTGCTGTAGTAGCGATCAATACGCAACCAATGCATGTCACGAGAACGGCGGATCTCATCTTTTCCAACAACAGGAACGTTGTTTTCAGCCTGACAAGAGACTACACATGCCCCACATCCTAAACAGTTGTTCAAATCGATGGACAAGTTCCACCAATGACCTGTGGTTTTGTCAAACTCTTCCCAGAGATTTACCTCAGAAGCAGGCTTCACTCCTTCGTGCGTTTCGAATGACGGTTCGTCATTCCCCGCACTTGGATTATTGATGAACTCAGCCAGAGTCGTTTCTTTGACGATGTCACGACCCATCATTGTATGAGCCAACTGGATGCAAGCAAATTCGTGCAACCCATCCACCTTTTCAATGGAAACGCCAGAATGAGAAGTACTGCTACCTGCGTAAAGAGGATAAGCGTTAACCCCTACTCCGTCTCCAACAGCTCCTGCCGCAGTTCGTCCATATCCTAAAGCCAATCCTACAGAGCCCTGGGCCTGTCCTGGTTGGATCATTACAGGAACGTTCTCAACAGTAACACCATTTACGGTTACGTTCACCAGGCTTCCATTCAGTGCCCCGTTGGATGTATTCTCGTTGACCAATCCCATGGACTCCGCATCCAAGCGAGATACAGTCAAATAGTTGTCCCAAGAAGTACGAGTAATCGGATCTGGAAGCTCTTGAAGCCATGGATTATTGGCTCCTGAACCCGACCCTAAAGCAGTGGTAGCATAGAGCTCAAGCTCTATTTCACTGCCCTTGATTTGTGCAACGTTACGAGCTGCAGCGCTCACGTCCACCATATCTGAAGCGACAGCATCTTCTGTTTCGCTTGATGGCGGTGCCACGTAGTATCCGTCATGAACGCTCTGGTTCCAAGACCCAGCTCCTGCTACAAGAACATTGCTCTCCCAGTGCTCTTTCATATACTCATAAGCCGAACCTTGTCCAGTCCATGCGAGCATGTTTTCAAAAAGACTACGCGTATCGAATAATTTCTGGATGGTCGGTTGTGTGATGGTATAATATCCTTCAATCGGCATTCCATCCCCCCAACTTTCCAAGTAGTGATTTGCAGGTAAAAGGTAATTTGCTCCTGCGGCAGTTTCCGTCATGCGGTCATCAATCACTACAGTAGTTCCAACCTTCTTCATGGCTTCTGCAAAAGCAGCGCCAGAAGCGTGGCTGTACACTGGGTTGACGTCAGACATGACGAGCACCCCTACTTTTCCAGCTTGCATATCGCTTAGCAATGTTGCTACATCGGCATCGCTACCTTGCTTAGTAACGTTAGCTGTGCTCATTTGAGCAGTGGCTCCGTAGTTCATCAACATCTGGTTGATGGCGATAACAACAGTCTGAATATTCTCGTCATTGGCTCCAGCCAAAACCAAGCTTTTACCTCGAGCAGCCCAAAGCTTGTCAGCAAGGACTTTAACTTCGGCGTCGTAAGCTGTTTGACCTCCACCAGCTGAAGCTTGTCCGCTCTTTGATGCTATAGCATTATAAAGAGCAAGGGCCACTTTACCTTGTTCGCTAGGTTTAATCATAACCCGCTTGTCGGCATTGGCCCCTGTAATGGTCATATTGCTTTCGAACTGCCAGTGCTGGGACATTTTCCCTTTGCGTGGATCACGCATTTTCACGTAATCTCTGGCGTTTCCAAAATTCAACTGTTCTCCAAGGAAGTCGGCGTTGATCCCCACCACAACCTCGGCTTTATCAAAACGGTAGTGAGGTATCGCGCGCTTTCCGAAAGCATTCTTGTGCGCATCTAAGATACCAGCGTATGAAATGGCATCATAGCTGATGTGAACTGCATTCTCTTTATCCGCCATAAAGGAAGTACCCAAGGCGTTCACAGAAGGTGATGTAATACTATTGGTCAAGAAGACAACCTGCTTGCCAGCGGCAAAGGCATTGTCCATTGCCTTTACAATTGTCGCGTCTGCCTCAGACCAAGAAGTTTCCACTCCATCTTTCATGGGGGACTTAGCACGAGCCGTATCGTACAACGAAAGTACACTCGCTTGAACACGAGCACTCATAGCTCCATTCAACGGAGCATCGTTGTTGTTTTCGATTTTGATCGGACGGCCTTCACGCGTCTTCACCAATACGCTGGCGAAATCGTGTCCATCAGAATAAGTAGAAGCGTAGTAATTCGCTACCCCTGGAGTAATCTCCTCAGGCTTTACAACGTATGGAATAACTTTTTGAACAGGCGTCTCACAGGCGGCCAGTGTTGCAGCTGCCGTTGAAAATCCCATAAATTTCAAAAAGTCGCGTCGCGAAGTTGTGCTTTCAGCGTTTCCTTGTTCTCCCAAAAAATCGGCGGTTGCTACATCCTCGGGAAATTCGTTTTTGGCTAAGTCTTGAACAGCAGCTTCGTTGTGCAACTCTTCAATGCCTTTCCAATATTTCTTCGTTGTTGACATACTCAGATTGAGATTATCGGATTAGTAGTGGCACTTGCCACACTCCAATCCACCGATTTTATCTACCGTAATTTTCTCGCCTTTGTACTGTTCCGCGAGTTGGTCGTGAAGCTTGTCGTAGTATGGATTATCCTCCATCTTGACTTCAGTTTCACGGTGGCAATTGATACACCAGCCCATCGTCAAAGAAGAGTACTGATATACTTCTTCCATTTCTTCGATAGGGCCATGACAAGTCTGACATTCGACCTGACCTGCAACAACGTGCTGGCTGTGGTTGAAGTAAGCCAAGTCTGGTAGGTTGTGGATGCGAACCCATTCGATGGGCTTTTCTTCGTAATCTTCGATGTAGGCACGAGAATCTTTATCCCAACCAATAGCAGCGTAGATTTTCTCAATTTCTTTAGTCCCTTGCTCAGACTGCCCTTCTGCGATGTACATATGGCAGTTCATACAGACATTTGCCGATGGAACTCCAGCAGATTTTGAATGGCGTGCACTGCTGTGGCAGTAGTTACAGTCCACTTGGTTCTGACCAGCGTGAATCTCGTGGGAGAAGGCAATAGGTTGAGTCGGCTGATAATTCTGCTCAACACCAATTCCTTTCAAGAAACCCCAGAGTCCGTTAAATGCGAAGATCAAAACGATGACCACAGCAAACCCAACAAGCTTTTTGTTGGCGGCAAATGCCTCTAGGTAAATGCGAAGGTCAAAGATCTGATCCACGAATGATCTGGGCTCTACACCCTTCATCACGAGAAGAAGATTCTTGATGCGGACCAGAATAAAGACGATGATAATCAGGAATACCACCAAACCCGCTAGCACAGGAACAATGTCTAAGCCTCCAGCAGCTTGGCCTCCTCCTGCAACGGCTCCACCGTCACCCTCGGCCACCGTAGGCGCCATCTTTTCTGCATAAGACTGGTCGATGTAGGCCAATAATCCCCGAATGTCATCATCCGAAAACTGAGGATAATTGGGCATCGCCAATCCGTTGTATTCTTCGTAGATCGCAATAGCTTGGGCATCTCCGCTTTCGCGGAGTTCCTGGTTATTTCGAATCCAAGAGATGAGCCATTCCTCATCGTACTTCTCAGTAACTTGACCTAAGGCAGGTCCAATGAGTTTGGCGTCGACTTTGTGACACGCTGCACAATTCGCTTTCCAAAGTTTCTCCCCGACAGCTGGATCCCCGCCTGCTGCCGCAACGGCAGTAGAGTCTTGGGCCATGGTCATGGAAGATACAAGTGTGAATGCAGCAGAGATTAAGAACGTGAATACCGCACTAAATCTCGGGAGAAGGGCGTTTTTCATAGCAATCATCACAGAATTTCCGTTGGGCGCAAAAATAAGGACTAAAGCACGATTTCTGGACGGCAGAAGTACTTTTGCACTAATTTATATTCGTTCTAAATAGTCTTGTGATTGCGCTTAAAATACGAAAAAAGAGAACTTAAAAACTAGCTTTGCTTCACGATAATCCGCTTTCTATGAACATTAAAAATCTCTACCTATTTGGAGTCATCTTCTTCTCCGTATTCACTGCCCTAGGCCAAGAGCGAGATTCATCCTATACCGATCCAGTAGATACTTTGGCTTCACAGACGACCTTTGACGCCTATCCCGTTCAAATGGACGCAAGCCTTGTGGACCTCATTGATCGAGACGTCAAAATAAAGGCCGACAATCGATCTTCGGATGGATTCAGAATTCAATTGTACTATGGAAAACGGGAACAGGCTATGCGGCTTAAAGCCGAATACCAAGAATTGCTCAAATCCGAGCGTATTTACGTCGAATATGAGCAACCTTATTTTAAAACTAAAATCGGAGACTTTAGAACATCTCTAGAAGCAGAAAAGTACATGCGCTCTTTAGGCGAGCACTGCTCAGGATGTTTTGTGGTTCAGGACGAAATTGAGTTTCCGGACCTTATTCCAATGTCCGTTTCACCTCAACTTCCTGATACGCCTCAATGATATCCCCGACTTTGATGTCGTTGAAGTTCTCGATGTTCAATCCACATTCAAACCCTTTGGCTACTTCTTTGACGTCGTCTTTAAAGCGCTTCAAAGAACCGAGTTTCCCTGTGTAGATTACAACGCCGTCGCGGATAATCCGGACGTCATTGTTTCGGTGGATTTTTCCGTCGAGCACCATACAACCTGCAATAGTTCCCACTTTGGAGATCTTGAAGGTCTCTCTGATCTCGAGGTTGGCCACAATCTCTTCTTTGAGTTCTGCAGACAACATACCTTCCATCGCATCCTTGATCTCATTGATCGCGTCATAGATGATCGAGTAGGTACGAATGTCTATTTGCTCGGTTTCCGCCAATTTCCGGGCTCCCATACTTGGACGCACCTGGAAGGCCACGATGATCGCATCAGACGCTGATGCCAAGAGCACATCTGACTCTGTCACAGCACCAACGGCTTTGTGGATGATGTTGACTTGGATTTCCTCGGTCGAGAGCTTTTGTAAGCTATCACTCAAGGCCTCAATAGATCCATCCACATCACCTTTAACGATGATATTCAACTCCTGGAAGTCTCCGATGGCCAAACGACGACCGATTTCGTCCAATGTAATATGCTTCTGCGTCCGCATGCTCTGCTCACGCTGCAATTGCTGACGCTTGGTGGCAATGTCCTTAGCTTCTCGCTCGTCTTCCATCACCTTGAACTTATCTCCAGCCTGTGGAGCTCCATCCAATCCAAGGATCGAAACGGGTGTTGAAGGGCCGGCCTCAGTAACAGGGTGAGAGCGCTCATCAAACATCGCTTTTACCTTACCAGAGTATTGACCCGCGAGGATATAATCTCCGATGCGAAGCGTTCCGTTCTGAACCAGAATCGTCGTGGTATATCCACGACCCTTGTCCAAAGTAGCTTCCACTACGGAACCACTCGCCAATCTTTTCGGGTTGGCTTTGAGGTCAAGTAATTCCGCTTCGAGCAAGACTTTTTCTAGAAGTTCCTTGACGTTCAATCCAGTCTTGGCAGAAACCTCTTGACTTTGGTATTTACCACCCCAGTCTTCAACCAAGAGGTTCATACCCGCCAATTCTTCCTTAATCTTCTCGGGATTTGCAGCGTCACGATCCACCTTATTCAAAGCAAATACGATCGGAACGCCCGCAGCTTGTGCGTGACTGATCGCTTCTTTCGTTTGGGGCATGACCGCGTCGTCAGCCGCAATAACGATGATAGCGATATCCGTCACTTGAGCACCACGTGCACGCATCGCGGTAAACGCCTCGTGACCTGGTGTATCAATGAAGGCGATGCGCTGACCGCTATCAAGGGATACCGAATAGGCTCCAATGTGCTGTGTAATTCCTCCAGACTCTCCGGCGATCACATTCGCATCACGAACGTAGTCAAGAAGAGACGTCTTACCGTGATCAACGTGACCCATAACGGTTACAATCGGAGCGCGACCCATCAAGTCTGCTGGATCATCCTCCTCCTCTTGAACAGCCTCTTGAACATCGGCAGAAACGAATTCTACTTCATAGCCAAATTCTTCAGCAACGATACTCAAAGTTTCTGCATCCAGACGCTGGTTCATGGTTACCATGATTCCCAGCTCCATACATGAAGCAATAACCCTAGTTGTAGGTACGCTCATCATGGTGGCCAACTCAGCGACGGTTACAAACTCAGTAACCTTGAGCTTAGCACCTTCTTCAGCGCGCTTCATTTCTTCCATTTGCTCGCGCTCACGACGCTCTTCTCGCTTGTCGCGGCGATTTTTGGAAGACTTGGATTTCCCTCGATTCGTTAGCTTATCAAGGGTCTCTTTGATTTGCTTTTGGATTTCCTCCTCAGTAGGCTCCTCCTTTTGAATGTTCTTACCTCCTCGGCGTTGAGCGCCGCGGCCCTTGGCAGGTCCGGTATCGCTACTGATGCGTTTACGACGACGCTTTTTGCTGTCGTCATCCTTGGGCCCACTCGAACTTGCTACCTTCTTCTTCTTAGGCTTGAATTGGTCTAGGTCGATGGTTTTTCCAACGAACTTTGGCCCATCTAATTTTTTATACTGAGTCTTAATAGAACCTGAATCAGTAGCAGATTCTTCAGTCTTTTCTGACTCTTTCGCAGGCTCTTCGACCTTTTCTGCGGCTGGGGCCTCGGGTGCAGCCTCAGCCTCAGTCTCAGCTTTAGCTGGTTCCGTCTGCTCTGCTGGAGTCTCTTCAGTCTCCGCTGCCGGAGCTTCTTCCACTTCAGCAACTTCTTCGGCTGCAGGTTCCTCGACTTCAGCCGTCTCTTCGACGACCTCTGCTGCAGGAGCTTCTTCAACAGGCTCTTCTGCGACTTCCTCATCCACGGGCTGCTCTTCCACAACCTCTTCTTCCTCTTCTTTGGCTTTACCGCCATCGAGGTCAATCTTGCCTACGGTCTTAGGACCGGACATATCTGCCTTGGCACGAATAACCTCTTCTTGAGCCGGCTGCGCTTCCTCTTCCTCTTTCTCTTGTTCAGCACGAAGGGCTTCTTTCTCCTTCTGCTTCTGAATCGAAATCGCTTCAGCCTTTAGTTTCTTACTCTTGTCCTGATCAAATTCATCGACGAGCATCTCATAGATGTCGCCTTCGATCTTCGTATTCGGCCGGGCATCGATCTCGATACCCTGTTCTGCCAAAAACGTGACCGCACGATCAAGGGAGATATTCAACTCCTTGATCACTTTATTCAATCGGACACTCTTCACTTCAGCCATATAGCTTGCTTACAGTTTCTCTTATTCAAATTCTTCGCGAAGGATGCGCTGTACATCTCTTGCGGTTTCTTCTTCAAGTTCCGTTCTCTTGACAATTTCGTCAACGGTTAACTCCAATACGCTGCGAGCAGTGTCGCAACCAATATTCTTCAATTCGCTGAGTACCCACTCATCGATTTCGTCGCGGAATTCCATCAATTCCACATCCTCCTCCTCATCAATATCGCGGTATACGTCAATTTCGTACCCCGTCAATTGACCGGCGAGACGAATATTGAATCCTCCTTTACCAATCGCCAAAGAAACTTGGTCTGGCTTGAGGAACACTTCAGCGCGGCTGTTGTCCTCATCGATAGAGATACTCGTGATTTTTGCTGGGCTCAAAGCACGTGTAATAAACAACTGGGTATTGTTGGTGAAGTTGATGACATCAATATTCTCGTTTCCGAGCTCACGGACGATACCGTGAATACGAGAACCTTTCATACCCACACATGCTCCTACCGGATCAATACGATCGTCGTAAGACTCTACCGCTACTTTGGCTTTCTCACCCGGAACACGAACGCAGCGCTTCACGGTGATCAAACCATCAAACACTTCGGGGATTTCCTGCTCAAATAATTTCTCCAGGAATTTTGGTGAGGTACGGCTCAATTTGATGATAGGCTTCGTACCACGTAGTTCCACATCGTGGACTACCGCACGTACGGTATCTCCTTTCCTCCAGAAATCACTTGGGATTTGCTGGTCTTTCGAAAGGATCAATTCGTTCTGCTCATCATCGTAAACAATGATTTCACGATGACGAATGTGGTGAACTTCACCGCTGATGATCTCACCGATCATATCCTCATAGCGCTTGAAGAGATTGCCATTATCGTGCTCGTGTATACGAGCAATTAAGTTCTGGCGCAAGGCGAGAATAGCTCGACGTCCAAAGTGGAAGAGCTTCACTTCCTCGGACACCTCTTCACCTACTTCAAAGTCCTCCTCAATCTTTTGTGCATCTGAAAGTGAGATTTGCGCATTGTCATCCTCAACTTCTCCGTCGGGAACAACCTCGCGGTTTCGCCAAATTTCCAAGTCACCTTTATCGGGATTCACGATGATGTCAAAGTTCTCATCTGATCCAAACTGCTTGGTCAATGTCGCTCTAAAGACTTCTTCCAAGATGCTCATCAAGGTCACCCGATCGATGTTCTTGTCGTCTTTAAACTCAGTAAATGATTCAATCAGCGCCAAATTTTCCATTGTCCGTCTAATTAAAAGGGGAGCACAACTTTAGTCTCCGCCACTTCATCCAATTTGTATTCTCCCGTGTACTCCACGGTCTGTTTTTTCTTTTTCCCTTCTACCTTTTCTCTTTTGGACCATCGTAAAAACAAGGTCTCATTTTCCGCTTTTTCGAGAATTCCTTTTACTTCGGTTCCGTCCTGCAAACGGACTTTTACCTCACGGCCCACATTCTTGACAAACTGCGGCCACACTTTCAAAGGGTTCCCAACTCCAGCGCTGGAAACGGTAAGCTCAAAGTCCTCAGCATCACGATCCAATTGACTCTCGATAGCGCGAGAAACGGATACACATTTCTCAATGGCTACAGGACCCATCGAATCAACCAATACCTTGATCTGGTTCGAAGAGGTAATGGTCAAATCGACCAGGAATAAATCCTGCTCGGAACAACGTTCCTCAGCCCAACCCTTAACTTTTTCGATGTCGATCATTTGCGGTACAAAAAGAGGGGACTTTGTGGTCCCCTCGTCAATCCGTCCCTTAAGCTGTCGCAAAGATACAACAAATCTGTTTTTCAAGCAAAGAGCTAACGCTTTGCTATAAATTCCTTAACCCAGATGGGCAGTGCTTCACCCGCGGGTTTTTGAATATGCTCTGCTCCATCTATGGGCGCGTGATCCATCGTGCCGGGATCAAAAACGTGCACCGGAATCCCCGGCGGAGCCGCATGAACCAAACCGGCAGCTGGATACACATTTAGGCTGGTTCCAATGACCAATAAACGATCTGCGCGTCGAACGATTTCGGCGGCCGGGTCCATCATAGGCACCATTTCTCCAAACCAGACCACATGCGGTCTAAGTTGAGCTCCGTCAGGCCCAAGTTCTCCCCAATTCAGATCACCACCTTCTATATCCAAGATCAAAGCTTCGTCACCGGTACTTCGCGCCTTCCGCAATTCGCCGTGCAAATGGAGCACTTGAGAACTACCTGCCCGTTCGTGTAAGTCGTCAATATTCTGAGTGACGATACTCACGTCGGCCACGGTCTCCAACTCGGCTAGGGCGCGGTGTGCTGGATTTGGGGAAACACCGAGCAATTGGCGACGTCGAAGATTGTAGAAGTGCAGCACTTTGTGAGGGTCCGCCGCCCATGCCTCCGGGGTGGCGACCTCATATACGTTGTACTCTTCCCATAATCCACCAGAATCCCGAAAAGTCTTCAAGCCACTTTCCGCACTCATTCCCGCACCGGAAAGCACAACGATATGTTCACGATCAGACATCGACCCTAATTTCTTAATTTCCGATCGATGAAGCACGAAGATTTGGATTGGATTGCATTCTCACCGGAAACCCAGGCCGAATTGGCTCGTCATTCGGAAGAAGGCTTCATGATCATCGTTCAGCAAAAAAGAGTCGGAGACATAGTGCTGACGTACCATAATGATCGTTGGCACGCCATGAAAAATCGCTGTCCGCATCAAGGCTTTTCCTTTGTGGGAGGGCGAATTACACCAGCCGGAGAAATCGAATGCCCCATTCACAAATACCGGTTCAACTTGAATGATGGGAAAGAAAAGAGTCAAACCTGTCCTTCAGTTCCCATTTATCCGATTAGGGAAGAGGAAGGGCGATATGAAATTGGAATAAAGAAGTCGATATGGAGCTTTTTGAGATTTTAACTGAACTCACCGTCATCGCCGCTCTATTCGGGTATGTGAATGTTCGGTTTTTAAAACTACCCAGCACCATTGGCCTCCTGGCGATGGCACTTGTCAGCACCGTTGGCATCCTCATTATTGGCCAATTTCAACCCGGTATACTCGCGCGTGCAGAGGCCGCCGTTTCGGCCATTGACTTTCAGCACCTATTGCTCGATGTGATGTTGAGCTTCTTGCTGTTCGCAGGTGCCTTACACACCAAGCTCGATCAGCTCGAAAAACTGCGCGGACCCATCATTGCCTTCGCGACCCTGGGCGTTCTAATTTCCACAGCTATCGTCGGAGGACTGGTCTACGGACTGCTCCAACTCTTCGGACTGGACGTGGCTTTTATATACTGTCTCCTTTTTGGGGCCTTGATATCCCCAACCGATCCCATTGCCGTTCTCGGAATCCTCCGACAGGTCGGTGCGCCCAAAAAACTAGAAGCCATGATTGTCGGCGAGTCCTTGTTTAACGATGGAATTGGCGTGGTGGTCTTCCTTTCCATTTTCGGTATTGCCGCCGGAAGCGGTCATGTCAGCGCTGGCGAAATTGGCCTGCTCTTTTTGGAAGAAGTAGGCGGGGGAATTGCGCTCGGACTACTGCTGGGATACTTCGGCTATCGACTCATGCATTCGGTGGACCATTATGAAACGGAAGTCATGCTCTCCCTCGCCCTGGTCATGGGCGGTTACCTCCTGGCGAGCTCCCTTCACTTCAGCGGTCCACTGGCTATGGTGGTCGCCGGGCTTTTCATCGGAAACAAGGCCCGCGATGGCGCTTGGTCCGACGAAACGGAGCTCTACCTCGATAAATTCTGGGAGCTACTGGATGTCTTCCTCAACGCCATCCTCTTTGTATTGATCGGCTTGGAACTTCTGATTATCGAAATCGACGGACGCAGCTTGTGGCTGGGAATTCTGGTGATTCCTGTAACCCTTTTTGCCCGTTATTTGGCCCTCTACGGGCCGATAAGAATCTTCAGAAAGAGACTCGATCTCATGCGCGGTACCGACATCATGATGACCTGGGGCGGCCTTCGAGGTGGAATATCCATTGCACTCGCGCTCAGCTTGACGGCTCAAATGGAACGAGACCTATTCCTGACCATGACCTATGTAGTGGTCATCTTCAGCATTCTTGTACAGGGCTTATCGGTTGGTAAAGTAGTTCGACGCTTTACCTCAACAGGGTGAGGAATCCGGACTTTTCGGAAAAGACTTCTCCAAAGGCGAAGCCTCGAACGACAAAATAATACGTGCCCTCCGGACAGTCCTGCTTGGAGGAGTAATTGACGCCATTCCACCCCTCCCACAAGTCTGGATTGTCGGAACCACCTTCAAAAACGATGACGCCCCAGCGATCGAAAATTAAGATCTCGATACGTTCCGGAGCGAACTCCCAAAAGGGATACCAATTCTCATTTTCACCATCGCCGTTCGGCGTGAAGACATTAGGAGTTTCAATATCCACGCAAATGGCCCACCATACATCCGTGGTATCGGACCAGGAACAACCGCGATAGTTCTTGCGGTAGGCCAACTGGTTCAGTCCTACCTGAAAGGCATTGGGATCAGGTTGAATTCCGGTCTGCTCCACCTCATTGACAAACCATGTCCCTATTCCTTCGGCAGGAAGACTTGGAGAAAGGGACCAAAACGGCTCGTCCTGTGGAAAGCATGCAGAATCTGGACCGATAATCTCCAGTCCAATATCCGAATTGTACAGCCACAGATCGGATGAAGCCGTGTCGGAGCAGATGCCGTTCGAAGCAATCAGGGAAAGGACAAAAGCACCAGTATCTGGACGAGAAAGGTTCAGGATAGAATCCGAGCCTAAAGCCTCTTGTGTTCCATCGGGCAGCGTAAGGACCCAATTGTAGTCATCGAAATACTGTCCCGCTGCAATATAGGTTCCACTGGTTCCACTGCACGAGTCATTTTGCTCCACAATGACAGGTTGTGGTTCTGGCAAGCACTGGACCACGTTGACCTGAAAATCTCGCCAAGTCACATTGATCTGCTCACCATTGCGCCATTCAATGGCCCTAATTTGAGTCACGTACTGACCAATGGTTGTTGGGGTTCCCGTGATGATCCCGGTCACCGGATCTATGGCAAAGGCAGGGTTGGCGTCGATCCAATCGTTGGTGCTGTATCCGGGCGCCCACGGGATGGGAAAAAAGGGCGGTGGTGATGGGATGGGTTGCGGATTGGTTTGCGATCCTCCGGTGAAAGGGGTTCCAAAGGCGTAACTAATGGAATCTCCGTCCGCATCTATTCCGCTGTGGTCATAAAAGAAAGGAGTGTTCGCACAGACCACGATCGGTGGAGGTAGCGGAAAATGAGGATTGGAATTGTTGACAATACTATCACGCGCCGGAATCCCAGTAGCGTAGGTGGCGCCATAATTCAATGGCGTTGGAATATTCAGAATGGTTGCGTTTCGGCAACAACGCTGGTAAATGAGGGTATAACCCCGAGTGCTGTCCGGCAGGGTGATGATTTCTCTGTAGTATCCTCGTTCGACGACCACGTCATCTCCCGTGCCGCTGGCGTAGCACGTATCATCGGCCAGTGGGACAAAGTTGATGCTGTCCAACATGAAGTTCAAGGTCAGTACCTCGGCTCCAAACTCGTCGACCACACCAAAGATAGCCGGGTTGTCGAAGGCTGGCCCACCGTTGGGATCGCGGTAAATCAGCATTTCAATATCGTACTGTCCACCGCCTAGATAGGTGTAGCGAATTTCTCCTCCAATGATGTGCGTAGCCGAACTGGCCATTCCGCAAAGGACAAAGAAGAAGAGCAGAATTCGTTTCATGTTCCTAAATATACGCAGAGGATGCGTTCAGGGTTGAGTTATTGATGAATAAGCCGATATCCGTACTGTCTGTTCACCTTAATATAATAGGTGCCGGATGCAAGGTTCGATAACTCAATTGTCAATTCACTTTGACGCTTGGAAATAGGGAATTCGCGAATCAAACGACCTTGCCCATCGATCAATTCCAAATGCTGGACGCTCTTAGCGGGCCATCGGACCGTAACATTGGTCGAAGCGGGGTTCGGAAGAATCTCCACCTCGGGTTTACGGAACTCGCCTTGACCGCTGATTTGATTCCAAGCAAAATCTACGACTACGGGTAAATGGTCAGAGGCGTCATAGGCCAGCTGAGTGGAAACGACGAAGGACTTTTCGGCCCGTAGGGCATAATCACTGTAAAACACATAATCCAGGCGACCCGGATAGTAGCTCGAGGTCTGACCGGGCCAGGTATAGCTCTGGCGCTGCGTGTTCTGAAGAGGAATGGGATCCGCGATCGGCGAACCGTCCCAATCGGGTAAGAAGTCCGTTCCAAAGGTGGCTTCATCCTGAATGTCACCGGTGAGGATGGTCTCCAATTGCTGCTTATCGCCCACGAGGTTCATATCGCCCATCACCACGAAAGCCGTTCCAAAAGGAACATCAATTTGGCCTCCCGAAGTTTGAAGGTCGCGATAGAAGTTTACCAAGCCGTCCACTTGTTCTTGGCGTCGATCATCGGCGTTGCAGCACTTGAGATGAAGATTGGCAACGACCAAATCCGTAGCGAACGAAGAAGGTAGGTCGATGGTACTTACGAGAATGCGATCTTCGGGATCGTGCTGATAAGACTGGGTAATGGGGAACTGGCTGGCCGTGACATTTCCGTCAAACAACTTGGCTGTGTACCAACCCACCGGAAGGGGCATTAATGTGTCAAGAATCTGTTTGACCTGAGCGGCCGGAGTATCCCACAGTTCATTAAAGGTGATGATGTCCGGAGCTACTTGATTAATCACCTGGGCAATCTTTGGGCCCAAGAAGGGATCCACCAATCCGTCGTGTTCCACGTTGTAGGTCATCACGCGCAGATGCGTCGGATCTTTTTGAAGACCGATGGGTGTGTAGGGAAACTGCAAGCCACCGAGGACATGATCAATATGGCCGCTGTCCGGAAGTTTATCGTCTGCTCCATTCATCGATACCCATGCAAAGCGAATGCTGTCGCCAAATTGCAATGGTCCGTTGCGATCAAAGGATACCTCAAATCGGTCCGAAGTCACCGTTGGGGCGCTGAACATGCCCACTTGATGGTGCTGTACGGTTTGTCCGTTCCACGTTCCTTCGCGATCGTAGAAACGCCACACGAGATCAGCTCCCATTCCTTCGTAGGCCTGACCGGTTTGGGCATTGGCATCCAAATCCAGATAGAGGGTAAGTCCGTATTCCGAGTTCAATTGCCAATCCTGAGCTCCGTGAATTTGAAAACTCACAAAGGAAGAGTCGCTGTAGACACGGGTCTGCAGTAAATCAAAATACGTGTGATCGCCGGCGGGATCATTGACGATCTGTAAGCCATCCCAATCATTGAAGTTGCCTTCTATGGTGATTTGGGCGTGCACGGAGGAGCAGAATATGGCACAGAGGGCCAGGATGAAACTAAAGGAGAGAATGATTTTTCGCATGGTTCAAAGGTAATCAAGCCAAAGCATAGTCACGATATGCAGGCCTGCGAACATTTTATTAAATTCACTCTTAATTGAAAGTACTGAAACTAAAAGCATTTGTACGATTACCTCTTTATCGGATACGGAGCCAGCACTTGCCTGATGCTTCGCGCACTCCTCCGCAACGGAATGCTGACCGGGAAATCTGTGGCCATTATTGATCCGGATTACCAGCGAGGGAACGACAAAACGTTTTGCTTTTGGTCTGAAGAACACGACCCCATTCTCGATCACAATCGTGACCTCATCGACAAGAGTTGGAGTAAAATTCGGGTCGATGAATGGGAGGAAGAAGCCCTCTCCCCCCTCTCCTATCATCACATCGAAAGTAAGCGCCTCTACGACACCACACGGGCCATGCTGGAACGGTACGCCGTGGATTGGTTCGAGGCGTCTGTGGATGATCTTCAACCCCTGAAAAGAGGGGTCCGGATTCAAGCCGGCACCATTGAGGTGAAAGCGAAAAAGATTTTCGATAGTAGACCTGCCGGCTTTGAACGGAGCGATCGCAAACCCTTTGTCTGGCAAAGTTTTTTAGGATACCGCGTTCGGGTGAACGATCCAGTTTTCGACGCCGAGGTCTACCACAAGATGGATTTTCAAATCCCTCAGGATGGGGCCACTCAATTCGTTTATGTCCTACCCTTCAGCGAAACGGAGGCTTTGGTAGAGTGGACGAGGTTTGGAGTGGACCGCGTTGATCATGCATCGGCCCGTGAGGGCCTCGACCAATACATTCAAAACCGCTTTGGCGCGTACGAAATTGTGAGAGAGGAAGTCGGGGCCATTCCGATGGCGACGGGTTCTGCCAAGGTGGAAGACCTACCTCGCGTGCAATCGATTGGGACGCGGGCCGGGAAGGTTAAGCCAAGTACGGGCTATGCTTTTAAGCGCATGTACGATCACGCGGAAGAGCTGATCTCCGGTGCTACCCAGTCTAAATCCGCGGAGCGATTCGCTTGGTATGATCACCTTCTGCTCTGGATCCTTGTGTATCAGCCGCAGTGGGGTCGATCGATCTTTAAAACGCTCTTCAAGACGCAATCCGCGGTTTTTGTTCTGCGCTTCCTCGATGAGCAAAGTAAACTCTATCAAGAGATTCCGATGTTCTTGCGCCTGCCCTTGAGACCGTTCATTCATTCGGCCATGGTGTACATCGGTCAGTGGATGCGCGATCGGTGGGAAGTCTTTTTCACCCCAGTTTTGGCTGCGCTTTTGGTAGCGCTGGCCCAGTGGAATTCGGCCCTGGCGCTTCAAATTGGCATCCCGCTATTGGTCTTTGGATTCTTGTTGGTCGGCTTACCGCATGGAGCCCTCGACGCGTATTTGGAACGGGGGAAACGATCTCTTCCCACGTTCATCGGACGCTACCTGGCCCTGATGGCCGCCATGCTCTTCATGTGGTGGTTGGCCCCACTCCTGGCCCTCATCCTCTTTGTCGCCTACAGTGCCCTTCATTTCGGACAAACCGACACCGAAGAATGGGGACTCAAAAATGCCGGTCTCGCCTTCCCATGGGGCCTCGGCCTTCTCTCCATTCTCTTAATCAGCCATTGGTCCGAAACAGCCGAAATCCTGAGTGAATGGGGGATTTATTTAAGTGCCTCCACGGCACGATGGGAAACGCCCACGCTCCTATTCCTCTTCGCAGGCAGTACAGCCCTGGCCCTCTATCATCGAAAAGAAGCCTGGCTGGCCAGCTTGGCCACCCTCGCCTTGGGGACGCAGCTTCCGCTCTTGGTCGCCTTTGGACTTTACTTTGTAGGTCAACACAGCCTCAATGGCTGGAAGCACCTACAACGCTCCCAAGGCTGGAGTCACACAGGCATGTACCTGCGTGGACTTCCCTACACCTTGGGAGCTGTTCTGTTCTTTGCGATGGTCTGGTGGATGGATGCCTCCTTACTCACGGCTCAATGGAGTTGGCTTTTTGTCGCCCTCTCCGTGGTGAGTTTTCCCCATGTGGTGGAGATGCACCGGTTCTACGAGCGGCGCACTTAGTCCTTTTGAAGCCACGCACTCAAGCCCAGCCAAAGTGCTAGTGCTATGACGTAGATGATCAGGCCGTACATGGTCGGGATCATGCTCACTTTGAATCCACCGGCAAGTAGCGCGGGTGACACGTCCACGAGTTTTAGCTCAATGGCTTTGAAGGCCGAGAATAGTCCAATGAGTTGTCCCAAGAGTCCAACAATGAAGGCGAAAAGTCCAATGGATCGGGTATAAGTCAACTGACGACTAATGTTTTCGAGTCCGCTTACTTGACCTCGTGTGATGCGCAAGACTTGGACAACCGTGACGCTGATCATGGCGATGAAAATGAGGGTTAACAAGCCCATAAAAAGAGCTCCTCCTTGATAAAATAATTCCAACATGTTCTGTTCTATTTTAGTGGTGAAACATTGATGGTGTAAATGTGCTCCAGGAGGTGTTTTCCCGCAAGGTCGTATCCGGTGCTAAACCTGCAGTTTACCGATAAATACTGGGATTGTCGAGATGAATTTCGATTTTAGCGCCGAATCTCATGAAAAAGCGAACGCTCGTACATATTCTCTTTTGGCTCGTCATTCTGGCCTTCTTGACCATTTATTTTGGAGCGCAGTGGAAGAGTCGCATCCTGGCCTTTTATTTCTCGAGCATGTTGCTCCCGATCGTCGTTGGCACCACCTATTATTTCAACCTCCGTCTGGTTCCCAAATATTTCTTGACCGGCAGGTTTAGTCATTTTGGACTCTACTTCTTTTATCTACTCGTCATTTCCCTGTATGCCGAGATGATGGTGGCCTTGCTTTCCTTCGTTATCCTGGCCAATTACCAAGCGGATGTGATGAACTTAGGCAGTCTTTCGATATTCAATCTAGGCTTGACCCTCTACGCCATCGTTTTCGGGACCAGCTTTATTCGCATGGGCATTCAATTTCGTCAGCACTCGGCTTTAATCGAGGAGCTGAAAGAAGAAGCGGAGAAAAAAGCCGTGGGGACCCTACAGTTCAAATCGGACCGAAAGAACGTTCAGATCGCCTTTTCCGATCTGCTCTACTTGGAAAGCCTGAATGAGCAAGTCCGGGTGGTGTCTGTAGATGGTGACTGGACCACTCGAGAGAAGATCACCCACCTGCACGATCGATTGTCCGATGACTTCTTGCGCATTCATCGATCCTTTGTGGTCAACAAACACAAGGTCAGTAGCTTTTCCCGAACCGAAATTCAGGTCGGAGATATTGAGCTGCCGATTGGGAGGACGTATAAGAAGGAGGTTGTGGAAGAGTTGGAAGGCTAGGACTTTGTGAGCACGATCAAACACAGCCTAATTAATAGATGAGTCCTCAAGATTACGAGGGCCGTTCTTAGTTTCCGCCATTGTGGTTTTTCCAATTACAGCGATTGATAGAGGCACTGAGACGTTGAGTAAAAGGAAACTTTTTAAGATTGACTGTTGGATTTCCTTGCCGTTTCGAGACTGACCTGAGAAGGTACGGTCGCAACCTCGATAACCTTTCCAGGGAGACCGTAAATCATCACCGGCCTTAACGCTCATATTCAATGTGTCAACGACTGAAATTTCTCTTCCTTTTCAGGGTTTCTGACGGCAACTCGCCGATAAGCTGTTTATAATCCTTAGCGAATTGCCCCATATGCCAAAAACCTTGTTTGGCAGAGATATCGGCAATGGTTTGTGAATGATGGGCTTGTTTAAGTAATTCATGAACGCGCCGAATACGGAAGTTAGTTACGTATTGCTTGGGGGTTAGACCATAGGTTTCTTTAAATAAATTTTGAAGTGTTCGTTCGCCCAACCCTATTGACTTGTGCAAATCGTGCATTCGAAAATCTCGAGCCGAATGCAATTTGAGCCATTGGGTAGCTTCTTCGATTATCAATAGACCTTTTTCGTTTTGATCTCCTCTACCTTCTTGATGAGCAATAGCATTAAAAATAGCGTGAAGAATTTGTTCGGAGTTTTGAGCTACATTATGATTAGAAGCCAATGCTTCAAGGAAATACTTCGACAATGATCTCAAATAATCTGTTGTTCGCACATCCAAATCCCAAACATTCTCTCCCGCTACTGCTTGTTCTAAGCGTGTATTCTTTTTTGTTGCTAAAATCCGCTGAAAAACGTCTTGCCGGAATGAAAGTGTATACACATTAAAACTACTGTCTGAGATGCTGAACAGCTCTCCATTGGTTGGAAAAAGCGACAACGACCGACCGTGTAATGGCTTGTTCCTCCATGTATAGTGCACATTGTCAAAAGCTGGAATAACAAAGGTTCTGAATCCCTCCGGTGTTAATCCCTGTTGCTCGAGTTTGCCGTAAAAATTTCCTTGACCAATCATTATCGTCTCCAAAAACCCTTGTGTAATCGAAAACTCAAACTTCCCTGCGCCCAAGGGTAAAAAGTCCAAATTCCAATCCACCACGTTTTCACGAAGCAAATCGAGATCATTAAATTTGGTCGAGACGAACATACTCTTGCGGATTTTTGATATCCTCAAACAAATAAACTAACTAAAATTGTGAATCTGATTTCACAAATAACAAACAAGACATGCGAGTTAAGTACACATTATATGCCCTGACATTGTTTATAGGCATTTCTACCGTTTCGTTTGCCCAGAATGAAATCATTCATGATGCTGAGTATTACATACTCGAAGCCAAACATGGTGAAAAATGGGCCGAACAAGATCAGGAGCTGAAAGATAAACTCGAAAAGCTCGAAAAGAAATTTGGCACTCCGCCCAACATCGTGCACATAATGTGGGACGATATGCCTGTTGGAGAGATTGGTATTCCGGCGCTGCAAAAAAACAGAGGGTTTGAAACCCCTGTAATGAACCAGGTTGCGGAAGATGGAATTCTTTTTACTCGAATGATGACCGAACCTTCCTGTACACCGAGTAGAGCGGCGGCCATGACCGGACGTTATGCAGTGCGTAGCGGAATGTATAACGTAGCCTTTCCATACGAATATGGCGGCATTGGTGCAGATGAAGTAACTATGGCAGAAGTGCTTTCTGAAGCGGGGTACGCGACAGCATTTTACGGCAAATGGCATTTAGGAGATGTAGAATCAAGTTACTGCAACAACCAGGGATTTGATGAAGCCTTATGGACTCCGTACAATCAGGTCCCAAGTTTGTACGTACCTAGAGGACAACAAGCCGCGCTTTATCCTGGTAGCATGTATCCAAATATGTATCCAGAGGATAAATATGCATTGGATAATGACTGGATTCCGGATGGTTTTGTTTGGGCTCTAGAAGGTAAGAAGGGTGAAAAACCCAAAGAGTGGGGAGACACTTCAAGCGATGATGATTACTACAAAATCGATGATGAGTGTGTGAAGAGAGCGAAAGCCTTTATGGCCAAAAACAAAGACGAAAAGAAGCCCTTCTATATCGCCTACTGGCCGATGATGCAGTCATTCTTGGGGAATCAGCCAGGAACTCCGAATAATACTGTTGCTGGAGTAGCCGTCCAAGAAGGATATGTAAAGGTTGATGGTTATGTCGGACAAATCATGGATGAATTAGAGCGACTTGGTCTAGCCGAAAATACTTTGGTTATCCTCATGGCCGATAACGGTCCAATGACCCACAATGGTCCTCCAGGATTTATTGAGCACATTTACCGAGGAGGAAAAGGAGATTTTACTGAAGGAGCCGTGCGTGTCCCTGCCATTGCAAGTTGGAAAGGTGTTATCGATGGAGGTCAAATTGTGGGGGACATGATTCATATCACGGACCTCTTCACCACGTTTGCGAATTTAGCCGGAGCAACAGAGAATATTCCAACGGATAGAATTATTGACGGGTTAGATCAAACCGCTCTTCTTCTAAATGGCGACGGGTTTGGCAGACGTGACTACAATTTCATTTACACTGGAAATATTTTGGCTGCTAGTGTTAAAGGGCGGTACAAAAGGCATTGGGTTGGCGAACTTCCTGGACTAAGTGGAGCCGCATTTTATGATCTATATAACGACCCGCGCGAGGTAAGTGGAAAAATGCTTCCTGGCTTTACAACCAAAGGGATGTTTATGGAAATGAAGATTCGCCATGAATTGTGGAAGTTAAAGTATCCGGATAACGAGTTGACTCGTGACTTTCCTTTCAAAGGCTTAGAGAACCCTTCGGAAAACGTTAAAGCTGCGTCTGAACCGCGGGTTGACCCAAAAGACTTGCCGTTTGATCCAAGAGAGTTCATCAACTATCTCAACGAGTGGGAGAATACAGAGACGCTCTGGTACGATGACTAGGATTTTAAAGGCCTGCTCTTAGCAGGCCTTTTTTTATGTAGACAGAACCCCAAAAACGAGATATGGCATCAAGAAGAAACTTTATTAAAACAGCTGGTTTGGCTGGGATTGCTGCGGCAGCCGTGCCTTCAGCATGCGCGCGAGGAGTTGATCCAGAAAGCAAAACTTCAAACGCCGTTATTCCGTCCAGTGAAAAGAGTGATGCAACCATAAAATATGAAACGGGCCCCATAGGTGAAGGTGAGCCGCTACTGTTGGCAGGGTACGATTATAGTCGGGTGAAACCATTAGTCGAAGGTAAGGTGAAGATTGAAGGGTGTTCCTTTAATTATCAAGTGTCAGGTATTGGGGCCTTAAACAATCACGCATTCTTTGGTTCCCAAGAACGCGATGTCACCGAGCTGGGGCTTATACCATACTTGCTGGCCTATGCGAATGATGATTTTCAGGACTACAAACTATTGCCATTACCCGTTCTTCGTATGTTCCGGCACCGCAGCGTTTGGGTTCGAACCGATGGTCCGATCAAGCGACCTGAAGACTTACGTGGAAAGAAAGTAGCTACCGTTGGATACTCCAGTTCTGGGTTAACCCATATTCGAGGTTGGCTAGCTTCTGAGTATGGCGTGATGCCTGAAGAAATAGATTGGATTTCGACAAAAAAGGATTCAGCCGCGAACCTTACCAGTGGTGTTTCGAAATACGAAAAAATCATTCCTGAAAATATTGAAATGGAGTTTGCCCCAGATGGAGAAGACGAGTCTTCATTGCTTCTTTCAGGCCAAGTCGATGCAATTTTTCATCCGGCTGAACCGAAGTGTTTTCAGGAACGCAACCCAAATGTCCGACGGTTATTCACAGACTTCAGAACGGAGGAAATGGGGTATTTCACCAAGACAGGCATCTATCCAATTATGCATACCGTTGCCATGAAGAGAAGTACCATCGAGGCCAATCCATGGATGCCAAAAGCCATTTTCGAGGCGTACTGCAAAGCAAAGGCCATGGATCTGAAACACATGCAGCTCTTAGGTTGGGCTTATGATTCCCTGCCTTGGTACGGACAAGAATTTGATAATACACTCAATGAACTAGGACCAAACTTTTATGCCTATGGCATGGATAGAAGCCGGAAGGCGTATGAAGCGGCTTTCAGGTTTGTCTATGACCAAGGACTAGCGAAGCGCAAAATTTCGGTAGAAGATATTTTCGAAACCTCAACATTGGATTTAAAAGATGCGATGTCTTGAAAAGGATTGAAATGATTTTGAACAAAGGTCTTTACGCCTGCTGTAATTGGGTAAAAGGGAATCTGTTTAGGGCTTGTTTTTATATGCTTTCAGCTCTAATCATCTCGATTGGTTTCTCGGCATGCCAATCGAACAACGAAGAACCCAATGAGTTGAGGCCGAACATTCTTTTGATTGTTGTGGACGACGCCGGATTTTCTGATTTCAGTAGCTATGGTGGAGAGATCAGTACTCCAAATATAGATCAGCTGGCAAGTAACGGGGTTCAATTCACTCGCTTCTACACGCAGCCCATGTGTGCGCCCACGCGTGCTTCAATTTTGTCTGGCGTTGATAACCATCAGAATGGCTTAGGAGCTATGCCACCTATGCATACTCAGAATCAATACATGCAACCCGGATATGAAGGATACTTAAATGAAAAAGTGGTCACCCTTCCCGAAGTGCTGCGTGATAATGGCTATCAAACGTACATGAGTGGTAAGTGGCATTTGGGTTGTTTGGATTCGACTCAATATCCAAATGGAAGAGGATTTGAAAGAAGCTTTGCGCAAATGGCCGGAAGTGCGGGTCATTTTCAAGACGGTTTCGCTACAGGGCCGATTGACGTTCCAGTCACTTTTTATGTGGAAGACAACCGGCGAATTGAGGAGTTGTCGGAGAATTTCTACACGACTAAAGACTACACGGACTACATGATTCAATACATCAAAGAATCAGATGAGGAAAAACCAATCTTCGGGTACTTAGCTTATACGGCTCCTCATGACCCGCTACATGTCACCGATGAATATATTGACAAATACAAAGGCGCCTACGACGAAGGTTTTGATGCCATACGTAGAGCGCGACTTGAGCGGATGAAAAATATGGGTTTAGTTGATGAATCCGTTCCGTACAATCCGGGTACGGGTAATTTCACTCAATGGGACTCTTTAACGGCAGATGAAAAAGTTATTCAGGCAAGAAGAATGGAAGTTTACGCGGCAATGATCGCTTGTGTAGATGACCAGATTGGCCGGTTGGTTGAAACTTTAGAAGCAGAGAAAAGGCTTGAAAACACGGTGTTTATTGTTATGTCGGACAACGGCCCAAATCCATATGATCCAGAGTTTTATTACTTGGGCAGTGTTGACGAGTTCAATAAACAAGGGTTTGATAATAGTTTAGAAAACATGGGAAGAGATAACTCTTTTATATCGCTTGGCGGCGCTTGGGCTGAGGTAACCGCTACTCCATTTAGCTACTACAAAACCACTACCGGGGAAGGCGGCATTCGGACACCTTTGATCATTTCAGGCGTTGGAATTGAGGCGAATGGTGTAAAAGATATAACGGTTCATGCTGCTGACATTTATCCGACAGTTCTAGAGCTTGCCGATGCCAAACGTCCTGAAACTTATCGAGGAAATCCAATGAATCCATTATTTGGTCGTTCAGCCAAGCCCCTTCTTGAAGGTGAAGAGGATCACGTTAGGGATACAGAGATTGAGCCATTGTGTTTTGAGATTAGCGGGTACAAGACAGTTATTCAGGGAGATTGGAAATTGATGCAAGGCAAGGCTTTTAAGAATGGAGGTAAATGGGTGCTAATCAACCTCGAGGAAGACCCGACCGAAAAAACGGATCTTTCCGAAGAGTATCCAGATAAGGTTAAAGAGATGGCGGAGCACTGGGAAGAATATAGCGTGAAACACGGGTATATTCCCCCCGAAGGAAACATGTATGTCATTGAAATTGGTGCAGAGACCTTTTACAACTATGGACGGGATTACCGTGTAAAATAATGATCATGAAAAGAATAGTCCTTTCGCTGGTTCCTGTTTTCTTGCTCCTTGCCCTCAACACTAAAGGCCAGCAAAAGCCAAATGTGGTTTTGATCATGATGGACAACTTGGGATGGGGAGAGCTCGGGTGTTATGGAGGCGGTGAACTGCGCGGTGCTCCAACCCCTAATATTGATCAGCTTGCCTCGGAGGGTATGCGTTTTTTGAATTTCAATGTAGAGGCGCAATGCACTCCAAGTAGGGCGGCTACTTTAACCGGAAGGTATGCGGTACGAACGGGTAATGCCAGTATTCCGATTGATTCACCTGTCTACGGACTAACACAATGGGAATATACTCTTGCTGAAATGTTCTCCGACGTAGGGTATTCAACCGCGATGTTCGGCAAATGGCATTTAGGTCAAACGGAGGGCCGGTTCCCCACGGATCAGGGTTTTGATGAATGGTATGGGATTCCAAATTCTTCAGACGAGGCCTTTTGGCCTGATGACACCCGATACAAACCAAGTGCTCACCCATTTGCTCAAAGCACCTACATTATGGAATCTGTCAAAGGCGAGCAGCCAAAAGAATTGACGATTTATAATTTAAGTCAACGGGCTATAATCGACGAGGAAATAACGTCCAGATCAGTTGATTTTATCAAGCGACAAGCTAAAAACACAGGTCCTTTCTTTCTTTTCATTCCCTATACACAAACCCATATGCCAACCACGCCTCATCCGCAATACAAGGGCAAAACAGGTAATGGAGACTTTGCTGATGTTCTGGTTCAAATGGATGATTACGTCGGCCGAATAATTGAAGCACTTGACGAACAAGGGCTCAACGAGAATACTATTCTCATATTCACCTCTGATAATGGGCCTGATCCACAAACACCCTACCATGGGTTTAGTGGCCCGTGGAGAGGCTCCTACTTTACCGGGTTTGAAGGCTCATTGCGAGTCCCATGTATTATGAGATGGCCCAATAAAATCCCCGGTGGAACGGTTACCAACGAGATTGTCCACGAAATGGATTTATTTCCAACCCTTGCAAGAATTGTAGGGGGAAAGATTCCCGATGACCGAATAATTGACGGAGTAGACCAACTCGACTTTCTATATGGGCGACAAGATTCGTCAAATCGTGAGAGTGTTATCATATACGTGGGTAATGAGATTTTTGGAGTAAAATGGCGAAACTTCAAACTGATGACAAAAGAAATTGACAAAGCTTGGGGAAATGCAACGAGATCGTACAGTGTTCCCTTGTTTTACGATTTATATACCGATCCTAAAGAGGAGAATCCCTTGGACCCAAAGTGGATCGAAACGACATGGATGCGCTGGCCAGCTGGACAAGCCTTGACTGACCATCTTAAATCTTTAGAAGAGGAGCCTGTAATTCGGCCGGGAGCATTAGACCCATATCTTCCCGAGTAGGCTGTTTATAAGAACATTATATCACGATTAAACATGATTGTAGGATTGTTAACTCTGTTTTCCATTTTGTTTTTTGGAGGATCACAAGAGTATTTTCTAGTAGAGAAACTGGAAAAAGGAGTAAAGGAATATGTCATTGAAAAAGATCGCAAGAAAGAAATCTTGTCTGACCTCGACATAACGGTCAAAACCATAAAGGTCTTTAATAAAAACCGCGAGAAGACATTGAGGGAGTATCACGATTTGAATGCCTCGTATTCGAGTACGAAAGCGGATTTCGACACTTTTTTGCAATCATTAAAAGAAGAGCGTGTGGCTTTTCAAAAAGACATTTTGGAACAACGAGTAATGGTCGTAGCCAAGATTACACCTGAAGAATGGTCCAATATCATTGAATACTCGAGTGAAAAGACAGAAAAACGTCTTGAAAAAGAGAATAAGAAAAAAGAGAAGGATGCTTTCTCAAAGATTAAGCAGAAAATAGATTCAGAGATTAGTGATGATGAGAAGCGAAACTCGGCACTTCAGGCCCTTGAACAGATTCAACTAAAATTCAATGAGCTCGGAGACACCTATGCATCTTTAAACGCTCTCGAAAACAATCTGGTTAAAGATCAAAACACCACTCTTGAAGAAGGTGAAAAGTTAGGTGCACAGCTTAATGAACTCCGCACAGAAATGCACTTTGCAGTTGTTTCTTTTCATTTTGCTATCAAGGATCTATCAGATGAGTCGACCTTCGAAAGAATCATGAAAACCGTAAATAAGGTCATCTTATAATTACCGGTGCGTATATGATATATTGTTCTAAAGAGTCTTTCTCGTCGCCATTTTCCTTGCTTACCATCCTATCATGGACTGTACTTGCTGGCTGTTCACCCCAAAACCCTACGGCGCATAAAACAACAAGTAAGCCGCCGAACATCATCCTGATTGTCGCTGATGATGCAGGGTTTTCTGACTTTTCATGTTACGGTGGGGAAATCTCCACCCCTAATATTGATCGCCTGGCTAGTGCCGGCATGCAGCTAACCGATTTTCATGTTACGCCGAATTGTGCTCCTACGCGTGCAGCATTGCTCACAGGGAAAGACAATCATTTAGCCGGGATGGGTACGATGAGTGAGCTCATTACCGAAAATCAAATCGGTCAACCCGGTTATGAAGGTTTTTTGCGTCAAGATTTGAAGACACTGCCCGAAGCCCTCAAAGAAAACGGATACCGCACATACATGGTAGGTAAATGGCATTTGGGAGCCAAGCAGACCTCAATGCTTCCGTTTAACCGAGGATTTGACCGCACCTTTTCTATGCTCGCAGGAGGAGCAAGTCATTGGAGCGACAACAAACCACTCATACCCGGGAAGTCCAGTCTGTATACACACAATGGGAAGATCATTGAAGAACTACCGATGGATTTCTATTCAACGGAGTCCTACACAGATAGCATTATTTCATTTATAGACGAAGATATTCAGAAAGACAGACCATTTTTTGCATACGTAGCATACACTGCCCCACACAATCCGCTACACGCACCTAAAGCTTATATCGAAAAGTATAGAGGGAAATATGACTCGGGGTGGTCGGTTCATGCCGAGAATCGGCTGAGTCAGATGAAGGATCTCGGAATAATCCATGGCGACCAAGTTGCTTACGAATTTCCCGATTGGATTAGCCCTTGGAACGAGCTCAGTGATGAGCAAAAGGCTTCTCGAGCAAGAGACATGGAGGTATATGCAGCGATGATTGACTACATGGATATGAGCATAGGACGATTATTGGAATATTTAAAATCAATAGAGGCATACGATAATTCCATAGTCATTTTCATGTCGGACAACGGAGCAAGCAAAACCACAATAAATGATTACGCAAGTTTAGGTAGAGAAATTGAAGAGCATTTGGCATCTTTTGATAATTCCTTGCCAAACAAAGGGCTGCCAAATTCCTATCCGGACATCGGTCCGGGTTGGGCTTGGTCATGCAACACGCCATTTCGACATACCAAAGGATATCCTACAGAAGGTGGAATGCGGGTACCGTTGGTCATCAAGCTACCTGCCGAGACCCGATTGAAGCCACAAAGAATCTCAAGCTTCGCGTATGTCACCGATATTATGCCCACATTACTTGATTTGGTTGGCGCCGAATCTATAGAAGATGTTGAACCAGACGATGGCATGAGCAACTTAGGACAATCATTACTCCCTGTTTTGACCGGGAATTCTGAGGCCGGTACGGAGCGCCAAATGGGATTCGAGCTTTACGGAATGCGAACCTTTAGATCTGGCATGTGGAAAATAAACATGTTGCCCACGCCATACGGAACTGGGGAATGGACCTTACACAATTTGCAGAGCGACCTTTCCGAACAAATTGATCTTTCCGAGAAAGAACCTGAAAAACTAAAAAGGATGATCAAGAAATACGAGGCCTATGCAGAAAAAGTAGGTGTGGTTGAGCCAGATCGTCCCGTTGGATATTCAAAACCTCCTAAAGAGGGTGCCTATTAGCTTTAATCAATGAAACCCGAGGTTTCCAACAAGCTAGCATTGACTTTTCAATCCCGGCAACAAACAATAAAAGGACAAGTCACCTTAGCTGAAGTCACCTTCAAACGGGCAGATTCTGGCCCTTAGCATGTTGCCCTGTACTGGTTTTTAATGGTGTGTTCCGTCCGACTTAAGAATTTTGCTCAAGCGTATGGGGACCGAGCAAGCACGATCAGACCCAGCCTAAATAGAAAAGCCCCCGCAAATGCGAGGGCTGTTCCTTCCTTTTTTCTTGTTGCCCGACTAGGACTCGAACCTAGACTGACGGTACCAAAAACCGCTGTCCTGCCATTAGACGATCGGGCAATCATCCTATAAGGGCTGCAAAGATAAAGCAATTTTTCATCCTCCAAAACAAAATTTGAGGGGCTGTGGAGGTGGACATCGGGCCGTAGGCCCAGATCTCTTGCTTTAGCTTTTGGGAAAACCTTAACGGCTGTACCCCAAGTGCTGTTCAAATATTGGTTAAATTCGCCACCGATAAGCTATTTAAGATGGGCAAACGCTACGATTTCATCAACAATGTTTCCGGCTGGGTGGTCTTCGCGATCGCGGCCGTGACATACCTCTCTACGATTGAACCCACAACCAGTTTTTGGGACTGTGGGGAGTACATTTCAACCGCATTTAAGCTACAGGTAGGGCACCCTCCCGGTGCGCCGATGTTCCAAATCCTGGGAGCCTTCTTTGCGCTCTTCAGCTTTGGCGACGTGACTCAGGTAGCCTTGATGATCAATGCGATGTCGGCCTTGTCGTCAGCCTTTACCATCCTATTCTTATTCTGGACCATCACAGCCTTTGGTCGTCGCATTGCCGAGCGCAGCGAAGAGGATATGGGAGAAGGAGGCATGTATGCTATCATCGGTGCTGGTGCCGTTGGGGCCTTGGCCTACACCTTCAGTGATTCTTTTTGGTTCAGCGCCGTCGAAGGTGAGGTATATGCGATGAGTAGCTTCTTTACCGCGATCATTGTTTGGATGATCTTTAAGTGGGACCGCGACTACGGCAATCCACACGCGAATCGATGGATCATTTTGATCTCCTTAATGATTGGAATGGCCGTTGGTGTTCACATGTTGGCATTGTTGGCCTTCCCTGCCGTGGGCATGGTCTACTACTTCAAAAAGTACACGGTAACGCCCCGCGGGTTTGTGATCGCAAACGTGGTTATGTTGCTGATTCTAGGCGTCATCTTTAAAGTGGTCTTCCCGGTTGTATTGAACTTCAGTTCTTGGATGGAAATCACCTTTGTCAACGGCATGGGGCTTCCTTTCTACTCCGGGACTATTCTGGCCTTTGTCATCATTATTGGAGCCATTGTTTTCGGCTTGCGATACACCAAAAAGCGCGGCTGGGACCTAGGGCATATGGCGGTTTTGAGTTTCGTTTACCTGTTGATCGGTTACTCAACCTTTTTCAGCCTGGTGATTCGCTCCAATGCAAACACACCTATTGACGAGAACAACCCGGAAGATGCTCCGAGCCTTCTGGCCTATCTGAACCGTCAGCAGTACGGGGATTGGCCGATTGCCTATGGATGGTACTACAACTCTCCATTGGACCGACGCACGCCTTTTAAAGACGGAACGCCCATCTACGAAAAGGATGAGGAGAAAGGGGAATACGTGGTAGTGAATGACATGAAGAATGCCATTCCAAACTACGACTCGGACTTCATGAGTATTTTCCCGCGGATGTGGGATCGAAATGACCCGAATCACGCCACCACTTATAAGGAATGGGGAGGAGTAACAACTCCAGACAGCGAAAAGCCTTCTTTTGGAGCCAACCTGCGCTTCTTCTTCCGCTATCAAGTCAACTACATGTATTTCCGATACTTCATGTGGAACTTCAGTGGTCGACAGAACGATGAACAGGGACGAGGCGGTATAACCGAAGGGCAGTGGATCTCTGGTATTAAGTTCATTGACGAACCACGCCTAGGACCTCAAACGAATTTGCCGCTTAAGCAGACCGGCAGCAAAGGCCGGAATGTGTACTTCATGCTGCCTTTCCTATTGGGATTGGTCGGATTGATTTGGCACTGGAACAAGAACAAGCAAGATGCGTGGATTGTCACCCTGCTCTTTGGACTTACGGGATTGGCGATTGTGGTCTATGTGAACCAGTACGCCTATCAACCGCGAGAACGGGACTACGCCTATGTGGGTAGTTTCTATGCCTTTGCCATCTGGATTGGATTGGGCGTCATGGCCATCTTTGACCAGCTGCGCAAGAAAGCACCGGGCAAGGTGGCGGCTATCGCCGTGACGGGAGTTTGCCTTTTGGCTGTTCCAGGAATCATGGCCAAAGAAAACTGGGATGATCACGATAGATCCGGACGTGTATACCGCTCAAGACAGATGGCGCATGAACTATCTGGACAGCTGTGCTCCGAACGCCATCCTGTTTACCAATGGGGACAACGACACCTTCCCTCTTTGGTATGTGCAAGAAGTCGAGGGCTACAGAACAGATGTCCGTATTGTCAACTTGAGCCTGTTGAACACCGATTGGTACATCGATCAGATGAAGCGCGCTGCCTACGATAGTGATGCAGTTCCCTTCAGTATGACACGGGACAAGTACGTAGCCAATCGTCGAGAGATTGTGTACTACGTAGACAAAGGTGTGACCAACCGCTGGACTGTGGATGACTTCATTCGCTGGATTGCGAGCGATGATCCACAGACGAAGGTGAGCAGTGGTCGTCAACAGTTTGATTTCTTCCCAACGCGCAAGATTCGCGTACCGGTGCAGAAGGAAAACGCCTTGGCCAACGGAATTGTCGAAGCGGAACGCGCAGATCAAATGGTCGACTACATCGATATTGACTTTGGTCAGCGCAACAGCTTGCTGCGTCGAGATGTGATGATCTTGGATCTATTGGCGACCAATGATTGGCAGCGTCCGATTTACTTCGCCATCACGGTAGGAAACCGTCCTCGCGACTTCATGTATTTGACCGACTACTTTGAGTTGAGCGGTATGGCCTATCACTTGGTTCCGATTCGCCAGGAGCGCGATCGCACCGGGCAAATTGGAGGAGTAAACTCCGATGTGATGTACGATGTGGTCATGAACAAGTTCCAGTGGGGGAACATGAATGACCCAGGCGTCTACATGGATGAGACCAACCGCCGTATGACCTTGAACTTCCGGAACAACTTCGCTCGATTGGCGAATAAATTGAATCAGGAAGGCAAGAATGATTCGGCTATTGCCGTCTTGGACAAGGCCATGGAGCAAATGCCAAACGAGGTGGTGCCGTACAACTACTTTAACTTGCCTATGGCCGAGGAGTACTTCTTGGCGGGGGCGAAAGACAAGGGAACGGAAATTCTGACCACCTACGGAGATATTATTATCGAGGAGTTGGAGTATTACGCTCAATTCCCGAGGACCAAGCAGGAATTGGTCGCTACGGAGATTCAGCGCGATTCTCAGTTCTTGCAGCAGGTCGTTCAATTGGCACGACGTTACGCGGATCAGGATGTATCTGATGAGCTCAACACAAAGTTGACTCAGGCGCTCAGCCTCTACGGAATCCAGTAAGCCACGTGAACCCCTTTGTGGTCCAAACACTGAAGCGTCTGATGCCCGCTGCTCAATGGCGGGTTGAAACAGAGGCGAAAGAGGTATACCTCACTTTTGACGACGGCCCCATACCCGATGTCACCGATTTTGTGCTGGATGAGCTCGAGCACCACGGGGCAAAGGCAACCTTCTTTTGCTTAGGCGGCAACGCTTTAGGACATCCAGAGCTGATGCGCAGAATCCGATTGGAAGGGCACACCATTGGCCATCACACCCATGACCATACCAATGGTTGGAAGACGAGTACCCAAGATTATTTAAGGGAAGTTCAGCGCGGAGCTGTTGTGACTGGGGGTCGCTTGTTTCGTCCTCCTTATGGCCGAATGACTCCAGCCCAATCCAAGGCCGTTGATCGGCATTTCGACATCATCATGTGGGATGTTTTGTCGAAAGACTACGATGTTAAATTGAGTGGTGAGGACTGCTTGAGAAGAGTTCAGCAGTATGTGCGGCCGGGCAGCATCATTGTCTTTCACGACTCCGTGAAAGCTTGGCCCAGACTGCAAGAAGCATTACCCGCGACCTTGAGTTGGCTCAAGGCCGAGGGCTATGCGATGCGCGCCCTGAAAGAGCGCGAGTGATTTACTCGACTACGGGTTGGCCCGAGCGACTCCAAGCGTCGTACCCACCGGCCAAATTATAGACTTCGGAGAAGCCCATTTCGTGCATCATGCTCATGGCTTTTGCACTTCGTCCGCCAGCTTTACAGTAGACGTATACCGGGGTTTCGGGATCTAGCTTGGCCAGCTGATCGGCGAAATCGGCATCGTAGATGTTGTGGTGTACCGAGCCCTCTAGGTGGCCAGCGTTGTACTCCTCCGGAGTGCGCACGTCCAGAACAATACCTTCACCAGAAGCAACGAGCTCGGCAAAGCGTTCAACGTTTACGTCTTCAGCTGTTCCGGAGGCCTGCTCCACTACCTCTTCTGTTGCAGTGTCTTCAGTGGGCATCGTGCCGCAGGCACTAAAACTGATCAGGGCCAAAGCGCCCAACAAGAGATTCTTCATGGTTAGTCGATTTTGTGCAAGCGGACATCGGTCCATCCTCCACCGTTATGTACATCTTCAAAGCCTTGAGCCGAAAGGTAGGCGGTAGCATTTCCACTACGGGCACCTGAACGGCAACACAAGATGAGTGGGCGAGACATGGCGCGAAGCTCCTCGATTCGGGCCTCGACTTCGTCCAAGGGGATATTGATGGAGCCATTGAGGTGGCCGCTTTCAAATTCGCCTACCGTGCGTACGTCGACGATGGTGGCGTTGGGGTCGTTGATTTTATCTGCGATCATGCGTTTGCGTTTTCTATTGAATAAAAACATCATTCGAATTTAATGAATTGCAAAGGTACGCGCGTGTAGGAGTCGTTAAAGTGACCTGAATCACGCGGGTGCAATTCATTATATTTGGAAGGATGAAGCGCTATGTCATCTTTTTAGGATTGCTGCTAGGTTACGCCTGCAGCCACGGTCAAGATCGACCTAAAGTATCGTCGGGCACCTACGAAACCATGCTCAATGGATTGCTGACCCGCGATGTACCAGAGGTCTCAGTGAAAGAACTGGACACCACCGCTCAGAATGTGCTCTTACTGGATGCGCGTGAGCGCGGAGAATTCGAGGTCAGTCATTTGGACGAGGCACGATGGGTGGGTTATGACGATTTTGATCTTGAACGGGTTGCCGATATTCCGAAAGATTCTGCCATTGTCGTCTACTGCAGTGTAGGCTATCGAAGCGAGCGGGTGACCGAACAGCTTCAGGAAGCAGGATATACCAACGTCCGCAACCTGTATGGAGGTATTTTCGAATGGTCCAATGAAGAACTGGAAGTGGTCGACCCAGAGGGAGATCCGACCAGCAAGGTCCATGCCTATGACCGCGTCTGGGGCGTTTGGCTCACCAAGGGCAAAAAAGTCTACAAACCTTGAACATTCACTGGGGCAGAACCGCTTGGTACGCGTTGCTGGTCGCCTCAGCCGTCGGCTACTTTGCCCTGGCCTACCACACCGAGCGGAGCAACTTTCCTCAGCTCATCTCCATTGTCGCGGGTCTCTTTGGGGCCTATGCGGTGCTTACTGCCTCTCAATTTCGAAATTCCACGGCCCTGTTGGTGGCTTTTTTCGCCTATCGCTTGATTTGGATGGGCGCGTTGCCAGAACTCTCCGATGATTACTTCCGCTTCTTGTGGGACGGGAGACTCTGGGTTGAGGGCATTAACCCCTTTGCTTATCTGCCCTCTGAAATCCTCGCCCAAGAAGTCTTACCGGACGGAATTTCCACCGAACTATTCCAGAATCTCAACTCACCCGAATACTTTTCGGTGTACCCGCCCATTGCACAATTGACCTTCGGCTTGGCGGGCTTGTTGTTTCCCCAGAACGACCTCGCCGCCGTCGTGACCCTTAGGGTCATTCTTTTGCTCGGCGATCTCCTGGCCCTGTATTCCCTCCGCCGCATTCTCCGCTATTTCCGACGTCCGGAAGACATCGCCTACGTCTATCTGCTCTGCCCCATGACCGTAATGGAATTCACGGGAAACCTGCACTACGAAGGCCTCATGATGGGACTCGTTCTCAACGCGTACTACCACATCCTCAAAAGGCGTTGGCTCAGTTCCGCCATCATCTTCGGACTAGCCATCTCAACCAAACTGGTCCCCCTTATCTTTTTGCCTTTCCTTCTTCGCTTCGCCGGATGGCGCATTGCGGGCACCTACTACGCCATCGTAGCCGTAGTCGTGGGTATCCTCTTCGCCCCATTCGTCAATATGGAACTGATTCTGAACTTCTCGGACAGTCTTGACCTCTACTTCCGAAACTTTGAATTCAATGCCAGCCTCTACTACCTCGCCCGTGAAGTGGCCATTTGGATGAACGGATACAACCGCATTGACCTCATCGGCCCGAGTCTTTCGCTGCTGACTTTTTTGATTTTGATGATTTGGGCCCTCACGGGCCGATACGGCACCCGAGAGCACGAGCTCCCCACAGCCTGGATGGGCGCACACACCATCTTTCTTCTCCTCGCCACCACCGTTCACCCTTGGTACATCAGCATCTCCCTGGCCTTTGTTCCACTGTCCCGCTTTCGCTATCCCATCCTTTGGGCAGCCATGGTGTATTTGAGCTACGCGACCTATAGAACAACCGCCTACACCGAAGACCTCGTTTTGGTCTTGGTCGAGTACGGCGTGGTGATCGCTTTTTTAATTTGGGAGGTGAGTCGAAAACCTACTTCGACCAAGATCCTCGGATCGAGTGAAGCACGCTGAGGACATACACCGTACCGAATCCGAAGGCTAACATTAAGTGATAGGGCACCAAGCCGAAATCGCCCAATTCATAGGCCACATACAAGGCGCCAATGAAATAGGCCGCCAATAGCCCTTCGACGAGTGTCACTATGTTCAAAGCGGACTTCAAGTAGACGTTACTTCGCCACCCTGTACTCCCTTCTTCTACATTGAATTTCGGGGTCCGAACAAAAGGTGTTTTTCTGCCGATCAAGCCCTCGAGCACCGCTACGGCATTATGTAGACTCATCCCCATCGAAACGGATAAGAACATGGGGAATTTAATGAGGAAGACGTGCAGGCGAGGTCGAGTCTCGCGATGTACATAACTCACCCAGTAGAACACCGTCAAGATCAGCAGGCTAATGACAAAGAAGGAGCCGAAATAGAAGATGTTTCGAAACTCCGGGAAGCTGTCCTTGATGAACAGCATAGGCACGCTTAAAATGGCCGTAAAGAGAATGCACAAAAAGAGAAAGCTGTTCATCAAGTGAAAGGTCGCGTGGATCTTGGTGCTCCATCCAATGGGTGCACGTAAGACCTTGCCCAAGTTTTTACGCGCGCATTCCGCGGCTCCTTTGGTCCATCGGAACTGCTGCGTCTTGAGTGCGTTCATCGAAGCGGGCAACTCGGCCGGAGATCCCAGTTCTTCGATGAAATGGAACTTCCATCCACGCAGCTGAGCCCGGTAGCTCAAATCCAAATCTTCTGTTAGGGTATCGCTGGCCCACCCTCCAGCATCATCGATGCAAGAGCGGCGCCATACACCTGCTGTACCATTGAAGTTGATGAAGTGCTCACCGGCGTACCGCCCTCCTTGTTCCACCGAGAAGTGGGCGTTCAATCCAAAGGCCTGCATGCGCGTCAACAAACTGTGGTTTTCGTTGAGGTGTTCCCAGCGCGATTGTACCAAGCCAATGTTATCATCGGCAAAAAGCGGAATACACTGCATCAGGAAATCGGGCTTGGGAACAAAATCCGCGTCAAAAATGGCGACGTACTCCCCACGGGCAGATTCCAATCCAAAGGCCAATGCCCCAGCTTTATACCCTTGACGATGAGGCCGGCGGACATGGTGGATGGTGTAGCCTTCCGATCGAAGTCGATTGACCGATTCGGCAATCCGTTCCACCGTATCATCCGTGCTATCATCGAGCACTTGAATCTCCATCCGGTCCACGGGGTAGTCCAAGGCCGCAGTGGCCTCAATCAGCCGTTCAACCACGTAGCGCTCATTATAAACGGGCAGTTGAACAGTCACCATAGGCCACTCTTCAAAGTCCTTGGGCTTGGGGTAAGCGAAGCCCTTTCGCTTGGCTCTTACGTAGTGAATCACCAGACTGAGCTGGACCAGCGCGTAGAAGAAGATGAAGGTCATCATTCCCGTATACAGGGCTATAATAAGGTAGCTAAGCGTCTTCATTTCTGGGGCCTCAAAGGTATTTAAAGATGGTGTAGAGGATTTTATATCCAGCACTCACTGCGCCCTTGACGGTACCACTGACTTTGCTTTGTCCTATACGTTGACGATATGTGACGGGGACTTCAGTGGTACGCAGGCCAAGCTTTGCTGCTTTGAGCTGCATTTCCACGGTCCAACCGTAGTTTGTGTCGACCATTCCGATGTGCTGGAGAGCATCGTATCGAATGGCCCGGAACGGGCCTAGGTCGGTAAATTCTACTTTGTAAAACCAGCGCAGCAAGGTGGTGGCGAGCCAGTTTCCAAATACTTGAGGGAAGGTCATACTCCCTTTTTCTCGATCTCCCAAGGCTCGCGAACCGATCACGAGATCCATTCCATTCTCCAAGATGGGACGAACCAAGCTCGGCAGCTCTTCTGGGTAGTCGCTGTAGTCGGCATCCAAAAAGACCACGACATCCGGCAGTGGATCCAAGGTATCCACATAGGACAGACCTTTCAGGCAGGCCGCTCCATACCCCTGCTTCGGTTCGCTGAGCACGGTAGCTCCCTCCGCCAAAGCAGACTGTTCGGTAGCATCGCTGGAATTGTTGTCCACCACTATGACCTCATCCACACAATCCTTCGGGATATCGCGAACCACCTTCCCGACGGAATTCTCTTCGTTAAAGGCCGGTATAACGACCACGATCTTCTTTTTCATTCTCCGTAATCCTTCGCTTGAATCGGTTCACCCGATCGATCGTACTGTTCCCAGACGCCTACACGACGTCCGTTCTCGTATCGCCCTTCTTCCTTCTTGGTTTTATCATCGTATCCGTAAATCCACCATCCGCTTTTTTCCCCTTTCCGGTAATCTCCGAAACTCTCCGGGTTTCCGTTGGGATAAAAGGTCATCCACCAGTCGTCGCGCACTCCTCTTTTGAAATGCCCCACCTCTGTTTTGATCCCGGACTCATCGAAGAATTCCCAATAGCCCGACTTAAAGTCATTCTTGTACTTCCCAACGCTCTCCAGCACTCCATCTTCGTAGTAGAACCGCCACCAATCCGTTCGTTTGTCATCGTTGTAGGTGCCCTCCCACTGCAGGGTTTGAGCGTCCGGGTAATAGGCTTTCCAATAGCGTTGTTTCTTATCGGCATAATATGGCCCAACCTTCAAGACTGCGGAATCCGCTCGGTGAAATTTGTACCAGCCTCTTCTTTTGTTGTCTCGGTAGTCGCAGGTTTCGAACGTGCCATCTGGATTGTGAAAGACCCAGGTACCCTGTCGAAGGGCCTTATTGCACACCCAGCCTTCGGACTCAATGCTGCCGTTCGGACCCTTATTCTTCACATAGGTTTCCGGTCCACCTGGGAAGAAGAGAAGCGCCATAAGAATAGCCAATACTTTCATCACTTCAACAATTCAGTATTCAACTCAATGCTCTTGTTTCCGATGGTGATTGGGGCCACGTCAAAACGGCCCGCTTCAGGAGCATTCTCCAATTTCAGTACCCCGCGTGGGCAGACCGCGGAACACACCCCGCAGCCGACACAGCTCGAGCGCACAATGTTTTGACCGCGCTGGGCATACCATTTCACGTCAATCCCCATTTCGCAATAGGTAGAGCAGTTCCCGCAACTGATGCATTGGCCACCGTTGGTGGTGATGCGGAATCGAGATTTAAAGCGTTGGACAATACCTAAATAAGCCGCAAGCGGACAACCAAATCGACACCAAACACGATTCCCCATCAAAGGATAAAAGCCCGTACCGACAACTCCGGCAAAGGCACTGCCGATGAGAAATCCGTAAGTTTTCTGAACACCTCCTGTTTGAATTCCAAAAGGGCTGTAGTTTCCGCTGAAATACGTGTATAAGGTGAGTCCGGTCATGAACACTGCAAAGACCAGTACGCTGTGGATCATCCAGCGCTCGATTTTCCAGGCCTTGACCGACTTGTCGCTCAATTGGCGGAAAGGATCGCCGAGGGTTTCGGCCAGTCCTCCACAACCGCAGACCCAGCTGCAGTACCAGCGCTTTCCGTAAAAATAGGTGATGATGGGTACGCCCAAAACGATTAGTGCCAAGCCCCAAACCAACATGAAGATTCCAATGGCTCCACTATCGATGAGGGAGCTGAGGTGCCAATTGAAGAAGAAGTCGTAGTCCAGCGGCCAGATGTTCTTAAAATCGTAGTAGGGTTGATTTAAGCGAACCAGAATTTCGGGGATCAAGAAGGCAAAAGCCGTTTGGAAGAACATCACGGAGATGGTTCTGATGATCTGGTAGCGATTACCCCTGTACTTGAGGAGCATACGAATGCCCATGACGCCCATGACTACGGTATACATGAACCCGTAGAGGAACCACTGGCTGGCCGGATTTCCACTGAGCGCTCGACTGACCGGATCCACGAGAATCACCCAATTGGTCAGGTATTCCGGGAACCAGTAGAGGAATACATAAAAGGCAATCAAGTACGTACCCAGGATGATTCCGAGCCATCCGCGCGTCATGACCGCACTGAAAAAGATGTGGTGGTTTTTGATGCCCGGAGGTTCGTTCCGGTACTGGGGCAACAAATACATCAAAGCACCGACAATGCCGAGGCCAAAAGTGAACAGAAGCATCCAACCCGTCTTTTCGACGAGGACTCCATGGCTGGCCGCTTTGGTCAAAGAGAAGGAGAGGTTCTTGATTTCCGAGTCGGAGAAACCGAGTTGACTGCCGACGTTGGCATTCAATTCATCGAGTTTGGCTTGTGCATCGGCCCGTAAGGCCATCTCATCAGCATATTCCTTGGAGGCCATCCAAGAGGTGTTGTCGATGAGCGTTTGAATTTGATCGGAGCCGAGGGTGGAGGCCAACGCGCTGCGCACCTCATCGAGGTTATAACGCGCGGGGTCGGACAATCCAGATTGCAGCTGAGCTACTGTTTCGGCGGGGAAAGCGTAGCGGCCCTCGATGGAGGCGTTGGCGGCCTTGAGGGCGTCTTTTAAAGAAGCGACAAACGAGAAGTTGCTAGAGAATGGTGTGCCGAATAATTCTGTAGCCCCCTCTTCGAATGCCGCTAGTTTAATCTCACCGCTGATCTCTTCGCTCGCCAATTCCGGCGTCAGGGTATACTGACTCCACGTAATAGCAGAAGTAAATAAGATCAGCGCGGCCAGGAAAAAACCTAAGCCTGTCTTTTGTAAGACGTTCATATGGGCATCCAGGTTTGTTGTGCGTTAAAAATTCGGACCCAATTTTTCTTTTTCGGCCGGATCGAGGTGCCGAATTGGTCGTTAAAGCAGTGGAGGATGTCGAGAATATGGTCTCTGTAGAACTCCGGATCAAAAAGGGCATCACGCCAGTGTTCCAGCAAATAGTCCACCGTCCGCTCTTCTTCGAGCATGCGATCGAGCACCGTATGGCGCAGTCGAATTCCGAATACATTGATCCCTATAAGCTTGCGCCCGTCCGTTTCAAAAACGATTTTGACGCATTTGCGCCCGTCGGGATGCTGCCAATAAAAGTCGGATTCGCCCTCAGCGAGTTGATTGCGCACCCACCCATAGGTTTGGTACTCAATGTCGAAGAATTTCGCTGAGTTGAACCAATGCCCGGGCTTGTACTCCGTGGGATCGCCGGTGAGGGTGCGGGCGACCGCCTCCCCCATCATTTTGCCGGTGTACCAAACCTGTTCGATGGGCCTACGGCCCGATACCGGATTTCGGCGCTCGGCACAATCGCCAATCGCATAGACATTCGGGAGATTGGTTCGGCAAAAACCGTCCACCAAGATTCCTCTGCCCAACTCCAATTCAGCGCCCTTCAAGAAGTCTACATTGGGGCGGACCCCTACCGTTAACCCGACAAACTCACAGTCAATTTCTTCCCCAGTACTGGTGCGAATGGCCCGGACATTTCCGTTGTCGTCCGCCAGAATTTCTTCTAAGGTGGTGCTGAGTCGAAGGTCAACGTGGTGTTCGCGGATATGGTTGGTGATGAGTTCTCCTTCTTCGCTCGGGAGCACTCCACCCCAAAAACGGTCTTCACGAACCAAAAAGGTCACTTCAATACCTCGGGTGCGGAACATCTCCGCCATTTCCACCCCGATGAGTCCCCCGCCGACAATCACCGCTCTGCGCGTGGTAGGGCTCCATTTTTCCATCGACTCCAAATCCTGCCATGAGTAAAGACCTTGTACTTGAGGGAGGTCTTTGCCGGGCCAGTCGAATACGTTGGGTTTGGAACCTACGGCCAATACTAAGGAATCGTAATCCAAAGTAGATCCGTCATCAAAGGAGAGGGATTGAGCTGAATAATCGATCTTATTGACGTAGCCGAAAACCAGGTCAATGTTATTTTTGGCCCAGAAGCGGTCTTCGTAAGGCTTGATGTTTTCGTACTTCATGTGGCCCATGTAGACATACATCAAAGCCGTCCGAGAGAAGAAGTGCTCCGTCTCGGATGAAATGACCGTGATGCGGTCTTTGCTTCGCTTTCGAATGTGTCGGGCGGCGGTTATGCCGCTTATTCCATTTCCTATAATGGCGATGTGGGCCATGTCTTGTAATTTACACCTTCAAAGTAAATGCATTGGAATGTAGGCTTTTGTCGTTGCTCTGACAATGAAGCTCATCACATTGATTTTCCTTTGTGATATGAAAAAGAATATCATTCAGAACGTCTTGGCCGGTCTCTTTTGCCTCGTGATCGGCGTATCGCACGCTCAAGAGAGCTCCAATATCCGTACTTATACGCCTTCTTCACTCCTACAGAAAGGACAGATTGAAGTGAAGCTCTTTCAGAATCTGTACACCCAGACCTCCTTTTACAATTCGGACGGGGACAATCAGGTCCTGAGCCAACGCTCTACCTATTATACTTCCCTCAACAGTTTCGTCTTTGGGGTATCGGAGTCAAGACGTTTGAACGTGGGGTTCGACGTGAACATCAAGTCGGTCTTGAACGCCGATCCGAGCTCATCGGCCCTCGATGTGCTCAAGTTTGGTAACGACGGGGTGAACAGCCGCACCGCGGTTAGTGGTGTAGGACCAACGGTAAAATGGCAACCCATTGAAGACTGGAAACGCGTTTCAATCTACAGCCACTTTTGGATCCCCACTGCCGAGAACATGGACGGTGCTGAAGGGGGTCCCTTCTTGGAGTACCAGCAATTCCAATGGTGGAATCAACTCTTTTTCGACCGGACCATCTGGGGTGGAGACTGGCAGGTCTTTACCTCTATTGAGGCGTGGTGGCGGTTCGGAAACAACCGTGAGGACTTGGTCCAATTGCCTATGAGTGCCTTTTTGAGCTGGTTCCCGAACAACAACTTTACCATCTACGGAATGACCCAGTATACGCCAACGGCGAACTCTGGCGGAACCTATTTCATTCAAAGTGGATTGGGCGGGAAATGGCAGTTTACCCCTTCGTGGGAATTGGAGCTTAGCTACACCAATTTCTGGGATGGAAACAACGCCGGTGCCGGAGAGACCTTCAATATTGGCTTCCGTTTCTTGCGTTAAGCGAAACGATCCAGCAGCCATCGCACCGTAAGGTGCAAAAGCAAGACTAAAAGAAACACAAAGGGAAGAGCCCCAACGATCTTGGTCCAATTCCAGAACCAAAGCGAGGCTCTTGGACTTCCGCGCCATCCGGGAACGGCACTGCTAAAGGAGTAGTTCCAGTTTCCCGAGAACCCGTAGCTCACGATTCCCCAGACAATCCCCAGCGAGATAGCGATCTGAAACACGCGTTTATACACGAGCCACATGCCGCTTTCGGGTGATTCAAATTGGGGAAAGGCGAAGTAAATGGCCGTGGGTAATGCAATCATAGCCGCCCAGGTGATGAGCGTTCCAGCCGGGAAATTGAGCGATGGGATTAAGACCTTCACCAAAACTTCTGGGGTGGCCACTAAAGCTGTGGAACACCCCAGGAAGATAAATACGGCGGCAAAAAAATACAGTCGGCGTTCGCCCATTAAAAACCGTTTAGAGTCCAATCGTACTCAATGTACGTGATTTTGGCTTTGGGGCTGATCTTGGTCGCGCTGTAACCATTGAGGAAATCAATGATATCGCCTTCTTTGGTAAAGTCTTCCTCAAACCATTGGAAGATGTAGCTGATGCCGATTTTCTTTTCCGTGATTTGATTTCGGCTATCGTCGTTGACAAACTCCGTCATCAGCTCGGTCAACATTCCGTCTACATTCTCTGCATTAAAGGCCGTTTGGGCCAATCGAGGGCAGGATTTTGAAGCACAGTTGATTCCGACATGAATTCGAGGGTCGCTGAAGTCCTTGCGCAGTACTTCGTGCTCGATCCAATTCAAGCTCTTCATTTCATCGCCCACCGGAATCCACTCGCGGTCCCATGGCTTCTCCAAATCGGTGATGCTCTTCAAGGGGTAATGCTCAATCATCAATTGAAGCGTATAGGCGTTGTAGGCATTCATCCAATAGGCCTTAGTAGCATTTGCATCCCAGGAAGCATCAGGCTGGTTGGCTTGTAGCGTTTTTAAATAGGCTTCTAACTGCCCTCCATTCTTTTGAAGTTCCCCATAATTCACATCTCCTTCCGCGCTGACAAATTCCATTAATAGGGCGTCTAGTTCTGCATGATTGACTTGTGCGCCTACGGCGAGATGAACGAACACGACGAGTAATAGGGCTAATTTTTTCATGATGATGTTTATTGTTTCAACAAATCTAGTTCACAGGGGGAATTCAAAAAGTAGGATTCCCGACATATTCCGAGGTCTGCTGATGCCTAAAGTCGCTCAATGGCATGCAGAAAAACCCGAATCAACTTGGTCTCAGCCTGGCCGGCTACAGCGATGATTTCTTCTATATCTACAGGCTTCAGATTATCCGGATCACACTCATCCGTCAGCACCGAAATGGCCGCACAGGGAAGCCCCATGTGCGCGCAGACAATAACTTCTGGAACGGTGCTCATTCCTACAACGTCCGCGCCAATACGACTCAAGAATCGGTACTCAGCTCTCGTTTCCAAGTTGGGCCCACCGACGGCCACATACACACCTTCATGAAGGGTGATATCATTGGCCTCCGCGGCTTGATGCAAAAGCTTATTGATGCGCTTATCATAAGGCGCGCTCATGTCGGGGAATCGACCACCCCAAGCGTCCACGTTCTTTCCGAAAAGCGGGTTGTCCGGCAACAAATTGATGTGGTCCTCTATGAGCATCAGATCGCCCTTGCGGTAGTCCATATTCATGGCGCCTGCCGCATTGCTCAAGAGCAGCTGTTCAATCCCCAATAGTTTGAGTACGCGGATGGGGAAGGTAATATCCTTAGCGGTATAGCCTTCGTAGTAGTGAAAACGTCCGCTCATAGCAAGAACCCGTTTCCCAGCCAACTGGCCATAAATCAATCGTCCACTGTGGAATTCAACTGTTGCAATGGGGAAATGAGGAATATCGTCGTAGGCAATCTCCACTTCGATGTCGATTTCTTCGACGAGTTTCCCGAGCCCTGTTCCAAGGACAATTCCAACTTGTGCTTCCTGCATTCCAGCACCCTGCAAGAAGGCTACTGCTTCATTGACTTTTTCTTCGTAGGTCATCTCATGTGTTGCTTCAAATCTTCATAATGGGCCAAGTCTTCTGCATGATCCACGTCCCTTAAGGTTTCCAGCGAATCAATCGAAAAACCTCGGGTCAAAACCGCCTTGCGAGTATCATTGTATACGGATGCCGTGCTCCAGGCAATGTCCTGAAAGAGATAATCAGAAGGGCGTTTCATGCCCAGCAAATAGTACCCACCGTCATGTGCCGGACCAATCACATAATCTGTTCGGTCCAAAGCCCGGTAAGCAGCTTCTATATGCCCCGATTCAATTTCATAGCAGTCTGAACCAATGATCACTACCTTTTCTGCCCCTTCTTGAAATGACTGATTGAAGGCCGCGTTCATTCGATCGCCGAGGTCTGAACCCTTTTGCACGTTCTTGGTAAAGTGATCCGTAGACCAAAGGTCGTGATCGGCCACTTGCTGGCTGTAGTAGAGCTGCCGTTTGGCCTCCACCGCCAACGCCACCTCTCGGGTATGCCTGAGAAGCTTGACGTAAACAATTAGGGCTTCCTCTTCGCCGATGCTCTGAGCCAATCGCGTTTTGACATGACCTAGAATCGGATTCTTGATGAATATGATCAGGTGGTTCATTCAGAAAGCTCTAGGCCATACTCTTTACCCTTGACCTTGGCAGGCACACCATCGGTCATCCAAACAGGTGCCGCGGCATCCTTTAAATAATGGTCAAAGAACTGATACATCCGCTGATCCAAATCCATACGGTTGTGCCATTCTCTAAGGTTGTGTGCTTCTCCGTTGTAGACGAGCATCCACACGGGCTTGTTGTTTCGACGAAGGGCCATGAAGTATTCAATCCCTTGATACCAGGGCACTGCTCCGTCCTCATCGTTGTGCATAATCAAAAGCGGAGTATTCACGCGATCCGCAAAGAATACTGGCGAATTCTCGATGTAACGCTCTGGATAGTCCCAAAGTGTTCCACCTAACCGGCTTTGCGAACGTTCGTACTGGAACTGACGACTCAGACCACTTCCCCATCTGATTCCACCGTATGCGGAAGTCATGTTACTCACTGGGGCACCGGCAAAACCGCAAGCGAAAATATCCGTCTGGGTCACCAAGTAAGCAGTTTGGTATCCACCCCAGCTTTGTCCTTGAACTCCGATTCGAGCAGGATCAACATATCCTTGACTAATCATGTGCTGAACTCCGGGAATGATGCAATCGTAGCTGCTTGGACCAGGATACCCATCGCGGTACACGATGTCCGGAACAAAAACTACATAGTCGTTGCTCACCAAATAGCTAAAATTGACAATGCTCCGACTCGGGCCCGGTGTGTAGTATGAATGCAAGCGATCGCTGTATCGCTCGTAGAAATATACAATCATCGGGTACTGCTTATTCGGATCAAAATCTTCAGGCTTGTAAATAAGGCCTTGAAGCATTTCTCCGTGGTTCGACCGCCACGATGTCAATTCCACTGTACCCCATTTAATCCCTGCTTGCTGAGGGTTGAGGTTGCTGATTTGCACGAGGTCATCAAACCCGCCTTCCGTCCAATACAGATCAACTGGATCGGTGAATGTAGCTCTCGCGATTAAGATGCGATCGGTTCCTTCTTCACTCATCACGCGCCCAAAACTCTGCGCGCCCATGATCAATTCTGCGGGATCTTCCCCGAGCTTATTCAGTAGATAATAACCGTCTTCTTTGGTTTCTTCATTGAAGGCGGAGAGCAGCCAATCGCCCTTCGGGCGGAAGATCTCTTCGGGGTCATCGGTCTCATATCGGAGCGTGATCTTGTTCTTTCTTCCAAACCCGTTGGTCACGCAAACAGGGGCTTCTTTTCCGAGGGGATCCAAAGACCAGATGTCATAACGGTCGTAGACATAAAGTCGCTTATCCCCTTTACTCCAACCCATAGTACCATAGGGATAGGGTGATGCCGGATGATCATCCTCTTCATCGTACCAAGCTACATCGGCCCCTTCGTCCACGATCAAATCCCGGCTGCCAATACGGTCGTAAACATGCCAAGAACTATCGCGCTGTGAATAATAGGCCATGTAGTTTCCGCCCTCACTAATATCGGCGCCAAAGCCAACAGCTTCCGCGGCGAGGATTCGGTCTCCCGTACGTAAATCAACCATGTAGTAATCCGTTAACCAAGGATACGCGTAGCTGCGCATGGCTCGATACTTGTCATCTGCATCTCCCATAGCTATGGCGTGCTCGCTCTCCAAGTTGATGTAGACATCCGGAATATTCCTATTCTCAATCATGATCAGACGATTCTCGCGGAAGCTGTATCGTGCGGTATAGCTCTTGTTCTTTGCCTGACCCGCATTCTCCTTTTGGTAGGGCTGTATATCTGGGTCGGTCCACGACCAGATGTCCACACTTACTTTTTCATCGTCCAGCTTTGTGCTGTCTTCTTCATAGATTTTGGGCCTAGGCGCTACTTCCAAGAACAGGAAGCGCCCATCCTCCATCCACTTTGGCGAACCACTGGTGCTCAGCATCCAGCCATCTGCAAGTCCTTTTGTTGTTGTATCCGCCAATAACTTGGCCTCCTTTCCGGGTTCGTACATGTAGGCAGAGAAGAACTGAATATCCGCTTCCGATGAATCCTGTGTCGCCAAGTACAATAGGCGCTTCCCTTCCGCATCGGGCACAAAGCTCTCTATTTCCTCACTGCTGGTGTCGATCATGGTCACCAATCCACTAGCGTTTTCTACAACGTACAATCCATCGTCGTGAAGGGTGTCTTCCGTTTCCCGCATGAAGTACGTATAAGCCCCAAAGTCGACGAGCTCATAGTCTGCGGTCTGAAAAATCCGATGTTCCGTTTCACCGTTAAAACTGCGCACGACCAACTCGTACCCCGGACGTTCTGAGGGATCTTCAGGTTTTTCGACGGCCGTTGAATCCTCATCCAGCTTTTCCCCCACTTCTTCCGTGGTATCCGGTTCCAAGGGCAGCGGCGTATGGTGCTGGTAGACGAAGAAATTTGATGCTTCACTCGGCATTTGATAGCTCTGCACTCGCTCAATTTTCTCCATTTCTCCGGTGGTCAAATCCAGGATAACCAAGGTGTCTTTCGGATGCTCATCTGCGTCTACATCGTCTAATTTCAATTGGCGAATAGTATCGTAGGCTGGTTCAATAACGCAGACGAAAAAGCTCCCGGTCCTGGCTAAATTCCCATCCGTACCACGGGGAATATTGAATTTTCGTGTACCGTCGAGCTTGTGTACTTCTAGGTAACCATCGCTCTTTGAAGTCGTGACCTCAAAATAGGCCCACCTGCCATCAACGCTAAGGCCTCGATTTCCTAGGCGTTCCCAGATGCCGTAATCGTCTGCCGTAAGCGGTCTTTTCTCTTGAGCTAGGGTGGTAAATGCGGCGCAGAGGAGGAAGGCCGCGAGTAGATTCAGTCGCATGTTTTCAATTTTACAAGAAGGGTAAAGATAGCATAGTTCTAAGTTCGTCTTGAAGGGACGAGTCACGCCCATCGAAATAATGTACTTTAGAGCTATGAGTTGGCGAAGACCCCCTTACCTACATCCCGGTGACACGGTGGGAATTGTATCCACGGCCCGGAAGTTAAGCCCTGCTGAAATAGAACCCGCCGTGGCGGTATTCGAAGCTTGGGGATTCAAGGTCAAATTAGGCCCTCATTTACATCAATCCTACCATCAATTCAGCGGGACCGATCAGGAGCGAGCTGCGGATCTACAATTGATGATTGAAGATCCTGGCGTCAAAGCGATCTACTGTGCTCGAGGAGGGTACGGAAGTGTGCGCATTATTGACCATGTTCTTTGGGAGCCCTTGATCGAACGGCCCAAGTGGATTTTGGGATACTCCGATGTCACCGCCATTCACAATCACCTCCACTCCAATCTCCAGATACAGTCGGTTCATGCTCCTATGCCCCTGGAGTTTTCCATCAACAGTCAAGAATGTCTTGAAGATGTTCGAAGCATACTGACCGGCGATCTCCAAGAAACTCATGCTCCGCACCATCCCTTCAATCAAGAAGGCGTAAGTACCGGGGTTTTGGTCGGTGGAAATCTGAGCGTTCTTTATTCACAAAGAGGAACACCTTCAGATCTGGATGTTCGAGGTAAAATTCTGTTCATCGAAGATTTGGACGAATACCTCTATCACATGGATCGGATGATGATGAATCTCGTTCGAGGAGGATGGATGGATCAGATCTCTGGACTTATTGTAGGGGGCATGCAAGACATGAATGACAATACCATTCCCTTCGGAAAACAGGCCATAGAAATCATTAGAGAACATACGGCCGGGCAATCTTACCCTATTGCATTCGGCTTCCCATCGGGGCATTTGGATGACAATCGTCCGCTCCGATTCGGCGCAGAAATAGAATTGTCCGTAGAGACAGAAAACACCAAAATCAGGTATCAATCATGACGCATGCACAAGAGTTTGGGCGCTGGGGAGAGGACAAGGCTACTAATTTCTTGGCCCGTCTAGGCTATGAAATTCTGGAGCGAAACTGGCGAGGAGCAGAAGGAGAAATCGATATTCTCGCACGCCACGAAAACGAGATGGTCGTTGTAGAGGTCAAAACAAGGGCGGAACCCGTAGATGGTGACGAATACATCCGAGACGCCCAAGCCCACCGTCTCTTGGATGCCGCTGAATTTTGGATGGAGAAACGAAATTTAGAAGCGGAATTAAGGTGTGATCTCATCTTGGTGATTGGGAATAGTGAGAACTACCGAATCAAGCACATTCAGGACGCTTGGCGTGGGGGTCCTCAAGAGCTCTGAAAACGCTATTTTTGCCGCTTAACGAAGTCCCTTCATGAGCAAACGCTACACCATTACCTCTGCCCTGCCTTACGCCAACGGCCCAGTACATATAGGCCACTTGGCTGGCGTCTACGTCCCTGCCGACATCTATACGCGTTACTTACGGATGAAGGGAGCCGATGTCTTGCACATCTGCGGGTCGGACGAACACGGTGTCGCCATTACTTTGCGAGCGAAAAAAGACGGAGTCACTCCGCAGCAAGTTGTGGACCAATACCACAACATGATCAAGAGTTCCTTTGCCGAATTCGGGATCGCCTTTGATCACTACTCACGGACTTCATCTAAGGGCCACGCCCAAACCGCACAGTCTTTTTTCAAAGAAATGGACGAGTCTGGCGAGTTCGTCGTTCAAGAATCCGAGCAGTATTTCGATGAGCAAGAACAGCAGTTCTTGGCTGATCGATACATCATGGGGACATGCCCCAACTGCGGGTTCGAGGAAGCCTACGGAGACCAATGTGAGAACTGCGGGACTAGCTTGAGTCCGGAGGAATTGAAAAACCCAAAGTCTCGACTTTCCGGGAATGCACCCATTAAGAAGACGACCAAGCACTGGTATCTTCCCTTAGACAAGTACCAAGAGACCTTCCTCAACGATTGGATCGGCACCAAGAAAGGGATCTGGCGAGCGAATGTATATGGACAATGCAAGAGTTGGCTCGATCAAGGTTTAGCTCCAAGAGCCATTACCCGAGACCTCGACTGGGGCATCCCGGTTCCCGCCGAAGGTGGAGAAGGGAAAGTCCTCTACGTTTGGTTCGACGCTCCCATTGGATACATTTCTGCCACGAAGGAGTATTTTGAAGAAAAAGGTGATAGCGATGCTTGGAAAGCCTATTGGCAAGACAAAGAGACCGAGTTGGTCCACTTTATCGGGAAAGACAACATTGTTTTTCACTGCATCATTTTCCCGGCCATCCTGAAGGCTCATGGTGGATATGTACTACCCACCCAAGTACCCTCCAATGAGTTTTTGAACCTTGAAGGCAACAAGATTTCCACGTCTCGAAACTGGGCTGTTTGGCTACACGAGTACCTGGAGGACTTCCCGGGTAAGCAAGATGTACTCAGGTACGTGCTAACCGCTAATGCGCCGGAAGCCAAAGACAACGACTTTACTTGGAAGGACTTCCAGACCCGAAACAACAGCGAACTCGTGGCCATCTTCGGGAATTTTGTCAATCGCGTGGTGGTCTTGACCAACAAATACTACGACGGTGCCTTGCCGCCCTGTTCACTGGACGATTTAAGCGAAGAGGATCACGAGCTGGTCAAATACCTCATGGACCGGCCAGAAGCGATTGCCAACTCCTTGGACAAGTACCGCTTCAGAGAAGCCCTCCAAGAGATGATGAATTTGGCTCGTGCCGGAAACAAATACCTCGCGGATCAAGAGCCTTGGAAGCTGGTCAAGACGGACGAGAAACGGACGGAAGTGGTGATGCACGTTGCACTGCAAGTGGCTGCAGCTCTGGCCGTCGTGGCCGAACCCTTCTTGCCACATACGGCCGCAAAACTGCGCGACATGCTTCACATGGGAGATGTACAATGGGGCGATGTGAAAGCGGCGCCCATGCTCCCACAAGGCCATACCATTGGAAAAGCGGAACTGCTCTTCGAGAAAATTGAAGACTCCGCCATCGAAGCACAGATAGAGAAGCTGCAGGCGACTAAAGCCGCCAATGACGCGGAAAAATCTAATATTATGCCCCAGAAAGACAATGTCACCTTTGACGATTTCACAAAACTGGACCTCCGAGTAGCCAAAGTCCTAGAGGCTGAACGCGTTCCGAAGACCGATAAGTTGCTGAAGCTCCAAGTGGATACCGGAGTGGACAAAAGAACGGTTGTGTCGGGAATTGCGGAATTCTTTGCTCCCGAAGACCTTGTTGGCAAGCAAGTCGTGATGGTGCTCAACCTAGCACCACGAAAAATACGCGGAGTCGAATCTCAAGGCATGATCTTGATGGCCGAAAATCCTGAGGGTCAGTTGGTGGCCGTCAGTCCTCAAAACGAAATGGAACCTGGAAGTATCGTAAGTTAAGCCCTATGAAAACAAAAGCCCTTGTCCTCACGCTCTTCATCGCCCTTGGCGCCCTTGCCCAAGAAGGTGGATCTGCATTTGAACCTCAACACTACATCACTCTAGGGACCGGTTACGGTTGGGCTCAAGGAGACTTAGCCAGTAACGACGACTCGGGCGACCGAGGGAACGAAGCCAAAGGAGGGTACAATGGTGAAATCAGTTACGGCTACTACCCGCACCAAAACTGGGGAATTGATGCACGGTTTGGTATCGGATTTTTCCGTGCCGAATTCGACACCAATTTTCGTGGCTTAAACTTCGAGGACTTCGAAAACATCCCGGGACTCGAAGGCATTACACTGATCCTGGATGAATCCAGTTTCGAGACCTTTTATTTTAGCCTTGGGCCTACGGCCCGATTACCCTTGAAGCCCTTTGATATCCATCTCGGGGTACAAGGTGGACTTCTTTCCTATACAGAGCCCACTTTAACAGGGACTGGGTTTGCCTTTGGTAGCGTTGACGTTGGCCCGATTGGGTTTCCGTATACCGTACCATATGAGACCTTCAACGACCCCAAGCAGATCACCACCTTTACCTACGGAGGTAATCTCGCCATCGTCTTTACTTTTCAGGAGTTCCTTACGGTCCGGGCGGAAACCAGTTACTACTTTGCCAACCTGAGCTATGATGAGGCCATCACGGTAGAGATTGATGACTCTACACTCCCCGTCGACCTGCCACAAACCACTTTCCAAAGTGAATTGGCTCGCGACCTTTCTGCGGGAATGCTCCAGATTCGATTGGGAATTGGCGTACGCCTTTAATCCATGCCAACGGCCGAGCGAACGCGGGAAAGTGTAGCGCTAGCTACTGATCTTGCCTTGTCTGCTCCAATAGCCAACTGACGGTCCAGTTCTGGTTTGTTGGCCATGAGCTCGTCGTAGATTCTTCTCGGCTCTTCAAAACGTGCTATCAATGCCTCGTATAAGGCTTGCTTGGCGTGTCCGTATCCATAACCTCCAGCACGATAATTGGCTTCCATTTCGGCTACTTGTTCTGCCGATGCAACGAGTCGATAAAGGGCTACCACATTGCAGGTATCCGGATCTTTAGGCTCTTCAAGTGGAGTACTGTCCGTTACAATCCCCATGACCTGTTTACGCAACTTTTTGTCCGGCTGGAACAGGTTGATGAAGTTGTTGTAACTCTTGCTCATTTTTTGACCATCCGTTCCAGGAACCACCTTTACTTCTTCACTAATCTTCGCCTCAGGAAGCACAAAGATTTCGCCGTACTGATGATTGAAAGAACCCGCCATATCACGTGTCATTTCCAAGTGCTGTTGCTGATCCTTTCCGACAGGTACAAAGTGGGCGTCATACAAGAGAATGTCGGCCGCCATGAGTACTGGGTAGGTGAATAATCCAGCGTTGACTTCGTTCAAACGGCTCGATTTATCCTTAAAGGAATGAGCGTTTTGAAGCATGGGGAAGGGAGTCCAGCAGTTCAAATACCACATCAATTCGGTGACCTCAGGGACATCGCTTTGACGGTAAAAGGTATTGCGGTCTGTATCGTATCCAAAAGCGAGGTACGCCGCAGCTACGCTGTAGGTATTTTCGCGAACCAATGCGGCATCTCTGATGGCGGTCAGTGAATGCATGTTCGCGATGAAAAGAAAGGTGTCGTTCCCGTCTTGTTTGGACAACTCAACGGCCGGCTCAATTGCTCCGAGAATGTTTCCCAAGTGTGGGATTCCGGTCGCTTGAACTCCTGTTAATATTCTCGCCATGTTCCGATTTTAGGCAGGTAAAAATAGTAAACTAAATTTGCGGGGTGAACCTATTGCGCATCCTTTGGAGAATTTGGTACTACATGGTCATCGCCGTGGCTATTGTACTGCTCTTCCCATTCATCTTGGTGACGGCCCTAGTGCCCCAATGGCACAAGACCTTTTTCTGGTTTGCCCGGCTTTGGGGGAAGACCGTCGTGAAGGCCATGGGCTTTAGACTACAGGTGGATCAAAAGGCTGAAGTGAACTGGAACAAGCCTTTCGTTGTCATCGCCAACCACACCTCAGAAATTGACATCATGGCCACCCTAGCCCTCGCGGAAGGAAACTGGTTGTTCATAGGGAAAGCGGAATTGGCTCGAATCCCAGTATTCGGGTTCTTCTACAAACGCACCAACATTTTGGTGGACCGCGCCAGTTTGCGATCTCGTCGTGAAGTGTACACCAGGGCACAGGAAAAGATTGAACAGGATTACGGCGTGTGTATCTACCCTGAAGGTGGAATACCGGACACCAAATGGCGTTTGGCCCCATTCAAAATGGGCGCCTTTCGACTCGCCGTGGAAACAGGCGTTCCAATCATTCCTATTACCTTTGTAAACAACAAAGAGCGCTTTCCAGAACATTGGAGTGGAGGCGGACCGGGTAAATTGCACTGCATCATCCACAAGCCCATCATCACGACCCAAATGAACGAGAACGATGTTCACGTTTTGCGCAGGAAAGCTTATCGCATCATCAACGAAACTCTGAAAGGACATCATGTCGAAGGAAAAGAACAGTATCAGTAAAGAGGAAATTCTTCACCTAGCTCACTTGGCCCGTTTAGACTTAGATGAGCAAGCGGTTGATGCCATGATGCAGGACATGGATAAGATTCTAGCCTTTGTCGATCAACTCAACGAGTTGGATGTGGAAGGCGTTGAGCCTTTGAAGTACATGAACGAGGACACCAATATCCTGCGTGCGGACGATGCCAAATTGGAGATTTCACAGGAAGAAGCCTTGAAGAACGCTCCTCAGAAAGACACGGACTACATCAAAGTGCCCAAGGTCTTGAAGAGAAAATAGTGCCTCCGGCGAACTTCCCGCGCCCGTGGTTAGTTTTCCCTCTTTAGAGCTATAAGATCAGACCCATGAATGAATGGATTGAGTACATCCCGATTCTCACCACGCTATTTTCCTTTTACTTCGTTCGCGAGATCTACGCCCACTATAAATACAGAAAAACGTCCTACCTGATGTGGTGGACCATTGGCGTTTTGACCTTTGGAGCCGGAACTTTGACGGAGAGCATTAATGCCCTCTTTGGCTGGAGTGCTTTGAATACACGGGTTTGGTATGTGGTGGGCGCACTTTTGGGTGGATTCCCCTTGGCTCAAGGATCCGTGTACTTACTCATGCGCAAGCGCTTCGCCAATGCCACGAGTTACTTCTTTGTGACGCTCATTTTGGTGGGATCCTTGTTTGTTTTCATCAGTCCCATCGACGTGCCGGAAAACTTCGAAGGCAAATTGACGGGAAGCGTCTTTGCCTGGGAATGGGTACGCTACTTTTCGCCGCTCATCAACCTCTACGCCTTTATCTTTTTGGTAGGAGGAGCTATTTACAGCGCCATCAAGTACTACCGCATGGAGAATAAGGAGGTACGGTTTATTGGCAATGTATACATCGCCATCGGAGGCCTTCTACCTGGAATCGGCGGGTCCTTTACACGTGCCGGATACGTGAACGTACTCTTCGTTACGGAATTGATCGGTCTGATTTTGATCTATGTGGGATACCGCATGATTAAAATGGAAAAGCGCAGCGTTCCACAAGCAGCTTAAAATGAATTCGAAAGTCCACAACGCCTCACAAATTTATCTGGTCGGAATTCGCGATGGTGATTTCGATCGGGCCATGGATGAATTCACCGGAGATCGATATACCCAACACAACGCCGACGTCAAGGATGGCAAGGAAGGGTTCAAAGAATTCTTCAAGGACTTTGTTGAACGGAATCCGAAAAGAGACATTGAAATCGTTCGAAGCTTCTCGGATGGAAACCTCGTATTTGTCCACGCTTATCAGAATCTGAATGATGGCGCTGCTCAATACGTCACCTTGGATTTTTTTGATACGGACGAGAACGACAAGGTGGTGGAACACTGGGACGTGCTCACGGAATTTGCCGAGACCACACCAAGTGGTCATACCTCTACGGACGGTCCAACAGAGGTGGTGGACCTCGAAAAAACAGAGGAAAACAAGGCCTTGGTTCGTCGACTCATGGAAGGAGCCTTGATGAAGGATGGAGACCCTCGGGTCATCCTTGAATTGGTTCATGAGAACTACATCCAGCACAACAAAGAAGTGCCCGATGGTCGAGCACCGTTCTTGGCCTTGGCCTCAGACCCGAATCGCCCATTGTGGTATCAAGAGATCTTCATGCTCGTAGGGTCTGGGAATTTTGTAGCGGCCTTATCCAAAGCTACTTGGGAAGGCGAGGATTATGCTCAAGCCGATTTATTCCGAGTGGAAAATGGACTCGTGGTGGAGCATTGGGATGCCGCAGAGAAAATCAAACCCAGGGAGGAGTGGGTGAACTCCGGCAAGTTCTAATAATACTTATCGACCAAGTAGATCATGCTGCAAAAAGCAGCACAGCCGAGTTCTAATTCTCGCTTGTCTACATTCTCAAAAACGTCGTTATCACTGTGGTGGTACTTGAAGTATTCCTGTGAATTTGGACGCAAGCCCAACTGGAGCATTTCGGGATAGTAATCACGCAGCGGACCGATGTCCACGCCTCCGTAGCCCGGATCCAAGACATAAATTCCGTAATCGTAAAAGAGCTCGCTGAATTGACGAACGAACTTGACTTGCTTCTTGTCGCCGACAATACCAAAGCCATAAGGTACTCCTGCACCGGCATCAGATTCTAGAGCAACCACATGTTCTTCACCGCGCTCTTGGGATACCCACTTGGCATAGGTCTTACCTCCCATGTTCCCGTTTTCTTCATTCATGAAGAGCACTACACGGAGCGTTCGTTGAGGCGTGTACTCCAATTCTTTGAGTATGCGTAATGCTTCAATGGAGTGCGCAATTCCAGCTCCGTCGTCATGGGCACCTTCTCCCATGTCCCAAGAATCCAAGTGACCGCCGAAGGTGATGATCTCATTTGGGCGCTCCCCGCGTATTTCGCCAATCACGTTGAAGGAAGGAACGGTGCCGTAAAAACGGCAGTCCATTTCCAAACGCACTTCCAGTGTTTCGCTTTCAATAAGCTTTTGAATGAAGGCAGCATCCTCGGTGGAGATGGCGGCGGCGGGAATTCGAGGAACCGAATCCACATAATACATGGACCCCGTGTGTGGATAGGGATCCTGATGGCTGGCTAAACTGCGAATCAAAATCGCCTTGGCGCCGAGCTTGGCTGCTTCGACAGCTCCGTATCCTCGCATGGACCAACAGCCCCCATATCCTTGAAAGGTGTTGATCAAGCTTTGGTCGAAACCCTGATTGACAAAGACCACCTTGCCTTCCACTTCGGCAGGGTCCATCGCTTTCAAGGCTTCCATGTCCTCGGCGTAGACCAACGAACCCGAAAGCAACCCTTCCGTACTGATGGAACCTCCAAGTGCGGTCAAACGCAGAGGGTGCAGATCTCCTGCAGCATCCACGATCCAACCGGCCTCTTCTGTCCCTCGCTCCCAATGAGGTACCTCAATGGGCTGGAGGTAGACACTGTCAAAGTCGTAGGACTCCAAAAGTCGCTGACCCCAGTAAATGGCCATTTCGGCTTCGGCTGATCCAGTCAAGCGAGCACCCACGTCCTTGCACAAGGAGCGGAGGTTTTCGTAGGCATGACCGCGGACAAGGGCTTCGTCATAGATTTGACGCAGGAATAAGGAGTCGTCCTGACCTTGGGCGTGGGACATCGTGCCGTAGGCACAAAGCAAGAGGAATATGGGAATTTTGAGGAAGCTTTTCATAGGGCGCTAAATAACGAAAAAAGCCGCGATCCCGGAGGAAAGCGGCTTGAGGTTCAATGAGTTTGGATCAACAGTGCTCGTCGAAAGCACCGGTCAAATTCTCAGCGATCATTTCCGCTGGACGACCTTCAATGTGGTGGCGCTCCACCATGTGCACGAGCTTCCCGTCTTTGAAAAGGGCGATGCTCGGAGAGCTGGGTGGATATGGGGCCATCAAGGCGCGTGCGTGATTCACGGCCTCGACGTCGTTTCCGGCAAATGCGGTAACGAAACGATCTGGGCGCTTGCTGTGCTGAGCCGCCATCTTCGCCGCAGGGCGAGCATTGGCTGCCGCGCAACCGCAAACCGAGTTGATCACGACCATGGTGGTACCTTCTGCTTTGATCGCTGCATCTACTTCAGCAACGGTCTTTACCTCGTCGAATCCGTGGCCAGACAAATCTTGGCGCATCGGTGCAATGAGTTCTTCTGGATACATATTGAGTTCGTTTTTTGCTTGTTTGGAATGAGTCTACAAATATACGCCGAAAATGTTTTTAACGGACTGGACTAGATGCGCTTGGAACGGAAGAACTCCGTGAGCAAGGTACCGCAGTCTTCGGCCAGAATTCCGCCGACCAATTCCGTCTTCGGATGCAACCGAGCGCCTTCACTTTGGTAGCCGCGCTTCTCATCGTAGGCCCCAAAGACCACTTTGCCGACCTGAGACCAGAAGAGTGCCCCTGCACACATCACACAGGGTTCCAGGGTCACGTAAAGCGTGCAGTCTTGCAGGTATTTTCCACCCAAATAGTCGGCCGCACTGGTGATGGCCTGCATCTCGGCATGCGCCGTAACGTCGTTCAGCGTCTCGGTCAAATTGTGTGCCCGCGCGATGATGCGTTGATTCACCACAACCACCGCGCCCACAGGCACTTCATCGCGTTCGTAGGCCTTTTGCGCCTCCTTGAGCGCCTCCTTCATAAAATGTTCGTCTGAAAATACGCTGAGCATGGGTAAACCCTGGGTCGTTTTGTAATTTTGCGGCTTCTAAAGTAGTGAAACCATGTACAGAACGCATACTTGCGGGGCCCTACGGGCCGATGAAATTGGACAAACGGTAACCTTGAGCGGTTGGGTACAGAAGTCTCGCGATCTCGGCGGGATGACCTTTATTGACCTCCGCGACCGTTACGGCATCACGCAGTTGGCCTTCAACGAGGAGACTGATGCAGGTCTATTGGCCGAAGCGCGCAAGCTCCAACGTGAGTATGTGGTTCAGGTGACGGGTGAGGTCATTGAGCGCGCCAGCAAAAACGCCAATATGGATACGGGGGACATTGAGATCAAAGTCACCGAATTAAAGGTCTTGAATGCGGCGCAAACACCTCCATTCACCATCGAAACCGAAACCGATGGCGGAGATGAGCTTCGCATGAAGTACCGCTACTTGGACATTCGTCGCGCCCCAGTTCGCGACAACTTGATGCTGCGTCACCGCATGGCGATTGAGACCCGAAACTACTTGGACAAGCAAAACTTCGTGGAGGTCGAAACTCCGTACTTGATTAAATCCACACCGGAAGGTGCGCGTGACTTTGTGGTTCCTTCACGCATGAATGAAGGACAATTCTATGCCCTCCCTCAGTCACCACAGACCTTCAAGCAGCTTTTGATGGTGGCGGGTATGGATCGCTACTACCAAATAGTCAAATGCTTCCGCGACGAGGATTTGCGCGCCGACCGTCAGCCAGAGTTTACGCAGATTGACTGCGAAATGGCCTTTGTGGAGCAAGAAGATATTTTGAGCGCTTTTGAGGGTTTGGTCCGCCACCTCTTTAAGGCCGTATTGGACGTCGAAATCGACGAAGTTCCCCGCATGTCCTACGATGAGGCCATGAAGCGCTACGGTTCCGACAAACCGGATATTCGCTTCGGGATGGAGTTCGGTGAACTCAACGACTTGGCTCAGGGCAAGGGCTTTGGAGTCTTCGACAGCCAGGAATTGGTGGTGGGGATTGCCGTTCCTGGAGCAGCGAGCTACAGCAGAAAAGAAATTGACGCCATCACCGACTGGGTGAAGCGTCCACAAATTGGCATGAAAGGACTCGTGTACGTCAAGTGCAATGAGGACGGAAGCTACAAGTCTTCAGTCGACAAGTTCTTCGGAGCTGAAGACCTTGGCGGGTGGGCTGAGCGCACCGGAGCAGAAGCAGGTGACCTCATCTTGATTCTTGCTGGCGACGCCGGTAAGACGCGTAAAGCACTAAACGAACTGCGATTGGAAATGGCCGAACGCCTCGGTTTGCGCAAGGCCGATCACTTCCAACCACTTTGGGTAACGGACTTCCCGCTACTTGAGTGGGATGAAGATACCGAGCGTTACCACGCCATGCACCACCCGTTTACCTCTCCAAAGCCAGAGGACTTGGCCTTGATCGATACCGATCCAGGAGCCGTTCGGGCCAATGCCTATGACTTGACCTTGAATGGAAACGAGATTGGAGGTGGAAGTATCCGGATCCACGATCGCGATCTTCAAAAACGAATGTTTGACCTACTAGGATTCAGCGAAGAAGAGGCACAAAAGCAGTTTGGCTTTTTAATGAATGCCTTTGAATACGGTGCACCGCCTCACGGTGGAATCGCCTTTGGATTCGATCGCCTGGTGGCCTTGTTCGGTGGTTCGGAGTCCATTCGAGACTTCATCGCCTTCCCGAAGAACAACTCAGGCCGTGACGTAATGATTGATGCGCCCGCAACCTTGAACGAAGAGCAGTTGGGCGAGTTGCACTTGAATGTCGTGACCGACTGATATGCCGTCCGGAAAGACGAGCATATTGGGTCGTTTCCTGATTTGGCGGGTGCGTCACGTACCACACCGTCAATTCATCCTTATTTCTAGTGCGATCGTTGGTATCCTTTCGGGGACGGCCGCGGTTATGATCAAAACCTCCGCACACTTTATAGAGGTATTGATTACCCAGGGCATCATCCGCGACTACTACCTGGGAGCCTATTTCGTCTTCCCCGCCCTTGGTTTGTTGCTTTCCTTCCTGTTCATCAAGTACGTTGTTCGGCAGCCGGTGAGTCACGGAATTCCAACGGTACTGCATTCGATCAGCAAACGAAACGGGATTATGAAGCGCTACCACATGTTCGCCTCTTTGGTCGCCAGTTCCATCACCGTAGGTTTTGGAGGAAGCGTTGGATTGGAGGGGCCTACTGTAAGTACCGGCGCGGCCTTGGGTTCCAATTTTGGGCAGCTCATGCACCTGAATTACCGGAATCGAATTCTGTTGATTGCCTGTGCCGCCGCAGGAACAATGGCCGCGATTTTTAAAGCACCCATTGCGGCAGTTGTATTTGCCATTGAGGTTCTGATGTTGGACTTGACCTTCAGCTCTCTCATTCCCCTTCTGATCGCCTCGGTCATGGCGGTCTTAACCAGTTACCTGTTTACAGGAGATGACTTCATCATCCCCACGCGGGTCACCGAGTCCTTTCAATTCAACCACATTCCATACTACTTGCTTTTAGCCGTCTTTAGCGCACTTTTCTCGATCTATGTCGAGAAGGTCTTTTTTACGGCACAAGCTCGATTCGGCAGCATTAAAAACGACTGGACTCGTTTGGCCATCGGCGGATTCATCCTGGGTGTACTAGTCTTCATCTTCCCCAGTTTATACGGAGAGGGATTTAATGTCATCAACGGCCTACTGGCTGGTGAAGAGGCCGTTCTTTTCCAAGACAGCGTCTTTTATTGGTTCGTCGAAGAGACCGACGCCATCTTGCTGATGCTCTTCTTAATCATGGCCCTCAAAATTGTGGCGACCTCCGTGACTTGGAATGCCGGAGGGGTAGGTGGCATCTTCTCCCCAACGCTGTTTATGGGAAGTACCATGGGATACCTTTTTGCCCGAGTGGCTCGCGGCTTTGGAGCCGACATTTCCATGGTGCATTTCACCCTGGTGGGGATGGCTGGACTCATGGCCGGAGTTTTACACGCCCCGTTGACCGCCATCTTCTTGATCGCAGAACTCACGGGCGGGTATCAGCTCTTTGTTCCCCTAATGATTGTGGCAACGTTGAGCTTCACTCTGACCAAAGCCTTTGCTCCTCACTCCATTTACACCCAGCAATTGGCTCGCCGGGGTGAGCTGCTGACCCACAACAAAGACAAGGTGGTCTTGAGCCGTCTCCAGATGTCCAAGGTCATCGAGAAAGACTTCAAGCCGATCAAGCCTACTTATTCACTCGGCGAACTGGTCAAGGTGGTGGCGCAGAGTACGCGGAATATTTTCCCAGTCCTGAACGATGACGATGAACTGCTCGGAGTACTCTTACTCGACGATATCCGCCACGTCATGTTCGATCGCGATATGTACGACCGCGTTACCGTTAGGGAGCTGATGCGTCAAGCGCCGGCCTTCATCGACTACAACGAGCCTATGCAGAAGGTCATGGACAAGTTCAAGTCCACCGGCGCTTGGAATCTTCCGGTATTGAACAACGGACTCTATGTTGGCTTTATCAGTAAGTCTAAGTTGTTCTCAGCTTATCGACGGATGCTGGTTCAGTTTTCGGACGAATAATAAAACGCCCATGTTGATTTTGATCTCTCCGGCCAAAACGCTGGATTACGATACACCTGTTTGGACAGAAAAGCACTCGGAACCTCGTTTGATGGAGTCGGCGCAAAAGCTTGCCGGTCGATTGAAAAAGAAATCTGCTGGCCAGCTCGGAAAGCTGATGAACCTTTCAAAAGACCTGTCAGTACTCAACGCCGAGCGCTACAGTAATTGGCAATACCCCTTTGACCCGGAACAAACCCGTCAAGCCATCTTCGCCTTTAAGGGAGATGTGTACTTGGGCCTAGACGTACACGAGCACTTTGAAGAAGAAGACCTGGAGTACGCACAAAATCACTTGAGAATCCTGAGCGGCCTATACGGTGTGCTTCGCCCTTTGGACAATATGATGCCCTACCGTTTGGAAATGGGTACAAAGCTAAAAGTGGGGCGCCCCAACAACCTCTATGAATTCTGGGGTGAATCCATTGCTCGTTTGCTTCAAGAGGATCTCGAAGCCCAAGGCGATCAAATCATCGTCAATTTGGCGAGCCAGGAGTATTGGAAAGGGGCCAATAAAAAGAGCCTGAATGCTACGGTCATTACCCCCGAGTTCAAGGATTGGAAGAATGGACAGTTCAAGATGCTGAGCTTCTTCGCCAAGAAAGCTCGCGGCATGATGACGCGGTACTTATTGACCGAACGCATCGATACAATGGAAGGTCTCAAGGCCTTCAATCTTGACGGTTATAGCTACAACGAAGAACTCAGTTCAGACCTCAGTCCTGTCTTTACAAGAAAGGCCTAGTTCCTATTGTCTTTTTGCTAAATTGGAGCATGAACCTGCGCCACCTCGTTCTCGTCCTGAGTCTTCTTTGGACCATCCTCTCTTATGCCCAATCCGGACGGCAAAAGGGGGCACAGCCGCACGCCGAACCCGTTGATCTTCTCGCCAAAGAACAGCTTGATTCTTCGGATGTCACTCTTTATTACAACAACCACACGTACTACTACGCCAAAGGACCTTACTACAATATTCGACTCGTCCTGCGGCTGCTTCCGGAAACGGAAGACCCAATGCGCCTGCAGCATCTTCACTCCCAAATTGCCGGTTCGTATCGGGACTTGGGCATGTACGGACGCGCCATCGAACACCAAGTAGACTGTATTGAAATGTCCTTGGTCTTGGAAGACAAAATTGCGGAAGGCTATGCGCGCATACAGTTGGGTAACCTCTTCTACGACCAAGAGAATTGGAGAGCGGCTGAAGAGTTATATCGCCAGAGTATGGCTATTGACTCGATTATTGACCAAGGCCATATTCGCACGGTGGCCTTGAACAATCTCGGGATGATCGAAGAGGCAAAGGGAAACTATGAGAAGGCTCTAAAATGCTATTTCGAAGCCCTCAAAATCAGGAGAATCAGAAAGTCTAACCGCGACGGCCTAGCTCATAGTTATAGTCATATTGGGCAGGCCTATGCGCGAAAAGGCATGCGGGATTCTGCGCTTTACTACCTGAACAAAGCCCTCAACGGGTACACCTCGATTTCGGCCTATTTCGGCACCATGAATACCTATGAACGCCTGGGACGAGCTCATACCTGGCTCGGAGAATTTCCGGCGGCACTAGAGGCCTATGAGGCTGGTCTAAACGTCGCCCGTCAAGAGGAAGTACCCATGCGCGAAGCCGACTTTTTGTGGAGTATCTCGCAGATTTACAAGAAAATGGGCAAGCGCGAATCGTATGAAAAGACAATCATGTCCATCCCACCGATCGCAGAACGCATTCGCTACCTCAATATGCTGCCCAAAGTCTACGAAGATCTATATGAGGTCTATCGCGGGGAAGGCAATTTTGAGACGGCCTTGAACTATCACGAGCTCTTGGATGCTTCAGAAGACCGGCTTTACGATGAAGACTTGCTGATGAAGCTCGGAGAAGCGGAGCGTGATATTCGGGAAATCGAACAGCAGCAAGAACTTACTGCGGCACAACAACGGAGTAAGCTCGTCGGATTAATCGCCTTGGCCTTTGGTCTCCTTTTGATCGCTACAGTGATCTTTGGCGTCATTTTCTACCGCCAGAACAAAAAGCTCAAGGAAGTCAATGAGCGGATTGAGGTTCAGAAAAACGAGATCGAGCTCCAAAACATCGCCCTGGAAAAAGCCCTGAATCAAGCGGAAAGCAGTGTCTTGGCCAAGAGCCAATTTTTGAGCCGGATGTCTCATGAGATCCGCACCCCGATGAACGCCATTGTGGGACTTACGGACGTAATCATTGACCAGCCGCACATCAACGACGAAGGCCGGAGAAACGCCGAAGCCATAGCGGAGAGTGCGGAAAACCTCCTGGCCTTAATCAATGAAATCCTGGAATTCTCCCGAATGGAGACCAAGGAATACCAATTGGTCCCTAAGCCTTTCGACCTGCGTCGACTCTTGCAGAACATCGAACAGACCAACCTGCATCGGGCCGAGGCTCAGAAAAATACCTGGTCGCTAAAAATTGATCCGCAAATTCAATCGTGGTATACGGCTGACGCGCCGAAACTCGGTGAGGTCTTGATCAACTTGGTGGGAAATGCTCAAAAGTTCTGTAGGGAGGGTGCTGTAAGCCTAGAGGCCGAGTGCCTACGGCACGATGAATCCACTCAGACCATTAAATTCTCCGTTACGGATACCGGAATCGGAATCGCGTCGGATCGACAACAGGAGATTTTCCATGAATTCGTGCAGGCCTCCGAAGAAATCCACCTTCGTTATGGCGGAACGGGCTTGGGATTGACCATCTCTCAGCGCATTATTGAAAAGATGGGTGGAACTATTGAAGTCTATTCCAAACCCGGAAAAGGAGCGACCTTCTTCTTCTCCATTGACCTGCCCTTGGCCGAAGGGCCTGTTGAGACCGTCCGCGATTTGGATCCTCAACGCCTCGCTGGCGAAGTTCTTCTCGTGGAAGATGACACCATGAACCAGATGGTCTTCAAGCAACTGTTGAGCAAGACGAAATGCCAACTTGACATAGCCGGTAACGGTCGCATTGGATTCGAGAAAGCCTGCGAAAAACGCTACGACATCATCTTCATGGATTTGCAGATGCCGGAGATGAACGGATTTGAGTCAGCGCACGCCATCCGGCGCCAGGAAGAGAGTTTGAATCAAAAGACGCCCATCATTGCCTTCTCTGCAGACGTCTTTGAAGAGCGCCAAAAACAGGCACGTGCCATCGGGATGAATGAGTTTCTGATGAAGCCCGCCCGACAAAGCGACCTATACACGGCCTTGGCGCAATACTTGCACGTATCGGTATCGTCTTAACACGAATACCATCATGGGAAAATACAGTAAATGGATTGGCGGCGGTTTAGGTTGGGTCTTGGGTGGACCTATTGGAGCCATCTTCGGATTCGCCATTGGAAACTACTTCGACAACCAGGGGCAAGCTGAGGCATATTACCGTCAACGCGTCCATTCAGGTCAACGCGGGACACAGTCCGGTGACTTTGAAGTCAGTCTTTTGGTACTATCGGCCATTGTCATCAAAGCCGACGGTCGTGTCGATCAGAAAGAGCTTGATTTTGTCCGCCAGCACTTTGTGCGCATGTTCGGAAAACAGCGCGCAGAACAAAGCTTCAAACTCTTTAAGAACGTCATCAACAAGGGAGACATCAGCACCCGACAGGTGGCCATGCAGATTCAGCATCACATGGACCACCCCTCGCGTCTGCAACTGATCCACTTCCTGTACGGTATTGCCAAGGCCGATGGGCAGGTTACGGAACCAGAGGTTCTGGAAATCGAGAAAATTGGCCACTACTTCAACATCAACGCTCGAGATTTGGCCTCCATCAAGGCGATGTTCTACGAAGAAAAGGACAAGTGGTATAAGATCTTGGAGATCGATGAATCAGCCACCAATGAAGAGGTCAAAAAGGCCTATCGTAAAATGGCCATGAAATACCATCCCGACAAGCTACAGCACCTAGACGAAGAGCTTCGCAAAGGAGGAAAGGAGAAGTTCCAGAAGGTCCAAGAGGCCTACGAGGCCATTCAGAAAGAACGGGGGATGTAAGATCGGGAAGGTCGCATCGCGCCGTAGGCGCTCTGTTTAATAATTGCGATCTGTCGGCTCCCCTGAGCCCGATAAGCTTTCGAGAATACTCGTGATGGCGGACAAGATCAGGCTGAAGAGCAAAGCCCACCAGAATCCCGAGACGTGAAATCCGGAGACGATGTTTCCGATCCATCCGATGACTACGGCATTGATCACCAGTAAGAATAGACCCAGGGTCATGATGGTGATGGGGATGGTTAAAATGATCAGAAGTGGTTTAATAGTCACGTTCATCAGGGCGAGAAATGCCGCGACGACGAGGGCGCTGAAAAAGCTGCTCACTTGAACATGAGGAGCGAGTAAGTAGCTCGTGAGAATCACGGCGACCGCAGAGATGACAAGGCGTACAATGAAATTCATAGGCAATTAGGTTGCCCTCAATTTAGTACTTTTAGCGCTCGCAATAAAGATCGACCTACAATTTCAAGCGATGTTAAGAACACTTTCGATAGCCCTTTTGGGCGGCTGGCTCATTTCTTGCTCGAGCCCTTCCACTACAGAAACTGAAAACGAAACGGCTGAAACCATGATGGAACTTCCCGCAGATCCGCACAGTTATGCTCGTCCAAATGAGGCGCGCATCCAACATTTGCACTGGGTAGCCAATGTGGATTTCGACCGCGAGGTTATCGAAGCCACGGCGACTTATGACCTTCAGAAAAAGGCAGATGCACGCGAGTTGATCTTAGACACCTACGATCTTGAAATTGAATCGGTCACCGATCAAGATGGTCGCGAGCTTCTTTTCGAAGTGGGTGATCACGATGAAATTCTTGGAGCCTATTTGAGCATTGGCTTGGAGGAAAGCACTTCGAAAGTTTCGGTGAAGTACACAACCAGCCCAGGGGCCCGCGCCCTTCAATGGCTGGATCCGGAACAGACGGCAGGGAAAGAACTTCCTTTCTTGTTCACTCAAAGCCAGGCTATTTTGGCGCGTACTTGGATTCCGGTACAAGACAGTCCTGGAATACGCTACACGTACACGGCTGATGTGACCGTGCCGTCGTCAATGCTGGCCTTGATGAGTGCCACGAACCCAACGGAACGGAACGAGAGCGGGACCTATTCCTTCTCTATGGACCAGCCTATTCCTTCCTATTTGATGGCACTTTCTGTAGGCGATATCGTCTTCAAACCGGTTGGTGAGCGCACGGGTGTGTACGCCGAACCATCATTGGTGGATACGGCGGCTTGGGAATTCGGTCGTATGGAGGATATGCTTATTGCTGCTGAAGAATTGTACGGGCCTTATGCTTGGGACCGATATGATGTCATTGTGTTGCCCCCATCCTTCCCATTTGGTGGAATGGAGAATCCGCGATTGACCTTTGCAACGCCCACCATTTTGGCTGGGGACCGCAGCTTGACCGCCCTGATCGCGCACGAGCTGGCACACAGTTGGAGTGGAAACTTAGTGACCAATGCCACATGGAACGACTTCTGGTTGAACGAGGGCTTTACGGTCTATTTTGAGCAGCGCATTATGGAAGCTGTACGCGGACGCAATTATGCGGAGATGTTGATTTCCCTAGGACGTCAGGACCTTGAAGGAACGGTTGCCGAAATGGGCGACAGTCATGATTCCCACCTCAAATTGGACTTGGCTGGACGCGATCCAGACGACGGACTTACAGACATTGCCTACGAAAAGGGGAATTTCCTCTTGAAAACCATCGAGAAGGCTGTTGGGCGCGAGGAGTTTGACGCGTTCTTGAAGTCTTACTTCGAGCGTCACAAGTTCCAGGTTATGGATACTGAACGCTTTATTGAAGAAGTGAATGCCGAGCTGTTGACTACGCCATCGCTCCGTGAAGAAGTGCGCATTGAGGAGTGGATCTACGGGCCTGGATTACCGGACAACGCTCCGGTGTATGCCTCCGCAAATTTCGAAGCCGTGGATGCGCAAATCAACGACTTTGCTGGAGGAGCGGCTGCTTCTACGCTAATAACCGACAACTGGACCACACATGAGTGGCTCCGTTTTATTCGCAACCTTCCCGATGAGCTCTCCGTAGACCAGCTCTCCGACTTGGACGCGACCTTTGGATTCACCACTTCAGGAAATAATGAAATCCTCGCGGCTTGGTTCCAAAAGACCATTCCGAACGGGTATGCACCGGCAGATGAGCGGGTGGAGCGCTTCCTGATTGAAGTGGGCCGTCGTAAATTCTTGACACCGACCTACAAGGCGCTCGTCGAAGCGGATCCATCGAAAGATCGAGCTCGAGCCATTTACGCACAGGCCCGTCCAAACTACCACGCCGTCAGTCGTCAAACGATGGACGCGCTCTTGGATTGGTCTGAGGAGTAAGTTCTTGAATTGCCGTAAATTGGGAAGGTCATTAACCCAACGGCACAAACATGCGATTACTACTTCTAGGAGCGGCAGCGCTCCTCTCTACTCTGGCATGGGGTCAAATTGCTCATGACGGGCAGCCCATGGCTTCTGGTTCTAAATGGGGGGCACCTTCTTTTGTCACCACGCCTACCCCAAACTTGGCCCAACTGGCGGCTCAGGATGACCGGAACGATCAAGACAAAGCCCAACCCTGGCGCTTTGGAGTCAACTACGACGTCCATTATCACCCCGGAAACAGCGGGACCCTAACCCAAGTGGCCGGGGGAACCGTTTGGCGATTGGGGATCCATGCACCGGGAGCCGTGTCCATCAACTTGCTTTTTGAAGATTACAACGTGCCGGCGGGCGCTCGGGTGTTTATGTACACACCGGACCAGCAAATTGTCCGCGGTGCTTTTACCGAAGAGAACAACAAGTCCCACGGTGCGCTTGCTACCGACGTTGTGGAAGGAGACTCTCTGATTGTCGAGTACTTCTATCCGGGGCCCATCAGCGGAATTCATGGATTGGGTATCAAACGCATTACCTACGGTTATCGAGGGCTGGATAAGTTCAAGGGATACGGAGACTCTGGGGCCTGCAACAACAATGTCAATTGTCCAGTAGGTGTTCCCTGGAGTGTTGAAAAGCGTTCTGTTGCCATCATTCTTGTCGGCGGAAATGGTGCGTGCACCGGCGCAATGGTCAATAACACAGCGAACAATGGGACGCCATACTTCCTGACGGCGGATCACTGCTTGGGCGGAAGCGTAGCGAACTGGGTTTTCCGGTTCAATTGGGAAGCTCCGACCTGTGCGAATGCCAATCCAACGAATATGCAGACCGTTTCGGGGAGCACGCTTCGAGCGAGCAACGGCGGTTCTGATTTTGCCTTACTCGAGTTGTCCAGCGCTCCTCCGGCTTCGTACAATGTCTACTACGCCGGTTGGGACAAGAGCGGAAATACACCGATAGAACAAGTGGCTATCCATCATCCCAGTGGAGACATCAAAAAAATCAGTTTCGACGATGACCCAGCACAGCAAGCTCTATGGGGTGGCGCACAGTGCTGGCACATTCTCGATTGGGAAGATGGCACTACAGAGCCCGGCAGTTCTGGATCGCCTCTTTTTGATCAGAATCACCGCATCATTGGCCAGCTCTATGGAGGGACCGCGAGTTGTTCCAACAACATCGATGACTACTATGGACGTTTCGACGTGAGTTGGGATGGAACCAGTGCTTCCACCCGATTGAAGGATTGGTTGGATCCAGGGAATATTGCCGTAGACACTCTGGATGGATACGATCCAAACAGCCCAACCATGGCTCTAGATGCCTCCAGCACGCAGATATTAGGAATTGGGAGCATTGTCTGTGACAGCATCGCCGATCCAGAGCTCATGTTTACCAATCGTGGCTTTGACACCCTGACTTCCGTACAAGTTCATTACCAGATCAATGCAGCACCCTGGCAAACTTCGTCGTGGACAGGAAGCTTGCTCACGCTAGACTCGGATACCGTTTCGCTTCCGAGCATGATGTTGGTCAACGGATTGAACACTTTGACTGTAGCCGTATCAGCGCCTAATGGAGGAGTTGACGGAAACCCATTGAACGATACCTTGAGTTTGAGCTTCACAGCTTTCCCTAACGGAACCACCATGACGGTGGAAATTCAAACGGACGACTACCCCGGTGAAACCACTTGGGAGATTGTGGATTCCGTGGGAACCGTTATCTATCAAGGAGGGCCATACAGCAATCCAAACACCAATCATTTGGAGGTCCTTTGCCTTGGGGATGGTTGTTACGACTTCATCATTTACGACTCCTATGGCGACGGCATCTGTTGCTTTTTTGGATCGGGGTATGTCAACCTCTTGGATCAAAACGGTGCAGTGATGGCCTCCCACAACGGGCAGTTTAACCTTCAAGCAACCGTACCCTTCTGTATGTCCGGATGTTCGTTCAGCGATAATCCCAGCTTGGACGACCCCACCTGCTTTGATGTGGCAGACGGGTCCATTCAGCTAGCCCCAAGCGGAGGTACTGGAACCAACTACACCTACAGTTGGAGCAACGGAAGTAATGCTGCCAGTATTTTCAATCTTCTGGCCGGGACCTACACTTGCACCATCACGAACGATGGATGCTCGGTGGTGAACAGCTACACCTTGAACAATCCTGCCCCCTTCGTACCCACGATTAGTCAAAATGGTTTTACGCTATTCACGAATGCAAGTGGAACGTACCAATGGTTCCGTGATGGTGTTCAGATCAGCGGGGCCAATACATCCAGTTATTTGGTGACGCAAAACGGGACCTATACGGTACAGGTCACCGACATAAGTGGGTGCATTGGACTGTCCTCTGGATACGTCGTCAGCAATATTTCTTGGGAAAGCCTACAGCTGGCCGGATTCACAGCATTCCCGCAGCCTACTAGTGAACAACTGAATCTACGCTGGGAATCAGCGCGAAACGAATCGCTCCAAATTCAAGTCAGAAATGTCTTGGGTCAATTGATGTACGAGGGCGTCATCAGTATGGAAGCCGGATCAAACCAATGGTCACTCGATGTCCGCGGTTGGGCGACCGGAACCTATCACCTGCACCTGATCGGTGCCGAAGGAAATAAGGGGCTGAGCTTCATTGTGAAGTAGAGAGCGCAATAGGCGTCTCTTCCGGTGATTCAAAATCTTCAACGACTCCAGGGTAGTGAATATCCTGGAGTTGTTTTTTACGGCTAGCTTTGAGCGCGTCAAAACGAGCGCGATTTTCATCTTTAATAGGTTCACTCGGAGGAAGATCCTCTTTAAATGGATCCACTTGAACTCCATTCTTCCAGAATCGATAACACACATGAGGACCGGTCGCTAAACCCGTAGAACCGACGTATCCGATGGCCTGCCCTTGGCGGACCCGAGTGCCGACTTTGACATCCGCCACGAACTTACTCATGTGGAGGTATTGGGTTTCATAGGTACTGTTGTGGCGCACTTTGACGTAGTTACCGTTGCCGCGGGTATATCCTCTTTTGGTCACTACCCCGTCTGCGGTACTGTAAATGGGCGTTCCATGAGGGGCGGCATAATCCGTACCGAGGTGTGCCTTCCACCTTTTTTGAACCGGGTGGAAACGGCGTTTGGTATAGCGACTGCTGATCCGACTGTACTCCACGGGGGCCATCAAGAATACCCGACGCAGATTGTCTCCGGCATCGTCAAAATAATCTCCAAAAGCTTCTTCTTCCTCAAAGTAGTACGCGGGGTAGGTCTCGCCCATGTGCACGAATTCTACGGCACGCACGCGACCAACACCTAAGTACTCTCCATCGACATACTTCTCTTCATAAATGACCTTGAACTTGTCACCTTTCTTGACACGGAAAAAGTCCAGGGTCCAGGCGTAGATGGCGCTGAGCTCCATCACGAGTGCGGGGCTCATGTCGTTGTCCACCATGGCGTTCCAAAGAGAACTCTCAATGACTCCGGCTGCGTGCTTTTCCCGGACCTCAATTTCTTTTTGTCCCCGATACACATTCAGCGAATCTCGAAGATCGACGACAACATAATCTGCCGGCGTGGGCTGATAGACAAAGCACTCCGCTCGGAGGATGCTGTCTTCAGTACAATAGACTTTATAGGGTTTTCCCGCTTGAATTCGGCGAATATCAAAGACTTCACGAGGAGTGCGTGCAATGCGATCGATGGTGGGGTAGTCTACTCCGTAGGGCAAGAGCAGTTCGCTCAAATTTTGCCCGTTCTTGATTTTATCCTCAACGACCACATACTGGTCCACGGGGATTCCAAATTCCTCCCGGACTTCAACGGAAGCCGAATCCGCTTCCACACCCGAATCATCTCCCTCGTTCTTGGACGATGTACAGGAGGAAACCAAAATAAGTAGGCTCAGGGCCCCAAAAAGCTGTTTTGCACCGATCATAAGACAAAAATAACGGGAAATCAACGCACCTGTTTCACCAGCTAGCGTCTTTTTGAACGGTTGACCGTTAATAAGTACTTCTTATTGGAAATCAATGGGTCTGCGGACCCCATCATAGTCGATCAAATCCATTTTAATGGACCCGAAGAGCAATTCGCTTTGGAGACGAACGGGAACGTGGTTCTCGTCCTTCGTGGCCCAGAGATACATTCCTTCAGCTTCCTTAAAGACCCGACCCACCAATACGATGGGCTGAAACTTCATGCATTCCACCTTTCCGAACTTGGTTTTGACCAGGTCATCACCCATATACCGCAAGCGCAGTGGAAAGACTTCGTGGTCCAGAAAAGTCGTGATCTCGAGTTCGTCCCCCACCTGAATGCCATCGACATCGAAGGTGCGACTGTAGTAGAAGGCGCTCAGAAGGTCCTGCACATTCTCCGGGGTCGCATAGGACTTCCCGTTACTGCTGTAGGCCGAATCGACATAATGGTCAAAGTCGATCTCGCGATTGATCTCATATCCCCCTTCGTAGACATCTCGAATGAACTTCCAAGGCACCAGTGCCGAACGGTCGAGGTAGGTCTCGTATCGATCATCCACCTTGTAAAACAGGTTGAACATCCCAACGGATCCTCCAGTCCCCACGATGTGATAGGTCGGCCGCCCGTGAACGCGGGTTTCTTCTAACACCCTCAACTCCGCGATTCCCGCGTTCACTAGGCCGTAATGAATTCTGTATTTCAGGTATTCTCCGACTTCGAACGCATCATTTTGGAGCATGCGCATCCCCTCTTCATCAACCCCCACCACGCGCGCGACCTCCTCGGCAGGAGGCGGGGTTGTTTGCAGTTGGCTTCCCAACGGCAAGAGTAAAAGAAGTAGGGCAAGTCGTTTCATAACCTCGTAAGTACAAAACGAGTGCCAAAGTGAATTATTGGAATCAGCAGACGACGTTGATGATCTTCTTCGGCACAACGATCACTTTTTTAATCGGATTGCCTCCCGCGTATTTCTCGGTGCGCTCATCGGCCCGAATCGCCGCTTCAACCTCAGCCAGAGGAAGGGCCAATGAAAATTCTTGCTTGAAACGCATCTTCCCATTGAACATCACCGGATACTCATGGCTGTCTTCCACCAGAACACTTTCGTCGTGGACCGGATAAGCCTGGGTCGTTACGGACGGCGCATGTCCCAAGCGCGCCCACAACTCCTCCGCAATGTGCGGAGCAAAGGGCGATACCAGAATGGCCAAAGACTCCAGAACTTCACGCTTGTGGCACTTGAGGTCATTCAATTCGTTCACGCAGATCATGAAATTGGAGATACTGGTGTTGTAGCTCAGATTCACGATGTCCTCATTGATCTTCTTGATTGCGGTATGCAGGGCCTTCAGTTCCTTCTTATCGGCCTTGTCTTCCACCACCAGATTTTGGCCCTCCGGGCCGACGTACAAGCGCCACAACTTTTTAATGAAGTTGCTCACTCCGCTAATACCATTCGTATTCCAGGGCTTGGCCTGATCAATAGGCCCTAAGAACATCTCGTACATCCGAAGCACATCCGCACCGTAACGATCGCAGATGTCGTCGGGGTTGACCACGTTGTACCAGCGCTTGGACATTTTCTCAACCTCGCTTCCGCAGAGGTATTGACCGTCTTCGAGGATGAATTCAGCATCGGCAAATTCGTTGCGCCAAGCCTTAAAGCGATCGAGATTCAGTACGTCATTTTCGACCATGTTGACGTCTACATGCAGGGCTGTTGTCTCATGCTCGGACGCAAGACCTTTGGAAACGAAGGTGTTGGTTCCGTTGATGCGGTAGACCAAGGCCGAAGTCCCCAAAATCATTCCCTGATTGACGAGTTTTTTGAACGGCTCGTCAAATCCGATGTATCCAAAGTCGTACAAGAATTTAGTCCAGAAACGACTGTACAATAAGTGTCCTGTGGCGTGCTCGCTTCCACCGACGTATAGGTCCACCTGTCCCCAGTAATCCGCTACTTCGCGACTGACGAATTCCCCTTCATTGTGCGGATCCATGTAGCGCAAAAAGTACCAGCTCGATCCAGCCCACCCGGGCATGGTGTTGGTTTCCATTCGGTCTCCGTGGAACTGTGGCCAATCCTCTTTGGCCGCTCGAGCGAGTGGCGGTTCTCCGTCTGAAGTGGGAAGGTATTCATCCACTGGAGGGAGGGTCAAAGGCAACTCTTCGTCCTTGAGGGCAAAGGGCAAGTCGTCTTGATAGTAGATTGGGAAAGGCTCTCCCCAATAACGCTGGCGTGAGAAAATAGCATCGCGCAATCGGAAATTCACTTTTCCTTTTCCGCGACCGGCCTTCTCAATTTCTTCAACCGCTTTAACAATGGCTGCCGGAATCTCGAGCCCGTTCAAAAAGTCTGATTGAGCAATGCGCCCTTCCTTCTCGCCGTAGGCGGCCTCAGAAATATCTTGATCCTCAAAAATATTGGGGATGTCGATTCCAAAGTGGCGGGCAAATTCATAGTCGCGCTGATCGCCGCAAGGAACGGCCATGACCGCTCCAGTTCCGTAACCCGCGAGGACGTAGTCGCCGATCCAGACAGGGACCCGTTCGCCGGTAAATGGATGAAGAACGTGGGCCCCGGTAAAGACGCCGGTAATGTTTTTGACATCGGCTTGTCGATCACGCTCAGACTTGCGCGATGTGGCCTCGATGTAGGCCTCCACTTCGTTTCGCTGCTCATCGGTGGTGATTTGCGCTACGAGCTCGTGCTCGGGTGCAAGGACCATGAAGGAAACTCCGAAAATGGTGTCGGGGCGCGTGGTGAAGACTTCTATTTGCTCCTCGTGTCCGTCTAGATCGAAAAAGACTTGTGCTCCTTGAGAGCGGCCAATCCAATTCCGTTGCTGTTCCTTGAGGGCCTCACTGAAGTCAACGGTATCGAGTCCGTCCAACAAACGTTGAGCATATGCCGTGATGCGCATGCTCCACTGCCACATACGCTTCTGCGTTACGGGATGGCCTCCACGTTCGCTTACGCCATCTTTAATTTCGTCGTTGGCCAGAACGGTGCCTAGGGCTTCGCACCAGTTTACCCAAGTTTCGCTGAGGAAGGTAAGGCGGTATTCGGAAAGGACGTTTTGCTGCTCGGCAGCCGTCATCGAACGCCAGGCCGAAGCGGTAAACTCTTGCATCTCGCCGTAGGCGGCATCCAAGCCTTCCGTACCGTGCTCTTCAAAATGAGCGATCAGTTCGTTGAGCGGGCGAGCGCGGTCGGCGGAGTTGTCATACCAAGAGTTGAATAACTGCTTGAAGATCCATTGCGTCCAGCGGTAATATGCCGGATCACTGGTACGTACTTCTCGATCCCAGTCGAAGCTGAAGCCAATGCGGTCGAGCTGACCGCGGTAACGGGCAATGTTCTCTTCGGTGGTGATGGCTGGGTGCTGCCCGGTTTGAATAGCGTACTGCTCTGCAGGCAAACCAAAGCTATCGTAGCCCATGGGGTGCAACACGTTGAATCCTTTGTGTCGTTTGTAGCGCGCATAAATGTCGCTGGCAATGTATCCCAGCGGGTGACCCACATGAAGTCCCGCTCCAGATGGATAGGGAAACATGTCCAAGACGTAAAATTTAGGTTGCTCAGAACCGTTCTGTGCTTGATAGGTCTTTTGCTCTGCCCAATATTGCTGCCACTTGGCTTCGGTGGCGCGGTGATCGTAGCTCATCTCCAATTTCTTTGAAGGTGCAAAGGTATTCAATCGCCTTAACAAAACTGCGTCTTCTGTACTACCTCAACAGAGTAATCGATCCTTTTTCTTCAACGGTTTTCCCGTCACTGCCAATGCCTTTGGCCACCACATAGTAGGTTCCTTCTGCGACTTCATGACCGTCCCAGCCAGCAAGATCTTCAAAACTTCCGTTGTAGCTCCAAACTGGTTTTCCCCATCTGGAGAAAATTTGGATGTCCATTTGCTCAATGTCCTTTCCTGTCGGTTTCCATAGTTCGTTTTCTCCATCGCCGTTTGGCGTAAACACGTTGGGCAACTCCAATTCTAAGCACGATTTATTGAATACGCTTACCGTATCCCAAGTCACATCAAACTTAAAGTCCATTTGAGCGAGGTAGTAGGTGCTTGGGGTATCCCCAACCCAAAAGGTTCTTTCGGTGCTTATCGTATCTCCGAAGCTGTTCACCCACCAGTACATATATTCATCGTTGCGGTATGGAGAAGTCAACTCCACGGAATCCCCTTTACATACGGTTACATCTTCACCGGCATCGGCGACGTATACCGGGGCATTGCAAGGGTACAGGACGAAGTTGTCAATAAAATAACTAAAGCTGTAAAAAGTATTTTCGTGATATGCTAAAGGTGTGTTGAACCATCCAATCGTTAAGTGCCGCATAGTGTCTTGAATGACAACATTAGTTGATAAGTTTTCCCACTCTGACCGTGACAGGCTATCGAGTTCCGAAAAGGAATGCTGAGGCGTTATGTTTGGCCTGAACATTGAATCTAGAACAAAGTCTGTACTTGAAAAGTAAAGATCCAATCCGAAATTAAAATCTTCAGGTGAATTGTCAGTTAAGCTAATATCCAGTTTTAGAGTATAGCATTATCCAGGTATTAGGTCTATGAGCAAAGTGGGCTGAATAGTTTCAATATTCACGTAGTTGTCCGTTGATCCAAACCATCCTATCTCAGTTGCAACATGAGCATAATTGAAACCATATTTTGGTTCTTGGTATCCAAGAATTGTATATGGCGGCCTATAATCATCTGTCCATGAACATGGACTTATCAAGTCACTAGTCCATCCAAGATGGCGATGCGCTCTTTCCCAACCTAATGCATCATAGATCCTCCCTTGGCCATAAACATCCTCACACGAAACGCTATATTCTTCAAAAGAAGGGTTAACAATCAAGTTTTGAGCACAAATAGGTGTCGTCATTGTGACGACACCTATTACTATTCTAAATATTGATCTTTTAATGATCACTTGATTACAACTGAATGAACCTCGTTTTTGTCGTTGTACTGGAGGGTTAGTTGATATACTCCAGCGGGGATTTCATTTAGGTAAAACCCGTAGGCTTTTCCCGTGAATACCACGTCGTTTCTATAAACCCTACTTCCAAAGATATTCAAGATTTTTATGGATACTAGTTGATCTTCAGCATTGAATTACACCTCTTTATACTAGGCCGTACACTTTAAACATTGCTCCCGTTGACTTTATAGACTGAGATAACGTGCGTTAAACTTTAACTTTTCATTACCTCACGCCTTTCTTCAAAACCCTTACTTTAGCGGCATGTCGAACAAGATGGACAAATACACGAAACGGCGCCTGCGCTCCAGCTATGCGAGCGTAGTGGTGAGCATATCGCTGGTGTTGTTCATGATCGGCATGCTCGGCCTCTTGGTCTTGAATGCCAAGCGCATTTCCGATCACGTCAAAGAGAACTTTGTCTTCACCGTAATGCTGAAGCCCGATGCCAAGGAATTGGAAGTTCGGCAGTTTCAAAAATCGCTTGAACTCAAAGACTACGTTTTGGCCACAGAGTATGTCAGTGCGGAAGAAGCGGCGGATCTCTTGAAAGAGGACTTGGACGAAGATTTTGTGCAGTTCTTGGGATTCAATCCCCTCTCCAATTCTATTGACGTGTACTTCAAGGCGGATTATGCGACCTCAGAAACCCTGGGTGTTGTGGCCGATGAACTGGGCGATCATCCCCTGGTGCAGGAGGTAGCCTACGACAAGCCTTTGATTCAATTGATGAACGAAAACATTCGCAAGATCAGCATCGGAATTCTCTCAGTGAGTGCGCTGCTGACCTTGATTGCCGTGGCCTTGATCAACAGCAGTATTCGACTCAGTATTTATTCGCGCAGATTCCTCATTAAAACCATGCAACTGGTTGGGGCCACCAAGCGCTTTATTCGACGACCCTTCTTGTGGCGTGGAGTGCGCATGGGGGTCATCGGGGCCGTGATCGCCTTGGCATTGCTGGCCGGTATGCTGGTGGGTATTGAGCGAAACATACCAGACCTGGTCGTGGTGGACGACTATCAAATGCTCGGGACATTGGCCGGCGGGACCCTCCTGCTCGGCGTTTTCATCTCGTGGATTTGTACTTTCTTTGCAGTACGTAAGTACTTGCGCCTTAAAACGGACGAACTCTATTTCTGATGGAAGAAAGAAACAAGGACTTTATTTTCGAAAAGCGCAATTATCAATTGATGATTGTTGGATTGGTGGTTATGGCCATCGGATACCTACTCATGGTGGGCGGAGGATCGGAAGACCCAGAAGTTTTCAACCCTGAAATCTTCAGCGCGCGCCGCATCGTGGTTTCCCCTACGGTTATCATCATCGGATTTGCGATCGAGATCTACGCCATCATGTGGCGTCCGAAGTCTAAATCAACGTCTGAATGAATTGGTTCGAGGCATTAATCCTGGGTATTATCCAGGGTTTGACCGAATTTCTGCCCGTATCGAGCAGTGGTCACCTCGAACTCGCTAAAGCCCTTTTCGGGGAAGGTTCCGTCCCCGAAGAAAGCCTCCTTTTTACCGTTTTGGTACACGGCGCCACGGCGCTGGCTACCCTACTCGTTTTCCGAAAAGACGTCAACGAAATTCTGAAGGGTCTGATGACCTTTCAATGGAATGACGAGGCAAAATTTGTCACCTTCATTTTGGTCTCCATGGTTCCTGCGGCCGCCGTCGGACTGCTTCTTGAAGATCAAATCGAAGCGCTTTTCGGCGGACAAATCACACTCGTTGGAGCCATGCTCATCGTTACAGGAGGTCTGCTCTTCTTGGCCGATCGTGCCAAGAACACGGACAAACCCGTAGGCGCCATGAACGCCTTCATTATTGGTGTGGCACAGGCCATCGCTATTCTTCCTGGAATCTCTCGATCTGGAGCAACCATCTCCGCAGCGGTCCTTCAAGGGATTGACCGAGAAAAGGCGGCTCGTTTTTCCTTTTTAATGGTGGTGCCCCTTATCCTCGGCAAAATGCTGCTCGACCTCAAGGATCTGGCCACCGGAGAAATGACCATTAGCCAGGGCGCTAGCCTACCCATGACCATCGGCTTCCTCGCTGCATTCTTTAGCGGAGTCGTGGCCTGCCGCTGGATGATCGCCTTAGTCAAACGCGCCCAATTGCGCTACTTCTCTTTTTATTGCTTTGCCGTAGGCGCCATTGCCATCGCCGTTAGCTTACTCTAATGTCCGCAGATCAAGACCTCAATGAATATCAGCTAGGCCGCGTCCTACTGATCGATAAGCCCTTGGAATGGACCTCTTTTCAAGTGGTCAATAAAATCCGCTGGGTCATTCGCAAGCACTACGGACTTCGAAAAATCAAGGTTGGTCATGCAGGTACTCTAGACCCATTAGCAACGGGGCTCCTCATCCTGTGCACGGGCCGGAAAACGAAAGAAATTGAGCAGTTCCAAGCCGAAGAAAAAGAGTACACCGGCACCTTCCTTCTCGGCGCAACCACTCCGAGCTACGACCTAGAAACCGAGGTCGACCGTGAATTTCCCACGGAGCACATCACTCCAGAAAAAGTAGAGTTGGTCCGCCAACAATTTCTAGGGGAAATCTTGCAGCGGCCGCCCGTATTCTCTGCGGTTCACATTGACGGCAAGCGCGCTTACGATTTAGCGCGCAAGGGCCTACGGCCCGATGTTCCCCCGAGGCAAATCTCCATCCACAGCCTAGATCTGAACCTGGAAGCCTTCCCTGAAGTCTCTTTCGTGGTTCGATGCAGCAAAGGAACCTATATCCGAAGTTTAGCGCACGACATAGGTCAGGCCCTCAACTCCGGAGCACACCTCACCTCACTGCGACGCACGGGAAGCGGTGATTTTCGCGTCGAAGACGCCATGACTATAGGCGGATTTATTGAACAGCTAGAAGCTTAGACTCGGTACCGCGAATTCCATTCGGCATCATTGAAGTTCTTTTCCATGGCCAAGGTGAAGAAAGAAGCCATAGCACTGAAGGCAATCAGCAACCAGAAAAACAAGATTCCTCGGATGGGCCAACTCGCCATATCCGGATCTGTGACCATTACGCGATGCGGCACTAGCATTGAAATCGTAAATGCGAGCGCAAATACGAATTTGACCATGTTGCCAAAGGTCTGAAGTGGCCAGCTCAAAATGCGGCGCATGGCATTGAGTTCCCCACCCCATTTGTGGACCAAGTAATAGTGGTTTTGACCTACTGGAACCAACAAAAGCGGATCCTTGTCGCGTTCCTTAAGATTGAAGAGTTCTGCCGGGGCAACGATTTTGTATCCGTCTAGCTCAACGCTGTGGTCTTTCTGCAATTCTTTAACCTTCGAAATGGCTTCACTCGGAATCTCTCCTTTGAAGTACTTAGCATCCAAGAAGCGCAAGCGATACTGCACGCAGATCTTCTTGATGTCCACAATGGAGTAAATGCGATCCGCCTGAAGTTCCTCCATGTTCAAGACAGGAGCTCCTTCACCGGCTGAGCCCAGAATATTCTCTAGTATCTGTTCGTCCAGTCGATCATCTCTTTCCAATAAGGCCTTGAAGGCAGACAACGTATCGTCTTGGTTTTGCTTCAGTCGCTTCGCGCGCTCTTTATACAGAGCACTTTCTAGGTTTACTCCTTCAAACATTTCGAATGCTTTGCGTTAGGATATGATAACTGCTCAGAAAGATAATTAGTTTTCAAATTGAATTGAAATTCCTTTTCGCCTTATTTTCTGGTGTTTTTCAGCGGATTACTTGACAACCCCCCTCGCCGGAATGTATATTTGCGCTCATTTTTTACCAACTCTTTAAAGCCCGTAAGCTATGAAGATGAAGCTTTCGCACTTCAATTTTGACCTTCCTGAGAAACTGCTCGCAGAACGCCCTGCGGAAAATCGCGATGAGAGTCGACTCATGGTCGTCCACCGTGATTCTGGCAAATTCGAGCACAAATTGTTCCGGGACGTGATCGACTACTTTGACGATCGCGATGTCATGATCCTCAACAACACCAAGGTATTCCCTGCTCGCATGTACGGGAATAAGGAAAAAACCGGTGCACGTATTGAGGTCTTCTTGCTGCGTGAGTTGAACCAAGAAAGCCGCTTGTGGGACGTATTGGTTGATCCAGCACGTAAAATTCGCATCGGAAACAAGCTCTACTTTGGAGAAGATGATAGCTTGGTGGCAGAAGTCATCGACAACACCACTTCCCGAGGCCGCACGCTTCGCTTCTTGTTTGATGGCAGCTACGATGAGTTTCGCAGCAAGCTTTATGAGTTGGGTCAAACACCTCTTCCCAAATACATCAATCGCGAACCGGATGAATTGGATGCGGATCGCTACCAAACCATTTACGCGAAGGAAGAAGGTGCCGTTGCGGCGCCTACAGCCGGGCTTCACTTCAGCAAGCAATTGTTGAAGCGTCTAGAGATCAAAGGAATTCGATTCCCAGAATTGACCTTGCACGTAGGTTTAGGAACCTTCCGCCCGGTGGAAGTAGAAGACCTCAGCAAACACAAGATGGATTCTGAGCAAATCAGTGTCCCTCAGGATTGTGTGGATATCGTCAACCAAGGAATTGATGAAAAGCGTCGCATTTGCGCGGTTGGTACCACCGTTATGCGCGCCGTGGAGAGTTCTGTGAGCACCGACGGGCACCTGAACACTTTTGCGGGCTGGACCAACAAATTCATCTTCCCTCCATACGATTTCACCATTGCGAACAGCATGATCACGAACTTCCACACACCGAAGTCAACGCTGATGATGATGACCGCTGCCTTTGCCGGATTTGACCTGCTTAAAGAGGCGTATGCGGAAGCCGTAAAAGAAGAATACCGCTTCTACACGTACGGTGACGCTATGCTTATCCTCTAATGAAGAGATACGCCGTTATTGTCGCCGGAGGATCGGGAACCCGAATGGGCTCGGAGATCCCAAAGCAATTCATTCCCCTCCGAGGGCGTCCACTATTGATGCACACCTTGGAGACCTTCTACGACTACGACCCTTCCATGGAAATCATCTTGGTTCTGCCAAAGGATCAGTTTGACTACTGGAACCAGCTCTGCCGAGAATACGGTTGGGATTTACCCTTCACTTTGACCGCTGGGGGCGAAACGCGCTTTCATTCGGTAAAGAATGGTCTTGACCAAATTGAGGAAGATGGGGTTGTGGGCATTCACGATGGCGTCCGTCCTTTCGTAAGCCGAGAAACCTTGGATCGCTGTTATTCAACCGCCGCAAAGAGCAATTCAGCAATTCCTGTAGTTCCCGTTACGGACTCCTTGCGAAAGATTGATGAAGGGGGAAATAAAGCGGTTCGCCGTTCGGACTTCCGTTCGGTACAGACACCCCAGTGCTTTTGGTACAACGTGCTGGCGCCCTGCTACGATGTAGGTTATCGCGAAGACTTTACGGACGATGCCAGTGTTTTTGAAGCTGCGGGCTTTAAGGTCAACCTAGTCGACGGAAATCCGGAAAACATCAAGATTACGACGCCGAAGGATCTTAAGCTGGCCGAGTATTTATTGGGGTAACCTTTTGAACCGATGCAGCACTGAAGCTCCCGTCGGTTTCGAGGTGAATCAAGCCCGGACGTGCTCCTTCTTCGAGCCTTCCAAGGTGCTTTAGTTCCAAAGCTTCAGCTCCGTTCAAGGTGGCCCATTGAAGAAGCTCTTCGAAAGGCAGATCGGAAACGCGCTCGTCGATGAAGCTCAATTCATTCCAGAAGTTCAAATCCCAATTGCTGCTCAGTGAATCCGTACCCACGCAGATGCGCAGCCCCATCTCACGCCAAAGGGCGTAGTTCGGTAGGCGGCGTTCAATGTACCAATTGGCTCGGGCACAGGTCACCCAGAAAAAGCGGCTGGAATGTTGAAGCGAGCGCTCCAAATCCGCTTGCTCGGTCATGGTGTTGTGGACCAAGAGCATGTTCTGGCATCGCGGTAAAAGGGGCACCACATATTGATTACTGTTGGCTCGGTGCGGTCTGAAGGTATCTGACCTTCCCCGAACCTGAGACAAGAAATCCGCCATGGGTCCGGAAGCCGATTCAAAGAGTTCATTTTCTCCAGGGGTCTCCTGATGGTGAAGGGTCATGGGGGTGCCATCGCAGTACTCTCCGTGATTCATGAGCTGAAACAGCTTATCGCTCACGGTATACGGCGCATGAGGATTAATGCTTACGTGCGCGGTTCGGTGCAGGCCTTCAAATACTCCCTCATACTTGGCCCTTAAGGCCACGCCTCGTTCGTAGGTCTGGTGGGCCCGCTCCGGATTCCAGTCAAAGAGCTCTATAAAGGTGTGGTACTCGATGGAGCTCATCGCTTTTTGACTAAAGGTGTCCGCGACATTGCTGATGTCTCCTACAGCGACTACACCGGAGTCGATCATTTCTTGTTCTGCAGACCTCCGCGCCTCTTCTTTTTCTTTTTCGGGAACTTCCCGTAAAGTGTAAACGTGGTTCAGGAAATCTGGGAGCCCCGTTCCCTCCGGGATTCGCCCTTTAAGGTGACTGAGTTCCAAGTGACAATGCGCATTCACAAAGCCCGGCGAAAGGACACCCTTGAGACGTGTCGGGGCGATGTGCGCATCGGGCCGTGAGGCCCCCTTCGGAAAAACTCCGGCAATTCGGCCGCTTGATTCTACCGCCACTACAGCTTCTGGAAGAGGCTTGCCCTTTCCCGTGAAGACCCAATCGGCGGTATAGAATTTCATGCTTCAAAGCTACGAAACCACGAATACCCTACCTTTGCCCCATGTCAAAAAAACGAGACATCCGAGCGCTGAGCAGAGCAGATTTGCGCGGCTATTTTGTGGAGATGGGCGACAAGGCCTTTCGCGGGGACCAGGTCTATGAATGGCTCTGGAACAAAAGCGCGAAGGGTTTCTCCGACATGACCAACCTATCCAAGGGTTTGCGTGAACACCTGGAGGCCCACTTCAGCATTAACCACATCCATGTGGACAAGATGCAGCGCAGCTCCGATGGGACCATCAAGAATGCCATCAAGCTGCACGACGGTCTCGTGGTCGAAAGTGTTCTCATTCCCACCGACACGCGAATCACAGCCTGCATTAGTTCGCAAGTGGGGTGTAGTTTGGACTGTCAGTTTTGCGCTACGGCGCGATTAAAGCGGATGCGCAATTTGAACCCGGACGAGATTTACGATCAGGTCGTGGCCATCAAAGAACAGGCGGAGCTCTACTTTGATCGGCCCCTGACCAATATCGTCTTGATGGGTATGGGTGAGCCGCTCATGAACTACAAAAACGTGATGGCGGCCATCGACAAAATTACTTCTCCCGAGGGACTGGGTATGGCCTCGAAGAGGATTACCCTCAGTACGGTCGGAGTGGCCAAGGGTATTCGTCGATTGGCCGATGATGACGTCAAGTTCAATTTGGCCTTGAGTCTGCATTCGGGCCGAGAAGTCGTTCGAAAAGACATCATGCCCTTTACCGAGCACAACCCGCTCGATCAACTGAAGGATGCTTTGAAGTACTTCCACGGGAAGACCGGAAAAAAGGTGACTTACGAATACGTCGTCTGGGAAGGAATCAACGACCAGGACGAAGACATCGACGCGCTGTTGGAGTTTTGCCGTTTGGTCCCGTCCAAGGTGAACCTCATCCAATACAACCCCATTGGCGACACTCGATTTGTTCCCGTCGCCGGACCTCAATTGGAGCACTACATTGAGCGCTTGCGTGCGGAAGGAGTCGTGGTGAATGTTCGCATCAGTCGCGGGCAAGATATCGACGCTGCTTGCGGCCAGTTGGCGAACAAGGAAAGCGCCTAAACGGTTGTCCTTTTTGCCGTACATTTGGCTGCGCGCATGGGCCAACTCGACCACATAAAGCAACCGATTGCAAGCGAGATGGCGGAATTCGAAAAGAAGTTCCGCGCCTCGATGGCCAGTCGTGTCCCCCTACTTGATCGCATCACGCATTACATCGTTAAACGCAAGGGCAAACAGATGCGTCCCATGTTTGTCTTCTTGAGCGCTCAACTCAATGGGGAACTGGACGAAAGTACGCATCGCGCCGCAGCGCTCATTGAGCTGCTGCATACAGCGACCCTCGTTCATGACGATGTAGTAGACGATGCCAATATGCGTCGCGGTTTCTTCTCCCTCAATGCCCTTTGGAAGAATAAGATTGCTGTACTCGTGGGTGATTACTTGCTTTCACGCGGGCTTCTGCTTTCTGTCGAGAACAAGGACTACCACCTGCTGGAAATCGTGAGCAATGCCGTTCGCGAAATGAGTGAAGGGGAGCTCCTTCAGATCGAGAAAGCCCGTCGTTTGGACATCAAAGAAGACATTTACTTCGACATCATTGAGCAAAAAACGGCAACGCTGATTGCCGCTTGTTGTGCGGCTGGGGCCGCAAGCGTCAACAGAGATGAGGCAGTGATTGAACGCATGCGGGAGTTTGGATTGAAGGTGGGCATTGCCTTTCAAATCAAGGATGATTTATTTGACTACGCAGCCGTCGGAAAGATTGGCAAGCCTGTTGGAATCGACATCAAGGAACAAAAGATGACTTTGCCTTTGATCTACGCCCTGGAACATGCGGAGCGCAAGGACAAAAGGCGAATCATTAATACGGTGAAGAACCACAACTTGGAGCCCGATCGGGTCAAGGAAGTCATCGATTATGTGAACGCCAGTGGCGGAATTGAGTACGCGCAAAAGAAAATGTTGGAGTATCGAGATGGAGCGCTTGCCCTCCTCGATGAGTACCCAGAGAGCGACGCAAAAAACAGCTTGCGCGACTTGGTGAATTACGTGATCGACCGCGACCAATAAGCCCTCTCAAATCTTTATATTCGAGGGATGATCCCAAAGGAGACTGTTGACCGAATTTTTGAAGCTGCCCGAATCGAGGAGGTGATTGGCGAATTCGTACAATTGAAGCGGTCCGGGTCCAACCTAAAGGGATTGAGTCCTTTCTCCAACGAGAAGACACCGAGCTTTGTGGTCAGTCCCGCCAAGCAGATCTATAAGGACTTTTCCAGTGGGAAAGGTGGCAGTGTTGTGAACTTCCTGATGGAGCACGAGCACTTCACGTACCCCGAAGCCTTGCGCTACCTCGCAGACAAGTACGGGATCGAAATCGAGGAAAAAGAACAAACGCCCGAAGAGCTCAAAGCTGCCAATGAGCGGGAGAGCTTGTTTATCGTCAGCAAGTTCGCCGCAGAGTGGTTTCACGACCAACTCAAGACCGATGAAGGGCGCGCCATTGCTTATGGCTACTTACGCGAACGAGGCTTTAGCGATCAGACCATTGAAGACTTTCAGCTGGGCTACAACCCCGATCAGTGGACGGCCTTGACGGACAGCGCCATTGAAGCAGGGTATCAATTAGAGTATTTGGACAAAGCCGGACTGACCATTGTCCGGGATGAAGGGGCAAAGAAATTTGACCGATTCAAAGGGCGCGTCATGTTCCCCATTCACAACTTGAGTGGACGGGTCATTGCCTTTGGAGGTCGCACCTTGAAAAGCGACAAGAGCGTTGCGAAATACGTCAACTCCCCGGAGACGAGCATCTATTCTAAGAGTAAGGTGCTCTATGGTATATACCAGGCCAAGCAGACCATTGTCAAAGAAGACGTTTGCTATTTGGTTGAAGGGTATACCGACGTCATCAGTCTTTATCAGGCCGGGATTAAGAATGTCGTTGCGAGTTCGGGTACTGCCCTGACTCCCGATCAAATTCGGTTGATTCGGAGGTATACGCCAAATGTGGTCATCCTATATGACGGAGATCCCGCGGGGATCCGGGCATCGTTCCGCGGAATTGACTTGATCTTGTCGGAAGGCATGAATGTGAAGGTGGTGCTCTTCCCAGACGGAGAGGATCCAGACAGCTTTGCCAAGAGCCGATCTAATGAAGAAGTCACGGCCTATTTGGATGCCGAAGCCAAAGACTTCCTGCAGTTCAAGAGCCAGCTCTTGCTCGAAGAGGCCAAAGGTGATCCAGTTCGACGAGCAGCCCTCATTCGGGAAATCCTGACCAGCGTGAGTAAGATTCCCGATCGCATTACACGTGATGTGTACGTTCGGGAGACGGCCCGGATGTTTGAGATGGGCGAAGACGTCTTGTACAACGAGCTAGCCCAGCAGCGTCGAAAGGATCAGAACAATCAACGCAAACGCGAACAGCGCAGCTCGGAACGGGAGGTTGAGGATCCGATGAGCGTGGTCCATCGGCCCGTTAAGGGCCCAAGTAAACCTACCCTGCCCGAAGATTTTGAGCAGGAAAAAGGAATCATTGCCCTGCTCCTGAATCACGGGAGTCATGGGATGGAAATAGAAAATCCGGAATGGGACGAAGAAGTGCACGCTGAAGAAGATCGGACCGAGCAGATTTCACTGGCCGAATTGGTCGTGGAAGATATTTTGGGCGATGGATTGTCCTTTCGCGATGAGCGTTTTGCTAAAGTTTTCAACAGCATTGTGGAAGGGATCGATGAAGGCGAAGTACGTGACGGTCAGTTCTTTGTACGAAGTGAGGACCAGGAACTTTCGGCCTTGGCCAGTGAGCTTCTGAGTGAGCCCTACGAGTTGAGCGATTGGAGTAAGCGACAAATTTTTGTGGCGACGCGCGAGTCGAAGATTGAAGAGGACATGCGCCAGAAAGTCCTACGATTCAAGGAAAGGAAGGTGCTGCTGCTTCGGAAAGAAGTTACCGAAGAGCTCAAAAAGGAACTCGACGACGCTACACGGCAAGCACATCTGCAACGTCTTTTAAAACTGAATCAAGTGGCCGAGCACCTGAGCAAGCCGCTGGGGCGCATTCTATAGTGTCCTTTTTACACTAAGCTTCTGTTTATCAACAGACTCCGACCCGTGTTAACAACTTGGGTTTTTATTCGAAGGTAAAATCAACTTAACTTACTCGTAAAGTATAGAGCGTGAGCTCTCCTTACTTTTGACTCAAACTAAACCTAGTTTCAAAATGCACAACAAACTAAAATGGAGTTTCTTGGCCATTTTCTGCCTCGCGTTTTCGTGGGGAGCCATGGCACAAGGAACGATCACAGGAACAGTCGTCGACGCGGAGACAGGCGAAGCGATTGTCGGAGCAAACATCGTAGTAAAAGGAGCATCTTTAGGGACGTCGTCAAGTTTTGACGGCTCTTTTTCTTTTAGGGCACCTGCAGGCGATCATGAATTGCACATTTCCTTCATCGGTTACACCGAAATGACGGAAAACGTAACTGTTCGAGACGGGCAAACTGCCGACCTCGGAGAGCTGTCTTTAGCTTCAAGCTCAATTGGCTTGAACCAGGTCAACCTCATCGCGGATGTCGCGGTAGATCGTGAAACGCCAGTAGCTGTTTCTACGATCGATGCTGCGGAGATTCAGACTAAGTTGGGTAACCAAGAATTCCCGGAGGCCATGAAAAACACACCTTCCATCTATGCGACGAAAGGAGCTGGTGGATTCGGTGACTCGCGAATTACCGTTCGTGGATTCTCGCAAGAGAATGTGGCCTTGTTGATCAATGGTATTCCCGTGAACGGAATGGAAGACAACCGAGTATACTGGTCGAACTGGGCTGGTTTGGGTGATGTAACCCGTACCATTCAAGTACAGCGTGGACTCGGAGCTTCAAAATTGGCGATCACTTCTGTAGGTGGTACCATCAACATCATCACCAAAACAACTGACCAAGAGAAAGGTGGAAGCATCGGAACCATGATTGGAAACGACAACTTCCAGAAAACTCAATTGACCTTATCTACCGGCCGCTTGGACAATGGCTGGGCGGTGACCTTCAGCGGTTCACGCACAACGGGTGATGGATACATCAACAACGGATACATCGATGCTTGGAGCTACTTCCTTTCTGTAGCGAAAGAAATCAACCAAGACCACCAATTGGTCTTCACTGTGTTCGGAGCACCTCAGAAGCACGGTCAGCGTAGCTTCCAGCACCGCTACAGCGATTTCCAGAAGTACGGAATCCGCTACAACGATGACTGGGGTTATAAAGGCAACCAAGCTTACGGTTGGAGAGACAACTTCTACCACAAGCCTCAAGCGGCTTTAAACTGGTATTGGAACATCAACGAAAAGACCTTCCTTTCGACTTCTGTTTACGGATCTTCAGGCCGCGGTGGTGGTACCGGAGATATTGGAAGTCGTCGCGAATTCCAATTGCCACGTGACTACAATGGAGAGGTAAACTTCGACGACATCGTCGCTTGGAACTCTGGTCAGAACGCACTTGGTGGTGATACACTCCAAGCCTTGAACTATGCCACGGCTGCAGGAGATAGCGGAACGGCTTTCATCGCGAACAAAGAAACCGGTGGAACTATTAAGCGTGCTTCAATGAACGAGCACCAGTGGTTCGGCGCCTTGTCTACATTGACTTGGGACATCACCGACAATTTGCGTTTGAACACAGGAGTTGACCTTCGCTGGTACTATGGAGATCACTACCGCAAGACCGTTGATCTTTTGGGTGCTGAATGGTGGTTTGACCAAGACAGTCGTCAAATCTCAGCTGCACAACTCGACTGGGTTGACTTCAACGGCGATGGTGTGCGCGACGACAATGAGCTCGGAAACTTGGTTCGTCCAGGAAACGACGCTTTGAACTTCTTCGGAACGGAGGATACGGAAAACCGTATCGATTACTCCAACCAAGAGCAAATCAACTGGGCGGGAGTCTTTGGAGAGTTTGAATACTCTAAAGATCGTTTGAGCGCCTTCTTGAGCTTGAGCTTGTCGAACATCTCTTATGAGCGTTACGACGAATTCAACAGTGGGCCAACTACGAGTGAGAAGTTGAACTACCTCGGATACAATATAAAGGCAGGAGCGAACTTCAATATTGACGAAAACAACAATGTCTTCGTAAATGCTGGACAATTGTCTCGTGCTCCTTACTTCGACATCGTCTTCCCACGCTTCAACAACGTAGACATCAACAAAGAAGCTGAGAACGAAACCACTACGGCTTTCGAGATTGGCTATGGCTACCGAAACAATTGGTTCTCTGTAAACGTGAACGGGTACTACACGCTATGGCAAAACAAAGCCGAGTCATTCTCTGAGACTGATGATGACGGAAACCTTCGCTTTGCAAACGTACTTGGAGTAGATGCCCTTCACCAAGGAATTGAAGTTGATGCCCGCATCCGTCCGGTGAGCAACTTGGAATTGATGGTCATGGGATCCTTCGGAGACTGGAAATGGCAAGGAACTGCGAGCGGTGTTATTCAGGATGACGACCAAAACGTCATTGGTGAAGAGACCTTCTACGTAGATGGTTTGAACGTTGGAGACGCTGCACAAACGACTGGAATGTTGGGCGCAAGCTACCGCTTCCCATTCGGCATCACGATCGACGCGAGCTGGTCTGTATACGATCGTATTTATGCGAGCTTCCAGCCTAGCGACCGTACTTCTGAAGCGGATCAAGGTATCCAGCCATTCGAACTTCCATCTTACCAATTGGTGGACGCAGGTTTGACTTGGAAATTCGACCTCTTCGGATACGATGCTGTTCTTCGCGGAAACGTCAACAACTTGTTTGACGAAATCTTCGTGATGGAAGCTCAGGATCGTGGAGACGATACGCAAACAGATCAAGAGCGTTTGGAAAGCTCACGTGTATGGTACGGTTTCGGTCGTACTTGGAACGTAGGATTGAACGTTCGATTCTAATCGCGATCAGCGCTATGAAGAAAAGGGAGCCCACTTCGGTCGGCTCCCTTTTTTTATCTTCCCTATATGAAAAGACTCTTACTCCTCTTTCTCCTCCCCTTTTCTCTTCACGCCCAAGAAGAAGCTGCGCTCACTAAAATTGCTTTGGGAAGCTGTTCCAAGCAAGACATGCCGGAGATGCAGATGTGGGATGAAATCAATGCCGAGAACGCCGATTTATGGGTTTGGCTCGGCGACATCATTTACGCGGACTCCGATCATCTCGACACGATTAAAGACAAATACGCACGCCAGAAGGCCCATCCGGGATACCAAGATCTCATCTCGAAGACCCCGGTCATTGGCGTTTGGGACGATCACGACTACGGTGTCAACGATGGAGACCGTACCTATCCGCGCAAGGACGCTTCTAAGAAACTGATGTTCGACTTTCTGGACTATCCCGAAGATCACCCCGATCACCTGCACGACGGAGCCTACCAAAGCTATACCTATGGCCCCAAGGGCCAACAGGTCCGCATCATCCTGCTGGACACGCGTTATTTTCGAGATCCTCTGGGACGTGCCAATGCGGATGCAGGACAGCGCTACTACAAGGATCCAGAAGGTGAACTGCTTGGAGAAGAACAATGGAAGTGGCTCGAAGGAGAGCTCAAGAATTCACCCGCGCAAGTGAATATTGTCGTCTCCAGTATTCAAATCATCTCGTCTCGGCACCCGTATGAGAAATGGAGCAACTTCCCGCTCGAACGGGAACGGTTCTTCAAATTGCTTTCCGAAACCCAACCCGAAGGTCTTGTGCTCATCAGCGGTGACCGTCACATCGGGGAGGTTTCGATGATTTTGTTGGAAGAAGAATACGAAGTCTACGAAATGACCACGAGTGGACTCACCAATACGTGGACCGATGAATACGACGAGGAAAATCCATATCGGCTTGAAAGAGCCATCAGTCGTAACTACGGTCTCGTTGAAATTGACTGGTCCGAAGAATTGCCGCGGGTATCAGTTCACGTCAAGGGACCGGGAGGTGAATCACTGATTCGGACCGAAGTCAAGTAAGGTCTAGGTCTTTCACCAAGAGCTGCAAGGTCGTATGACCCATCCAGTGATTTTCATTGAGCTCAAAAACGGCATGAAAGCTGTGTCCATTCTCCAATGACGGCACCCATTCACTCATGCCAAAGCCAATGGCTTCCATGCTTTTTGTAGCGCCTTCACCCGTGAGGGTCATTTTCAAATGATCACGCTGCTTTCCTATGGCCATGACATAAGGACTTCGCGTCCGCAATTCACGAGCACAAAAAACCGGAACGGGATTCTCTGGACCAAAGGGTTCAAAGCGACGCAGCAGACGATAAAACTTAGGCGAAAGCTCATCAATATCCACCTCGAGATCAATTTCAATTTCCCGCTGGCGTTGATGCTCGGTGATCCGTTCCCCCACAACTTCTTCAAAGGCCGCTTTAAATCCCTCAAGCTGCTCTTCTCGAAGCGTCATGCCCGCCGCATACATATGGCCTCCGAATTGCTCTAAGTGCTCCGAACAGGCCTCGAGGGCTGCATAAACATCAAAGTTGTGAACTGACCGAGCGGAGCCCGCCAGCACTCCATTGGATTTGGTCAAGACAACTGTGGGCCGATAGAACTTCTCAATCAATCGGGAGGCCACAATCCCCACAACACCTTTATGCCACTCGGGTTGATAAACGACCGTACTGTAGGCGTCCTCTGAGATTTCGTTTTCGATCTGCGCCAAGGCTTCGAGGGTAGTCGATTCATCCGTCCGCCGACGTTCCTCATTTGCTGTTTCCAAGCCGTGCGCTTTTTGCAGGGCCAATTGGCCATCCTTCTCGATCAATAACTCCACCGCCAAACGACCGTGCTCCATACGACCGGCCGCATTGATTTTGGGTGCAATCTTAAACATGACATCGGTGCTCGAAAGCCTATTGGCCACCTTAGAAAGCCGGACAAATGCCTGCAGCCCGGGACTGGGCTCAGTATTCAAGCGTTCCAGGCCAAAATAACTCAGGATGCGGTTCTCGCCCGTGACAGGCACCATGTCCGCTGCAATGGCCACCGCGACCAAATCGAGGAAACGAACCAAAGCCTGTTCGTCCAGTCCTTTTTTGCGGGAAAGCCCTTGCATCAGTTTGAATCCTACACCAGCACCACAGAGCTCCTTAAAGGGGTAATCGCAATCCGAACGTTTAGGGTCTAGGACGGCATAAGCCGGCGGCAACTGAGCACCCGGACGGTGATGATCGGCAACAATGACATCGACCCCACGCTCTTGAACCCAGGTGATTTCCTCAATGGCCTTAACGCCGCAATCCAGTGCAATAATTAGGTCAAAATCGTTGTCCACCGCATACTCCATTCCTGTGCGAGAAAGGCCATAGCCCTCAGCGTATCGGTCCGGGATGTAGAAATCCAAATGCTCCGTGTAGGGTTCCAAAAAGGTATAGACCAGTGCAACGGCAGTAGTCCCGTCCACATCGTAGTCCCCGTAGACCAGGATGCGCTCTTCTTGTTCGAGTGCGGTGTGCAATCGATCCGCGGCCTTTTCGAGATCCGCCATGGTGAATGGATCGTGAAGATCTTCCAATCTAGGTTTGAAAAAAGATTCTGCCTCCTGGTAACTGGTGATCCCACGCTGTGCCATCAACTGGGCAATGGTTCCCGGAACTCCGAGCTCTGAGCGCAACTGCTCCACCACGCTCCCCTTGGGTGTGGGCTTCATCCGCCACCGCGCTTTCCTCATGCGGTCGGATCTTCTTCGACCCGGTGGGTCATATCTGTTTGGGTACGTACCGAGTGCTTGTGGATCAGCTTAAAGAGCTCTTCGACCAACTCGCGATAAAGACTTTGTTCCTCACCCCAATCCGATCGCGTTTCCAAGATTTCGAACCAGCGGTCCAATTGGAATACAGCGACGTTTCGATCCTTCTTGAATGCTCCAATCTCCTCTACAACGCGGATCCGTCGAGCCAATACCTCGATCAATTCGCTGTCAATTTCATCAATGCGCTCTCGTAGCGTTTTCAGCTTGCTCAAGAAAAGGGCATCCTCAGAAGAGGTATCGCGAAGCACAAGTCCGCTCATAATTTCCCCGAGTCTGCGCGGCGTCACTTGCTGCTGCGCATCGCTCAAAGCCACCGAAGGGTTCCAATGCGATTCGATCATCAACCCATCCATATTCAAATCGAGCGCCGTTTGACTCACTTCAGAAATGAGTCCAGGTGTTCCGGCAATGTGGCTCGGGTCGCAAAGAATGGGTAAATCGGGAGCCAATCGACGCATTTCGATGGCCAACTCCCATTTGGGTTCATTCCGATACGGCTTGCTGTCGTAGGCAAAAAAGCCTCGATGAATGGCCGCCATATCCGTAATTCCGGCGCGGTTCACTCGTTCAAGAGCGCCAATCCACAGTCCGATATCCGGGTGCAGGGGATTCTTCACCCACACTTTGCGATCAGTCCCTTTCAAGGCGTTGGCAATTTCCTGTACGTAAAAGGGATTCACCGTGGTGCGCGCACCCAGCCACAAGTATTCAATATCATGCTTGAGGGCCCATTCCACATGCTCGGCATTCGCCACTTCTGTTGCAAGTGGCAATCCGAATTCTTGGCGGGCTTCGTCCAACCAGCGCAAAGCAGGCGTTCCAATGCCTTCAAAGGATCCCGGACGCGTGCGCGGCTTCCAAACACCGGCACGAATGACATCCACACGAGCGTGCTTCACCAATTCGGCTATGGTTTGATGGACCTGTTCTTCGCTTTCCGCACTGCACGGACCGGCCACCAAAAATGGACGTTCCTTACCTCGGGCTACCGAAGGCTCCACATGAAGTTCCGTAGGGCTCATAGACAATACAAAAGTACGGGTTTTTAGCGCTTCCCTTCGACCACCAAAACGAGTTCGCCCTTTGCTTTGTTCGCCTCAAATTCGGCGTGCAACTCCCCGAGGGTGCCGCGGTGGTAGGTTTCGTACAGCTTGCTGATTTCCCGGACAAGAGTGGCCCTACGGGCCGATCCAAACACATCGCTCAAATCACCCAAGGTCTTGACAATCTTGTGCGGTGACTCATAGAACACCATGGTCCGCGGCTCTTCCGCCAATTCCTTCAGTCGCGTTTGTCGTCCTTTCTTCACCGGCAAAAAACCCTCAAAGGTGAAGCGATCATTGGGTAGGCCTGCGGCCACTACGGCAGGAATCATGGCCGTGGCACCCGGCAAGCACTCGACTTCCACCCCAGCTTCCGTCGCTGCACGAGCCAAGAGAAAGCCCGGGTCCGAAATTCCCGGCGTTCCCGCATCGGTGATGAGCGCATAGGTCACTTCTCCGGACAATTCGCGGACCAGCGATTCGCTGATCTTGTGTTCGTTGTGCATGTGGTACGCGCGCATGGGCGTATCAATAGCGTAGTGCTTCAGTAATTTCCCAGAAGTCCGGGTATCCTCTGCTAGAATCAGATCGGCTTGCTTCAATACCTCCAGAGCTCGGAGCGTAATGTCTCCGAGGTTACCAATCGGAGTGGGCACCAGCACCAGCCTTCCCATCTCAGCTAAAGTGACGTTCGATCAATTCCATGAATCGAGTTTCAAACTCCTCTTGCTCGGACCAATTGTAATCCGGCTTGACGACGTGTTCCACGAAGTTGCGCGCTTCCACGAAGGTGCTCATGGTGTTCAATTGGGAAATGACCCGGTTGAAATCGTCCTGATTGCGATCAAAGAGCTTGTTGACAAAGGCCCATCGATCATTGAAGTCAATTAAAATCTTTGAGGGTTGCGGGCCCTTCTTGTCTCCCGAAGTCACCGCCGGGATGGCCGTTTCTACTTGGGCGACCTGCTCGGGTTCTGGTGTTTCCGCTTTTACCTCAACTGCCTTAGGCACCTCAGGTGCAGGAGTTGCGGATTTCGGAGATGAAGGCAGGGGATCCGATGCCATCAATCGGTCCGCGGGCGGAGCCGGGGGAATGGCCGACTTTGGATTCTGCTCTTCCGCATAGCGCAATTCCACCAATCCCTCGTACACGTCACGGGCCAAATGAACCAATTCACTAGCCTCGGCAGAGTCCCAATTCGTACGCAGTTGTTCCAATCGCGCCGCAAGGCGCTCCTTTGCTTTCATCGATGTCCGTTTATTCTCGTTAAAGGTATATTTTTACGCTATATTTCCCTGACGATGTTTCTGGAAAACACCATAAATCACACCAAGCAGAGTGGCTGGATCGAGGTCATCACGGGCTGCATGTTTAGCGGCAAGACCGAAGAGCTCATCCGACGATTGAAGCGAGCGAAATTCGCCAAGCAACAGGTGGAGATTTTTAAGCCAACGGTTGATGATCGATACGATCAGACCGCTGTGGTGTCCCATGATCAAAACGCCATTCAGAGCACGCCCGTACCTGCGGCGGCCAATATTTTGATTCTCGCTCAGAACGTCGACGTGGTAGGGATTGACGAAGCGCAATTCTTTGATGACGAAATTGTCAATGTCTGTAATCAACTGGCGAACGAAGGAAAACGTGTCATTGTCGCGGGCTTGGACTTGGATTACAAAGGGGTGCCCTTCGGGCCGATGCCCTTTCTCATGGCCCACGCCGAGTACGTCACCAAGGTACACGCCATCTGCGCGGAGACCGGTAACCTTGCTCATTATTCACATCGCATTACCGCCGAAGAAGACCTCATCGTGCTTGGAGAGAGCAATGAATATGAGCCTCTTTCGCGATCGGCCTTTCAAGAAGCCCAGAAAAAGACCGAGTCGTGAAGTATTCGGTCCAACAAGTGGCCGAATTCACGCATGGAGAACTCCATGCTTCCGATGATCATGATCGGGTCATTCAACGCGTCTATTTCGATTCTCGAAGAATCAACAAACCCCTAAATGCCCTCTTTGTAGCGCTCAAGACGGAACAAAACGACGGGCATAAGTACCTCTCGGATGCCTATGATCACGGGGTCCGGAGCTTTTTGGTATCCAGTTTGCCCACTGAGGAACTTGAGGGCGCCGCCTTTATCCTTGTTGAAAACACTCTAGATGCCCTCCAAAATTTGGCCACAGAACATCGCCGAAGCTTTGAGGGGCCCTTGATTGCCATCACCGGTAGCAACGGAAAAACCATCGTCAAGGAATGGGCCGCTACCTTGCTCACCGGACACGGAAAGGTGCACAAAACGCCCTCGAGCTACAACTCCCAGATTGGTGTTGCCTTGAGTCTTTTGGGCCTGCGGCCCGATCACCAGGTCGGTGTGTTCGAAGCCGGGATCAGCCAGCCCGGAGAAATGGCCGCCTTGCGCGAAATGCTCGAGCCCACCATTGGCCTCATCACCAATATTGGCCAGGCACACGCGGAGAACTTCCCCAACCAGCAAGAGAAGCTCAAAGAAAAGCTGAGCCTATTTGACGGCTGTCCAGTGCTCATATACGAAGCTGATAATCCCTTGATTGTTCAAGGCATTCAGGACTATCCTTGGGAAGTCAGACCCCGACTCTTGGGCTGGAGCCGAACCGAAAGCGACTTTCTAGTCTGGACGGATGAGCTGGCCGAGTTAGTCCCTTATAAGGATGCCGCGCGGCAAGAAGACGCCGCCCACGCTACGGCCATCGCCACCGCCTTGGGCCTTCACTTAGACAAACTGAAAGCGGAATTGAGCAAACTTCCGGAGGTGGAGATGAGGGTTCAGCTGACCCGAGGCCGAAACAGCAGTACGCTGATCAACGACTTTTACAACTCGGATTGGGAATCGATTGAGAATGCCTTGAGCTTTTTGAGCGAACAAAAGCAGAATCCCAAGAAGAGTATTGTTTTGACAGACCTTGTGGAAAACAGTCACGACGAAGGGCTCTATCGTCGCTTAGCACAACGTCTGAAGGACTTTAATCCGCATCAACTCATTGTCGTAGGGCCCCAATGGAAACAGTTCATGGATGAATTGCCCGAGGATGCTCATTGGTTCGATTCCACTGGAAGCCTCCTTGCAGAACTCAACACTTTTGACTTCCAAAATGTCGCCCTCTTGCTCAAGGGAGCACGCCCCTATGCTCTGGAACGCGTAGCGCGGAGACTCTCATTCCGTGAGCACCCTACTGTCTTGGAAATTCGGACCCATCTGCTCACCCACAACTTGCGGTATTTCAGGCAGCGAATCGACAAGGGAACCCAGCTCATGGCCATGGTCAAAGCCTTCAGCTATGGTACGGGAACCTTCGAAATCGCCAATATTTTGCGCTACCATCAAGTAGACTATTTGGCTGTCGCCTATCCCGACGAAGGGGTTCATTTGCGTCGCCAAGGAATTGACCTTCCGATTCTGGTTTTAAATTCGGAGCAGCGCAATTTTGAGGTCATCGTTGAGCACGAACTTGAGCCGGAAATCTATTCCCTTGGTCATTTGCAGCGCTTTGTCCTTCAAGCCGAAATGCTCGGCGTAAAAAGCTATCCCATTCAACTGAAAATTGAAACGGGAATGAATCGTTTAGGATTGGCCGAAGAAGACCTCGAAGATGCCATTCGCATCATTCAAGACTCCACTTCTATACAAGTTAAGGCCGCCTTTACTCATCTGGCAGCGGCAGATGATCCGAAAGAACGTGCATTTAGCTTGGAGCAAATTGCCCGATTTGAACGGTGTACGCAAGCCCTTGAAGATGGCTTGGGCTATTCCTTCTTGAAACATGTCCTCAATTCATCCGGTATCTCCAATTTCCCGCAAGCCCAGTTCGACCTTGTTCGTTTGGGTATCGGGCTCTACGGAGTATCCAATGACCCTTCGGAGCAGCAGCACTTGCGCCTCGTGGGGCGATGGGTGAGTGAAGTAGCACAAATCAAGCATGTGAAAGCCGGGGAAACAGTGGGCTATGGACGTGCCTTTAAAGCGGAGAAGGATACGCGAATAGCAACCATATCCTTGGGGTATGCCGATGGACTTTCCCGACGCTTGGGAGAAGGGGTTGGCCAACTGTACTGGAAAGATCAAGGCTTCCCGATCGCGGGACGCGTGTGCATGGACATGTGTATGCTGGACATTGGTGATGCCCCTATTCAAGAAGGTGATGAAATTGTGGTATTTGAACGGCCCGAGCAGCTCTTGGACCTGGCCCGAGCGTTGGGCACCATTCCGTACGAAGTCTTGACTTCTATCTCGACGCGTGTTCGTCGGGTGTACCTTCAGGAATAGCCTTCCATCCCAGACCAAAATAAGTGGCGAAAGAGAGCCAAAACGCATAGAAAAACAAGCCGGTCTCTCGAAGCAGCATATGCTCGGTCATCATCGAACCCATCAAGGCCACGACGAGGACCACAAGCACCCAGTTTTTTTCCCGAACCGCGTGAATTCCTATGAAAATGAAAATCCCCAGAAAAAGTAGAACGCCAATCCAGCCGTAATCAATACCGATCTGAAGGTATTGGTTATGGGTGTTGAAATGGCTGTCATAGACCTCTAGGGCATTGTCCAAGCGCTTAGGAACCGGCGCTTGAGAAGGCGTCACAGGTCCTAGGTCCCAAATTTTCATTTGCCTCAAGCGCACGTCCGAGGCCATGTATTTGCTCGACAGGAACTCCACCTTAGGCTTTCCTGCGACGAAATAGGCATCGCGTTCTAAACCCGCTCCAGCTGCTTTTTCCCTTGCCCAGGTCACGGCTTTTTTATTGTGCCAGACGGCCACCCCTCCACGAGTGCGGTCGAAGGCCTCGAAGTAGATGCGGTACAAATGTCCGGGAGTGCATTCGGTGTAGGCCAGACCCACAAAGCCCGAACTATCGTTTTTAAAGCGGGCTTCTTCGCCTTTCCAATCTACTGTAGAAGTGGGTGTCGCCCGAAAGGAAACGGGAACGGTGTTTGAAGCATCGAGATAGACGGGTGGCGTTTCGGGCCAGGGATAAAAATCGCGTAAGAAGGCCTCCCGAAACTGAAGGTCAGATTGCACCACTGCTGCGGGAGGTATCGTGTCGGCTGCCTCTTGCAATTGCTGTATGGCCTTTCCACTCAAAAGACGTTCGGCTTCATGGGTTCCCCATCCAAGAAGTGGGCGTTCAGACCAAAGCTCAGCAGCAGTGGTCCACAAGTACCAGCGGCTATTGATGCGCTCATGACTCGAAGCCCCAAGTGTAGAGCTAAGCTCTTCACCCAGCCCTAAAACACGCTTCCGGGTCATCGGTGGTGCCAAGAGTGCCGCGGTAAAACCAAGAACGAAGAGCACCAAAAGAATTCGACTCTGACGAGGGCTCTTGAGCGGGCTTTGAAGGATAAGCCAAAGGGGAAAGAGAAGAACCAAAAGGGCAATTTGGGTACGGGAGGCCAATAAGAAAAGGCTTGCGGTGAGAAAGAAGATCGCAAACTTTTTCATCGTGCCGTAGGCACTACTTCTGGTGAATATCCCCAAGGCAAACAATGCATAAAGTGCGGTGTAGGCCGCTTGCTGTTCCAGGAAGAAGGAGAGTCGGCTGTAAAAGAGGTAGTTGAGTGGTGAGACGGCATCGCCCGTGTCTTTGAATTGGAGGTAGTTGACGCATCCAAATCCTAAACTCAAAAGGAGGCTGAGCACCACGGACCAGGCGAAGATGTCAAAAATCTGGTCAATGCGGCGCTGCGATAGTCGAGGGCCGAGGGCCACGCTCAAGGGAGCAAAGAAGAGGGGAGTCATTCGTCCAAATTCATCCCATGCGGATGAGGGGTGGTCCGAAAGGAATGCGCCCAGGGCAATCAAGAAGACTAGACCCATTTGACCCGCAAAAAGTACGCGAGCACTTTTGAGCTTGGGTAAAGACCAGGGATACTGAAGGAGCCAAGCTGCCCAAAAAACGATAAGGCCCCATGTTGGTGGAACCCATCGTTGAAATGGCATCGTGGCCGCAAAAAAAACAAGGCTATAGAAATACAGCCTTGTCTTTAATTCTTTATCCCATCGCATAGCGGTGTGCTTAGTCCGCTAAAGTAAGAATATCGTTGTACTCCTCTGGATTGACCAAGACACGGAGGGCTTCCAAGCGCGACGGATCATTCTCAAGGGAAGCTTGAATTCTTCCTTTGCGGTAGTAGTAGCGCTGTGCGATTTCTACGCGAAGCGCTTCTTCAATTTCGCTGCGGTACTTGTAAATGTCGTTCTTCTTGTGCTCATCAAGCTCTTGCTTCATGCGCTCCAATTCTCCTTCAAGGGCTTCGAAGTATTTCTCCTCCTCTGCCGTCTTGAGCAGTTGGTCGTACTTCTTCTCTGTATCGGTTTTGAACTCGAACTCGCGTTCGCGGACAAAGGCGACGAACTCGTCGTACTCCGCATCCGAGAGGGCAAAGGCGTCTGGAGCGTCGATGCTGTCGTGTTCAAAGTAGTACTTGTTGGCATAGTCAAAGACAATGCTCTGGGAGATGAGTGCTCGAGACACCTCGTGGTAATCACGTCCATCTACGTCTACGTCTGGTCCAATACCGGCTCCGTCATAAACGGTACGCCCATTGGCTGTTTCAAAGGGAGTACGCAGTGAGTCCGGAATGCGTTTTACTTTACCGTCTTCATCGCGCTCAGAGTAGTTGATGGCTTGAATGCATCGTCCACTTGGGGTGTAGTACTTAGCGATGGTCACCTTGAGCTGCGCATTGTAGCTCAATTTACGCGGCTGCTGCACTAGGCCTTTCCCAAAGGTTTGCTCCCCAATGATCACGGCGCGATCCAAATCTTGAAGGGTTCCCGAAACGATCTCAGAGGCCGAAGCCGACCCTTGGTTGACCAAAATAGCGAGTGGAATTTCAGTATCCAAAGGCTCGTTGATACCACGATAAGTTTTGTCCCACTCCTTAACTTTTCCTCGTGTGCTGACAATTTCAGTTCCTTTCGGTACAAAGAAGTTCACGATGTTCACCGCTTCGCGTAGGAGTCCACCAGGGTTTCCACGAAGGTCAAGGACTAGACCTTTGAGTTCACCATCTTCATTGAGGTCCTTGTAAGCCGCCTTGATATCGCGCGATGCTTTATCCGTAAAGCTCGAAAGCTTAATGTAGCCAACGCCATTTTCCAGCATTCCGTAGTAGGGCACGCAGTCCACCTGGATTTTTCCGCGGGTCAAGGTCTTGGTAAACTCTTCATCGGTCCACGGTCGACGTACGCGAATTTCTACGTCACTTCCCGCCTCGCCTTTGAGCACCTCGCTCGTTTGAGAAGTGGTAAATCCTTTCACTGATTTTCCATCTACTTCCAGCAGAATGTCCCCGGCTTTTAGACCCGCTTCATCAGCGGGGAACCCTAAGTAGGGCTCAGAAATCATAATCATCTCGTCTTGACGGCGAATCAACGCGCCAATTCCACCGTATTCACCGGTGGTCTGAAAACGAAAGTCTTCGATCTTAGATTCTGGAATGTAATTGGTGTAAGGATCCAGGGATTCCAACATAGCGTCGATACCTGTTTTGACCAGGTCCCCCGGCTCAATCTCATCCACGTAATACGTGTTGAGTTCCTGAAATAATGTGGTGAAGATGTCCAACTGCTTGGAGATCTCGAAGTAACTGCCTTGAAAAGCGCTGCCGACCAACAATACCGCTACCAATCCGATAGCCATTAATCCGCGCTTCAAGCTTGTGAGTAGAATTTTCATATTCAATCTATTTTTCCCGTTCGGCCTGCTGTTGTAAAAACGCCTCAAAAAGTACACATATTTTCCGCTCCAATTCCTCCAATGGTCGGTCCTCAGAATCGAGGTAGACGATCATAGCGGCGGTCGGTTCTTGCACCTGCCCTAACCACTCTTCTTTGTGAAGTCTGTAGGCTTCGCGCATTTTGCGTTTGATGCGATTGCGCCTCACGGCGCGATTCACTTTTCGCTTCGGTACGCTCAAAGCCACCTGGAACGGTTGAGTCACCTCAGGCCCAGAATACCAATGCAATCGAAAGGGATATTGTTTCACGGACTGACCTTCGGAAAACAGCTTTTCCATGACCTGTGGTGCGGTCAATCGTTCGTTTTTCCGAAAAGTAGGACTCATCCGTCTAAAGTACGGCTTATTTGCGTCCGTTCGCCTTTTTGATGTACTGCTCCAAAGCCATGGTCATGGAAGGAGCATCTTTACTCGGGGCCTGGATGTTCAGCGTCAATCCCGCATCTTCAACAGCCTTCCAGGTCGTTGGACCAAATGCTGCGATACGCGTTTCGTTTTGCTCAAAATCCGGGAAGTTCTCCAGCAATGACTTAATTCCGGAAGGGCTAAAGAAAACGAGGATGTCATAGAGCACATCGCTCAAGTCAGACAAATCACTACAAACGGTCTTGTACAAGATAGCACGTGTGTAGTTGATCTTGGCCTCTTCCAGTGCCGAGGGAATGTTGGGTTTCAAGATGTCCGATGACGGAAGCAAGAAGGTTTCCTTCTTGTGCTTCTTAATGGTGGGCATCAAGTCCTCAAAACGCGTTTTACCGTAGTAAATCTTGCGCTTGCGATACACAACGTATTTCTGAAGATAGTAAGCAATGGCCTCAGACATACAGAAGTACTTCATGGTGTCCGGCACATTGAAGCGCGTTTCTTCAGCAATGCGGAAATAGTTGTCTACCGCGTTGCGACTGGTGAGGATAACTGCCGTATAGTCTGCGAGGTTCACTCGATCTTTGCGGAACTCTGCTGCATCCACGGATTCTACGTGGATGAAGGGTCGAAAATCGATTTTAACCTTTTGCTTTTCAGCGAGATCAAAATAGGGAGAGCTCTCTGTCTTGGGTTCTGGCTGTGAAACCAGAATCGTCTTTACCTTCTTTTCCGCCATTTCGTTTGCTTCCGTTAAACCGAAATAGTCAACCACTTCGCCATGAGCAGAATAGGGGCTATTTCGAGGCCGCAAATGTACAAAATTAAATAGTAGAAGGAAAGCCGGGTTTGCTTAAGTAACTTTCGGAAAATCTGGACGTAACCCCACAGCAACAACACTCCTCCAAGCCCCAATCCCAGCCAGATGACCAAACGCTGTCCCAGCGGGAGATACAAGGACAAAAGACTACCCACAAACCAGATCCCTCCAACCAAAACGGCATTGGAATATCGTCGAAGGAGGGCATAACGAACCAATGACTCTACGCGGAACAAGCGCCCGACAAAGAGGACAATTGCGGTCCGAAAGAGGTAAAAAAGCAAAAAGAGTGACGATATCAGCCCGAAGGTCAACACATTGGGTCTAGAGAACCAACCGTAGAACTCACCTAAGCGGACGGTCACGAAACCCAAACTCATAAAAAATAGAATACCGATCGGAATATTGAAGTTGTTGAACAACCATCGCTCTTCCCGAGCATAGAGGTTCACATACTGCTCGCTGAATAGGCTGCCCGTGAATTGACGAAATCGCAGAGGATAAGTCATCCTCACGTAGGCCAAAACTGTAAGCCAAATAAAAGCCAATAGCGTTAGCCAATCTCGGCCGCCAATCGAGCGTTCTATAACGTCCAACTCCTGCATGCCGGCAAGGTACAAAAGGAGTCGGGTAGAAAAATTACCTTAGCATAGTGAATCCTTTTAGTTCCCGAATCCACTTCCGCAATACGGGTCTGCTCATCCTACGTCTGGGATATGGACTCAGCTTTGCCTTTATTCACGGCATGCCCAAGCTCCTTGGAGGGTATGATCGATGGGAGGCACTCGGCCGAAAAATGACCTATGTCGGAATTGATTTTTGGCCTGTCATGTGGGGGCTCTCGGCGGCCCTTGCCGAGACCATTGGAGGGCTCTTGATTGCCATCGGATGGGTCACCAAACCCGCAGCAGGATTCTTGGCCTTCACCATGATTGTGGCGGCAGCTATGCACCTCGGACAAGGCGAAGGCCTCCCAGGCGCGTCGCACGCCTTGGAGGCCCTCGTCATTTTCATCGCCTTGATCTTTACCGGATCAGGCAAGTATTCTTTAGAGCAATATTTACTGGACCAGTAAGGGCTTCATTAATGAACCCTGCTCACTAGAGAATTCTACCCAGTACGTACCATTGGCAACATCACTCAATTCAAGACGCACATCGTGTGATCCTTTTTGGTCGCTGTACCAAAGTTGTTGTACAAACTGACCTGAGCTGTTGTACATACGGACGTTCAACCAATCTGTTTGCTGGTCAAAAGAAAGTCTGGTGTAGTCTCGTGCTGGCAATGGGTAGAATTTGGCTTGCAGCACATCTTCGGTCAATCCAACGGTCAAATCCTCGCTTACGGTTACTGCACCCATTGGCAATACGATATCGCCACTGTTGCCGCCATTTCCGTTCGCGAAGAGCAAAACGGCATAGAAGTTCACGTCTCCCGTACCACTTGCTGGAGCCGTCCACTGGAAGGTCCAAGAATTTGAGTTTCCGCTTGCCGTAATACTGCTGGAGGTATGGGTAATATGGCTCTGCCCATTCCCATTCACTTGGGTTCCCGCACCGGACATGAAGCCTCCGACTTTACTGTCATCTGAAGCACGCTCAGCCGTAAAGCTGAATCCGATACGCGGTCCACCGAAAGATCCTCGATCTCCAGAAACGGTAATATCATAGGTCTGACCGGGAATATATCCACTGGCGGGAATTCCGCTGACGTCTACGTCGGCCATTTGATCGGTTACGGTACCGCCTGTGTGGCATCCGTTGGCACAGCTCACACCGTTATCGCCAGGGCTTCCGGTGCGACCAGAAGGCCCAGCAGAGCTGTTGGTTAAGGCCGGAGTGGCCATAAAGACTGCTGCCGCCGGCAGCAAAAGAAACAAGTAAACTTTTTTCATCTAGAGGACAGTTTAAGAGGTTGTGTTGAATAAGGGCGCAACAATAAATCCATTACATTTGTTCCGTTTTCAAAAGAAGCACTGTTGCCATGGCCAAAACTGACCAATTTCAATCTCCGGATTACTACCTTTTTGATGATTTGCTTACTGAAGAGCACAAGCTCGTTAGAGACGCTACCCGCGATTGGGTAAAGCGCGAAGTGAGCCCCATTATTGAGGACTACGCACAACGCGCAGAATTCCCAACACAAATCGTCAAAGGACTAGCAGAAATCGGAGCCTTTGGACCTTATATTCCTCAAGAATACGGAGGAGCCGGACTCGATCAAATGTCCTACGGACTTATGATGCAAGAGATCGAAAGAGGCGATTCTGGAGTAAGATCCACGTGTTCTGTACAGAGTTCGTTGGTTATGTACCCCATTTTCGCCTACGGAAATGAGGAGCAGCGCCAAAAATACTTGCCCAAACTCGCCTCCGGAGAGTTCGTCGGTTGCTTTGGTTTGACCGAGCCCAACCACGGATCCAACCCGGGAGGAATGACCACCAACTTCGTTGAAGACGGAGACCACTACGTCCTCAACGGTGCTAAAATGTGGATCTCAAATGCTCCATTCGCGGATGTTGCAGTCGTGTGGGCGAAGAACGAAGAAGGACGCATCCACGGACTCATCGTTGAGCGTGGCATGGAAGGGTTCTCTACGCCTGAAACCCATGGAAAATGGAGTTTGCGCGCCAGCGCAACGGGCGAGCTCGTATTCGAAAATGTCCGCGTTCCTAAAGCCAATTTACTTCCCAATAAATCCGGCCTAGGTGCTCCACTTGGATGCTTGGACAGTGCCCGCTATGGAATTGCCTGGGGTGCACTGGGTGCAGCCATGGACTGCTACGATACCGCCCTTCGCTATTCTAAGGAGCGCGAGCAGTTTGGAAGACCGATTGGCGGATTCCAATTGCAACAAAAGAAATTGGCCGAGATGATCACTGAGATCACCAAAGCTCAGGCCTTGACCTGGCGATTGGGCCAATTAAAGAATGAGGGACGAGCAACATCTGCTCAGATCTCCATGGCTAAGCGCAACAATGTGGATATGGCCTTGAAAGTGGCTCGTGAAGCACGACAAATGTTGGGTGGAATGGGCATCACAGGAGACTACCCCATCATGCGCCACATGATGAACCTCGAGTCGGTGGTTACCTATGAAGGCACCCATGACATTCACTTACTGATTACAGGATTGGATATTACTGGGCTGAACGCCTTTAAGTAATTCAAGAATGCGCCACGGCGGGCTCTACCCAGTCCCCGTGCTCACGTATCAGTTCAATCAATTCGTCAAGCGCATGTTCCGCTGGAATATTCCGCTTCACGACCTCTTTTTCCTTGTACAAGGTAATCTTGCCCGGACCGGTTCCCACGTAGCCGTAGTCCGCATCCGCCATTTCACCCGGGCCGTTGACGATGCATCCCATGATGCCGATTTTCACGCCCTTCAAGTGATCCGTGCGCTGACGAATCATGGCCGTGGTTTCCTGCAGATCAAAGAGGGTACGACCACAACTGGGACAGCTGATGTATTCCGTCTTACTGATCCTGGTGCGCGTCGCTTGCAAAATGCCGAACATGGTCGCGTTCACGGTCTTGGCAGAAACCGAAGCATCGGCCTCCGACCAAACGCCATCGCCAAATCCGTCGATGAACAAGGCCCCTAAGTCCGTCGCTGAGAAGAGTTGAAAATCTTCTGCGCCTACGGCGCGATAAGCCCGTCGAACCACCACAGGAATCTCCAGGTTCAGTCGCAACAATTCCATAAAAGCGCGACGCTGCTCAGCCATGCCGTGGTCGTGATGGGTCTCGAGCACGAGGATGGCCGTGGCATCGGCCCGTAGGGCCAAAATAAACTCCTCCTGAAAAAGGTCCTTCAAGTCGGCACGGACAAAATTTCGTTCGGTACTGCGCGGATGATCGCTCAGATACTGCTCCGGAGTCAAAAGAGGATAGTGCCGGTCTTTCATTTCCCAGAACTGGGCGTTCTGGATGACGCCCAAGGTCCCTGGCAAATCAAAATCGACGCCGTGATCGCCTACGAAGGCGTAGTCACAGGCCTGGTCGGCCAAGTTCCACTTATCCAAAGGCACGCTGTAGGTGTATCCTACCGGAAAGAGGGTGGCCGGAGTGATTTGATCTCGGTCGCTGAAATCAGCAACAACCACTGGTACATTTTTACCCCCAACATTACCCACAGCAGCGGTATGCCGGCGCGTGTATTCAAAGGGATTATAGGGAAGCTCGTCAAGGCTCGGAATAGACTTCGCGTCACTCCGATGCTTATAGCGTTCGGCCAATCGGCGCGCCACGGGAATTTCCGCTTCAGGCTCTTCAGTCAAGGAAACGCGAATGGTATCGCCTAAACCGTCCTCGAGCAGTGTTCCAATGCCCACGGCTGACTTGATTCGGCCATCTTCTCCTTCCCCAGCTTCGGTGACTCCGAGGTGCAAGGGATAGTTCATGCCTTCGCGATAGAAGTAGTGCATAAGAAGGCGATAGGCTTGAACCATGACTTGTGGATTGCTCGCCTTCATGGAGAGCACGATGTCGTGATAGTCCAGATCTCGGCATATGCGAAGGAACTCCATCGCCGATTCGACCATTCCCATTGGGGTGTCTCCATAACGGCTCAGAATCCGGTCGCTCAGCGAACCGTGATTGGTCCCGATGCGCATCGCCGTTCCGTTCTCTTTACAGAGCAAAACCAAGGGCTCAAACCTCTTGCGGATTCGATCTAATTCGGCCGCATAGCTCTCGTCCGTATAGTCGATTTCCTCGAACTTCTTTTTGTCCGCGTAATTGCCTGGGTTGACCCGAACTTTCTCGACAATACCCGCCGCAATTTCTGCAGCATTTGGGGTAAAGTGGATGTCGGCCACCAGGGGCGTATCGTAACCTCTAGCACGCAATTCATCCTTGATGGGTCTGAGGTTTTCCGCATCCCGCTTGCTCGGGGCGGTAATGCGTACCAATTCACAACCGGCGTCAATCATCCGTATGGATTGCTCCACCGTTCCCTCGGTGTCCATAGTATCGGTTGTGGTCATGGACTGAAGGCGAATGGGGTTTTCACCACCAAAACCTACTGATCCAATCTGAACCGGACGTGAGGTAAATCTCCTGTGCTGAAATAAACTTTCGCAGTAGCGATAGTCTTCTGGTGTCATGTATTCTTTATTGAATGACAATTTTCTCGGTGCGCAATTCTTGACTGGTACGCGCCTGCAGGAAATAAACACCTGCGGGCTGATGACTCAGGTCGACCTCCCACCGGTATTCGAGTCTCGGCTCCACTTCTTCGCTGGCCACAACCCGGCCCTGAAGGTCGGTGATGGTCAGTACTGTGGTTTCCGCACTACTCTGTGCGTACTCCACCGAGAAAACACCTGTGCTTGGATTTGGATAAACCTCCAGCCACAAGGAAAGTTCTTCAGGCACGGAGAACCCGCTGGTCACCGTAAACTCGTAGTCGTGACGCGTTCCAAAATCAGGCTTGAACACCTTGAGGATTCCCCCATCTACTGCACGAAGTCGGCAATAGCCAGAGCCTTCATTGTCCGCCCACCAACTGAGGCCGTTCTTACCGCTATCGTTCAATCGGAAGTGATAACATCCTTGCGACAATTGGAAGGTGTCGCGGTGGATGGTGTTGTTGGCCAGATTGTTCCCAGAGTACAAGACGGTTCCATTGTAATCCTCTAAAGTCCAGCTCGTCTGATGTCCCATGAGGTTGGTGCGCAGCTCTAGGTAGATGTCCTTGGGATGATCGGGCACCAATTCTATGGATCGTTCTTGACGATCGTTCCATGATGTTCCATCCGTCCCTTGACCGTTCACATCGATGATTTCCGCATAAAACATCGGAGGAAAAAGGGTCCCGACATATCCCACTGGGAGGTCGACAAGAGCACTCTCCCCATAAGCCAGGTTTCCCGTCCAGGTATGGACTGTTGGACCGCCTCCAGCCGCATACTGAATCTCAACGCTGGTCAGTGGCGTGGCCCCGTAGTTTTTAATTTCCACTTGTGCATTTCCGCAAATGGGGTTCATGCGTCGGTACTCTTCGTGATCACTCGGCGCCAAGACATTCTCAATGGCCGCATCTAGGGTGCGGTTGAATCCACCGTATTGGAACAAGACCGCACTGAAAAAATAAGAAGGGGTCTGTGTACCGCTCCAAGCGTAGTTCTGGATTCCCAGATCGACCTCATGGGTTTGACCAGCGGTCACATGTGGAGTTAATTCATGCCAATATCCGGTAGCTTTTGACCCCGGACACCAGTTGGCCCGATCATAGAGCCAAGTTCCCCCTTGCGGATAGATGGGGTTTAACCCGCAATCGTCACGCCACATGCTCTGAGTAACGTGCTGTGTTCCATCGACGAAGACGTAGTAATCACGCGGGCAGAACTCAGCGCAATTGACATTATTATCAAAACCGTGTCCACTCGTAATAACGCGCATGGCTGCACCCTGCATTCCGGCGTCCATTGCGACATCTTGCGGTGTTAAGAAGAGTGAATCTACCGTTGATTGATTCTGATACTGAAAACTTCGATTGACCAAGGTTGTCATGGACAGAACATCTCGTGGCGGTGTTCCTTCAATCATGTGAAACGTCACGGTCGCTGAAAAACCACTCGACCATCCGCTGTATCGAGCCCGTATGCGCACACTGTCTTGAAGAAGCATTTGATAGTCGGTCACATCGTAGTAGAATCGATGACTCCAGTTGTTGTTGTAGCCTTGCTGATTGTTGGCCATATAACCGCCATAAGGAGTAATCGCACGCCCCAGTTCGTAGTCGTCGAAAACTTGAAAGACGTTCCAAGTGGTGTCAATGACAGTTCCATTGGTATCAATACTTGCAATGGTCGAATCGAATGTCCCGGTCGGAATTTGAGCGATGATCTGAGTGGTATAATCCCAATCGCTGCAACCGTTACTGGCGCAGCCCATTTCGTATTCCATGACCACGCGGCCAAAAGTTTGTCCCGACGGAAAAACGGCCCATTCATCGTAGTTTCCATACCAAGTCATGTCCATAGCCTGCTGAGCCGTAACAATGGTGGTGTCTCCAGGGGCCGCCTGTGCGGAAAATGATAAGCCCAACACAAGGGCGAGCAGTCGTACTTTCCTATTCATTTCTTCAATTTTTGATCAACTTCCGTGACGCCGCCTGAAACGATAAACTTCATGATCTCCGCCGGATTGGCATCAATCGGGGTCACGTACTGTTTCGGTACTAAAAAGAGTTGCCCGCTAAACGCGTAACTGTGTGGAACGTAGACGGCGATTAAATCTTCTTCTACGTGAATTCTGCTCAGGTCCTCCTCCGTTACAAATCCCAGCCTTTCGATGCCCGAGTGTTCGTAGAGCTTTATGCTCACCGGCTTCTTAAATGCCCGCTTGGATCCGACAAAAGCCTGAATGAGATCCTTCATCGAGGTGTAAATCAAGTTGACCAAGGGGGCTCTGGTCAACAAGTTTTCAATGAAGGTGATGATGGGCAGGGTAATCAAATACGATCCGATCCAGCCGATTATGGTAATGGCCAAGACCATGGTCAGAATGCCCAAACCTGGATATTCAAAAGGTAAAAGACCGTCGACAATCACAAAGGCTTCGTAGAGAACATACACCGTCACTCCAATAGGCACGAGGTACAAAAGTCCCTGTAGAAAATACTTGGCGAGCGTCTTCATGGGGCTAAGATAGCCATTCTTACATCGAAGATCACTGCATGCAAACACTTGATAATCAGCTTTATTTAGTACTTTCCATTCCAAACCAAAACCCAAACTTGACTATGAAAAAAATAATTGCACTCTCGTTCCTGTTCGCGCTTCCACTGCTGAGCTGGGCGCAAGATGAATCGGCGGAGGAAGACTCGGGTCCTGCGTACATGATGGTTCAGCTCACGTATATTCTTCCTGAAATTGGCATGGAGGATGATTTTGAGGAGGCCGTCCTTAAACACAACGAAAAGTATCACAGCGAATCTCCCTACACCAGTCAGCTTTGGCGCGTGAGATCTGGTGAAGACGCGGGCTGGTATATCTGGACTATGGGACCCATGATCTATTCAGACCTGGAAGGTGCTCCCGGAAAAGGAGACCACAATGATGCTTGGAACAAGAATGTTGCGCCCATGATCTCCGAGTACGGGCACAATGAAAACTGGGTCTATAAAGAGGATTGGTCCCATTCTGACGGTTCCCGAAACGATCATGAAATCGTGTGGTTTATGGATGTTGAGGAAACCGAAAAGGACCGCTTTGCTGCCTTTATGAATAAAGTAGGTAAATTGTACCAAGAAGTCGACAAGCCCTTCATGAGCTGGAGTGGTTCGTTTACGTCCTATGGACGAGACTATGCTTTAGTCATCCCATTTGCCGACTACTCGTGGTTTGATACCAGTAATTGGGACATAGAAACCGACTTTGACGAAATGTACGGAGAAGGCTCATGGGAGATGGGCATGGAGATGATGGACGAAATTGTAGTGAAACAAACCGACGCGCTTTGGGATCGTGTCAAATAATATTCCCCTTTGATCAAACCCTGAAAGACCCCGCCAAGAGCGGGGTTTTTTATTGGAGCTCCTCGCGGACTTTTTTAGGCAAGCTTTTGAAAATAAGGTCATAGCTGTCTCGAATCCAGCCGAAGATGATTTCCGATTCTATGGAGCCGTCCATAATGACCTGATTCCAGTACTTTTTATTCAAATGCCAGCCGGGCTCCACCGCAGGATAATCCGCTCGGGTCTCCAGGACATTTTCAGGCGTCATTTTCAGTGAAATTTGAGCTGGCGTTTTTTCGAGCGGGAGAAAGGCAAAAATTTTATTTCCAACGCGCATGACCAGCGTATCGGCATCAAAAGGAAAATCCTCGGTCACGTGTGGCAAGGACAAACAAGCTTCTCGGAGTTCTTCGTAATTCATAGGACCAGGAAATTAATCAAGACCTAACAAAATTCATTTTTTTTCTCTTGAAATTGAACCTAATTAGCCCTAGATAATCACACCCCTATGAGCGATCGACTGAAAACTCTTACAGATAAAATCTACCACGAAGGAATCGAAAAGGCGCAAGAAGAGAGCGCGCGAATCCTCGAGCAAGCCAAAAAAGATGCGGCCGATCTCAAGGCAAAATCGGAACAGGAACGAAGGGACCTGATCGCGCAGACGGAACGCGAAATGGAGAGCTACCGAAAGAAGGTCATGTCGGAAATTCGGATGAGTGCGCGAAAGACAGCTAATCAGATTAAAAAACAACTGCATGAGCTTTTGGTCGAGAAGGCCATAGAGCGGCCTGCGAAAGAGCGTCTAGACGACCCCGAGGTGATGAAGGATATTTTGAGTTCCGCCGCCGGCGCATTGACTCGAGATGGCAGTGGTGGTTGGAAGATCGAAGTATCCACGGAACTCTACAGCAAAATTCAACCGGCTGTTGAGGCTACGGAACATCACATGTTGCGCGAGGGTGTTGAACTTCGGGGAAGCGCCGACATCGAGAGCGGATTTGTCATTCGAGAAGAAGCAGGTCAATACAAGATCGTATTTGATGAGGCTACGTTCACGGCTTTTCTTGGACAGTTTCTCAAAGTTGAGACTCGGAACCTTCTGGAAGAATGAAGTACTACGGACTCATCAGCGGGCTTCCAACATTGCGGATTATGCGTCCAGCACAGCCGCCTGTAGCAGATCTTCGGGCCATGCTGGATCAATACCTCAGTGGCCGAGATTCCGCGGTGGTTCATCACTTCTTCTATCAGTGGGACTTGACCAATTACAACGCTTACGTACAAGCCAAAGATTGGTGGATGGAAGGTGGAAATCTCGATCGAGCGGCCATTGAAGAATGGTACAAAAAAGACAAAGCGCCGGACACACCCTTCGGCGAAGAAGCGCCTACCGCCCTCGGAGAACGAAAGACCCCTATTCAACGCATACAGGATCACTGGGAAACCTACTACGCGGTGATGAGTGAGCTGAGCGATGGGCGACTGGATCGTTTACTCATTGCCGATAAAACGCTCAAGAATTTCTTCAAAGGGACCATGGAGCGGAAAACGGGTGCCAAAGCCGGAGTCCATTATTTGAGCGGCGGACTCTTCGATCGCTACAGTTACAACAAACTCCTCATCGCGGACATCCAAGCGGAGTACCCCCAACTCGCCCAAGTGCTCACCTTCTTTGAAGAAGGCGATCCCTTCGTTCGAGAGCAAAAAATGCTGGAGGTCAAATGGAACTTCTTGGACTACCTCGCTTTTTTTGACCCCTTCGGCATGCCCGGGCTAATCTCTTGGCTCATGAAGTACCTGGACCTGGCAAAATGGGGGCAAAACAACCCTAAGCGCGGCGCGCTTTACGTTCGTGAATTCGAAAACAATATTGTGAATCAAATCCCACATACGCCATGAAAACCCGTGGAGTCATCAAAGGAATCATCGCCAACCTCCTGCTGGTGGAAGCAGAGAACGCGGTTGGGCAAAACGAGATCTGCATGATTGAACATCAAGGCACAGAGCTCATGGGTGAGGTGATCAAGATCGCCGGTAAAACGGCCTATGTCCAGGTATTTGACAGTACTCGTGGACTGCGTGTTGGCACGGAAGTCGTCTTTACAGGTAGCCTTTTGGAGGTGACCCTAGGTCCAGGCATGCTATCTAAAAACTACGATGGCCTGCAAAACGATCTAGCTGAGATTGACGGTCTATTCCTGGATCGGGGAGCTCGATCCAGAGCTTTAGACCCCAAGGCCGAGTGGCACTTTCATCCGGCCGTGAAGGCCGAAGAAAAAGTCATCGCGGGAAGCTGGCTAGGCCATGTCGACGAGCACGGGATCCAACACCAAATCATGGCACCCTTCGACTTAGAGGGAGAATGGATCATCGAATCGGTTGTTGAGGCTGGAACCTACCAAGCGGATAGCGTTTTAGCAAGGCTTCGAAAGGGGGACGAACAACGCGAGGTGAACATGATCCAACGATGGCCGGTCAAACTGGCCCTTCATCGATTCAAGGACAAGCCACGCCCCAGTCGACTGCTCGAAACAGGAGTGCGCACCATTGACAGCTTGAACCCCATGCTCGAAGGTGGTGTGGGTTTCATACCCGGGCCATTTGGATCTGGAAAGACCGTACTGCAGCACGCCATTTCAAAGCAAGCGGAGGCCGATATTGTGATTGTAGCCGCCTGCGGCGAGCGCGCCAACGAAGTGGTGGAGATCTTCAAAGAGTTCCCCGAGCTGGATGATCCGCACACGGGAAAGAAATTGATGGACCGGACCATCATTATTGCCAACACTTCCAATATGCCGGTCGCTGCCCGAGAGGCCTCGGTCTACACGGCGATGACCCTTGGAGAATACTACCGTCAAATGGGGCTTCGAGTACTATTACTTGCAGACTCTACGAGTCGATGGGCGCAGGCCTTACGCGAAATGAGTAATCGCCTGGAAGACCTCCCCGGACCCGATGCCTTCCCTATGGATCTGACCGCCATCATCTCCAATTTTTACGCCCGCGCCGGACGGGTTGAACTGCACAACGGAAGCTACGGCTCCATCACCTTCATCGGAACCGTTTCGCCCGCAGGTGGTAACCTGAAAGAACCGGTGACCGAGTCTACCAAAAAAGCCACCCGCTGTTTTTACGCGCTGGCGCAAAGAAGGGCGGACAGCAAACGCTATCCGGCTATTGACCCCATACTCAGTTACTCCAAATACCTCGAGTATCCGGAATTTCAGGCCTATGCCGCCGAGCACATTTCCAACCATTATGTGGACGCCATTCAGGAGATGAAAAACCTGCTTCAGCGAGGAGGCGAATCCAATGATCAAATCAATATTCTCGGAGATGATGGGGTCCCCTTAGCCTACCATGTTCACTTCTGGAGGGCCGAGTTGATCGACTTCGTCATTCTGCAGCAAGATGCCTTTGACCAAATAGACGCCATGACGCCTATGGCCCGCCAGATGGAAATGTTAGACCTCGTCCTGGACATCTGCCGAAGAGACTTGCCCTTTGAGCACTTCGAAGAGGTATCGAGCTTTTTCAAGGGTCTGATCAACGACTGCAAACAGCTCAACTACACTGCCTATCAAACCGAAGATTATGCTACCCGAAAAGCGGCCATAGAGACGATCGTTCGGGAGCGTGCTGAACCCGTAAACGCCTGATTATGGAATTGCCCAAACACTACACGGCCATTAAGAACATGACCAAGGCAACCTGCACGCTGGAAGCGGAAGGCGTGGGAAATGAAGAACTCGCCTTGGTTGGAGGTAGACTTGCCCAGGTGGTTAAAATCATCGACCGAGAAGTGACCCTCCAAGTCTTCGGCGGTACCGAAGGCCTCTTTACCGATGCCGAAACCGTCTTCCTAGGCAAGGCCCCGACCCTTCACGTCGGCGACGACCTCATCGGGCGTTTCTTCAACGGATACGGAGCACCTATAGATGGTGGACCCGAGCTCATGGGTAAAGAAACCGAGATCGGTGGACCTACAGTCAATCCCGTACGACGTAAACAGCCCTTCCAACTCATTGCCACGGGAATTGCGGGGATTGACTTGAATAACACCCTGGTTGCGGGTCAAAAAATCCCCTTCTTCGCCAACAGCGATCAGCCTTACAACGAAGTGATGGCTACGGTGGCCCTACGGGCCGAAGCCGATAAAATCATCCTCGGCGGAATGGGATTGACCAACGACGACTACCTCTACTTCAAACAACTTTTTGAAGAGGAAGGCGTGCTGGACAAGATTGTGGGATTCGTCAACACCACCGACAACCCACCACTGGAGCGCCTACTGGTTCCGGACATGGCCTTGACGGCAGCGGAGTACTTTTCCATCCAGAAAAACGAGAATGTCTTGGTCCTGTTGACCGATATGACCCTCTATGCCGATGCCCTCAGTATTGTGAGCAACCGTATGGATCAAATTCCTTCCAAGGACTCTATGCCTGGATCCTTGTATTCTGATCTGGCCCGCATCTATGAGAAAGCGGCGCAGTTTCCGGAAGGCGGCTCCATCACCATCATCGCGGTAACCACCTTGAGCGAAGGGGACATCACGCACGCCATTCCAGACAACACGGGATACATCACCGAAGGACAGCTATTCCTTCGGAAAGATGCGGAAGTCGGGCGAGTCATCGTTGACCCTTTCCGTAGCCTTAGTCGACTGAAGCAGCTGGTTATTGGAAAGCAGACTCGTGAAGACCATCCACAGGTGATGAATGCCGCGGTTCGCCTCTACGCCGATGCCGCCAACGCCCGGACCAAGTTGGAAAATGGCTTTGACCTCACGGACTACGACAAACGCGCACTGGACTTTGCCAAAGAATACGCACGCACCATCTTGAGCATCGATGTCCAACTGGATACACATTCGATGCTCGAACAGACGTGGACGCTGTTCAGCAAATACTTCAGTGTTGAAGAACTCGGTATCAAAGCAACCTTCACGGATCAATACTACACCGACTGATGGCCATCCAATTTCAATACAACAAGACTTCTCTGAACGACCTCGGCAAGCAGCTGAAGGTGCGCGAGGGAGCCTTGCCTATATTGAAAAACAAGGAAAGCGCTCTTCGGGCCGAGGTGATCAAGCACAAGTCCCTACTCAAAGGTGCTGAAAGGTCCCACGCGCAGGTGCGCGAAGAAGGTGAACACCTGCAGCCCCTCATTGGCCGCTTTCCCATTGAGTGTATTTCCATTGATCAGGTGGCGATCGAGAACCGCAAAATCGCCGGAGTCAGCATACCTGTTTTTCAGGCCGTGGCGCTCAAGTTTTCGGAAATCCTCTGGCATGAGGCGCCCCACTGGTACCCGGATGTCTTCGCTCATTTAGAACGAGAAGCCGAAGAAGCGGTAAAGCTGGAATTGGCTCGCCGCCAATTGAAAATTTTGGAACGCGAGCGCAAGCGCACGACGCAAAAAGTCAACCTCTATGAGAAGGTTCAGATTCCGGACCTCAGAGAGGCAGTGAAGAAAATCAAACGCTTCCTCGAGGATAAGGAGAACCTCTCCAAGGCCGCACAGAAAATTGTCAAAGCCCGAAAGATGGACTCATGATAGCACCCATGCTGAAATACGAAGTCCTGGTCTTCCATCGTGAGGCCGATCAGCTCCTCAAGACGCTGAAGCGCTTGGGTGTGGTGCACATCAAAAAACTCAAGCACGACCCTGAGGGCCACACGGCCCAGCTCAAATCGGTTCAGCTCCACCTCAAGCAGAGCCGAACCCGTTTCGAACGGCTTCTCCCAAATGAGTCGCTCCCTAACGCCTCCCTGCTTGAAAACTTCAATCTCGAGCAACTGGACGCCTACCTCGAAGAACTGAAGTCCCTGCTCAAAACAATACCACGGCTTGAGGAAGACGAATTCCACGTTCGGCATTTCGGAGCTTATGATGCTCACAAGGTCAAGGCCCTTAAAGAACGCGGCCTGTATATGCACCTCTATTCGGTTGGGATCGGAAAAATGCACCCCAAGTGGCGTCAGGAACACGCCATTGAACCGCTGTTCGAGACGGGTCGCAAAAGCTACTTCGCCCTCATCAGCGATCGTGCAGAACCGCCCACCCTCAAAGCCCAGAGAGAAGAACTCCCCGAACGCTCTCTCAATGAAATTGAGCGTGAGCTGAGCGATTTGCGCCTACGGCGCGATGCTCTTCGCCAGTCCCTGTTCACCCACCGTGAGGAGATTCGACAGTACTTGGACGAGCACGACCTCGAATGCCTAGACCAACTTCAAGAAGTGAATGCGAGTGACCAACTCGTTCATATGAGCTTTGGAAAGGTACTCATGCTTCAGGGGTGGATTCCTAAGGACAAGGCCGATGTGCTCGAAGCGGCGCTAGACGCCTCAGACTACTACTACGAAAAAGAAAAGCCGGTTCCTTCGGATGCACCGCCTGTGAAACTGGAGAACAGAACCTTAGGACGCTGGTTTGAGCCCATCACGAATCTGTTTGCCTTGCCCGACTATCACGAGCTCGACCTAACCCCCTTCTTTGCTCCATTCTTTCTCTTGTTCTTCGGATTCTGTTTGGGGGATGGAGGCTATGGGCTTCTGCTGTTTTTTGTCTTACTCGGTATTCGCAAGCGCGTTCCTCCCGCATACAAAGGAATTTGGGCTCTGGCTCTTGCCTTGGAAGCGGTTGCCTTCCCGGTAGGAATTATTGCCGGAACCTTTTTTGGCATCAACCTATTGGAAACAGATCTGCCCTTACTCCGTCAGTTACGGCCCTTCATGTTGGATGCTGATGCGCTGTTTAATGCAGCCTTAATCATTGGAGCACTTCAAATCTACTTCGGGCTAACCCTGAAAATCATCAATCAATGGAGGCAGTTTGGACCGTCCTATGCCGGTTCTCCCTTCGGCTGGATGCTTTTGCTTACGGGGCTTGGCTGGGGTTATATGAGCGAATTCGCCCTTACCCAGCAAATTTTAACCTGGAGTGGTGTGGCTCTTGTGGTGCTGCTCAGTGATCCAAAAGCGGGTATCCTTGGAAGAGTCGGAAAAGGGCTCTGGGATCTCTACGGCATTACTGGATTCTTTGGAGATTTGCTGAGCTACATTCGCCTTTTCGCCCTAGGCTTGGCCGGATCCATCCTTGGCTTCGTCGTCAATGACATCGCTCTTTCGATTTTGGGAAGCAACCCCATTCTCGGACCCGTATTCTTCGTGATCATGCTCGTCATTGGCCACGGACTGAACATCTTCATTGCTACGTTGGGGGCCTTTGTTCACCCCATGCGTCTCACCTTCGTTGAATTCTATAAAAACGCCGGCTTCTCCGGAGGCGGCGAAGCCTATAAACCTCTGAAGAACTTAAAACCCGAAAAATCATCATGACCACAGCAGTAGTACTCGCCTATTTAGGCATCGGATTAATGATCGGACTGGCCGGAATTGGATCGGCCATTGGCGTCTCGATCGGTGGAAAGGCCACCTTAGGTGCGCTCAAGAAGAATGAAGAAGCCTTTGGAAGTTATATGCTCCTCAGTGCCCTTCCCGGAACTCAGGGGCTCTACGGATTCGCCGGATTCTTCATCATCAACGGGCGCTTAAGTCAGATTACAGAGCTCACCATAAACCAAGGCGGAATGGTCTTCGCCGCTGGACTCGCGCTTGGACTCGTTGGACTCATCTCCGGAATGAAACAAGGCGAAGTGAGTGCTCACGGAATTGAGGGAATTGGATCTGGATACGACGTTTTCGGCCGCACCATGGTCTTGGCGGTATTCCCCGAGCTTTACGCCATTGTCGCCTTTGCCGCGACCTTCTTGATTTCTGCCGGACTATAAGACCCCGAAAATGGCCTTCAAAATCGAAACCGATAGACTTCGAATCGTCGAGTTCGGAGTAGCGGATGCACCCTTCCTCTTTGAACTCATGAATACTCCCGGATGGCTTCAGTGGATTGGAGACCGGAATATTCGGGAAGTGTCCGATGCTGAAAACTTCATTACGGAGAAGTTCCTCGCGAGCTACGTAGACCTCGGGTTTGGTCTGTGGAAAATGGAATTAGCGGAATCCGGAGCACCCATCGGCATGATGGGGTTTGTGAAGCGCGATACGCTTCCCCATCCGGATATTGGGTTCGCTTTACTCCCAGGCTTTGAAGGACGAGGATATGCCTTGGAGGGGGCTCAAGCTACGATGATGTACGGAACGGAAACATTGGAATTTCCAGTGATCATGAGCATTGTCATGGAAGAAAATACGCGCTCCATTTCACTTATTGAAAAGCTAGGCCTTCAGCGCACCGGTGAAGTTTTGGAGGATCACGGGGATCGGGTACTGGTTTTTAGTTCTTAGCCATATCCTCTAGTCCCCAATCCTGCATGCTATCAATAATAGGAAACAGGCTGCGCCCATATTCGGATATAGCGTATTCGACCCTCGGTGGTACCTCTGGAAACACTGTTCTTGTAATTATGCGATCCGCCTCGAGTTCCCTCAATTGATTCACCAACATTTGCTTGCTGATTTCCGGAATTGCTCTCTGGAGCATGGAAAAACGATTACAGTCCTTTCGAAGGAGAAAAATAACAACGGGTTTCCACTTACCTCCAATTAAATTGAGGGTATGCGTCACCGGACAACTATTTGGATTGAAATTCTTGTTTTTCCTCACTACCGCCATTAGTCTATTTTTTTATACTACATCCAATTATTTAGAGTAGCCTAAAAGATAAGACCAAGATAGTAGTTTTGAGAAAACTATAAGTACCAAGACAATGAAAGCTATTATTCGGACTAAGCCCGGCAAAGAGTTTACTACAATGAAGGTTCTCGATATTGATATGCCAAAATTGAGTTCTGGTCATTTGAGAATTCGTATGATTAGCAGTCGAGTAAATCCTGTGGACATGGACTTGATGAAAGGATTTCCCGGCTTAAAATATAAAGATCCACAACTCGGCGGTGTCGATGGTTCTGGAGAAATCATTGAGATCGCACCAGACGTGAGCGAGTTCTCTCTAGGAGACAAGGTTATGTTTTATCGTCTATTCACAGATATTGGAACTTGGGGAGAGGAAATTACCATTCCGGCTAACCATTGCGCTCTGATTCCTGACCATATTGATGCGAAAAATGCCGGAGGAGTCGCTCTTCCCTTGTTGACCGCGTACGAAGCCTTGAAATCATTGAGCCCTAAACCAGGGGCTTCTATCCTCATACATGGAGCGGGAGGCGGTGTTGGGTTTCAAGCAGTTCTACTCGCGAAAAGCATGGGTCTACGCATTATAGCCAACGCCTCAGAGCGAGATCGGAAAGACCTAGAAGAACTTGGGACCGAACAGTTCATAGATTATAAAAAAGTCAATTTCGAAGAGGTCCTCCATGGAAATCCTCCAGACTACATATTTGATGTTCTCGGTGGTCAAACATTGAGGAAATCGATTCTTCTTCAGTCGAATAAGGTGGTTTCTACGTCCTTTCCAGATGTGCAAAACATGCACAAGACGGGAGTGAAATTGCCGGGGCCACTAAAATGGCTGATGAAGCTGATGAATAGGAAATACGAAAGGCTAGCATCCAAACTTGGCGTTCAGCTCATAGGCCAAGTCACAGGAGCAAATGGCTCTGGCCTTCAAAGGGCCATTGTGACTCTTGGGGAAGACTATTTTGCACGCCCCCAAAGGGAAATTTCTCTAGAGGAGATTGAGGTTAAAGGCTTGTCGAAATCCGACTTAGGGAAAACCATTGTATTCTAGAGGAGACGATACAACACCGGTCGGCTTGGACTGGCATCGTTTTCAAAGGGCGCTACTTGAAGGCTCAGCATGTAGGATCCGTCGACGGCTCGATCCGGAATGTAGATAAGCTCGGTAATCGTAGCATCGAGCCGCGGAGCATCCGGATAGTTCCAAAAGGCGTGATGAGATAGAAGCTTGCCTTCGTCGTACTCCCGGTCCACCGAAGGAAGATCAATCAATAAGTGCTTAACATCATTCATGCGAAGGAACAGCGCGGCATGATGATCTAGGTAAGGCGGGTTTGTATTGCTGTACTGACGCTCGCGCTTGCCATCGGGGTTTGGGAGGGTTCGAAAAACGACGGCCTCCGGCTTCTTTCCAGCGAGGGCCGCTTCCACTTGATCCAACATGATGACTTCATCCTCACCGCGAACTTCGGGTTGAATGCTGATTAGCTCTGCGGAGAAAAAGAACTTCTTCAAGGATTTGTTGACGCTGTACCATTCCTTCGAAATGTGGCCCACACACTCGGTGTGCGACCCGTTTCCATGGGGGTTAAAGGTGACATCCCTGAAATTCACGGATCCTCCGCGGCTCACTTCACCGACAAACTGATCGGTCACCACCGGCTCAATTTTGACGGGTGGCACATACCAGGCTCGAGCTGTGTATTCCTCGGTGCTCAATGGAAGTGATAGGTCTATAGGATCACTGAGATCGAAGGCCAATTCGCCTTCGGGATAAGAAATGCGTGCAATCATGGAATCCGTGTTCATGACTCCCAAGGTACAAAAGGGAATATTTTGGCGTACTTCTTATGGGGATCCGCTTGAACGAGAACTTCATCGCCAGAAACGGGATGCTCAAAAGCAAGACTGAAGGCGTGTAAGTACATGCCCTTGCCTGTGAGGAGCTGATCGGGCTTGCAGTATTTACGATCCCCCAGGATGGGATGTCCGGCCTCCGAGAGGTGGATGCGTAATTGATGTCTTCGCCCCGTTTCAGGCGTCAAGCGCAGTAGGCTGAGGCTTCCAAATCGCTCCGAGGGCGTGCTGGCCAATCGCTCAAAATAAGATCGGGCTGGTTTATCTTGAATAGGACGGTCAAAGGTCCCGTGATCCGGCGGAGTTCCCAGAACAATGGCATAATACGTTTTGTGCACCTTCCGATGAGCAAACATCTCACTTAGCGCTTGGACCGCCGAACGCGTTTTACCAGCGAGAAGGGCGCCGCTTGTCTCGTAATCCAGGCGGTGAATGGTCCTCGGCGAACAGGCGTCACGCTGGGTACTTGGCTGCAGATTTGGAGGTAGTGCATTCATCAAAGTACGCCGACGATTTCCACTGACGCTAATACCCACCGGTTTGTGAACCACGGCCAAAAAATCATCTTCATACAGAACGGGAATGTCCATTTCGAATATAGTTCCCGGCGGCACATCAGGAACACCGAGTAGCGTAATCTCATCTCCCGTATGAACCAATCGCGCTGTACTCGCTTCCACTCCATTCAAAAGCACCTTGCGCGCCTTGATGGCCTTCTTCCAAGCCGACTTTGTGGCGCATTCTTCAAAGAGTCCCACGCCGTATTCTTGAAGGCGCATCGGCTCCATTTCCTCTTCTACAATGTGGACGAAGGAGACCAAATTAGTCGTCTTGGATATAAAATAAGTCGCTGGCGATGCCGTCTGAACGAAAGCGCCTCCACGGCGCGATACGAATGTATCCGTCCTCTTCCACCAACTCCCCTGCGGCCTGAGCCGCTGAGACTTCTTGATCAAAGTGGGCCCTAAGGGCCGATGAGAATTCAGAAATCCCCTCGCGACGAATACCATCTGAAAGGCGAAGCCCTGTCATGACCCATTCATTATAGCGATCAGCTTCGGAAAGCTCTTCCTGCTCGTGAAAGGTTCCACCCTCTTCAAGGGCTTCTAAGTAGTGGGCATTGTTCGCCACATTCCACCGACGCATCTTTCCGTCATAGCTGTGGGCACTTGGGCCGATACCCAAATAAGGCACTCCATGCCAATAGCTGGTATTGTGCTTGGAGCGATGCCCTGGGCGCGCAAAATTGGACACTTCGTAATGCTCGTATCCAGCGGATTCGGCGGCCTGAACAAGGGCGTGGAATTGATCTTCTACAAGACCGTCCTCCGGCATCTGAACGGTTCCCTTTTCAACTTGATGGGCCAGTGCCGTGCGCGGCTCAACGGTCAAAGCGTAACTCGAGAAATGAGGCAGCTCAAAGTCCAACAGACGCTTGACCTGCTCCTTCCACTGATTCAGATTCATTTGGGGCATTCCATAGATCAGGTCCGCCGTCAGATCTCGAAAACCAAAGCTTCTCGCCTCTGAAATGACGCGAATGGCCTGGGCCGAGTCATGGCTTCGGTTCATCATCGAAAGCCAAGTGTCGTCAAAAGCTTGGATCCCGATAGAGAGCCGATTGATGGGGCTTTCGGAAAGGTACTGAAGCCGAGTCATGGTGAGGTCGTCCGGATTGGCCTCGAGGGTCCATTCGGCATCGGGGTTGATGTTGTATTCAGAATGGAGGGCTTCAAACAATTCATCGAGCTGAGCCGTGGTCAACATGGATGGAGTACCGCCACCGAAGTAGAGGGTTTGGAAGGTCCGGGTAGACCAAGCATCGCGCCGTAGGCGCAATTCCTGCTTCAGGCCCTCGACCATCTCAGGAACCCGATGGAGGGTGGTGCTGAAGTGAAAGTCACAGTAGTGACAGGCTTGGCGACAGAATGGAATATGGACGTAGAGGCCCGCCATCACTTGTTCAGAACGATGCGGAAGGTGGTGCCTTTGTCTTTTTCAGAGCGGACGATGAAGATGCGTCCTCCGTGGTAGTCCACGATGATGCGGCGAGCTAGGGATAATCCAAGACCCCAACCGCGTTTCTTGGTCGTGAAGCCGGGGTTGAAAACAGTTTTCCATTGGGTGCTTTTGATCCCCTTACCGCTGTCTTGCACGTCGATTTGTACCTGCTTGCCCTTGTCTCGGACCGTGATGCAAATCTTACCCGCTCCCGCCATCGCGTCAATGGCGTTGCGAATGAGGTTCTCGATGACCCACTCGTACAGTGGAACGTTCAAAGGCACTTGGACGCTTTCGGTGATCTCAGGCGTATTGAACTCGAAGTCCACTTTGCGGCCCGAACGCGCTTTGAGGTATTGCATCGCGCTTTCGGTGGTGGCAACAATGTCCTCAGGTCGGATCGTCGGCATAGATCCAATCTTGGAAAAACGATCAGTAATCACGTTTAGGCGATGAACATCCTTTTCCATCTCGCCCAACATGTCCTCCGGCACTTCTTGGGTGCGCAGAATTTCAATCCATCCCAATAAGGAACTGAGTGGGGTGCCAATTTGGTGAGCTGTTTCTTTCGCCATTCCTGCCCAGACTCGGTTTTGCTCCAATCGTCTCGAGGTGCTGAAGGCGTAATAGGCGATGAGAATAAAGAGGGTCATGACCAAGAGGATGACCAAGGGATACCACTGAAGCTGCTGGAGTAGGAGGCTGTCTTTGTAGTAGATATAGACCCGTTCCCCTTCGAGGTACTCGATTTCGATGGGCTCTTGTTCGGCCTTCATTTCCTCGAGTTCGTTTTCGAGGTAGCCGGGACGCTGGACCTTATTGGTGTCGAGGTTGTTCCATCCATTGATGTTTCCTTCGGCATCGGTCAGGATAACGGGAACGGTTTTGTTGTCGCGGATGACCTGGAAAACGAAGCCCAGGTATTCATCGTTGTCTCCGACGTTGGCGAGCAACTTGGAGGCCTCAGCCCACAGGCGAACCTTCTGGCGCTCGACTTCGCGAAGCTTTCGCACGAAGTTGTTGGTGTACCACATCGTAACCGCACCAATGGATAGGGCAATCACAAAGAGCACCCATTTCCAGCGGTTTTTTTCGGCGTAAATGTTCCGAGACATGCCTTAAAAGTCGTAAAAATTGGGGGAGTTGAGGGTGTCTGGCTCTTCCTCCTCATTCCATTCAATGATGAAATCGGGCTCCTCTTGAGTTTTGTCCGTCGTGGTATCGGGCTTGAATTCGCTTTGAAAAGCCTCTTTGATTTCCTGGCCTTCATTCTTGAATTCGGCGGCGATGTTCTTACTGGCGGATTTAGCGTCGTACTTAATCGTTGGACTGTAGACGTCACCGGTCATGGTCAAGAACAAAAGTGGGCCTGGGGCGGAATCTTCGAAAACGTAGTGCTCTTCGAGGTCGGGTCGTTCCTTCTGCTGTTTGCGGACGAGGACATCACTCAGGCGCATGCGCACGTGGTAGTCGATCTGATTGTCAAAGGTGTGCGTTCCATTTCCAGCGAAGTCCAACGCCGAAGAATTGATGCTCATGTCGGGAATCAATATGGTTTGACGTCGAATCTCAATGCGGTTTCGCAAGGTCTGGAACTCCACATTCTCCAATTCTTCAACTTCCACAAAGTCACCTAGAGCCTTGAGCGGCTCAAACCCAATCAGAGCACCGTTGCGAATGGTCAAGTCAGCCGTCGTGGTCAAACGATCGAGGTCCGCTACGAGTTGCGGTGACCAGTAGGAATTGAACTGAATAGAGGCATCGGTTCGCCCGCGAAGATTATCGCTGGCCAAGGTAGTCTGGCCGAAGTTGTTGAATTCATCGAAGAGACGTCGAATGTCGATATCGGTGACCTCAGCGTCCACAAGGACTTGAAGATCTTGCGGGTCCCGGCCGTTCACGACCATACGTCCTTTGAACGAACCGTCAACCGCCTGGAAAGTCAGGGGTTGTGCGCGCAGTACTCCAGCCTTTTGGATGAAGCGACCGCGGATGTTCTGAGCCGTGAATTTCTCGAAGCCGAGATTGGCCACATCGACGTTCAAATCGTACGATACGCGAGGCGAGAGTTCTAAGGAATACTCCGACTCACTTTCACTGTCGGCGAGTAGATCATCGAGCTGAAGATTCTGACTCTTAAATTCAGCCTCTAGGGCCACGGGTTCACCTGGTATCAAGGCATACGCCAGGGTATTTCGGAAGTATCCCGTGATCTCGAAGTCGCTTTCCGATACCCGTCCACTACAGCGCTCAATTCTCAAATCTCGGTTGGTGAAGGTAAAGCGGCCCGTTAGACCTTGCACCGGATGTTTGAGGTAGTCGGTGGTCCATTGAACACTGTTGAGCTCCAACGAACCGTTCATCTTGGCTCCGACCAAGTCGCGTTGTTGAACCTCGTCAAGTCGGTAGAATCGGTTTTCAAAATTCAAGTCGAGCTGAGCGGAACCGTAGAGTTCTCGGCTGAGTGTCGGTGGCAAAAAAGCACTGATCTGTTCCAGATCCAAATCCGCCTTGAGTTCAGCTTTGATCAAAGGCGACTCAAATCCACTCATGCTAAATGTTCCCAGAAAGGTAGATCCTTGTGCCGTACCGCTGAATTCGGTGAGTTCCAAGACGGCGCTGCTCGCCTGACCGGCACCGTCGTCGTAGCGACCTTCAATTTCGAGGTCTTGGAGGGTCTGTTTGCTCGAGGGGTCATACAGTCTTCCGTTGTTGACGTGAAAATCGGCGTATAACCTCGGGCGCTTTTGGGGGTCGCCCATCAGGTGCGCGCGGAAGTAAAAAGTGCCCTGCGCTTCATATCCTTGGAAGTGGTCCGTAAAGCGTTCCGGCAAGCGCGAAAGAAGGTGCTCCAGGTTTAGGTCGTCACCGGTCAAGTAGAGGTCGACCAATTCGGGTCGATATCCGCCGTTCGCCTTAAAGGGCATCCCGTCCACTTCGAGGTTGGCTCGATCAACGAGGACGGTATCGCCAGAAACATCGAGCCGTAGGCTCCAAGACAAAGGCAAAGCGGTGGGCAATGAGGTCTCTTGAAATTGCGTCTGGACAAGCTGCCCCTTTCCAGAGGTTTCGAGCTCAAAACGACCCGCACTGAAGTTTCCGCTGACGTCTGCGTCCAGACCAGTGCCTTCAAAAATGAGTTCGTTGGCCCGATCCGTGTAACGCACTCGCATATTGTTGAGGCGGACCTTTTGCAAGTCCAATTGAAAGTCTGCTTCGGTCTCGTTCTCCGTGGCTTTGAGGATCAAATAATTAGGCCGGCCCCAAGGGTCACGGTCGGGGTAGGCGACGCCCGAACTCAGCGTGAGTCCGTCGACGATGTACTGCCCGCGAATGAGGTTGAAGAGGTTGACTTCTAAATACAGATCGTCCACCGCAATCAGCGTATCGCTCGATTCGGGAACGGGTATAAAGACGTTTTGGAAACGCAGTGCGGCATTGGGGAAGCGGCGCCAAAGCGTCAAGTCGATTTCCTCTACGGTGACCTCGGTCCGAAGCTGGTCATTCAAGGCCTGCGTGACCCGGCCGACAAGCTGATCGCCATATTGGGTCGTGATGATCCATCCACCCGCGAGGGCAAGAACCATCAGGATCAGGAGGACGGTAAGGATTTTACGGACGATGCGCATGGTTTAGAGGCTCGTACAGGAACGACGAAAAAGTACAAATATGATGCCGCCTTAGGCTCATTTTGGCTTACTCATCATGGCCATACGCTGCAATTCTTCGCGGGTGAGGAATCGCCACTGACCGCGCTTGAGGTTGCGTTTGGTCAAATTGGCAAAGACGACCCGGTCCAAACGAACAACCTTGTATCCCAAATGCTCAAAGATTCGGCGCACAATTCGGTTACGTCCACTGTGGATTTCAATTCCCACTTCCTTGCGGCTTGCCGCTGATTCAATGTAGCTGATCTCATCCGCAGCAATTGGTCCGTCTTCGAGCTTGATGCCCTTTCGGATGTCGTCCAAATGGTTCGGCTTGAGGGTTTGATCGAGCACGACGTGATACACTTTGCGCACATTGTACCGCGGGTGCGTCAAACGCTTGGCCAAATCACCGTCGTTGGTAAACATCAAGAGTCCCGTAGTCATACGATCCAATCGTCCCACCGGATAGATGCGCTCCGGCCCGTGGCCTTGGACGAGCTGCATGACCGTTTTGCGGTTCTGAGGATCATCCACCGTGGTGATGAAATCCTTCGGTTTATTCAAGAGCACATACACCTTCTTTTCTGGCGAAATACGCTCATTGTTGAAGCGCACCTCATCATTGGGCTGCACTTTATATCCCATCTCGGTCACCACCTTGCCATTAACTTGGACCAGTCCAGTGGCAATAAGGTTATCCGCCTCACGGCGCGATGCTACTCCAGCATGCGCTAGATATTTATTCAAACGGGTATCGGCACTTCCCTTCGATTCGTCTTTTTTAGGTCTGGGCTTTCGGAAAGGTTTTCCTTTCTGATTGCCACCGCGCCATGCATTGGGTCTGGATTTGAAGGCTCCATCGCGACGTGGGCGATCATCTCTGCGCTCACCACCCGCTCTCTTGGGTCGACGATCTTCTCCGTCTCTCTTGGGTCGGCGATCTTCTCCGTCTCTTTTGGGTCGACGATCTTCGCCTTCACGGCGAGGACGATCTTCAAATTTCTTACCTCCGGGGCGATTTGAGCGACCACCTGGCTTGCGGCCACGAGGGCTATTGTCGCTGTTGCTTTTTCTTCGGTCGGATCCGGGCTTACCTGCGGGCCTGCGGTTCTTGTTTGGGCGATCCATAGATAAAATTTTTGCAAAGGTAGTCTTTTCCGAGTCCTCAGAGGTCATTTTAAGTCCCTGACTTGCTGTTGGTTGCGTCTTAAATCAAAACCTCGTCATCCATGTCCCATTTCCGAGCCTTTCACATTCCGATAATCTTCACCTTCACTTTGCTATTCTGCGCGCCCGCTTCAGGGCAAACCACATTGTGGCTGGAGTCCTTTGAGACGGATGGCGACGGAGGGATGCGCTACCAATCCAGCAGCGCTTTTAACGACGGCCTCAATGATCACTTTCAGCGGACTGATGGATCGGATATTTCAAACGTGAGTGGACCCTATCTCGGTGCCCTTGGCAGTCACTACTGGGCCGCAGAGGATACCGATGACAACGGTGGAGATGGCCTTGACGAAAAGAGCATAGTCTTTCCCAGTATCGATATTTCGGGCTACGAACAACTGGTATTCTCTGGTCTATTTGCCGCTGGAAATGAAGGTGGCCCAGGTGCTTCGAACTACGATGCCTCCGATTATATCCGAGTTTACTATTCGCTAAATGGCGGAGCGACCTGGCAAAACGTCCTTTGGTGCAGCTATGAAAATCACGGAGACGGGTCCAACGAGCCCATGGGACTCGACCTCGATTTTGACGGACAAGCTGACACCATTGGAATCCATCGACTGAGTCGGACCTTCCAATTGTTTTCTGTTTCTATACCCGCAGGCGATAGCGTCCAATTTCGGATTGAGGTACATGCCGAATCCTCCTCGGAAGAGCTGGCTTTCGATGCGCTCCGACTCGAAGGAAATCCAGTACTTTCCGCTGTACCCTACGCTACGAATGCACTTCATCACACAGACAGTCTGTGGTTCTGCTCCTTCGACACCGCACTTACCGGCATCTTGGGCAGCGCCTTTTCAGGAGCGGGTTTAAGCAGTGATTCTTCGGACCTCCTTTCTTCCCAAGCTTTTAGGATACTTGGCCTGAGTGATGGAAATACTCAGTTTGGAAACGAATACACTTCCGGTGATTGGGCTCGGGGTCTTTCGGACGGGACCGACACCCTTGGGGGGCTCTACGCCTTTGAATCCGGGACTATGGGAAACCGAATGCTCGGCATACGCCCGAGTGGACAGGACTTTGCACCAGGGGCTATCTTATTCCGTGTTGAGAATCAAACGGGACATATCATTCGCCACGTGTGGATCACCTTCACGATCTACACGCGGAATGATGGGGAGGCCTCAGAATCAATTGCTTTTTCTTCAAGGACAGGGGCCGAGAGCTTTCGTGGAAGAGCTTCGGGAGATCATCAATCTCCGGGACCGTCCATGGTAAATGCTCCCTGGCAGTCCAGCCAAAAGACGGTTCGGTTCAATACCGCCTTAGCACATGGAGAACAGCTCATTTTGCGCTGGCGAAATAACACCGGGGATTATGGGCAGTCACGAGATGCCTGGGGCTTGGATGATTTGAGTATTCAATTCTCGGAGGAACCCGTATGCCCCTGCTCTTACTGATGCGCGATCTTATCGATTGATCTCGATAAACTTCTCGATGTTCTTGGTCAGTCCAAAGAGCACGAGCGTATCCGTCGAATGGACCACGGTGTCCGATGTAGGAACTCCGAGGATGTGCTGTTCGCAAACTTGTTCGCCTTTGCGAACCACCTTCTCTTCGCGCAATATGGTCACTACATTGAGTCGGTATTTCTTCCGCAAGCCGATGTCCGCCAAGGATCGATTCACGATTTGTCTCGGAGGCTTGACCTCGACAATCTCAAAGTCATCCGGAAGAGTCATGCACATGAGTACATTTGGGTTGAGCAGGTTCTCAGCCACGCTGGCTCCTACTTCCATCTCAGGCGATAAGATGTCCTCTAGCCCCATTTTTTCCAGAATCTGACGTTGATTCGGACCAGATGCTCTCGCTATAATTCGCTTTACACCAATCTCTTGAAGCGCATACGTACACAACAGTAGCCCTTCAAAGTTTTCACCAATGGCTACCACCACAGCATCCAAATCAGCTACCCCTTGGGCCTCTAAGGCTTTTCGGTCCGTGGCGTCCATCATCACGGCGTGTGCTACCTCATTCTTGATGGCCTCGACGCGTTCTTCACTAGAATCAATGGCCAGAACTTCCGCTCCACGGCCGGAGAGGATTCGGGCGATAGCCGAGCCAAAATAGCCCAGTCCTACTACTGCAAACTTGTGTTCATTCATTGCTCAAGGCATTTAGGCGCCAAGCTGAGCAAATGCTTGGCGTAAATCTTCAATCAAATCATCGGCGTCTTCAATACCAACGCTCAAACGAATAAGTGAGTCTACGACCCCGGTTTTTGCGCGCTCTTCAGCGGGAATTGCCGCATGGGTCATACTTGCTGGGTGTCCAATTAGGCTTTCCACACCACCGAGGGATTCGGCAAGAGTAAAATACTTCGTCGATGAAACCAATTTGAAGGCATCTTCGAGTCGGTCACCTACGAGGGAAAACGAAACCATTCCCCCAAAATCTCGCATTTGACTCGCAGCGACGTCGTGGTTTGGGTGGTCTTCGAAGCCTGGCCAATACACCTTGTCCACTTGAGCCTGTGTTTTCAAGAAATGAGCAACTTTAGCTCCGTTCTCGCAATGACGCTGTACACGCAGGTGGAGCGTCTTAATCCCGCGTAAAACCAAGAAGGAATCTTGGGGTCCAGGAACCGCCCCTGAACTGTTCTGAATGAAGGCCAAACGTTCGTTCAACTCGTCATCCTTCACGACAAGCGCACCCATGACCACATCAGAATGTCCGCCTAAATACTTGGTCACCGAATGCATGACAATGTCCGCTCCTAAGTCGAGCGGATTCTGGAGGTATGGCGTGGCAAAAGTGTTGTCCACGGCCAGCATTAGGTCATGCGCTTTCGCGAGCTCCGAAAGCTTGGCGATATCCACCACGTTCATCATGGGGTTGGTGGGTGTTTCCGTCCAGAGCAGCTTCGTTTTATCATTGATGGCAGCGCGCACCTCATCCAAGTCACCCATGGGGACGAAGTGGAACACAATGCCATACTTCTCAAAGATCTTGGTGAAGATCCGGTAGGTTCCTCCGTAAAGGTCATTGGTCGAAACCACTTCATCTCCGGGCTCCAGAAGCTTGATAACCGCATCAATGGCAGCCAATCCGCTACCAAAAGCCAATCCGTGCTTTCCATTTTCAAGGGCAGCCAAGCTCGCTTCAAGGGCTTGCCGCGTTGGGTTCTGCGTCCGTGAATATTCAAAGCCCTTGTGGTCGCCTGGACTCGCCTGTACATAGGTCGAGGTTTGAAAGATTGGCGTCATGATGGCTCCTGTGCCTTCGTCCGGCTCTACACCGGCGTGAATCGCTTTTGTCCCGAATTTCATAAGTGTGTTCTTCTAGAGGAATAGTCCGCTCAAAGGTATGAAAATGACCTACCTTTGGGGGGCAAACGCAACACCCCATGAAAAAGATCTATCACCTGGGCACCTGCAGCACCTCTCAGCGACTCATCAAAGAGTGGAACCCAGGGCCAGAAGTCCTTCTTCAAGACATAAAAACGGAATCCATGACCGAGGAGCAAGTGGATGAAATGGCCCGATTGGCCGGTAGCTATGAAGCTCTTTTCAGCCGCAGGGCGATGAAGTTCCGAAGCATGGGATTGAATGAAATGGAACTGAGCGAAGAAGACTACCGCAAGTATATTTTGGAAGAGTATACCTTTTTGAAGAGACCGGTAGTGCTTGTAGGAGATCAGATCTTCGTGGGAAACGCTAAAAAGACGGCGGAACAAGCCGGAATTGCCCTTCGTGCCTAATAGGTATCGCGCTCATATTGCCCTCTTTGTTGTCAACCTCATCTACGGCATCAACTATACCGTGGCCAAGGATGTCATGCCCACCTACATAGAGCCTCTTGGCTTTATTCTGATTCGAGTTACGGGGGCCGTGGCCTTGTTTTGGTTGGTGAGCGCACTCTTCCCGAGGGAGCGCATTGCTCGAAAGGATTACCCACGCCTCATCCTATGTGGGGTTTTTGGGGTAGCGGCCAATCAAATGCTCTTTTTTGAAGGGCTCAACTTGACCACACCGATCAACGCGGCGATCATCATGACCAGTAACCCCGTTCTGGTTCTCATCATGTCTGCCCTCCTCATTCGCGAGCGCATCACTTGGGTGAAAATCTTGGGTATTCTCCTCGGTGCAACAGGAGCCATTATGCTGATTGCTGGTGACGGGGCCATAGACCTTCTAGACAACGACAAACACTTTGGAAACTTCTTGGTCTTCCTGAACGCTACGAGCTACGCCTTGTACTTGGTAGTGGTTAAGCCCCTAATGAATACCTATTCACCCATTACGGTGATTAAATGGGTCTTCACTTTTGGTCTTTTGATGGTGGCGCCCTTTGGTTGGAATCAACTATCGGGAGTGGAATGGGGAACCATGCCTCCAGAGATTTACGGAGCGGTTGCTTTCGTGGTGCTTGGAACAACCTTCCTCGCCTATTTACTGAACACCTATGCGCTCAAAACCGTAAATCCTTCAGTAGTCTCCATCTACATCTACCTCCAGCCGGCCTTGGCGGCCATTTTCGCCCTAGCCGTGGGAAGCGACCGCCTAACGCCGATCATGCTGGCCAGTGCTGCGATGATCTTTACCGGCGTGTATTTGGTGAGTCGGAGGCCAAATCGCGCATCGCGCCGTGAGGCGCAAATCGAATAAACAAGGCCTCAGAGGTGATTTCGTACCTTTGTGCCTTCAAAATAATACGCCATGGTGCTATCGATGACGGGCTTCGGAAAAGCCTCGAATAGGTTTGGAAATAAGAAGATTACGGTTGAAATCCGTTCGCTAAACAGCAAGGGAATCGACATCAATACACGACTTCCGCAGGTCTATCGTGAGAAAGACCTAGAGCTGCGCAATCGAGCGTCTGGCGAGTTGGTTCGAGGTAAGGTCGATCTGAGCGTTTTTGTGGAATCTGAAGGAGCGGACTCGGGTCATCAATTGAATGCCGAACTGATCAAGTCTTACTACGGCCAGTTGAAGGCCTTGGCCGATGAGCTCGGAGATTCCAGCGACCTGATGACCGCCGTGTTGCGCTTCCCAGAGGTACTGCAAAGCGAGCGGGAGGAACTCAGTGAAGATGAATGGAGGGCATTGGAAGAGACCCTGAAGGAGGCCATGGTTCGATTGACGGAGCATCGGGCCGAAGAGGGACGCGCCATGGATCAAGATTTGCGCGGCAACGTGGCCTTCATTGAGGAGCAACTCATGGCTATTGAGCCTTTGGAAACCGAGCGGAAGGAAGCCGTCCGTGAACGACTGCGGAAAAACTTGGATGACCTTAAAGAAAAGGTGGACGAGAATCGCTTTGAGCAAGAACTCATCTACTACCTCGAAAAGTTCGACATCAACGAAGAGAAGGTGCGTTTGCGGAAACACTGCAGTTACTTCTTGAGTATTCTGAATGAAGAGAAAAGCCAGGGCAAGAAGCTCGGGTTTATCGCTCAAGAGATGGGTCGCGAAATCAACACCATCGGCTCCAAAGCCAATCACGCGGGCATTCAAAAACACGTGGTTCAGATGAAGGATGTCCTGGAACAAATCAAAGAACTGGTTCTCAACTGCCTCTAATGAGCGGGAAAGCCGTCATATTCAGCGCCCCATCAGGCTCAGGCAAAACGACCATCGTTCGCGAATTGATGAAGCGTATGCCAGGCCGTTTTGGATTCTCCATTTCGGCGACCAGCCGCGATCCTCGTGGGCAAGAACAGCATGGTGTGGACTACTACTTTTTGTCTTCTGAAGATTTTCGAGCGGGCATTGCTCGGGACGAATTTCTCGAGCATGAAGAGGTATATGCCGACACCTTTTACGGAACCCTGAAGAGTGAGGTGGATCGCTTGCACGGAGAAGGAAAAGCCGTCTTATTCGACATTGACGTCGTGGGTGGTGTGAACCTCAAAAAGTACTTCGGCAATGAGGCTCGTTCGATGTTTATTATGGCGCCCTCACGGGCCGATTTAGAACAGCGCTTGAGGGGACGTGGAACCGAATCCGAAGAGCAAGTTCAAAAACGTCTGGCCAAGGCTGATTTAGAATTGAGCTACCGGGATCAATTTGATCATGTCATCGTCAACGATGACTTGGAACGTGCGGTGTCAGAGGTCGAGGGGATTCTTCGTGATTTCTTGGATTCATGAAAAAAGTAGGGCTATACTTCGGCAGCTACAACCCGATTCACATGGGCCATTTGGTCATTGCCCAGTTCATGCAAGCCTACAGTGAGTTAGACGAAGTCTGGTTGGTGGTCACCCCGCACAACCCTTTCAAGAAAAAAGCCAATTTACTCGACGATCGCGCGCGCTTTCATTTAGTCCGTTTGGCCCTGGAAGCGCATCCCAACTTGCGGGCGACAGATGTTGAATTCAGCTTGCCTCAACCTAGTTATACGGCGGACACTTTGGCTCATTTAAAAGAGCAACATCCCGACCATGAATTTGGACTCATCATGGGTGGGGACAACTTGGCCAACCTGCACAAGTGGAAGAATGCGGAGTATCTGATCGAACACTACCCCATTTACGTGTACCCTCGCCCAGAAAGCGGTGAAGGACCTTATTCCAATCACCAAAATGTCCGTATTGTAGAAGCTCCGCTGATGGACTTATCGAGCAGTTTCATCCGCAAGGCGATTGCGGAAGGAAAGGACGTATCGGCCATGGTTCCCCCAGCCACTTGGCAGGAGATCCAATTGATGCACTATTACGAATAAGAATTAGGCTTCTTCGAGAATTCCGCTCAAGATGGACTCGAAGATTCGACGACCGTCCGTATTGCCCAAGTTTGCGTCGGCGGCGCGCTCTGGATGAGGCATCATCCCAAAGACATTTTTACCCTCGTTACATACCCCTGCAATGTTTTCTGCTGACCCGTTCGGATTGCTTCCGGCGTTCATGTCTCCAGTAGCATCACAGTAACGGAACATGACTTGGTCATTCTCATTGATGGCCTTTAGGGTCGCCTCGTCAGCGAAGTAGTTCCCTTCGCCATGGGCAATGGGAATCTCCAGAACATCACTGCTTTTCAATTCCGCTGAAGGCAGAGCCGTTCCGCTTTGAGGCTTCAGGTAAATGTTCTTGCAAATGAACTTGTGAGAAGGGTTGTGCATGAGCGTTCCAGGCAACAAACCTGCTTCGCAAAGCACTTGGAATCCGTTACACACACCCATGACATATCCACCTTTGTTGGCGAAGTCAATGACTTCGTTCATGATGGGTGAAAAACGAGCGATCGCACCCGAACGCAAGTAATCTCCGTAGCTAAAGCCCCCGGGTAGCATGATGAAATCGACGCCTTGTAAATCATGATCCTTGTGCCAAAGTTCAACAACTTCGTGCCCGAAACTGCGGAGCACGTAAATCATGTCTTGATCACAATTTGAACCTGGAAAAATGACTACACCGAACTTCATGAGGTCTAAATTTTAGGGCAAAAAAAAGCCGTGAACGAATTCACGGCAAAGGTACGATATTTTCGTCCGGATTAAGTTCCGATCACCCCACCCAAAGTCGTAATCGCCTTGGGGTTGATCACCATCACTGGAATCTCAGATTTGTTCGTGATTAACTGCTGTTCAAAAGAGCTTCCGAACAGCGCGCCTACGGCATCTTCATGATTGATGATGGAAATGAGGTCCGCATTTACTTTTTCGGCAAAGGCCACCACTTCTTGGTCAAAACTCCCTGTGTCTTCCAAAATATGGCTTTCGTGCTTCACGCCTTCTTCTTCTAGGAAGGTCTCTGCGTAGTGCATATTTCTTTGTTGCTGATTGCGCAGGAATTCATCACTGTGGATTGGGCTGACAATGTGGACCATACTGTTGAAGAACTTGGCAATCTCCACAGCTCCTTTGAGTTTTTGCTTTTCCTCCTTGGAAAGATCAATCGGGAGAACGATCACGTCGTATCCTCCCTCTTCAATAGTGCGTTCTTGAACTACAATAAAAGGAGTTGTGCTGTCTTTAATCACGCGAAGTGCATTACTCCCGGTCAGGAATTGCCATCCTTTCATTCCGTGCGTGCCCATGAGGATCAAACGAGCCTCTAATTCACGAGCGATGTTTCCGATATCATCAAAAATGCTTCCGACATGGGTCAAATACTCGACCGTAACACCCGAGTCCTGAGTAGCGGCCTCGGCAATGTCGCTTAGTTTGTTTTCTGCTTCAGCTCGGTCGGCGTCGCTCTTCAGGATATGAAGCAAGACGACTTTACCGTCCATTGGCTTAGCAATATATAGTGCGTGATTCAGGGCCGTATCAGCGACAGAGGAGAAATCGGTCGGCACGACCAAGGTTGTTTTACTCATGGTATTCAAATTGATCTAGTTCCAAAGATAGAATTAGTCCACATAGCCTGCAACAATCTCTTTCACCTGTTCTAGGTGCTGTTGCTTGAGTGGTTCTCTGTGGGCACGAGAATAGTCCGTATGATAGTGGTGTACGGATAAGAATTGGACCTGTAGATGATTCCATTCTCGTTCGTCTTGGACAATTCCAAGGCTTTTGAATTCAGAAAACAGACGGTTTCCGGTAACGAAGAAGTCCGAGCGTCCAAGATAATCTAGATCCGCGTCGCAAAGGAGTCGTCCGAGCAAGTCCGTAGGCGACTGAGGTACACGGGTGACCATGATTAGCTCTATTATTCGCTGGATTTGCTCAGGCCCATACCCGAACTGTGGCAAAAGTTCTCGAGCAATCTGTGCACTGGCCTCTTCGTGTCCTTTATAGGTGCGAACGAACCCAATGTCGTGAAGCAGCGCGGCTGTCCCCAGAAGCTCTCGATCCTCTTCACTAACCTTGCTATGTCCGGCCAATTCCATACAGACCTGGTACACATCAAGTGTATGATCCAAGCTATGATAACTCAGATGCTCTGGGAGATGTTCCTCGAGGTACAGGAGAATGGCCTCCTTTGCTTTTTTAAATTCCGCCATAGACTAATGCGCTAAGATCGATTGATCCCCCAGGATACATCTGCAATCATGTTGCATTTACTTTCACTCTTGTTCACTTCTTTCGATGTAGTACATATGCATCGAACCCTTGTTCTTGACCTGAAGCGAACCTCGAGGTTCAAAATACAAGGTCTCCACATTTTTCACAAGTTCGTAAGTGCTTTGGGAGATATTAATCTTATCAGGCTCAGAATGTTGCTCCATTCGAGCCGCTGTATTTACCGTGTCCCCCCAAATGTCGTATTGGAACTTTTTGGTTCCGACAACACCAGCAACAACAGGACCGCTGGACAAGCCAATCCGTACGTCGAAATAAGGCTCTTGGCGAGCCTGGTTATCGCGCCGTAGGCGCATCATAAATTCCCGCATTTTAAGCGACACTTCGACCATGATTTGGGCGTGTTTTTCCTCACCGTGAGGGAGGCCGCAGACGCACATGTAGGCGTCGCCAATGGTCTTGATTTTCTCTATGGGGTAGTCGTCGATGATTTCGTCAAACCCGCGGAAACAGTGGTCAATCAAGTCGACCAGCCGCTGGGGTTCCAACTCTTCAGCGAGCTTGGTGAAGCCCACGAAATCGCTGAAAAGAACGGTTGTCTCAGGATAGAGATGGGCTCGGGCCCGGCCTTCGACTTTGAGCTCTTCCGCGGTTTCGGCCGGAAGAATGTTGAGCAGAAGAGCTTCAGATTTCTCCTGCTCCTCTTTGATCTCGCGAGTCCGCTCTCGAACGCGCATTTCGAGGATGGACTTTTGCTGGCTGAGGACATCGAGCCGTTTGGCACGCTCAAGGTTGAAACGATCGGCAAAACTGAGACTAAACAGAAAGATCTGAGAGGTAATTCCGGTGAAGAAGAAATTGAAATCCGTGGGAACGATGTCGAAGAAATCGAGGCCAAACAGGATCAAAAAGACAAACATGACGATGAAACTCAACATCACAAAACGCATGTGCTTGACTCCGTTGAGGTAGATCTTCAAGGCCGCCAAGACCGCACAGAAGAACATGACCAAGGCCAAAAGAACGTTGATGTTTCGGGTGGTTTCTTCATAGTCTGGATTGAAAAGCCAAAGCACGAAGTTGATGACAAAAATGGATAGAAGGCCCAAGATTACCTGTCGTATTCTGGGATGCCGTTCCCTCAAATTCATGTAGTTCATGGTGAAGGCACCAAAGCTGACCAATAGGGTTAAGGTCAAAAGTCGGTTCAAGATGGACCCGAGACTATGGCTTTCTTCAACCGTGGCAAAAAGGACATCCGTCTGAAAAAAGTTGATACAGAGAACGGTCGCCGCCAATACATAGATGAGGAAGTAGGCATTTGAACTCGACCGAGTAACCAAGAGAAAAAAGAAGTTGTACAAAAGGAACGTCACCAGGATACCGAAAAAGGCGTAAAACGAGTTCTGTTGCCCCGCGATCAAATCGATCATTTCGTAGGATCGCGAACTGTATCTTCCTCCAATCTCATTGTAGCCAGATTCAGCATCGTAGGTCACCGAAAACAAAAGAAACTGTGCTTTGTCGGGTAGCCCTTTGAGTTGAAAAACTTGAACGTCTCCTGTGGTTGCGCCCTTTCTTCTGGACTGGAGCCGAACGGAGCTCGGGCCTGTATATTCCAAGATACGGCTGGTAGAACCCCTGTAATACAGATGGGCTTTGGACCCGTTGAAAGTGATGTAGGGTTCAACACCTTCAGAAGGTTCATATTTCAGGAACATCCAATAGGTTCCGACCAGGGGTCGCTCAAAATTGAAATCAGTGAGTGGCTTAAAACTCGTGCGTTCTCGAAGCCAAACCCAGCGGACATCGCGTTCTCCCGTGGTATCCTTCCAGACGACTAAATAATCGTCCAACGGGATCTCTCGCCCTGAATCCTCCAGTTCTGAGGATTTGAGAATGGGTTGGGCATTGAGTACCCCTGATAGGAGGAAGAAAAGTGCGAAGAATAGTCTATTCATTCGCGGACTCTTTTTGTACCTCAGTTGGCGTTTTCCCACACCATTCACTGAAGCACTTACTGAAGTAGGCTGGGCTGCTAAATCCAAGCTCGTAGGCCACCTCGCTGACGGGTTTATCCACATCCCGAAGCAGTTCCATCGATTTGGACAGCTTGTAGTTTCGAACGTAAATACTGGTGCTGAGTCCTGTCAGGGCCTTTATTTTTCGGTGGACTTGAGTGCGGCTCATAAAGAGCTCTTGACTCAATTCTTCTACGCCAAACTCGCTTTCGTCTAGGTGTGCATCGACCACCTGCTGGATGCGCAATAGGAAGCTCTCCGCTTTCGTGAGCGGTCGCTCTTCTTCTTGCTTCTGATGCTCAATGACCTTGCGCAAGTGCTTGTACATCTTGTCGCGCAGGTCCATCATGCTTCGGCAGACGCTCTTTAATTCGTCTTCATTGAAGGGCTTTGTCAAATAAGCTTGAGCACCTTCTTCCCAACCTTGTTGTCGGTCTTCATCGGCCCGGCGGGCCGTCAGAAAAATTATAGGCACGTGGTTGATGACCTCCTCTTCCCGAATCAAGCGAAGCATTTCGAAACCATCCATCTCGGGCATATTGACATCGCTGACAATCAAGTCCGGAACTTGTTCTATGGCCATTTGAAGTCCTTCCTGACCGTTTCGCGCCGAAATAACTTCGTATTCCGCTTCGAGAAGGCTTCGCACGAACTCGCGCATTTCATTGTTGTCCTCCACGACCAGGACAAGAGGAGCTTCTTGATCCTTGGTTTTGGGGTCTACGATGGGGTATACATCGGACCGCAACTTGGGTTGGGCGTTGGCTGACTCGGACACTTCATCGAGTTGAGGAGGAAGAACGACCCAATCTTCGGGTAAGTCTCCTTCGCGCCGTAAGGCGGAAAACTTCACAGTAAAAGTGGTGCCTTGAAACTTCACGCTGGAAACGTCAATGGTTCCGCCCATCATTTCGACCAGTTCCTTGACCAGAGACAAGCCGATACCCGTTCCTTGGTACAAACGGACATGGGTTTCTTCTTGGTAAAAACGATCGAATACGTGGGGAAGCTTACTCTCCACAATGCCAATTCCGGTATCGCTCACTTGAAGCTCCACCTCATTACCGTGATCGTGCAGACGGACAAAAACGCTGCCGCCCCCGTCGGTAAACTTGATAGCGTTAGAGATCAAGTTGTAGAGCACTTTTTGCCATTTACGATGGTCAAAAAAGAGAAGCAGGTCATCCTCTGGCCCCTCCCACTGAAGCGATAATTGCTTCTCTTCAGCGATGGGTTGAAAAGAGAGGAAAAGTCCGTGCATGAACCGGGCGAAATCGGCGTTCGAGGCCTCTACGGCAACGTCTTCATTTTCTATTTTACTGATGTCGAGTAATTCATCGATCAGCCTTTGAAGCTGGAGCGCGTTTCGCTGAACAAGTAACAAGCGCTGACGTGTATGTGCGTCCAACTCCGTACGCAAAAGTTGTTCTACAGGCCCTAGAATGAGGGTCAGTGGTGTTCTAAACTCATGCGTGATGTTGGAGAAAAACTTGTCTTTGATCTTTTCTAGATCCTCTTCCCTTGGTTCTTGACCCATGAAAACGAAGATATCAAATTCCTGAGGTCGACCATGCAGAAATCAACGCGGTAATCAAGAGCGTAATCGCCAGGACATTTCCCCAGAAAGGTTTTCGAAAGTAGTAGAACAGGTTGGCCAGAACCAGTGATACAGGAAGGCCCAAAATGGCAAAGTGGGAAAGTTCATTCGCCGGGGCCAGAACAAAACCGACAAGGGCGGCTACCGTGGCCCAGAGCATCAGGAGGAAATTTTTCCGGTTGCTCACTCTTTTTTTACTCAGGTGAAGCGCTAGTTCTACACCTCCCGTTACGGCTAAAATCAGCACGACGATCATCAGGGGAAGACGAGATCGAGACAGAGTCAAATCAATAGCCCCTTGCTGAAAGGCGCTCCAGTAGTTGATGTAATTGAACTCCATTAAGTCCGGATACCAAACCCAAAAAGAGTAAGCGATGAAGGCCGGTGCCACATAACCGATTAGGATGACTGAGATATGTCGCCAATCGGTATGTCCATTGATCAAAATGGCAATGAACAGCAAGGGGAAAAAAGTTACGGAAGGCGCGTACATCAAGGTTGCCAAAGACAGGAAAATACTCGCGTTAAATGCAATCATCAAGCTCCCTTCATCAAAATACAGGCGAAAAAGCTCACGCATGGTCAAGGCTAAAAACGGAAGTGCCCAAATGGCCGGTGAGGAAGCTAAAACTTCAGGAATAGCGGCGGCGAGGAACACGCCAAAAAACAAGGCAAAGTTGTTTTTGACCTTAAACATGTCCTGACGATTCACGGCATTACTGAAAACGACACAGGCCCAAAATAACATGACCGCGGTCAGCACCCTGAAGATGATGGCCGAACCGCCCAACAATTCATAAAGAAGGCCGAATAGGGGCATCCCGCCACTGGAGTGGACTTGATCTGGAGACCACCAGCCCGGTAACCAAAGAAGCAAGAAGATCAACAAAATCATGACCGCCGAAGCGGGCTTCTGATTTCTGAAGACGTTGATCAACATTGTGCTTTTTTTACTTAATTTTGACCCGATTCAAATGAACTTGCCATGACGGAATTCTGGACTGGACTCGGAGATTTTCTACAATTCACCTTTCAAATTTTCCCAACATTGGGAAATAGTGCCAACCTGGCCTTTGTCTTGATTATGTCAGCAGCCTTTATCTACTGGATGGGGCAACTCTTCAAGTACAAACGAGCAGGGCAAGAATAAGCTTTACTCCAAGTCGAAACCGATATCCTTTCGGTAATACTTCCCTTCAAATTCTATTCGCTCAGCGTTCAAAAAGCTGGTTTTTAAAGCTTCTTGACGGTTCTTGGCTATAGAAGTAACCGCTAAAACCCGTCCTCCGGCCGTTTGCAGTTCGCCATTCACGTCTTTCGTACCCGCGTGAAAGATGGTACTCCCTTCAACACCATCAATACCCGAAATGGCCATACCCTTGGCATAAGCCTCCGGATATCCTCCGCTGACCAGCATTACGGTGACGGCGGAATTGTCTCCAAATGTGGTCGTGACCTCATTCAACTTGCCCGTTCCAGTAGCTTCAAGAATCTCGGCTAGATCTTCTTCCAGTCGTGGCATGACCACCTCTGTTTCTGGATCGCCCATGCGCACATTATACTCAATCACGTAAGGCTCTCCTTCTACATTCATCAATCCGATGAAGATGAAACCACAATAGGGAATTTCATCTTTCTTCAGGCCTTCAACGGTTGGTCGGACAATACGTTCTTCGACCTTACCTAAAAACTCTTCATCTGCGAACGGGACAGGGCTGATGGCACCCATGCCTCCGGTGTTTAATCCCGTATCTCCTTCACCAATTCGCTTGTAATCCTTTGCAGAAGGCAAAAGCTTATAAGTATCCCCATCGGTCAAAACAAAGACCGAAAGCTCTATTCCCGGCAAGAATTCTTCGATGACGACTTTTGAACTGGCCGACCCAAACTTTCCGTCGAGCATGGCCTTTAGTTCAGACTTTGCTACTTCAAGGTCATCGAGAATCAAAACGCCTTTTCCGGCAGCAAGCCCATCCGCTTTTAGCACATAGGGAGGATTAAAGGACTCTAGGAGTTCGATTCCTTCGGAAATGTTTTCGGCGTTAACACTCTTGTATTTTGCTGTCGGAATATCATGGCGCTCCATGAAGTCCTTTGCAAATTCCTTGGAGCCCTCCAATTCCGCGCCGCTCTTTCCAGGACCAATGATCCACAATTGGTCCGAAGAGAATTGCGTTTCCAGGGCATCCCGAACTCCATTCACCAAAGGATCTTCTGGCCCAACAACGAGGCCATCAATTCCTTCTTCACGAATAAAGGCGGCCACGGCGTCAAAGTCATTGGGATTTAAGGCAACGTTCGTACCTACTTCATGCGTACCGCCATTTCCAGGAGCAATGAACACGTGCTCAACCCGAGGACTCTGCGCCAGCTTCCAGCTCAGCGCATGCTCTCGACCTCCCGATCCAAGAACGAGGATCTTCATACCAAGATGTTAAATGTGAATTACTGCTTAACGCGCTTAATGCTGCACCCTTTGTTCTGGGTAGTTTCAGGGTCTATTGTCCCATCTCCCATATAGGCTTGGATGGCATCTGTCAAATAGGTTTGGGTAACCTCTTTAGCACTATTTTCATAACGGTCATCAATGGCACCGGTATAAACAAGCGTCATGTTTTTATCGAAGAAGTAAACGTGAGGAGTCGTATTGGCCCCGAAGGCATCCGCAACAACATGGTCCTTATCCACAACATAAGGCATGCTGTATTTCTGAGCTTTGGCGTGCTCCATCATTTCTTTCATGCTATCGTCACCATCTCGCTTAGCTTCGTTCGAATTAACGAGTATCATACCCACGTCGTTTGCAGAAGCCACAGCATTGATATCATTGTAGGTTTCTTCCCATTCTATAACAAATGGACAAGTATTGCATGAGAAAATGACAACCAATCCTCCGGGCTTCATGGCCTCGCGAAGATTCAGTTCTGTACCGTCAACATTAGTCATTTTCACATGCGGTAAAGGCATGGAATCTCCTATTTCCAGTTTATCACCAGCTGGGGCAGAAGACATCAATGCCAATCCAGTCACAAAAGCGGTAGCTAAGGCAAATACTCTTTTCATTTTCGGTTCAATTTATATCAGTTCATATTTAGAGCGGAATGTTCCCGTGTTTCTTTTTGGGAAGAACATCCACTTTGTTTTTGAGCATCTCAAACGCGCGAATCAACTTTTCACGGGTAACTTCAGGTTTGATGACCTCGTCTACATAACCACGTGCCGCAGCGTTATATGGATGGGCGAAGAGCTCCGCGTATTCCGCTTCTTTCTCCGCATGCTTGGCAGAAGGATCATCTGCTGATGCAATTTCTTTTCTAAAAATTATTTCCGCTGCACCTTTAGCGCCCATGACAGCGATCTCTGCTGACGGCCATGCAAAATTCATATCCGCTCCGATATGCTTGGAGTTCATCACGTCATAGGCTCCACCATAGGCTTTTCGCGTAATTACCGTCACGCGCGGCACGGTTGCTTCACTAAAAGCATAGAGCAACTTGGCTCCGTGAGTAATGATTCCATTCCATTCTTGGTCTGTTCCAGGCAAGAATCCCGGCACATCTTCAAATACCAAAAGAGGAATATTAAAGCTGTCGCAGAAGCGGACAAAGCGCCCCGCTTTTTGGGAAGCCTCGATGTTTAAAACTCCAGCTAAGAAGGCTGGCTGATTCGCTACAATACCAATACTCTTACCGGCCAATCGTGCAAAACCAACAACGATATTTTCAGCATAGTCCTTATGGACCTCCATGAAGGAATCCGAATCACAAACGCCGTTGATCACGTCTTTAATATCGTAAGGCTGGTTGGGGTTTTCCGGGATGATCTGATTGAGGTCTGGACGCTTTTCATCTCCCGCTTCATAAGGCAATGCCGGTGGTTCTTCTTCGCAGTTTTGAGGAATAAACGCTAAAAGCTCTTTGAGCTGCTGGATCAGGGCTATTTCGTTAGCGGCAGTAAAATGAGCCACCCCGCTCTTCGTAGAGTGTGCCGAAGCTCCTCCAAGCTCTTCTGCTGTGACCTCCTCATGCGTGACTGTTTTTACAACATTCGGGCCTGTAACGAACATGTAGCTCGTTCCTTCCACCATGTGAATGAAATCCGTAAGCGCAGGACTGTATACTGCCCCACCAGCACAAGGGCCCATAATCGCACTAAGCTGAGGAATTACCCCGCTGGCACGAGTATTTCGGAAAAAGATATCTGCATATCCGCCTAGGGAAACAACGCCCTCTTGGATGCGAGCACCTCCAGAATCATTCAACCCAATGATGGGTGCTCCATTCTGCATGGCCAAGTCCATGATGCGACAAATCTTCTGAGCGTGGGCTTCCGCCAAGGATCCGCCGAGAACGGTAAAGTCCTGAGCAAAGACATAGATCAATCTTCCGTTCACTCGGCCATAGCCCGTGACGACTCCATCACCAAGGATCTTTTGTTTGTCAAGGCCAAAATTGGTGGAACGGTGAGTGACCAGCATACCGATCTCCTCAAATGAGCCTTCGTCCAATAGAAAGTGTATCCGCTCACGTGCGGTTAACTTTCCTTTGTCGTGTTGGGCTTGTATGCGTTTTTCACCTCCCCCGAGTTGGGCTTCGGCAACCTTTTTATCGAGCTCCTGAAATTTGTCAGACATCAGTCCTTATTTGTCGTTGAAATGGACCCCTAAAGTAGCAAACAAAAGGGACTTAATTGTCCAATTTAAGCACCGCTAAAAAGGCCTGTTGTGGAATTTCAACGTTCCCTACTTGACGCATTCGTTTCTTTCCGGCCTTTTGCTTTTCAAGGAGCTTTCTTTTACGTGAAATATCTCCTCCATAACACTTGGCCGTAACATCCTTTCGAAGAGCCTTAACAGTTTCTCGAGCGATGATCTTGGATCCAATCGCAGCTTGGATGGCAATGTCAAACTGCTGGCGTGGGATGAGCTCTCGAAGCTTAGCGCACATCTTTTTACCGATGTCGTATGCATTGTCTCGGTGGATAAGCGCTGAAAGTGCGTCTACCTGATCTCCGTTCAAAAGAACATCAACTTTGACCAAATTGGACTCTCGATAACCGATCGGTTGATAATCAAAACTGGCGTATCCTTTTGAAACCGTTTTTAAGCGATCGTAGAAATCAAACACGATCTCAGCCAAAGGCAAGTCAAAGCTGAGCTCTACGCGATCTGAAGTCAGATAAACCTGATTCTTCATGATCCCGCGCTTTTCAATGGCCAAGGTCATGATAGAACCAACAAACTCAGATTTCGTAATGATCTGCGCGGTAATATACGGCTCTTCAACACTGGTCAATAGGTTTGGATCTGGGAGGTCTGAAGGGTTGTTTACCCATTCAAACTCATCACCACTGCTCTTTGAATACGCTTTATACGATACGTTGGGAACGGTGGTAATCACCGTCATTTTAAACTCGCGCTCCAAGCGTTCTTGAATGATCTCCATGTGTAGCATTCCCAAGAACCCGCAGCGAAATCCAAAGCCCAAGGCCGCTGAACTCTCCGGCTCAAAGGTCAAGCTGGCATCGTTGAGTTGGAGCTTTTCCATGGCGCTGCGCAACTCTTCGTATTCTTCGGTATCCACAGGGTATACCCCGGCAAATACCATGGGCTTCACATTCTCGAATCCGGCAATGGCTTCAGGGGTAGGCCGCTCAAATGAAGTAATCGTATCCCCCACCTTCACCTCTCTGGCGTCCTTAATTCCAGAAATGATGTACCCTACATCACCAGTCTTGATTTCTTTTCGGGGCTCTTGGTTCAGTTTGAGTACTCCGATTTCATCGGCGTTGTATTTCTTCCCCGTGTTGACGAATTGGACAATCTCTCCTTTGCGAATGGAACCGTTCATCACACGGAAGTAGGCCTCAACACCGCGGAAAGGATTGTATACAGAGTCAAAAATCAGGGCCTGCAAGGGTGCCTTGGGATCACCTTCGGGGGCAGGAACCCGCTCTACAATGGCCTCCAAGATTTCCTGTATTCCGATACCTTCTTTGGCTGAAGCGGGAATGATCTCGTCTAGATCGCAGCCGATTAGATCGATGATCTGATCTGAAATTTCCTCAGGGTTTGCACTGGGCAGATCAATTTTATTCAGAACCGGAATGATCTCCAAATCATGTTCTAAGGCGAGATAGAGATTGGAGATGGTTTGCGCTTGAATTCCTTGTGCGGCATCCACCACCAACAGAGCTCCCTCACAGGCAGCAATGGAACGAGATACCTCATAGCTGAAGTCGACGTGTCCAGGAGTATCAATCAAATTCAGGGTATACTCTTCACCTTCATTCGAAAAGGTCATTTGGATCGCATGAGACTTGATGGTGATTCCACGCTCTCGCTCCAAATCCATGCTGTCCAAGATTTGGTCCTTCTTCTCGCGATCCGATACACTTTGGGTTGCATCCAACAAACGATCTGCCAAGGTGCTCTTACCGTGGTCGATGTGTGCGATGATGCAGAAATTCCGGATATTCTTCATAAGCCGCGAAATTACGCCTTTTTCCGCTCTGATTTCGCGTTCAAAGACTCATTCATTTCCATAGCCAACCATTCAGGGACGACTTTCGTTTATTGGAGCGCCGTAGCAGTTTTTATTATATTTGCTGTTCTTGGCGAAATAGCGTCAAACCTAAACATCGACGGAATATGAAAAAATGGATTCTTTCCTTAGCGGGTGCTCTATGGATGGCCACAGCTGTAGCAGGAGCTCCGGAGGGAATCAACAGCCTTGAGTGGACATTGTATACCACTGAAAACGGCGTCGAAATCTACATGAAGAAGCAGGCTTGTGACGATCCTGCTAATGGGGTTTATCTGGAGTATGTCTTGATTAAAGTGGTGAACACCAATAATCAAGACGCTGAGGTTTCTTGGGTTCCTCATCCTTTTCACGACAACATGCCCGCCTTTGATTCAAACTCGGACGACGAGCGCAGTGCAAGCTTTACTCTTTCCGCTGGTTCAGCATTGGAAGGAACTTGCGGCGATCAACGTTTATCTGAGTATAAGAGGTTCACGGACAAGGACGATATGCGTGAGCTGACCGACTTGGAATTGGCCAACTTGACTGTGACCCTTAAATAACGACTACTGTGAAGAAATTTCTACTCGTATTAGCTCTAGCGTTCGGTTTTTCTTGGTCTTACGGTCAAGGATTGAACATCACGATTATTTCACCGGGACAAGACACGACAATCTGTGAAGGTGATACTGTGTTTTTGGAATGTACATCTGCATTCCTATTTAACGATTTTAACAACGGAACCATCGGTATCGGTTGGAGTTCGACGCAGGCAAACCCTGTATTTACCAATCCATGTGGTCCTGGCCCAGTGGGCTCGCACCTTTGGGTAGGAACAACTCCATCGAACAACCGTACGCTTGTAACGAACACCTACGATTTGACGGCTGGTGGTGCCTGTTATATTGAATTCTGGATGAGGTATGGTCTTGTACCTGGAAACGGGCCGTGTGAGGACCCGGATGCCGCGACGGAAGGAGTCCACCTTCAGTATTCTACCAATAACGGTTTGACTTGGACGGATTTCCCCGGACCGAATGTAGCACCCGTAGGAAACTTGAGTACGGTTCCACCATTTCTAACGACCGTTCCTGGATCGGGAGGTTATTGGCAGCCATTCCCTACTTTGGCTCAACAACAGCAAAGCACGCTTTATCACTGGAACTTATACCGATGCCCTATCCCTGCGGCAGCGGTGACAAACGCCACATCGTTCCGATGGGCTCAGTTGGTAACCAGTAGTACTGGTTTCGACGCTTGGGGAATTGACGAAGTATTGATCGGGTGTGCACCGCCAAACTTGATTTGGAGTACGGGTAACACAACGACAACAGATACCGTAGTACCTTCTCAATCGACCACGTACTGGGTGCAAGCCACAGATCAAAATGGAAACACGGTTACGGATACCGTCGACGTTATTGTAAGCCCTCGTCCAGCTCTTGGACCGGATATCACCATTCCATGTGGGGACAGTACGTTTGTGATCACTATCGACCGTCCTATTGACTGTAATTCCATCAGCCCAGACGGGTCTGACTTCCGTATGTCCTTCCCTGGCGGTAATCCACTACCAGTAGTTGGGGCTCAGGGCATCAACTGCCAGAACGGACAAACACAGCAAATCGCAATTACCACCTTGTTCCCCATGAACAACAATGGTCAGTATGTTTTCTGGTCAAAGTTGGGGAATGACCAAAATTCATTGACTTCAGAATGTGGTACACTGCCGGAGTTTGATACGGTATTGGTCAACATTTTTAACTGCTACGATGTCGACATTGATTTGAAGAATGTCACCGTAGTAGACGATGATCATCCAATGGTCGAATGGGGAATCTCTACGGATACAAGCTGGAGTGCACTTTCTGGTTTATTTACAGAATACCAAATCTACCGTGCACTGAATCCAGGAGGACCTTATGCACCTGTTGGAACGGAGAACAACTTCAATGCAACCAGCTGGGAGGATTTAACTCTTGGTCAAGCCGATGTGAATACGAACGCATACAACTACTATGTGCGCATCGTATATGATGGAGGACAATCGCGTCAATCTGATTCCATTGCGACCATTTTATTGGATTGCGCAGACAACAGTGACACCTTGTTCCTCGATCTTCAGTGGAGTGACTACTGGGGTTGGCCGAATCCAGAGTACTATGTCCAAATTCAGGGTTCAAATGGGGTTTGGAACACCATGGATACAGCGACTACAACGAGTACCACGATTGAGAAGCCCTATGATGCAGATACGTACACCGTTCGCATCCAGACAGCTGAGTTTGTCGATACCGGAGGTGTGTACGTCAGCCAGTCGAACTACTGTGAGTTTATCGTATATCAGCGTGAGCCAAGGTTGAAAATGCCGAACGTATTCACGCCTGACGGAAACTTCCCATACTATAATGCGGTTACAGCCAACGACTCAACGCAAAACTTGGTTGAGTTCCAAGGACAGATCTTCAACCGCTGGGGTAATATGATCTACGAATGGACCGATTGGGAAAACCCAAGCAGCGGATGGAGTGGTGAAGGCCACCCAGAAGGAACATATTACTACGTCGTTAAAGCCATTGGCGAGGAAGGTGAAGAGCTCGAAGCTCAGGGAACCTTGATGCTGATTCGAAACGACTAAGCAAGCATAACGTTAAAAGAAAGCCGGCTCCAAAAGGGGCCGGCTTTTTTTATACACTAAAACTCGAATCAAGAATTTACTTACCCATTAAACGAGCGACGTACTTCCCGACGATATCAAATTCCAAGTTGACTCGGGATCCCTTTTGGATATCCTTGAAATTGGTGTGCTCGTAGGTGAATGGAATAATGGAGACCGAGAAACCCCGGCTTGTGCTCTCTACAACAGTCAGCGAAACACCATTGATGGTGATGCTTCCTTTCTCTACCGTGATTCGGCCTTCGCCCGGATCGTATTCGAAATGAAAGTTCCAAGAACCGTCTCGCTCCTCAACAGAAACGCACGTGGCTGTGGTGTCCACATGTCCTTGAACGATGTGACCATCAAAACGACCTCCTGCCGTCATGCATCGCTCCAAATTAACGTTTGAGCCAGGCTTCCAATCACCGAGGTTTGTGCGCTTCAAAGTTTCTTCAATGGCCGTTACTTCGTAGGTATCGCCTTGGATGTCGACCACGGTCAAGCAGACACCATTGTGCGCTACACTTTGGTCGATTTTGAGTTCTGGGGTCATCGCTGCACGGACGCGGATATGGACGTTTGTACCATCGGGCCGTAGGTCCAAAACTTCGCCCATTTCTTCGATAATGCCGGTAAACATGTGCTTGTGTTTTAGTCGCGGAACAAGTGGATGAAGCCGGTGATTTCACGGACCTCGAGACCCGTTAGTCGTACTTCATTCACGCGGACGACATAATAATATACGCCTTCGGGAACATCTTCGCCCGTTTGATAGTTCGTGCCGTCCCAATTGATGTCTACATCCGTGGTCTGGTATACGATGGTTCCCCAGCGGTTGTAGATGGTCGCCTCCACCCCTTCAACATATTTATTGCTGATGGGTACAACGAAGTCGTTATCCATATCCCCGTTTGGCGTGAAGACGTTCGGAAGCTCATATTCCGGACAGTTGTCAACGCAAACCACGTTGGAGAAATCGCTAACGTTCAGGAAGGAATCCACGGCAACCACGGCATAGCAGCCCGCAATACTCATCAAATCGTTGTGTGTGAAGGACGAATCTGAAGGATCGGTGATCACGGTCAGAAGCTCGAACTCGCCTCCTTCAATCGGCGTGTAGTACACTTCGTATTCAATGGCATCGATCGCACACTCATCATCCGGGAATCCCCAGTTCAGCTGGTTGAAGTTCTCCTCGCAATTCTTCTCCACACGCAAGATTGGCGGACAAGGTGGAGTGGTATCGTTCGGTGCCCCACAGGTCTCCTGACTCAAATTGATCAACGGCGCAGGCAAGCCCGATCCTGAATAGGCCCCTCGAGTTTCCACGTAATAGCAGTACGTCCGATTATTTTCCAGCCCGCCATCCAAGTAATTATTGGTCGAGCTCACACCCACGGAATCGTAAGTGGTGGCACCGGGGTCCTGGCGGTAAATGACATACTCCGCATTGATCCAAGGCACATTGACCGACCAATTGATGATCATGGCTTGATCTGTCGGAACCAGACTAATAAATACGCTCGAAGCTGGGTCGGACTGCGAAATGGGCTCCAAGGTGCCTCCATTGTTCTGGAAGAAGTCAATTCGATAGCGATAGCCGTTATCCACTGTGTTGATTCCCGCGTCTACGTAGAAGGTGTCGTTGATTCCATTAAGGGTAGCCAACTCGGTATAGTTGGTTCCATTTGCGCCTACGGCGCGATAAACCCGATACGCGTATGGTCCGGGATAAAGCACGCTATCAAACTCAATCGGTTTTACCCAGCGGACTTCTATCTCACCATTCCCAGCACCCGTATTGTTGACGGTGACATTGGTGATCAGTGGTTGATCCCGCAACAGCTCCGCGCACACTTCTACTGAAGCGTAGCTCTCGGCACCATCCGGATATTTGGCTACAATCATGTAGCAATAGGTGTTTCCTTTGGTCAATCCCGCACCACCATTGTCGTCGAAATAGCTCGTGGCGTTCAGTCCATTGGTGGAACCGATCAACTGGTATCCCGTATACGCAGGAACACCCGTCTCACACTCGTCCGGTACAAAACCAAAGAATTGGTTCTTGCGGTACACATCATAGCCAATGGCCTGGGTACACGCTGAGGCATCCCACGAAACATCCATGGCATTACCAGCGGGAATTGCTTGCGGGTTTTGTGGCGCCGGTCCTACGACGGTAATGTTCATGGTCTCCTGATCCACAAGGGAAGGGAACACTCCAATGTCCTCCGCACGGAAAACAACTTGCCAGGGTTGTTTGCGCACATGCAAACAGCTCGTTTGCCACCCGAAAATTCCAGTCACCTGTCCTTGTCCTTGCAGGTTCGGTGGGAAAAAGGCAGGGTCGTCGACCTCAAAAGGTCCGCCAAAGGCCATCAAGGACACCCCATCCGCATCGGGGTCGATCGCCACTACGGGGAAGAAGATGGAGTCCCCGGCTTCGACACAGCGATCATCCAAAGGCTGAATTTCCGGTGGATTGTTGTTGCATCCGGCGATGTCGATTTGCATGTCCCGAACCATTCGCCCAACAATGGACCAGTTGCCATTGTCGTCCTGTCGATGCTCGGTAATTTCGATAGCGATATTGTACTCCCCTGCTTGGATGGGCGAATCCCAGAGAAACTCACCGGAAACAGGGTCTATGGTAATGCTGCTGCTCGCCGCGGGCAAGGTCCAAAGGGGAATGGGAGCGCCGTTTGCCCCAGCACAAGGAATTAAAGAGTAACTCAAACTATCCCCATCAATATCAAAAGCCGTTGGGTTGTGGATGAAGGGCACATTCACACATCCGTTATCAATCGGTGGATATAACAGGTCCGGTGAGTTGTTGAATCCCAAGTTGGGGTTAACCGCTAGCGTTGTACTGATCGCAAAGGGAATCTGAACAGAATTTGGGATATTGACCACGTTTGCATTCCGGTTCGGATCTTCCATGGTCACCGTATAGGTGCCCGGTGCTGGATACAAGTGACGGCCGATGTAAATATTGCGCTTAATGTCGTTCCCAATGGGTTGACCATTTCCACCACCATTACTACGCGTCAAGGTATCACTGGTACCATCACCCCAAAAAACGACAAGTTCGGGGCGATCCGCTGGTGCGGAGTCCTTGGTGTAGGTCACCAAAACAAACTCGTATTCCAACCCATTCAAGTGCTTGTAGGTGATCTCACCAGCTCTATTGTGCGTTGCGAACACGACAGTGCTCGTCCACAACAAAAGGGCGACAAAGGAGATCCACTTTTTCATGCGTTCGGGTTGGTACTTAGTAAAACCGACTTTAAGGTCGGAATATTTTAATAATCAATGACTTGTTGCACCATTTGTTCAGGAAGCTCGCGATACTCGTATTCCTGATTTCTCAATTGAGGCTCGAAGCCAGCTTCGCGGATGGCTCGCTGAATTCCCTCCGAAGTAAATCGGTGAGGGGCTCCCGCGGCGGACACCACGTTTTCTTCAATCATGATGGAGCCGAAATCATTCGCTCCAGCATGCAAGCACATTTGCGCAACTTGTTCACCAACGGTGAGCCATGAGGCTTGAATGTTCTGGACATTCGGCAACATGATTCGACTGATGGCAATCGTTCTGACATACTCATCATCGGTCACCGAATTCCGAACACCTCGAATTTTGCGTAACAAGGTGCCATCGTCTTGAAACGGCCAAGGAATAAAGGCGATGAAACCTTTTGCGTGCTCGGGCTTTTCACTCTGAACTTCACGCAACCAAACCAAGTGCTCAAATCGCTCTTCAACCGTTTCGATATGACCAAACATCATGGTCGCTGAAGTAGTGATATCCAATTGGTGTGCTGCGCGCATTACATCGAGCCACTCCTGTCCTCCGCATTTCCCTCTCGAAATCAATCGGCGAACCCGGTCGTTCAAGATTTCCGCCCCAGCTCCAGGAAGACTATTCAATCCCGCCTCCTTGAGCTTCTCTAATACATACGTATGAGAGGCCCCTTCGAGTTTGGCTATGTGTGCAATTTCGGGTGGCCCCAACGCGTGAAGCTTCAGGTTCGGGAACATTTCTTTTAAATCACGAAAGAGTTGGCTGTAATAGTCCAAACCAAGATCAGGGTGGTGTCCACCCTGCAACAGCAACTGCTCCCCGCCATAGTCAAAGGTCTCTTGGATCTTGCGTTTATAGGTTTCTAAATCTGTGATGTACTGCTCCGGGTGACCGGGAGGTCTAAAGAAGTTGCAAAACTTGCAGTTCGCAATACACACGTTCGTGGTATTCGTGTTGCGATCGATAATCCACGTCACCTTTCCACTGGGAACCGATTCTTTCCGCAGCTCGTTCGCCACGAACATTAACTCGGGAGTCGATACCTTTTCAAACAACAAATGGCCTTCTTCTGCACTAAGGAAATCGCGCTCTAGCGCCCGTCCCAACAACTGATCCGTATTCATTGAATTTACCTACTTTAGCGTCGATAAAACTACAAAGAAATGAGGACTTTTGTTCGCAGGAAAGCCACGCTGGATGCGGGAGATGACGCGATTCTCTTATTCGATCACGCCGCCCAATTGGAGTATTACATTCCGGAACAAAAAGAACGGGATCATATTGACCAAACGACAGGGGCCTCTGGCAAGAAATATCTGGTGCTGGATCGAACCGTTCACGTCCACTTTCCCGCACGTGCAGTGGGCAAAGACGAGCGATCTGCAACCCTAGAAGCATGGCGCTGTCTGGGTGATGAGCTTCAAGAAGAGCTCAATCGCCAAAAGGCCAAAAACATCACCTTAGTCGACCTCACCGAAGATCAAGAAGCGGGACTGTACGTCCTGGAAGGTTTAGTTCTGGGGAATTACCGTTTTACCAAGTACTTCACCAATCCCGACCGCAAGCGCTCACTCACCGAATACTCGGTCATCTCTCGATGCTCGGACGAGCAACTGGATCATCTAAATGCCGTACTGGACGGAACATTGCGCGCACGCGATCTCAGCAACGAACCACTCTCTACCCTCACAGCTCCTCGATACGCCGAGATTATGAAAGAGTGGGGAGAAGAACTTGGAATCAAGGTCACTGTTCTGGAGAAGAAACAAATTGAGTCCCTCAAAATGGGCGGTCTTTTGGCGGTGAACCGAGGGAGTATGGACCCTCCGACCTTTACCATCATGGAATGGTCGCCCGAGGACGCTGTGAATGAACAGCCCGTTATCCTCGTTGGAAAGGGGGTTGTCTACGATACTGGGGGTCTTTCCCTAAAGCCAACGGCCAACAGCATGGACTTCATGAAGGTCGATATGGCGGGTTCTGCCGCTGTAGTAGGCGCCATGGTGGCTGTTGCCGAAACCAAATTGCCGATCAAAGTGATTGGTCTTATCCCCGCAACGGACAACCGGCCCGGTCAAAACGCCTACGCTCCAGGGGATGTTATCAAGATGTTTGACGGAAGTACCGTCGAAGTGCTGAATACGGATGCCGAAGGGCGAATGATTATGGCGGACGCCTTGGCTTACGCGAAAAAATTTGACCCCGAACTCGTCATTGACCTCGCCACCCTAACGGGCTCTGCTGCAATGGCCATTGGCAAATACGGCATTGTCGCCATGGGTAACGCTGGGGACGATGTGTGGAACGAATTACACACAGCAGCCAATACCGTGCATGAACGCCTGGCCGTTTTCCCATTCTGGCCGGAATACAGAGACCTGCTGGACAGCGATATTGCTGACCTAAAGAATATCGGTGGCCCCGAAGGTGGAGCCATTACGGCCGGAAAATTCTTAGAACACTTTACGGACTATCCATACGTACACTTTGACATCGCCGGACCTTCTTGGCTCAAGAAAAAAGACAAGTACCGCACCAAAAATGCTACCGGCGTCGGGGTAAGATTGCTATTTGAATACTTCTTGCAACGCACCCGCTACAATGAGCGCTAACCCAAGTGGCCATAGAATCCGCGTTGGTATATCGGTAGGAGACCTCAATGGCGTAGGCATGGAAGTCGTGCTCAAAACCTTGAGCGATAAGCGCCTTAACGAGCTCATGACACCCGTGATCTTTGGGTCTTCTTCAGTACTGTCTTTCTACCGAAAGCAGCTCGATTTGAAAGAGCTTCCCGTCCGGGTCATCAAGGACTGGAGTGAAGTCAAGAATGATCAAGCCAACCTTTTTGACTGTATTTCAGACCAACCGAAAATTGAACTTGGAAAGTCCACTCCTGAGGGAGGCCAATACGCCTTGAAAAGTCTTCAAGCTGCGGCTGATGCCTTGGAAGCTGGTCACGTTCAAGCCCTGGTCACCGCACCCATTGACAAGCACAACATCCAATCAGACGACTTTAAATTTCCCGGACACACGGAGTACTTAGGACAGAAATTTGGCGGTGGCCAGAGCTTAATGATCCTCTGTCGTGATGCGTTCCGAGTGGCTTTAGTCACGGGCCACATCGCTTTGAGTCAGGTCGAATCCCAGATTACTTCGCAGTCCATTGGCGCCAAGCTCCGATTGTTTGAGCAGAGCCTACGGCTCGATTTCGAAATTCGAAAACCTCGAATTGCCGTCTTAGGGTTGAACCCCCATGCCGGTGATCAAGGACTCATCGGTGATGCCGAGTCCAAAATCATTGAACCCACTGTGCGCAAGCATTTCGACGAAGGCCTTATGGTATATGGCCCTTACGCTGCGGATGGTTTTTTCGGGGCGCAAAAGCACTTGGAGTTTGACGGAGTTCTAGCCATGTACCACGATCAGGGATTGATTCCATTTAAAGCCCTAAACTTTGGTGGCGGAATCAACTTCACCGCCGGTTTACCCGTCGTTCGAACCTCACCTGACCACGGAACGGCGTATGACATTGCTGGGAAAGGAATCGCCAACGAAGAATCGTTCCGCGAAGCCCTTTATTTGGCCAAGGATGTTTACGTTCGTCGTCAGAGGCACGCTGAGGCGGCTAAAAATCCGCTAATCAAGCAAGAAGAGTCTAAATAGGATTCGGTTTTTCCATTCTTTTATTATCTTTGCAGGCCCATTGAAATCGCGATGCTATGAAGGATTTGAAGGAGTTTAGCATCCCGTTTACGGGATTGGCGCTTGGAAAGCATCAATTCGATTTCCATGTGGGAGATGAGTTCTTTGGTTTTTTTGGACCGCTGGAGTATCGAAATTTCGACATCCAGGTGGATATGGAAATGGACAAAAGCGAGCGCATGCTTGAGCTGGCGTTCACTTTCAAAGGTTCCGTGGAGTTGCGCTGCGACCTGACGGATGAGCCCTTTAACCACCCCTTTGACGAGCACGTCAATTGGATTGTCAAATTCGGACCTGAGTTCAACAATGATGACGAAGAAGTACTGGTGTTGCCTTATGAAGCCGTGGAGGTGGACGTGGCGCCGTTTATTCGAGACATCATTTCCCTGGCCATACCCATGAAAAAAGTACACCCAGGAGTTGAAGACGGGACGTTGGAATCGGAGATTTTGGATCGCTTGGATGAACTGAGCCCTGAAATCAAAGAGGAAAAAGAAGAAGGGGAAGAAACTGATCCCCGGTGGGACAAACTGAAGGATTTATTGAACGATTGAGCAACGAACGTAAATAGATAAAAATGGCACATCCAAAGCGCAAACAGTCGAAGACCCGTCGCGATAAGCGTCGTACGCACTACACAGCTACGGCTCCTACAATTGCTACTTGTCCGACCACAGGAGAGCCTCACTTGTATCACCGTGCTTACTGGAGCGAAGGTAAGTTGTACTACAAGGGCAAAGTGGTGATGGAGAAAGAGGAATTGTAAGCCCTCGCTCGTACTTATTGAAAACAGATTAAGTAGATTTGGTTCCTGGAGCCGAATCTACTTTCTTTTTAGACCGTACTTTAGCGGCGCCACAACGAACTGAAACCTATGGGAAATCTCACAGCAGCCATCACGGCCGTAGGCGGTTATGTTCCTGAATACGTGCTCACGAATTCGGAACTTGAAAAGATGGTAGACACCACTGACGAGTGGATCACCACCCGCACGGGAATTAAAGAACGCCACATCCTCAAAGGCGAAGGGCTTGGAGCCAGCTACATGGCCATCAAAGCCGCTCAAGAAATCATTGATAAAAAGAATTTAGACCCGGCCGAAATCGACATGGTCTTGGTCACGACGGCTACACCAGATATGCCGGTTGCCGCAACGGCAACCTACACGGCTTCTGAAATTGGTGCAGTGAACGCCTTTGGATACGACCTGATGGCAGCCTGTTCGGGCTTTCTGTATGGACTCGCCACAGGCGCCAAGTTTATCGCAAGCGGCCAATACAAAAAAGTCCTGGTGATCGGTTCGGACAAAATGTCTTCGATCATCGATTACACCGACCGCACAACTTGTGTCATCTTCGGTGATGGTGCAGGAGCAGTTCTCCTGGAACCAAATGAAGAAGGACTCGGTGTGCAGGACGAAATACTGCGTTCTGATGGAAAAGGACGTCAGTTTTTGAATATTAAAGCAGGAGGGTCCATGTATCCTCCCAATGCAGATACAGTAGCTGCTCGTGAGCACTTTGTTCACCAAGAAGGCCAGCAAGTATTCAAGTTCGCCGTAACGAATATGGCCGATGTCAGTGCGCAAATTATGGAACGCAATAACCTCGTCGCCGACGATGTGGCTTGGCTTGTACCGCATCAAGCCAACAAGCGCATCATCGATGCCACTGCTCGTCGCATGGGGGTTGGGCCGGAAAAAGTGATGCTCAACATCCATAAATACGGAAATACCACTAACGGTACACTGCCGCTTTGCTTGCGCGACTATGAAGGCCAGTTGAAGAAAGGAGACAACATTATTTTCGCTGCTTTCGGTGGCGGATTTACCTGGGGATCACTCTACCTCAAGTGGGCCTACGATTCTTGATATAATTGTTAGTTTTGTTTCAATACGCTAAACCCGAATCAATATGGATCTAAAAGAAATCCAGAGTTTAATTCGTTTTGTGGCTAAGTCCGGTGCTACGGAAGTAGATCTGGAAGTAGATGGAGTCAAGATTTCCATCAAAACGAAAGGAGATGGGGAAATTAAAGAAACTACTGTGGTTCAACACGTGCCCGTTGCCGCAGCACCCCAAGTTCAAGCCGTTCCTGCTGCGCCAGCCCCAGCGGCTCCGGCACCAGCAGCTCCTGCTCCAGCAGCACCAGAAGAATCAGCGGGTGATGATTCCAAATATGTGGAGATCAAGTCTCCAATGATCGGAACCTTCTACCGCCGTCCTTCTCCAGATCACGACACCTTTGTTAACGTAGGTGACGAGATCAGCGAAGGGTCAGTCGTCTGTGTGATTGAGGCGATGAAACTCTTCAATGAGATTGAATCAGAGATCTCAGGAAAGATTGTTAAAGTACTGGTAGAGGACTCAAGTCCGGTTGAATACGATCAGCCCTTGTTCCTCGTAGACCCTTCATAAACCGCTCACCGAGCGCCAAAATTTGCACCCATGAGCAAAAAGATGTTCAATAAAGTGCTTGTGGCGAATCGCGGTGAAATCGCTCTTCGTGTCATCCGGACATGTAAAGAGATGGATATCAAAACTGTCGCGGTTTATTCACAGGCTGATAAGGAAAGCCTGCACGTTCGTTTCGCAGATGAAGCGGTGTGCATTGGACCTGCCAGTAGTGCAGAGTCCTACCTCAAAATCCCGAACATTATCGCTGCTGCGGAAATCACCAATGCGGACGCCATTCATCCTGGCTACGGGTTCTTGAGTGAGAACGCAAAATTCTCAAAGATTTGTGAGGAACACGGCATCAAGTTTATTGGAGCCACGCCGGAGCAAATCAACGGAATGGGCGATAAAGCTTCTGCCAAGGAAACCATGAAGAAAGCTGGGGTACCTACCATCCCGGGTTCTGACGGTTTGTTGGAGAGCTTAGAAGAGGCTCATAAGATTGCCAAGAAAATCAAGTACCCCGTTATGCTTAAAGCCACTGCTGGTGGTGGAGGCCGCGGGATGCGCGTAGTCAAAGGTGAAGACGAGCTCGAAAAGGCTTGGAATTCTGCTCGTCAGGAAGCAGGTGCAGCCTTTGGCAATGATGGGATGTATATGGAGAAGTTCATCGAAGAACCTCGTCATATTGAAATCCAAGTAGTAGGAGACAGCCGCGGTAAAGCCTGTCACCTCAGCGAACGAGATTGTTCCATTCAGCGCCGTCACCAAAAACTCGTCGAAGAGACTCCTTCTCCATTTATGACCTCATCGCTCCGTCGCAAGATGGGTAAGGCTGCTATCAAGGCGGCTGAAGCTGTGAAGTACGAAGGAGCTGGAACGGTTGAGTTTCTCGTGGACAAGCACGGTGACTTCTATTTCATGGAAATGAATACCCGTATTCAGGTCGAGCACCCAATTACGGAAGAAGTCATTATGCACGACTTGATCTGGGAGCAAATTAAGGTAGCTGCCGGAGAGAAAATCTCAGGTAAGAACTACGAGCCAGAATTACACGCTATTGAATGCCGTATCAATGCGGAAGATCCATTCAATGATTTTCGACCAAGTCCAGGAAAGATCACGAATTTCCATGCGCCAGGTGGACATGGCGTCCGTATCGACACACACGTGTACGCCGGATATGTGATTCCTCCATACTACGATTCCATGATTGCTAAGCTCATCACCGTGGCACAGACACGTGAAGAGGCTATGGCAAAAATGCGTCGTGCCTTGGACGAATTTGTGATTGAGGGAATTAAGACGACGATTCCTTTCCATCAGGCGCTGTTCAAGCACAAAGAATTCGTCAATGGGAACTACACCACCAAGTTCTTGGAAGAATACGACCTACTCGGGACCAAGGGAGGCGAATAATCAAGCATTATAAAAAGCAAAAGCCGCTAGTTAGTCACTAGCGGCTTTTTTTATGTTGTACGTTCTATTTAAAGCTGATCTAGAACGCGCTCGCCAATGAGCTCAAGTACGGCACGTCGAATGCTCTCAGCATCATAATGGCACTCCGTGTACAATTCATCTTGCGTCCCGTGCTCTACGAATCGATCGGGGATACCCAATCGAGTAACGCGCGCAGAATAACCGTGATCCACCATCCATTCGAGTACGGCAGATCCCATACCTCCAGTGATGCATCCGTCTTCAACGGTCACCACTCGGTCGAATTTCTCGAAGATTTCAGTCAACATTTCCCCGTCAAGTGGTTTGACGAAGCGGAGGTCGTAATGGGCTGGATGAACGCCATCGAGCCGTAGGCTCTCCAAAGCTTTGGTGGCGTAGTTTCCAATGTGACCAATGGTCAAGATGGCTACGTCTTCACCTTCTTGAATGCGACGACCCTTGCCGACTTCTACCAGCTCGAGCGGAGTGCGCCATTCAGGCATCACACCCTGTCCACGCGGATAGCGAATCACAAAGGATCCCATGTCCTCTTGAGAGGCCGTGTACATGAGATTTCTGAGCTCTTGTTCGTTCATGGGGGCACTCACAATCAAATTGGGAATGCAACGCATGTAGGCCAAATCAAAGGCTCCGTGGTGCGTGGGACCATCTGCTCCGGCCATACCGGCTCGGTCCAGACAGAAGACCACGTTTAAATTTTGAAGGGCCACATCGTGTACGACTTGGTCGTAGGCTCGTTGCATGAAAGAGCTATAGATGTTGCAGAAGGGCACCATCCCTTGGGTCGCCAATCCGGCACTAAAGGTCACCGCATGCTGTTCGGCAATACCCACGTCGTATGCGCGATCCGGCATTTCCTCCATCATGTACTTCAAGGAGCAACCCGTGGGCATCGCCGGGGTAACCCCCATGATTTTTTCGTTCTCCTTAGCCAACTCAATAATGGTATGGCCAAAAACATCTTGGTACTTGGGCGGTTGAGGAGCCGTTGGGGTACTCTTGATGATTTCACCGGTTTCTTTATCGAAAAGTCCAGGCGCGTGCCACTTGGTTGGACTTCCGGCCTCTGCAGGTCCATACCCTTTTCCTTTGACGGTTATCGCATGAAGGATTTTAGGTCCGGGGATGTCTTTAAGATCGGCCATCACTTGGGCCAGGTGATCGACATCGTGTCCATCTACAGGACCGAAATAGCGGAAGTTTAGGCTTTCAAACATGTTGCTCTGCTTGAGCAGTGCTGATTTTACAGCGTTCTCTACCTTCTGGACGATTTTCTGAGCATTCGGTCCAAACTTGCTCACCTTACCGAGCAAATCCCATACTTCGTCTTTGACCTTGTTGTAGGTGTGCGACGTGGAGATGTCGGTTAAGTATTCTTTAAGAGCACCCACATTTGGGTCAATGCTCATGCAGTTGTCGTTGAGCACCACCAGTAGATTGGTGTTCTCCGCTCCGGCGTGATTGAGGCCTTCGTAGGCCAAACCAGCGGTCATCGCGCCGTCTCCGATCACGGCGATGTGTTGGCGGTCATCTCCTTTTTCGCGGTTTGCCACGGCCATTCCCAAAGCTGCAGAGATCGAGGTACTGCTGTGACCAACGCCAAAGGTGTCGTATTCGCTTTCGCTACGTTTTGGGAATCCGCTAATGCCCTTGTACTTCCGATTGGTGTGAAATACTTCACGTCGACCGGTCAAGATCTTATGACCGTAGGCTTGGTGGCCCACATCCCAAACCAACTGATCGGTGGGCGTATTGAATACATAGTGCAGCGCTACGGTCAACTCTACTACCCCTAAGCTCGCACCGAAGTGCCCGCCTTTAACGGAGACAAGGTCCACGATAAAGTCGCGCAGTTCGGTCGATACTTGCTTGAGCTGGCTCTTGTCGAGCTGGCGCAAGTCTTCAGGGCTGTTGATCTGAGCCAATAAGGCTCCTGGCTTGAACTCCATCGATGGTCGTTTTTATCTCTCCTCTAAGGGCAATTAGGCAAAGATAACAAACCTTCGGGTCGGGGGTTCATTTATACTTTCGCAATTCTGTTCGGATACAGGCGATACAGCAAGCGATTCTGGAGGTAGAACATCACCGGGACAATAACCAAGGTCAAGAATGTCGCGAAGGTGAGTCCGAAGATAATGGTCCAGGACATCGGGCCCCAGAAGATCACATTATCCCCGCCAAAATAGATCTGTGGATCATATTCCGAGAATAGCGTGTAGAAGTTGATGTTCATTCCTGTGGCCAGCGGGAGCAATCCCAAAACGGTCGTAATGGCCGTCAAAAGTACTGGACGCAAACGGAGCTTTCCTCCTTCTACAATAGACTCAAAGAGCACTTCCTTGGGCAGGTATTCCGTGGCTCCTACACCCAACTCTTCCTTTTTACGGGCAATGATCAGCTTGGTGTAGTCAATCAATACAATCGCATTGTTCACTACAATTCCCGCAAGCGAGATGATACCAATCATGGTCATCATGATCACGAAGTTCATTCGGAAGATCACAATACCCAAGAACACCCCAATCAAACTCAAGACTACTGCCGAAAGGATGATGAACGGTTGTCCCGCGGAGTTGAACTGACTGACCAAGATCAAGAAGATCAAGAAGACCGCAATCATCAATGCGCGGCTCAAGAAGGCAAATTGCTCCGCCTGCTCTTCCTGCTCTCCGGTAAAGCTCAAGGTATTCTCAACGGGCACCGAATAATTGGCCATACGCGCCTTGATCTCGTTGTTCACCGCAGTGGCGTTGTAGCCCTCCAGTACATTGGACGAAATGGTGATGACACGCTTCAAGTCTTTACGCTTAACCGAGCTAAACGTAGAGGACTTTTCTGCACGGGCCACAGCTGAAATGGGCACCTGTTGAATACGACCATTGCTCTGATCGCGGAAAGTGATGCGCTGATTCATCAAGGCTTCTACATCGTAGCGGTAGCGATCGTCAAAACGAACGACGATGTCGTAGTCGTCCTCACCGTCTTTATAGGTGGAGATTTCCTTACCGAACAAAGAAGTACGAAGTGCATCTCCAATCATGTAGGTCGATACGTTGTAGCGACGCGCTTTTTCGCGATCGATAATGATCGGCATCTCCGGCTTCCCGGATTCCACGTCGAGCTTCAACTCTTCAATTCCACCAATATTGGCTTCATTGATGTAGGCGCGAACTTTCTCGGCCTCTGCCAATAATTGGTAGTAATCATCTCCCGCCAACTCAATGTTGATTGGAGCTCCCGCTGGAGGACCTTGATTGTCTTTATCCACCGTAAGCTGAACTCCCGGATAACGGCTAACATTTGCGCGAATTTCTTTCAACAGATCACTGGACTGGAGTCCACGGCGGTCTGCGAATTCCACGAACTGAACCGTGATCTTCGCTTTGTTGGGCGTTTGTGCCATGGAAGGACCTGCATTTGGATCGCTGGTTCCTTCACCCACCTGGGCAATCACGGACTCGACCATCCAGTTGCGCGTTACTTCCACGCCGTCTTCCTCTACCGTTTCCTCGTATTTCTTAATGGTTTCCAAGACCTGTGCTTCCACTTTCTTGGTCAACTCATTGGTCACTGAAATGTCCGTTCCAATGGGCTTTTCAATGTAGATTACCGCCTGGTTGGGCTGGTTTTCTGGGAAAAACTCAATGGGTGGTGGGAATACACCGGTCAATACAAAACTGAAGAACAACAAGAAGATGGTTCCGAAGAAGAAGAGATATGCTCGTCGGCCCGCTAGGGCAAAACGAAGTATCCCTCCATACACACGCTCCAATGCAGGGATCGCCGTGTTTTGGAACCATCGGGTCGATGGCGTCAAGATGTAGTGGTTCAAGAAGCCCATGGATCCACCGAGGATCAAAAGGTTTCCGAAGGTGACCATTCCTCCTTTCCACTCAGGTCCAGAGGCACCCATAACCACAAAGAGGAGTCCAAGGCCAATCAAGATAATTCCGATCAAACGAAGGCGTTTGAGGTTCACTTGTGCCTCTTCAACGCGCATGTAAACGCTGGTCAATACGGGGTTGATGACCAAAGCCACGAAGAGTGAAGAACCCAATACGATCATCAAGGTGATGGGAAGATACTTCATGAACTCACCAAAGAGTCCTGGCCACAAGGCCAGCGGCAAGAAGGCCGCCAAGGTCGTTGCTGTAGAGGCGATAATGGGCACGGCCACCTCCCCTACACCGGCCTTCGCCGCCTGTATGGGGGAATAACCTTCCTCCATGAGCCTGTATATGTTCTCGACCACCACAATCCCGTTGTCCACGAGCATTCCCAAGGCCAAAACCAAAGAGAAAAGCACCATGGTATTCAAGGTCACTCCGAAGCTTCCGAGGATGAAGAAACTCATCAACATGGAAAGTGGAATCGCGATTCCCACAAAGAGGGCGTTGCGGATACCGAGGAAGAAGAGGAGAACCAAGACCACGAGGATGATTCCGAAGATGATGGAATTCTCCAATTCATTTACCTGATTCCGCGTCTGGTCACTTTGGTCGTTGGTAATGGTAATGACCAAGTTGTCCGGAAAGAAGGTCTCTTGTGCATCGGCAATGATCTCGTTAATACGAGAAGAGGCGATGAGCAAGTTCTCTCCCGAACGCTTCATGACGTCAATCATAACTACCGGCTCCGTGTATTCACGAGCAAAACTAATGGGGTCTTCCCCTTCAAATTTCACCGTGGCAATGTCGCGGAGGTAAACGATGTTTAAATTCTCCTGCTTGACGATCACGTTTTCGACATCCTGAACAGACTCAAATTCTCCCAGGACACGTACGTTTCGGCGATACTCATCGACCAATAAGTCTCCACCTGAGATGGTGACATTCTCGGACTGGATGGCATTAGCGACATCATTAAAGCTGATGTCGAGTGACTCCATCTTGTAGAGATCAATGTTGATCTTCATTTCCTTGTCCTGAACTCCGCGGATTTCCACATCTGAAATTTGTGGAAGCGCCTCAATCTCTTCTTCCAAGAACTCAGCGTAATCATTGAGTTGATCAATGGAGAATGGGCCCGAGAGGTTAACGTTAAGGATAGGCACGAGCTCCGAGAAATTCAGCTCAAAGACATTGGGCTCTGCCGGCAAATCATTCGGGAAGTCGGGATCGCTTTTGGCGATATCCACCTTGTCCTTCACTTTGCGAAGGGCGTCCTCGGGAGTGACGTCAAAGTCGAATTTGACTTGAATCGTGGAGTAGCCCTGTACGGAAGTCGAGTTAATCTCATCGATACCAGTAATCCCGTTAATCTCTTTCTCGAGAGGGCGGGTGATGAGTCGTTCAATATCGACGGGTGAGTTCCCTGGATATGGGGTACCCACGTAAATCTCCGGTGTTACAATCTCCGGAAAGGCCTCCTTGGGCATGGATGTGTACGATGTCAATCCGGCAATGAAGATAATGGCCGTCAAAACGAAGACCGTCATCCGGTTGTCCACCGACAACGACGACAGACGAAATTCCTTGAAGAATTTCATCACTTTATATGTTTTCTGTTGCTCTGACATGAGAAGTTCTTTTGGAGGTTCTTATAGCGTGTTCGCCGCAATTCGGACGTCCTGGCCTTCACGAATAGATCGAGCACCTTTGTCCACGATAAAGTCCGTGGCCTTTAGTCCTTCGGTAATCTCCGTCATATTCTGATAGGTGAACCCAGTAGTAATCATTTGCTTGCGCACTTTGGCCACACCGGTTCCCTGAGAAACGACGTACACAAAGCTCTCACCTGTTGGTGTTTGCTGGATGGTACGCGCTGGAAGGACCAAGGCCTCCTCGTCGTTGTAGTCCATCACATTCACCACGGCCAAAAGATTTGGCTTCAACTCAATCCCGCGCACATTGGTCAGGTTAACCTCCAATTTGAAGGTCCGGTTGTTCGGGTTGATGTAGTTTCCAGTACGGGTGATTTTCGCTTCTAGGGTCGTGTCCAAAGAAGGGAATTCAATCAGTACTGGAGTACCTGCCTTTACTTTGCTCACATAGTATTCACTGACATCTGACTCCAAGTAGGTTTGATCCAAGTTGATCAAGCGTACCACAGGAGATGATGGTCCAACATATTCCCCTTTGCGCGGGAAGACCTCATCAATGACACCAGAGAACGGAGCAATGATTTGAGCCATTTGGATTTGACGCTCCAAGGTAGCCTTACTTTGCTCCAAAGCTTCCTTGCGGTTCTTGGCATTCAAGTAATCCACTTCTGAACCAATTTTTTGATCCCACAAACGCTTTTGACGCTCGTACAAGTCAATGGCCAAAGCCAAGTTGGTCTCTACTTCTTTGAGTTGACTCTTCATCACCTCAGCATCCAGCTCGACCAATACTTGTCCTGCACTTACGCGCTGGCCTTCTTTCACGTTCATTCCGGTGACATTCCCTGCACTTTCGGCATAGAGGGTCACGTTCTTGTTGGCGCGAACAACTCCGTGCACGCTGAAGTAGTGCTCAAAGTTCTGTTGGCTAACGGGAAGGATGGAAACCAAGGCGCGCTTCGCGTTCGTATCCAAGCTTGAAATCTTCTCGTCCAAGACAGAAATTTCATCCAGCACTTTCTGAGACAAGACAATCAAAGAGTCTTTTTCAGCTCTCAATTGACCCAAGTCCGAAGTATCTTCTGTAGGGGTGGTACCGCAGGCAGCGACTACGGCTGCGACAACAGTAAGGAGGATAAACTTTTTCATTTTTAGTAACGGTTAAGTGCTTTGAGTAAGTTCGATTTAGCGTCGATCAAGTTGTAAGTAGAGTTGATAAAGTCATTTTGACTATCCAAGAATTGTCGCTGGGCTTGTGCCAGATCCAAACTCGTAGAGATTCCCTCTTTGTACTTGGTCAATTCCTTGTTGTTGATTCGACTGGAGAGTTCTAGATTTTCTTCGGAGGTCACGTAGTTGTCCAAAGCCTGATAGTAGTAGGCACGTGCTTGTTGCACTTGAACCATGATGTCACGGCCCGTGCGCTCCAGGTTCATGGAACTTTGGTCCACATTGATCCGCGCTTGAGCTACCGCATTCTTGCGTCCAAAAGAGGCAAAGATGGGCACGTTCATGCGCACTCCGAGAAGCTGAGTGGGGAACCAAGCCGCATCTCCAAAGAAATTAAAGGAGTTCGACTGGCTGTTTTGCTGATAGCTGTAAAACGCGCTGAGGCTCGGCATATAAGCTGCCTGCTCGTTCGCCATTTTGAGCTCGTCCGTACGCAATTGGTTTTCGGCCAATTGATAATCAATATGGGTGGTGAAGTCAAAGTCGCCCACAAGGGTTTCTTCTCCTGCGATGTTCACGATATTGTCCAAAGGTGTCACGAGGTCAATCTCACTGTCAAGGGGCAATCCCATCGTAAAGAGCAAGATGTTCAAGCTGACGCCTTTTTGACGTTCGGCCTGCCGCACACGATTCTCGGTACTCAGCACCAAGAGCGCGAGCTGGTCCACGTCTTGTTCCGCCACGAATCCTTCGGATTGAAGGGCCGTGGTCTCTTCCAAGGTGGCGCGTAGGCTCTTGGCGGATTCCGTCAATACATCGTAATTCTCCTGAGCGACCAATACTTGGGCGTAGAGCTGGATGATGGCGTTCGTGATTTCATACTCGGTCTTCACCTTCAACTTTTCCGACAATTCCAGAAATACGCGGACACTTTTAGTCGCCACGATGTAGGATCCGTCGAAAATCAACTGGTTGGCCGTGATGTCAAAGCCCATGTTTTGCTCGGGCTGAAACTGCACTTCAATCAACTCATCCGGATTTCCGCCAGGGACAAAGTCTCCGGGAATCTGTTGAATGGGCACTTCCAGGTAGTTGTTGTAGGAAACCGATCCGTCGATTTGAGGCAAACCGATGGCCAAGGTTTCTTTGACGAGGCGCTTCGCCTTCTCGATTTCGAATTCCGAATCGCGCAGGGCGTAGCTGTTCACTTTAGCGAAGTCGATGGCTTCGGCCAAGGTGAAACTCGTAGAATCCTGTGCGGCCAGGGAGACGGGCCACAACAGCAATCCAATGAGCACTTTTTTTAGTGTTTCCATTGCTTCTCTTCGATTAATTTGTCGAGGTATTCTAACCCCAGGGGTGAACAAATGCCACGGAGGTGGTATTCCAAACTCACGTGGCTGATTAGTGTGATGTCGTAGTCTTCGATGGGGAACCAATCCGCTTCCGTCATGAGGTCCGCTTTGCCGAAATACATCAGCGCAATCAGCTCCTCGTTGAGTTCTGGTCTGTACAGACCTTCTTCTTTTCCGGCTGTGATATTGGTCTTGATGGTCACCATGAATTCTCGGAAACGAATTTCCTCGATCTTCTTCCAGGTGGCCGGGTAGTACTTCTTGAGTTGGAACTTAGCGGCGGGATTGTGAGCTTCCACCATACCGCACATAAACTCATCCAACATAAACATGTGATCGATAGCATTTCCTGGGGCTTCCCAGATTTCATGCACTCGGGGAATAGTGGTATCCACCAAAAAGGTGAAGGCCTTATCCACCAGGTCTGCTTTATTATCGACGAACTGATAAAGCGTCTTTTTTGAGATCGCCATATCCCTCGCCACATCATCCATCGTCACACTCCGCACTCCGAGCTGCATAAACATCTGGAGAGCGTGCATTTTGATCCTTGCTTCTAGTTCTTGTTCCATATTTCGGGGGCAAATGTAGTGAATGTAACTACACGGAAACACTTTTGTTTAAAAATGTTTCCCTTTTCTTTTTGTTTCGAATGAGTTAAGCGCACGTTAAGGCCCTGCGGGCCGATGGCCCAGCATCGCGCCGTAGGCGCTACAATTGTGGCGGTACAGCTTGATTAAGTGGGTGGAAATAAATTCCTTTGCAGGGTCAGATTCAGAAGATTAGAACATGAAACGGATCAAGGTCAAAGAGCTGCTGAGCGGCGAAAGGATAGGTGAAGAAGTAACAGCCAAAGGATGGGTGCGCCACTTTCGGAGCAACCGTTTTATTGCGCTGAATGACGGAAGTTGCTTGACCAATATTCAAGCGGTAGTAGACCACGAGAACACTTCGGAAGAGGTCCTCGCTCAGATTTCCGTGGGTGCTGCCGTGCGCGTCACCGGTGAGCTCGTAGAGAGTCAAGGACGCGGACAGAGCGTGGAAATTCAGGTGCGTGAAGTTGAGGTCCTCGGTACTGCAGATCCCGAAAAATACCCCCTTCAACCCAAGAAGCACAGCTTGGAATTCCTTCGGGAGATCGCGCACTTGCGTCCTCGGACACAAAGCTTTAGTGCCGTTTTCCGGATTCGTCATGCCGTGGCTTATGCCATCCACAAGTACTTTAACGACCGTGGGTTCTACTACATGCACACCCCGATCATTACGGGGAGCGATGCGGAAGGCGCTGGGGAGATGTTCCAAGTGACCACGCTGGATTTGGAAAACGTGCCCCGCACCGAAGATGGCGCGGTTGATTTTGAACAAGACTTTTTCGACAAACCGACGAACCTGACCGTATCGGGACAGTTGGAGGCGGAACTCGGGGCCATGGCTTTGGGTCAGGTCTATACTTTTGGCCCTACGTTCCGGGCGGAAAACTCGAACACCAGCCGTCATTTGGCGGAGTTCTGGATGATTGAACCAGAGGTCGCCTTTGCCGACTTGGACGACAACATGGACCTCGCTGAGGACTTTTTGAAAGAAGTAATCGGATACGTCATGGAGCACTGTGACGAAGACCTCGCTTTCTTGGAGAACCGTCTTTTGGATGAGGAGAAATCGAAGCCTCAGGCCGAGCGTTCACCTCGTGCCTTGCGCGACAAGCTCAAATTCGTCATCGAAAACGAGTTCAAGCGCGTGTCCTACACAGAGGCCATTGACATCTTGCGCAACAGCAAGCCCAACAAAAAGAAGAAATTCAACTACCTGATCGACGGATGGGGCGCGGATCTTCAGAGTGAGCACGAGCGATTCCTCGTCGAAAAGCACTTTGAAGCACCTGTCATTCTGTTCGATTACCCGGCAGACATCAAAGCCTTCTACATGCGCCAAAATGAAGATGGCAAAACGGTGCGGGCCATGGATATCTTGTTCCCGGGCATTGGCGAAATCGTGGGTGGATCGCAGCGGGAAGAACGCCTCGATGTCCTTCGCCAGAAGGTAGCCGACTTCGACATTCCCGAGGAAGAGCTTTGGTGGTACTTGGAGACACGTAAATACGGTACTGCGCCACACAGTGGCTTCGGTTTAGGATTCGAGCGATTGGTCCTATTTATTACCGGAATGGGAAATATTCGTGACGTTATTCCATTTCCTCGATTCCCAGGTAGCGCGTCTTTCTAAATTATTCTATTTTTGGTCTGGTACGACTTTTGATGAGTCGCTTGTAACCAGACCTAAAAATGCTAAAACAACAGCTCCAACAGAAGCTTAGCCAGAAGTTATCTCCTCAGCAAATACAGCTGATGAAGATGATTCAGTTGCCCCTACAGGCGTTGGAGCAACGGGTTAAGCAGGAGTTGGAAGACAACCCGGCTCTGGAAGAAGCCTCCCTCGATTTCGACAACGATACGTCTACGGACTTCGATGACTACGAAGACCGGGAACAGAATACCATTGAAGCGGAGGACATCAACGTCGACGAGTATTTGAGCGATGACGAGATTCCGAACTACCGCCTCCACGCCAACAATCATTCAGCGGATGATGAGGACGCACGCGTACCCATTACCGCAGGGGCCACCTTTACCCAGATTCTCTTGGATCAACTTCAAATGATCAAGATGGATTCGGAGGTGGGTGAGATCGCACGATACCTTGTAGGCGCCGTAGATGACGACGGCTATATTCGCCGGGAGCTGATGGCCATTCTCGATGACTTGGCCTTTACCCGGAACATTTTTACCACCCTCGACAAGTTGGAGGAAGCCTTGGAAGTGGTGCAGACTTTGGATCCTCCGGGAGTGGGTGCCCGGGATCTACAAGAATGCCTCTTACTGCAGTTGGATCGGAAGGCCCAGAGCCTCGCCGTGACCAACGCCATTTGCATCTTGGACAAGTGCTTCGATGAGTTTTCCAAGAAGCACTACGAACGAATTACGCGCAAACTCGACATCTCCGAAGAGGAATTGAAGGACGCCATCGAGGAAATTGTCCGGCTGAACCCAAAACCGGGTGCCTCCGCTGCGCAAAACACGCGTGGTGCGGCTCAGGTCATTCCCGATTTCACCATCAAAATTGTCGAAGGGGAGCTGGAGTTGACCTTAAATTCGAGAAACGCACCAGAACTGAACGTTAGCCGAAGCTACAATGAGATGCTTCAGCATTTTCAGAAGACCAAGGACAAAGCGAACAAGGAGCAAAAAGAGGCCGTCCTCTTTGTCAAGCAAAAGCTGGATTCGGCGAAGTGGTTTATCGATGCCATCAAGCAGCGTCAACACACCTTGTACATCACCATGAACGCCATCATGGAAAAACAGCGGGAGTACTTTTTAACCGGTGATGAGCGCATGATGCAGCCGATGATCCTCAAGGATATTGCCGATGAGATTCACATGGATATTTCGACGGTCTCACGGGTCGCCAGCAGCAAGTATGTTCAAACGCCCTACGGAACCTTCCTCATCAAGAACTTCTTCAGTGAAGCGATGACCAATGAAGAAGGAGAAGAAGTCTCTACGCGGAAAATCAAGAAGATCCTGGAGGATCTCATTGGCGAGGAAGACAAGCGCAAGCCCATCACTGACGAGAAGCTTTCTGTAGCGCTCAAAGAAAAAGGTTTCCCAATCGCGCGTCGAACTGTTGCTAAGTACCGCGAGCAATTAAACATTCCGGTCGCTCGTTTACGTAAGCAACTCTGATGACCTGGATTTCACGCTTTTTTCTTTACCTCCTGCACCCGATGATCATGCCGACCCTCGGAGTCCTGCTCATCAATGCGTATTCGCCCATCCAAATACCGGAAGAGTACTACTACCTCTTCGTGGGCATTGTGTTCGCCGGAACCTACATCCTTCCCGCACTTCTCGTTATTCTGATGATGCTTTTTGGCATGGTGCAAAGTATTGAGTTGCCCAATCGCCAAGAGCGGTCTTGGCCGCTTCTGTTCTCAGCACTGGCGGTTTACTCTACGGAGCGTATTCTGGAACACCTATATACACCAGTAGACATTCTTCACTTTCTTCAAGGCATCACCTTGTCCTTGGCCATCGGCTTTTTTGTCAATCAAGTCATCAAGGCCAGCGTTCACGTGGCCGGAATGGGAGGGCTGATCGGAGGAGTTCTCGGTATATCCGTCCTCAGTCAAATCAATCTGTTCTACCTCTTAGGACCCCTCTTGCTCTTGGCTGGTTTTCTTGGCACCACCCGTATACACCTCAAAGCCCACCAGCCTTCCGAGGTGTATATCGGATTTCTGGTGGGCTTTGTACCCGTATTTACGGTGATGATTCTTTAGAACGCGATCAGCGAAAAGCCGATCGTCAGGGCCTGTCCGCTCAATTCTGTTCCATCTTGCAACTGCGCACCGTCAAATAGATCGGCCAGTGAATAGGTGAAGCTAAAGGCTCCTTCTCCAAATCCAATCCGCAAGACCGCATCAGCGTGGAACGCATTTGTTCCGCTCAGGCCGAAGGTCTTGACGCTGTAGGTTCCTTCCTTGTAGTAGTTGATGGTGGAGTAGTTCCAACCGACACGAACTCCGGCGTGCACCTTGAAGTACCCTCCATTTGGATTGGGCTTCCCGCGGTAGCGGAATTCAATCGGCACATAGATACGGCGAAATGCGGTACGGTTCCGCGTGGGATCTTCTCCGTCATCCAATAGACGCCAAACCGTTTCACCGGCCCCTTCTGTATTGGGCGGATTCACGCTTCCATTCAAGTTCGAGTTGACCTGCGTCCAACCCATTCCCAATCCAATCGCCACACTGTTGTTCGATTGGCCAATGGCCACATCACGGTAGGCGGTAAAGAAGTGCGACCAACTGAATCGGCCATCTTGACTGATGGGGTCAGCACTTTGAAGTAGAGGCGTTCCAATGTCGTAAATGAACAGCTCTCGCCCGAACTGTTCCTGTGCGCTAGCGGCTAATCCGCCCGCTAGGGCGAAAATCAGTAGTAGTTTTTTCATAGTCCTAAAATAAAAAACCCCCGGAACATTCTCCGAGGGTCTTTCAAAAATATTTGAAACTACTTAGACGACCCCTTGGTCGATCATGGCATCTGCAACCTTCACAAAGCCAGCAATATTGGCTCCTTTCACATAATCAACGAACCCGTCAGCATCTTTACCGTACTGGACACAAGACTTGTGAATTTCCTTCATGATACTGTGCAAACGAGTATCCACTTCTTCCCGCGTCCAGCTCAATCGAAGGGAGTTTTGACTCATCTCCAATCCACTCGTCGCTACTCCTCCGGCGTTACTCGCCTTACCTGGAGCAAAGAGGATCTTGTTGTTGTGGAAGACCTCGATCGCTTCAGGCGTAGAAGGCATGTTTGCTCCTTCCGACACACAAATTGCACCATTGTCCACCAAGGCTTGCGCCTCCGTTCCATCGAGCTCATTTTGTGTCGCACAAGGAAGAGCAATGTCGCACTTCATGCTCCAAGGGCGTTTGCCTTCGTGGTATTCCGCACCTGGATACTTCTCCGTGTACTCCTTAATACGTCCGCGACGAACGTTCTTAAGGTCCATGATGAAGGCCAGTTTGTCGGCATCGATACCGTCGGCATCGTAGATAAATCCTCCTGAATCACTCATGGTCACCACTTTGGCTCCCAATTGAGTCGCTTTTTCACAGGCAAACTGAGCCACGTTTCCCGAACCAGAAATCGTCACGACTTTACCGCTGAAGGACTCTCCTTTGGTCTCCAACATTTGCTCTGCAAAGTAGACGTTCCCGTATCCGGTCGCCTCGGGACGAATCAAGCTTCCTCCCCAGTTGTGTCCTTTCCCGGTCAATACTCCCGTAAACTCGTTACGCAAGCGTTTATACTGTCCAAAAAGGTAGCCAATCTCACGACCACCCACACCGATATCTCCAGCCGGAACATCCGTGTCTGGGCCAATGTGGCGCGCCAATTCGGTCATGAAACTCTGACAAAAGCGCATCACCTCATTATCCGACTTGCCCTTAGGGTCAAAATCAGATCCTCCTTTTCCACCGCCCATAGGCAAGGTGGTCAAAGAGTTCTTGAAGACTTGCTCAAAGGCCAAGAATTTCAAGATGCTGAGGTTCACTGATGGGTGAAAGCGCAAACCTCCTTTGTACGGCCCAATCGCCGAATTCATTTCAATACGAAAACCGCGGTTCACTTGAACCTCGCCTTCGTCATCAATCCAAGGCACACGGAACATCAACACGCGCTCGGGCTCTACGATCCGATCGAGAATTTTGTGCTCTTTGTACTTGGGATGTTCTTCAATAAACGGGATTACCGTTTCAGCCACCTCCTGCACTGCCTGCAGGAACTCTGGTTCATGGCCATTCTTCGCAGTTACGCGATCCATGAACTCTTTTTGTGTAGCGTTCATACTGTGAAGTGTGTAGTTATTTCAGCAAAAGTAGAAGAAAAACTTAAGGTGCAACTTTTTTTTGGCCCTACGGGCCGATGTGCCGAGTGCCAAAAGCTGTCCTTGAGGTCGTCTAGCTTCGACCTATGGACTCAGAAGAACTCATTTTTCGCATGGCCCTGATGCAGATTGACGGCCTCGGGCCTGCCACTCTGCAAGAGCTCTTGCACTACTTTCCAAAGGCTTCCGCCCTAAGCTCAACGCGGGCAACAGACTTGGCTCGAACACCTCAGAAACTCCACAAGTGGATTCGGCGAATTCCCCAAGAGGTCACACAATGGCTTCCCTATGCCGAAGAGAAATTTAAATCCCTTCAGACCCGCTCCGACTCAATCCTCGCCTCAAATGATCCAGACTATCCTTCTCGGCTCTCACAAATACCAGACCCACCTGCACTTCTGTACGCCAGAGGAACACCTTCATTTGAAGCTCCTCGAACCGTCGCCATCGTCGGTGCACGTAGCGCCTCTGAATACGGACGACGATTTGTCCGGAACTTGGTTCAGCATCTTGTTCCCTACCAACCCGTAATACTTTCAGGACTGGCCGTTGGTATTGATGCCGAGGCCCACAGGAGGGCCTTAGAATACGGCCTTCCAACTTGGGCGGTATTCGCCTGCGGCTTTGACCGTATTTACCCAGACCTCAACAAGAAACTCGCCCACGACATTCTTAAAGACGGGGCATGGATCTCTGAATTTCTTCCTGGAACACAGCCCGTCCGTGGCCATTTTCCTCGCCGAAATCGGATCATTGCAGGACTGGCCGATGTCTGTGTCGTGGTCCAAGCAGCCCGCAAAGGCGGTGCACTGATCACCGCCAAACTGGCCAATGACTACGGCCGAGATGTCTTCGCCCTTCCAGGTCGAGTCGAAGACAAGTCGGCACAGGGATGCAATAGCCTCATCCGCACACACCAAGCTCACCTCATTGAAGACTCCCGAAATCTGACGGACCTTCTGGGATGGAAACCCACTGGAACCCCTATTCAACCTCGTCTTCCTTTAGACCTCGACGAGTCCTCTTCGCTTATTTTGAAGCTCATCTCCTCAGAAGAAGGGTGTTCTTTGGATACTCTTTCGGCCGAACTGGGAATGGACGTGGCACAACTCTTGCCTCTACTCATGCAATTAGAGCTGCGCAGCCTCATTCGCAATACTGGGGCACATCACTACGTCCGCTCTGGATGAAGCGCTTTTTGTACATTTCGATATGCGGTATGGAGTCATCTATCTTTTGTCTTTCTTGCTTCTCCCATTCCTAGGGAGAACGCAGAGTATTACGGGTACGGTTGAAGATGCCCAAACCGGTGAACGCCTTGCTGGCGCCAACATTCGAGTACTTGAATTCGAATACGGAACGGCTACAGACGCCCAGGGGAACTTTAAAATTGACCTTAGTCCGGCGAGCTACGATGTTGAAATTAGCTTCATCGGATATGAACCACGCATCTTCAACGACCTGGAAGTAACCTCAAATGGTCTTGAACTCACGGTCAAGCTCAAACCTCAGAATGAATTCCTTTCTGCAGTAACCGTGACAGCGGGTAAGTTTGATCAGAGACTAGATGAGGTGACGGTTTCCATGGATATTCTTTCTCCGAGGCTCATCAATGAGAAAAACACCTACGAGATTCAATCTGTACTGGAGCAGTCTTCAGGCGTCAGCATTATAGAGGATCAGGCCAATATACGGGGAGGAAGCGGATGGAGCTACGGGGCCGGAACACGGGTTCAAGTGCTCATTGATGACCTACCTGTTATCGACGGAGGTTCCGGTCAAGTTCAATGGAAGTCCGTTCCGACGGAGTTGGTGGATCAAATAGAAATCATCAAAGGAGCCAGTAGTGCTCTTTACGGTTCCTCAGCGCTCAACGGCGTGATCAACGTACGAACAAAACGCCCCTCAGATACCCTAGTGACCGAACTAACTCTTTTCACTGGCGCGTATGGCAAGGCCCCGCGTGAAGAACTACAATGGTGGGATGGTCTGCAAACCGTCTCCGGTGTAAACTGGTCGACGAGTTGGTCCTCGGGAGCCGACGGATTCATTATTGGGGGTCACGCACTGCGTGACGATGGGTATGAGTACAAAATAGAAGATCACCGAATCAGACTTGAGGGTGCTTGGCATCACAGCAACACCCAATCCCCTTGGAGCTACGGAATCAGTTCGAATATAAATTATAGGAAAAGCGGTGACGCGTTGATTTGGGACTCAGAAGAAAACGGATACGTCCCTCTCGACAGCTCAAATACTGTGACTGAAGCAAATTTCTACTACATCGATCCCTATATCTCTTGGAAGAAGAACCGCTGGTCGCATCAATTCAAGGCTAGGTTCATGTCCAATATCAACACATCTCGTTCACTTTCGAATTCCTATGATAATTTTTATCGAACCAACTACACGGAGTATCAAGGTCAGTACTTTGTGAATGAGGACATCGCCTTTACTGGTGGAATCGTGAACAATTGGGCAAGTACTGATGCGGAGATTTTTCAAGGCGAGCATTCCACCTACAACCTGGCTGCCTACCTTCAGTTGGATAAAAAGTTTGGGAAACTGAAGTTTTCGCTTGGTGGGCGATATGAGTATTTCCGACTAGACGATGAAACGTTTCAGAGACCGGTATTGAGAAGCGGAATAAACTACGCCATCTCCTCCGGGACCAGTGTTCGCGCGAGCTTTGGCCAAGGATATCGCTTTCCAACCATTGCAGAAAAGTACATCCTTACCAATGTCGGAGGGGTCTATATTTACCCTAGTGAAGACCTTCAACCGGAAAGCGGATGGAGTGCGGAAATCGGAGTCAAACAAGGTATCAGGTTAGGACGATTTTTGGGTTTTGTAGATGTCGCCGGTTTTTGGATGCGTTACAACGATATGATGGAGTTTACTTTTGGGCGTTGGGCCGAAATATCAGACATCAATAAATTCTTTGGGCTAGGATTCAAGAGCATCAATATCGGAACTACCGATATTCGAGGCTTTGAATTGAGCACAGGACTTGAGTATCGTCAGGGAAAGAGTCGCTGGCAGCTGATGGGTGGCTATACCTACATGGACCCTCAAATTGCCAATCCAAATGAAGTATATGCTACTGGCTTTCCTATCGGAGAACTTTGGCCCGATTCATTGACATACGCGAACACGAGTAGTGATACCAGCGGTGTACTCAAATACCGATATCAGCACCTCCTCAAACTTGACTTGCAATTCGACTACGGGCCATGGACTTTCGGGGCGTCAACACGGCTCAATGACTTCATGGCTAACATTGACCTGATCTTTGAATCTGAATTATTCGCCCTCCAGGCTCCTGGAATATCTGAAAGTAGAGCAAGACTAAACAACGGCGATATTTTGTGGGATTTCAGAGTAGGCTATTCGTTCAATGACAATCTTCAGATTCGAGGAATTATCGAGAACGCCTTCAATCGCGAGGTCATCATTAGACCAGCGAAAATTGGTCCACCGGTTCAGTATACCCTGCAACTACAAGCTCGCTTCTAATGCATTTAGTGCTGGCGATTTTTAAGTGGATAGGGTTAATTCTTTTGGGGCTGGTCGTTTTCCTCTTGTTGGCCCTTGAATCCTTTGATCGCTACTTGGCTACAGAAAAGGGTGCCCTTTGGATGTTCCGCAACATAGATCAACCAAAAACAGTCCGATGGTCCGCCGACGGAACTCGTTTCTTGGAAATTGGCTCATCGGAAAAGCCCCCACTTTTATTCATCCACGGCGCTCCGGGAAGCCTCTTTGACGGACTGGGCATAGCCAAGCAAAGCGCACTCTACGATCAGTATAGACTCCTTCTTGTAGAACGTCCAGGCTACGGAGCAACTAAGCCTCGCATGGCTGAGCCTTCTATTTGGATACAGGCATTGAGATGTGCAGAGGCTCTGGAGAATGAAGATCAGAAAGCCCTTGTTGTGGGCCATAGTTATGGAGGTCCAGTGGCTGTCTTGGTTGGAGCCCTTTCCCCAGAACGGGTCGAAAAGGTCATCTCTTTATCAGGACAATTTGACCCTGACAACGAGCTCATTTTCCCCGTATCTCATTGGATCAACTTTAAAGTCTTCAAGTATATCCTGCCCCGCTTTATTTGGGTGTCCAACGTGGAAAAATTGACCCATCCGAAAGCCCAAGAGGATGTTCTGTCCTTGTACTCCTCCATTCGTGTTCCCGTAGAGATCGTTCACGGAGATCAAGATGGTCTGGTTCCTTATGGAAATGCATCTTTTATAATGAAGCAATTGCCCGATCAGAATTCCAGAATGATCACTCTTCCGGGCCGAGACCATCCTATACATATAACGGATGTTCCCACGGTCATGGAACTCTTAATGCCGGCTAAATAGAAATAAAGGAAGAATGCTACTCTTCTGTTTCGGACTCTTCGGACTTTGTTGTCGGAACAGAGGCCAATTCCAGAGCTCTTTCAGCTTTTCCGTCTAGGCTTTTCCGAAGGGCATGACCACCTCGAGTCAGGCCGTCAAGATCACCCTCGTCAAAGGCGTCCCATAACGCCATTTTAACCACGCCGTCCACAGTAATCAATCCGAAGTGATTCTCGCTTCCACCGGGGTTATCCCCGCCTTTCCAAGGTTCATCAAAAGCCTCGAAATAGAAGCAGGACATTCCTTGATCCTGAAGCATCGTACGGATCTGATCGTGATAGAGCATTTCCTTGTATTCATCAGCTGCTCCAGATCCTGCACTGTCGTATAGTTCGTTGTCTGCAGTTGCCCAACCCGTCTCTCCCACATGAATAGGCTTATCCACTTCCAATGATTGCATGTACGCAGAGACGGCCTCGATTTGACTCTTAACGCGTTGTACACTTCTATCTATTCCGGCCGCAATCTGTTCCTTTTTCGTCCAGGATTCTTGTTCAACGGGCATCCACCACCAGTCAGGATCGTAGTGTGTGTCGTGAAAGGGATACGAATGGACACTCAAATAGTCGACCGCCATGATCAATGAATCGAGCGCAGGAAGGTGGTACGATCCATCGCCTCCTCCCCATGAAGCAAAATTATCCGAGGTAGTGATCCAAAGGTCGGATGGAAGGTCGCCTTTCGCCTTTAACTCCTGAAGCCTTAGAACCTCTTTCAAAATGATTCTCGGATGTACGTAGTAACCCCAGGCCCAGTGAACCATGGACTCGTTTCCGACAGCAATGATCTTGACAATATCGGGATACTCATTGGCTAGATCTATGGCTTGAAGGATCTCCGCTTCATTCTCTGTGGCATCGGGCCGATCGTGAATCGGTTCAGAGGTCCAGGCGTTTTCGCACTGCATCCAAGCCCCGAGCATTACGTACATCTCGAAATTTGGTTCCTCTTCCTTCATCTCGCGGATGGCTTGGAGTAATCGAGGAGTGTGATCGTACAATCGCGCGTGGTAGGTTCGAAGGATTCGGATTCCTAGGGCACTTAAAATCTTTAAATCCTCTTTGATCTCCTCTACACTGGGGGCAACCGACCGGTCTTGGTTTCGGTATCCACCATAGGCAATTGCCGTATAATCAGGGTTTCCGAGGATGTCCTTGGCTGTGGGCTTTGGCATCGTGCCGCAGGCACAAAGTAAACTCAAGCTGAGAACGAAAATCACCTGTATCCCTTTCATCATTTGATTAGCGCATTATTAGGAGTTTGTGGCTGGTTTGATGGCCTTCCTGATTGACATTCAAGAGGTACATGCCCGCCGGTAAGTGGGTCAAATTCAGCTCGTACTCGTTGGATTCCAAATCGCCTTGCATAAGCACCTGCCCGGAGAAATTTTGAATACGGAATGCCGCTGGCGCGCTTGACTCACGACGAACAGTGAAGTGTCCTGAACTCGGATTGGGATAAACATTAATTGTACCGAAGGGATACTCTTCCAAGGAAATCGCTTCGACGCAGGTTCCAATGACATAAGTATCCTTATTGGCGGAGTTATTGCGTTCACCTTCACCCGGATAAGAGTAGGTGTAGTAGAAGTAAATCAATTCGCCTTTACTTGCCGAGATGGTATACGGAACATTCGGCGTTACACCGTACCCAGGCATGCCGTTCGGATCGGTCCCGTAATAGAGTATACAGGTAGGGCTACCTACACCGGTCTGACTGGGAATGAAAGTGAGGGTCGGGTTGTTGTCATCGTCTGAGAACCGCCATTCGAAGTCACCATTGTAACTCACCCCATCGCAGGGAGGCGCTGAATCGATCTGGAGAACAACCGGGGCTGACCACGTGGAGTCTCCCAGGTGATCATAGGCCAAGGATCGCCATTCCGTAGAACCAAGACTGGCCGTCCAGCTGGCTTCGTAAGGAATCGAGTTCGAGGAACCGTAGAACTGCCCGTTTAAGTAAAAGTCCACATGGCTAATGCTGTCGTTGAGATCACTGGCCGTCGCGGATATCGTTAGATTTTCGCCCTCTACAAAGGTGTCGCCATTCCCGGGGAACAGAATACTGGTGGTCGGCGGAACGTTGGGGCTGTTCCCGACGACCACGAAGACCTCATCAATATCAGAATAGGTTCCATTATCCACTTCCAACTTGTACTTGTACACCCCTTCTTGGAGACCACTAATCTGTGGCATTACCCCATTTATTTGGCTCGGGGTAGCCAATGTGGGGCCATAGAGTTGCGTCCAAGTATAACTCAAAGCCGCACCTCCTGGATCTGAACTGGCTGTAGCATCCAAAGTGGAAGAGCTGGCGGGAATAACGATCACTTGGGTGGACCCAGCGTCGGCAACGGGCTGAGAAAACGGTAGAGAGCCCGTAAGGGTGAATTGTAGCTCACCCAAATTGAATTCGCCGTGCTCGATGAATAGGCGAATAATTTGTTTTCCGGATTTCATAGGAACGCTGGTGATCGTCTTCGAGGCCCAGACGTTCCAATCTCCAGTGCCATTAAAGGTGATGTTGTTCTTCACGACTTGACCGTCGGATTCAATCCGCAAGGGACCTCCGCCCGCATTGTTTCCAGAGGCATAGCGCAAGACCACATCATACATGCCTGCCGTCTGGACATCGACGGTATATTCGAGCCATTCACCAGCCCCCAGCCATCCAATAACGGGGCCTTCTGAGGGGTGATCTGAGGCATCGACCCATTCGTGTACTCTGTAGTCGCCTTGATTGACGATGTCTAGGTCTTGATAGGCGATTCCTTGAGCGATTCCGCCTTCGAAGTAATCGTAATCCCCTGCCCAGAAACTGCCCGGAATGGTGGCAGGAACACCCTGATAGGGGACTTGCTCTCCCACCGTCATGGAGACGATGTTGGACGTCGCACAATTCAAAGAATCGTACATCCGCACATGGAAGTTGTGGACCCCGGCGGGTAAGTTATTCATGGTAAAATCATGGGGTGGCGCGGTGCTGAAGGCCACGCTATCTTCTCCTTGATAAAGGACAACCATGGAGGGATTTCCCTGCTGCACCTGAAACTCGAGTTCAGCACTTCCTCCGGTATAGGCTCGATCGAATAGAATGGTGAGGTTTCCTTCCAGTCCCGCATCCAAGCTGCTCACCAGCTTGCCTGGAGGAACAGTCAACACATAACCATCAGAAAAAGTAACATCAAGTGAAGTTGTCCCGTAATTATGGGCGACGTAGATGGGGCTTCCACCTCCCTGAAAGGCCACCGCCACAGGGTAATCCGCTTTGATGGTCGTATCCGGGGCACCCAGCACTTTCATGCCGTGCAGCCAGTAGTAGGTCTGGGCATCAGAAACACCGAATTTCAAGTTCCGATCGGGATAGGAATCGTACAAGCTCAAAGCTTGATCTGGATCCGTGAAGGCCAAGTATTGCCACATGATATCGTGCCACAGATTCACGTTTGGCGCATTGTTGAGAATCCCCGTGTGCTGCTCAATTTCGCTCCAAATTTGGGCGGCATAGGTCAGATTGTGTCCCAAGTACATGGAACCTCCATGAATCGGGTACAATTCAATTCCGTACGAAGCGGCAATGTCGGAGGTCCAGAAGGTTCCGTTATCATAGCTGTTTCCCCAGACCCGGGAAACCAGTCCGTATTGCTGACTAGGGCCAAAATTGCGCTGATACATGTCGAACCAATACTCTTCAATGGCAGATTGCTCTGTGGTATACAAGTAGATCCCTAGATCGCGAATGGAGTCGTTCCCAGTGACAGAGCCCCAATGAATTAACGAGGAATTAAACTGCATGCTTTCGGATGTCGACTCTTGATCATTACCCTGAGGGAATGAAGCAAAACCATTGGCCCAACAATGACCGGCATACGGACTAAAATTTCTCAAGTAAGGGAATAGTGGATCTTGGCGATCATCTGTCGCCGCGTCGCGAACGAGCATGTTGATCATGGAGCCGTAGCCATTGGCCCATCCCGGTTCATATTGCTCCAAAAAGGCGGCTGCGTGTATGAAATAACCCCAATGAAAATGGTGATCATTAATGTTGTCATCCTGTCCGTGACCCGCTGGGTATCCGATTAAGGCATCCCAATCGTCGTTGTAGTAGAACAAAAAAGCTACCTCACCTGAATTGTACTTCAGCCAATCCTCTAAACGCTCCTTAATGGTTGCTACTATGGTGTTCAAAGATGCCGAGTCCCCCATTTCATCCGCAATTCTCGCCGTCTGAATAAGCCTATTCATCATTTGGCCTTCGTTGTACGAATCCGTCCAAGTAGCCAATTGATCTCCTTTGATCAGGTCAATCTTCTCTTTGAGCTTGGCGGGATCATAGGAGAGACTCCGGCAGTTGACATTGGGGAGGGTGGGTAGAATTCCGTAGAAGGTATTTTCTACTGTGAATGAGTTTCCTTCCATCAATTTGAGATCGCCACGAACCGTCATGTATTCATGACTCGTATTTATGGTACTTCCCGGCGCAAGGTTTGCCCAATGGTGGGGCAAGAGTCCTTGAAGGAAAAGAGAATCTGTTCCTTCCTTGACCTCTGTTTGAACGTCAAAGGTGGTGGTTACCACTGATGACTGTTCGTCAAAGCTCCAATTCGCACGACACTCGTCCGGAAAAACAAAGGCATACTGCTTAAAGCTTTGAGCTAAGACCTCTGCGTTCCCTCCAAGGGGTAGAAAAGCAAGGGACCAGTATGTATTGCCGTTCAGTGTGGAAGTATAGGTGTTTCCATTTTGTGACCAAGTAGAGCCGCTTGGACCGTAAATGGCAAAATCTGCTCCTTGGTTGACTCCTTTTACAATGAGGTAAGAACCTGAATCAGTAACCGTTCCTTGGTTCACCACAACTTGGGCCAAGCTCATAGCGTCCTTTTCAAAATAAATGAACGGCATTCCTATCCCTGTCTTGGCCTGAAAATGATGATTCCCCCCTTGCCAATCCATGGTAAACGTCCAATCGTCAAAGTCAGATACATTAACCGAAGAGGCGTTGAGCCCAACGACACCAACTTCAACAGGGTCGAAGGCATCAATGGGGCCCCAAGGTACATAAGTAGCAACCAAGCCTTGGTTCTTAGTCTCCATGGTAAATGGATAATTGAAAAGATTCGAGGAGTGTGCATTTTTAACCTTGTGCGACCACCATTCATTTGTGGGTACCGGCTTATTGGCAGCAGGTCCTGTAACAAATGGAGTCCCCGATGGAAAACTATTCCTGCCGGCCGCGTCCACTCCTGGAAAAACGGTTGTATACGAACCTTGACCCACCTGAACAACTTGGGCGTGAGAAGCTGCCCAAGAGAGCACGAATAGTCCAAAAAGTGCAATTTTAGAAAGAAGTGATTTGCTCATGGTGGTTTTTTGGACTATCAGCGCGGGCTAATGGCCTGTTAGAATGAATAGCTAAGCCTTAATTCCTTGTAGTTGTGTTTTCGACTCCATATGCCTCTACAATGGTCATTGGAAACACGCATTTCCGGCATTACTTTCACTTGATCATCAAGGTCTATGAGCTCCAGTCGTGCTTGGTCTGCTTTGGAATATCGAATCAAGAGGCCGTTATACGTGTACGCTAACTCACCTGGAGCAAGCTCAACAACCTGTGGTACCCCAAGGTGATCGTAATATTGAAACTCAACGGGAACTTCCAGTAGCTCCTTCTTATCAAAGAAAAAGGGGTCAAGCACCAGTTCACCATTTTCTACTTGAAGCCCGAGCTCCGACCAACGATTCAAAATGTCTTCCTTGACCTGACCGGTCATTCCGGGCTGTTTGGCTCCTTGATTCCACGGGGTATGTGAGTATGGGTCAAAGGGGAATGCACCATAGAGTTGAGGCCCTTTGTTCAATCCTATTCCAGCACGGACGGAATAATAGTGATCAATCAGCTTACCCAGAACCTCGCTATCAGAGTTTTCTTTATGAGCTAAAACAAGTGTTTCATTCACAGCCAAAAGTAGTTTAGAAACCATGTGCCAGTAAATTGATCCCAATCCTTCATAGGCATAGAACGTTCCGGACCGTCCTGTGAATGACTGGTGGTCAAAAATCCGTTCAAATTCATCCACTATTTTCGTGCGCTCTTTCTCAGCATCATGTGCAAAAGGGCCGTGTTCCAAGGATCTAAGCGCTTCCTCCAGGTCGGATGCATTCGATATTTCACTCGCAAAATGAAATACACCATTCCCGTCGCGCTCTACAATCCCGTTTCCTTCTTCTTCCGCTAGGCTTTTTAGCAGTATAGAGCTTCTCGAGAATTCTTCAGAAATGTTGTTTTTCACTTCGAAGTCAGCAAGCTCGCGATTCGGGTAAAGCAAATAACTATACTGGTCCTCACGGAACAAGGCGCTTTTTTCTAGGGCATTGAGCAGATCTAAGCTTTGCTCTGGCTTTAAGTAGCCAGCACTCAAAATGGCAACCTGACCTTCCAACATCTCGTAGAGATACCTCAAGTTAATCTGATCCCCTTTCAGCTGCATTAGATTATAGGCATGATACAAACCATCCTCTCGAACATTCGAGGCGATGCTAGCATCCAAATAGGCAAGACCTAAGTTCAGAAACCCGAGTACTTCAGCCGATGACACGGATGTCCGTGCACCGAGTTCCGAACCGTATGCTTTAATTCGATATCGCTCTCCAGCCTGACCTAATCCATGCACAAACTCATATCTGGTCCGAGGATCAAACCCAATGGTCAAATACGACTTATGCTCTTCGAGTTGTCCTACAATAGAAGTGAGTAATTCGCGAATAGCCTCGTTTAATTCCAGGTCGACATCCACCCATTTTTCACGCAGGAAATTCAGGTATCGTCTGAGGTAGTATAGCGTTACCATACTCATTCCATTACCCACCAATGCATTATTCGCATCATTCCATTCAGGACGCTGTGTATTCATCCAGATCCCACCATCTGGAACTAAGTTGTACATCTTAGTTAAAGCAGTGAGAAGAAGTTTTTCACCAAGTGTGGCCTTGATCAGTTGATTGTCTTTCCAAATCATTCTGGCATCACTACCCAAATGCTCCACTTCCGATTTGATGTGGGAATCCAATGTGGCATCGAAATCGATGGTATCCTTAGGGTTCTCCAAAATTGACTGAAACGATCGAATGCGATAAGGCACGTTCGCATAGGTGTAGAGTGGTCTATTCCATTCCGAAGAAATCGCCGTGCTCTCATGACGCTCCCAGTGCTCCAATAACTTCTGGAGGTAGATAATTTGATGATCACCCCAGTACCCGATATACGCCCATGGATCATCTTCTTCTATAATTTCCCAATCTATTCCAGACTTAGAAATGCGATAGGGGTTGTATCCATCTATGGTTGAAGCGTTCAAAAACTTCGAGATCATCCCTTGGACAAACCTCGGATAGGCATAGGCTAAAGCCTCCCAATTCTGAAAAATATCCCGCCAATTCCCCTCGTAAGAGAGGAGGCGTTTTCCATTTTCGCCCCGAGTATGGATATTAAAAATATTCCAGGGTCGACTTGGGTCGCCATGTCTCCGACTAAAGGATAACGGCAAATACTCTAAAGTGATTCGCTCTAGTTCTGGATCCTCACAGCGTTTCACCTCACTGAGTAAATCGTCATAATGAATTTCGTCAGGCCAGGAGCGAAGTAAATCATCCCACTTCATTCCCGTTCGGGTACTTACCTGATTGACATAATGACGGAAATCTTCTCGATCTACTTGGTAGGCTGACTCGAACAACCCCCCTCGCATGACATTGAACAACACATTTCCGTAATGACGTGTTGTGACCGTTTCAAGTTGCGTACACTGAAGACCATCTCCTTTTGCAACTATAGCCCTCAGGCGCTCTTGGTCTAAATCGCGTTCGTTCTGAAGAAGTTCTTGGAGTTCTGCTTCAGTATTACGATTTAATTGGGCCTGCAAATCCATCACTTGAGCAGTGGATTGATTCAATTCAGATACCAGGAACCAAGTCTTGGCCTGATGAGCTCCCAAAGAACAATCCGCATGCGCGAAATAGGCTCCCTTATAACCATTATTGTGAGACTCCTCTTGAACGTCAAGTCCATTACGGAAAGCGTCAAGCTGATGATTGGAAAGCAGGTAATTCTTTACGCCCAGCCCTACAGACCATACAGTATTGGCCACCAATGCTTCACTGGGTTCAGCACGGTCAATAATTCTCGCGCTCAAACTATATACCGCGAGGCCTTTATCCAGCAACTCGCTTTTTTTATAGGCGTCCACCAAGGTGCTTCTTCCATTCTGTAGAGCGCTGCCTATGCCAGCCGGAAGTATATTCTGGATTCCATCAAGAAGCTCAACGGATCTATGATCCTCTCCTAAATTTTCGATCCACGCCTGACGAAGAATTCCGAAGCGATCCGAAAACGACCACTCATAAGCGAATCGAAGCTGAAGATCATGATTGACTTCTTCAAATCGAAGGCGATTTCCATGTGTATTCTTATACAGATTAGAATCTACCGAGTACATGCCCTTCCCGTACGCTGAAAAAGGCTCCCAAAGAAGCGTTCGATCATTTTCCTGAACACGAACAATGGTCTTTGATCCAGTATACTCGGCGCCGTCGATTATTTTGTCATCCGTGTAGTAAGGAAAAAGAGAAGACTCGGCATTGACCCTTCCTGCAGTTATCCCGCCATTACTCGCCACAAATAGCCAATGGTCTGACGGACTCACCAAAGACATGAAGAATGGCACCATGCCCTGGTAATTTGAAATTCGGTAAAAGCGATCGCCGTCCAGCGTTAGGAATGACCCTTCTATCGCCTTTGGGCTATTCTTTAAAGCCTGTTTACCTAAGTAAATAGCCTGGCTCATATTTCAGTTGTTCTAGTTGACAATTAATGTTTGGATGGAGGCCGGTGGCACCTCTAAAGTCAAGTTCTTATCGTATACATCCACCTTTAAGGAAGAGCTCTCGACTCCCGTATTAAGGAGAACAACGATAAGGGAGTTATCTGGTCTCTTCACCGTCAAGGCCATCATTTCTTCAGGTAATTCAGAGTGGCCTACGCGCACCGAACCTCGGGGAATGAAAGTGCTGAAGTGGCGCATCACATCGTACAAGGGGGTGTAGTACAATTCTTGTGTTGTCGTATCAGCGAGGACAGGTGCCACACACCAATTTTTAACGTGATTTGGACCGCCCTGTGGATCCAACAGCATATTCCAATCAACCCAAGCCTCAACCCATGAATTCATGGACCCTATAATGTCACGAGCATATCGGAAAACGGGTACATATTTTGGGTGTAAGTACTTGGATTCTGGCTTCGCCCAATCGTATCCCCAATCGGTGGCCTCCTTCTTCCAGTACCATGCATCGTCATTCCAATGCGGAACCTCTGCATCTACACAGGCTTCGGTTTGAATAATTCCTTTTTGTGGAGCAAGAGTATGGGTGTGGTTCAAACTCTTCGGAAACCAATCATATGTAGAAGTATACCAATGAACCGCAGTTCCATAGATGTAGGGCAAAAGTGCAGTATCCGTCAGCAATACTTCAGCCCATTCCTCCAGCTCTTCGCCCCGGTTTTGATCATAAGTCAAGATGGCCGCATCAATCCCTGCCGAATCGAACTGAGGTCCCATGTGACCTTTGATAAACTCAGCCATTTCCTCAGGCGTGTAATGCATACTTTCCCAGTTCGCATCATTCCCCAAGGGCTCATTTTCAACAGTATATCCCCAGATGTCAATTCCTTCTTCTTGCATAGCCTGGTGGTACTTTACGAAGTACTGTGCCCAAAGTGAATAGAATTCGGGTTTCAACCTACCGCCAAACCAATCTTGATTATCCTTCATGAAAGGAGGAGCGGTCCAAGGAGAAGCAATGATTTGAATATCACTTCTTACGCCCTGGGCAGCTTTAATCATGGGAATAATGTCCTCTCGATCGGGCTCAAGGCTAAAGCTTGACAAGCTCGTGTCTGGGCCTTCTAAATAGTCATAGGACCCGAGCGAAAAATCGCAGGAGTTAATATGAGTGCGAGCCATATTATACGCCGCACCAGAATCCGAGAAATAGGCCTGAATAAGCTCTTCTTGCAGACTCGGATTCAATCGCGTCCATAGATGAGCAGAAGACTCTGTAAACGCACCTCCGAAACCCCTGATCTCCTGATAGCTTGTATCTGGAAAAATAGACCATGAAAGAGCCTCTTCCTGGGATGGTTCTTCCTCAGAAACGAGCGACATTCGCTCCCCTTCAGCACTACTTCTATACAGCTGATAAGTAAGCCCTTCCTGCTGGCTACAGGAGGCTAAAGACAGCATTAAAATCGCAACGGCGAGTCTTCCCATCATAATCAATTCACTTTTTGATATACCCGTACATAGTCGAGAATGTACTGATGAGATTTCCAAGAAGTATCAATTCCTTGAGCCCCTCCCCAGCCTCCGCCTACGGCGAGATTCACGATGATGTTTTGAGGTTTATCGAATGGCCATTCCAATTCATTGGCATTCTTGTCATAGGTGAAGTAATACTCCCCGTCCAAGTAGGCGTCAATCCGATCCGGATGCCATTCAATGGTATAGTTGTGGAACTGCTGATACATGCTGTCCACCTCAATTTCTGACCCTATTTGATTCCCTTGTTTGAAATAGTAAGCTCGAGTATGACAGGTCGCATGGTTCAATCCAGTTCCCGTGGTATCATTAATTTCGTAACCAACGCACTCCAATACGTCAATCTCCCCGCAATAAGGCCAGGAAATTTCGTCTCGATAGGCTTCTCCTAAAAGCCAACCTGCCGCCCAGGTTCCGCGACCAGGTGGCACTTTCGCTCTAAATTCCACTTTCCCATACTGGAAGGCATGTCTTCCTTGAGTTGTTAAACGAGCAGAAGTCCAAGCGGGCCCTATTTCGTTTTGGTGTGCCTCGATAATCAAGGTTCCATTTTCTTGACGTGCGTTTTCGATTTGACCGTCCGTGTAGTACTGAGGTTCGTTGTTACCCCAACCCCAGTTTCCAATATTGTAAGACCACTTGGTAGAATCAGGTAATCCCGTTCCGTCAAACTCATCACTCCAAACCAGCTCCCACTCATCACCTTCCATGTTCTGGACATGGACATTCGGGCTCGCCACTCGTTCTTGAATCAATTCAAATCCAAGGGATTTTAACTCGACTGCTCCTCCATCCACATGTAAGCGCATTGGATGAAGGCCAGTATCCAAGGGGCTACCGTCTATCGAAGCCAAATCCTTCCAACCATGCGGCGTAACACTACCCGTGATATTGTAGGTTCGGCCATCGGTGTTGTCCATGTAATCCTCCAGCCAAATAGTCGAACTATCTGTTCCGGAGGCATCAAACGTTACCCGGTAACGGCCACAAGTAGGTACCGTGACTTCAAGGTCAAGGTGCCCACCAGCTTGTAGTTTTACGGGGGCTTCACCTTCGCCAAGCAACACAACCCAAGAATTACCTTCATCATCTACTACTCTTGTCGACTCTTGGGTCGAAGGGTTTTGGCATGCGGCAAAAAGAACCAATAGCGCGGGGATGATTACTCTTTTCATGCTTAGGCTTTTACTAGTTTTTTCTCCAATTCTTCTAAAGAGACTCCCTTGGTTTCTGGAATCACTCTAATAATAAAGATCAAGCCCGCTAAAGCGAATAGACCATATATTAAGAAGGTCAAGGAGCTCCCTAATACTTCGAGCTCCCACGGGAAGACCCATTGTACAATAAAGCTAACAGCGGAATTAATCAACCCGACAAATGAAATGGCAATACCCCGGATCTTATTCGGAAAGAGCTCAGAGAAAAGCACCCACATGACGGGCCCAATAGAAATGGCAAACGAGGCGACAAAGGCCAAGATCGCACCCAAAATGAGCACTGTATTCAAATTGATACTGGCCGTTAACAGCGATTGCTTTTGCTCTACGTAAAACTCTGAACCTCCCTCCAGGCCTTCGACGGCACTCTGAAAGCCCGCCTCCGAATTATAGACCTCTCCTTCTATTTGACTCAACGCCGGAATCGCATTTTCAAAGGAAGCGATATCCGTTGCATCCAGGCTATAAGTTGCGGCGTTAAAGCCATAGGCCAAAGTGAACATGGACAAGACTATTCCTGTCACACCAAAAATCAAAAGAGGTTTTCGACCAAGGCGATCAATGAACAGTATGGCCAGAATAGTGAATAACAGATTGACGAGGCCAACTAAAATAGCCTGCATGAACGAGGCGTCCGTTCCCAGTCCGCTTTGCTCGAAAATCATGGGTGCGTAGAAGAAAACCGAATTGATCCCCGTAATCTGCTGAAGAACGGCAACTACGATTCCAATGGTAATAACGAGACGCATAGCCGGCTTAAATAAATCTTTGAAACTACCCTCTGATTGATCTTCATCCTGAGAGATGGCCTGGGTAATTCGATCGATTTCCTTTCGCGCTTTTTCAGGTCCGTTAAAACGTGCCAGAACTGCTTCTGCCTCACTTATGTTTTCATGCATGAGACACCAGCGTGGACTGCGCGGCACAAAGAACAGTCCCAAATAATACAGCACAGCAGGGATAGTCTCAAGGCCCAACATCCATCTCCATTGATTCTGATCAATGCCCAAAGTCTTCACCCAGGAGTAATCCGTTTGCGCGTATTGAAGAATGGCGTAATTGGTAAAGAATGCCAAGGAAATACCGATCACAATATTGAGCTGATTGAAGGAGACCAATCTCCCTCTTAATTCTTTAGGCGAAATCTCGGCGATATACATAGGTGCCAAAATGAGAGAAGCACCCACTCCGAATCCCCCAATCATTCTAGCAATGACCAAAAGGACAAAATTCGGAGCCAAAGCAGAGCCAATGGCGGAAATAGCATATAAGATAGCTGCCCAGCGTAACACGGCTCGTCGCCCAAACTTATCACTGATAGGCCCGGCAATCATCATGGCCAGAGTGGACGTCAAGGTCAAACAGGCTACAGACCAGCCCAGCTCAAGTTTCGTCAGTTCAAACTCTGGTTCAATGAACTTTACTACGCCGGATATGACCGATGCGTCAAACCCCATGAGTAACCCACCAAGGGCTACGATCAGGGCAATTTGCATAATACCTCTATTCTTCATAGTTGCAGATTAGGAGAAGTACCACCATAGTCCAAAGACCAGGAATACGACTATAATTGTGTGTAAAATGTGGGCTAATGGGGCCTTTTGAGACCCATCCGAATCAATAGGACCAATAGCGTCTTCTTGTGGAGATGTCCTGTAACTCACGAGTACAAGTACAGCACTTGATATCAAGAAAAGCAGCAGGGCAAAATGCAAGAAGTTGATCTCTGTAAACCAAAGCAGAATGCCAGACCAATTTTCCTTGCTCAGTTCCAAAACAAGCCTCAATGCACCGAGGATCGCTCCAGTGAGAAGGGCGTATTTTGCTCCCGTTGCATTGAGTCTATTCCAAAAAATGCCCAAAAGGAAAACCGAAGCAATCGGCGGAGAGATGTAGGACTGTAAGCTTTGGAGCTTTTGGAATAGGCCTCCCTCTAAAAGTTGTAAAACGGGAATCCAGGCGATTCCCAAAACCACCAACCCCGCAGTTGACCATCGGCCTACGGCTACCAAGCGCCGCTCAGATGCTTCAGGAAATCTTCTCTGATAAACATCCATGGTGATTAAGGTTGAACACGAATTGAAAACAGAACTCAAGGAACTCATAAGCGCCGCCAGCAAACCAGCGACAACAAGCCCTCTAAGGCCGGTTGGCAATAACTGCTTGGTGACGAGCGGAAGAGCCGCATCATACACGGGTTCTCCATTTTCAAGTGGGAATTGAATCACCGCATCAGGCCCTATAGACAATTTATAGGCAATAACCCCTGGTACAACGAATAAGAATAACGGAAGCACCTTGAGATAGGCTGCGAAAATGCTACCCTTACGGGCATGATCTAAATTTCGAGCAGCAAGTACCCGCTGCACAATGAACTGGTCCGTACACCAATACCAAATTCCTAAAATCGGGGCTCCGAAGAGAATTCCTGTCCAGGGGAAATCTGGATGGTCCATGGATCGCCATAGGTCCAAATAGCCTGGCTCTGCAGTAGCCACCAAGTTGGACCACCCACCTAGCTTATCCAAACCGATAAAAGTGATGGCGATGGAACTACCCAAGAGAATAAACATCTGAACCATGTCCGTGTAGACTACGGCCTTCAGACCTCCAAAAAGAGTGTAGATCCCCGTTGCAACGACAACGATAATGGCTCCGAACCAGAAGTCAATGTTCAGCAAGGCCTTGAAAATGATACCACCCGCCATGATGGTCAACGCAATCTTCGTCAACACATATCCGATAATGGAAATCCAAGTGAGGTAGGAGCGCGCCCAAGAGTTGTAGCGCTTCTCCAAGAATTGAGGCATGGTGAAAATGCCCGTGCGTAAGTAAATAGGTACAAATACCCAAGCCAACAACAAGAGCATGAATGAGGCCAGTAATTCAAACTGTGCCACGGGAAAATCACCTGCAGCACCGGCGCCCGCCAGTCCGACTAAGTGTTCCGATCCAATATTAGAGGCAAAAAGCGAAGCGCCAATGATGAACCAAGACAGGTCTCGACCCCCTAAAAAGTATGCGCTACTGTCAGAGTCCAAACCCTTCTTGCGATCCTTCAGATACAAGAAGATGAATATCCCGAAGATCAACAGGAAATAAGCGGCTAGAACCGAATAGTCGTATGCATTGAATTCGCCGCCCATAGAATAGAATTACAGCTCGAAGGAAAAGCCCTTGGAGATTAGCTCGTCGTAACGCTCTTGGTCAAATCGATAGAGTTTACCCGGACGGTGAGACACGTTCTGCTCCCGCTCTCCGGTTTCTATTAAAAGCCCCATGGATAAGATCTTCTTGCGGAAATTGGCTTTATCAAAGGTCTTATCCAATAGGGCCTCATAAAGGCGTTGCAGCGCCCCCAGCGGAAAAGTAGCTGGCAATAATTCAAACCCTACGGGTTGATGACGGACCGTCGCACGTAGTGTCTCCAAAGTTTTAACGATGATCTCTCCGTGATCGAATGCAAGTTCTGGTAAATCCGAAACGGCGTGCCAATGAGCGTTCTTGGCCCATGAAGAACTTTGAGGGTTATAGTGACCTATATTAACTAACGCGTAATATGCAACCGTGATGACGCGACCGAGCGGATGACGCCCCACACTGCCGAAGGTGTGTGCCTGCTCCATGTATAAATTGTTGATTCCGGTTAGATCATTGAGGACTCGAGAAGCCCCATCAGTCAAATCTTCCTTTGGATAGACTAGGTCACCCGGTAGTGCCCAGGCATCCTTAAAAGGCTCGGCATCCCGTTGCACCAATAGAACCTTCAGGTCATCCTCGTCAAATCCAAAAACGGTACAGTCCACAGAAAATGCCGCCTTGAAGAAATCTTCTAAAGCAATGGGATAAATATCGTATTCGGCTCTAATGCTCTCGTGGGCCTGAGGGTCCATACACTAAATATTAATTGTACTTTATACGCTTATCAGCGCTATTTCCGTAAGTTTTATGAACTGAGGATTAAAAAAATGTTGTCGAAATGTAGGAACTTTTGGTGAATAATACCATAAGTTTTTATAATTTCACCGTCGTCAACCTAAACTGTAATCAATTGAAAATCCAATAACTATGAAGAGAGTATTATTATTTCTTCTTTTCGTTCCCATGTTATTGACTGCGCAAACCAATCACAATGTGACCTTTAAGGTCGACATGAGTGATTACACAGGCACGTTTACCAACGTGTATGTTAGCGGTACATTTAATAGCTGGGGCGGAACGTCAAATCAACTTTTAGACGCAGACGGAGACTCGATCTATGAGGCTGTTGTTTCTGTTCCTGCTGGACCTATTGAGTGGAAATACCAAGTCGATGCTTGGGCGGGCCAAGAGAATTTCTTGTCTGGTACCCCTTGCACCGTGACAAATGGTGGTTTCACTAACCGAAGCATGGATGTGAATGCAGATGTTGTGCTACCCGCGGTGTGTTGGGAAAGCTGCAACTCCTGCGGATACGTTGCACCCATCGTGAACGTGACTTTCAAAGTAGACATGAACCAGTACACAGGTACGTACACCAACGTACACGTAAACGGACCATTCTCAGGATGGTGTGGAAGCTGTGCGGGAACTCAGATGAGCGATCCTGATGGGGATGGCATCTACGAATTGGTCGCTCCACTACCCGCCGGTTCTATGGAGTATAAATTTACCATCGACGGATGGGCAGATCAAGAACAATTTAACGGTGGTGAGTCATGTACCGTAACCAACAGCGGTTTCACGAATCGTAACATCATTTACTTCGCTGATACCGTTCTTGATGTAGCATGCTTTAACTCTTGTGCTGCCTGTGCCGCTGGCCCGGTACTCACACAAGTGGATCTTCCCATAACCTTTGATGATTCTACAGTAAACTACACGGTCCTTCCATTTGGAGGTTCTTCAACTGCAAGTGTTGTAATGGACCCTGCCGGAGGGTCGAACATGGTTATGACCATGAATAAAACGGCTGATGCGCCAACATGGGCTGGAACTACCATGAGTACAGCTGCTGGATTGGCAAACCCTGTACCTTTCTCAGCATCTGCGAACGAAATGACTGTTATGGTCTACTCTCCAGATTCAGGAATTGTGGTACGCCTTAAGGCGGAGGATGCAGCAGATCCAGCTATTTCCGTTGAAACGGATGCCATGACTACTACTTCCAATGCCTGGGAAATGTTGACATTCGATTTCGCTAACCAGGCGACTGGTACTGCCGCGATTGATTACAACAACACCTATGACAAACTGTCTATCTTCTTCAACTTTGGGGTGGACGGAGCTACTGCAGGTGATAAGACGTACTACTGCGACAATGTTATGATGGCTAGTGGCAGTGGAACCAACCCGAATGCCTGTGGTGATTTGATCATCAGCGAGTACATTGAAGGTTCTGGTTCTAATAAAGCGCTCGAGCTTTACAACCCTACACCTAACGCCATCGATCTTTCCCTATACTCCGTTTACTGTAACGTAAACTCGGGCTCATTCAACAACTTGTCGAGCCCTCAAGGAATGATTGCTCCATACGGAACGTATGTGATGGTAAACTCCAATGCGGATTCTACCCTAGCGGCTATGGCCGACACATTGTTGTCTGGTTTTAGTGCGGTGAACTTCAACGGAGACGATGCTATTCTTCTCGTGAAGGGATCAGACACCCTAGACATTATTGGAGAAGTTGATATTGATCCAGGTAGCAGCTGGCCAGTAGGAAGCGGAAGCACTCAAAACCACACCTTGGTTCGCATGGCAACCGTAGACATGGGCGAAACTGATTGGGTAGTGGGTGCCACGCAGTGGGATGTATATCCAACAGACACCTACACCGACCTTGGTACACATACGAGCAACTGTGCAAACACTGGAAACCCATGTGTTGTCAGCATGTTGCCGTATTCAGAGGATTTTGAAGCTGGGTTCCCAGCATGTTGGGATACCACGCAAAACGCTGGATCTAACGGATTCATGTGGGGTGATGCAACAGCTATGGGTTCTCAGTTCTGGCCAGTTCCAGCACACACGAACTTTATGGCGAGTAATGACGACGCGTGTGATTGTGATATGAGCAATGACTTGCTTCGTTCTCCTCAATTCGATTTGAGCGGTTATGCCGGTCAACTCCTCGATCTTTCTTTTGAATACTACGGAGATCAGAACTACGGTTCTATTGGAACAGTATGGTACTCCATGAACGGAGGGCCGTTGATGCTTCTGGACTCTATGGCGCCATCCCCTGCTGCGGCTTGGGCAATGAGTACCCTTGACGTCTCTGCAGTTGCAGGTTCGGATTCAGTTGTATTCGTTTGGAAGCATGACGATCAAGGAGCCTGGGCAGATGGCGTTGCTATTGACGACGTAAGTGTAAGCGTCGCACCAGATCCTTGTATGGTGATGACCCTTCCATATACAGAGGACTTCGAAACTGGAGGAATGCCTGCATGTTGGGACACAACGCACAACGCTGGCTCCAATGGATTTATGTGGGGAGATGATACTATGCATGCTTCACAATTCTGGCCAGTTCCTGCTCACACCAACTTTATGGCGAGTAATGACGATGCCTGTGACTGTGACATGAGCAACGATTTGTTGTGGACTCCTCCATTTGACCTTTCAGGTTATGCAGGTCAGTCCTTGAACTTATCTTTTGAATACTATGGAGACCAGAATTATGGTTCTGTAGCCACCGTATGGTATTCTATGAATGGTGGTCCACTTATGCTCCTCGATTCTGTACCTCCTTCACCAGCAACGGCGTGGGCAAACCGCACATTGGACGTATCTGCAGTAGCAGGTTCTGATTCTGTCGGATTTGTCTTCAAGCACGACGATGGTGGTGCATGGGCCGACGGGGTTGCCATCGATGATGTAATGCTCGATGTAGCAGATACCGATTCTGATGTAACCTTCAAGGTTGACATGAATAACTACGGCGCGGCATTTGGATATGTCAATGTCAGTGGAAACTTCAACAACTGGTGTGGAGACTGCGCTCAAATGGATGACTCAGATGGTGACGGTGTATGGGAATTAACCATCGCTGACATTCCAAATGGACCTATCGAGTGGAAGTACAGTATCGACAACTGGGCGTTTGACGAAAGCTTGAACTCGGGTATGTCTTGTGTTATTACGGATCCAAGCGGACAGTTTGTTAACCGATACTTGGATGTCCAAAACGACACGGTAATGCCAGTCGTTTGCTACGAAAGCTGCATGGCTTGTCCAGCAAACCCGATCAATGTGAACATTACCTTCCAAGTTGATATGTCCGGATATACTGGTGGAGCGTACACTACGGTTCACGTGAACGGTACGTTCAACGGATGGTGCGGAAGTTGTGGTAATGAAATGCAAGATCCAGATGGAGATAACATCTACGATTTGACCGTTCCATTCAACAACATTACCCCAGGCGATACCATCGAATGGAAGTATACCGTAGACGCTTGGACAGATCAAGAAAACTTGACGGACGGATCACCATGTACCTTGACTACCATTGATGGCACCAACGTCTTTGTAAACCGTATGTTGGCTATGCCAGCTATGGATCAGACAATGCCAGTGGTATGCTGGAATAGTTGTGATGCTTGTACCATTGGATTGGAAGAAGAGGCCGGAGCCTTTGATATGTTCCCGAATCCTGCTCAAGATCAAGTAACCATTACTTGGGCGCAGTCTGGTGAGCGTACGATTCGCATCGTAGATGCTCAAGGTCGCGTAGTTCAAACCGTTCAACCAGAACTTAATGCTCTGGAAGTGGTCTTGAATACAAGCAGTCTCTCAGCCGGTTGGTACACCGTAGTTGTTGAATCAGCTTCAGACTACAAAGTTGAAAAACTTATCATTCAGGAGTAAAAAGTCATAGACCCAGACTAAAGTGTAGAGCTTCTGAATAAAAGCCCGGCCTTGCGGCCGGGCTTTCTTATTTACTCTGTTTCCATCTCTTCCGAACCCTCGTCCAAACGATCTTCGAGGTCCTCATCAGGCGCACACCATAAAAAGCGTGCAGTCTTGTTGTAGGGATTCATTACCAGCTGACTTTGTATGAAATAACGGGAAGAAGTGGAAATTGGTATCCGTACTCAACACTCTGCGTATCGCTGTTGTACCAGTCATAAACCACAGCTTGGTTGGCCGTTACGTTCTGGACATCAATTTTGAATTCAGAAGACCAATTCGCCCGAGAACGGCGAAGACCAATGGCCAAGTCCAGCTTGAACACCCCTTCCCCTTTGGCGCTGTACAAATCGTCTACGCGAACAGTAGATCCCTCGGCAATACTCGCCTCTAAATCCACGGGCGTGTACCATTGTCCTCCGGTGTAGGCTACTTTCGTATTGACGAACAGCGTTCGGTGCTTCTCTACTTTCCCCAATTTCCATTCTTTACCGCCCAGCACATTGAAGGCATACTGCCCGTCGAAGACCGAGTTCCGCTCTACGCCATCAAAGGGAGTAAAGAAAGAGCGGTAAACCGAAGCCGTTGCCATATAATAGTAGTCGCGCGAAAAATCCCGACGCACGGAAAGGTCCAATCCATAGTTTCGGCCGGTACCATCATTGGCTAAATCCACAGTCGAAAACCACCCCCAGCTGTTGAGCAAAGAGTATTCAGGATCCCCGGCACCGCCTATAGGAACATCGTACAGGTGCTGGTAATAAACTTCAGCACTCAGAGAATGATGCTCGCCTAGTTCTTGGGTCATGCCCAATACAAAATGAGCGCTCTTGGTTGGACCCAAATCATCATTAGGACGAGTAAAACTTCCATCGGGCTGTTCTACTTCAGCAAGGTACATGGATACCGTTTCCAATCGCGAATGAACTCCAGCGCCAAAGCTCCATCGGCGATTTTCATTTTCCTGGAAGGCAATACTCAATCGTGGCTCTGGGCTTAAGGAAGAATTCAAATCAAAATACAAAAGGTGCAACCCCGCCACCGTCTCCCAACGAGGGCCCCAGCTCTTTTTCCAGCTGACAAAGGCCTGCGCCGACAGGGTTGAACCTGAAGACTCCAAGGTGGTCTCCAACCGATCCGTATCGGAATTCCACATTTGCGATTCTAAGTTATAGTGAAGGCGTGTCCCCGTAACTCCAGCTTGGAGCTTGCTCGTAGCATCAATTTTATGGTGATAGATGGACTGAGCTATGACGTTGTACTTGTGAATCTCACTGCGGTATAAGAGGTCGAGGCCATCGATATCATCCCACTGCTCTTGGTAATCGTCAGATTGCCCTCGGCCAGTGATGGCCAAGGTATTCTTGAAATAACTTCGATCGCCGAGGACCCAAGTATGGTTCGCTCCAACCACGCCCATCTTAGAAGTCAAGAAAGAACTCCAAGACTCTTCCGTCTCTTCTTCATCCGCATAGCCGAGCTGCTCAATATGGCTGTACCCGCCCATACCAAATACGCTGAGGCTGTGGCGATCCCCCAAAGGAAGGTTGACCTTAAAGGCCGCGTCCTGATATTCCGGAATCCCGTCGAAGTCCAGGAATCCCAGATTGCTGATCAAGGCGAGTGTAGAATACCGGTAGTTCACGAGGTAGGAAGCCTTACCCCCCTTGACGAAGGGCCCTTCTGCGGTAAGGTCCGTACCCAGCACACTAAGAGTGGCTGAATACTGACGGTCTTCGGTGGAGGGGTTTCGCAAGGTCATGTCCATCACTCCGCTCAGGGCATTTCCATATCGGGGTGCAAAGGCCCCAGTATAGAAGTTCGAGGTCCCCAAAACCTGGCTGTTCAGGGCGTTGATCGGCCCTCCAGTAAAGCCCTCATCGGCGAAGTGATTGGGGTTGTAAATTTCCACCCCTTCCAATCTCCAGAGGACGCCCTTGGGCGAATTACCCCGGACGATGATGTCGTTGTTTCCATCCGAACCGTTCGTCACCCCCGCAAAGGAAGTGACCATTCGAGCAGGATCATCTATGGCCCCGGCGATTCGTTTGGTCTCTTCAACGGTGATGGAACGACCACTGACCAAGACCATATCGTCGGTAGGGCGGTCTGCTGAGGCGCGCGAAGTCAATTCTACCTCGCCAAGCACCTCAGCTGACTCGACCAGCGCAACGTCAATACGAACGGCATTTCCCGAAGTCACTACCACATTGGGGATGACCTGAGTACCGTATCCAATAAAAGTTATTTCCAAGGTGTGTCTCCCAACAGGGACGTCGGACAAACGAAATGTCCCGTCCGCGTTCGTGACCGCCCCCAGAGGAGGGTCCACGGAAGTGAGGACAATGTTGGCCCCGGGCAGCGGCTGTAAAGCGTCTCGATCCTGAACGGTTCCGAAGATGTGTTGCGTCACCTCCTGACCCTGTGCGGGAAGACTCAAAAGCCCGAAAAGAAAAAGTGTTAAGCAGATTCTGTAAATCATGGCGCTATAGATTTTTGGTTTTCTATAGCTAGGACACCTCAGCGCCCATTTACCCCTACGCTACCCTAAAAAAGTTTTGGCCCTACGGGCCGATGCTAAAACCGCACCCCTACATTCCACCCCAACCAACCGCGGGTCACGATGCCCTCATCGTTGAATTCGTACAGCGTGTTGCTGGGTACCTCCAGGTTCCCGTACTCGCCCGTTTCGGGGTTCAAATAATCCGTCACATAGGTATGCAGGACCGGGCCACCGTAAATGCTGAAGTGATCAAATATTTCAAAGCCCAAATTGATGTGAAAATCACCCATCCCATTAATGTTTCCGGACCACGCCGAATTCGTGGTCATGGCATTGGCCACCGCCTCAAAGTTGATGAAGGCCCAATCGGTGAAATGCCATTGACTTCCCAAACCGTAACCCACTGCCCATTGAGGCTGTTGTCCATTGAGTCGATATCCCAATCGGAAGATGTTGTAGAGCGGCTTGGTCCCGGTGACAAAGCGGACACCTAATTGATCCCACTCATTGTATTGGATGTCCAGGGTGTGGATTCCATTGCGGATAAAGGTGAAGAGACCGAATGCGGCACCTCCTTTCAAACTGTCCACGACGTTGACCAACCCCAACTGAAATCCTGAAAGATGATCGGCAACGTTCACTAGCCCAATTTGAGCTCCCTTGACTTCGCCATAACCTTGATTGACAATCCCGGCAATTTGAAGACCGTTCATTTCCTCGTAAGTCACGTTGGTGATGCCCGCAATTTGAAGCCCGGTAAAATCTTTACCAATGTTGGCGATCCCTCCCACTTGTACCGCCAGGGCGTGGTCAACGTTGTTGAAGATTCCTCCAACTTGTACCCCGCTCAGGCTGTCCGTCCAGTTGTAAATTCCGCCAATTTGAACACCCGTGGTACGGTTACCCACTACATTTCCAATCCCGCCAATTTGAGCCCCGTACATATCGTATCGGTTGATGTTGAGAAGACCCCCGAGCTCAAATCCACGCGTTCCGCCCGTGTAACCCGCCAGAACATTGAAACTAAAGTTGTTGACGATCTCACCACTCAGCCTTCCGTTCGTGCTCAAGCCTGGAACAAAGGAAACCTGTGCGGTTTTGATCTGGTCGAGCTCTACGTTCTTGATAAAGGACCAATCCACTGAAGGCCTAAACCAGCGAACCAGCTTCATGCTGTCTACCGGAGAGTAGGCGACCGCCTGAGCGCTGTCCGGTTCTAGAGTGATGTTGAGTGCGTTTAAGTCACGCGTATTCACCGCTATGACGGTATCTCGATAATTACGCTTGGAAATCGCCACCCAAACCGTGCTGTCCCGTGTTTCCACGTCCAAGGCGTAGGAACCGTCTGAAGTGGAAGCCGCAACACTTTTGAGCTCGTCCACCCGATAGATGGTTGCGCCGGTCAATGCCTGCCCTGTTTGGGCATCCAGCACCTGGCCTTCAATGGTGAGTTGTGTTGCCACCGGTGAGGCCTCTGCTGGAACAATGACCACGAAGCTCCCGCGACGCAACACATCATAATCTCGACCGACCATATCTCGAATCACCACACGAAGCCGCTCCTGATAGGCTGAATACGTGATGACCCGATCGACATCGACCATTGAAGGCGAATAGGAAAGACGAAAATCGGCTTCTTGACTCAGGTTGTCCAAGGCGTCTTCGAGAACGACGCTCTCATAGCGAACGCTGACGCGACGGTTCAATAGATCTTGGGCAGAGGCCGTCCAAGATGATCCCAAAATCAGGGAAAGCAAAAGAATTACAAACTTGGGGCGCAGCCCGTTCCATCGATGATCCATGTGCTCATTTCTTTACGCACCTCGAGATTCAGCGTAGCTGATAGGACATCCACGATATCGTCGATCACTTGATCGTTGAAATTCGCGGTCAATCGGCAATTGGCCAGCTGAGGGTTCGCGAGGACGAGGTTTGATTGATAGTTGCGATTCAATGTCGCAACGACCTCATCCAGTGGTGTACGTCGAAAATCAAGTGAACGATTGCTCCAGAAGAATGCGTCCGGCTTTTGCTCCTGTGGGAGCATCACGCCTGTTCCGCGTTCGAATCGAACCGTTTCTCCGGCGCTCAAGCGCAGGGTGTCCTTCGCGGACATCACGGCTACAAGACCTTCAGAAACATCGACCCGAACAAACCCGGAATCCGGATACGCCTCAACGAGAAACTCGGTGCCGAGAACCTCTACCGTCACTTCGCCTGCCCAGACCGTAAACGGCCGTTCAACATCCTTCGCTACGCTGAATTGAGCCGAGCCTTCCAAGGCGACAGCACGTTCTTTTCGTCCAAAATCATCTGCGACAAAAAGCGTGGTTTGCGGTTTCAAAGCAACTTTCGAGTCGTCCTTCAACTCTTCCTGAATCACCTGCTCCAGAGCGGCCACTTGGCCAGACCAGTCTCGATAATCGTCAGGCCGTGTTTGCAAGGCCTGACGGATGAACCAAAGGGCAACGAACAAGATGGCTACGGCGGCAGCAACACGCCACAGCGCCGGAACTTTCATAGGTCGTCTTTTCGGTTTTAAATCGATTACCGGTGTTTCTCGATGCATTCGAGCGCTCATTCGCGCCCAGGCGACATCCACATCAGGAGTCCATTCACTGATTTTCGAAGCATCCCACACCTGCTGAATACGCTCATACTCCTTCGCGTTTTCGACGGAGTCTTCTACCCACGCCGCAACCTCACGGTCTTCGGCCGGGGAAGTCTCGCCGGCCAATTGCTTGACCACGAGTTCGTACATGCTATGTTCAGCTCCTTCGTGCGACATCTTCACTTATAAGACAACCCAGTGAATATTTACCCCTATCTCCACAATCAAATAAATGACCCCTGCTGCGCCGACCACAATAAGCGGCATGTAATCGCTGAGCTCCTCGCGAAGCAAGCGCAGCGCTTTACCCATTTGATTCTCAACGGTTTTGACTGAAATACCCAGCTCGTCTGCAATCTGTTGATACTTCAAACCAGCAAATCGGCTGAGCTCAAAAATTTCTCGACATTTCTCGGGAAGGCGACCAATGGCGTCATTGATCCGTTGCTCCAGTTCCCACAGTTCAGATTCATTTTCCGAAACGCCCGAAGCGCCCGATTGCCCCTCAGCATAGGCCGTTCTCACCTTTAAGTGCTTGATGTGGTTTAGGCAGGCATTGCGAACACTCTGATACAAATAGGGGCGCATTGCGGTCCGCAACTCCAAGGTCGAAGCCGATTGCCAGAACTTGAAAAAAACATCCTGAACCAAGTCCTCACTTTGCTGTGGATCCAACGTATAGCGATGCGCAAAGCGGCACAAGTCCGAATAGTAGGCGCGGAACACCTCCTCAAAGGCAGATTCATCTCCGGCTTGTATGCGCGGCCAAAGATCCGGAAGGGAGGCAGTGGACATGGGGCCAAATTAGTTAATTCTTACCTTGACCAAACCTTAACCGTGAACCATGAAAAGACTTTTACTCCTGTTGGCCGTAGCGGGGACACTCTCGGCCTCGGCTCAAACCGGCATCGCCTGCGATGGGGTGGACGATGTGATGTCCGTCCCCAACGCCTCCAGCCATTTTGTCAACCAGAACATCTCCATGGCCTTCTGGGTCTACCCGACCAATCCCAGTCCTGGTTTTCCTGATTTTGACGGATTCGCCGGCTTCCGAACCGAAACCAGCTTCGACTTCTACTTACTTCAACTCTCCGCCTCGAATGTCGAATGTCGCTTTCGAAACAACTTGGGAACCGCCTTTGACATCGTATTCACCGGACTCCAAATGAACGCCTGGAACCACTTTGTCTTCACCTATAATGGAACGCAAACCGAGGTCTTTCACAATGGTGTGAGTGTCGGAACCACTCCCGCGAATGGAAGCATCAGCAACGGGAATGTCGCATTTGAGGTCGGTAAGACTCAGTTCGGACCTCCCTTCTGGACCGTAGGTCGATTTGATGACGCAGCTTTGTGGACTCGAGCGCTCACGGCCACAGAAGTGGCCACGCTGTACAGCTCGTGCTCAGTCGACATCAACTCCCCAGACTTGACCATGCTTTTTGAATTCGAAGACGGTGTGGCGGGCGGAACCAATACGGGAGTGACCACGGCCACAGACAGCAAAGGGACGCAGAATGGAACCTACTCAGGCTTCCAAATGAGCGGAACCAGTTCCAACTTTGTTACTGGAAACGGTGCCACCTTTGCCTCAGACACCGTGAGTGCTTGCTTCACCTATACCACGGCGGGTGGTCAAACCTATACCACCTCGGGAGTTTACACCGACAGTCTGACTTCTTCGGCGGGATGCGACAGTATCGTATCCTTGGACTTGACCATCATCGACTTTGATTTGAGTATCAATCAAGCAGGAAGCACCTTATCCGCTGCCCACTCGGGCGCATTGCTTTACCAGTGGATTGACTGTAGCGATGGTCAAGTCATCGGTACCAGTCAGTCGTACACGGCTACTGCGAATGGGGATTATGCCTGCGTGATTACGGACGATGGCTGCCAAGATACCAGCGCTTGTGTTTCGATAACGAATATCGGTTTGGATGAGGGCCTCACGGCCCGATGGTCCATCTCCCCCAATCCATCTCACGGCAGCGCTCAGCTCAGCTTCGGCGGCACTGTAGCTCAGGCTCAGATACGCATCGTTGACCTTCAGGGCCGCGTGGTCTTTGAAACCGCCAACTGGTCCGGAGAGGAATTGAATCTGCCGCGGAAACTTCCTGCGGGGGTTTATGTAGTGGACGTTCAGGTTCCATCGGCCCGTAGGGCCATTCGATGGATCGTGGAATAACTTAGAAACGATAGAACAGCGCGATTTCCCCTAAAGCGTGGAATCGCGTCCGATCACTGTAGTAGTAATACTGCTGAGAATCGGGATCATCATAATTCAAATCCATCAAGAATCCGAGGGCTAGATTGAAGTTGAGGCCGAGTCGGTCATTGAAGTTGAGCTTCATTCCATTGGTGACATATCCGCCGAGGAAATTGTGGTTGTCGTAATACGACTCGTAAATCCACGACTGGGTTGGCTCGTCAAAATAATCGGCATAAACGTAGGTTTCGCGCAGTGAATAGTGGATCATCGCACCAGTGTAGTACGCCACTTTTCTTTGGCCAAAAGGGTAGACGTTAAAGCCTAAGCCGGCCCCAAAGACGTTAGGATCTTCCAGGTAGCTGTTGTCCTGAGCAAAACCGACGCGGATGGGAAGGTACAGAGATACCGTTCCCTCTTCGTCCAACAAGCGCTCATAGCTAAAAGCAAAATTGAGCGTAACCAGATCGAAGTAGTTATACCCGATCAAGTTCCGATCGGTAATTTCCATTACGGCCTTGGTGCTCCCAAACTGCTCTACCATTCCGTTCTCGTATTCAATGACCGCAACAGATTTACGACTCTTGGAATAGAGGGGCCCGGCTACCTGTCCGTAGCGGCGATAGCGGATTTCATCATCGGAAATGGACTCCAATACAACTTCGATTCGGGTACCGTCTTTGAGGACCAAGATGTCCTGAGCAAAGGCTCCAAAGGCGACGAAAACCAAGACAAGGAGGACAGTGGTTTTTTTCATGACCAAATAGGTAAAAGGTTTTGCGGGCGAAAGGTACTAAATTAGCCCCCGTGAGAACGATTATCGTCATCCCCGCTCGTTATGAAAGTACGCGCTTTCCGGGCAAACCGTTGGCTGAAGTATTGGGAATTCCCATGATCCTACGGGTCGTGTCCCAAGCACAGAAGGTCGTTGGCGAAGTTCTGGTGGCTACAGACGACGCGCGCATTGAAAGCGCAGTCCGAGAAGCTGGCGGTGAGGTGGTTATGACGGCATCCCATCACCCGAGCGGAACCGACCGCATTGGCGAAGCTGTTTCGGGCCTTGGATTGGACGAGAATGATGTCGTGATCAACGTTCAAGGTGATGAGCCCTTCATCGCTCCCGAACAAATCAAGGCAGTTCACCAACTCTTCGAAGACGAAGCGGTGAGCATCGGAACCCTGGTCCGACGAATTGACGATCCGCAGGTCCTGAGCAATCCGAACACCCCAAAAGTGGCCCGCGCGCTGAATGGAGAAGCGCTCTACTTTAGCCGCTCGGCTATTCCACACGATCGCGATGGTGCCGGTCAGGTGAGGCATTGGCAGCACATCGGCCTCTATGCCTATCGCTTTGGTGTTTTGAAAAATCTGGTAGCTTTGCCGCCCTCGCCTTTGGAGCAGGCTGAACGCCTGGAACAATTGCGATGGTTGGAGCATGGATACCGCATACACTGTGCGGAAACCGCTTCAGAAACTTGGGCGATTGACACCCCGGAGGACCTCGCTCGAGTCGAGGCCCATTTTGCTGGAAAAGCTTAATTTAGTCCTTTATGCTGCTGGAAGACTACGTTGGAAAATTACTGTACCGTCACGACTGCGTGATCGTCCCGGAATGGGGTGGATTAGTCAGTGCGTACAAACCAGCGTCGATCCATCCTGTTACGCACATCATGAATCCGCCTTCGAAGGCCTTGTCCTTTAACCAAGCGCTGACCAACAACGATGGCCTTCTGGCCAACGAATGGGCCGCTGGAGAGGAGTGTTCCTACGAAGAAGCGGTGCAGCAAATTGGATCTGCCGTTCGAGAAATGCGCGCAAATCTTGAGCACCATCGGGCAATCGATTGGGAGCACATTGGCGTATTTCAGTTGGGCGCTGAAGATCAAATCGTCTTCAAGGCGCACCACGAAGTCAATTATTTAAGCGATGCCTTTGGATTGAGTGTCCTGCGTTCACCCGCCATACAGCGAGAAGAGCGTAAGGTCATCACCATGGATACGCGTGACTCTGTTTTACCCGAGGCCGCGGCAAAATCATCCCGCCGAGGGTGGTGGAGAGCGGCCGCCGTTTTAGTTCCCCTGATTGGATTGACGGCCATTAGCTATTGGCAACGAGATGCGGTGAGCAGCGGTGTTCATGCCGGAATCTTGAACTTTACTGCCACTGGTCCGGAACTGTATCAGCCTCGTGAAGAAATGACCCGTTGGGAGCCTTTGAAAACCGCAGATGTGGAAGATTGGTGGGCCATCGCACACGAAAATGCAAAACCCGTGGTTGAAGTACCGGTAAGCACCGATGTGGCGGAAGCCGAGGCTCAACCCGTGGCAAGTGGCGTCTACCACGTCATTGCTGGCTGTTTCAGCAACGAATCCAATGCAGACAAACTACTCGCTCAGCTGCGTGGAGAGGGGCTTCCTGCTCGCAGAATTGGACAGACCGCCAAAGGGCTTCACATTGTGACTTATGCGAGTTACGCATCGCGCCGTGAGGCGCTCCAAGGCCTGGCACAGATCAAGCGCGAACACAGCGCTGAGGCTTGGCTCCTGAAAAAATAGCCGTACTTTTGCAGGGCGCAAATGAGCGCCTGAAACACACGCATTATGAAGGCTAGAACTCCGCAAGATTCTCTTGCCATACTCACGGAAATTGTACTGCCAAACGACACGAATAACCTCAACAATTTGATGGGGGGACGCCTGTTGCATTGGATGGACATTGCCTGTGCTATCTCTGCGCATCGCCACTGCAAGCGCATCGTGGTAACGGCGTCGGTGAACAACGTCTCGTTCAACCACGCCATCCCTCAGGGCGCCATCGTGACCCTAGAGGCCAAGGTGAGCCGTGCCTTTAGTTCTTCTATGGAAGTCTTTTGCGACGTTTGGGTCGAGGACAACAACAATCCCGATACCAAGACCAAGGCGAATGAGGCCATCTACACGTTTGTGGCGGTGGACCAATTGGGGAACCCGATTCAGGTGCCTGCTTTGGATCCTCAAACAGATCTCGAAAAGGAGCGATTTGACGGAGCACTGCGCCGTCGCCAGTTGAGTTTGATTCTATCCGGAAAGATGAATCCGGATGATGCTACAGAGCTCAAGGCGCTTTTTGCACCGGAGGCTGATTGAGCGCCCGCAGCACCTCGGCCACATCAATTTTTTCCATCCCTTTGAAGTTGGGCTTGTACCACTTATTATCGCCTAATTTCGAATAGGGCCGATCCCAAGAGCCTTGCGGCTCGATGTGGACGCTGCCCGCGCCTGGACGAAACGGGTACATGCCGAACTCCGGTACCGTGGCACCCCAAATGCTGATGATGCGCTTCTGAAACGCTGCGGCAATGTGCATGAGCCCCGTATCGTGGGTGATGACCACCTCAGCATCACGCACCAATGCTGCGCTTTCATTCAGTTTGAATTTACCGGCCGCGTTAAACACTGTACGGCCCACTTCGGAGGCAATCCGTTCCCCCTTGGCGGCATCTTCCGGACCCCCTAAAAGCATAACGGGTCGATCGCTGCCTTTGCAGATTTCAGCAATCTTATGCTCAGGGAGCATTTTGCCGGGGTGTTGCCCGCCAATGACAAAGGCCACGTAGCCCTCGCGATGGGTTTCCGGCAAGCGGTCCATGGCGGGAGTGTCTTCGGGAGACAAGAAGTAGTCCAATCCTCCCCCATCGTCTTTCGCCCCTAGGCGGTAAACGGCATCCAAATAACGCTCGACTATGTGCACGTCGGGCATGCGGTTCACCTTGAAATTGACGTAAAGCCACTTTTCGATGTTGTGTTTTCTGAACGCAGTGGAGGACACTTGGAGGGCGGACTTGAGACGCGCCGTTCTCAAGTTCTTGTGGAGGTCAACCACGTGGTCGAAACGTTCCCCTTTCAAGGTCTCGGTGATTTCATCAATCTCCTTTTCGATGGTCCAAAGACGGTCGATGTAGGGGTTGTGCTCCAGAACTGGAACGAAGCTCTTTTTGGTCAAGTAGTGAACTTCGGCCTTGATTTGTCCTTTAAGGACTCGGACCACAGGTGTGGTCAAGACGATATCGCCGATGCTGCTGAAACGAACCACAAGGACTTTCATGGGGGCAATTTACCTTAATTTTGAAGCATGACACTGACCGATACACATACGCATATATACCTCGACCAATTCGACGAGGATCGGAATGAGATGATGCAACGCGCCATGGATGCCGGCGTAGAACGTTTCTTTTTACCCAATATTGATTTGTCTTCGATAGACGCCGTCAAGGACCTGGCGACAAACTGGCCCGGAAAAGTTTGGCCCATGATGGGGCTTCACCCCTGCTCCGTTCAGGAGAATTGGTCGGAAGTTCTGGATGCCATTGAACAAGAGCTGCGGGCAGAAGATTATGTCGCGGTCGGGGAAATTGGCATTGACCTTTATTGGGACAAAAGCACCTTGCCCTGGCAAGTCGAAGCCTTCAAGCGACAAATTGCTTGGGCCAAGGAAATGGACCTGCCGATTGTGATTCACTGTCGCGACTCTTTTGACGAGATCTTTGAGGTCTTGGAGGAGACTCAAGACGGGACTTTGCGGGGAGTACTGCACTGCTTTACGGGGAACGAGTCACAGGCGCTTCGGACGGTAGAGCTGGGCATGATGCTTGGACTCGGCGGGGTGTTGACCTTTAAGAACAGCGGTGTGGATCGCGCCGTAGGCGCAATTCCTATGGAACATATTGTACTGGAGACCGATAGTCCTTACTTGGCGCCAACGCCGCATCGCGGGAAGCGAAACGAATCCGGATACGTTCGTTTGGTCGCAGAAAAGCTCGCATCGGTAAAAGGAATATCTTTGGAAGAAGTGGCCGAGGCCACCACCGCAAACAGCAAACGACTCTTTGGCGTATGAGCGAACAGCCGCGCATCCTCTTGATCTACACCGGGGGGACCATCGGAATGGTCCAAAGCCCGAGTTCTCCGGCGTTGATCCCTTTTGACTTCGGGGACCTGGAGGCCACCCTGCCGGAACTGGCGCATATTGGGTGTAGTCTGGATTTCGAAGTACTTCAGCCCATCATTGATTCCTCAAACATGCAGCCGGCCTATTGGGCTCGTCTCGCCATTGAGATCTACAACCGCATGGACCAGTACGATGGCTTTGTGGTCTTGCACGGCTCGGATACCATGGCCTATACGGCGAGTGCTTTGAGCTTTATGTTTGAGCATCTGCACAAGCCTATCATTTTCACGGGAAGTCAACTCCCCATCGGAATTACGCGGACCGATGCCAAGGAGAACCTCATTACGAGTATTGAGATTGCGTCACAGAAATCGCTCCGAGGTGTTCCCCTCGTTCAAGAGGTATGTATCTATTTTGAGTACCATCTATATCGCGGGAATCGCGCCACGAAAATGAGCGCGTCCCATTTTGAGGCTTTTGCCTCTCCCAATTATCCCGCGCTGGCCGAGGCAGGAGTGGATTTACATTTTGAGAAATCGCAGATGTTGAAGGCTCCGAAGTTGCCCCTGCACCTGCACACCGATCTCGACACCAACGTCATTGGCATTAAGCTCTTCCCGGGCATGCAGGCGAAGCACCTCGCACACATGCTCGAAACTCCTGGATTGAAGTGTGCGGTGATTGAAACCTTTGGTTCCGGGAACGCCCCTACAGCGGAGCCTTTCCTAGAAACCCTTCGCGAAGCACAAGATAGAGGCCTGCATCTCGTTAATGTTACGCAATGCCTGCGTGGGCGGGTTCAAATGGGTCGATATGAGGCCAGTGAATTCCTCATGGAACTGGGTATGGTGACAGGAAAAGACATCACTTTTGAGTCGGCCGTAACCAAGGCCATGTTCGTCCTAGGGCAGGGATGGGACGGTCGTTCTTTCCGCAAGCGATTTGAGAAAAATCTGCGCGGAGAACTGACCGATTGAAATAGAACAGAGGCGTTTAACGGAAAGTCAATGCCAATGCGGGTTTTGGAGTGACTGTTAACGTATAGATAATTTTCGCGGTTGCTAAATTTTTGTATTTTGGCGTGCTCTACGGAGAAGGGCTAATCGCCAGTGTGAGGAGAGGTGGCCGAGTGGCTGAAGGCGCACGCCTGGAAAGTGTGTATACCGTAACCCGGTATCGGGGGTTCGAATCCCCCTCTCTCCGCTGAGTTAAATGTGTAATTAATAGGAAAACCTAAATATTTCTAATCAACAAAAAGCCAAAATGAAAAAAGCGTTATCACTTCTGGCAATTGCAGGTTTGTTGAGCTTCGGCGCCGTAGGCGTTTATGCGCAAGACGACAGCACTGCTACAGACAATACTGAAATGGTTGCAGATTCTGCTGCTACGGATTCAGTTGCTGCTATCGAAGACGAAGCAGAAGAAGAAGCTCCTGCAGCCGCCGAAGCTGAGGATACTGAAATGATGGAAGCAGCCGCCGCAGAAGGCGAGCGCGGATTCCACCAGATCGTCAAACAAAAATTCATCGAAGGTGGTGCCACGTTCATGGGTATCGTTTTGGTTTGTTTGATCCTCGGTCTAGCTATTTGTATCGAGCGTATCATTTACTTGAACCTCGCGACCACCAACACAGCTAAATTGCTTAGCGAAGTTGAAGCTGCATTGAAAAGCGGTGGTGTTGAAGCTGCAAAAGAAGTTTGCCGCAACACTCGCGGACCAGTAGCCAGCATCTTCTACCAAGGTCTTGAGCGTTCTGATGAAGGGATCGACATGGTAGAGAAATCGGTTATCTCTTACGGTTCCGTACAAATGGGATTGTTGGAGCGCGGTATCTCTTGGATTTCTCTTTTCATCGCCTTGGCACCAATGCTTGGGTTCATGGGAACAGTAATCGGTATGATCTCTGCCTTCGACTCGATTGAAGCTGCTGGAGACATCTCTCCATCACTCGTTGCACGTGGTATTAAGGTTGCACTTTTGACCACTGTATTCGGTTTGATTACAGCGATCATCCTTCAGATTTTTTACAACATCATCGTGGCCAAGGTGGACAGCTTGGTGAACAGCATGGAAGATGCTTCTATCAGCTTGGTAGACATCTTGGTGAAGAACTCTAAATAAGCTCCTACCATGGAAAAGGTTGGAAAAATATTAAGCTATGTATTCATGGTCGGTGCGGTCATCTTCTTTGCCTTGGCTTTGGTGAAGGGAGACGATACCATCGAGAACGATGCTGCTGTTCAAGCGTCGATCATTGATCCCATGATGTTCATGGCATACATTGCCGCAGGTTTGGCTTCATTGCTGACCATTGGCTTTGCAGTATACTACTTGATTACCCACCCAGAGAACGCGAAGAATTCCCTTATTGGAATCGGAGCATTGGTTGTGGTCATCGGCATCTCTTACCTCCTCGCATCGGGGAATGTAACAGAGGCGATGGGCCGCGTTGAAGGTGGCGTAACGGAAACTACTTCTAAGCGAGTAGGTATGGGATTGATCACATTCTATTTGTTGGCCGGTGTGGCCATCTTGGCTGTGATTCTTTCTTCAGTGAAATCTATAGTACGTCGATAATTAATCACTATGGCTCGTAAGAAAAGAGGAGTACCTGAAATTAACGCAGGGTCGATGGCAGACATCGCCTTCTTGCTGTTGATTTTCTTCCTGGTAACGACAACTATGGACGTAGATACGGGGATTATCCGTAGGCTACCTCCTATGCCAGATGAGAACACCCCTCCGCCCGACGACCAGAAAGCGAATAAGCGAAATCTCTTTATCGTGTTGGTAAATGCGTATGACCAGTTGTTGGTCAACGAAGAGCCGACCGATGTAGATGACCTCAAGGAAAAGGCAAAAGCCTTTATCGATAACAACGGGGACGGTTCTTGTGCACACTGCCAGGGAGCTCGTGATCCGCGTAAATCGGACAATCCAGATAAGGCCATCGTTTCGCTACAAAACGACCGCGGAACTTCCTACGAAATGTACATTACGGTTCAAGATCAATTGGCCCAAGCGTACACGGAATTGCGGGATCGAGTGAGTATGGAAGAATACGGCAAGGAGTTCGGTGATTTGACTGATGACCAACAGAAGGAAATCAAAGCGATGTATCCGAAGTTGATCTCAGAGGCTGAACCGAAAGACGTTGGTGGGTCCTAAATCATAAGAAGATGTCAAAGTTTAAAGATTCAAAATCAAAAGATAGTCCAGGGATCTCGACAGCATCCCTCCCGGACATTGTCTTCATGCTTCTGTTCTTCTTTATGGTAACTACCGTAATGCGTGAAGTAACGTTGGTCGTGGAAGTTCGCTTGCCTGAGGCAGGAGAAATTCAAAAGATTCAGCGTAAGAACTTGGTGAGCTACATCTATGTAGGGAAGCCTGTTCAGCGAATTCGCGCTACCTACGGTGAAGAACCACGTGTTCAGTTGAACGATGCTTTTGCATCCGTAGACGACATCCAGGAGTTTGTTGCTCAAGAACGCGAAGCGCGCTCAGAGCAAGAAGCAAAGCAGTTGATTAACTCAATCAAGGCGGATATGGATGTGAAGATGGGTATCATCACGGACATCAAGCAAGAATTGAGAAAAGCACAATCCTACAAGATCAACTACGCGACTCGTCGTACGTTAGAATAGTCTCGTGGATTTGAATATTACAAAGTCCTCGCAGGAAACTGCGGGGATTTTTTTTGCTTTAGCGGAAGGTTCCGGGTTGCTTATGCGAAGACGTGCTCGCCAAACTCTTGAGGGATGCGGTCTAGAATTCCCATGAGATCATCCAAGCTTTCACTCGTGCACAATGCCAGTCGAGTTTCCTTGAAGTTGGGGATTCCCTTGAAGTAGTTGGTGTAGTGTCGGCGTGTTTCTACAATTCCCAAACGGTCACCTTTCCAAGCCACGGCCTTTTGAAGCAGTCGACGAGCCATCTCTGTGCGCTCTTCAATAGTTGGTGGATCTAGGATTTCACCGGTGGTAATGTAGTGCTTGATATCTCTGAAAATCCAAGGGTATCCAATACTCGCTCGCCCGATCATGACGCCGTCAACACCGTAACGCTCTTTCCACTCCACGGCTTTTTCCGGACTATCGATGTCTCCGTTGCCGAATACAGGAATATTCATGCGCGGGTTGTTCTTGACCTCTCCAATCAAGGTCCAGTCCGCTTCTCCCTTGTACATCTGTTTCCGAGTACGCCCGTGTATTGAAATGGCTTTGATGCCCACATCCTGAAGCCGTTCAGCCACCTCGACAATGTACTTGGTGTTCTCATCCCAACCCAAACGGGTTTTAACGGTTACGGGAAGAGATGTCGACTTCACGATCTCCGCAGTCATTTTCACCATCTTCGGAATGTCTTGGAGAATCCCGGCACCAGCGCCTTTGCAGGCCACCTTTTTTACGGGACATCCGTAATTGATGTCGATGATGTCTGGACCAGCCTCCTCACAGATGGCCGTAGCCTCTTTCATCGATTCAATCTCATTTCCGAATATCTGAATGCCAATGGGGCGCTCATACTCGAAAATGTCCAGTTTCATGCGGCTTTTGGCAGCGTCTCGAATGAGTCCTTCTGAAGAGATGAATTCCGTGTACATCAAATCGGCTCCCTGTTCCTTACACAATTCGCGAAAGGGTGGGTCACTCACATCCTCCATGGGAGCAAGAAGTAAGGGAAAGTCTCCCAATTCGATGTCGGCAATCTTTACCATAGAATTCGAAACGTATCTTTGGGGTTGCAAAATTACGAATTAAGCTGCTAATCAGATGCATACCCCAGAACGCCGAATAGGAACGGATCTCGTAGAACTTATGTTCTGGGTGCTTTTGGGTTTGTTGTTCTTCAGCTTATTAGGTCTGGCTATTGCGCAATTCGCCATGGGCGTTCCTGTTTTTGAAGACCCCTCCAGCATCTTTGAAGATCGGGGTGCCCTGCTCGTTACGCAGTCCTTGAGCAGCATTGGTTTGTTCTTGGTTCCCTCCTTCGTGTGGGCCGCTAGACGGCGCGGAATGCTTCAAGAGCTCGCCCTGAACAAGTCCATCTCAGGAGGTCAGGTCGTCAATGGCGTCCTCCTCATGGTCGTGGCCATTCCAGCCTTGAATGCCCTGATCTATTTCTTTGATTCGATCAATTATCCTTCCTGGCTTCAATGGTGGGTGGAACTCGGACAAGACAATACGGCCCTTATGGAGCGATTCCTGGACATGAACGGTCTGGGAGACCTTATGGCCAATCTCTTCGTGATGGCTGTCCTTCCAGCGCTCGGAGAAGAGATGCTGTTTCGTGGGGTGATTCAGCCCACATTAGCACGAAGAATGAATGTGCATGCTGCCATTTGGATTTCTTCCCTCCTCTTTGGTCTGATGCACCAAAACTTAATCAACCTCATTCCATTGACCCTGCTCGGGGGCGTACTGGGCTACCTCCGCGTCTGGAGCGGATCGTTGTGGTTGCCAATACTCGCACACTACACCAACAACAGTTTGCTGCTTATATTTACGTTCATTCTACAGAAGAATGGAATTTCAGAAGAAGCGGTAAATCAAGTAGGGACACCGGAGTCGGGAGCCTTTATGGCCTTCCTTAGCCTTGGTCTAGTAGGATTTAACCTCTGGCTGCTCAGGAGTTCTTCCCGAGCTGCCTAACGGGCAGATACGCGGCCAAGGAGCCAATAACCAAGACCATTAATAGGGTATATAAAGCGTCGGTGACTTTCATAGCCACTGGATAGGCATCGATGATGAAGGCTCCGTCTGCTCCGAGCCGAACCCATCCAAAGGTCATCTGACCCCAGCAGAGGACAATCCCAAAGAGTAGGCCGGCCACGGCGCCTACGCCGTTGATCAGAAGACCTTCAACGAAGAAGATCCGCCGAATGGTGCTTCCCTGGGCGCCCATGCTTTGGAAAGTGGAAATGTCCTGTCTTTTCTCCAGGAGGAGCATGGTGATGGAACCGATCAGGTTGAAGGTGGCGATCAGGACGATGAAGGCGAAAATGGCAAAGACCGCCCACTTCTCCGTCTGCATGACCTTGTAAAAGACCGAGTGGAGTTCGTATCGATTCTCCACGATGTAGTCCGGTCCCAAATCCTTCTTCAATTGAGCGTGCAATTCCTCCATGGCCTTGTCGGACGTGCACCGAAATTCGAGGGCAGAAACAGTCGTTTGTGAGGCTCCTAGAGTTCCCCGCATAAAGGAGATGGGAACGAGTACGTATTCTCCGTCAAAATCGGACTGGACCGAGAAGATACCGATGGGAAAAAGGCCGTTGATTCGAAACGCATCTTCGGGCCGAGTACTCATCGTTGCGCCGGGCTTGGGTATATAGAGGAACAGCGGATTGTACATGTCCTGAAGACCGAGACCTAAGTAGTAGGAAACGCCCTTCCCGAGGACGGCGAGGTCTTGATCGTCATCGGCCCGAAAGAAACGGCCTTGCCACATGAGGCTGTCGAGTCCCGTTAAGCCGCGGAAACTTGTGTCTACACCTCGTATTGTTGCGACATACTCCCGTTCACGGTACCGAAGAATGGCTTTTTCTTCGAGGACCTGGGAAAAGTGGATGACGCGGTCATCGTGCCGTAAGGCACTTACATCCAAACTGTCGGTAGAAAAGACTTTACCCGTGGCTGGGCGGATGCGAATGTCGGGGTCAAAGGCTCCGTATAGATTCAGGAGTAGGCCTTCGAAGCCGTTGAATACGCTGAGAATAATGAAAAGGGCAGCGGTACATACAGCCACGCCGAGCATTGAAATGCGCGTGATCCAGTTCACGGCATTTGTACGCTTCTTAGAAACGAGGTAACGTCGGGCGATGTACCAGCTCAGGTTCACTTGAAGGGGTTGTCTCCTTCCCCTTTGAGTAGACGATCGATTTCATCCCGCTCATCGAGGGTAGTGTCCAATCGAAAATCGAGATCGGGCACAACGCGCATTTGATTGCGGATTCGCTGACCCAATTGATGGCGGAGATGACCGGTGCTGTCGGTGATTTGCTTCATGATGACACCCTGGTTTCCCGTAGGGAAAACACTGACGAATACTTTCGCGTAACTCAAGTCGGGTGCTACGCGAACTTCGCTTACGCTGACCAAGGTTCCGCGGAAGTGATCGCGGGCAAAGGCATCGAGCAGTTCTCCGAGGTCTTTTTGCAAGACGCTGTTGACTTTCTTTAATCGTTGACTCTCCATTGGGCAAAGATACGGGAAATAGGCCTTCGACGCGGCTTTGTGGGTCTTAACACCTCATTATGAATTCGATGTCGGACTTCGCCGTTACTCTGACAACACTAAACATTTCAACATGAAAACACTAGCACTCACCTTGGCCTTTGTTCTGACGAGCTTGGCAGGGCCAGCAAAATCTCCGGACCGCGTATCTATGACCTTGCGCAACAACACGGCAACGTCTATTCCACTCGTCATTCCAGGAGTGATGAATCCCAATCTTTCTCCTTTCAGCAACAGCGGCGTGACCGTGGCGGTGGGGCAGAAATTTTACTTCTACCCGAAGGGTAAGAAGTTCATGGGTAAAAAGGAGTTGCTTTTTGAAGCGACGCCTGAACTTGAAGGCAAAACGCTCATTGTCAATAAGCTCATCAAAGAGCGGATGGCAGAGCTGACAGACTAAAGTACCTCTTGAACGCGGTATAAGTTGCCGCGGAACTGAGCAGAACCGTCTACCGGCATACCCTTCAAGGCTTGAGCAAGCGGACTCGTGAGTCCAATGACCATGACCTCCGTATTGCTCACGGTTACGGAACCCATGCCGGTGGCAAAATAATACCACCGATCGCTAATGCGGGCCAACGCGCCCAGCACAACGCGGTCGGTGTTTTCTTTAGGGAGGCGCTGTAGAACCTCCCACTGTTTTTTAGCAGCGGAATATTGAGCGCCCAGCCGTTCTTGTTCCAACTGAATCATGGCTCGGCCGGTTTCGTGCTTGTCTCCGGCACTACTCTTCGTCTCACTGCCTAAATCGGCCTTGAGGGCATTGATTTGATCTTGAATTCCGGAGAGTTGCTCTTGAAGGAGCGATAAACAATGACTGTGTACCTCGGCTTTGACCAGCGCCGGCATTAGTTGCGGTATTCAGGGCCCAGGCTCATGTTGAGCTTGATGAAGTAACTGCGTCCCCAGCTGACCAGTTGTGCACCGCCTGGACTGTGGGTAGAATTGCTCACCTGGCTCACCTCTACCGTTTGAATATCGAAGAGGTTCTTGGCTCCTACAGACACGAAGACTCGGTTGTTCCAGAAGCCGCGTGAGAAGCTCAAGTGGGTCATGTTGTAAGGGCTCTGCTCGTTCAAAGTCAACACCTCATCACTGAGGAAGTAGTTCCCTTGTTTTCCGAAGTAGCGGAAGTTCAGGGTTACGTTGGTTTCAATCTTCGGTATAACGTAGGTAGCTTGGAGGTTCAAGTCTACCGTACCGATGTATTCCGTAGGCTCGGTCAACTCATCCCAGAAGGACTTGGCCCGAGTATAACCAGCTCCAAAAAGGAAGGTAAAATCATCGTAGAGCTTGTAGTCCAATTCAGCGTTAATTCCATCGGTCCATAGGCGGCCTACGTTGATGTACTCGTAGTACAGTGGGGCCGTCTGGGCCAAGGTGATTTGATTCTCAATATAGTTGTAGAAGATGCGTCCCCGAACCAAGGCCCGATGGGCTTCATTGGTCAACAATTCGCGCTCTACGGCGATGTACGCATTGTGAGAAGTCTCGGCTTCGAGGTTGGGATTTCCATGAATGTCGTGGTTCACGTCGACAAACTCGAAGTACTGTTCTTTGAGGTCCGGTGCCCGGAATCCTTGGGCATAACCCGCGCGTACGATTAGATTTTTATCTCCGCGATACACCGCTTTGATCGAAGGTAACACGGGATGATCAAATCGACTGTTCCACCCGACGCGCACGCTCGGCTGAATGGTCCAACGCTCATTGGGCATATATTGAGCCCCTACCCATCCCGCGATGTTCATCATTCGGGTTTCATTGATGGGCGTAGAAGAACTGTCGATGATTCGGTCGCCTGCTCCGGTTTCGTACTGCGTTTCCAAACCGTATTCCGCCTTCCAGCGATTTCCGTATTTCGCGGTGACGATGGTCCGGTTCAAAAGCGTGGTAAACTTCGAGGTATCCTGACCATCGGCCAGCACATAGTTTGAATCATTCTCGAAGTCAATGCGGCGATTCTCGCTGACGCGATCGTAAAGGTTGAAAGCCGTTACGCTGTTGAATTTGTGTTTTCGCCCCATATCAAACTTCAAGTGGGCCCTTGGATCGATGCGGCGCGTATAGAAGTACTGATCAAAAGAGTAAGGCTCAAATTGTGGGCGCTTGACTTCTCCGAGATCTCTTACCAGTTCATCAAAGTATCGAACCGAGATGCCGAATTCCAAGCTTTTCTTGCCGTAGTACTTGAACTGAGCGTCTCCACCGATCTGCTCCTTTGGGTTCCACATGCTTTGGGAAGAACGCAAGCTGTCGTCCGAAAAGAGCTGTGATTTATAGCGAAAGACGCTTCCGGAGAGCATTACGCGCCCCAATCGACCAGATAGGCCCAATGTGTTGCTCAAGAGCCCCACATTCTCCCATTGATTTTGTGTAGTGACCGACCACTCTGCGCCGTCGTTCTTCTTGGTGATTAGGTTGATAACGCCTCCGGCCGCGTTGGTTCCGTACCGGTTGCTCATAGCTCCTTGGACAATCTCCACGCGCTCCACATTGTACAGCGGAAGTTGGGAGATATCAATATTCCCGTCCAAACGGCCAATCACGGGCACTCCGTCGATCATGATTTGAACGTTGTTTCCACCAATGCCCTGCATGGTCAGTCCGGCCCCGAGCGAAGGATCTTGATTGACCCGAAGATTGAGCTGTTGCTCCAAGACCTCATCGAGCTGTTGGAAGCCCATGGTCTGAATCTGCTCCGCGTCAATAACCTTGACTTCGTGAACAGCCTTTTCAGCAGAAGTCGGTTCAAACTCGCCCGTCACGACTACATCCTCCAATTCGTAGGTACGAACGGGGTCTGTAGAATCAGGAGCCTCCTCTACCTGAGCTTGTGCCCAGGTAAAGGAGAGTCCTAATAAGATCGTTATGAGCGTTCTTGTCTTCAGAATTACTGGATGATCAGACGTTCAGTGGTTTGCGCTGTTCCTACGGTCATAGTAACTACGTACATTCCCGGTGCAGCGTCAAGTTGAATCGCTTGTTTGTTGTATCCGGTTTCAACGCGGAAGCTTTCCTCTGCCACAATGCGACCTTGCAAGTCAACGATGCGGTACGAGCCTTCTGTTCCAGCATCCGCCCAATCCAAGGTCAAGTTGACATTGCTGCTGGCTGGATTCGGGTACATGGCAAAACCGTTCAAATCTTCGATCTCAGGCGTACTCACGTACTGACCTAGATATTCTTTTTCCAATGTGATGATTCCCGTGCTTGATCCTTCGAAGTCGATGAACTGCATCTGGAAGAGGCTATCGCTTTCGGTAGTCACAAAGTATACGCGGTCGCTCAAGGTGATCCAGCTGAAAGATCCCAAATCAAAGTAACGCCAGTCGTGTCCAATCACATCAATGCTGTCTGTCAAGTCCGCTTCGTGATCAACAAATTCAACGCTTGATGGATCCACGCCATTGGCTTGGGCCACATATACATTTGGTGCGATCAATGCACCTCCTACATTGTACTCCAAGAAGGTTCCGTCTCCAGCGTCCAAGGATTGGCTGAAACGCGTGAACATCATATCCCAGCTGGTCGGCTCGATATCAACGACTGCGTTATTCGCCAAGGAATAGAAGACAATCTTTTTGCTGTACGCGGTTTGATCCAAGGTGCTGGTGATTTCATTTCCACCATCGAGATCTGCCCACTTAAAGGTGAAGGTTCCCAAGATTAGTGATTCCACCATGAACTTCTTGAAGGATCCGTTGCGGAGTTGAATGATGAATACACGGTCACCGATGACCTCGTGGCTTACAAAATCGTAAACACCCCATCCGAAGTCTGCAGGGTTTCCAGCAGCCGCTGGTGTGTTGAATGCTCCTTCAGACCAGGATACATCCGGGTTGCGGAGGTACTCCACGGTATCGTTGATGGTGACGGTATTGAAATCGCTTGCACTGGTCAACCATGCAGAAACCGGGCCTTGTGCTCCAGCGCCAGAAGCTACACCTTCGTTGATGAAGACACTCGCCATCGAAGGATTCACATTAAAACCGATGTCCCAGGCTTCTAGTGAAGAAGCGGATGTATTACCGCTTGAAAGGCTGTAATAGGTTTGATTGATGTAACCAGCGCCGACAGATACCTGATCGATCTGTTGTGCAGTAACTCCAAAAGTGACAAGGAGGAGTAAAGAAAGTACGGACTGTTTCATTTTATCTGTTTAGAACCATTCTTAATAACGCCGCAAATGTAGGGGCCAACACCCATTCGGCCAAGACTTTTGCGCTTTATTTAGAATCAATCTTCTTAATGGCGCAAAGATAGCCTCTATCGGCCGGCTGGTCAAAAGCAGCAAGCTGAATTTTATCAGGTTTTAACACCGATTGACGGCGAAAGGTTGGGGAGTTATAGAAGTTTATTTGGAGGTACTCAAGCCTTAGCTCTGAGCTGGTCGTAGAGACTCTTTGCCTGAGCAAGAAGCGTCGCGTCCGCTTCGACTTCTACCTTTCGAACCCCTGTATGCGGGGCCAGGTTTTGGCCCTCACGGGCCGATAACAATCCTCCCAAAGCACGCTCAACCACCTCATTGGGCTCAGCACAAAAGTCCTCATAGGCCACGAAAACCGTTTGGTCGTCCTGAATCTCCAAAGCATACCTGTACACCTCAATCCACAGCTTCAACCAATAGTTGATGCTCTTAGGATCGCCCTCCAATGGACCGCCCTCACCAAAGCAGAAGGGCTTTTGACCCCGACCAAACTCATGGTGAGCCAGCCAATTCATGTACTCCAGAACGAAAGGGTCTTCCTCTTGCATCTCCGAGTACTGCAGGTGCTTTTCCAAAAGCGATGCCGCTTGCGTGAGCGGGTCTCGGAAGAGGATCACCATTCGAAACTTCGGATTCAAGGCTCGGACCGATGCATAGCGAAGCAAAAAGTTGTTGTTCTTGGCCACGTAGACGCGCTCGTTCTCGCCACGCACAACAGCCTGATAATCCAGATACTGCGCGTAGGCCTCCTTGGATAGATCGTGCGTGCGCAAGCAATCTTCCTCCACGTATTCGCTTTCGGTCACCGCTTTAAAGAAGACCTCTTCTAAAGCCTCGCTGGAATCCAGACCCACCATGACTCCGTCGCCATGGCTTCGCTCAACCTGAACTTCGGCCTTGGGACTATACAACCTTGCCCACGTTGTCGGCGCCAGCACAAAGGGCATATTGGCGTAGCTCAAAGAAGCGAAGGAACCGCGATTCATCACCGCATTCAAAAAGCTGGTGGTTCCCGCTCGCGCCAGACCAGAAATGATGAGGAATTGAGCCTTCGGCTCGATGTTCTTTTTCCGCGCCGCGTGGACATCGCGCCGCAAAAGGCGCAGGCCTACATGAGGATTGTCCAGCGCTAGATGGTGAAGCAACTGAGCCAAGGGCGAATAACCTGAGGAATTCTGGCTCTTTGGGCCAAAAGGAATGACCAGGGGTAACGTTGCCCCCACGGAAAGGGCCACCACATTCCACACCCCACTCGGTGCAAAAGGCCGGTCTTCGATAAACCACTCTTGAAAAGCAAAAGGAAAGGCCGCGGCAGACCCAAAGGCCAGCAGCAGTACCCCAATCACGGCAAATAGAGCTCCCGTCAACCGTTTGGTTCGTCGCTCAATGGTTGGAAGCTTTTCTTCATCCGTCCCCGGCGCTAAAAAAATGTCCAGCAAGTGCACGCTCGACTCCGCCAAGGCGAAGAAGCGCTTGGTGAAAATGCGGACGATCACCATAAAGACGACCCCGGCCCAGCCGATGATCAGGTAATCGACCATCAGTCCTTCTTACGGAATCGTTTCTTGATTCGGATCCAAATGATGTATCCGAAGCTAAACGCCACGATCCCCGTGATGACCAAGATGAGTACAATGGTGCCGGCTCCGAGTCCCGGGCCGATGTAAAGCAAAGGTGCGCTCATAATTCAGGTATAATTCGCGTCCAATTGGACAAGTGGTGGTATCCTTCGTGCTGCGAAGAAAGTACATTTTTATACAAGACCTCGCCGTCCTTCAACACCCACAAAACAGAGCTGTTTTGTTCCTCAACAAAGACAGACCCATCAGGCAACCAATCGGCCAGACTTTCAGTTGTCGAGTAAATGCGGTTGGCCTCAAACGTTTCTTTCTCGATGAATTCAACCTCATCCGTATCGAGGTGGTAAAAGACAATATTGGAGTAGTGATCCCCCGCATTTTTGCGCTCCAATCCAATCGGCAAATTGGTCTTGGTCTTCTGCCAGGTCACATGGGCGTTGTTGTTGAAGATGCTCAAGGTCGAATCATTCACTACATCGACATCGTGCTGGGTATAAAACGGACCCTCCAATACGCGGATCACCTCACCCGTTGAAGGGCGGTAGTGCATGACCACGCTGATGCACCGCATGCTCAAAAACAGATCTCCCTTTTTCCAATACGGTCCGTCGGCCAGTACGGGCTCCACATCGTTCAAATGCAGCGGATCCCAGGCCTGCCCGGTTTTCATCAACAAATGGGTCAAGTCGTTTTCCACCAGAATATCGGTCAGCGACTTGTGGTAGAGGATATGACCTGTCTTGGGGTCAATCTGACTCACCGTATTGTCAATGTAGTTCAAGTCTCTTCCGTTGAGCTTGACCAGACCTCGATATATGATGAATCCCTTGGGCTCCTTGTCGTAGGTACAGGCCCAGATCATACTGTCGGCATCAAAGTTCAGCCCGTGGTGGTGAGCAATGGTGTCTTGTTTCCACAGCCGTTCACCTTTTGCATTGACAGCAAACAGTCCGGTGACCCCATTTAGAGAATAGATTAAATCCCGGTTTCGGGTCATGATCGGGTGGATGATCCGGTTCTGCGCGCGCTGGATATTGGTGATGGTCCAAGAATGCGCTACGGAATCATTCCGGAAGTTCAAGACGTCCAACTTTCGCTCAAAGTCGCCGGTGGAATAGGTGACCAATCCCCAAACATCTCGGTCCAGGCGATTGATGGGCTCAAAATTCTCCGGTGTAGGCACAAAGGTCTTGGGCAGCTCTTTGACTTCTTCAACCGTCTCTTCAAAGAGGTCGAAGAAACTCACAAAGGTGACCACGGTCGAGTTCACCTTGGGCCCCCATCCCAAGTCACCTTTGACAGCGCCTTTGACCACCCATCCGAAAGCGGAGAGCAGGAAAAGAACCACAACGGTTCGAGCAAAAATCAGGATTACGCGCTGCATGGCCGCAAAGGTAAGGAAAGCCCCACGAAACGTGGGGCGGATTCTCAATGCACTTGTAGCCCCGCCGCGACTCGAACGCGGATCAAAAGTTTAGGAAACTTCTATTCTATCCCTTGAACTACGGGGCCAATTTCGTTTTAAAGATAATTTTTTGCGCCTACGGCGCGATGCTCCACCTCAAGCCGCTCGCAAACAAAAACTGCCACCCGAAGGTGGCAGACTTATGGAATGGCTTGGTGGGTAATACTGGATTCGAACCAGTGACCTCCGCCCTGTCAAGACGGCGCTCTAAACCAACTGAGCTAATTACCCAATGAAGGACGCCAAAGATAATGCTTTCCAAGAATAAAGAGTTCAGGATGGAAATTAAAAACTCAATCCTGTACCTTTGCCCCTCGCTGGCCCCGTAGTAGAATGGATACTACGTAGGTCTCCGGAACCTAAGATCCAGGTTCGATTCCTGGCGGGGTCACGAAAAGGAAAAAGCCGACTCGATGAGTCGGCTTTTTTGGTTTAGGTTCTATACTTCTTTGGTGTTATCCACCCAATCGGTAACGAACGTTGAATCCCCAACCTCCGCTTTCAAAATCTGTGTCCTCAATCAGACGAAGAGCTGGGCGATAATCAATACTTAAGGACAGTGGAATAGTGTTGAATTGATACTCTAATCCTGCCTCAAAAGGAATGGCCAAGCGGAAAGGATCATCCAACCCCAAGCCAACTCCCGCTCCGAGGTACCAGCTAAAGGCTTCTCCACCGAGAGGGCGATACAAAAAGTCATAAAGAGCGTCCACATAAATCCCCCCGTCAGCAAATGCCAAATCGGCGTGAACACGACTAAACTGACCTACCGGCCCAACATAATCCAAGGCGACCCCGGTATTGCCGGTAAAGCCTCCAAAACGGACTCCGAGCTCATGCCCTTGTCCAAAACTAAAGCCCACTGTTCCGAGAACGAAGGCTACAATTAATAAGGTTCTTTTCATCTTTTATGGGTTTAGTTGAGTGTTGAATTTACACTTTTTTACGAATCAATAGGAAAATTTTCTGGTACATGGCGCCTACTCCGAGCAGAGTGCGAAGCGGATTTGTACCGAGTTTTTTGGCCAGATACCACTGGTTGTAGATGAAGCCCACACCGTAGGTGGCGAGGGTTCCGTAGGCAGCTCCTATCGTGCCGTAGGCACTGATGAAGAGGTAATTAAAGAGGATGTTTAAAATCGCTGAGAACAGGACAAAATAGAAGTTGACCTTCTGAAGTCCAATGGCATCCAGGACGACTCCAAACTGCCGGGCATAGGGGATAAAAAGGGTGTAGAAAATGGTCACCCTCAAAATATCTACCGTGTCTAAATACTTTGGGCCAGCCAAGACATTGATGATGAATTCCGGAAAAATGAGCACGATTAGAGCGGTGGGTAGGGTGAGCGCCATAATCCCCGAGACACTTTGCTCATACAGTTCCGTGGCCACCTTGATGCCTTCTTCCCTAACGCGTTTGGTGAGTTCCGGAAAGAGCATGCTCGCTACAGAGAGTGTAGGAACCTCGACCAAAGAGGAGATGCGAATAGCTGGATTGTAGGCGGCCACTGCCGAGGTGCCAATCATACCGCCCAGGAACCACTGATCAATATTCTTCAAGGACTGAGCGCTGACATTGGTTCCAAAAGTGTACTTCCCATAGTGGAACAAATCGCTGGCCGTTTCCCGATCCCATTTCATTTTAAGAGGAGCCAAGAACCGAGTTAGGATCCAGCCCACTAAGGCACCGACTCCTTGAAAGACGACAAAGGCGATCGATAGCTCAGTCAAATCAATCGGCATATCGGTGAACCAGAGTATCGCGATGTAGCCCGTGAACCCACCTCGTCGAATGAAATGAGACCAAAAGAATCCACGAAAAGTCCGGTTGGCTTGACCTAGGTATTCGAAATGCCAGAAAAAAGGAGCCAAGAAGGAGCCAACAATCTGGATGTAGAGCATTTGAGCTAATTCCGAGGCTCCCCAGAGCGATTCCGCCGGTTGGGCCAGAGTCAAAAAGAGCAGGGCTTGAATGACCGAGAAGATCATGCTCAGTCCAAAGCTACTCCCTTTGATCTTGGTCTTTTCTTCTTCGGAGTTAGCGTGATTAATGCCGCGAATTAAGCCGTTCCTCAAGAATCCATTCCGGAGTACTTCCAATATGGTGATGACACTGATGAACAAGGCGAGTGTTCCAAACTCTTCCTTGGTCGTGGCCCGGGCGAGGATTAAGAAGTTGACCAAGCCAAAGGCCATGGTGCTGAATCGCTGTCCTATGGTGTAGACTCCCGATCTCAGCCAGTAATTGCCTTTGATTTTGGAGGAAACACCCATTAATCGAGAAAGCTTTGGTATCCAGAGTCTCGCAAGGCATGTTCCACTTCATCGGCATTGGCGATGAATCCAGAGAGTTTCTTGGTTGTGATTTTTTTCAACGCCGCTTCGGGCTCGTGGTAGTCCAATTCAAGGAAGCTGAAAACGCGTCGCATGGTTTCCGGGTGCTTGGTGTTGTCCTCGAGGTCCTTTTCATACGATACGTAGAGAAAGTCCAATCCTTCGAGCACCTCGGCTTCAAAGCGATCTAATGAAGCGGACCGACCCAATTGAACCAGGAGGTCATCAACGTCCAGGTGCATTTTCTCCAAAGGTGCATTTTGACTTCCCTTCGCGGCGTGGTAGGTCATTCGGTGCTCAGCGTACAGCCGTGAAAGAACTTGCCGCAAGTTGTTCTCGCGCCGCAAGTGAATGAGTTTGTAGCCATCATCTATCAAAGCTTGTAAGAAGGCCTTAGGATCGGGAAGGTCCTGAAGGTCTCGAAGCTGATAACTCAGCAACTTGAACCCATAGACGGCTTTCGGGGAAAGTCGCTCCCGTGTTCGGACTCGATTTTTGGTTTGAAGTACTTTCTTATTCAGGATCTCGCCATCACAGAAAAGATCTGGATGGGAATTCATCAAGCTGACCAGGAGGGTTGTGCCCGAGCGACCTTTGCCAAACAAGACAAATTTGGCCTCAACTTTCCTTCCTTTCAAAGCCGCCTTAATCGAGTCTTTCGCCTGAAGGACATACCCCGCAACATGGATGCTTAGCCACTTCTTGGATTCGAATAAAAGCCGCTTAAGGGACATGGGTTGAGGAATAGGTTCGCTCTAAGTTAGGACAACTTATTGGAACTTTTGGATGATCCGATCCAATGAAAGAATCGAGGACCCTGGGGTCAAGTGATAGGCATTCAGGCCCGCTTCTTTTGCTCCTTCGACGTGCTGAGGCGAATCATCAATGAATAAGGTCTCCGATGGTTCCATACCGAGTTCCTCCATGATTTCTTCGAAAATCTCGATTTCGGGTTTCCGGTATCCCACAAGGTGACTGTAGTAGGTACGTTCGAAGATGTACTCAAACTCGCTGTACTCGTGACCAAACTTCTCGTAGATCTTGTCCAGATGAATTTCGTTGGTGTTACTCAGCAAGACCAGTCGATATTCATCGCGCATATCATCCAGCAGATTGATGTGCTTCTGGGGTAGATCCAAGAGCATCGCATTCCAAGCATCGTTGATTTGGTCATCACTTAGATCTTTACCACTGATGTTGCGGATTTCGTCGCGAAATTCATCGGCGCTTAGGTCACCAGTTTCAAACAAGTCAAACGTTTCGGATTGCTTGAGCTGTGAGTAGCGATTCTCAAAGTCGTCAAACCCAAGTTTCTTGAAGGCCTCTTCGGTACGGCGGTAATCGATCTCTAAAAGAACACCGCCAAGGTCGAGGATAAGGTTGCGAATCATTCGGTAGGTGGTTACTCTTTGCAAGATAGTCTTTGAAGGTCTAACTTTGCAAGACTTTTTTGCTGGTCCTATAGCTCAGTTGGTTAGAGCAACAGACTCATAATCTGTGGGTCGCAGGTTCAAGCCCTGCTGGGACCACAACCAGAAGCGAAGCCCGTTCCGCGAATGCGGGGCGGGTTTTTTCGATTGACAGAAGCCGAGCTTGCTTAGGACTTCTGGAAAAAGAGAAAAATAACGAGCGCAGCGAGGGCTTCGCTTCTGTTGTGAAGCCCCCCTTATTTCAGCTTCTTGCCGCGGTAGCGGCAAAACCCCTGCAAGCGAGTCGGGGTTTTTCGTCGGACGCTTAGCGGACCAAGGTGAGAAACCCGGTCAGGTCCTTCAATCCTTCGACCGAAAGAACATAGTAATAAGTGCCCTCTGAAAGATCTCGAGGAGACCAGTCATTCAAGTAGTTAATTCGGTCGTATACCTTGGTTCCCCAACGGTTGTAAACGCGAAAGGTATTCAGGCGGCCAGCGAGTCCTTGAATGATGAAGACATCATTGTTTCCGTCTCCATTGGGAGAAAAAACATTGGGAACCTGAATCGTACAGCCTTCCAACTCATCAGTCAAGGTAATGCGCTCGCGAGAAGAACAGCCTTCTTCATCTTCCACTTCAAGATCGTAGTCTCCTGGACCTAGTCGATCAAAATAACCCGAAGTGAAGAAGTCCAATCCGTTCAGCGAATACTGCAAAGCACCCGTACCTCCGGTCGCCGAAAAAGCGATGATTCCGTTGATCTTTCCGCAATTAGGGTTTGTCGCCTCATCAAGGTTTATGGATATGGGCTCCGTACCGATGATCTCTACCTTAATCGAATCAAGACAACCTCGAGCATCTTGAACACGGACGGAGTACACCCCGGAAGGAAGATCATTGAATTCAACGGTTGATTCGAAAGGCACACCGTTCAGTTGGTAGGAATACGGGGGCTGTCCTCCGCGCGCATCAATGAAGATGGAACCGCGCCCACATGCAGAACTAAATTGAGTGCTGTCTAAATTCAGTTTGGGCAAGGAGGCCAAATACTCCTTTTTGGACGCCGATCCAACGGCATTTCCCGGCAGGGTGCTCACAAAGGAGTAACTGGCAGACGACCAATCGTATTCAACGAGTGTCGAAAATCCGTTTTTATCAATATCGTAGACCGTCATGAAGGTCCGTTCGTTTCCGCAGCCATCCGAAATAGTCGAGAGACCGTTGTCCGGAATAAATGGACCACCCAACAAACCCGCAATACCTGTGCTGCTGATTGGAGGTGACAAATCTACCCGAGCCAGTGAGTCTGGATTTCCGAGCGTCGTGTAGAGCTCCCCATCGTAAAAGGTTAAATCGCCTACAATGCTTCTTCCCAGATTTCCAAGCTCAACGACTTGGTTGCCGGTCAGGCTGTAGGTGAAGATTCGGCCATTGGCATTTCCGGCATAGAAGATACCATTGGCATCCGTTGTCAAGGCCCGGTAATTGGAAGAGCCCGCCTGAGGAGGAAAGTTGGTCACCTGAGTTATTGCTCCAGAAAGGGTATCAACTTCATACAGCTCACCAAAAACGGACAAGACGTATAGCGAACCGTTGGGATGAAAGCTGATGTCTGTTCCGTTTTGCTGCCAGATGGGTTGATGGGTGACGTAGAGTGTCGCCGTTCCTGTTGCCACTTCTATTCGGAAAATTTGATTGTCGTCATTGTAGTGATAGAGGTTCTGACCACTAACGGAATGCACAACGCACAGCGCCATGAAGACAAAGAATCGTGTGAGTAGGGATACCGTGGAACGCATAACAGTTGGTTAACCCCCTGTATATGAAGATGTTCAATTTCCCGCCCAACCCTTTAAAAACGTATTGCGTACATTTATGGTGAAAAATACCATAAGTATGCTCCGCCGAACGACTATCCTCTTGTGCCTTGCGCTCGCAAGCCCCGCCATTACTGCCCAATCCGTCTATGATGACTTCGAAGGAAACGGAAACATCGTGACCTGGTTTGGCGATGATTGTGTCTTGAATACATCATTTGGAAACCCCTACAACCAAGGCTCCAACACCTCTGCGACCGTGCTCGAGTATCACGATCAAGGGGGTCAATACGCGAACGTCCGATTTGACGTTGCCAGTAACTTCATCTTCAGTTCGGGACATACCTTTACCGTAGATGTCTATGTACCCTCGGCCGGATTGACCGGAAGTCAGCCCAACCAACTCTCCCTAAAACTTCAAGATGGAACCCTAGGTCAACCGTGGACCACACAGTCCGAAATCATCAAACCGATTGTTTTGGACCAATGGCAGACCTTGACCTTTGACTGGGTCAACGACAATTGGGTCAATTTGGATCCGGGCTCGGCTGCTCCCTCCACCCGCACAGATTTCAATCGAGTCCTTTTCCAGTTCAACGGGGAGAACAACAACGACATAGTTCTGGCGTACATCGACAACGTGAGCTACGACGGAATCCTGGACACGGCAGGAAATCAACCCCCCGTTCTCTACGATCAACTCGTATGGGCCGATGAATTCGACACTCCAGGCATGATCGATACCTCCAAATGGTTTCACCAGACTTTGCTCCCCAACGGCAGCAGCTGGTACAACGGGGAACTCCAGCACTACACGGATCGAACGGACAACAGCTATGTAGACCAAGGGAACCTTCACATTGTGGCGAAAAGCGAAAGCTTTACCGATCAAGGAGTCAATAAGCAGTACACCTCAGCCCGGTTGAATTCGAAATTCGCCTTCACCTATGGGCGCATTGAAGTGCGCGCCAAGCTTCCAACGGGAGCGGGAACGTGGCCGGCAATCTGGACCTTGGGCAAAAACATCGACGAACCCGGTGCCTATTGGACCGATGATTACGGAACCACCCCATGGCCCGCCTGCGGCGAGATGGACGTCATGGAACATTGGGGCGTCAATCAGGACCACATCTCAAGTGCCGTCCATACCCCCTCCAGCTTTGGAGGAACGGTCAATACGGGCGGATTGAATCTTCCAGGCGTCAGCAACAACTTTAATGTCTACGCATTGGACTGGTATCCGGATCGACTGGATTTCAGTGTCAATGGATTCATCTTCTACACCTACGAGCCCACCGTATACGACATGACCACCTGGCCCTTCATCGCCGAGCAATATATTCTCCTCAACGTGGCGATCAACCCGGACATCACCTCCGCATTCGTCGAGAGTGACATGGTTATCGACTATGTTCGGGTCTACCAATCCAGTGCCGTGGGCCTCGAGGAATCGAAGCCTGAGTCCGAGGTGAAGGTTTATCCCAACCCCCACATCAACGACTTTGTGATTGAGGTGGAACAGGGCACATCGGGCCGTGAGGCCCATATCTATTCAAGCACAGGTATTCTGATTCAGAGCCTACGGCTCGATGCGGGTTTGAACCACATTTCCACCGAAGGATGGGCCAGAGGAATCTACTTCTTACACGCTCCGGAGATCAAAAGCGACCCAATTCGACTTGTAAAAATGTAAAAAGTACCTTTATTACTCAGGATTTACGGGGCCTAGCGGCTGAAAGCAGGAAAAAACAGGGAAACTTATGGTATAATTCACCAAAAGTTACTACTTTGCCAATCCTTCATGTTGCATTAATCCGTATTTAACCTTCGGAACAGGCCATAAAAGGTGAAGGACACACTTACTAACTGACCTATGAAGAAAAACTACTATCTGAGCATTTTGGCACTCCTATTTATGTGCCCGACTTGGGTGAGTGCACAGACTCGTACTATTACGGGTCAAGTACTCGACAAGGCGACCAGTGAACCTGTGCCAGGGGTAAACATCTTGGTTAAAGGATCAAACACTGGAGGAGCCACCGATTTCGATGGCTATTATCAATTGGAAGCAGCTACTGGTGATACGCTGCTTTTTTCATTTCTAGGCTACAAGGACGTCACACAGGTCGTGGGCGTTACGAACGTCATCAACATATCTATGGAAGAGGACATCGAAGTACTCAACCAAGTTGTGGTGGTGGGATATGGAGCCGTGAAGAAAAAGGAATTAACTGGGGCGACCTCGACCGTAAAAGGAGAAGAGGTCACCAAGTTGAACATTCCGCGACTCGACGCTGCCTTGCAGGGTCAAGTAGCAGGGGTGAACATCGCAACCAGTTCGGGTTCTCCTGGGGGCTCTTCCGTGATTCGAATTCGCGGACTGAGCACCTTTGGGGATAATGATCCTCTGATCTTGGTAGACGGTATTGTCTACGATTCGGAAGGCCTGAATGCCTTGAACCCGAATGACATTGCCTCGATCAACGTATTGAAAGATGGTACCGCAGGTATCTATGGAGTACGGGCCGCCAACGGGGTAATCATCATTGAAACCAAAAAAGGAGCAGCGAGTGAAGCGCCACAAGTGGAGTTCAGCGGATACTATGGAATCCAGCAAACGGCTCGTCAGTTGGGCCTTCTGAACGCCTCGGAGTATGCGGTGATCAAAAACAACGCCTTCGCCAACGGTGGTCAAGACCCCCCCTTCAACAATACGCAGTTGGGTGAGGGAACAGATTGGCAAGGAGCGGTTTTCCAAAACGCGCCCATCCAAAACTACAACTTGAGTATTACAGGAGGTACGGACAAAGCGACGTACAGCATCGGTGGATCCTACTTCGATCAAGAAGGAATCGTCGGTGGAAGCAAAGCAGAGTTTGAACGTTGGAATGGACGTGTCAACTTCTCTTTGCAACTCTCTCCGCGCTTGAAGTTCAACAACGTATTCCTCTTCACGCATGAAGAGCGCTCAACTTTGCCGGAAAACGGTATCGGCTCCGTTCTCTACAACACGGTGAACGCCTACCCCACTGAGCCCATCCGTCAACCCGATGGAAGCTTCAGCTACTTGGAATTGGTGAATGATATTATCAACCCTATCGCGCAGATGGAGAATACCTTCAACCGCACCTGGGTGAACAAGTTTGTGGGTAAAGAAGAGTTTGTATACACCTTCACTGATGAGTTGACGTGGACCAACCGCTTCAACTACAATTACGCTAGCGTTGACTACAAAACCTTCGGGCCTTTGGTCTGGTACGGTCCTGGTAAAGCGCAGAACACGGCATTAAATGCTGACCTCGATCCAACCATGGTGGAGATTGCGGATAGCGTCTTTATTGAGCGCGGCGCCAGTGTATATGAAAGTCGCGAAACGTATGTCGATTTGAACTTTGAGAGTTTCTTGAACTACAACCACCGCATCAATGAGCGCAGTCTTATTCGCGGTACACTCGGAGCTTCGGTCTTCACGCGTAAGGGTGAGGGTTTGAACGGTACAGCCTTCAACATCCCGAACAACTCGGTCGAATTCGCTGACATTAGCGCCAACCAAGCGCCCGGTGGGTTCTTGAACAACACGGGTTCTTTCCAATTCGAAGAGCGCCTATTGTCGGCCTTCTTGCGTGCCGAATACAGCTTGGATGATCGCTACTTGTTCTCGGCTATTCTTCGCCGTGATGGTTCTTCCAAATTTGGTGAGAACAACCGCTGGGGAATCTTCCCATCTGTATCTGGGGCATGGATTTTCTCTGAAGAAGACTTTTTTAATTCAGAAGCCATTGACTTTGCAAAGCTGCGCATGAGCTATGGTATTTCTGGAAACGACCAGATTCCAAACTTCAGCTATCGCGCACTATTGAACGGAGAAGGAAACTATGTCTTCAACGACGTGATCGTTCAAGGGGTAGCGATTGGTCGCGCTGCGAACCCCGACTTGAAATGGGAGACCACCCGACAGTTCAACGTCGGTTTGGATTTCTCCTTCTTCGAAAACTTCAACGCAACAGTGAACTACTTCATCAAGCGTACCAATGATTTGCTCTTCCAGCCACAAGTATCTGGACTGCTTGGAACCTACGGTGCCGGTGGTTTCCCGCCTTTCGTGAATGCAGGAGATGTTCAGAACACTGGGGTTGAATTGGAACTTGGGTACCAAACCAAGCCGATTAACAACTTCATCTTCTCAGCCGCCTTGAATGGCGCGTACTTGAAGAACGAAGTCGTGGCAGTTCCGGATGGAGTTGACTTCATACCTGGAGCCAACTTCGGAGTGGGTGGTAACGTAGCTACTCGCTTCGAACAAGGTTTCCCCATTGGATACTTCATCGGTCTGCAAACGGATGGTATTTACCAAAGCCAAGCGGAAATTGATGCTTCAGGTGTTAGTCAACCGGGAGCACAGCCAGGTGATCTGAAGTATGTAGATCAGAACGGCGATGGTGTGATCAGCTTTGGAGATGATAGTGATCGCGTACAAATTGGCTCACCAATCCCTGACTTCACTTTCGGCTTGAACTTAAACGGACGTTGGAAAGGTTGGGACCTCGGTGTTAACCTATACGCTGCTTTGGGTCATGAGATCATCCGAAACTATGAGCGTCAGCAGCCCTACGCCAACCAATTGGACTACTGGATCGATCGCTGGACTGGACCATTTAGTTCAGATGATATTCCACGCGTGACTACAGGAGCAACTCGTAACACAGAGTTCAGTGATTTCTACGTCGAGGACGGATCTTTCTTGCGTCTGCGTAACATTCAATTGGGATATACCTTCTCTGGAGATTGGTTGAAAAACATCCAGGCGAGCTACTTCCGTATTTACCTAAGTGCTAACAACCTCCTCACGGTCACGAGTTACCAAGGGTTTGATCCAGACATTGGATCAAACGGAGGACCCTTGAATTCCGGTGTGGATTACGGGTTCTATCCGCAAGCTCGTACGTACATGGGAGGATTTAGTATTCGCTTCTAAACAACACAGACATGAAAAGATTAGCACAGTACTTTTTAGTTTTTGGATCGCTCATGGCCTTGTTGAGTTGTGAGAAGTTCCTAGATGTAGAACCTGAATTCACTCAGGATGCAGAGAATTATTTTTTAAGTCCGCAAGATTATGAGTTGGCCCTTATTGGCGCCTATGACTTGCTACAAACCTCATTCCTGACACAGTGGATTGGAGAGATTGCCTCTGGTCATTCCATTGCCGGTGGAGAGAGTGTCACGGACACACAGGGCTTACACGAAATTGAAAACATGACGCACAATGCTCAAAACAATGAGCTGAGATCACTTTTTCAATTCCAGTACACGGGAATTGCCCGCTGTAATTACATTATGGAGAATAAGGACAACATCGAGTTCGACGAAAAGAATCGCGTCATTGGTGAAACCCGTTTCCTACGTGCATACTATTACTTTGAGTTGGTGAAGTACTTCGGTGGTGTTCCATTGATCGTTGACAAACGATTGGGCGCTGACGAAGTCACGGAAATTGACCGAGCCTCTGCAGCTGAAGTATACGCCCAAATCGAGGCAGACCTGGAGTTCGCGGCAGCTAACTTGAGCTATGGCCGTTTCGAAAAAGGGCGCGCGGACAAAGGAGCAGCCTTATCGCTGCTTGGAAAGGTCTACCTCTATCAAGACAAATTTGCGGAAGCGGCGACGGTCCTAGACCAAGTCATTCTAGAAGGAGGATATGGCCTCGTTCCAGAGTATGCGGACATCTGGCCAGTAGCCAACGAAAACAATGAGGAAACCGTTTTTGATATTGAGTACACTGGTTTAGAAGGAGGCTCTTATGACTGCTTCGTCTGTTTGGAAGGAAATGCCGCCGTTGGATTTCACGGAATCCGCCAGTTCGAAGGACCGGTATACGGAGATGGGAACAGCTACAATTTGCCTACAGCAGATTTATACAATGCCTTTGCGCCCGCTGATCCCCGTCGCGATATTACTGTTTTGGACATTGATGCGTGGATTGCCGACCAACCCAACCCTAGTAGCATTACATACGCCATCGGTGGTGGCGGACATACTGGATACTACAACAACAAGTATCTCAAGCGTCAAAACGAGCTCGGATTACCGGACAACGACCTTACTTCACCGGTGAACTATAAAGTCATTCGCTATGCCGACGTTCTCTTAATGGCCGCTGAAGCGCATAACCGATCAGGAAATGATGCGGCAGCACTTCCACTGCTAAACCAAGTTCGCGACCGTGTGGGCATGCCACCATTGAGTAGCGGTGGGTCTCAATTGACCGATGATATTTGGAACGAACGCGTTCTAGAACTGGGTGGTGAAGGTTATCATTTCTGGGACCTCGTCCGCACTGGAAGAGCACCACTAGAAATTGACGGCTTCATTGCTGGAAAACATGAACTCTTTCCAATTCCTCAGATCGAAATTGATCTGGCTGGTGGGAATTGGCAACAAAACCCGAACTATTAATTCATTAACAACTAAGCAAAATGATGAGCACGAACAAATGGATGAAAGCAATGGCTTTCGCAATCAGCGTCGGCTTTCTGATAGGAGGATCCTCGTGTAAGAAGGACGAACCATCTTTGGATGATCCGCCCAGTGATGCAGATGCACAATTTACTTATCAAGCGTCTTCGACAAGTGATAACATTATCGAGTTTACAGCAGCTAATCCAAACTACACCAACCAGTGGGACTTTGGAAACGGTACAACTGCTGAAGGTCACATGGTGACAGCAGAGTATCCAAATGCTGGAGACTATACCGTGGTATTGACGGTATACAACTCTGGAGGGTCGAACTCAAGCTCACAAGTCATCAACATCGCTGAGGATGATCCAGGTCTCTTGGACAATCCACTGTACGATTTGTTGACCGGAGGGTCTGATGGACCAGGTTCTAAGACTTGGGCGATTGATTCTGCCGCTGCCGGTCACTTTGGTGTTGGCCCGAACCCGTCTCAAAACGGAGATTGGCCTGAGTGGTATTCAGCCGGAGCCAATGAAAAGGCAGGAGCTGGATTCTACAATGACCGCTTCGTCTTCCACTTGAGTGGATTCGGATTTGACCAAGTCACCAATGGAGATATTTACCTCAATGCAGGTAGCCTTGGAGACTGGCCAAACGCTGTAGAAAGTCCGGTAGGAGATTATATGTCTCCATTCGATGATCAATTGGGTGAAAACTGGACCATCGTTGAAGGTTCTGATACTACTATCTCCGTAAGTGGGCAGTCCTTCATCGGTTACTATACCGGTGTTCAGACCTACCGCATCATCAACATTGAAGAAAATCAACTCTTCTTGCGCTATGAGGATCAAGCGGATCCTGGTTTAGCATGGTACATCCGCTTGGTTCCAGAAGGGTTCAATACAGATACCGGAACGCCTCCACCACCCCCAACGGCTTCTTTGCCTTTGGACTTTGAGACGTTCGAACCAGATTGGACTACATTCGGTAACAATGCGTACACGTATGTAGATAATCCTGATCAAAGCGGTATCAACACCAGCATGCGTGTGTTGGAAACCACTAAAGGAAATGAAGGATGGGCAGGTCAGTATGTTGACCTTGTTGACCCATTGGATTTCTCAACACAAACCACAATCAAGCTCAAGGTATGGGCTCCAGCTACTGGAACCTTCCGCATGAAGCTCGAAGAGCAAGCCGATGCAAACTCTTTTGTGGAATTGGATGCAACAGTAACCACGGCCAACGCCTGGGAAGAAATCACCTTCGATTTCGTCGGGTCGGCCAATACTTTTGACCGCCTAGTCATCTTCCCCTCTTGGGATGTGGGTAGCGGTGGAGTATTCTACGTAGACGACATCGTTCAACAATAAAGTGTAGTAGTGAAATGGGGGTTAGCGGAGCGCCATCCGCTGCCCCCTTTTTTTCTCTGACTTAACCCCGCAAACAAAATGAAACAACTCATCTCCTTTTCGCTCCTCGCCAGCATATTCCTCATCGGCTGTACCGAAGAAGCTGGCAACTCGCCGGTATCCTTACCCGCGAGCCTGACCTATACCATTGAAGTGTCAGAAGACCCGCAAGGGTTGGTCCAAGCGACCGCTACCGCCATTATGGCCAATTACTACAGTTTTGAATTTTTCAACGCCGATTCCTCTGACTCAGAATTCATTCAATCTCCAGAGGGTGAAGCGACTTACTTGTACACAGAATCAGGTACCTACCGCGTGGTTATCCGCGCCCATACCTCGTATGAGTATTACATTGAAAAAGAAACCACTGTCACCGTCGAAATCGACGAGGACAACACCCCTCCTATCGGACAGATTCCAACGACCGGATACGAGACCCCTACAAGCTATCCTGGATATGATCTGGTTTGGAGTGATGAATTTGACGGAACAAGCCTAAGTTCAGACTGGACCCACGAAATCGGAACCGGTAACAACGGTTGGGGAAACAATGAGCTTCAATACTATCAACCAGAGAACACCACGGTGAACGATGGTTACCTCATCATTCAAGCACGTGAAGAGAACGTCGGTGGAAGAAACTACACGTCTTCACGCATCGTGACGCAGGGAAATCAAAGCTTCCAATACGGGCGAATTGATATTCGTGCGGCAACACCCTTTGGACAAGGTCTATGGCCTGCACTCTGGATGTTAGGGGACAACTTTAGCACTGTTGGATGGCCCTATTGCGGCGAAATCGACATCATGGAATTAGTAGGTGGTGATCAGGACAACAGAGTACACGGTACCGTACACTGGGACCAAAACGGAACCAAAGCAGATTACGGCTGTAGCAATGCACTAACCGATGGAAGCATCTTCGCTGAAGAGTTCCACGTGTTTACCATCATCTGGGATGATCAAGCCATCACATGGTATCGCGATGACATTCAGTTCTGCAGTATCGATATTACCTCAGCAGCTCTTGATGAATTCCAGCAATCTTTCTTTTTCATCTTCAACGTTGCCGTTGGAGGAAATTGGCCAGGTTCTCCAGATGCCAGTACGCAATTCCCACAACAAATGGTCGTGGATTACGTGCGGGTCTTCCAAGAGCAATAAGACTTAATTACCGCTGGCGCGAAAGCTTCCGTTGACGGTGATGGTTTCACCGACGAAGTTCTCCATGGTCATGTTGCGAATTTCACCTTGAAAATCGCTCGTGGAGCCTTTATCAATGCGAACGGTACCGTTGATGCCGCTGTACGCGGTGTTTGACCCGTCTTGCAAATTGGTATTGGACTGACCGCGCTCGGTAACACCATTGTTGTTTACAGAATACGTTCCTTTAGAGCCGACGTTGTCGCCTTTGATGTTGACCGCCAAAACGACACCTGTTGAGGAGCTAATGGTAACACCAGCGAGGGTATCGCCGACGAACAAGACGGTGGCCGTTCCTGCTACAGTATAGGTGGTATCACCGACAACGGTATATGCCGCTGTTCCAGGTGCGAGGTTATTCTCGCCCTCATCTGAGCACGCTGCCAAAAGAAGACCGAAAGAAAGGAAAAGGAGAATGGACTTGAGGTTCATATAGACAAAGGATTAGTATTAAAAACCGGGCGCAAACCTACAGATTACGCCCGGTGGTGACAAAAGTTCTTTTCAACAGCTAATTACCCCTTCTGAAGCAGTTCAACGAGAATTCCATTGGCGCTCTTTGGGTGAATAAAGCAGACTTGGGTGTTGTTCGCTCCGCGCTTAGGCTCGTCATTGAGCAAGATGAAGCCCGCCTCCTTCAGACGCTTCATCTCCGCGCGAATATCGGCAACCTCAAAGGCCATCTGTTGAATGCCTTCACCGCGCTTGTCGATAAAACCTTGCATGGGGCCTTCTCCATTGATGGGCTCCAACAATTCAAGCTTTGTGTTTCCAATTTGAATGAAGGCCGTATTCACCTTTTCTGAAGGAACACTTTCCTCATGCGCGATGGAATGACCCGTGAGTTTTTCGAAGAGTTCCTTAGACGACTCGAGGTCCCGGACCGCGATGCCGATATGGTCGATATTCTTAAACATAAGTCCTTGTTTTAGCTTCGGTAAAGGTACGCCAGAAGGCTCAAACAAAGCTCTGCATTTGGGTCAATTTGTGGTAGGTTCCACCAGAAGCAATAAGGGAATCATGCGTGCCGATTTCTTCAATCCGGCCGTCCTTCATCACCACGATCTTATCGGCATGCTGAACGGTCGACAATCGGTGAGCAATGACTACACTCGTCCGGTTTTGCATAAGTCGGTTCAAGGCATCCTGTACGAGCTTCTCGCTTTCGGTATCCAAGGCCGAAGTCGCTTCATCTAAGATCAAAATCGGCGGGTTCTTTAATACGGCCCGCGCAATAGATATGCGCTGCTTCTGGCCTCCGCTGAGTTTGCCCCCACCGTCCCCGATGTTGGTGTAGTATCCTTCGGGCAATTGCTCAATGAACTCATGAGCGTTGGCCACTTTGGCCGCCGCAATGACCTCCTCCTCAGAAGCGTGGATATTGCCGAGTCGAATGTTGTTGATCACGGAGTCGTTAAAAAGGATGCTCTCCTGCGTAACGATGCCGAGTTGGGCGCGAAGGTCACGTAGGGTGTAGTCTGCAACTGGATGACCATCGAGCCGTAGGCTCCCCGCCTCTACTTCGTAATAGCGAGGAATGAGGTTGGCCAAGGTCGTCTTTCCGGACCCAGAAGGCCCAACCAAGGCGACGGACTCCCCTTTCGCAATCGTCAAATTGATGTCCGACAGAACGGGCTCTTTACCGTAGCTGAAGTTCAAGTTCTCGATCTCAATGGCCGAAGTGAACTCCGATAAAGCGACAGGACTTTCGGGGTCCTGGATTGGATTTTCGGCATCGAGGATCTCAAAGATGCGCTGAGCGGAGGCATTCCCTTTCTGAATGTTGTAGGAAATGTTCGCTACGGACTTTGCGGGGGTAATAACGTTGAAAAAGACCATCAAATAGCCGAAGAATACCTCGGGCTTTAGGCCTTGTCCTTCGAGGATTAGGCTTCCTCCGTACCAGATCACAATGGCCCCGACGATGACGCCCAACATTTCAGAAATGGGGCTCGACAAATCCTTGCGCCAGAGTACGCGATTCATCAAGTGACGGTAGCGCGTATTCGTCGTTCGGAACTGGCGATGCTTCTCGGCTTCAGCATTAAAGGCCTTGATGATGCGCAATCCACCGACCGTTTCATCGACCAGCGAAAGCAGGAATCCGAGCTGATTCTGCGCCTTAGTGCTCTTGCGCTTCAAGGAACGTCCTATGATGCTGATGACCAAGGCGGTCACCGGTAACATCAGCCCTACAACCACGGTGAGTTCGGAGCTCATGTACACCAGTATGATCAAGGAACCAATCACCGTTAAAGGGTCGCGAATAACTTTTTGCAAAGAGGTGAACATGGTCCATTCTACTTCCGACATATCCGAAGTCATACGGGCCATAATGTCTCCTTTTCGCTGATCGCTAAAGAAACCCATAGGAAGAGCTAGGATCTTTTCGTGCAGGGCATTTCGAATATCGCGGATGGTTCCGTTTCGAAGAATGGCCGTCACGTAGAAGGCAGCATACTGGAAGAGGTTCTTACCGAGATAGGCACCGACAATCAGAGCGCAGATGGCCGCCAAGGCCCGCGAGGGTCCCTCATTCTCGATGATGAGGGTCACTTGGTAGTTGAAGGCCTGCTCCAAGCTCTCCAAGGATCCGGTAAACGTCGCGGGCTCATACACCCGCTCTTGGGTGCCGAACAGTACGCCGAGGACGGGAATGACCAAGGTGACGGAAGCGAGCGAGAAAACTACGCTGAGTATGTTAAAGAAAACGGCCAAGATCGCAAAGAAGCTGTAGGGCTTTGCATAGGCCAGAATCCTCAAGAAAAATTTCATAAAGCAAAGATAGGCGATTCCCCGTCAGCGGGGTTTTTTTGTAGTTTTAGTACCTCACAAAACGAACTTGAAATGAAACGATTGCTTGCCTTGATGATTTTTTCCGCCGCTGTACTAACTTCATGTGGTCCGGCCGTGAAAGTATCTACCGACAAGGATCCATCTGCGAACTTCACGCAATACAAAACCTTCCAATTTGCCCCAGAAGTTCTGGAGCGTACGCCGAAGAACAAGTTGCTCTATGATCGCTTCTTGGGATCTATTGAGACTCAGATGAATGCGCGAGGCATCAGTCGTACGGCTAATCCAGACCTCTTCATTAACCTGTACGTCCGCACCCAGGAGAAAGTATCGGTCAGCACCAACACCAACTATTACGGTGGATACTATCGCTACGGATACGGTCCAGGATGGGGAGGTGCCTACGGCACGACGTATACCGACGTCAACCAATACACAGACGGTTACGTGTTCTGCGATTTCGTGGATGCGAACACCAATACCATCGTTTTCCAAGGCATCTTGAATGCGACTGTTGAGCAGGATACGCGCTATATGAGCGAGATCTTGGAAGAGGGAATTCGCCGCATGTTCCGCGACTTCCCGGTTCAGCCCCTACCGGTCGAGGGCGAAGAATAAAATCAATAGAGCTTAATACACGCGCGAGTCACCTCCCAAGCGGAAGATCAGACCTCCGGTCAGGTCGGCCGCGAAGGTGTAGCTAGTGGTGTATGCACTACCGCCACATCCCCCTGTTCCGCAGAAAAAGCCAAATCCTCCGAAGTATAGAGGCATCATGGCGCGGGCTTGGAGGCGGATTCCGATGTTGTCCGATACGAAGTACTTGATTCCACCCCCGAAGGTGATGGCAAACTGCGTTTCGTTGACGAAGCGGCTATCCTGTGGATCGTAATCCACCGCACCAAGGGTAAAGGTTCCAAAGGGAGCTACTTGGCCGATGCTCTGTTCCACCAATCCACCGATCTGGAAGTATTGAATATCAATATCAAAGAGCGGTGTTGAAGGACCGTAGTATTCGTCGATGCGCATGTCCGTTTCCATACGGCTGTACATCAATTCCAAATACACTCCGGGGCGAACCTCGATACTCAACGAACCTCCCCAGTCCAAACCGTCTTGGGTTTTAACGACCCCGTCGTAGGCGTGAATGGTATTACCGAATTGAAATCCCACATAGGGCTGAAGTTCAATGGCGTTTTGGGCTTGCGTTGCAAAGCCAAAAGTGGCCATCAACAAAACGAGTAAGGTTCTCTTCATGATCGAAAGATTATTCCGTTAAAGATAAAAACTTCCCCTGAGCAGTGTTGCGATTCGGAACACTTTGTTCGAATGCGCGCATTAACTTGACCGCTTTGCAAACTCTTAATTTCTGATTTGCAGTGACTTAGCTGCTTTGGCACAGCCTTGGCTTTACTTTGTTCGAATAACCGAACCAGTATGGACCGCCCCTTATCAGAACAACATCTTCGCTCCCAGAAACGACGTAAGTGGATTGCCCCCGTAGCGATTCTCATCGGACTGGTGGTCGCCATCATCATTTTCCGCAATCAACTTGAAGCACGGGTCAAATCCAGTGAGGTGGTCATTTCCACTGTAGAAGCCGGCTCTATCGAAGCCACCATTACCGCTACGGGAACCATTGTCCCCGAGTACGAGCAAGCCCTCACCGTTCCCGAAGAAGCTCGATTGGAGGAGGTGCTTATTCAAGCCGGTACTCGCGTAGACTCCGGTCAAAAGATTCTCTCTCTAACTTCCAAGAAACTCGAGAATCAATTGGCCTCCAGGGCAGACGAACTGGAGCTCAGCGAAGCGACCTACGAAAAGACACGCCTACAGTGGGAGAAATCCATTTACGATTTGGAGTCTGCTATTTCCATCAAGCGTCTCCGCATTCGGGGACTTGAAGCCCTAGTGGAGGATCAGAAAAAACTCTTGAAAGTGGGAGGAGGAACCGCTGAAGAAGTCGAAAAGGCGGAAATGGACCTCCAAATCGCGCGCATCGAACTCCGCCAAATGGAAAATGAGATCGCCAACCGTCGCTCTCAAAAAATCGCAACACTCAGAGAACTCGATCTGCAAGTGGCTATGGCCGAACGCAGCTACGACGAAGCGAAACGCCGCTGGGAAATGGCGCAAGTTCGCCCCCAGCGCAGCGGAACCGTCACCTTTGTGCATACGGATCGCGGAGTGACCCTGCGTCCGGGACAAGAAGTAGCTCGCGTAGCGGACCTCAGTCGCTTCAAGGTGGATGCCCGCATCGCCGACGAGTACATTGACTTCTTGCAACCGGGACAAAAAGCCTATGTACAGGTCAATCGCAAACCGGTTGAAGCCATTATCTCCTCTATTGAACCCACCGTGCAAAACGGCCGGGTGGCCTTCGAATTGCGGTTTGAAGGGAACGATTTCAGTGGGTTCCGCCCCAATATGACGGTGGAAGTCTACGTCGTGACCAACTATTCAGAAGAAACGCTAATCGTTCGCAACGGAAGTGCCTTTTCTGGTTCAGGCCAACAAGAAGTCTTTGTGATGAAAGACGGTCAAGGGAAGCGCCAGCGCGTTCAAGTAGGCCTGAGCAATTTCGAGCACGTCGAAATCCTCCAAGGGGTCAAAGAAGGAGATCAAGTCGTTATTACGCAACTCCCGCGCTTGCGCCATCGTCAAACCTTTAAAATGACGGGTCGTGAATAAGCTAATCTACACGTTTGTGCTGATCGCGGCTGTGCTTTATCGGCCCGTGAGGGCCCAAGAATCCGGACCGGTTATCTTGAGCCTCAACCAAGCCATTTCCTATGCGCAGGGACAGAGCATCACGGCGCTTCAAAACGAAACCACCAAAGAGAACCGCTTTTGGGCCTATCAAAGTTTTCGCAGTAACCTTTATCCGCGCCTCGTGCTCAGCGGGGTTGCCCCTGAATTCAACCGCTCCTTCAGCGGGGTAACTCAACCCGACGGAACCACCCTTTACCAACCGGTGACCATCAACAACTCCAGCTTGCAGTTGGACGTTAGTCAAAATTTGCCCTGGACTGGTGGACAGGTTTTCATCGGAACCCGCTTGAATCGCTTCGATGATTTTGATCGCGATACCCGCCTGTACAACAGTAGCCCACTCTTTATTGGACTTTCGCAACCGCTTTTCCAATACAATGGATTGAAGTGGGGACAGAAAATCGAGCCCTTGAAGTACGAGGAATCCGTGCGTCAGTTCAAGGAAGAGGAAGCGCGCATTGCCGTGCAAGTGTGCCGCCGCTACTTCGATTTGCTTCGGGCGGAGATCAACCTCGACATTGCAGAGAACAACCTCAAAAACAACGACACGCTTTTCCGCATTGCGGAGACGCGCTTCGAGCTCGGCCGTATTTCCAAGTCAGATCTCCTTCAGTTGCAATTGGCCGCGGTTACTGCTCAAAAAGATGTGGCACAGGCGAAGCTCGACCGGAATATCGCTGCTTTGGAGCTGAAAACCTTCTTGGGCTGGGAAGGGGATTCACTAGATGCCGTGCTCCCAACGGCTATGGATTACTTGAACGTGAATCCGGAGTTGGCTTTGGTTGAAGCTCGGGCCAATCGGGCAGATCCCGTCGCCTTCCGACGCAGATTGTTGGAAGCCGAAGAAGAGGTGGCCATGGCAAAAGGGCAAACCGGGCCTCAAGCCAATCTCGAGGCTTCCCTTGGTTTCAGCGGTACCGATGAGTCCTTCGGTGGGGCGTACCAAAATACTATTGATCAACAAGGCGTCCGGTTGGGATTCACCATTCCCATCCTCGATTGGGGTCGGGCCGACGCGCGTGTTAAGACGGCCTTGGCCAATCAGAAGCTCGTCGAGTACACGGTGCAGCAGGACGAGATCAACTTTGACCAAAACGTGATTCAATTGGCCGAGCGCTTCAACCTACTTCAGACGCAGATTGAGTTCTACAAGCAAGGAGATGAACTGGCCGCTGAGCGCTACCAAATTAGCTATGATCGCTACCTCCTCGGGGACCTCAGCATTACCGATCTCATGATCGCCCTAGGAGAGAAGGACCGCGCCCGACGCGATTATTTGGGCGCCCTTCGCGACTACTGGGAGGCCTATTACCGACTACAACTATTTACCCTATACGATTTCCGAACACAACAAAAACGCTAAACACTATGCTTCAACTACAGAACATTGAAAAGGTATTTCGCACCTCGAGTATCGAGACGGTGGCGCTAAACAGCATCAACCTGAACGTGGACGAAGGTGAGTTCCTGAGCATCATGGGCCCTTCGGGTTGCGGTAAATCCACCTTGCTCAACATCATGGGCTTGCTGGATCGACCATCGGCCGGTAGCCTCACCGTAAAGGGAGTTGATCCCACCGCCTACAGCGATAAGAACCTGGCTCAATTCCGCAACCACACCATCGGCTTCATCTTTCAGAGCTTTCACTTGATCAATGATTTGACAGTGTTGGACAATGTGGAGCTTCCGCTCTTGTACCGAAAAAGCACAGCTTCGGAGCGTCGCAAGAAAGCGATGGAGGCCTTGGAAAAGGTAGGCTTGAGCAACCGAATGAAGCACTATCCATCTCAGCTTTCCGGAGGTCAGCGTCAACGTGTGGCCATTGCCCGAGCCATCATTGGAAACCCGGAACTCATTCTGGCCGATGAGCCTACCGGAAACTTGGATTCGGTAATGGGAAATGAGGTAATGGACATCCTGCTCAAGCTGAATCAAGAAGGTTCGACCATCATCATGGTGACCCACGATGAGAACATGGCCAAGAAAACCCACCGCTTGATGCGCCTTTACGACGGACAGCAAGTCTCCTAAAACCAACTCCAATGATTAGAAACTATATACTCCTAGCGTGGAAGGTTTTGAACCGCCGAAAGTTCTTCACCTTCGTCAGCCTCTTCGGCATCAGCTTTACTCTGCTGATCCTCATCGTAGTTGTGGCCTTTTGGGAAAGCTCCTTCGGAGCGAATGGTCCTGAAAAAAACATGGACCGCGCGGTCATGACTCAGATGATCTACCTCGAGGATACCGTCAACCACAACTACAGTAATGGTACGGTGAGCTACTACTACCTCAAAACCTATGTCAAAACCCTGAAAACTCCAGAGAAGGTCGGGATCTATACCATGGGGAACTCAGCGAAAATCTACAAGGACGGAAACCGATACAAGGGGGATACCCGCACCACGGATGAAGTCTATTTCGAAGTGTTTGAGTTTGAGTTTTTGAACGGCCGGCCGTACAATCGTGATGAAGTCGAGTCTTCTCAGCAATTGGCCGTGATTAGTCGACGCCTTGCCGAACAACTTTACGGAACGGTTGAAGCCTCAGGTAAAGACTTTGAAATCTTTGGGAAAACCATGAAGGTGGTCGGGGTCATCGAAAATGTAAGTACCTCCCGCCTATTGTCGGGAAGCGATGTTTACTTGCCGTATAAGGTAATGGATCCCCAATACGACGAAGTTCGTTTGAATGGCCGCGGATATGGCGCCATTATGCTTGGGCGAACTCCAGCGGACAAGGAACTGATTCAGCAGGAATATCAAGATCAACTGGGCAATGTCCAATGGCCGGCAGAGGAATCTTGGACCGCTATTTACGGTCATGCGGAAAGTCCCTTTGAGGCTATCATTCGCATGATTTTCGGGAATGCGAAGGACAAAGGGGCGGGCAAGTTTCGCCTTTGGTCCACCATTGTGATCATCCTATTCTTGCTATTGCCGACCGTAAACCTCATCAATATGACCATCTCCCGAACGGTAGAGCGCGCTGGTGAAATTGGTATCCGAAAAGCCTTTGGAGCCAGCTCCGTCAATCTCGTCGGTCAATTCATTGTAGAGAATGTCGTCACCACCTTCATTGGAGGGGCACTCGGTCTTCTCTTGGCCTATATCGCTCTTTCCATACTCAATGATGCCAACGTCCTTGGTGGATTCATCCTCGAAATCAATGGTCGCGTACTCCTCATGACTTTGGGTATCACCTTGGGGTTTGGAGTGATTTCCGGTGTATATCCCGCCTGGCGTATGAGTCGTATGGAACCTGTTGAAGCACTTAAATCTGAAGAACAATGATCCGTCACCTATTCAAACTAATGTGGAACCGGAAAGGGAAGAACTTCCTGCTCCTGGTCGAGGTATTGGCCTCCTTTATGGTTCTTTTCGGCATCATGACCCTTGTGGTCAAGAACTACCGAAACTACGCTCAGCCCTTGGGCTTTGAATACGAAAATGTATGGGTTATCGAGACCACCATCGACGTGGAAAACGAAGAGGCTGTGGAAACGATGAAGAACTTGAAAAGTGTCCTTCGCAATCAGCCCGAAATTGAAAGTCTGGCCTTAATGACCGATAACTTTCCTTTCGCTTTCAGCTCGTCGACCAACTCCTTTGATTATAAAGAGGAACCCCTTACTTCAAATTCATTTTGGGTAGAGCCTGAGTTCTTCGATGTGCTTCGCATTCCCATTGAACGAGGGAAGGTATTTGACGAGGCGAACATCAATGACGAGGGGCACTATGTTGTGGTCAATCGGAAACTGGAAGAGACTATTTTGGACATTGACCCATCCGTCGATATTGTGGGCGAAGACATCGATGATGCTGGAGACCGCATTGTTACCGGGGTTATAGATCGCTTTCGATACGCCAGCCAGTTTATGTCCAACCAAAACTCCTTCTTTAGGATGTACAGCTTGAACGACACCAACCAGTACTTCCTGGCTACAGCGATGCTCGTTCGCGTTAAGCCCGACGCCGGAAAGGAATTTGAGCAAAAGTTGATGAACCTCTTGGAGCGCACCAATCCGGCTTGGGAATACGACATTTCGTGGCTCAGTGAAATGAAAACCGGAAGGGACTTATTGGTCATGGTTCCGGTCATCATTTTCAGCATTATTGGCGCCTTTCTACTCTTTAATGTGGGCATGGGCATTTTTGGCGTACTCTGGTACAACATCAACAGACGCCGCCCCGAAATTGGACTTCGCCGTGCCCTTGGAGCACCCGCCGGTGCGATTGGCAGTCAGTTCATTGGTGAAGTCATGGTCATCACCACATTCTCAGTAATTCTCGGGCTTTTAATCGCCATTCAGTTTCCCTTGATGGGTGCCTTTGATCTTCCGGCACAGGATTACTTTGTAGCCATGGGTATTGCCTTGGGCATTATCTATTTGATTACCTTTCTCTGTGCTTGGTACCCAAGTCATCAAGCCGCGCGAATTGAACCTGCTCAAGCCCTTCACGAAGAATGATCCTCATCATTGACGACGATTTAGGCGTACGGAAGTCCCTTTCCCTCCTCTTCCGCCAAAATGGGTACCGAACCCTGGAGGCTGAGCACCCCGAAATGGGCTTGGTCCAACTAGCGGAACACCCCGTAGAGCTGGTCTTCTTGGATATGAATTTCCATGTGGAGACCACTGGAGATGAAGGGCTCGCGGCACTTAAGCGCATTAAAGAAGCACACCCCATGATCCCGGTTATCTTGATTACCGGATGGGGGCATATGGCCTTGGCCATTGATGGTATGAAAGCGGGGGCCGCAGACTTTATCAATAAACCTTGGGAGAATGACTACGTCCTGGAGGCGGCCAAAACGGCCCTCAAGCTGAACCAGTCCGTGGAAGAGACAAGTTCTGACCGAGCAAAACTGGATCGGAAATTCGACTTCAGCGACATTATTGGGGAAGACCCCAAACTCCTTGAGGTGCTTGAGCAAGTGGCTCGTGTGGCACCAACCGATGCGAGCGTGCTCATCTTGGGGGAAAGCGGTACAGGAAAGGAGCTCATCGCTCAAGCCCTGCACAAGAACTCCGAACGGCGTCAAGAGAACTTCGTGGAGGTCAACCTCGGAGGTATCTCGGCCAGTTTGTTCGAAAGCGAAATGTTCGGTCATAAAAAAGGGGCCTTCACCGACGCACATGCAGACCGAGTCGGTCGATTTGAAGCCGCGCACAACGGCACCATCTTCTTAGATGAATTGGGTGAACTACCCCTTGCGCAACAAGTCAAACTGCTCCGCGTATTGCAGGATCGACGATTTGAAGTCCTGGGGAGTTCCGAAACCAAGAGTGTCAACGTGCGGGTCGTTTCGGCCACCAATCGAGACTTGGCCAAAGAGGTCGATGAAGAACGCTTCCGCGAGGATCTGTTCTACCGTATCAACCTCATCACCCTGCATTTACCGCCTCTCCGCGAACGACCTGGCGATATCCCTCTGCTGGCCAAGCACTTCTTGAACTTGGCGGCGGCCGACTATGGAAAAACAGATGTCCGCTTCGCGCCGCAGGCGCTGGAACTGTTAAAAGGGCTTCCGTTTCCGGGCAATATCCGCGAGCTCAAAAACCTGGTGGAACGGGCACTGCTTCTGGCCACCGGAAATGAACTGCAGGCCTCGGATATCGAGAAGCATTTGCGTCCGAACCAAAGCAATGCCACGCCCCAAAGCAAAACCTTAAATTTGGAAGAAATGGAGCGAGAATTGGTGGAACGCGCGATGCGGGCTCATCGATACAAAGTAGCTCCGGCGGCGCGGGCACTCGGCATCAGTCGGAACGCCCTGTACCGAAGACTCGAAAAGTTCGGAATGGCCGATGGGGCTGAAGACTAAATTCATCTTGTATTTGATCGTCATCCACGGAGTAATCTTGTGGCTGGCCTATCCGCAATTTGAGCGGGAACAACGCTATTGGTTTATTGCCGTAGAAATCGGCGTATTGCTCAGCATGTGGCTAGGGTGGCGCTTGTACCGAAGACTTATGGGGCCCTTGGAGCTCATCCGGAGCGGCACGGAAGCCATCAAGGATCGCGACTTTCAAGTCAAATTTAAACCCACTGGCCAAGGTGAATTAGACAGTTTGATCAACGTTTACAACGGAATGATCGACGAGCTCCGAAACGAGCGCATCCATCAGCAGGAGCAAAACTACTTCTTGGAAGAGCTCATCAACGCCTCACCGACCGGCATTGGAATTCTCGATTACGAGCAGCGTTGGGTATCTGCAAATCCGGCCTTGGAGCGCTTCATGACCCTTCCTTCTGAGCAGGTATTGGGCCTACGGCCCGATGAATCTCCCGACCCCCTATTAAAGCAAATCGTCTTTTCGGAGGGACAAAACGAAAAGCTCATCGAACTCGATGGTTGGCGCAAATTCAAGGTTCATCGAGGGCAGTTCATTCACCGCGGATTCAATCGGCAATTCGTACTCGTCGAAGAGCTCAGTCGTGAAATGATCGAAGCGGAAAAGCAGGCCTACGGAAAGGTCATCCGCATGATGAGCCACGAGGTCAACAATTCCATGGGCAGCATCAATTCGCTACTCAACAGTCTGGTGGCCTTTGACACTCAAATTGCAGAAGATTTGAGAACCGATTACCGAGAGTCCATGGACGTGGTGATTCGACGGAACCAGAGCTTGGGCACGTTCATGAATAAGTTTGCCGATGTGGTCCGACTTCCCGATCCCATAACAGAGCCCCTTGACATCCGAGAACTACTCCATGACCTCGCTCGATTGTGGAGGCCGATTTGCGCCGAGCATCATATAGATTTGATCTGGGAAGCGCCTGAGACGGCACTGATTACAGAGGGCGATCGCGAGCAGCTGGAGCAAGTGCTAACCAACGCCATCAAAAATGCACGTGAGAGCATCGGTGAAGGCGGAAAAATTGAGCTCTTTGCAGATCCCGTGCACGGCCTCTGGGGTGTCGCCGATAATGGCCCGGGCATACCCGCCGATAAAGCGGATCGACTCTTCAAACCTTTCTTCAGCACTAAGAAAGACGGTCAAGGTGTTGGACTCACCTTGAGCCGAGAAGTACTTATGCAGCACGGATTCCCATTCCGACTCGAGACCGACCCCGATGGGCTCACGCGCTTCGAAGTGAAAAGCCTACCTTCGGAAGTACGCTAACTCAAGCCCCTTGTTTGTGGACCTATCCGCCCTAGCCAACAAGAAAATATTGATCTACGGAGCAAACGGCTATACTGGCCGATTGACCACGCGTCTTTTCCGCGCCCGAGGGCTACGACCCATCTTGGCCGGACGCTCCAACGCAGTTCGACAATTTGCCGGAATCCTCGGTCTTGAGGCCCGAATTTTCAACGTGGAGGAAGCCGCCGATCACCTTAGAGATATTGACTTCCTAATCAATACGGCTGGTCCTTTTGCCGCTACTCAAGGACCTTTAATGGACGCCTGCATCGAGAGCAAAACGCACTACGTGGATGTCTCCGGAAAAAAGAAAGAAGTAGAGCGGGCCTTGGAACGCCATGAAAGAGCTCTGGAAGCCCAAATCGTTCTTATTCCAGCCGCTGGTTTTGGAGTGGCCCCTCCAGATATCGCCGCTCATTTGGCCCTTCAACAACTTCCCGATGCAAGCCATGCCCTGGCATTGGCCGCGACCTTCGGCGGCGTTTCTAGAGGAACGCTTTATTCCGTGCTCAGCGAAGTCGATCAGGGTGGAGTCCAGTGGGTAAATCGCGAATGGGCCATCGCCCAGCCGGCACAAGACCGCCTGGAGCGGAGCGTTTTTGGTCAAACCGTTCAGGGCGTAAACAATCCCCTTCGGGCCGATCTTTTGACCGTGCCTCATGGAACAGGGGTGGCCAACTACCAGTCCTATATGAAACTGCCCGGATTCGCTATCTCCATGATGCACGGTAAGCTCAAATGGCTGCGTCGTTTCCTGTTGAAAAGACTGCATTGGCTACCCGAAGGACCATCGAAAAAGCAAATGAAAAAGGGATACACCCTCGTCTACGCAGAAGTTTCTTCGCAGGATGGCCAAAAAGCAGTCGCCGAACTCAAAGGTCCAGAGGCCTACGTCTTTACCGCCGAGTGCCTGCTGCTGCTCTGTCACCAGATCGTGAAGGGAGAAGGCCCCCTTGGATTTGCAACGCCTGGACAGTGGATTGGCGAAGAAATAAAGAGCATTGAAGGGGTAACCCTGCAAACCAAAATCCTATGAAAAAAGCACTCTTAATCCTGAGCTTGACTTACCTCGTTTCGGTTCAGGCCCAAGATACGCACGAACCCGATTCAACAACAGTTTCAACCATTGACGGAACGGTAAACGAAGTCTTGAACATCATCTCCGGAGAACCGGACAAGGTTCGCAATCTAGAGCAGTTCAGGATGCTCTTTAGGCACGATGCAACCTTCCGCGCGCTGACTCATGCTCCGGATGGCAATCGAAGCTTGCGCACCTTCAACCTGGAAGAATTCGCTCGAATTGTCCGCAACTTTTATGACGGTAGTTCCTTTTTGGAGTACGAGCTCAAAAAGACGGTGAACGAATACAACGGTATTGCCCAAGTCTTCCAAGGGTATCAAGTCGAAAGCCCCCGCGGAAAGGAGAAAGGCGTCAACAGCTATCAACTCTACTTCGACGGCACACGTTGGTGGATCACCAGCATTCTATGGGTCAGCGATCGCAACGGTGTTGAACTTCCCGAAGAGTATCGATAGGTTCTCAAAAACTTAACATCTCCCGTGGTCCATCTTCACCTTATCATCGTAATATTGCAATATCAATATACCGCTGATGGGCATCACACGAATTGACTTATTTGACGGGCGAACCAACGAGCTGGCTGAAATGGCCAAAGTCCTCGGTCACCCTGCCCGCATACGTATTCTTCAGATACTTCTGGACACGGATTCCTGTATAACCGGAGATCTCGTTGAGGATTTGGGCTTGGCTCAACCCACTGTTAGCCAACACCTCAAAGCTTTAAAAGAATCCGGCCTTATCCGGGGTGATATAGACGGAACCAAGGTGTGCTATTGCATCGATACCGACCGTTGGAAAGTCCTCCAAAAAGTCCTCGGTGATTTCATTTTTTCCCCTTCCATTGACAAAAAATGTTGTTGAGATGACTTTTTTTCCTCCACTCCACCGCTACTTGGATGAGCGGGCCGGAGATGCGCATACCATATCCGCTGGCCGAAGAGCCGTACTCGAAAGTTGGGCCGAAAAAATGGCCGATGAACGACGCTCCAGGCGCCGGATCCGATTGAATTTCATTTGCACCCACAACAGTCGTCGATCTCAGTTCGGACAGGTCTGGGCCTGGGCTGCGAGTCGCTATTATGGAATGCGCTTTGTCGATTCCTATTCTGGCGGTACCGAAGTGACGGCATGCCACCCCAATACGTTGGTTGCTTTGGAGCGCGCGGGAATCGCGATTCAACGAGGCGAAGGAGAGAACCCTCATCACCTCGCTCGATTGAAACCAAGAGGAGCTGCCCTGGAAATCTTTAGTAAGGTTTATGAAGACGAACCCAATCCCAAATCAGAGTTCATGGCTTTGATGACCTGCGGGCATGCAGAGGAGAACTGTCCCTTCGTAGCAGGAGCGAGTGCGCGGATTTCATTGAACTACGACGATCCCAAGGTATCCGATGGAACGTCGGAGCAGACCGCGACCTACGATGAACGCAGTCGACAAATCGCGGCCGAGATGATGTATGCCTTTCACCATTTGTACGGACTCCTCCAGAACTAACGCCATGCAAACGAAACCTCGCCTGTCCTTTCTCGATCGTTGGCTCACCTTGTGGATCTTCTTGGCCATGGCCGTAGGTGTTGGTCTTGGGTATTTTGTACCCTCCATGGCGCAGACGCTCGAAAGCGCTTCGTCCGGCACCACCAACATCCCCATTGCCATTGGATTGATTTTGATGATGTATCCGCCATTGGCCAAGGTGAACTACAAACTCTTGCCCAAGGTCTTTGCCAACGTCAAAGTCTTGAGCATTTCGCTTTTCTTGAACTGGATCGTAGGCCCCCTGCTCATGTTTGGATTGGCCGTTTTGTTTTTACGCGATTATCCGGAATACATGACCGGTTTGATCCTGATTGGACTGGCGCGATGTATTGCCATGGTCATAGTATGGAACGAGCTGGCCGATGGAAGTCGTGAATACGCCGCGGGCTTGGTGGCCCTCAACAGTATCTTTCAAGTGTTCTTCTATTCCGTTTACGCCTATCTCTTTATTACCTGGTTGCCTCCCAAATTGGGATTCGAAGGTGCCCTGGTGGACATCTCCATGGGGACCGTTGCGGAGAGTGTACTGATCTATCTCGGAATTCCCTTCGTCGCCGGATTCCTGAGTCGGATCTTGCTGGCTCGTCGCTTCGGCGAAGATTGGTACAAGGAGAAATTTATCCCGGCGATTTCCCCCATAACCCTCATCGCCTTGTTGGCAACCATCGTCTTGATGTTCAGCCTGAAAGGGGAGCTCATCGTAGAAATACCGGGGGATGTACTGCGTATTGCTGTGCCGATGGTCATCTACTTCGCCTTGATGTTCCTCATCAGTTTCTTCGTGGCGAAAAGAATGGGCGCAGACTATTCCAGGAACGCTTCCATTGCCTTCACAGCAGCGGGAAACAACTTTGAATTGGCCATCGCTGTGGCCATTGCCATCTTCGGTTTAAACTCGGGTCAGGCCTTCACCGGCGTTGTTGGCCCGCTTGTTGAGGTACCTGCGCTCATCGGCCTGGTACAGGTGAGTTATTGGTTGAAAAAACGGTATTACGCCTAAATTTTCCGGTTCATACCGTAATATTTCCCGTTCACTCCCGTCTGTTATTATGGTCGAGCAAGGTGCTATTCCTTTGCCTGTGTAAAATCGAACGACCATGAATGCCATCCGTATCGCCATTCCGCTGCAAATGCTACGCTTCATTCGCGTAGAACGCAGAGATCACGAATTCATCGCTATCTTAAGTGATGAACGAGGGAATGACCGTGTGCGAGGATACGGCGCTCATCCGTTCGGTGCCATGCAGGATTTGAATAGCAACTTGATTTGAACCAATAATGAAACCCTCCCTCTTCCTCGTAGTACTTGCTATGGCCTTTGGCCTGTCGCATCGCGCCGTAGGCGCAAATCCAGAGGACGCCTACCGCGTCGTCATCAAACAAGATTATACCCAAACGATCCGGGGGCGCGTGATCGATGAACAGTCGCAGATGCCTTTGCCGGGTGTCAATGTGCTGGTAATCGGCAGCGAGCCGATGATTGGAACGGCCACGGACTTCGACGGCTACTACGTGCTTGAAGATGTCCCTGTGGGGCGCGTTACCCTGCAGTTTAGCTTTATCGGGTACGAAACGCGGACGGCACGGAACATCGAGCATATCGCTTCGAAAGAGCTGGTGTTGAACATGGACCTTCGGGAAAGCGCGGAGGAAATCATGGAAGTCACGGTGGTGGAAGAAGTGGATCTGCAGCGGACGAAGAATGAACGGGTTGAGGTATCGGGCCGTACTTTTTCGATTGAAGAGAGCAAGCGATTCGCAGGAGCCAATAACGATGTGGCACGCATGGCGTCTAACTTTGCCGGGGTGCAGCGCACAAACGATGCCACCAACGACATCGTGATCCGCGGAAACTCGCCCATCGGGCTGATTTGGCGAATGGAGGGCATTGATATTCCGAACCCGAACCACTTCGGGTCATTTGGAGCCACGGGCGGGCCGGTTTCGATGCTCAACAACAACGTGCTGGCCAATTCGGACTTTTTGACTGGGGCCTTCCCGGCAGATTATGGGGATGGATTATCGGGAGTTTTCGACCTTCAGCTCCGAAACGGAAATGATCAAAATCACGAGTTTTTGGGCCAAATTGGCTTCAACGGGCTCGAATTTGGGGCAGAAGGGCCCTTAAATCGCGAAAAACACTCTTCTTACCTCATCAACTACCGTTACTCAACACTGGGCATCATGGCGGAGATGGGCTTCGAATTCGGAACCGGAACGGCCATCCCCTATTACCAGGACTTCACGGCGAAATTTAACTTCCCGAGTCGGAAAATTGGAAACATCGAGGTCTTTGCCATGGGCGGTCGGTCCAACATCGATTTCCTCGATTCGGAGAGCCTAGAAGAAGAGCCGGATAATTTCTACTCGGGAAATGAAGACCTGCGCTACAAAGTGACCAACGGGGTCATTGGAGTATCCCATCAGTACCTCTTCGAGAACGATATGTACTCCAAGGTAACTTTGGCCGCGACGACCATTCGGAACAAAACCACCATCGACACCCTCTACGGCGATGGTACCCAAACCGCCCTGAACTACGGGCAGCAGTTCGAAGAAAACAGCATTCAGCTCGCCGCTTATCTGCACAAGAAATTCGACGCTAAAAACAGCGTCCGTGTAGGAACCTTCGTGACCCGGATGGACTTCAACCTCAACGACAGCATTTTCGACAACAGCGATCAGTTCTTCCAAACGCTGCGCAACCACGACGGAGCCGACTGGCGCTACAACCCCTACATCAACTGGGAGCACCGCTTCAACAATCGCCTGGAAATGAATGCCGGGGTGCACGCGATGGCCCTCCAGAGCAACGGTAACTTCAACGTAGAACCGCGACTCGGATTCGGTTATCAAATCGATGAGAACAACCGCATCAGCGCGGGCTACGGATTGCACAGTCAAGTGCCGAATTCGCTGACCCTGTACAAGCAAGTCTATCTTCCGGACGGGAGCTATTTCGAGCCCAATACCGATGTCGAGTTTCAAAAGAGCCACCACTTTGTCGTGGGCTATGACCGCAATCTGCCTTGGGGACTTCACTTGAAAGCGGAGGCTTACTACCAATGGATATACGATGCGCTGGTCACCCCGGAGCAAGAAGAATATAGCTTGCTGAACGATGGGTCCTTTACCTTCTTCACCCCAGACACGGTCTTGAACCAGGGGAACGGGTATAATGTGGGCTTGGACTTGACCATTGAGAAGTACCTGGATAATGGCTTTTACTTCCTCAACACCATCTCCATCTTCGACAGCAAGTACACCGGTCTAGACGGTGAATGGCGAAACACCGTTTTCAACGGAAACTTCGTGTACAACCTCATCGGAGGAAAAGAATTTGCCTTGCGCAGCAAGAAAGAAAACCCGCGCTTCTTGAACACTATCACCGTGGATTCCAAGTTCAGCTGGGCGGGCGGTCAGCGCTACGTGCCCATTGATTTGGAAGCGAGCAACGCCGCGGGAGAAGCGGTCTACGACTGGTCGCGGGCTTATGACGAGCAATTCATCGACTACCTACGGCTCGATCTCCGCATCGGATTCAAGATGGCCGGTCCCAACGTCACTCAGGAATGGGCCCTGGACATTCAAAATTTGACCGGGCGTGAGAATCCCTTTGGACAAGACTACAACGAAACGACTGGCGAACTAGAGGTGACGAACCAATTGGGTTTCTTCCCGATGTTCCTCTACCGCATCACCTTTTAATCGCAGCGCCATGTACGTCAGTCACACCCACTTCAAGATCACCAATCCGATCGGTTGGTTCCTCTTTCAGTTCCACGCCGTTCGCTCCGGAAACCAAGCGGGCCGGAGCAAAGGCAACGTCAAATGGACGGCTTGGGCCGCTACTATTCGCAATGTTTGCACCGTCAGTGTATGGGAGTCGGAAGCCCACATGCGGGCCTTCATGACCTCCGGTGCCCACCTCGTTGCCATGAAACTCAGCCGCTACATGGGGCATGGCTACACTGTCGGATGGGAAATCGAGGACCTCGATGCTCTTCCTGATTTGCAGACCCTACGGGTCGATGGCGAAAGACGCCTCCGTGAAAAACTTCGCGCCCAATCCCTGGAGCATTGGCTCCCTGCCTAATTGCTTAAATTGATCCCTGTGAAACTCTGGCAAAAAGAAGTTCTCGGCGTTCTCTTTATCTCGAGCATCCCCGTACTGCTCAGCTTGACCCGTTATTACGGCTTCGGTTTGACTTGGCACGGAACGGAAGTTCAGCCCCGACCCATCACTTTTGTTTACGGGGCGCTTTATTCCCTAGCCGTAACTTCCAGTTTGTACTTCGGCTGCACGCGAATCATTCAGTTTATTGACCGTAAAATGCCTTGGCGCGAAGGGGTGGTTCGCCGACTCGCTGTAGAATTACTCGTTGTTTTTTTCTACGCCAGTGTGGCTCAGTACTTCATCATCATGGGCTTCTCCAAAACCCCACTGTATGAAGGCATTGCCGTTACCAAGGCCGATCTGTTTGACAACATTATCTTCGGAAACACCATCACACTTATCGTTGTCCTCCTGATGGAGGGCGTCTTTTTCTTTCAGCAATGGCGCAAAAGTGTACTCGAAACCGAACAGCTCAAACGCCAGCAAGTCGAAAGCCAATATGAGTCCCTCAAGTCACAGCTCGATCCTCACTTCCTGTTCAACAGCCTCAACGTCCTGAGCAGCCTCATCCGAAAGGACCCGAAAAAAGCGGAGCAATTCGTCGATGAATTTGCCCGTATTTACCGCTATGTGCTGGACGTCAAAGATGAAATGGTGGTGCCGCTGCGTGAAGAATTGCGCTTCTTGGATTCCTTTATGTTCCTGCAGCAAATCCGCTTCGGCTCAGCACTAGAGCTGAAGGAGAACATCTCCGCGGCCCATTTGGAACTCTACGTTCCGCCACTCAGCCTCCAAGAACTCGTGAGCAATGCCATCAAGCACAACGAAGTCAGCGCCGAACGGCCCTTGGTCATTACACTCGAAAGCACTTCGGACGGTATCCGCATATCCAACAACCTCCAACGCCGGACGGACCGCGTCATCTCTACAGGACTCGGACTCCAAAACCTTCGCGAACGCTACCGCATCTTAACCTCCCACGAACCCGATTTCCGTATCTTGGAAGGAACGTATCGAGCGGATCTACCCCTCATTCAAGCCGAAGCATGACCTACTTAATCGTAGAAGATGAACCCCTAGCAGCTGAGAAGTTGCAGCAGGCCATAAAGAGCCTACGGCCCGATTGGGTAGCCCTCGCTCCGGTCGAAAGCGTGCGGGCCGCAGCCGAAGCGCTTCGGGAGCACAAACCAGACCTCTTGTTTCTGGACATTCATCTCTCCGATGGTCTCTCTTTCCAGCTTTTCGATCAAGTCGAAGTCGTTTGTCCCATCATCTTTACCACCGCCTTTGATCAATATGCCCTCCGTGCATTTAAATTGAATTCCATTGACTACCTCCTCAAACCCATTGGAGAGGGAGAATTGAAACGTGCGCTGGATAAGCGAGATCGATGGACCCAGCCTAGTGATGGGCAATTGGACTGGAACAAAGTTGAGCGGGATTTAAAACCCGAATACCGGGATCGCTTCTTGGTGAGCACGGGTGAACGGGTAAAGAGCCTTCCCGCGGAAGAAATTTCATTTTTCTTCGCGCAAGGAAAGCACTCGTTTATCACGGATAAACAGGGAAGAGAATACCTTATTGACCAACCACTAACGCAGCTGATTGAACAGTTGGATCCAAAGCAATTCTTTCAGATCAACCGAAAGTTCATCATTTGCTTTAGATGCATAGAAGAAATGATTCCGTACTCCAAAGGCCGTTTGAAGCTCGTCACTGCTCCGCCAACGCCTGAAGACGCGGTGGTCAGCGTCGACAAAAGCGCCCGCTTTAAAGCTTGGTTAGACGGCCGAAGCTGATCCTTTCATTTGGTACTCGAACACAAATTCACGCATTTCGGAAGCCCGAAGACCGAGTGATTTTTTGATCTCAGACAATTTGAATCCTTCTTCCAAGCAGTAACGAAACATGCGCTTTTTCAGGTAGCGATCCATTTCCATTTCAGAGGTCATAATCCTGTTTTTTAATTCTATACAAACGTAACGTCCGGCTAGAACCTGAGTTCTGCCGGAACGTTAAGTATTTGTAAAACAGTATGTTAAACCCCCTGTTATGAACAGAATGTGAATAAGTTTCCTCTTATTCTTTCGAAGGCACTAGCCAACGGTTGAGCCAGCCGAAGAATTCGGAATGCCAAATCAATCCATTCTGCGGACTCAATACCCAGTGCCCTTCTTCAGGGAAGAACAACAATCGACTGGGGATTCCCTGAACTTGGGCCGCTTGATAAGCCTCAAGACCCTGGGTGTATGGAACACGGAAATCTTTTCCTCCGTGAATCACCAGAATTGGGGTGTCCCATTTGTCGGCATTCAAATGAGGACTGAATTTGTCATAGCTCTCCGGACGTGGAGTTTCCCAATAGGGACCACCAATGTCCCAGTCCGCAAAGAACAGTTCTTCCGTGGAACCATACCAAGATTCCAAGTTGAAGAGTCCGCAGTGGCTGATGAAGGTCTTAAACCGCTTCTCATGGATTCCGGCCAGGTAATACACGCTGTACCCACCATAGCTCGCTCCAACGGCGCCCAGTTTGTCCTTATTCACATAGGGCTCCTCTGCCACGGTATCTATCGCAGACAAATAATCCCTCATGGCCTGACCGCCCCAGTCCTGTGAAATATCCTCGTTCCATTCGAGACCAAATCCGGGAAGGCCACGGCGGTTTGGGGCTACAACTATGAACCCTTGGGCGGCCATCAACTGGAAATTCCAGCGGAAGCTGTAGAACTGCGAAACAGCAGCCTGAGGTCCTCCTTGGCAGTACAATAGCGTCGGATATTTTTTATCTGGATCAAAATTCGGTGGGAAGACGACCCAAGTCAGCATTTCCTTGCCATCTGAGGTTTTAATCATGCGTTTTTCAATCGCACTTAAGCTGATTTGGTTGTAAATGGACTCATTGACTCGAGTCAAGTTTGCCACCTCTTTACTCTTCTTGTTGACACTGTAATACTCACGGGCGTGATTCATATCGGTACGACCCACCACCCAGTGGTCTCCAGCATCCATAGGGACACCGTAGTTGAAGTTTCCAGAAGTGTGTTGCTTCACTTCAACGTCCTCAGGCATATCGCTGAATTTCTTTGGGAGATCAAAAGAGAAGATTTGTTGGGTCGCCTTCGTTGGAAGTTCAGCGTAAATGGTTCTGGAATCACGGCCCCAGCTAAATCCACCAACCGTGATGGGGCGGTCCCCCATAAGGGAAATGTACTTTCCTGAACTCACTTCCATGAGCATCAATCGGTTTTGATCACTCTCGTATCCATCACGCTCCATGCTCAACCAGGCCATGTACTTTCCATCTGGGGAATACTGAGGGTTATTGTCGTAACCTTCATTGAAGTCCGTCAAATTAGTCGTAGTGAAATTCGTAAAGTCGTATCGATAAAGGTCACCGTTGGTCGAGCGCGCGTACTCAACTCCACTGAGCTTCTTGCACGCGTAGATGATGGACTGCCCATCCGGTCCCCACGTCAAGGCTTCAGAGCCTCCAAATGGTGCTAGGGGTGAATCGTAGGGCTCTCCCTCCATGATGTCCACGGGGCTTCCTTTCGGTTTACCGTCTTCGAGTTCTACATAGTGCACGTGCGAAAAGCGGCCGTCCGACCAATGATCCCAGTGGCGATACATCAGATTGTCATAAATCAACGCATTGGCTTGAGGATAATCCGGATAACGATCCGAGGTTTCCAGGGTGATCTTAACCTCTGCCGTGAACAGTAATTTATCCCCGTTTGGACTGTATTTTACATTGCCAATAGAATACGCGTATTCGGTGATCTGTACGGGTTCACCGCCTTCTGCGGGAATCTCATACCACTGCCCGCCATGAAGGAAACCGACCTTTTCTCCACTTGGATGCCATTGGGCACCGTATTCAGATCCTTCGAGGGAAGTCAATCGGCGGTTGTCTCCTGATTCAATATCCGCCATATAAAGATCGCTAGAACCGCCGTTTTCATCAATATCATATCGAGTGACCCCGTAGACTAAATATTTACCGTCTGGACTGAGAGCGCCGCCGCCAACGCGACCGAGATCCCAGAGTAGTTCGGGTGTCATGACTTCCTGAGCCATGAGACCAGTTGTGCTCAAAAGACCGAGCAAAAGAAAGAGTAATCTTTTCATGTTGTAGGGATTTGGACTGTGAATATAGGAGTTCCGCGGGAGATGAAGGTAGAGGGATGGGGGTGATTGGAGGGAAAATCGAGCATCGTGCCGCAGGCACAAAAGCAGAAATAAATAAATTAGAGGTAGGAATCGAAATTCGATTAATGAAGTCTGACGGTTGCTTGGTTAAAACTTAATACTGAAACAACTTGGCCGGCCATTGGGCCTTTAAATTTGTACCTGTGTAAATCGAGAATCGTTCCCCGCTAAATACCTGCTCACCATGGGTAAAGTGCACCGAATCATCAACGTCAAAAACATCACTTCGGATATGCTCGAGAGCATTAAGCATACCTATCCGTATGGGTACGATGACGACGATATGATCAAATTTGTCAACGCCGCTGGTGAGACGGTCTCCGCCCTTCCCATTGAAACCGAAGATGGGGATTACCTGATCAAAATGAATGTGGAAATGATCAATGCGATCGATGCTTTTTTAGACGAAGGAGGAGACGATGATGCCCAAGGTGAAGAATTAGAGGCAGAAGCTCCTGATTCTGCCGCGGAGGACTAATAAAGACGGCAGATTCAAAACTTTCAATTTTTTTTGAACCTCAGACGAAGAAGGGTGTTAGTCTTCTTGAATAAACCCTTTTGATTTGAGCACACAAGTTTCATCGAACGCACCTATCGAGCTCGCAGAAACCCTACGCGCCCGGTTAGCCCTCTTTCCAGAGACGGCTAATAGTGAACGTGAAACGGCGGCTAGACTCAAGCATTTCCTCACCGAATTTAAACCGACCCGATTTGTTGATCATGTAGGTGGATACGGAGTTATTGCCGAATGGAACTCGGGAAAAAAGGGGCCTACTGTTATGGTCCGAGCCTGCATGGACGCGGCCGCAGAAGGGCATACCTACGGACATGACGCCGAAATGGCCGCGGTTGCCGGTTTAGCTCCGCTTATTCAGGAGAATATGCCCAAAACGGGAGCGCTGGTTCTTGTATTCCAGCCCGCCTCGACCACTGGAACCGGCGCCCATGCTGTTTTCTCAGATGATAAGTTCCGACCCTTCAAGCCGGATTGGATCATTGGATTTGAACCGATTCCGGGCGAGGAATTAGGAACAGTGGTCTTTCGAGAAGGGGCGATGACTACGGCGAGTAAAGGATTGACCATCAAACTACACGGTAAAGAGAGCGACATTAGCTCCGCCCTTGGTGCTGTGCATCCCTTGAAAGGAGTCATTCGTCTTTCCGAGCAAATACTCGATTTGTCTGCCGATGAGAAGTTTGAGCAGTTTGTGCAAACCAATGTGGCGCATATTCGATTGGGCGAAAAAGTCTTTCACACTTCACCAGGGTATGCTGAGTTGAGCGCGACCGTACGTGCTCGGAAAAAGAGAGAGCTGGACAAAATGGCCAAGCGCATTGTGGACTATGCGCAAATCGCCGGGCAAATTCATGAACTAGGTGTGGATGTCACTTGGCATGACGAGTTCATCGCTATTCGCAATGGCGAGGGTACAGCGAAGGTCGTTGAACAGTGGAGAAAAGCTTCTGGCCATCCCGTTCGCTTATTGGATGAACCGTTGCATTGGTCCGATGACTTCCAGCATTACTTGAAGGGTCTCAACGGTGTATTCATTGGTATTGGAGCGGGACAAGATGCCCAACCGAGAGGCTCGGAAGGATTCGATCTTCCCGAGGCTTGGACGGGCCAGACCCATCAAATCCTATGGTCCATGGTTCAGGACAGCTTTAAGCGTCTTTATTCTTCTTAAAGAGACCGCGCTTCTTCTCCGGCTCTTCCTGATCCGTATCAGCACCTTTTTCAGCCTTGCGTTCTTCTTTTTGTTCTTCCTTCACCTTCTTCCGGTAGGCGCGATCCTGTTTGTGCGTTTTGGTCCGCAAGACGGAATGAATGAGGCCATCGAGTAGGCCTTCGATCCAATGGCCAATAAAGGCCTTGTACGGTTTATTGGCTACGGCCGCTTCTCCGATGTGCAGGCCGAATTTATCCGAAGGATTGTTCTTGTGATAGACGAGGCCTCCAAATGCATTGGTGAAGAAATTGATCATCCCGCTCTTCTGTTGCCCTGTCTCCTTATCGACCAAGGCAACCTCTAGGTTGCTGTACCTGAAGTCCACGTCGCCAAAGGTGGTGTCTTTGGTCCCGCGAAGGTCGAAAGCCAGAGAATTGACTTGTCCACTCTTGATGGACAAGTTTCCTGAGTGCTCCAAAAACTCCCGCATGATTTGAAGGTTCGTGGGCTCCATGGTACCCTTCAGCGTGTAGGGATAATGATCTCCATAAAGGTATTCTGCACGGACCTCGGTGTAAGCCTTGCCCTGAAGCATGATGGAGCCTTCCATAACTAGGGCCGGCTCTCTTCGGTTCTGGTTCTGCAAACCCTTGAGGGCGGCATTCATGTCATTGAGCTCAATGCGCGCGGCCACGGTTCGCTCTCCGTGTAATTCTTCAATGACCATATGACCATTCTTTACCACAGCCTTATTCAATCGGAAGTCCATAGGAATGGCCTCGACCAACTCTTGAGGATACTTTTTCACATGGTCGGGGAAGGGCAAGCGACCGTCCTTGAAGATTTCGGCGTACGGTGCATTCAAATACAATTCGGAAAGGTGAATGAAGCCCGAATCAATGGCCTCAGGTCGGGTCATAAACCAATTGGGAACTTGAATATCCCAGCGCGCCTTCTTCCAGCCAAAGTGGTGACCGTAGGCAATCTTGCCCAAGTTGGATTCCATATGTAGGCCGTATCCGGCGAACAACGTATCGCCCCAAAGCACTTCTACACTATCGATATGCACGACGTAAATGCTGTCCGGAAACTGAAAGTACACATCTGGAAGTATGAGTTGTCCCTTGGACATGTCAATGACCTCTGTGGCTTTTCCGTTAATCTCCAAGTCGGTCATCAAGAAGTCTAGGCCAGCGGAAAACTCAGTGGGCCCTTCCGGGTTGAAGATCATTGACCCATTCGAGGTTCTGATCTTTTTGACCTGCAGCTTTAGTCCGCCAATTCCACCGTCCTCGGCAGGCACGGGCGCAGGTTTTAAAGCGGTGTCCTTGGGGGCCAATGCGTAGCCCTCGAAGACGGGGCGGTCGATAGCTAGGCTATCGAGCCGCAGGCTCCCAGAACTTAAAAACTCCGCACTGCTGAAGCCGTATAGCTTGATGCTCTCCACATCGAGGGTCCAGTACTCCTTGTCCTCATCCCCTCGGGTCAACTCGATATCGTAGAGCATGAGCTCTCCGCGCTGCAGGTTGAGCTTGCTCTTGTCGTAGTCGAAGGTCCAGCCGTCTCCCAGCTGATTACGGACTTGCGACTTCAGCATTTCATTGACTTGCCGCAAGACCAGGAGATTGCCCGACAGAAAGAATCCGCCGACGAGCACCACCACGATGCCCAAGACAATCCACAACCATTTTCTTTTCATACCGTTCTAAGGTACATAAATCCCTTTTTCTGAACGCATGAATTGCGCTAACTTGCGCTCCAAATACCCTTGATATGTACGGATCCATCCAATCTTTTTTGACCGAAGAACTCACCGCCATCGAAGAAGCGGGGCTCTATAAAAAAGAACGCATCATTACTGGACCGCAGGACGCTGTCATCCAAATCAGCACCGGCGAAGAGGTGATCAACTTTTGCGCGAACAACTACTTGGGATTGAGTTCGCATCCGAAAGTGCTTCAAGCGGCGAAGGACGCTCTGGACTCTCATGGATTCGGCATGTCCAGCGTTCGCTTTATCTGTGGAACTCAAGATATTCACAAAGAATTGGAGCAAAAGATCGCCGATTTCTTGGGTACGGAAGACACCATATTATACGCCGCGGCTTTCGATGCCAATGGAGGCGTTTTTGAACCGCTCTTGGGCCCGGACGACGCCATCATCAGCGACTCTTTGAACCACGCTTCCATCATCGACGGAGTTCGTTTGTGCAAGGCACAGCGCTTTCGCTACAAAAACAACGACATGGCGGACCTTGAAGAGCAACTGAAAGCCGCTCAAGGTGCGCGCCATAAAATCATTGTGACCGACGGGGTATTCTCCATGGACGGCTACGTGGCTCAACTGGATAAAATCTGTGACTTGGCCGATCAATACGACGCCATGGTCATGGTCGACGAGTGCCACGCCACCGGATTCATTGGTGCTACGGGTCGCGGAACGCACGAACTCAACGGCGTAATGGGCCGTATTGACATCATTACGGGAACCCTCGGAAAAGCCCTTGGTGGGGCTATGGGTGGATTTACTTCGGGCCGTAAAGAGATCATCGACATGCTTCGCCAGCGCTCTCGACCTTACCTCTTCAGCAACTCCTTGGCCCCTTCCATCGTTGGAGCCAGTAACGCTGTTTTTGACCTCCTGAGCGGAAGCACAGAATTGCGCGACAAGCTGGAGTGGAACACCAACTACTTCAAGAAGGGCATCAAGGACGCCGGTTTCGATATCAAAGACGGAGATAGCGCCATCGTTCCCGTAATGCTTTACGACGCCAAATTGAGTCAAGTCATGGCCGATAAACTCCTCGAAGAAGGAATCTACGTCATCGGCTTTTTCTACCCTGTCGTTCCGAAGGAACAAGCGCGGATTCGCGTGCAACTCAGCGCAGCGCACGAGCAGGAACACCTCGACAAGGCCATTGCCGCCTTCACCAAGGTGGGCCGTGAGTTAGGCGTGATTTGAGCCTACGGCTCGATGCCCCCAGGCCAACATCTTTCCTCCACCAGAGAAGACCCTCTGGTTATCAACACTTTTTCGTTTATAAAATTGGGCTAACGATATTATTGTCGTAAATTCGCAGCCCGTTTTTGAGAGGACTCCATTGTGAGTCAGGTAATTAATTAAAATTCAGTCAAGTGGACCAATTGAGCTACAAGACGGTTTCGGCCAACGCCGCCACAGTGAACAAGAAGTGGGTTTTGGTGGACGCGGAAGGGCAAACACTAGGTCGTATGGCCTCAGCAGTTGCCAAGATGTTGCGCGGTAAACACAAGCCAGACTTCACCCCACACGTGGATGGTGGTGACTACGTCATCGTTATCAATGCCGATAAGATCAGCTTGTCCGGACAGAAGTGGGATCAAAAACAACACATTCGCCACACAGGGTACCCTGGAGGTCAGCGCAGTCTGACTTCTCGCGAATTGTTCGAGAAAGATCCTATCCTTTTGATCGAGGGCGCTGTTAAAGGTATGTTGCCGAAGAACCGTCTAGGTCGTAAGATCTTTAAGAATCTTCACGTATTTGTTGGTGCAGAGCACCCGCATGAGGCGCAAAAGCCCGAAGCAATCAACTTCAACGAAATCAAACTTTAAGCAATGGAAATCACGCACGCATTAGGACGTCGTAAGAAATCAATTGCTCGCGTTTATTTGTCAGAAGGTAAGGGGAACTTTACCATCAACAACCGCGCGATCGAAGATTACTTCCCGACTCCAACCCTCCGTTACAAAGTGATGCAACCCTTCACTATAGCGGACATCGTCGGAAAGTACGACGTAAAAGCGAACATCGAAGGTGGTGGAACCACTGGACAAGCGGAAGCCCTTCGTTTAGGAATCGCTCGCGCTCTTTGCGAGATCAACGAAGAATACCGCGCACTCTTCAAGCCACACAGCTTGCTCACTCGTGACCCACGTATGGTCGAGCGCAAGAAATTTGGTCAGAAGAAAGCTCGTAAGAAATTCCAGTTCTCTAAACGTTAATCGGAATCCCTTACACGGTTTAGCATCTAAATCAGTCGGATGCCTACGGGCCTACCTCCTGATTGCTTAACCTCTCATTAAGTCTTACAGAACGTAAACCAATTTGCATTATGCAACCAATTGAAATTGAAAAACTGTTAAAATCAGGTGTACACTTTGGACACTTGACCCGCAAGTGGAATCCTGCGATGGCTCCTTATATCTTCATGGAGCGCAACGGAATCCACATCATCGACCTCAAGAAAACGGCGGCCAAACTCGACGAAAGTCGTAAGGCGCTGGCATCCATTGCAGCCAGTGGAAAGAAAATCCTCTTTGTGGCGACCAAGAAACAAGCGAAAGAGATCTTGGAAGAGCAAATGAAAGGATTGAACATGCCTTACATTACCGAGCGTTGGCCAGGTGGAATGCTCACGAACTTCGTGACCATCCGCAAAGCAATCAAGAAGATGCAGACCATCGACAAGATGATCGCAGACGGAACCTTCGATTCACTATCAAAACGCGAACGCCTCCAAGTGACTCGTCAGCGTGCGAAACTCGAGAAGCAACTCGGAAGCATCGCGGATATGAATCGTCTTCCAGGTGCCATCTTCATCGTGGACATCATGCGCGAGCACATCGCCGTGAAAGAAGCGCAGAAATTGAACATCCCTACTTTCGCACTCGTTGACACGAACTCTAACCCTAATGAGGTAGACTTCGCTATCCCAGGAAACGACGACGCTTCTAAAGCAATCAAAGTAATCTTGGAATACGTTACCGACGCTGTGAAAGAAGGCCTTTCTGCTCGTAAAGCAGACAAGGATGAAGCTCCTGCAGAGAAGAAGGAGAAGAAAGCAGCGAAGAAAGAAGAAGCTTCAGCAGCTAAATAATTCACCCAGTCTTTAACATCACATTTTTAGATCAGTAAAATGGCGAACATTACTGCCGCAGACGTAAATAAGCTCCGCAAGCAGACAGGAGCTGGAATGATGGATTGTAAAAAAGCTTTGGTAGAAGCCGAAGGTGATTTTGACGCAGCCATCGACATTCTTCGTAAAAAAGGACAAAAAGTAGCTGCTAAGCGCGCCGATCGTGAAGCGAGCGAAGGAGCTGTTTTGGCCACCACCAACGGAGATAACACTACAGGTGTTTTGGTATCTGTGAACTGTGAAACCGACTTCGTTGCGAAAAATGAAGGGTTTGTTGAATTGGCAACCAGCATTTTGAATGTTGCTTTGGCCAACACTCCAGATACTAAAGATGCATTGTTGGCACTTTCTTTCGACGACACCATGACTGTTGGAGAGAAATTGACCGAGCAGACCGGTGTTATCGGTGAGAAAATCGAAGTTTCTGCATACGAGAAATTGGATGCTCCGTTTGTAGCCGCGTACATCCACGCTGGAAACAAATTGGCGAGCTTGGTAGGATTGAGCGGAGTTCCTTCTGCTGACGATGCAGGGAAAAACGTAGCAATGCAAGTTGCCGCGATGAGCCCGATCGCAGTAGACAAGGACGGTGTTGATCAAGCGACCATCGACCGCGAGCTGGAAGTGGGTCGAGACTTGGCACGTCAAGAAGGAAAGCCAGAGGAAATGCTCGATCGCATTGCTCAAGGCCGCTTAGGTAAATTCTTTAAGGAGAACACCTTGATGTCCCAAGCCTTCATCAAAGAAAGCAAGCAAAGTGTTGCGGATTATTTGAACTCCGTGGACAAAGGTTTGACTGCAACTGCATTCAAGCGCGTTGGCCTCGGCGGTTAATTCGCCCACCACAACCTTTAAAGGAGAGACTTAGTTCTCTCCTTTTTTTTGCTCTAACTTTACCCAAACAACTGCACGAGATGAAATACAAAAGAATTCTACTGAAACTGAGCGGAGAGGCCCTCATGGGGGACAATAGTTACGGCATTGATCCCAAGCGCATCAGTGCGTACGCTGAAGACATTAAGAAAGTTGTTGAAGCGGGAGTTGAGGTCGCCATTGTGCTCGGTGGAGGAAACATCTTCCGCGGACTTGGCGCATCGGACCAAGGGATTGACCGAGTACAGGGAGACCACATGGGTATGTTGGCTACGGTCATCAACGGATTGGCCATGCAGTCTGTGCTGGAAGGAATGGGCGTACAAACGCGCCTCCAGTCAGCCATTGAGATGGACAAGGTAGCCGAGCCGTTTATTCGACGCCGCGCCGTTCGCCACTTGGAAAAAGGACGTATTGTTATTTTCGGAGGTGGTACGGGCAATCCATATTTTACAACGGACACGGCAGCAACCCTGCGCGCCGTAGAAATTGAGGCAGATGTGATTTTGAAAGGAACGCGCGTTGACGGTATCTATTCAGCCGACCCGGAGAAGGATAAAAATGCTGTGCGCTATCAGAATTTGACCTTTAAGGACGTTTACGAAAAAGGATTGAACGTCATGGACATGACGGCCTTTACACTGAGCAAAGAGAACCACCTGCCCATCATCGTATTCGACATGAATACAGCCGGGAACTTGGAGAAAGTTGTCCGAGGGGAGAACGTTGGAACTCTAGTTGAGAACTAGAATTTGATATCTTAGGCCACCCGAAAAAGCAGAAGGAGATGAACGAAGAACTCGATTTAATCTACGACACCACTCGCGAGTCCATGGACAAGAGCATTGTCCACTTGGAAAAAGAGCTATTGAAAATTCGCGCCGGCCGTGCAAACCCCAGCATGCTCAGCTCCATCAAGGTGGATTACTACGGCACAGAAACGCCCCTTTCTCAGGTGGCCAACATCAACACCCCTGATGCGCGTACGCTGACCGTACAACCTTGGGAAAAGCAGATGATTCCAGAGATCGAAAAAGCCATTATCAATGGCAACCTCGGTTTCAATCCCCAAAACAATGGTGAGTCCGTGATCATCAACATTCCACCTCTAACGGAAGAGCGACGTAAAGACTTAGTCAAGCAAGCTCGCGCTGAGGCGGAGCATGCCAAAGTGGGGATTCGGAATGCGCGAAAAGAAGCGAATGACGAGATCAAGAACTTGCAAAACGATGGCCTTTCAGAAGATTTGGCCAAAGATGCAGAAGCCGAAGTTCAAGGCATTACCAATGCCTACAACACCAAGGTCGACAACCATCTCGAGCGTAAGGAAGCAGAAATAATGCACGTTTAACGCCTTGTGTTGTAACAATTTTGCCAAAGCGCCGTCTTAACGATAGGCGCTTTTTTTATTTTGATGCGATGAAACCTCTACTCACCTTCCTCCTAATCGCTTTGACCTACTCCTTGTCTGCGCAGCAAATGGCTGCCTACGTGGTCGACGACGAATCCAACGAACGACTTGCTTTCGTTCACATCACCTTCGATGATACTCGACGTGGAACCGTAACCGATATCGACGGTCGCTTTTGGTTGGACGAGCCCCTTCCCAAGACCCTGACCCTCTCCTTTGTCGGATACGAAACTAAAACCGTCTCTGTACCACAAGACCTCAGCGGAAAGAAGCCTTTCATCGTAAGGATGACCGCAGAGAACTTTCTCATCAACGAGGTCGAACTGGTCGCCAACGAAAATCCAGCGCACCGCATTGTCCGGAAGGCGGTAGACTTCAAGGATGAAAACAAACCGACCAATTACCCCTCCTTCTCCTATGACTCTTATTCCAAGTTTTTAATCACCCTCGATCTCGATTCACTGGAGGTTCCTGAGGTCCCCTTGACCCGAGAAGACAGCAGTAATTTAGAGGTGAAAGAGTTTTCCGAAAAGCAGCACCTCTTCATTATGGAGAACATCAGTGAGCGGCAATACATCAAAGGGAAAAGAGATAACGAGCGGGTGATCGCGTCTCGCATTTCCGGACTGCAAAGCCCTAATTTTGTGGTGCTCGCCAACGAGTTCCAGAGCTTTAGCTTCTACGACGACTACATTACCGTTCTCGGGGATGACTACCTCAACCCCATCGCAAAGGGGTCCATCAAGCGCTATGTTTACGAGCTTCAAGACACCATTTATACGGCTCAAGGAGATAGCGTTTTCGTGATCGCTTACCAACCCTCCGTACGGGCCAATATCATTGGTCTCAAAGGGGTGGTATACATCAATTCTGACAAGTACGCCATCTCCAATGTGATTGCGGAACCCGCTCTAGAGAATACCGAATTCCCCATCAAAATCCAGCAAATGTACGAGCGGGTAGATGGCGAACATTGGTTTCCAACTCAACTGAACACGGACATTGTGCCACCCATTGAAGCGAACGGAATTGTCCCCAAAGCCATTGGGCGGAGTTACTTGATGGACATCAAAATCAATCCAGACCTCGAAAAGCGGAAGATTCCGAACACGGCAGTCACTTTGGAAGGAAAAGCGGGCAAACGCGATGACGAATTCTGGGCTCCTTACCGCATCGACAGTAATTTGACCGACAAAGAGCAGGAGACCTATAGGGTGCTCGACTCCATTGGAAAGGCAGAAAATATCGATACCAAGCTGAAGGCCTTTCAGTCCATCCTAACCGGACGTTGGCCTATTGGCCCCATCAGTCTGGATCTGGACCGCATCATCCAAGTAAACAGCTACGAAGCCGTTCGGCTCGGCTTAGGTGTGCACACCAACGAAAAATTCAGTGACCGCTTCACCGTCGGTGGCTTTTGGGGATGGGGTTTCCGCGACGGCGCCGCTAAATACGGGTTTGACGGGGAGTATACCCTCAGCAAAGCCAAGGATCTCAAAATTGGGTATGACTACTCGTATGATACGCCCGAGTCGGGAGGAGTTCCTTTCTACGTCGAAGGGCGGAAACTGCTCATCAACGACTATCGCGCCCTGACCATCCGACAGGTCGATATCGCCTCTCGCCACAACGCCTATGTGGCCGTACGCCCACTGAGTAATATGAAAATGCGACTCTTTGGACAATGGGAACGCCGCATTACAGTGGGGGATTACCAATACCTCGGGGACGTCACCGATTCCACCAGCGGATCGCGTGCCTTTAACTATACCGAAGCGGGGGTTTCCATTCAATGGGCGCCAAAAGACCGCTACATGCAAACCCAATTCGGGTACGTCACCATCGACAAAACCTATCCCATTTACACCTTGCAAGTTGCGCGGGGTCTGGAGGGAGTTTGGGGCAGTGACTTCGACTATTGGCGCGTCGATGCCAAATTGGAGCAGCGCTGGCGCATCCGTCATTTAGGCGATTTATACCTCACCCTTACGGGTGGATGGGCCGGTGGCGATCTTCCCTACTCTCGCCTCTATGCCGGCTGGTATAATGGGCCCAACTTCGCCAGCGACAACAACTCATTCGAAACCATGCAGCGAAACGAATTCCTCAGCGATCGCTACGCACAAATTATTCTCCGACACAACTTCGGCCGCATGTTTAAGAAAGAGGACAACAACGCCGCCTTTTGGATTGTCACCAAGGCAGCCTGGGGAGATGCGGAGAATCCGGAGCGTCACTTGAATATCGGGAATCAGACCATGGACCAGGGCTTTTTTGAATCTGGAGTGGAATTTACCCAGCTCTTCAACAACCTCGGTTTCGGAGCTTACTACAGATACGGTCCATACGGGAAGTCAGACTTTTGGGAGAACTGGGCCCTGCGGCTGAATTACCGTTTTTTCTGGCAGGAATAATCCGTACTTTCGTACGTTCCAAACTGAAGGAGTTCCCAATCCATGTGGACGTTCATCGCTCGCATCATTCTGCGTAACAGAATTACCCTACTTGTCGCCATTGGGCTGATTACAGCCTTTATGGGATACCAAGCGCAATTTGTCCAAATGGACTACGAATACGCGCGCCTATTGCCCAAGGACGACACCACCAACGTGGGCTATGAGAACTTCAAGGATATATTCGGCGACGAGGGAAACATCATCGTCGTGGGTATCCAAGACCCCAACCTTCGGGAATATCAAAACTTCAAGCAGTGGAATGACCTCGCCGATACTTTGGCCGAACAGCCCGGTGTCACCGGTACGCTCATTCTAGCAGATGCCCTCATCATTGAACGGAACGACAGCCTTCAGGCCTTTGACGTTCACCCAGTGATGCCCGAATTCCCCAAGGATCAAGCAGAACTCGATTCCCTGCGCGAAGTGCTCTTGAACCTGCCCTTTTACCGAGGCATTCTCTACAACCCTGAGACCGGCGCTACGCTGATGGCCATCTCTCTGGAGAAGGACATCCTCAACGACAAAGCACGGGTTCGGGTGGTGAACAACCTCCGGAGAATTATTGCAGACTTCACCGAACAAACTGGCCTGGAAACCCACACCTCCGGCTTCCCTTATATCCGAACGGTCAACGCCGAAAAAGTCCAGGATGAAATCTTGATGTTTGTCTTGATGGCCCTCTTGGTCACGGCACTCATCCTCTACCTCTTTTTCCGATCCTTCCGAGCTATGCTCTTCAGCATGGTCGTTGTGGTGGTTGCCGTGGTCTGGTCCATGGGATTTATCGTCCTGTTCGGCTTCAAGGTATCGCTACTTACGGCGCTTATTCCGCCGCTCATTATTGTGATCGGGGTGCCTAACTGCATCTTCCTGTTGAACAAGTACCATCAGGAGTACGTGAAGCACGGCAATCAGGTAAAAGCGCTGAGTCGGGTGATTCACAAGATTGGGAACGCCACTTTGATGACCAATGCGACTACCGCTTCCGGTTTCGCGACCTTCATTCTTACGAGCAGCAGAGTGCTCGTTGAATTCGGTATTCTGGCATCGGTCAACATCATGGCTGTTTTTGTCCTTTCCCTCCTATTGATTCCCATTATCTTCAGTTTTGCGAAACCACCAAAAACGCGCCATGTCCAGCATTTAGAGCGCCAGTGGATTAACAAAGTTGTGGACTGGATGCTGATCCGGGTTCAATACAAGCGCACCAGTATTTACGTCACCACGGCGATTTTGATCACCGCGGGAATCTTCGGAATGCTGCGCATGCGCAAGACTGGAAACTTGGCTGAAGACCTGCCTCAAGACGCCAAGCTCTACCAGGACTTGGTCTTTTTTGAGGAGAACTTCAATGGAGTCCTTCCCTTCGAGATCATGATCGACACCAAGCGCCCCAATGGCGTGACTTCGCTCACCACCATGAAGCGTATGGATGCCTTGCAGGGAGTTATGTCCGAGAAGTCCGAGCTCAGCCGTTCTCTTTCCATTGTTGACTTGGCTAAGTTCTCCAAACAAGCCTTCTACGGAGGAGATACGAACTTCTACACCCTGCCCAACTCGCAGGACAAAAACTTCATTTTCTCGTACGTCAATCGCTCCAACACCGAAGCCAGTTCCGTCAAGATGCTGGTGGACTCGACCGGACGCTACGCGCGTATTTCCGCCAATATCGCGGATATCGGGACTCGCGAGATGGATTCACTCAAGCGAAACCTGCGACCTCAAATCGACAGCCTTTTCAACCCGGACCGATACGATGTGACCATGACGGGAACTTCGGTGGTCTTCATCATGGGAACCAACTACCTCGTGAAGAACCTAGTGGTTTCCCTGGCGCTGGCTATTTTCTTGATCGCCTTATTTATGGCCTGGATGTTCCGCTCGGCCCGTATGGTGATTGTGTCTCTGATCCCGAACTTGATCCCTCTACTCTTGACAGCGGCCATGATGGGCTACTTCAACATTCCCATCAAGCCTTCCACGATCTTGGTCTTCTCCATTGCCTTTGGTATTTCGGTAGACGACACCATCCATTTCTTGGCCAAATACCGACAAGAACTCAAGGTGCGCCAATGGGACATCAAGGAAAGTGTATTACAAGCCCTTCGCGAGACAGGCGTGAGTATGACCTACACCTCCATCGTGTTGTTCTTTGGTTTCAGCATTTTCATGGCATCCCAGTTCGGCGGAACCAAGGCCTTAGGTATGCTCGTGTCGCTCACTCTCTTGATTGCCATGCTGGCCAACTTGCTGTTGCTGCCCAGTCTGCTCTTGACCTTGCAGAAGAGAATCACGACCAGAACCTTCCAAGAGCCATTAATTGATATCTTAGATGAGGAAGAGGACATCGATCTCGATGAACTCGTCGTTCGCAAGGAAGAAGAATCCGAAAACAACACGACCTCATGAAAGGAATTGTACTCGCCGGAGGCGCCGGCACCCGACTCCATCCCTTGACCCTTGCTGTGAGCAAGCAGTTGATGCCCATTTTTGACAAGCCGATGATTTACTATCCGCTGTCGACCTTGATGATGGCCGGGATCAAAGACATTCTTATCATTTCCACCCCGCAGGATCTACCCCGATTTGAACACCTACTGGGCGATGGATCACGCATTGGATGCAACTTCAGCTACCAAGTCCAAGAAGTCCCCAATGGACTGGCTCAGGCCTTTGTACTCGGCGAAGAATTCATCGGAGATGATTCAGCGGCCCTTGTATTGGGAGACAACATCTTCTACGGAGCGCGCATGGGTAAATTACTGGTGGAACACCACGATCCCGATGGAGGGGTGGTCTTTGCCTACCATGTTTCAGATCCCGAGCGCTACGGTGTGGTGGAATTCGACGACCAACAAAATGTCATTTCCATCGAAGAAAAGCCCGTTCAGCCCAAGAGTAACTTCGCGGTGCCTGGACTGTACTTCTACGACAACGACGTAGTGGAAATCGCCAAGAACCTCGAGCCATCGGCCCGTGGGGAATACGAAATCACCGACATCAACAAGATTTACCTAGAGCGCGGAAAACTTCAGGTGGGTATTCTCGACCGCGGAACAGCATGGCTCGATACGGGAACCTTCCCGAGCTTGATGCAAGCCGGCCAGTTCGTTCAAGTGATCGAAGAACGCCAAGGCCTCAAAGTCGGCTGTATCGAAGAAATTGCTTGGCGCAATGGCTTCATTGACGACGCCCAGCTCAAAGAGATCGCACAGCCCTTGATGAAAAGCGGCTACGGACAGTACCTCATTCAGTTGTTAAACCGCGATTTCTGATGCACGAACGCGTCGTTGCCCTCCAGTCCTACTTTGCTGAAAACCTTCAAAAAAACGCCGTGACGGGCGACCCTCGTGAGCTGTACGAGCCCATGAGCTACATCCTGTCCTTAGGCGGCAAACGCCTTCGCCCGGTGATGGTCTTGCTCGGAAGCGAACTCTTTGAAGGCTCGGCTGACGAGGCCCTTCCCGCCGCATTGGCCGTAGAATGGTTCCACAACTTCAGTCTCTTGCACGACGACATCATGGACGAGGCGCCTTTGCGGCGCGGCCAGGCCACAGTTCACGAAAAGTGGAACGCCAATATTGCCATCTTGAGCGGCGATGCCATGCTCGTGAAGTGTTATGATTTTCTTTTGGGCCTACGGCCCGATGTCCAAGCGAGCGTCATGGCCCTTTTCAACCGCACGGCTATCGAAGTCTGCGAAGGACAGCAGCTGGACATGAATTTTGAATCGCGGACCGATGTCACGGTGGACGAGTACCTCCACATGATCGAATACAAGACCTCGGTATTGCTCGCGGCCGCTTTAGAAATGGGAGCACTGATTGCGGGTGCTTCCGCGGAGGATGCTGAGCACCTCTACCAATTTGGTCGCAACATCGGCATTGCCTTTCAACTTCAAGACGACTTTTTGGACGTCTATGGCGATCAGGCAAAAGTGGGCAAGCAAGTGGCCGGAGACATCCTCTGCGACAAAAAAACCTACCTCTGGCTCACGGCTGAAGCCCAAGCCAGCGAGGAGCAACGCGCTCTATTGCACTCCTACATTGGGGTGAATGATCGGGATGAGGAAAAAATCTCAGCCGTTCGGGGCCTTTACGACACCCTGGAGATTCCTGCTCAAGTTCGTGCGAAAATGGATGAGTTTTACGAACTTGGTATGAAACACCTCGAGGAGGTCCGTGTACCATCGAGCCGTAAGGCTCCGCTTATTGGGCTCGCGGAAAGCCTCATGCAACGCGAACACTAATGTCACTTCCACTTGAGTACGAAAAGTACCGCCGGCAGATCTCCTTTCTGCGCCGGACGGTAGAACAGATTCAGAAGGATTTCCAGATTTTCGACTTCGATATTCGGTTTAGCGGAGACAGCGAAGCCGCATACGATGAGCTATTTGCGCAAATCCGGCCCATCGTTGACGATCTCCTAAACAATGATCCAGAGCGTTTTATGAGTCTGCTGTACCGCATCGACCTCGATGAAAAGGAAATGCGGAGAGCGGCCAGCGAACACGCTGATTTCCTAGAATTCATCTGCCACAAGATCCTGGAGCGCGAGCTTCAAAAGGTTGTTTTACGGGAGCATTTCAAAAATGCTCAAAACAGTGAGGGCTCCTTTGATAGCCGAATATCTGATGGCTGAAGCACGGCGAACCTTGGTCCCTGATATTTGTTCTTTTCGGAAACGAGCTCATTCTGTAGATTTCGTACTTTTGAACACTCAATCCGACAGGTAGGACACATGGACCGATATTCCTTTTTAGGAGCTGCCCACACCCAATTCATCGATCATCTTTACGAGCAATATTTGGAATCGCCGGACTCGGTAGAGCCCAGTTGGCGTGCCTTTTTCCAGGGCTACGATTTTGCTCAAGAAAGCTATAACGGTTCCGCAGGCGATTACGCAGCGGATCAAGTTACTTCTGGCGTCGCCGCACAGCACGTCGAAAGGGAATTTCGCGTACTCAAGCTGATTGAAGGCTATCGTACACGCGGGCACTTGTTCACCAAGACCAACCCCGTTCGTGAACGACGCAAGTACGTCCCTACTCTTGAGCTGAAGAACTTCGACCTTTCGGATTCAGATCTTGACAGCGTTTTTCAAGCAGGAAGTGAAATTGGGCTGGGAGCCACGACCTTGAAGGATATTGTAAACCACCTAGAGCAGGTCTACTGCCAATCCATCGGGGTGGAGTACATGTACATCCGCGACCCTGAAGAACGTCGCTGGATACAGAACTGGCTTCAAAAAGACTACAACACGCCAAAATTTTCCAAGAAGCAGAAGATGGAGATCCTCACCAAGCTGACCGAAGCGGTAGCTTTTGAAGGTTTCTTGCACCGGAAATTTGTCGGTCAGAAGCGCTTTAGCTTGGAAGGAGCAGAAGCATTGATTCCCGCCCTAGACGCCGCCATTGAGCGCGGTGCGCACCTTGGAGTGGAGGAATTTGTGGTCGGGATGGCCCACCGTGGCCGTCTAAATGTATTGGCCAATGTGTTTGGCAAGACCTACACCCAAATTTTTAGTGAATTTGAGAGCAAGGATTTCGAAGATGAGCTCTTTGACGGTGACGTAAAATACCACTTAGGCTATACCTCGAATCATCAAACTGAAATGGGTAAAGAGGTGCTCTTGAATTTGAGCCCGAACCCCTCGCACTTGGAAGCGGTTGACCCGGTCGTTGAAGGTATGGCGCGTGCCAAGATCAACAATGACTGGAACGAAGACACGCAAAAAGTAGCACCCATCCTCATTCATGGGGATGCGGCCATCGCCGGTCAAGGCGTGGTCTATGAGGTAATACAAATGGCTAAACTCGACGGATATAAAACCGGAGGGTCGGTCCACATTGTCGCCAACAACCAGGTGGGATTCACCACCAACTACATCGACGGTCGTTCGAGTACCTACTGTACGGATGTGGCCAAGGTTACCTTGAGTCCTGTACTACACGTGAATGGCGATGATGTAGAAGCTGTGGTTCACGCCATGATCTTTGCCATGGACTACCGCCAGCAATTCCACAAGGATGTCTTCATCGACCTGTTGGGTTATCGGAAATACGGGCACAACGAAGGAGATGAGCCGCGTTTTACGCAGCCCAACCTGTACAAGATCATCGCCAAGCACCCGAATCCGCGCAAGATTTACACGGATAAACTCATCGCCGAAGGAACCCTCGACCAAGCGACGCTAAAGCAAATTGACGAGGAGTTCAAGAAGCAGCTCGAAGGGGATTTTGACGAGTCCAAGAAAATCGAGAAGAACAAGATTACGCCATTTATGGAGCAGGTGTGGGAGCCCTACACCTTTGCCAACAACGTGGAGCAGATGTTCGCCGATGTAGACACTACCTACGACCTGGACAAACTGCGTGAATTGGGGCGGGCCATCAGCCAAGTCCCCGAAGGCAAAAACCTGTACAAGAAAATGGTCAAGGTCTTGGGCGATCGTCGCAAGATGATCGAAGAGACCAATAACCTCGATTGGGGAATGGCCGAACTGTTGGCCTATTCCACACTTTTGACCGAAGGGCACAACGTCCGAATTTCCGGTCAAGACGTCGAGCGCGGAACCTTCTCGCACCGTCATGCCATCATGAAGGTGGAAGAGTCCGAAGAAGAAGTGTGTTTGCTCAATGAGTTGGGCGTGGATCAAGGACGATTCGCCATCTACAACTCATTGCTCAGCGAATACGCAGTCATGGGATTTGACTACGGCTACTCCCTAGCTGCACCGGAAACCTTGGTTATCTGGGAAGCACAGTTTGGAGACTTCTCCAACGGTGCACAAATCATGATCGATCAGTTCATCAGCGCAGCGGAAGACAAGTGGAAAAACCGCAGCGGTATGGTCCTCTTCTTGCCTCACGGATATGAAGGACAGGGAGCGGAACACAGTTCTGCGCGATTGGAGCGCTACTTGCAGCTCTGCGCCGATCTGAACATGATCGTTGCCTATCCGACAACGCCTGCGAACCACTTCCACCTTCTTCGCCGCCAGATGCGCCGGAATTTCCGCAAGCCACTCGTGGTCATGACCCCGAAAAGCTTGTTGCGCCATCCACGAGCAACCAGCCATTTGGAAGAACTTTCTGAAGGGCATTTCCGCAGCGTCATTGACGACGCCACCGCGGATCCAAGCAAGGTGCGTAAAGTGGTCTTCTGTACCGGAAAGGTCTACTACGAACTCCTCGCTGAGAAAGAAGAGCGCAAAGCAGACGATGTGGCCTTGGTGCGCATCGAGCAGTTATACCCCTTGCCTAAAGACGAAATCAAGGCCCTTTTGATCAAGTACCAAAAGGCCGACAAACATATTTGGACTCAGGAAGAACCCGCCAACATGGGCGCATGGGGATTCTTGCTCCAGCATTTCCCCGAAGAAGTTCGCCTACAACGCGTCAGCTTGAAAGCAAGCGCAGCACCGGCGACGGGATCCAGTAAACGAGCAATGGAGCGCCAGCGCGCCATCGTTCAAGAAACTTTTGAAATTTAAACGATCAAAGCATAGACGATCATGATCTTAGAAATGAAAGTCCCCAGTCCGGGGGAATCCATCTCCGAAGTTGAAATCGCGACCTGGCTCGTGGAAGACGGAGATTATGTCGAAAAAGATCAGGCCATTGCCGAGGTAGACTCGGACAAGGCAACCTTGGAACTTCCGGCTGAAGAAAGCGGAGTCATCACTTTAAAAGCCGAGGAAGGCGACACGGTTGCTGTGGGCGAAGTGGTGTGCTTGATCGATACGGATGCCGCTGCACCAGAAGGAGCTGCTGCGCCGGCCGCCAAAGAAGAGCCAAAAGCAGAAGAGAAAGCTGCCGAAGAGCCGAAGAAAGAAGAGCCCGCTCCAGCGGCCAAAGAAACTTACGCTTCGGGAACACCTTCTCCAGCGGCGAAAAAGATTATCGAAGAAAACAACCTGTCCAACGTTAAGGGTACCGGTCGCGACGGACGCGTGACCAAAGAAGACGCCCAGAAGGCGGTTGTTTCCATGGGATCACCAGGACAAGGAGCGCGCAGCAGCGAGGTCAAACGCATGTCTAAACTGCGCAGAAGCCTCTCTACCCGCTTGGTCTCTGTGAAGAACGAAACGGCCATGTTGACCACCTTCAACGAGGTGGACATGAGCCCCATTTTCGCCTTGCGCAAACAGTACAAAGAAGAATTTAAAGCGAAGCACGGCGTGGGCTTAGGCTTCATGAGCTTCTTTACCAAAGCAGTTACCCGTGCGCTTCAAGAGTTCCCTGATGTGAACTCCATGATCGACGGCGACAACCAAGTGAAGTTCGACTACTGCGATGTCTCCATCGCCGTAAGTGGCCCTAAAGGACTGATGGTTCCTGTATTGCGCAACGCCGAGAACATGAGCTTCCGCGGTGTAGAAGCCGAAATCGGTCGTTTGGCCGGAAAGGTACGCGACGGATCCATCACCTTGGATGAAATGACCGGAGGAACCTTTACTATCACCAATGGTGGAGTCTTTGGTTCCATGCTCAGTACCCCGATCATCAATCCTCCGCAAAGCGCCATTCTGGGTATGCACAACATCGTTGAGCGCCCTGTGGCTGTAGACGGAAAAGTAGAGATTCGACCCATCATGTACGTGGCCTTAAGCTACGATCACCGAATCATCGACGGACGTGAGTCGGTTGGATTCTTGGTCGCGGTAAAAGAAGCATTGGAGAATCCTACCGAGCTATTGCTCGGCGGTGAATCCAACGTGAAAAAGGCACTAGAGCTCTAAAGGACCGGGGTTGTGTTCCCAGGGGTCCTGTCCGGCTTGAAAGATTCGGGCGGTCAGTGGACCTTTCAATTCAACGTGCTCATCTCGGAAGCGCAACCAGCTTCCCTCTCGTATTCCGACCACTGGAGTGGCGCTCTGCGTGTGAAACTCATTGATGCGCGTTTCCCGCGTTTCCCCCATGTGGGTGCTGTTCGGATCGGGATCCAAATAGTGCGGATTCACATTGAAAGGCATCAAGCCGAGCGCCTGAAAAGACGGTGGATATACGATGGGCATATCGTTGGTGTTGTTGATGGTCTGGCCCGCAACATTACTTCCCGCGCTGGTGCCCATGTACGGCATGCCCTCGGCGGCTCGCTTCCGCAGCGGTTCCACCAGTCCATTCGCATACAACTCCCGCAGCAATAGAAAGGTATTCCCTCCCCCGATGAATGTGCCTGCGGCACGATGTATTCCTTCCGCAGGATCATCAAAGGTATGTACCCCGCGAACCGCTATACCGATCTGAGCAAAGGCCTTCGCGGCCACGGCGGTATAATCATCATGTGAGACTCCCGACGGACGAGCGTAGGGCACAAATACGATCTCCTCAACACCCGAAAAGAAGTCCTGAACCTCCTCCAAGATATACTCCAAATAGCCCTTACCGTGCACCGTGCTGGTGGAAACGATCAATAGATTCATACTGCCCTTATTTGTTGATGATGGCGGTCCAAATGCTGGTCTCTCGCCCTTCTTGGCGAGTCCAAATGGGTCGAACCACTCCGTCCACGGCTGAAATGTTGTTGTAGTCTCCAAAGAACACTCCGCCAACAGGCGTAAAAGGAGACTCGCTAATGCGTTCGTTGGTCCAAGTCATTCCTCCATCCGTACTGCTGGCCAAGTAGACGTCCGTGGTATCGCCTTTGTGGTTTCGGCGATCGTAGAAGACCACGTAAATATGACCCGTCATCGGGTCCACCGCCATCCAGGTCAAGAACTGCTGCTTGCCCGCACCGTCATCGTTGACGCGAATCGGTTCGGACCAAGTATCTCCTTCGTCGTCACTGTACGCGAGAAAAACATCCGTATCGTCTTCGCCATTTCGCTGATCTGCCCAGTTGACGTAGATACGCCCCCGGTTTGGACCCTCGCTGACATCACAGCCGGTCACCGGCATTCCATTGCAGCGTCCAACTCCTGAAATATCAATATCCCACCCTCCGGGCTGATCGCTGACCACGAGGTCTTGATCCAACCAGGTGGCGCCGGCATCCATGGATCGATCAAAATAAATCTGATCCGCAAAGGACCACGCGACGTAGAGCTGCCCCTCGGGGCCAACGGCCGGAACGGCGCCTTCTGTAGTGCTATCGCTATCGATACAGTTTCCTTCCAGTTCGCTCAGAATAATGGGCTCTGACCATCCGCCTTCCCCCTTGCCGGTGTACTTCGAAAAGAGAATACGGGAACGATCCTCGGGGAAATTCTCTGACCCGTAGTCATCAAATTCGGTCCAGCTGGCGTAAAGCGCATCGTTCCGCAGATCTACAGCCGCCCATTCCTTGTCCTGATCCTTGGGGTGACGCTGTCCCATGTACGTGCCATTGCCCCAGCTCTTGCCCGAGTTGGTGGACGTTTGACAAACGATGCGATCGAGGATTTCCTCGCTGCTCCAGTTTCGACCCGTAGGGTCACTCAAATGCAAAAAATGAAAATCGCCCTTGCTGTTCGATACAATGCAGGGGTCTCCCCACACCCCATAAGGGGAGCGCAATTTGTTTTTCGTCCAGGTGAAGCCGCCGTCGGTACTCCGGTACACGTCGTTGAGGACGGCTCCCGCGACCACGACATTTGGATCAGCTACACTGACCGCAATGGAAGGCTCGCAGGGACCCATACCACCGTCTGCGGCGTGAATCAATACATTGTAATAATCGCTTTGCCCCGCGGCCCCTAGGGCCAGGAGGAGGGAAAAGCAAAGGGTCCAAATCTGTTTCATCTTACTCTTGGAATGTTACCGTGCCTCCGCGATCCTTCGCATTGAGCAACAGGCTGTGCGTAGAGGCACCTTTGGTTACGTGAATGATGTTCCGCTGGTCTTCAAATTGCTCGACCAACAGGTTCGTGTGCATTTCAACCCACTTGAATCGGGTGCTGATGGCCTCGGCCTGAAAGTGCACATAGGTTCCATCTTCTTCGTACTCGCGTCCCACGTAGACCAAGCGGCGTTTTCCTTTATCGGTAACCACCGTGAAGGTGCTCAGCACGTAGTGACCAATCAAGGAATCGGCCTGTGCGCTTTCTTCGTCACTATCCAAATTCAAAACCCCGTGTCCGCGATCCTTCAGGGCGCGCTCGAGGTCATCGGTAAAGATGCGCACACTGCATTCGAGGGTTCGCGCTTCTTTGTTGTATTTGGCTTCCGTCACACTGACGTAAAACGGATGAAGTAAGAGGGAAATGGAGAGTAGTACCGTACTGATCATGCGCTCAAGGTACGGGAAAAGACGAAATTGTTAAATTCGCCCCTCATGTCGCCATTTGAGACATACATCAGGCTCGGTTTCGAGCACATCGCGGACTTCGACGGCTACGACCACATGCTCTTTTTATTGGCTTTGGTCGCCGTGTATTCGATTCGCGATTGGAAACCGCTCCTTATTCTGGTAACGGCTTTCACCGTGGGTCATTCCGTGACCCTAGCCTTGGCGGCATTGAAGATTGTGGTGGTGGACTCGGCACTCATTGAGTTCTTAATCCCCGTCACCATTTTGCTCACCGCTGTGGGCAATCTCTTCTCTGGCAAAGGCCGCCTGAACATTAAATATGGACTGGCGTTAGGCTTTGGGTTGATTCACGGACTCGGATTCAGCAACTACTTTCGAACCCTACTGGGGCGAGAAGCAGACATTGTACTCCCTTTGCTCGGATTCAACCTCGGCCTGGAAATTGGCCAGCTGATCATCGTTGGTTTCATCATGATGGTATACGCCCTGCTGAGCGGGCTCCTGTCGGTGAAACAACGCGATTGGACCCTAGTTACGTCGGGCATGGCGCTCGGCATTAGCTTGATATTGATCTACCAAACCAAACCCTGGTAAAATGAAGCAACTACTTACGCTTTTATTCGTTTTCGGCCTCACGGCCGGATGGGCTCAAAACACCAACGAAAACAAATTCCGTCAACTGTACGATGAGCTCCCCACGCCCAACGTATACCGCACCGCAGCTGGAGCTCCAGGTCATGAGTACTATCAGCAGCAGGCTGACTACGTCATGGACCTCACCCTGGATGACGAGAATCAACGCCTGTACGGAGAAGAGCGAATCACCTACCACAACGAGTCCCCGGACCGCCTAGAATACCTCTGGGTTCAGCTCGATCAGAACATGCGCGCCAAAGGCAGCGATCGCGAAATGATCAGCCAAATGGACATCGAGGATAAAATGTCCTTCGGAACACTGGCTCGTATGCACAGCGACTACGATGGTGGGTTCAAGATTGACTGGGTCAAAGACAGCAGAGGAAATGAGCTGGAATACGTGATCAACGGAACCATGATGCGCGTCAACTTGCCTCAGCCCTTGGCGGCAGGCGGGTCCTATACCTTCCAAATCAAGTGGTGGTACAACATCAATGACCGCAGCAAGGTCGGTGGACGTTCCGGATTCGAATACTTCGAAGAAGATGGAAATTACCTTTACACCATTGCCCAGTTTTTCCCTCGCATGGCCGTGTACAACGACGTCGAAGGTTGGCAGAACAAGCAGTTCTTGGGCCGCGGTGAATTCACCCTTCCCTTTGGAGATTACAAAGTCAACTTGACTGTCCCTGCCGATCACATCGTCGGGGCTACTGGAGAACTTCAGAATGCTTCCTCTGTATTGACCTCAACCGAGCGCCGTCGCTACAGCGATTCGCGCACCGCGGATCGTCCGGTCATGATCGTGACTCAAGAAGAAGCAGATGAAAAAATAGCCAATCCCGTAACGGATAAAACCCGCACGTGGACATTTGAAGCGGAGAACGTTCGTGACTTTGCCTTTGCCAGCTCGCGTCGATTCATTTGGGACGCCATGGGTGTGAAGTTCGGCGACCGCACGGTTATGGCCATGAGCTACTACCCAAAAGAAGGAAACCCTTTGTGGGAGAAGTATTCAACTGAAGTGGTTGCGCACACGCTCCGCATCTATTCAAAGTACACCTTTGATTACCCGTACCCGGTGGCTATTTCCGTGCACACCGACCGCATCGGTATGGAGTATCCGATGATCTGCTTCAACGGTGGACGCCCTGAGGCCGACGGTACCTACAGCGAGCGTACCAAATACGGTATGATTGGGGTTATCATCCACGAAGTTGGTCACAACTACTTTCCCATGATCGTCAACTCCGATGAGCGCCAGTGGACGTGGATGGACGAAGGCTTGAACACCTTTGTTCAGTACTTGACCGAACAAGAGTGGGAGCCCGATTACCCCAGTCGTCGTGGACCTGCCTACAAGATTACAGACTACATGAAGGGGGATAAGTCCTACATCAGCCCCATCATGACCAACTCCGAGAGTATTTGGCAGTTTGGGAACAACGCCTATGGAAAGCCCGCTACGGCGTTGAACATCCTAAGAGAGACGGTCCTAGGCCGAGAGCTCTTCGATTACGCTTTCAAGACCTACAGCCAGCGCTGGATGTTCAAGCATCCCACCCCTGCCGATTTCTTCCGCACCATGGAAGATGCTTCGGGTACGGACCTCGACTGGTTCTGGAGAAGCTGGTTCTACACCACGGATCACGTCGATATGGGGCTTAAGAGCGTCCGTTGGTATCAAATCGACACCAAGGACCCCGATGTAGAAATGGCCTTGGAAAAGGGGCGCAATGCAGCTCAACCAGACTTTATTGGTGACCTCCGGAATGATACTATTCCAAAGGTGACGGATGCGCGTCCGGACTTGCTCGATTTCTACAATGAGTACGATCCTCTAGAGCCGACTCAACTCGACCGTGAGGACTACGAAAAGTACCTCAGCAAACTCGACGAAAACGATCGTGCGCTTCTGGAAAGCGGATTGAACTACTATCAGATTGATGTGGAAATGATCGGAGGAATCCCCATGCCCATTATTCTTCGTTTGGATTACGCTGATGGTAGTTCCGAGCGCAAGTATATTCCAGCTGAAATCTGGAAGATGGATGCGACTGAGGTCTCCAAAGTCTTCTTCAGTGAAAAAGAGCTGGTGGGCGTGGTTCTGGATCCGAATTTGGAAACGGCCGATACCGATACGGGAAACAACTACTGGCCACCCCGTCAACAGCCGACCAAGTTCGAGCTGTACAAGCGCAGAAGCAGAGGCGGGGAGAACCCAATGCAGCGCATGCAGCGCCTTGAAGAGGGTCAGTAAATCCCCTGCTGGGCCCCGTAGACAAATTCCTTTGCGGTGCCCCCTACCCCGAGCTGGAAGAGGATGGATATTTCCTGAGTAGAGCGAACGGCCATACCGTTTCGGATGGCCGGTATCCAATCCAAAGCACGCAATACGCGCGTGACTTCTTGCGGGCAACCGCCTCCGAGGTTTTGCACGATTTCCACATTGGTAATATGTCCTGATTGTTCTACGACGTAGCGTAAACGAACTTCTCCTTGAATACTCTCGCGGACTGCATCTTCAGGGTATTTAAGCTTGCTCAAGATGTACGGGAAAGCTTCCCAGCCTTCGGGAATGAGGGGTTTGGCTACACTATCCACTTCTTCTTTCGTGTACAAAGTGGTTTCCTCAGAAACAGGGGTGACTGGGTGTGGCAATAAACGGTAGCCGCGATTTCTGCAATATCGATAGTACCGGTCTGGATAGAAATCGATCTTCATTCGGGTGACCCCTTGAATTTCCGATCCTTCATATACGCCGGGGCGCCATACCACGTGCTTGAGTATGCGCAAGGCCTCGCGATCTACTGCCGGTGATACGGACTTGATGAATTCTATTTCTTCCAGCTGACCTGTTGAAGATATATAGCAATCAATAGAAACGGTGCCTTGCTCACCCGCTTGAATGGAAGCGTAAGGATACTGAAGCTGCGTCTCCACTAGGTATTTCCATTCGCGTTTCCCTCCAACGATATCCGGTTCTCGTACCTCTTGAGCTAACACACCAAGAGAAAGTAAGAGACTAAAGCAGGAAAGGACTGCCGTTCGCATAAAACAAATCGAGTTTCAGGTTCGTTTGAAAGAAAAAGTCAAAGTACAACGCAGGTCTTTTTTTGAAACTTTTTTGGACCTGCGGTACTGAGCCCCTGCGTATTCCGTGGGGGCTCTTGTTTTTACAAGGTAGGAGAAAAAATAAACCCCGGACAAGTTCGCGGTGTCCGGGGTTTCCCTGCGTAGTTAAATAAATTGCACTCTAGATCAACTTCCGCAAGCTTCGCACTCATCAGGATTATCAATGGAGCACGCAATGATGTCCGCGTTTTCCGCTGCCATCTTCTTGGCTGCTTCCTCCAGCTTACTGACGCGTTCTTCTTGAATCTTCTCGGTTTGCTCAGAAGAAACCACAGGCTCAACCTGCGCTTTGGCTTGCTTCTGAACCGTGAATTTGATCGCGTCCGCAGCTGCCTTCGTGCGGAGGTAGTACATACCGGTTTTGAGCCCTTTCTTCCACGCGTAGAAGTGCATGGAGGTTACTTTACCCATGTTCGCATTCTCCATAAAGAGATTCATGGATTGACTCTGGTCGATAAAGGCTCCTCGATCGGCGGCCATATCGATGATGTCTTTCATGCTCAGTTCCCAAACGGTTTTGTACAGTTCTTTGATGTTGTCTGGAATCACATCGATGTGCTGGATAGATCCATTCGCACGAATGATCTCGTCCTTCATATCGCTGTCCCACAAGCCCAACTTCACCAAGTCAATGAGTAAGTGCTTGTTCACTACGATGAATTCACCACTCAATACACGACGGGTGTAGATGTTGCTCGTGTACGGCTCAAAGCACTCGTTGTTCCCCAGAATTTGTGAGGTAGAGGCCGTTGGCATTGGAGCCATTAGCAAGGAGTTGCGGACACCGTGCTCTTTGATTTCGTCACGCAAGGTGTTCCAATCCCAGTTTCCGCTCAAATCGCTTTCGTCCAAGTTCCACATGTTCCACTGGAAGATCCCTTGTGAAATGGGTGAACCCTCATAGCTTTCGTAGGTACCTTCTTCTTTGGCCATGTCCTTTGAAGAGGTCAAAGCCGCGTAGTACATGGTCTCGAAGATGTCCGAATTCAATTTCTTCGCCTCAGCAGAAGTAAATGGATAGCGGAGCATGATGAAGGTATCAGCCAAGCCTTGTACCCCCAATCCTACAGGACGGTGACGCATGTTCGAGTTACGCGCCTCTGCCACTGGGTAGTAGTTGCGGTCAATTACCTTGTTCAAGTTATAGGTCACCTTGTAGGTGATGTCGAACAACAACTGGTGATCAAACTGGCCATCCTTCACAAATTTTGGAAGGGCAATGGAGGCCAAGTTACATACGGCGACTTCGTCTTCGGCTGTGTACTCAATGATCTCGGTACAGAGGTTCGAAGAACGAATGGTACCCAAGTTCTTTTGGTTGGATTTTCCGTTTGCTGCATCCTTGTACAACATGTACGGAGTTCCGGTCTCGATTTGTGCCTCGAGGATGGTTTCCCAAAGCTGACGCGCCTTGATGGTGCGACGCCCTTTTCCTTCAGCCTCGTACTTCAAGTAGAGCTCTTCGAACTCTTTTCCGTGTACGTCTGGCATACCTGGACACTCGTTTGGACACATCAAGGTCCACTCGGCGTCTTCTTCAACACGCTGCATGAACAAGTCTGGAATCCAAAGGGCGTAGAATAAATCGCGCGCACGCATTTCTTCTTTACCGTGGTTCTTTTTCAGATCCAAGAAGTCGAAAATGTCTGCATGCCATGGCTCTACGTAGATCGCAAAGCTTCCCTTACGCTTACCTCCTCCTTGGTCTACATAACGAGCGGTGTCGTTGTAGACACGGAGCATCGGTACAATTCCGTTAGACGTTCCGTTTGTTCCGCGGATATACGATCCCGTGGCGCGTACGTGGTGAATGCTCAAACCAATTCCACCTGCAGATTGAGAAATCTTAGCACACTGCTTCAGCGTGTCGTAAATGCCGTCAATGCTGTCGCCTTTCATGGTCAACAAGAAGCAGCTCGACATTTGAGGCTTAGGCGTTCCCGAGTTAAAGAGGGTCGGCGTCGCATGCGTGAAGTACTTCTTAGACATCAACTCGTAAGTCTCGATCGCTGAATCGATGTCTTCTTTGTGAATACCAATGGCCACACGCATCAACATGTGCTGTGGGCGCTCCGCAATGTGACCGTCCAAGCGCAAGAGGTACGAACGCTCCAAGGTCTTAAACCCAAAGTAGTCATAACCGAAGTCGCGGTCATAGATCAAGGTGCTGTCCAAAACGGCCTCGTTTTCCTTGATGATCTCGTAAACGTCATCCGCGATCAACGGGCTTTTCAATCCTGTTTTAGGGTTGACGTACTCGTACAAAGAAGTCATGGTCTCTGTAAAAGACTTCTCCGTGTTCTTGTGCAAGTTGGAAACCGCAATGCGGGCAGCCAATTGCGCGTAATCCGGGTGGCGCGTGGTCATCGATGCCGATACCTCAGCAGCCAAGCTGTCGAGTTCAGAGGTGGTCACCCCTTCGTAAATTCCTTCAATCACCTTCATGGCTACTGAAGTCGGTTCAACCAAGGGGTTGAGGCCGTAACACAATTTTTGAATTCGCGAGGTGATCTTGTCGAACTTCACCGCTTCTTTACGGCCGTCTCTTTTTACTACGTACATACGCCTTTATACTTTGGGAGGGTTGGGAAATGGTTTGATGATGGTTACTCGTGAACGGATTAAAAATCCGCGTCGAAGGATATCTTGTTTTCTTCAGCACTCTGGCTCATAACTCCGGCCTTCTGGTATTCCGCCACGCGCTTCTCGAAGAAGTTCGTTTTACCTTGAAGGGAAATCATGTCCATGAAGTCAAATGGGTTTTCAGACCCATAGACTTTCTCGCAGTTCAACTCGACCAACAAGCGGTCAGCGACAAACTCGAGGTACTGGGTCATCAGATTTGAATTCATTCCGATCAAGCTCACAGGCAGAGCTTCCGTGATGAATTCGCGCTCGATGTCTAGCGCTTCGGTAATAATTTGTTTGATGCGCTCTTTGGGCACCTGATTGACCAAGTGGTTGTTGTGCAAGTGAACCGCAAAGTCGCAGTGCAGACCTTCATCTCGGCTGATGAGCTCGTTGGAGAAGGTCAATCCCGGCATAATTCCGCGCTTCTTCAACCAGAAAATAGAACAGAAACTTCCGCTGAAGAAAATTCCTTCCACAGCAGCAAAAGCAATCAATCGCTCAGCAAAGCTGTCGCTCTCAATCCAGCGCAAAGCCCAATCTGCCTTTTTCTTGATGGCGTCAAAGGTCTCAATAGCGTGGAACAAGCGGTCGCGATCTTCCGTGTCCTTGATATAGGTATCAATCAATAGAGAATACGTCTCCGAGTGGATGTTCTCCATCATGATTTGAAAACCGTAGAAAAACTTCGCCTCGGTATACTGTACCTCATTCACAAAGTTCTCGGCTAGGTTTTCGTTTACGATTCCATCGCTCGCTGCAAAGAAGGCCAATACGTGTTTGATGAAATGACGTTCGTCGTCATTCAACTTCGTATTCCAATCCGTCAAGTCTTGATGAAGGTCAATCTCTTCCGCCGTCCAGAAGCTGGCTTCTGCTTTTTTGTACCACTGCCAAATGTCGTGGTGCTCTATGGGGAATAAGACAAAGCGATCTTTGTTTTCTCTGAGGATCGGGTCTACCTGTGTAGCGTTCATGGGCCGTTCTTTATCGCGTTTTTCCTAATGTTTAGAGCCTAAAAAAGGGGGTAAAAGGTCCCTTATCCCGCCGTTTAGCGGGCGTTCATTTGAAAAACTCTAATACTAAATTCTGATTGGTGCGGAGGCTAGTTAGCCAAGGTGCAAGACAAATATTTACATTAAATATTCATCAGTCAATATGCACTTTTCCACATTGAAACGGATTTATTAACAGCCTCTTAAACGTGAAATCCGTGAAACCCCCATGAACGTTGGAAAGTCATTTTTCCAAACAATTTTGGCGATTTTTTTTCACGTTGAATTCACGTGTGATTAACACTCCGGGAACATTCACTTCGACCATTCCTGAGCGACCAACTCCATTTCAGAAACCCAATCGTCGCCAAAGCGCCGGCGCAGGGCCTCTTTTGTGAATTCAAAGACAGATACCTGAAGTTCAGCACCTAAGGAGCAGGCCGCCGAACAAATGGGCCATTTGTGGTAGTTCACCGCTTCAAAGGTCGGGTACTTGGTGACGCGAACGGGATATAAATGACAGCTTACGGGTTTGCGAAAAGTCGTTGCCCCTTCTTTCCACGCTTGCTCGATTCCACACATGGCCATTCCATTCTCACTGAAGGTCGTGTAGGCACACTCTTTTCCCTTAACGAGGGGCGTGACAAAATCACCGTCGTTGTCTACGATGTAATGCCCTTGCTCTTCGATGGCCGCGCGACCCTCTGGACGCAAAAAGTCTGCGATGCGATCGTACTCATCATCGAGAACGGCGAGTTCTTCTTCCAGAAGCGGTGCCCCGGCATCTCCTTCAACACAACATGCTCCCTTGCACGCGGTCAAATTGCACACGAACTCCTTTTCCAGAATTTCTTCACTTACCAGTGTTTCGCCAACCTTGATCATGACACAAAACTACAAAGCAGGACTTATTTAGTCACGGCCTTGCTAACCAAAACATGCCTTCAGACGTTATTATTGATATCTTTAGGCCTCAACTACTTACGATGAAACGATTTCTACTCCTAGCCCTCGCGGTGATCTCGCTGAACTCCTTTGCTCAAGAAAGCGCGGCACCCTACCCCGGAGATGTTCTAGTACAGCTCTTCCCCGGAGAAAATATTGATGATCTTATTAAAGAAATGAACGCGGAGCATTCGATTTTGGCCCTACGGGCCGATAAGGTCTTGAGCCAAGAGCTTCGCATGTATCACCTGAAGTTCAACCCGGTGGTTCCCGTGGATCAAACCATTCGCTGGGTCGTGTCCGATGAGCGCGTTGTGGCTGCACAGGGCAATCGCCCCATCACGCATCGAGCCATTCCCAATGACTTAAACTACGGAAGTCAATGGCAGTACAACAATGTGAACAACCCCAATGCAGACCTCGATGCTGAAGACGCTTGGGACATTACAACTGGTGGACTTACGGTCAACGGAGATACTATTGTAGTAGCCGTTATCGACGACGGGATTGATACCGCACACTCCGACTTCGGTGACAACCTCTGGATCAACCGAGCGGATATTCCCGGAGACGGAATCGACAACGACAGCAATGGATATGTAGATGACCACTTGGGGTGGAACACCTACACCAACAACGACGACATTAAAGACGGAAACTGGGGAGGCTGGCACGGTACTCCAGTTGCTGGTATCGTGGGTGCGCAAGGAAACGACAGCAATGGTGTTTCCGGAGTTAACTGGGACGTGAAAGTCATGGTCATCGTAGGTGGTGGCGGAGAATCTGATGCGCTCGCGGCCTACGGTTATGTATTGACACAGCGACGACGCTACAACCAAAGCGAAGGAACGGAAGGAGCCTACATCGTATCGACCAACGCCTCTTGGGGGGTTGACTTCGGGCAGCCATCCAGCGCTCCACTCTGGTGTAACTTCTACGACAGTTTGGGATTGGAGGGTGTCTTGAACTGTGGTGCTACCATCAACGGCAATTACGATGTCGATGTCATCGGCGACTTGCCAACCGCTTGCCCTTCCGACTACCTGATCTCGGTGACCAATATGAACAACCAGGACGTGAAGGTGACCGGCGCAGGATATGGAGACAGCACCATCGACATGGGCGCTTATGGCCAAGGAACCTATACCACGGACTTGGGTGATACCTATGGCGGATTTGGCGGTACTTCAGGCGCAACACCTCATGTCACGGGAACACTGGCCCTAATGTACTCGGCAGCCTGTAACCAGTTGGCGGACTTAGCGCGCTCCTATCCGGATTCCGCGGCGCTCATCATGCGCAAAATCTTATTCCGCAGTACCGTGCTGAACTTCTCTTTGAACAACATCACTACTACGGACGGTAAACTGAACATGCTCACCGCATTGGAAGAAGTAGAGGCTTACTGCGATTCCCTAAGAACGATCGGTCTGGGTGAATTGGATGCGCCTGGACGTTGGCAAGTCTATCCGAATCCAGCAGCGACGGAAATCAACATCGTGCCGTTGGGCACTCCGGCTACCCTGGCGTATACCTTATATAATACCCTGGGTCAGCCTGTAGCCTCTGGACGGAACTACGGTCAGAGCGCTTTGATTGATGTTTCTGGTCTGGCGGCGGGTTGGTATGTACTCGAACTACAGAACCCCGATGAGGCCTACGTAGAACGACGAAAAATCGTGATCGAATAGCCGAGGGTTTTGCTACTTTTGCGGCATGCAGCAAGAGGATCAACTGAAAGCGATTGTTTCGCACGCCAAAGAGTACGGATTTGTATTCCCCAGTAGTGAGGTTTATGACGGTCTGAGTGCCGTATACGATTACGGCCCCTACGGCGCGGAACTCAAGAACAACATCAAGCAGTACTGGTGGAAGTCCATGACCCAGATGCACGAAAACATCGTGGGGATTGACACCGCCATTTTTATGCACCCAACCGTGTGGAAGGCCTCCGGTCACGTCGATGCCTTTAACGATCCCATGATCGACAACAAGGACTCGAAAAAGCGCTACCGCGCCGATGTCCTGATCGAAGACTACTGCGCCAAATTGGAAAACAAAGCTGAGAAGGAAATCACCAAAGCCCGCAAGCGCTTTGGGGATAGCTTTGACGAGGAGCAGTTTGTTTCGACCAATCCTCGCGTTCTGAAGTACCGCCAGCAGCAAGAAGAGATTATCCAGCGCATGGCCCGCTCACTCGATGCGGAAGACCTCGCGGATGTGAAGGCCTTGATCGAGGAATTGGGGATTGCTGATCCGGTATCCGGATCGAAGAATTGGACGGATGTTCGCCAGTTCAACCTCATGTTCGGAACGGAGATGGGTTCTACAGCCGATGGATCCAGCAAGGTGTACTTGCGTCCGGAGACTGCACAGGGAATTTTTGTGAATTTCTTGAACGTGCAGAAAAGTGCGCGGATGAAAATTCCATTTGGAATTGCGCAGATTGGTAAAGCCTTCCGAAACGAAATCATCGCCCGTCAATTCATCTTCCGCATGCGGGAGTTTGAGCAGATGGAGCTGCAGTTCTTCGTTCGTCCGGGGGAAGAAATGAAGTGGTACGCGTACTGGAAAGAGGCGCGCATGAAGTGGCACCACAACTTGGGCATTGAGCCCGAGCGCTACCGTTTCCACGATCACGAGAAATTGGCGCACTACGCCAACGCCGCAGCCGATATTGAATTCCGATTCCCAATGGGCTTCAAAGAGCTCGAAGGAATCCACAGCCGTACGGACTTTGACCTCAAGAGCCACGAGGAGCACAGCGGCCGCAAGCTGCAGTACTTCGACCCTGAATTGGGCGAGAGCTATGTGCCGTATGTTGTGGAGACTTCCATTGGACTAGACCGTATGTTCTTGGCCGTCTTGAGTCATTCGTTGAACGAAGAGACTTTGGAGGACGGATCTACCCGTACGGTGATGAATATTCCTCCGGTTTTGGCTCCAGTGAAGGTGGCGGTGTTGCCTCTGGTCAAGAAAGACGGACTTCCGGAGAAGGCTCGTGAGATTATGGACCGCTTGAAGATGGAGTTCAATTGTCAGTACGATGAGAAGGACGCCATTGGTAAGCGCTACCGCCGTCAAGACGCCATTGGTACGCCGTACTGCGTGACCATCGACCACGACTCATTAGAAGACAATCAAGTGACCATTCGCGAGCGCGACAGCATGAAGCAAGAGCGCGTTCCGGTCGAGCAGGTGGTGAGCACTCTGCGCGAGCAATTGAACTGGTCTAAAGTATTGGGATAAGTCTTATTGGCCCAAAGCTTCGAGGGCCGTCTGCATTCCGAGATCCGCTTGGTGAATGACCGGGTAAAAGGCCGAGGAGCCCCAAACCTGGCGACCGATCATGGCCTTGATGCGCGTGCGCACCAGGAGCTCCGAGCGATCATTGCGTCCCCATTCCACTTCTGCACCCCCTTCACGAGCTTGGTCAAGGTATGCCTCGAAGACTTCTTCGGGCAATTCGAAATCGCGCGCAAAGTCGTTGGCTGATCCGTAGGTCGCGTTCAAGGTCTCGCGGTGAGTGTCGGCGTATTGGAAGCTGAATTTGCGGAGGTCTCCGTAGCTCAGCACTTCGTAGAACCAACGCGTGCGCCCCGCTGAATCAATGGGTGTAATGTGATCGGGTAAGATTCCTCCTCCCCCGTAGACGGTATCTCCGGCCGGTGTGGTGAAGACGAGTTCTTCCTCCACGGTGCTGGTGCTGTCTTCCCCGTAGGCTTCGTCGAATTCATACGAGTCCATATAATAGGCCTCGCGGTCGTCTGTGTAGGGCCGCTGAATGCATCGCCCCGTAGGGGTATAATAACGGGCAACCGTCAGGCGCAAGGCGGAACCGTCACTGAGTTCCCACTGCTCTTGGACCAGTCCTTTTCCGAAGCTGCGGCGACCCACGATTTCAGCGCGGTCGTTGTCCTGCAGGGCGCCGGCGATGATCTCACTGGCCGATGCACTTCCTTCGTCAATCATGACCACGAGGGGCATGTCTTCGAGTTCGCCTTTTTCGGATGCGTAGTAGTATTTGCGTTCGCGGGAGCGGCCTTCGGTAAAGACCACGAGCTCGCCATCGGCTAAGAATTCGTCGGCAATTTTGTCTGCGATGTGAAGGTAGCCGCCGGGGTTTCCGCGCAGATCAAAGATGAGTTGCTCCATCCCTTGGTCCAGAAGTTCTTGACGGGCTAGAGCAAATTCGCGGTAGCTGGTTTCGGCAAATCGGCTTAGCTTGATGTAGCCCACGCTGTCGTTGACCATGTAGGCGACGTCGATGCTAACGAGGGGAATATCGTCCCGCTCGATGGTGAAGTCTAAGAGGTCGGAATTGCCGTTGCGGAAGATCTGAACGTCTACCGTAGAACCTTTTTTACCGCGGAGTTTGGCGATCACATCTCGGTTTTGCATGCCGATGCCCGCCACGGTGTCTCCGTTCACCGTCACAATGCGGTCCCCCGCTTCAATACCGAGTTGCTCGGATGGCCCGCCGGAAATGGGTGAGACCACCACGATGGTATCCCTTTGGAGTTCGAATTCCACACCGATGCCTTGGAAGTTCCCCTGCATGCTCTCCTCTACGGCTGCAAATTCCGATTTGTGGATGTAGGTGCTGTGGGGATCCAGTTGGCCTAGAATGTCTTCAATGGTCTTGTCGAGTAGGGAATCCGTATCGATCTCATCCACGTAATCGCGGTTGATGTAGTCGATCAGTTGGTTGATCTTTTGGTGCTGCCGATCCGGCGCCATGAGCACGTATGCGTTCTGCCCATAATCCAACTTCATCCCAATATAAATACCGAGCACCAGCGCAAATGCCAATGCCGTGGGAGCCCAAATCTGCCAACGCGTTCTCATAAAATACTGCTCAAGGAGGCTAATGTACAAAGGTGTATTAAAAACGCAGAAAAGCCCTCGGTTGTTTTCTTGGCCCTACGGGCCGATGGGATTCTTTTCCCTAGAAGTTGATGTACTTGGCCGGGATGTGCTGGAAGTTGGTGCCCAGGTTGAAGATGGCCTGTAGAAAAGGCATGCCTTGATAAGAGGTTAATTCACCATTGTAGGTTGCTCCGACGAAGTAGGTGAAGTTCAAGGTGTGCTTGGCGTCCACAATGTAGGTCAGGCCAACACCTGCCCGGGCAAATTGAATACCGGTATAGTCTTCGGACCATCGATAGAAGATCCCGGCTGCCGCGTTGGGAATAAGGGATTCGTTGATCTTGTGGTTGTAAAAAGCCACATAGCGCAATCCGTGTTGCACCTCATTGGGATTGATGTCCGCCTGGTAAAGGACCTGGTGAGAAATCTGAATGAGTTCAGCACTCTTGGGATACATCTTATAGAGTGCTCCAAATCCCGGTCTGAACTCATTAAACTCCGGTTTTACGGCATAGCGCACGGGTAGTGTGAATTCCCAGTTCTTTGAAGCCAAATAAGATCCCATCCCTTCCACAAACCACTGATCCAAGGCTCTTAGATCATCCTTCAATCGGAACTGTAGCTCACCGGTCGTCTTCCATCGTTCTTGCCCCCAACTGATCTTGTTGCCCACAAAGAGCATATTATCCCAACGGTCCTCTTGGGCTTGGGCACCTTTGGAGAATAGAATAATGGCGCACATCAGGGCAATGCGGCGTATACTTCTATGTATGATGGAAACAGACATTCGTCTGTAAGTTAAGTCATTCTGAGGAGGGGGCTAGAAGGAAAGAATTCGAGTCCTAGAGGAGCAGGAAGTTCGCCGCCTTCGCGGCGAGGATTCCAATGGGGAGGGGGTTACAAGTGCAGAAGCAAAGCCATTCTTCGAATGGAATTCGCATTCTTATGGCACTTGGAAGCGAGCTTCCAGTGCCGTCAGAATGCAAAAAACCCCGCTCGATGAGCGGGGCTTTGCTTCTTTCTTGTACCCGGGGCGGGAATCGAACCCGCACTCTGTTGCCAGAACTGGATTTTGAATCCAGCGCGTCTACCAATTCCGCCACCCGGGCAAATTGGGAAGGCAAAAGTACCACCAATTATGAAATACGCAAAGAGAGGGCGGTAAATTTTTACCTAATCGCCTGAGAAATATGGTTTAAGGTTTGAAATAGTTTCTTAAATTTGCAGCCCTTTAAGGGAGTTGGCGCCTATTACCTAACCAAAAGTACCGCACCATCATGGCTTCGAAAGTGAAGATTTTCTCTGGTAATGCTTCTAAAGTTTTAGGGGAAAGAATTGCGGACGAGTACGGTGTAGAACTGGGTAATATCGTCACCTCGGAATTCAGCGACGGCGAGTTCCAGCCAAGTTTTGAAGAGACGGTTCGTGGAGATAAAGTGTTCCTAGTGAACAGCACCAATCCACCTACCGAAAACTTGATGGAGTTGTTGCTGATGATCGACGCCGCAAAGCGTGCTTCTGCCAAGCAGATTATCGCGGTGATGCCTTACTTCGGTTGGGCGCGGCAAGATCGCAAGGATAAGCCTCGTGTACCCATCGGTGCCAAAATGGTGGCCAACTTGTTGACCGCCGCGGGAGCTACCCGCATTGTGACCATGGACCTGCACGCGGATCAAATCCAAGGGTTCTTTGAAGTACCAGTAGATCACCTCTTCGCGTCGGCTATTTTCTTGCCGTACTTGGAGAGTTTGAAATTGGATAACCTCACGATCGCCTCCCCTGATATGGGTGGGTCGAAGCGAGCAAACTCCTACGCCAAATACCTCAACGCTGAGGTGGTGATTTGCTATAAACAACGTCTGAAGGCCAATGTCATCGAAAAGATGACGGTCATTGGAGATGTGACGGATCGCGACATTGTTTTGGTGGATGACATTATTGACACCGCCGGAACACTGACCAAAGCGGCCGATTTGATGATGGAGCAAGGAGCACGCAGCGTGCGCGCAGTTTGTACCCATCCAGTGCTCTCAGGCAGTGCCTACGAGCGCATTGAGAATTCGGCTTTGGAAGAGTTGATCGTCACTGATACCATCCCGTTGCGTCAGCAATCGGCAAAGATCCGCGTGGTGAGTGTGGCGCCGCTCTTTGCTAATGTGTTCAAACGGGTCAGCAAGCATAAGTCAATTAGTTCGCACTTTATCGTATAAGCACTCAAAAAGAAAAGCGAAATGGAAGTAGTATCGATCAGCGGAAAACTACGTGAGGTAGTTGGAAAGAAAGACGCCAAAGGATTGCGTCGTGAAGAGTTGGTTCCTTGCGTCGTTTATGGAGGAGAGGAAAACATCCACTTCTACACCAATACCCGCAGCTTTAAAGACCTCATCTTTACAGCAGACGCTCACTTGGTTGAGCTCGATATCGACGGAAAAAAAGTTCAAGCGGTTTTGAAGGCCACTCAGTACCACCCGGTAACTGATGAGTTGATGCACGCAGACTTCATGCAAGTCTTTGATGACAAAGAGGTCATCATGCAGATTCCTGTACACTTGCAAGGTAGCGCCCTTGGGGTACGTAACGGGGGTAAATTGCGTCATGCACAGCGCCGTTTGCAAGTGAAGGCTTTGCCTAAAGATCTTCCAAGCGCCATCGAAATCGACATTACCAACATGCGTATTGGCCACACCAAAACGGTTGCTGATATTCAAGAAGGTAAGCCTTTCGAAATTCTCAATGCATCACGCTCTGTAGTCGTAGCTGTCTTGACTGCTCGTAACGCAGTCGATGATGACGAAGAAGACGAAGACGAAGAAGGCGAAGGTGGTGAAGGCGAAGCAGCCGAAGCTCCTGCCGCTGAAGCAGCTGAATAAGCGTGAAGAAGAGTCTCATTGTAGGCCTAGGAAATATTGGGGCGGAGTACGCGAATACCCGTCACAACATTGGATTTCAAATACTGGATGCACTCGCAGAGTCATCCAGTATTTCTTTTTCTGCCGACCGCTATGGGGATCGGGCCGAGTTCAAATGGAAGGGGCGTCCCTTCGTGCTCATCAAGCCGAATACCTATATGAACCTCAGCGGTAAGGCGGTCAACTACTGGATGCAAAAGGAGAAAGTGCCGGCGAACCAGATCTTGGTGGTCACGGACGATTTAGCCCTGCCTTTTGGTAAGCTTCGCCTCAAGGGGAAAGGAAGCGATGGAGGTCACAACGGGCTCAAGAACATCCAACAATTGCTGGGACACCCGAACTACGCGCGTCTGCGCTTCGGCGTGGGGAATGACTTCGCCAAAGGCCGTCAAGTAGACTATGTCTTGGGGGAATGGGGCGCAGAAGAGCAGCCCGAACTGGGCGCGCGCATCGACTTGGCAATCGACATGATTAAGTCCTTTGGAACGGCTGGGCTCCAGCGTACCATGAACGATTTCAATAACCGATAAGGGGGCATCGTGCCGTAGGCACTGCTCTTATTCTACCGTAACCGACTTGGCTAGGTTCCGCGGCTGATCCACATTGGTTCCGCGCATCACGGCTATGTGGTAGGACAGCAGCTGCAAAGGCACCGTGGCTAAAAGCGGAGTGAAGGCCTCTTCCGTGTCCGGAATGACAATCACGTCCTCGCTCAGCTCTTCCACCTGACCGTCCTTCTGGTTTACAATGGCCAGAATGCGGCCGGAGCGCGCGTGTACTTCCTGCATGTTGCTCAGTACCTTTTCGTAATGTCCGCGGCGCGGAGCAATAAAAACCACCGGCATGTCGCGGTCGATCAAGGCAATGGGTCCGTGCTTCATCTCTGCGGCCGGATATCCTTCGGCGTGGATGTAGCTAATCTCTTTAAGCTTCAGCGCTCCTTCCAAGGCCACGGGGAAGTTGTATCCTCGGCCCAGGTACAAGGCGTTGTTGGCGTCTTTGTATTGCGCCGCGATGTGCTGAATGTGCGCGTCCTCCTTCAAGAGCTCTTCGATGTAATCGGGCACTCGGTCAAGCTCCCAAACCAGCTCGCGGTAGCGGCTTTCAGAGAGCACTCCTCGGCGACGGCCCAATTCCATGGCAATCAAAGTCAATACGGTCACTTGAGCCGTAAAGGCCTTGGTCGAAGCCACTCCGATCTCGGGTCCGGCATGGGTGTAGGCTCCTGCATCGGTCTCCCGAGCGATGGAACTTCCCACCACGTTGCACACCCCAAAAATAGTGGCCCCTCGGCTCTTGGCTAATCGAATGGCCGCCAAGGTATCGGCCGTTTCACCAGACTGTGATATGGCAATTACCACATCGTTTTCGTTGATGACCGGGTTGCGGTAGCGGAACTCACTCGCGTACTCTACTTCGACCGGCATACGCGCCAAATCTTCGAAGAGGTACTCGGCCACCAGTCCGGCGTGCCAGCTGGTTCCACAACCTATGATGATGATGCGGTGGGCGTTCAAGAACTTGCTCTCATACTCCCGAATACCGCTCATGTTGATGATGCCTTCTTCCGGCAGTAGGCGTCCTCTCAAGGTATCGCGCACACTGCGTGGCTGCTCGTAAATCTCCTTGAGCATGAAGTGGTCAAAACCACCCTTCTCAATCATCTCCAAGCTGAGCTGAAGCTCTTGCACGTACGGCGTGATGGACTCGCTGGAATGAATCTTCGAGATCTTCATTTCCTGACCAACCTGAAGCACGGCCATTTCATCTTCCTCCAAGTAAACCGCGTTGTTCGTGAACTCCAAAAATGGCGTGGCATCTGAGGCGATGAAGTATTCCTCCTCCCCGACACCAATGACCAAGGGACTTCCCTTGCGCGCGCAGATGACCGTATCTTGGTTGTTCTTGGACATGACCACAATGGCATAGGCTCCAATCACCTGCTGAAGTGCTGTTCGCACCGCTTCTTCAAAGCTTACGCCTGCGGCGCGATAGGCATCGTCAATCAAGTTGACCAATACCTCTGTATCCGTTTCACTCTTAAAGCTGTATCCCCGCTTTTGGAGCTCCGCTTTAAGCGTGTCAAAATTCTCAATGATTCCGTTGTGGACCAAGACCATCTCTTCGTTCTCGCTGTAATGCGGATGCGAGTTGTGGTCCGATGGCGCTCCGTGCGTTGCCCAACGGGTATGGCCAATGGCCATGGTACTGGTGGTGTCGTGGTCGCCTACTTCGGCTTCCAAGTCACTGACCTTTCCTTTCTTTTTAAAGAGATTGAAGTCGGCGTTTTGCAACAAAGCAACGCCGGCGCTGTCGTATCCTCGATACTCCAATCGCTTGAGTCCGTTGATGACGATGGGATAGGCCTCTCTATGACCCAAATACCCGACAATACCACACATAGGTGCTACGGTTTAGTGTATGTCAAAATCAATTTCATGCGGTCTTCCCCGTATAGGTTCGGGTCGGAGCCTTTCAACACAGCGCGGTTCGCTCGAATGGCATTTCCAGACACGACCAAGACCAGGGTTTCGTTGGGTTCCCCGTCGTTGATCACCGAGTGGACGTGCCGAGCGATGTTAAAGGTATATTTATTCTCGGAAGATTGAAATCCTCCCATATAATGTTCGGTGCCTTCAGACTGGTCAATCAAGGAGCTCGTTTGTCCTTCTTCGTTCATCTTTAGGAGCACCATATTGGCCACTTCTTCCCAAACCATGTTGGACCCATCGACCAGCGGAAATTCAATGATTGCTTGATTGATGATGATGTTGCTGTCCCGCAAAGCGGTTAATCCTGGAATCCGAATAGCCGTGCGCATTCCATTCAAACCTTGTACATAGGCTTCCGGCTCTCCATAGCCCGTGGTGTCTACCGGTTTTAAGCTGAGCGATGTGGCACTGTAGTCGTGGTAGAATCGGTTCGATCGTTGAGCGTTGCTGTTAAAGACCAAGCTGTAACTCAAGCTGTCCAACTCATCATTGTGGTAGTAGATGGTCATGCGCGTAGCCGGGTCCGGCATGTCCAAATAGAACATCTCGCTCGATACCTTGGTGGTGAAGTGCAGTCCTTTGATGTACTGACTGAAGTTCTCGTTGTTCAGCAAATCATCCGCCGATCCATCCAAGACGCGCTGACCAAAGGATGCCGGCATTCTCAAATTCATAGTGTCGGGACCCAATTCTCCTGAACTCACGGTGTCTTCAATGGAAGGCACAAACAAGGTGTCCAAAAGCGGCGTTGGATCAAATTCAAAGGTCTTATTGGAATAGTAGAAGGTGTCCAATACGGCTTCCATCGCCTCGGTCATCTCGTAGATGGTGATGCCGAGCATATTCGGCTGATCCGTTGGACCGTACATCCCCGGGCTGTCAAAGCGGACCGATAACACTACCGAATCACAGACCGGATTATCCTCGAAAAGCACGTTGTTGCTCGGGAGGCGGATTTGTGTGAAGAAGTCCGCTTGGGTAAACCCAAAGACGGGATCCATCATCCGGCCCAAAGGCGAGCGGAAAAGTGTGGCCGTTCCCGTTGAATCATCTGGAAGTCGGAAGGCCGTCAAGGTCAAGGTATCCATGCGCAGAACATCGATCCGATCCTCTGGGGGCTGGATGTCCACCCCAATACTCGAAACGTCCTTCTCACAAGAAAGAAGCCCCACCAGCAAGGCGAGGCTGCACAATCTAATCCAGTGCTTCATGTTCCAATAACTCTTGAGCGGTTGGTTTAGTGCCTTAGGCTACAGATTCTTCTACCAGGATTTCTTGGTAGAACTCTTGGTACGCTTGAGAGCGCTCTTCGTCACTCACTACGTCCAACAACGGCAATCCGCGGTCTGTAGCGTGTGCCTTCAGGTCCTCAGATACGCCTTCGGTTCCAACGGTCACAGCGTCACTGTGCTCAATGGCAATCTTGTTCAAGTTCATGAAGTCCGGTGTAGAAATGGTCTCCACACATTTCTCTCCTTCGTTCAACTTGATTTTCTTAGCCATATCCTCACTGAGGCTTCCACTGAACTCATTGTTGTACAAGGAGTACACCAACTTGCTGTCCTCAAAAATCGGATCGTCCGCAAAGTTCTTTTTCAGGTAAATCGGCAACATGGAAGTCATCCAGCCGTGAGCGTGGATAACATCCGGTTTCCAGCCCAATTTCTTAACCGTTTCCAGTACTCCGCGACAGAAGAACAAGCTGCGTTCGTCGTTGTCCGCGAATAGGTCTCCCTTATCATCGGTCAAGGTCGCTTTGCGCTTAAAGTACTCTTCGTTATCGATGAAGTACACCTGGATGCGAGAAGTAGGAATGCTGGCCACTTTGATGATCAAAGGCTGGTCCATATCGTTGACAATGAGGTTCATTCCAGAAAGACGAATGACTTCGTGCAATTGGTGACGACGCTCATTGATGCAGCCAAAACGCGGCATAAAAATGCGCACTTCGTGGCCGGCTTCGTTCATTAAGGTTGGTAGGTCTTGGGAGAGTTTAGATATCGGTGATTCAGGTAGGTAGGGGGTTATTTCTTGCGAAACGTAGAGGATTCTCTTCTTTTCCATAATCCGCTTTAATCTTGTCAATTGAGAAGACGCGAAATTACGCAAATTTTACCGTTTTATCAAGGATAGTGCTATGTTTGCTTCCTTAACGCACCCTGTCTTCCTATGGATTCTTACCGCCATGTAGCCGACCTTCGGCGGAGATTGGATGACGCCCTCGCGGGCGGATGTCGGATCGGATTTGTACCGACCATGGGAGCCCTTCATTCGGGTCACTTGAACCTCATTGAGCGCTCTGTAGCCGAGAACTCTTTCACGGTGGTGTCCATCTACGTGAATCCTACCCAGTTCAACAATCCTAACGATCTAAGCACCTACCCCAGACAGCCTCAAAAGGACTTGGAACTCCTTCGCAGCGCGGGTTGTGATGCGGTCTTTTTCCCGTCGGATGAAGAGATGTACCCAAAAGGTGTTCAGGCCCATCACTACGACCTGGGTCATCTGGACTCGGTTATTGAAGGCGAACACCGTCCTGGTCATTTTCAAGGAGTCGCCACGGTGGTCGATCACCTCTTCCGACTGGTTCAGCCGCATGTCGCCTACTTTGGCGAAAAGGACTTCCAGCAGGTAGCCGTCATTCGGCGCATGGTTGAAGTAACTGGACACTCCGTAGAGGTTGTGGCCTGCCCAACGGTGCGTGAGTCCGATGGACTGGCCCTGAGCTCCAGGAATTTGCGTCTGTCTCCCGAACAACGACGCACCGCTACCATCCTCTCTAAAGCCCTTTTTTACCTCAGAGATCAAGGCATTCACGACTCCCTTCCCAATGCCTTACTCGAAGCTCGCGCCCAATTGGCCCAAGAGCCATCCATAGAACTTGAGTACCTGGAAATTGTGAACCCTGAGACCTTCGAACGGTTAATTGAATGGCCAGCGCAAACCGAGGTACGGGCCTGCATTTCAGCACACTTAGGCGATGTCCGCTTAATTGACAATGTTGGCATTATTGCGTAATTTTGCGCCGCAAACAGAACACTATGCTCATCGAAGTCTGTAAATCCAAGATCCACCGGGTCAAAATCACCGACGCTGATCTGCACTACATCGGCAGCATCACCATCGACGAAGACCTCATGGATGCCGCGAACTTGATCGAGGGGGAAAAGGTGCAAATCGTCAACATCAACAATGGCGAGCGCTTGGAAACCTACGTGATCAAAGGAAAGCGAGGATCAGGAGAGGTTTGTATGAATGGGCCTGCGGCCCGACGCGTGCAAGCCGGTGACATCGTCATCATCATCGGATATGCCCAAATGGACTTCGAAGAGGCCAAAACCTTTAAGCCCGCTATTGTCTTCCCGAACGAGGAAACCAATCGTCTCAACTAAATCAGACGAGTGAATAAGCGGTTCAGCAAGATTTTACGCACCATCTTGATCCTGGTCATTACCGGGGTCCTTATTTTCTTTGCCTTTCAGGGCATCGAGCTTGACGAACTCATTCAAGATCTCAGCGAAGCCAACTACTGGTGGGTTCTTTGGACCGTCCTTTTGGGTTGGTTTGCCTATGTGGCACGGGGCCTTCGTTGGCTCATCCTCATCGACGCGATGGGATACAAAGCCAACACCTGGCGCAGCATTCACGCCGTCAGTATTGGCTACTTCACCAATCTTTTGGTGCCCAGAGCAGGTGAAATTGCCCGTTGCACCTCTTTGAGTCAAACTGACGACATCCCCGTGGATAAGCTCTTTGGGACGGTGATCGTTGAACGGGTGATCGACTTCATTATTCTCGGTCTCTTCATCCTCACCGCCCTCATTGTTCAATTCGACAACATTATGGGGTTCTTTACAGCCGTTGGTGAGGCGCGTTCAACAGGTAGTAGCGGAGGAGGAATTTCTACACTCCTTCTGTACCTCGCCGGGATAGGAGTTCTAGTACTTGTCCTGTTCTGGGTGTTCCGAAAGCGATTGATGGCTACCGTTCTTTTCGAAAAGGTAAGAGGGTTTATACTCGGTGTATTTGACGGAATGAAAACCGTGTATAAAATGAAGCGCAAAGGCGCATTTATTGGGTACACCTTGATCATCTGGTTCACGTATTTCGGGATGATCTACTACAATTTCTTTTCCCTTCCCAACTTCGACGTCCTCGGCATAGGAGACGGAATAACCATGACCGTCATTGGCGGACTAGGGATGGTGGTACCGTCACAGGGAGGTATTGGGAGCTATCACCTTGCTGTCTCCTACGGGATGACTGTTCTTGGATCTTCCTATGGGCTTGAGGACATCCTCAATAAACAAAGTGGATTGACCTACGCTACCCTCGTCCATACGAGCCAAACGCTCATGTCTTTGGTGGCCGGTTCCATTGCCCTTTTTGCCCTATATTTAGCTCGTACCAGAAAGAATCGGTCTAGCGAATAAACATGGGGCATCTCGACTACGTCCAAGCCAAAATTCACACCTTTCAATCTTTCCCACAGCAGCGCCACTTATGGAGCTTCATGGCGGAAAAGGTGGTCTTCACCAATGGGTGTTTTGACCTCCTCCACTCTGGCCACTTGACCTATTTAGCCAAGGCCCGAGACTTGGGACAGCATTTGGTGGTAGGCTTGAACTCCGACGACTCCGTGAAGCGTCTGAAAGGGGAAAGCAGACCGGTCAAAGGCCTTGAGGACCGCGCCCTGGCCTTGGCATCCCTTAGCTTTGTCGACGCTGTTATTTCCTTTGAGGAAGACACTCCCGCAAAGCTCATTGAGCTGGTCCGCCCCGATGTACTCGTCAAAGGCGGTGACTACGCTATCGAAGAAATCGTTGGCCATGAATTGGTACAGGGTTATGGCGGATTGGTGACCACCATAGATCTTGTTCCCGGGAAAAGCACCACGGGTTTGATTGAGCGAATGAACGAGCATGGCTAAGACCAAAACCACCTATTTCTGCCAGAATTGTGGGACCGAATACGCCAAATGGATGGGTCAATGTACCTCCTGTGGCGAATGGAATACCATCGTCGAGGAACTCGTGCGCAAAGGAAAGGATAAGGCGGGTTGGCAATCCAATGGATCGTCAAAAGCTCCGACCAAACCCAAACCCATTCAAGAAATCGATCTCGGTGCAGAGCAGCGCATCAACACCGCGGGTAACGAGCTCAATCGGGTACTAGGAGGCGGTTTAGTTCCGGGCTCCGTAGTGCTCTTGGGCGGCGAGCCCGGCATCGGGAAATCGACCTTGATGCTTCAGATCGCTCTGCGGATGAAGCGAACCAAGATTTTATACGTCAGCGGAGAGGAAAGCGAAAAACAAATACGAATGCGGGCGGAGCGCATTGGGGTAACCAATGAAGAATGCTACTTGCTTCCCGAGACCAACGCACAGCACATTTTTGCCCTGGCTGACGAGGTTGCTCCTCAAATGCTCGTTATCGACTCCATCCAAACCTTGCACAGTGATACCGTTGAGTCGGCACCGGGAAGCGTATCCCAAATTCGTCAATGTACCGCGGAGTTGATCCGCTATGCCAAGGACTCAGGAGTCCCTGTTTTCGTCATTGGTCACATCACCAAAGAAGGCAACCTAGCCGGCCCCAAAGTATTGGAGCACATGGTGGATGTTGTCCTTCAATTTGAAGGGGACCGCAACTACAACTACCGACTGCTCCGCGCCCACAAAAATCGATTTGGAAGCACCCAAGAACTCGGTATTTACGAAATGCACGGCGGTGGACTTCGCGAAGTCGCCAACCCTTCCGAACTCTTGATTTCGGAAAAAGAGGGCCCCACCAGCGGCACGGCTGTGGCTGCTACATTGGAAGGCATGCGCCCTATGATGATCGAAATTCAGGCGCTTGTCAGCTCTGCGGTGTACGGAAACCCACAACGCTCTGCCACGGGCTATGACCTTCGACGATTAAATATGTTACTCGCTGTTCTCGAAAAACGTTGTGGTTTTCAGCTGGGCCAGAAGGATGTCTTTCTAAACATTACGGGAGGCATTAAAGTCGCCGATCCGGCCATTGATCTGGCAGTAATGGTAGCGGTTTTGAGCTCCAATGTGGATTTGGCTTTAACGGAGAAGGTCTGTTTTGCAGCCGAAGTTGGGCTCACCGGAGAAATCCGGCCGGTTCAGCGCATTGAACAACGAATTAAGGAGGCCGAAAAGCTGGGCTTTGACGCGATCTACATCAGCAAATTCAACAAGGTGAAGGCCGATGATTTTAGCATCCGCGTAGTTCAAGAATCCAAGATCGAACGTATCTTCCAGCATCTCTTTGCCGGATGAAGCCCCTACTGGACATAGAAAATTTAGTTGTTGAGTTTCGCTCAGATAAACGTTATACCCCTGCAGTAAAGGGAGTGAGCTTCAGCGTTGGGCGGGGTGAGACCGTCGGTGTGGTCGGTGAGTCCGGTTCGGGTAAATCCGTGACGTCGCTGAGTGTCATGCGCCTCATTCCGGAACCCCCTGGGCGTATTTCACAAGGTCGAGTCCATTTCCACGAAGCGGATGGAAGTACGACGAATTTACTGGAGCTTCCTCCAGGGAAAATGCGTCAGTACCGCGGGAATCGCATTGCCATGATTTTCCAAGAACCCATGACCTCCTTGAATCCCGTCTTTACCTGTGGAGACCAAGTCATGGAGGCTATTCTGGAGCACCGAACAAAGGATAAAAAAGAAGCTAAGAAGCTCACGCTTGAGCTTTTTGAAAAGGTCAAGCTTCCCAGACCAGAAGCCATCTTCAAGAGCTATCCCCACCAGATCTCGGGCGGACAGAAACAGCGGGTCATGATTGCCATGGCCATTAGTTGTGAACCCGATCTATTGATCGCTGATGAACCCACAACGGCGCTGGATGTCACTGTTCAAAAGACCATTTTGGAGTTGATCAAAGAGCTTCAAGAAGAGCTGGGAATGGGCGTGATTTTCATTACCCATGACCTGGGTGTTGTAGCGGACATCGCCGACAAGGTGGTGGTGATGTACCGGGGAGAAATTGTAGAATCCGGACCCACCGAGGATATTTTCAAACGCCCCGAACACCCCTACACCAAGGGGCTATTGGCGTGTCGCCCGCCGCTGGATCATCGAGTGATGAGCTTGCCTACAGTACAGGATTATTTGGACGGGGTGGAAAAAGATCGACGCGAGGATCCATCGCGCCGTGAGGCGCAGCATCTGAAACTCTACGCACAAGAGCCCATGATTCAGGTCGAAGAGCTCAAGACATGGTTCCCGGTTGAGAGCAATTTTTGGGGTAAAGCGACTTCATACGTGAAGGCCGTTGATGGAGTGAGCTTCGAGGTCTATCCTGGGGAGACCCTAGGGCTGGTTGGTGAATCGGGCTGCGGCAAAACGACCTTAGGAAGAACCTTGCTGGGGCTTCAAGCAGCGCATTCCGGAAGTGTTCGATATGGAAAGAAAGAGCTCATCGGGCTCAGCAAGTCGGAGATGCGGCCCCTGCGCAAAGACCTGCAAATCATCTTCCAAGATCCCTTCTCGAGTTTGAATCCGCGTATGACCGTGGGCAAGGCCATTCAGGAACCCATGGAGGTTCATCGCCTTCACGCCCGGGGTGAGCGGAAAGATCAAGTGATCGAGCTGCTGAAAAAGGTGGGACTTGGAGCAGAACATTACGGCCGTTATCCGCACGAATTTTCAGGGGGCCAGCGCCAGCGTATTGGTATCGCTAGGGCGCTCGCGGTTCAACCGAAATTCATTGTCTGCGACGAAAGTGTGAGCGCGTTGGACGTCAGTGTCCAAGCCCAGGTACTGAATTTGCTCAATGAGCTTAAAACGGAGTTTGGATTGACCTATATTTTCATTTCCCATGACCTCAGTGTGGTCAAGCATATGAGCGATCGGATGATCGTGATGAATGCCGGGAAAATCGAAGAGTACGGTGAAGCCGAAGCCGTTTATGCCAACCCAGAATCGGCCTATACGAGGTCCTTAATTGAGGCCATTCCCGGACAAAGTGCTTAGTCGATAATGGTCAAGACTTCAGGATCCTCAAGTCGGGCGTAGTTGTCGTGATTACCAGGTGCCGATAAGCGCTCAAAGGCATACACTTCCACCAGATCTTTTTTGCCGTAAAGGTGCTTGTTGGGGAAAAAGGCCTTCACCAATCGGTAATCCGGAGCTTTCATCAAACGATCCAGCGGTATGCGCCTCTTGGTCATCCGTGAATCCCAGAGAATAAAAGCCCCTGCGTCGTTGCCTTTTACCTTGGGGAAGTACTTCTTGGGGAAAAAGCGCTGGACCTGATCTTGGCGAAAGGGGTTTTTTTCTGTGAAATACAGCACCATGGTATTGTCGCAGAACAGTCGTTTCTCGGTATAGTCACTCGAGCGGTACCAAGAGCCTACCTCTCGGCTGAACTTCGTGAAATCGTCTTCGGGTTTCGGAAATCGATAATCACTCCATACCTGCTGAACACTGAGAAGGCTGATGAGCGCAACGGCGTAAACGCCCGCTTTTTTGGGCAGTCGAAACAACAGTGACCAGGCCGACCAAGACATCAGTAGAGCCAGAGGGAATACGGAAACGATAACGCGTATGAGCCCCATGGAGCCCGCAATTCCCTTATACCACATGTAGCTATGAGCGGCAACAAAAAGCCAAAAAGGGGCTAGGATGAGGGCTAATCGGGCCAATCGTTGTTCCTTGCTGATCTTGAGAAATAAGGTGATGTGTCCCGCGACAAAGCCCGCAAATACTAGGGCATTGAGGTCTCGCGGCAAGTGCTTGACAAAGCGCCACAGAGAACCGGAGCCGTAGGGGGAAACCATGGGGTACGGGCTTCGCTCCAAGAACCAAAATGGGGAACCGTAAACAGGCCAGCCCACGAGGGCGAAAAAAAACGGTCCGCCGAGGAGCCAAGGGAGGGCTCTCCATCGTTTCTGGAGGAGATAGAGTCCACCAAATCCTGCGATGAACAACCACCCTTCTGGACGTGTGAAGGGAGAAAAGGAGATCAACAAGGCTGCCGCTAGGTAATGACCCCGGAGGTACAGATTAAGCGCACCTACTACGACCAAGGCCATCGGGATCTCGGTCATGCCCGATATGCTCATTTCGAGCATGAGGGGAACCGATAGGGTCAGTACGGCCAACCAAGAGTGGTATCGGTAGCCCATCAAGCGGGCGGCGTCTGCAGTGACGAGGGCGGTGAGGCCGAAGAGTAAGGTGTTGAGGACCTTGAGGCCTTCTATCCCGCCGTAGGCGGCAAAGGAAAAGAAGAAGGTATAGACAGGGCGCCCCCACATTCGGAGGAAAAGTTCCGGTTGGGACCAGGCGTATCGTGCCAAGAACCAGTGAGCAAAATTGTCGTTTCCCCCGAAAACGCCCATGCTTTGGGGGGCCCAGTACAAAAGCCAGGAAAGAAGGAGTGCGAAGGCCGCGAATCCGATGTTTTGGATCAGCTTTTCGCCCATGTATTGTACTTCAGAATGCAGTAAATAGCGCGGAATCCATCGCGCCAGCCGATTTTCTTGCCTTCGTCGTAGGTTCTTCCATAGTAGCTGATGCCCACTTCGTAGATGCGAATTTTTGGAATCCGCGAAAGCTTGGCCGTGACTTCCGGTTCAAATCCGAATCGCTTTTCCACTAGGTTTAGTGACTTCGCAATATCAGTGCGAATGAGCTTGTAGCACGTCTCCATATCGCTCAAGTTCAGGTTGCACATCATGTTGGACAGGGTGGTGAGGACCTGGTTTCCAATGCTGTGCCAAAAGAAGAGCATCCGGTGTGCGTAGCCTCCCATGAATCGAGATCCGTATACCACGTCCGCAAAGCCTTCGAGTGCTGGCTTCAACAATCTGCCGAATTCACGGGGGTCGTATTCCAAATCGGCGTCCTGAACAATGAGATAGTCTCCTTTGGCCAGTTCGATTCCCTTGTGAATGGCCGCGCCTTTTCCGCAGTTGACCTCCTGTTCGAAGTACTGAAAATGCTCGGGCTTGTATTCGTCTTGAAAACGCTGCACCTCTTGGGCCGTTCGGTCCTTGGACGCATCGTTGACTACAATGATCTCACGCTCCACACCATCTGGGAGTTCGGCTTCCACTACTTTGGAAAGCAGCAGAAATAAGGTGGCCTCTTCATTGTAGGCCGGCACGATCACCGTAAGTAAGGTCATAGGTCAGGTTTTACCGGGCCGACAAAAATAGGGGTTTTAGTCGAGCTGCATTTCAGGGACGTCGCCCTCGATCACCAGCGTTCCTTCGGTTGCGGCTTGAATTTCTTCGACCGAAACGCCCGGTGCCCGTTCGCGAAGAACAAATCCGCGCTCGTCAATATCCAGGACGGCTAAATTGGTTACCACGCGCTTCACGCATTGAACACCCGTGATGGGCAGCGTGCATTGGCTGAGCAGTTTACTGACGCCCGCTTTGTTGGTGTGCATCATCGCCACTACGATGTTTTCTGCACTCGCAACCAAGTCCATAGCACCGCCCATTCCTTTGACCATTTTCCCGGGAATCTTCCAGTTGGCAATATCTCCGTTTTGGGCCACCTCCATGGCGCCCAGTACGGTCAACTGCACATGCTGTCCGCGGATCATGGCAAAACTCGTGGCGGAGTCGAAATAAACCGCTCCCTTCTTGGCGGTGATGGTCTGTTTACCGGCATTGATCAAATCGGGGTCTTCATCTCCCTCAAAAGGGAATGGACCCATGCCCAGGATGCCGTTCTCGGACTGAAATTCAACGTTGATGTCCTCGGCGACGTAGTTGGCCACCAAGGTGGGGATACCGATGCCTAGATTGACGTAGTAACCGTCCTCTAGTTCCTGTGCGATGCGCTTGGCAATTCCGTGTTTGTCTAACATGGTTTAAGCTTTTGGGCGGACGGTTCGTTGTTCAATACGCTTCTCGTAGGAGGCTCCTTGGAAAATCCGCTGGACAAAAATTCCAGGGGTATGAATCTGATTGGGGTCGAGTTCTCCAGCAGGCACCAGTTCTTCCACCTCGGCTACGGTGATCTTTCCGGCCATGGCCATGGGTGGATTGAAGTTTCGGGCCGTGCCCTTGTAAATGAGGTTACCCGCCTCGTCTCCTTTCCAGGCCTTGACAAAGGCAAATTCAGCGGTCAAGGCAGATTCGAGAATATGGGGTTTACCGTTGAAGATGCGCACTTCCTTGCCTTCACCCACTTCCGTTCCATATCCAGCAGGAGTAAAAAAGGCCGGAATTCCGGCGCCACCCGCGCGGCATCGTTCCGCGAGCGAACCCTGAGGGATCAAATCCACTTCCAGTTCACCGCTGAGCATTTGCTGCTCAAAAAGTGCGTTCTCCCCTACGTAGGAGCTGATCATTTTTTTGATTTGCTTCTTCTGAAGCAAGAGACCCAGGCCAAAGTCGTCCACCCCCGCGTTGTTCGAGATGCACGTGAGGTCTGTGATTCCCGCATCGCGCAAAGCCGCAATGCAATTCTCGGGAATCCCGCAAAGGCCAAATCCACCGAGCATAAGGGTCATTCCGTCGTGAACCCCTTCGATGGCTTCCTGTGGGCCGGAGACTACTTTTCTAATCATTAAAACTCGATTTCATCAAAGTTAACATTATTGGTCTTCTGCTGCTGGTCGTAGACATCGCAGTCCAGCTGAATCCCAACACCTGCCTCAGGAACGGGGAAGTCCTCTTTCGATACATCAAGACCCGCATCCTCATAACATTTCTTCATATACATCGCCCAAATGGGGAGGGCCATGGTCGCACCTTGCCCGTAGGCAATGCTCCGAAAGTGTGCTCCGCGGTCTTCTGCACCGACCCAAACCCCGGTCACAAGGTTAGGAACCATGCCCATAAACCAACCGTCGCTGTGGTTTTGTGTGGTCCCCGTCTTTCCCGCAATCGGGTTTTCAAAACCATAGGGGTAGCCGGTCACCACATCGTTGATATAGCTGTAATTCCCGTACTTAGTCCGCAAGCGAACCCCTGTTCCGTATTCAGTAACTCCTTGCAATAAATTCACGGAAGTGTAGGCGGTCTCAGCACTCATTACTTCACGAGTCATGGGATTAAACTCGGCCAGTACGACACCGTACTTGTCCTCAATGCGCAGGATAGCTGTGGGCTCTGTGTAAATTCCGCTGTTGGCAAAAGTTCCATAAGCACCGACCATTTCGTACAGACTCAAATCGGGTGTTCCCAAGCAGATGGCAGGTTGCTCAGGAATTTCTCCTTCAACCCCCAGGTTACGCGCCATCTCGATGACGGGCTTCGGTCCCACCTGCTTCATCAAATAGGCGGTGACCGTATTCACGGATTCCGCCAATCCTTGCTTCAAGGAAAGTTCACCTCCGTATTCATCATCTGAATTCTTTGGTTGCCAATCCTTGAGCAAGCCCCATTCCTCTTTCTCAAAGCGCACCGGAACATTGGGCACCTTGTAGCAGGGACTGTACTTCTTCTGATCAATGGCGGTCACGTAAACGAAGGGCTTAAAGGTGGATCCCACCTGACGCTTACCCAACTTGACGTGGTCGTATTTGAAATGATCGTGATCAATCCCTCCAACCCAAGCTTTGATGAAGCCCGTTGTAGGATCCATACTCAACATCCCCATTTGGAGGAACCACTTGTAGTAGGCGATGGAGTCCATCGGCGTCATGACTGTATCGATGTTTCCCTCCCAAGAAAACACCCTCATTTCGCGGGGCGTATTGAACTGCAGCTCGATGCTGTCTGCGGGAAGCTCGTTCTTTCGGGCTATGCGGTACCGCTCTGAACGGCGCATCGCTTGACGCATCAAACGGTCAATATCCGCCGAGCTCAAGTCCTGGAAAGGTGCATTCGTCCTTCCTTCCCAGTGCTTATAGAACACGCGTTGGAGGTTGCTCATGTGCGCGCGCATGGACTCCTCCGCATACTGCTGCATCCGCGAATCCAGTGTGGTGTAAATCTTTAGCCCGTCTGTGTACAGATTGTACGGCGTTCCATCGGGTTTGGGGTTTTTCTTGATCCAGTCGCGCATGAAGGCCCTCAAGTACTCTCGGAAATAGGGGGCCAATCCCGCATTGTGTCCAGCGCGTTGGTAGTCCAACTCCAATGGAATGGCCATCAAGCTATCGGCCTCTTCACGCGACAAGAATTCATTGCGAACCATTTGGCCCAAAACCGTATTGCGCCGTTTTTCTACACGTTCAGGCCAACGTCGCGGATTGTAAAATGAGGAGTTTTGAAGCATCCCCACCAAGGTGGCCGACTCAATAACATCCAAGCTGTCTACTGAAGTGTTGAAGTAGATCTGCGCAGCCGATTCAATTCCGACGGCCAGATTGAGGAAGTCGTAGCGGTTCAAATACATGACCATGATTTCCTCCTTCGTGTACCTTCGCTCCAGCTCTACGGCGATGATCCACTCCTTAAATTTTTGAAAGACCCGCGTAAATTGACTGCTGGCTACATCCTCCGTAAAGAGCATCTTGGCCAACTGCTGTGTAATGGTACTCGCTCCTCCGGATTGACCCAACTTAGCAACAGCCCTTGCGAGCCCCCGAAAGTCAATTCCGCTGTGGCTGAGATAACGCTCATCCTCGGTGGCGATGAGTGCCTGAGGCAGATAAGGAGAAAGCTCTTCATAGCGAACATGGGTGCGGTTTTCCAAAAAGTACTTCCCAATGACCTCTCCGTCTGAAGAGATGATTTCGCTCGCCAAGTAGTTCTTGGGGTTTTCCAACTCCTCGACCGTGGGCAATGGTCCAAACCACCCCCAACTGGTCATAAACATGATCAGGGTAACCAAAACGATCGGCGAAATCGCCAAAATCCAGAACCATCTGAGAAGCTTGCGCCTACTCCCTTTTGACTCGGCCATACACTTAGGAATCTTCGTTATGCAAAGCTAACCTAAATCCAACGTCCTCAATGCCCACCAATTGTGTATCGCGCATCCCATGAGTGAAGCGAATTTCATAATTCCCGGGGCGGGGAAGGTCATTGTCTTTGAAGACGGGTAAACGAAACTCCTTAACCGCACCGGAACCTTTCCCCAGCAGCTTCCCATTGGGCGCGGCCATTCGGAAGTTGACCGTATCGAGACGGCTAGACCCATCATCGAAACGCTGGTCGACAAAGATGTACAGGTTTTGATAGGGATAGCTGGTGTTAACGCGCAATGCCAAGTATCCGTCGAAGGTCGCTGCCCCTTGCTCCAGTTCTAGTGGAAAGGTCATGGTACTGTCTAAATGCCAGCCTTCTGTGCCTACGGCACGATAGCTCTCATACACCCGAGACCGATCACATGAGCTCCCCCAGATCAGCACAGCGGTCAAAAAAAGAAAAAGCCTATTTCTTGCCATTTTCGGCCCGATTTGCGGGTTTTTTACGTCTTTTCTTGCGCTTATTACGCGATTGAGGCCCTTTTTTGTCAAAACGACTCACGTCTTCTTGACCCACCACATTCTCGAAATCGAGTCTCTTAGCTTCCTCTTTTTCTTCGCAGAAGTCTTCCAAACAGCTCGGATTCTTTCCCGACTTGTTCAAGCCGATGATGTCGTGTACCGAACGGCGGTCCAACTCAACAAAAGCGCTGAACTCTCCGGTATAACAGTACCACATTTTCCCTTTGAAAATGTCCATTTTGACAAAGCGCGCTTCCCCTTTCTCGGTCTTGAGGCGTACCCCGGTATCCGGAAAACCCTTGATTTCTTCGAGGTAGGCGTCCAGCTCGTAGTTCAAGCAGCACTTGAGTTTTCCGCACTGGCCAGCAAGCTTTTGGGGATTCAAGGCCAATTGTTGGTAGCGTGCCGCTGCGGTATTAACAGACCGGAAATCCGTCAGCCACGTGGTGCAGCACAATTCCCGTCCACAGGAGCCTATTCCACCCAATCGGGCCGCTTCTTGTCGTGCTCCAATCTGGCGCATCTCAATGCGTACGCTGAATTCGCGGGCTAAATCTTTAATGAGCTGTCGAAAATCGACGCGGCCATCGGCGGTGTAGTAAAACGTGGCCTTGGCATTATCGCCTTGAAATTCAACGTCCGATATTTTCATATCGAGCCGTAGGCTCTTGGCAATCTCCCGAGCCTTAAACATGGTGGGCACTTCGCGCTCCTGGGCGCGGCGCCATTTATCTATATCAGACTGAGCGGCCTTGCGGTAAACTTTGCGGATTTCGTGAGACTCGTGATCGATCTTGCGCTTGCGCATTTGGAGTCGGACCAACTCTCCCGTGAGAGAGACATTCCCGATATCATGGCCCGGACTGCTTTCCACCGCTATGACATCCCCCATTTGCAAGGGCAAATCATTGACGTTTCGGAAGTAGTCCTTTCGGCCGTTCTTGAAGCGCACTTCAACACAATCAAAGCGCTTTTGCTGCGCCGGCGCTTCCATATTCGCCAGCCAATCGTATACCGACAGCTTGGTGCACCCACCAGAACTGCACGTTCCGTTATTTTTACATCCCGCAGGAAGCCCACCCCCAGTCGAACAACTTCTACATCCCATGGTGATCTCCTTCGTTTGAAGGATAAAGCTAGCGTTTCGTCGAATCTTGACCAAACTGCTTATCTTGAGGTAGCATGAAACGAATGCTCCTCCTCTCCGCAATGGCCTTGGCTTTGATGAGTTCCGCTCAAGAACTCGAAAGTGTCCGATTCGCCTATTCGGCTCCCTACGCGATCCATGTCGGAACGCGTGTTTCCACCTTACACCGTTTGCACCGCGAAATCCAGACCAATGACCAGGGGCGCAGCTTCCAACGGGACTTCTTGGTGAGTCCGCAACTCGGATACAGCTGGCAACCGCAGGTTCAGCAGGTGTTGTACCTCGGGATCGAAGCCGACTACCGCCTGGGAAAGACGGATAAGCGCAGTTATTGGATGGGAGGTCTGGGATGGAATTTTGCCACGACCTTCACCAGGGAAGGAGGCGAAGTCAATATTGGAACGGGCGAACTCGAGTATCAAACGACCAATGCCTTTTCTGCGATTCCCTACACCGCCATTGAATGGGGCTTTCACCCTAAAAATCGAGTGGGCTGGCACTTGCGCGGCTGGTACGGTCAACAACTCAATTTTAGCAGTCGCAATGAATCCTGGTTTGGATTGGAATTTGGATTGTCCTGGAAACTCGAAAAGAACGAAGAATGACAAGAGAAGAGTTTTTGAAGAAAATGGGGCTGATCAGCCTCGCCGCACCGATACTTCCTTCTTGGCTGATGAGCTGCACGGGCAGTTCTTTGGAAGTATCTCCTTTCCAAACCGCCTTTAATGGGAAGGTCCTGATTGTCGGGGCCGGAGCCGCAGGGATGACCGCTGCTTATTTGCTGCAACGGGCCGGGGTGGAGTATGAGCTCATTGAGGCTTCGGGCCGATTCGGAGGCCGTTTAAAGCGAGACACGAGCTTGGCCGATTTCCCTATTGACCTCGGCGCAGAGTGGATTCACACTTCGCCAACGGTGCTGTCTGATATTCTACAAGATGGAGATGCTGGGGGGTCCATCGAGTACATCACCTACAATCCTCAGACCATTCAGCTGTACAAAGACGGAGAAATCAAGGACCGCAATTTCGCCAGCAATTTCTACAGCGAGTGGAAATTCAAAAGAACCACCTGGTACGGGTTTTTTGAGCGCTACATGATTCCTCTGATCGAGGCCAAAACGGTGTTCAACGCCCCGGTGGCCAAAATCGATCAAAGTGGCGGTTCCGTGGTGATCACCGACGATAATGGCCAGACCTACACCGGAGACAAAGCCCTTGTGACCATTCCCATCAAAGTGCTACAAGACGCTCCACCGACCTTTATACCCGCCATGCCCACAGCAACTCGAGATGCCATCGACAGTATTTTCATGGGCGATGGCCTCAAGGTCTTCATTGAATTCCAAGAGCGATTTTATCCGGATTTACTCATGGTTGGAAGTGTCTGGGAAGCCCTCTCCAATGACGAAAAGGTCTATTACGACGCGGCCTTTAGAAAAAACTCCAACCGGAATATTCTGGGTCTCTTTTCTGTCAATGAACCGGCGGGAGCCTTCACCCAGCTCGGATCGGACCAAGCCATTATTGACGCCGTGCTGGCCGAACTCGACGAGATGTTCGACGGCCAGGCCAGTGAGCACTACCTCAACCACGTCATTCAAAACTGGTCGGCTGAGCCCTACATTCGAGGCGCGTACAGCTATGGGTACGACAACAACTTCAACGACACCATAGACGCCCTGGCCGCGCCCATTGGCGACCACATCTACCTCGCCGGCGAAGCCGTCAACAAAGACAATTCCTCTACAGCGCATGGTGCCGCAGAATCCGCTTATGATCAGCTCGAACGCATGCTGAACGGATAAGAAGGACTTATCTTTGGCCCATGACCTGGCCCCTTCATACGGAACGATGTCAGCTGCGCCCCATGACCCTGGCCGATCGCGAGGAAGTTTTTGCCTATCGCGGTGACCGGGAAACCAATCGCTATCAGGGGTGGATTCCCGACACATTGGAAGATGTGGATACTTGGATAGGCAAGCGCCCTCCCGAAATCAACACTCCGGGGACTTGGTTTCAGCTGGTCATTGAGCTCAACGGAGAGATCATTGGGGACATCGGCATGAACTTTCCCGAAGGCGCAGAGACGAACATCACCTTAGGCTGCACCTTAGCGAAAGCCCATCAAGGTAAAGGCCTGGCCAAAGAATGTTTGTTGCACGTCATGGCTTTTGCCCAACAGGAGCTCCAAAAATCCAGAGCCACCGCCTGGATTCTGCCGGCCAACCACCCGTCCATTCGCCTCTTCGAAGGTCTAGGATTCGAATTGGAGGAAGAAGGTGAACTCTTGAAGTATTTTCGCAAATTGCCGGTATGACTTCGGCCGCTCGTCCGCGTATTTTTGAGTACCTCGTGTTGACCGCTATATTGGTTCCCCTTTTCTGGTTGAACCTCAACGGAACGCACGATTGGGGTGGTGACTTTGCCCAATACATCGCGCAGAGTATGGACCTCTCAGGTGCGTCGTCCAACTACCTCTACAATCCTGACTATCCGCAATTGGCACCGCCCACCTATCCTATCGGTTTTCCCCTTTTGCTCAAACCCATTAGCTCCATCTGGGGAAACAACATGTGGGCCTACCAGTACTTCATGACCGCCCTACTGCTGGGCCTTGGGCTACTCACCTACCGGCTTCTTCGACCCCATTTCACCTGGGCTGAATCCGGGCTAGGAGTTCTGCTTTTTCTCTACAACCCAGTAACCATTCGGTTCAAGGATGAGGTACTGTCCGATATTCCCTTTGCCTTGTTCAGCCTCACAGCCCTACTCTTATACCTCCGACTCAAGCGGGCTCTGTCCGAAGGGAATCGGCCACTTTTGGGCCTGTGGGTAAGCCTTTTCTTGGCCATCGCCGTCTTGCACCGCAACATCGGTTTTGTTTTTCTGCTGGCCATGCTCCTCGACCTGGGCCGAAATCATCTTCGCACCTCCGGATTGCTTTTAGGCGCAACCCTGGGGTTTTATCTGCTCTTTGATCAGGTCCTTTTCCCCGCCGCAACAGAGCTGAATCAACATTTCCTAAGCCTATTCCTCTCCAGTGGATTTCGGGAGACCTTGAACACGACTTCCGAATACTACATCACCATCTACCAAGATTTCTTTACTCCCGAAGGGGTGGAACTGGACTTCTTCCCATTGATGACCCGGGCCTTCGCGATCGCCTTCTTCTTTGTTGGCCTCCTTTGGCGATTCATGGATCGTCCCGGAGTCTTGGAATGGAGCACCATTGGATATGTCCTCGTGGTCTTACTCTTTCCAAACACGACTCAAGGCTTCCGCTACCTCTTACCAATTTTCCCGCTGGTGCTGTACTACATCTTAACCGGTTTTAGGGCCATCCGCCTGCCAAAGCCCGTGGATCCACGCCGCGCCGCATTGGTCGCCTTGCTCTTGGCTGGATTTCCCTATCAAAACTACTTGAAGCATGCCCTACGGGCCGATGAAAACCATCTAGGACCCCAATCGACTGCCGCTCGACAGCTCTTCCGTTACGTCCGGGAAAACACCCCCGAAGACGCCGTCTTCGCCTTCTCCAAACCCCGTGTTCTGGGTCTCTACGCCAACCGGACGAGCATGGCCCAGCATCCGGAGAAAAACTGGTCCAGCGAGTTTGATTACCTAGTCCTGGCTCCAGAATTACCCGATCCCGCCAGTGAACGATACGTTCAGGCTCATCGCGAAGACTTGGTCTTGGTCTTTGAAAACGCCCGCTTTCAGGTTTACGCTTCCGATTCGGCCGCTTTGCGGTGAAGAAGGGAGTTGAGCTTGATGCCCAAGTCGAGCAGGACAATCTTGGCGTTGGCATTGCGCTCGATGTGGTATTCCGCTTTGTTGAGCTCCTCCAAAATTTCAGCGATGTTGCCCCCGTGTACAAAGCCGGCAAATTTCTCGAGTTGAAATCCGGGTTGCTGCAGCTCCTCGCGTTGAAGTCGCGATAGATCGTAATTCAGCATAAGGGCATCGCGCAGTACACGTGAAGTGTAGCTCAAAAATTGCTTGAGACGTTCTCGGCCCCAACCGGCCATTCCATCAACCCAGAGCACAAGATCACCGGTCTTTTGATGCGCCAAATAGGCCTTTCGGATGAAGTCGACGAATGCCGCGCCGTTTTGAGCGAGGAGTTCGTCATCGTGCCGTAAGGCACTGCGCTGTTCGGCTTCGCTGAGCAGTTTGAGGCGGACGGCTTGTGTTCGAGATCGTATGGTACCAAGCAGGGCCTCTTCATCTTCCGTCGCCATAATGAAGACGGTTTTTTGTGGAGGCTCTTCGATGACTTTGAGGAGCTTGTTTGCAGCGCTCAGATTCATGCGTTCCGGCATCCAAATCACCATGATTTTGAACTCGCTCTCATAGGGTTTGAGTTGGAGTCGCTTCAAGATGTGTCCCGCCTCTTCGACATTGATCAGTCCTTGTTTGTTCTCAATGCCTAAACGGGATAGCCAGTCAAACAAAGAACCGTAGGGTTCTTCGCGGACAAAGCTTCGCCAATCTTCCAAGAAATCGGAAGACACGGGCTTTTTCACCTTTGCAGTGGCTGCAAAGGGAAAGGAAAAATGAAGGTCCGGATGTTCCAATCGCGCGTATTTCTTGCAGCTGGGACATTCCCCACAGCTGTCCGCAGCACCGCGATTGGTGCAGCTCAAGTATTGAGCGTAGGCAATAGCCAAGGGCAGCTTTCCGGTACCCGAAGGTCCGGTGAAGAGTTGTGCATGGGCTACACGACCGTCCTGAACGGACTTGATGAGCCTTGCTTTGATCTCTTCTTGGCCAATGACTTCTGAGAATAACACGTAGCGAAATTAAGGATTACATCCACTTTACACCGGATTCCAAGAGAATCTTAATTTTGAGCAAAATTTCGCCCTATGCGCACCATTGACGACATCAACTTTGAAGGCCAACGCGCCTTGATCCGTGTGGACTTCAACGTCCCTTTGAACGACCAATTTCAAATCACTGATGATACGCGAATCCAGGCCGCTTTGCCGACCATTCAGAAGATCTTGAGTGATGGTGGAAGCGTGGTCCTGATGTCTCACTTGGGGCGTCCTAAAAACGGGCCAGAAGACGCCTTTAGCTTACGTCACTTGGTGGATCACTTGAGCGCCGAAATCGGCGTTGCCGTACAGTTCGCCGACGACTGCATCGGTGAAGACGCCTTGGCTCAAAGCAGCAGCCTGCAGCCGGGACAGATCTTACTTCTGGAGAACCTGCGCTTCTACAAAGAAGAAACCGCTGGGGATGTGGAGTTTGCGAAGAAGTTGAGCCAGTTGGGCGAAATCTATGTCAATGACGCCTTTGGAACGGCGCATCGAGCACACGCCAGTACGGCGGTGATTGCCCAGTTCTTTCCAGGAAAGAAATACTTCGGTTACGTCATGGCCGGAGAAATTGAAAACGTTCAGAAGGTCCTGGACAGCGACGAGCACCCGGTCGTAGCCATCCTAGGGGGTGCAAAGGTCAGCAGCAAGATTACCATCATTGAAAAGCTCCTGCCCAAGGTGGACGCCATCATCGTTGGCGGGGGATGAGGCTACACCTTTGCTAAAGCCAACGGTGGGCAAATCGGGAACTCCCTGGTGGAAGAAGAGCATTTTTCGACGGTCAAGCATATTGAAGCGGCCGCGGCTGAGCACAACGTGACCATTCACCTGCCCGTGGACAGCGTCAATGGAGACCAGTTCAGCAATGAGGCACAGGTGGCCACGACCTCGTCTTCAGAAGTTCCAGACGGCTGGATGGGGCTGGACATCGGCCCGAAAACCATTGCGAACTACAGTGAAGTCATCAAAGGAGCTTCAACTATTTTGTGGAACGGTCCCATGGGCGTTTTTGAAATGGACAAATTTGCTCAAGGGACCATTGCCGTTGGTGAGGCCATTTGTCAAGCGACCGAAGCGGGGTCCTTCAGCCTTGTTGGGGGTGGAGATTCGGTAGCGGCTGCTAAGCAGTTTGGTTTTGCCGACCGCGTCAGCTACGTCAGCACCGGAGGAGGCGCTATGCTGGAATATCTGGAGGGTAAAGAGCTTCCGGGTATCGCGGCAGTCTTGAACGACTAAAGCTCCTCAAGAACGTCGTCCACGTCGTCTTTCACCTTATCGAACTCGCGTTCCCACCAGGAGCGCCAATCCAATTCCTCCAAGTAGGGGAAGAAGGTTGGGGCTAGGTTGGCCATGGGCTTATAAAGCAGGCTGGCTTCGCGATCGGCCCGTGAGGGCCAATTCCAACTTCCTTCTTGCACCGGACGCCACAAAAAGAGCAGTACGCTCAAAAGAAAACTCCATTTCAAGACGCCGAAGGCCAATCCGACCAAGCGGTTAATGCCGTTGAGGGCAACGGCCTTCAACAAGGTGGTCAGAAGCTTGGCGAGGAGGTTGATGGCAATGACAATCCCCAAAAAGGTGATGGCAAAGCTGGTCATGGGCAAGTACTTGCGCTCGATGTCGATGTTCTGAACCAGGTATTCCGCTACCCAGTCCGAGAAGTGAATGGCGCCCCATATACCGAGAATCAAAGCGGCCAAGGTGCAAAGCTCAATGATGAAGCCATTGCGGAAGCCGCGATAGGCTCCCCACACCAAGGGTAAAAGAAGTATGATATCCAGCGTTTCCACGGTCCGAAAGTAACGATTATTTGGGGCTGGATAGTACCTTTAAGCCGTGGAAGAATTGAAGGAAAAATGGGACCGCTTGGTGGCGCAACTGAGCGATCGCTTTGCAGATGGAGATGAAATGGATGTGCCTGCCATTGTTTTCTTGGTGGGGGTGAATGAATTGGGGCAGGGCTACCGAAGATTTAAGAAGGACGAAAAGGTGGACTTGATGCACATTGGCTTGTGCCAGCTTTTGAGTCGATACGGGTATTACGAGTTCGAAGGTGAGGACGAGGAAGGTTGGCCCCACTGGAAGGCCACAGAAAAATTGCCCCAGCTTTCGCCAGGGCAACAAAATATCTTAGTTAAGGAAGCTTTGGTCCTCTACTTCGAGGAGCGCGGTGACTTTATTGGATAGCCACTTTTTCAGAAACGGTTTGTCCTTCTTCCAACTGGACAAAACCTGAACCGGTGAGGTCTCCTTTCTGAACTTCAATGTTCAAAACCATCTTAGCTGGGAACTCGAACTGAGCTACGCCGTTGCCGTTGGTCAAAGCGTTGGTGTCGACCGTGCAGTCTGTACACGGAGCGTACAAGCGAACGAAGGCATTCTGAACGCGGGTTTCATTTCCGAGGGTATCTTGGATTACAACAATCACATCGGTCTTGTAAAAGGTGTCTTTTTTACAAGAGCTGGTCATGATCATCATCCCGAAAAAGCCCACTGCGAGTAGTGCGAAGGCCGCCTTTGCGCTTTTCATAGTCGCCTCGAATTTAGTAATATTGCCGTCCAAATATACTTATTAATAACGAACAATTATGTTGAGTCGTGTGCAGGAGCTACTGGAAGAAGTACAGGCCTTTTCGGCCGGTACGGCGGAGGAACTGGAGAGCTTCCGAATTCGCTTCCTCGGAAAGAAGGGCGTGATGAACGAACTCTTCGCCGCTTTTAAGGAAGTGGCGCCTGAGCAGCGCAAGGAATTTGGGCAGCGCCTCAACGAACTGAAGACCCAGGCTCTGGACAAAATTGAGGAGCTAAAATCCGGTCTGGCCAGCGATACATCGAGCGCCGCATCGGGTTTGGACCTCACGCGTTCGGCGGAACCAGTGGCCCTCGGGGCTCGGCATCCGGTCTCCTTGGTCAAGAACCGCATCATCGAAATCTTCTCGCGCATCGGCTTTACACTGAGCGATGGGCCGGAAATCGAAGACGACTGGCACAACTTTAGCGCCTTGAACTTCACCGAAGAACACCCTGCTCGAGACATGCAGGATACCTTCTTTGTGATGCGCAATCCAGACTACCTACTCCGCACGCACACCAGCTCTGTTCAGGTGCGCCACATGGAGAAAAACACGCCCCCCATTCGAGTACTTTCACCGGGGCGCGTATTTCGGAACGAAGCCATTAGCGCGCGTTCGCATTGTATTTTCCACCAGATTGAAGGCCTCTACATCGATCGCGACGTGAGCTTTGCCGACCTGCGTCAGACCTTGTTGTACTTCGCTCAGGAGTTCTTCGGTGAGGAAACCAAGATTCGTCTTCGCCCCTCGTACTTCCCCTTTACCGAGCCCAGCGCGGAAGTGGATGTTTGGTGGGGTCTGGAGAACGAAGTGGACTACCGCATGACCAAGGGAACAGGGTGGCTCGAGATCATGGGCTGCGGAATGGTGGATCCAAACGTTCTCAAAAACGTGGGCATCGACCCAGAAGTCTACACGGGATTTGCCTTTGGAATCGGAATCGAGCGCATTGCCTTGCAGCAGTTCCAAATTCCAGACATCCGATTGCTCTTCGAAAACGACGTGCGCTTCCTGGAACAGTTTACCGAAGGGGTTTACTAAGAAAGGGTTGGCCCTGGCGGGCCGATGCGACATCGCGCCGTAGGCGTTCTCTCTATTTCACGAGTTTCAACAAGGATCCGGTGAACCAGTTTTCATCCGCCTTGACCAACATATCCATGAGGCGATCGGCGTTTTGACTCATCTTCTTGATTTCTTTCAGGCGCTGATCAAATTCCTCGGTCTCGTGGGCCTCGCCGCCTTCGTATTCCGACACTTGGTCTAAGATGCGGGCCAAGGGCTCCAATTCGCGCTTCCGGCGCTCCTGCATTACCTGTTTGGTGACCTGCCAGATGTCTTTTTCGGCCACGAAGAATTCCTTGCGCTGCCCGGGCTTGAGTTCCTTTTGAACCAATCCCCAATCGATCAAGGCCCGAACATTCATGTTGCAGTTACCGCGACTGATGTTCAACTCGTCCATGATCTCTTCGGTGGAAAGGGGTCTTGGGGATACCAACAATAGGGCGTGAATTTGACTCATGGTCCGGGGTACTCCCCAGCTGGATCCAAGAGCTCCCCAGGCCTGGAGAAACTTCTGCTTTGCCTCTTCGAAATGCATCTAAATAGGTTTAGGTCTATCGAATATAAGTATTTTCAGCTCGCACTGAAACTTTAGAGGGCGTCAATTGCAGCGGCGAGGGCGCGGTCCTTTTCGGTTACCACGTTTCCCGCGTCGTGCGTGGAAAGTTTGAGGGTCACTCGGTTGTACACGTTGGTGATTTCGGGATGGTGGTGATGGGTCTCGGCCAGTTCTCCCACGCGGTTGATGAAGGCTAAGGCCTCTACAAAATCACCGAAGGTAAAGTGGCGAACGAGCTGATCATTTTCCTCAGACCACATCAGAAGGACCAGTCGTATTCGTCCAAGCCTTCAATAGCGACCTTCAATAAGCTCAATGAGTCCAATATATCCTGCTTGCTGGCCATCTCAATGACTTGATGCAGGTAACGCGTTGGAATGCTGATGGCACCGGCAATCGAACCGCCCGGAGTCATGCGCTGAACACCTGCCGTATCGGTTCCGCCAGCGGTAAGCACTTCCATTTGATGGTTGATTTCGTGCTTCTCAGCGAGTCCGCGCAAGTAATCCACCATCCGATAGTCACAAATGGTTCCGGAATCCATGACCTTCACACCGGCACCGGCACCCATCGACGTAATTCGTTCGTGAGCTCCTGCACCCGGTAAGTCATAAGCGACGGTGGTGTCGAGGTTGATCCCAAAATCAGGCTCTACATCATGCGCGCTCACATGTGCCCCGCGAAGGCCTACTTCTTCTTGGACCGTAAATACTCCATAGAGGTCATGCGCTGGGTTCTGAACGTTTTTCATGGTCTCCAGGAGCATGTAGACGCTCACACGGTTGTCGATGGATTTGCAGCAGACATTATCTCCCAATTCCACCAAGTCGCGCTCACGGGTAATGGTGTCTCCAATACGGACGTGCTTTTCCACTTCTTCTTTAGGTAATCCGAGGTCGATGAAGTGGTCCTTGATTTTGGTGACTTTATTGCGCTCTTCTGGACTCATGACGTGAATGGGCTTGCTGCCCATCACACCCAACAGGTCTTTGCGTCCGTGGACAATGACCCGCTGTGCCGTCAGCGTCTTGGGGTCGAACCCGCCCAAGGTGTGAAAGCGCACAAAGCCACGATCGTCAATATGGGTCACGATGAAACCAATCTCATCCATGTGAGCGGTCACCATCCACTTTTTGCTGCTATCGCGGCCCTTTCTTACGGCCACTACATTGCCCATATTGTCGATGCGCACTTCATCCGCATGTCCTTCCAATTCACGCAAGACTAAGTCCCGAATGCGCGATTCGTATCCCGGAGCTCCAGGAGTCATGCAGACTTCTGAAAGCAAGTCGATGTTCAAAGCGTCGATCATACCGTGCTAATTTTCAACATGTTGGTCATCCCTCGGTCTTCAATCGGCATACTGGCAATCTTGATGAGCATGTCTCCTTCTCTAGCGAGTCCTTTGTCGACGATGATGCCTTTAATGTCCTTAAACGTTTCATCGGTACTGTGGTACTCATTGTAGTAGAAGCCTTGCACACCCCACAAGAGACTGAGGGTATTCAAAATACGTCTGTTCTGGGTGAAGACGTAGATATTCGTGCGCGGTCGGTGGCTCGAAATCTTGAAGGCCGTATAGCCGGAATGTGTATTGGTCAAGACGGCCTTGGCGCCAATTTGATCCGCAATTCGGCTGGCGTTGTAGCAAATACTGTCGCTGACATAGCGCTCATCGCTGTGATCAAAGGGAGGGTATTCTTCGCGAGCAATTTGGCTTGACTCTTCCACGTGAGCGATGATCTTCTTCATATTCTTGATCACGTCTACCGGGTATTTCCCCACAGACGTTTCTCCAGAAAGCATCATGGCGTCCGCTCCGTCCAGTACGGAGTTCGCAACGTCATTTACCTCAGCGCGCGTCGGCGTGAGTCCGTCGATCATGCTCTCCATCATCTGGGTGGCAATGATGACCGGCTTACTTTGAGCACGCGCCTTTTCGGTGATCATTTTTTGAATCAGAGGTACACCCTGCATGGGAATCTCTACACCCAAATCTCCACGGGCAACCATCAAGGCATCCGTTTCTTTGATGATCCGCGTAATATCGGCAACGGCCCCTGGCTTCTCGATTTTCGAGATCACCTTAGCGTGGCTGCCGTGGTTCTCAATGATCTGCTTGAGCTCAACAACATCTTGAGCTTGGCGAACGAAGCTAATCGCCACCCATTCCACGTCGAGTTCCAAGGCGTAGTCTAGATCCTCCAAATCTTTCTCGGTAAGGCAAGGCAGGGATATCGCCGTGTTGGGAAGATTCACCCCTTTCTTGGACTTCAATGGTCCACCTTGAATCACCTTGACCCGAACCTCATCGATTCCATTGGTCGAAACCGTTTCAAAGACGAGCTTTCCGTCATCCAACAAGATGCGCTCGCCGGGCTTTACATCCTGGGGAAACTTCTGATAAGTCATGAATACCTTGGTCGCATCACCTTCCGTCTCCTTGGTGGTCATCACCAATTCATCGCCTGGATTAACAACCGTTCCTTCTTTGACCACTCCGACGCGAAGCTTCGGTCCCTGAAGGTCGGCCAAAACGGCAACATTGGTTCCCATCTCCTCATTCAAAGAACGAATCTGATCCACGTTTTTCTTCGCCACTTCATGGCTGGCGTGGGAGAAATTGATGCGGAACACGTTTACGCCCGCTAATATCATATTGCGCATGACCTCACGGTCCGATGTAGCCGGTCCCAATGTGGCAACGACCTTGCACTTTGTAATCATGGTTGTATCTTTTTCAAGGTGGCCAAATTAACCAATTCGACACACTCTTTCGTTAGGCGAGTATAAAGCCCTATTGGTCGAGAAATAATAAGCGGTCTCGATGCCTCAAATGTTCGGGATCTACGTCCTTTTGGGCTTGAATCCCTGTGACCTCTCGGACCATTTTCTGGAGTCGCTCTTCTTGCTGATGTCCGAGCAAGCCATGGACCACCAATAAGTAGTCAAAGGTCTTGAGTTCTGGGAGCAGAAAGTCCGTCCGGTACGTTTCATCCTGTCCCGAGAACAGGCCTTGATCTTGGGTTTGGATCAATTGACTGCCCCGGTTCGAAACCAAGAACCAATCCCGATCCATCTCGGGTTCTTCAAATTCATAGATGGTGAACTCAATGGGAGATTCTCCTTTTCCGGCTTCCAATTCAAGGTTGTGTTCGCTTCGTTTCAGTTGGATCTCCAAGTGGCCGTTTAAGCCATAGGCCAAGCGGTAGTCACTAAGGTCGCTGCGAATGCCCAACAAATAGAAGTCAAAATCGTAGTCGAGCTCTAGGGTGAGTTTCGCCGCAGCCATTAGACCTGTATCCCCAGTTTCTCAATGGCCTCTCTAGCGGCCTGCTCCTTGGCTGACTTTTTGCTCGAGCCCGATCCGCGACTGACCAATTTGCCGTCGATTTTAAGGATGCTCCGGTACGTTCTGTCGTGACTTGGGCCAGTGGCGTCCTCCATCTGAAAATCGAGCTCTGCGCGCGTCTTTTGCGCCCATTCATGAATCACACTTCGGTAGCTTAAGATGCTCTCGTGGAGTTCTTCTTCATCCACAAAGCGCGCAATCATGCGCTCGCGAATAAACCGGTTCACCGTATCATAACCCTTGTCCAAGTAAATGGCGCCCAACAAGGCTTCCATGACATTGCCCAAAAGATGCCTCGAACGTTGACTTTCGTCGAGCTTCTCGAGGATCATGGGTTCTAGATGAAGCTCACGAGCAAAGTAATTCAGGCTCTTCCTGCTGACGATCTTGGATCGGTTTTGGGTTAAGAAACCCTCGTCTTCATCGGGGTACTTGTGGTAGAGGTAATCGGATACTACGGCGTCCAAGATGGCGTCGCCCAAGTATTCCATACGTTCATTGTGGTCCTCACTTTTCCCGCGCACATACGAGCTGTGGGAAAAGGCCTGTCGGTAAAGGGATAGGTCTTTTGGAGCGAAGCCTAGCACATTCTGGAGCTGACCAAAAAAAACCCCATCTTCTTCAAGACGGGGATTCTTTTTAAATATGTTCCAAAGCTTCATGCGCTCAGTCTACTTTTTTGAATAAAACAGAGGCATTGTGCCCTCCAAATCCGAAGGTATTGCTCAGTGCTGCACGAATCTCGCGGTCTTGGGCTTTGTTGAAGGTCAAATTCAACTCGCTATCCAAATCCGGATCATCGGTGAAGTGGTTAATGGTCGGAGGCACCTTGCCGTGTTGCATTGCCATAACGGAGGCAATAGCTTCCACTGCTCCGGCAGCTCCAAGCAAATGACCGGTCATACTCTTGGTTGAAGAGATGTTCAAGGTGTACGCGTGTGGACCAAAGACTTGTTGGATGGCTTTGGTTTCAGCAATATCGCCAAGGGGCGTACTGGTTCCGTGAACGTTGACGTAGTCGACTTCTTCAGGCGTCATTCCAGCATCTTCGAGTGCAGAAAGCATCACATTTTTCGCGCCGAGCCCTTCTGGGTGCGGTGCCGTCAAGTGATGGGCATCTGCAGACATTCCCCCTCCAGCTACTTCTGCATAGATCTTGGCGCCGCGCGCTTTCGCGTGCTCGTATTCTTCCAAGATCAAAGCGCCCGCACCTTCTCCCAACACAAAACCGTCACGATCCTTGTCAAAAGGACGTGAAGCCGTTGCGGGGTCGTCGTTGCGTGTGCTCAAGGCGTGCATGGCATTAAAACCACCGATTCCAGAATCGACCACGGCCGCTTCTGATCCTCCGGTAACCATAATGTCCGCCTTGCCCAAACGGATGTAGTTGAACGAGTCGATAATCGCGTTCGAAGAACTCGCACACGCCGAAACGGTGGCGAAATTCGGTCCGCGAAGACCGTATTTGATGGAAATTTGCCCGGCAGCGATATCAATGATCATTTTCGGGATAAAGAAAGGATTGAAACGCGGTGTTCCATCTCCTTTGAAGTAGTTTTCTGTCTCTTGGCTGAAGGTCAAGAACCCGCCAATACCAGAACCCCAAATCACCCCGGCACGATCATGATCAATGGCATCCAAATCCAAGCCTGAATCCGCCATGGCTTCTTCAGCCGTTACCAGTGCATACTGGGTAAAGGGATCCATTTTGCGCGCCTCCTTGCGATCTAAATGCGCTAGGGGATCGAAATCCTTCACCTCACAGGCGAAGCGCGTTTTGAACTTGGAAGCGTCAAACTTGGTAATAGGTGCAGCGCCACTCTTTCCGTTGGATAACCCTTCCCAATATTCAGCAAGGGTATTTCCAATCGGTGTGAGCGCACCCATTCCGGTGACCACAACTCGCTTTAATTCCATAAAAATGGAGGCTTATTTTGCTTCGTCGATGTACTTGATGGCCTCGCCAACAGTACCGATGTTTTCTGCTTGATCGTCTGGGATCTGGATGTCGAATTCTTTCTCGAATTCCATGATCAACTCAACTGTATCGAGTGAATCAGCACCCAAATCGTTGGTAAAGCTCGCTTCTGGAGTTACTTCATTTTCGTCAACTCCGAGTTTGTCAACGATAATCGCTTTTACGCGTGATGCAATGTCAGACATGTCTTTATAGGTTTAGACTGTTAGTATGCAAATAAAGAAATATTCCGCAAATATAAGCCGTCTAGATAACTTGGTCTCTCTTTCTCCAAAAAAAGCGAATTTTACACCATGTCTACAGCACTCGCCATACTCGCTAGCGGCTCCGGATCTAATGCCGAAAACATAGCGCGGTACTTTAAAAACCACACCGATATCGAGGTTCGGGTCATCCTCTCGAATAAAGCTGATGCGAAGGTTCTCGAACGAGCAGATCGCTTAGGTATCCCTGCGCACGTCTTCAATAAAGAGCAATTTCAGAATCCGGATCACATGCTCCCACTCTTGCGTCAGTACGAAGCGGATTACCTCATCTTAGCCGGTTTTTTATGGTTGGTCCCCTCGTATTTGGTCGAGAGCTACGAGGATAAGATCATCAATATTCACCCTGCACTTCTTCCGGCCTATGGAGGCAAGGGCATGTACGGGGCTCGTGTTCACCGAGCGGTAGTGGCTGATGGCGCTTCAGAATCCGGCATTACCATACATTTTGTCAACGAAAAATACGATGAAGGCGCCGTGATTGCTCAATTCTCCTGCCCAGTAGAGCCCGGTGATACGGCTGATGACTTGGCCGCGCGCATTCACGAATTGGAATACGCCCACTTCCCGAGTACCATCGAAAAAGTCATCCATGAAGATTGATCTATACACCGATGGCGCAGCGAGCGGGAATCCCGGTCCAGGAGGCTATGGCATTGTGCTTGAAGCCGGAAAGCACCGTAAAGAGATGTCGGAAGGGTTCAGACGAACCACCAACAACCGAATGGAATTGCTCGCGGTTATCGTTGGACTTGAAACCCTGAAGATTCCGAACAGTGAAGTTACGGTGTGGAGCGATAGCAAGTACGTAGTGGATGCCGTGGAAAAAGGATGGGTGTTCAACTGGGTCAAGAAAGACTTTAAGGGTAAGAAAAACGAAGACCTTTGGAGACGGTTTCTACGCATCTACCCCAAGCACCGAATCAAGTTCCGCTGGATTAAAGGCCACAACGACCATCCTCAAAACGAGCGCTGCGACCGATTGGCCGTTGAAGCGGGCAAGCAGCCCGTACTTCAAGTGGATCAGTGGTACGAGACGAACGGTTGATCATCGCGCCGTAGGCGCAATCCCTCACTTAACGTCCCCAATAGCTCTTCAAGGTTGCATTGGTTTCCGCCGCCTTGATTTCTGCCATTTCAACGCCCAAACGCTCCACCATGGAAGCGAGCCATTCTGGAGCACCTTCTTCTTCGCCGCGCTCTTTAAGTCCGTCGCGCAGTTCCTCGAGGTTGGTCATCGCGGTATATCGCAAATACCAAGGGCTCGCCGTACGCGCAGCATTGGTCAAGGTCGGATAACCGTCCGCGACCACGCCTTCCTCTTGGCGGGCTAGGTAGTCCGCGTAAAATCCGCGAAGGCTAATGGCACCGAAGCCGCTGGCCTCGGCCGCTTGCGTTTTCATAAACTCCGCATCGTTCTTATCACCGTGATCGGCAATTACGCGCATGCAGGCGCTGACCAAGTCAGTTTTGGCGTCTGGCCCCAACTTGCGGGCCTGGTTGAGGGCAGATTCGGCATCGTGCCCCGCCAAGCCTCGTAGAGAAGCCGCATTTACGCTGTATGAGTCATCGCGCAAGCGGTTCATGTAGAACGCTTCGTCCGTTTCTGCATAGAGGTTCGCCATGGTCTCCACGGCGGCTGTTCGCACGGATGATCGCTCATCGCCATAGGCCATTTCTTTAACCACCGGCTTCAATGAAGCCGCCTTGGTGGAGTCCGCGTTGCTCAATCCGCGGAGGGCTTGAATCCTCAAGTATGGATGCGCGTCATCCAGAGAGGCCAATACCGTTTCGGTGACGACCGCCGTATCTCCCGAGGCCAACAGGGCGGCCTGAGCATCGATTCGGTCCATCAATTTATTCCCGTGTACATAGAGTGCCTGAAAATCTTCTATTGAACGGTTATCAGTTACCTGGGCCAAAAGCATGCGGTCGCCATCGAAGTTGACCAGCACTGGTTTGTTAGCGCTCTTAAATCGGAATTCTTCTTCCCCTTCATCAATGATCACGTCGTGACGGAGCATTTGATCTTCGTAGTGCAAATCGATGGCCACCGGAAGGTAGTACAAGGGGGTCTTCTCCAAGTCCTGGGTCTGCTTCACACGAACGATTTGCTCGCCTGTAGAATCGCTGTAGGCGTACTCCACTTCAAGCTGTGGATGTCCCGAGGCCAAGAACCATTGGTTGAAGAACCAATTCAAGTCTTCTCCAGTAACCTTCTCCATGGCCAAACGCAGATCGTGGATTTCCGCTGGCTGGAAGGCGTTGTCGCGCAAATAGGTCCCAAGACCTTCGAAAAATGCCTCATCGCCCAAGTAGTTTCGGAGCATGTGCAGAATGCGCCCTCCCTTAGCATAGGAGTGGCTGTCAAACATGGCTTCCTTGTCGTTGTAGTCAAAGCGAATCATATCGACCTGCTTACCGCGTTCGAACTCACTGATGTAGCTCTTCAAATCGCCCCAGATGTGGTAGTCCGCGCTTTCAACTCCGTACGCATGCTCCCGCCACAAGTACTCTCCATAGGTCGCAAAACTTTCGTTCAAGGGAAGGTTTGACCAACTTTCACAGGTGACCAAATCGCCAAACCACTGGTGAAAGAGTTCATGTGCAATGATATCGTGCTGAGGGCGGTCGAGTACGGTGCGGTCATCTTGATACACGAAATCTCCATGAATGGTCGCCGAAGTGTTTTCCATAGCACCAGAGACGTAGTCGCGGACAATGATCTGACTGTATTTATCCCAAGGGAAATCGACACCAAGGAGCTCGCTATAGAATTCGATCATATCCGGCGTCTCACCGAATATGGTGCGCGCATAGGGTTCGTACTCTTCTTCGACGTAGTAGCTGACTTCAAGATCGCGCCACTCGTCATCCACTTTTTCAAAGGGCCCGATACCCAACATAACCAAGTACGGCGCATGGGGAATGTCCTGTTTCCAATAGTCCAGACGCGTGCCGTCGTTGTTTTCCACGCTGTAGACCAAGAGTCCATTCGAAAGCGTACGGTATTCGCTATTGACCGTCAGGAAGATCTCCTGGGTCATTTTCTGATTAGGTTTGTCGAGCGTTGGGAACCAACAGCTGTTGGATTCTGTTTCTCCCTGCGTCCAAATTTGGCTGCGCTTTTTGGGGTCTTCATCGAGCGGGTCAATGAAGTAGAGTCCTTTAGCCCCAGCGATGGCGGCAGAGCCAATCCGGTTCAACTCATTTGGCTTAGCCACGTACTCGATGTAAATGGTCAGCGTATCCTCCCGCGTGAATTCCTTTCCGAGGTTGATGTCGATGACTAGAGAGTCATAGGTATAGCTTAAGTCAGTCAGCACGCTGTCTTCTGCCAGCTGAATCTTGTACAAGTCAAAGCCCTTGGCCTCAACTTTGAAGTGGTCCGTGGTGTAAAACCAAGGCTTCACGTCCAACCAGGCGCGCCCAATGACGTGCTGGTTTTCCCAATCGAATTTCAGGTCGAGTTTGGTGTGAATCAAGTCGAACTCCTTGGTCACCTCGGCCTGATAGACAGGGCGCTGTGCCACTAGCGGTTCTACAACTTCAATTTCTTCGAGCATGACCGTGTCGGCCTCTTTAGGTCCGCCACAAGAGGCGAGCAACAAAGACCCCAGTGCGGGGAGGATCCAATTTTTCATGTGGAAAGTGGTTAGGTCCGACAAATATAACTGACTTTTTGTAGCATCGTTTCGTACTTTAGACGCATGATTAAGAGCATTGTCAACGAACGTACTTACGAGATCGACTTTGAGCAAAACTCGACCCACAATGGTCAGTTGAATGGACAGCCCTTCGAATTGGACGAAGTTTCGGAAGGCGAAGGTCGGTATCACGTCCTTTGGGATAATCAATCCTATCGGGTCGAAGTCCTCGAAGCTGATTTCGAATCCAAGAACATGACCCTTCGCATCAATGGAAATAAGTACGAAGTAGACGTTCGCGATCAATTCGATCAATTGCTCCGCAAGCTCGGTCTGCACAATCTGGGCGCTGCCGCGGTCAATGAAATCAAGGCCCCTATGCCCGGTCTCGTTTTGCGTATTGAAGCTGAGCCCGGAACGGCCGTAGCCAAAGGCGACGCCTTACTGGTGCTCGAGGCCATGAAAATGGAAAACGTCATCAAGTCTCCTGTAGACGGCGAAGTAAAGGCCATTAAAGTCAACCAAGGAGACGCGGTAGAGAAAAATCAGGTACTCATCGAGTTCGCCTAAAGAATCAACGTTCCTGACGAATTAATAGGGTAGGCCCCATTGCAATACGGCGTCCTCTACATATATAGAGTCTTGCCCACCTACTCGATACAACCACCCCGTAAATTCCATATCCACGATATAGACAAGGTCGCCGTGTTCATTGTCCTTGTAAGGAGTATGGTTGAGAATCTCCAAAGTCTGTTGAGTTCCGCCAAAAATCGGAGCACTGGTATAGCGCTCACCATTGGGAGCATCATAAGTGAGGATGGCTTCCCGTGTCGGCGGGCCAGGGGGCAACGGTAAGGGCAATTCCCGATAGTTAAAGGCCGCGTTGCATATTAATTGCGGTCCAACGTGAATTTCGCGTTGATACACGAAAAAGTTCGCAGAATCTACGGGTAAGTACTGCACCGCCATGGAATAAATCCCCGGTGCGGAATAGGTGTAATTAAACGTCCAGTCACCCACTATTGGATTGGTCCCATCACCCATATCTACGATAAGCAGTCCTTGATTTCCCAAGACAGGGTCGATGGAAACTTGAACCGTATTGTTTCCTCCACCCGATCCGTTTTGCTGTACATCAACTTCCAATATGTGATTGGCCCAGAGGTTGACGAAATTAATCGACGTACAAAAGCCACTGTTCAAGACGGTACAAAAGACCGCCACAACCGAATCGGCGCTTGTCAAGTCATACGTGTGCTGAACCGACAACCCTTGTGCTGCAGAACCATCCCCAAAGTCCCATGATACCACCGGTGTGGCCGGGCCTCCCGTGGGTCCTTGATAATTGAATTCAATGGTTCTCGTATTCGGAATAATACTCGGTGGAGGATTCATAACCACACTTCCCGCCTCAAAGGCTGAGTCTGGTATGGCTCCCATAGGATTTTCAGGACGATGGAATAAATTGACTCGAAATTCTGGCTCACAACCGGGGCAATCTGGATCGTGCATTTCGCCGCGAAGAAGAGTTCCATTCGGAGCCAATGTATCCTGTAAGCGGCTCGTGGACATTCGGTAACCATTGTCTCCAGCGGTCATCTGTACAGAGTCACCATTCACCAGGCCATTAAACGTAAATACCGGTGCAGGTGATGGATCCCCGGAGTCAAAGGGGCCAATTTCATCCGCGCACCCTACTAAGAAAAGCAGGCATAAAGAGAATAGTATGGAACCTATATGTTTCATCGGAATAAGCTGTAATGTACTCCAACGCGTACCTGCCAGGGTACAGGCGCCAGTGCTTCTGAGTCCAATAAATCTCGATCCAAGAGGTAGTAATTCACCGCGGTATTCAGAGCCAGGCGGTCGCTGATTCGCCACTGATAACCAGCGGACCAGCTCACATTCCAGCGACGCATGCCGTGGACGTATCCATAGGTCTCATAGCTTCCCAGCGATTCTACATCATACCATTCGTGCAGCTCTTCCGATACCTGGACTTGTGTCGGGAGCATGTAGGTGACCCCAAAGCCGCAGGTCATGAAGTGACGGTTGGCGAATCGGTAGCGCACACGTACAGGCATCTCTAGTTGAACGCTTTGGTCCGCTTTAATGTAACGCACTTGAGTAGCTGCACCCATACCGTATACCGTTCTAGCAAACGTGACCGACCCCTGCGTACCGGCGATCAAATATCCTGTGAGTTCCGCTTCCCAACTGAATCGATCATCCAAATGATGAGCATAGCGCAACCCGAATTCAGGTGAGTAATTCGTAATGTCGAAACCGTCTGGAACATCAGCGAGTCGCATAGAACGGCCGGCGGCGATCAAGGCCCAGTCATGCTCGCCTTCAGGACCTACGCCCTTCTTCTCAGGAGGCAAAACAAAATCACTCGGAGCCGCACCAGAACCTTGTGGACCAGCGTCCACCAACGCAACATTGAATGTGGAGGCATTCAATTTTTCTAGATCTACTTTAGTGGCCAAAGCTCGATCATCAGACTCCGTTTCACCTTTTTCAACCGGCGCAGCGGCCATATGGGAAGCATCACTTTGAGCCTCAGCTCCCATTGATTCCGCAGCTACTGGAGGTGTCCCAGAACCATCGATAGACCCTGAGGCCATACCCTCTATCACTCTTGAATTTGAGTTCTCTTGATCTGTAACCGAACCCAGGTCAGCTGAAGTCTCCGTCACCGAGCCCTCGCTAGTTGAGGTCCCAGTCAAAGATCCGGAAGCATCGTCCAGTTCAAAAGTTGCCGGAGCTTCTTCCTGCTCCGAGTCAGTCGTCGGTGCAGTTGTTTCTTCTGCAGCTTGTTCCACAGCCGGAATAGGAGTTTCTTCCAGAGCGTCTGCAGTGTCGAACCAGTTCACCGCTCCGATGGTCAACAACGCCAGTACCCCAGCTGCTGCAGACCAATAGACCACAGCCTTGCGACGGCGGCGACGAGCCTTCAAGGCTGAATACTGCCCCATAGCCGCCTCGAAGCCAGCTGTAGTCGCTTCGCCTACCTCAAAGGAAGAAGCGGCGTTTGCAACAGCGGCGTCCACGCGTGTAGGATCGTTGCGGTCCAACATGGCCTCCGCTTCTTCCCACGAACTCATGGAAAAAAGGAAGTCCTGCTCTCCGGCAGCGTCCTCAAAGCGTTTATCGAACTCCTGATCGCTCACTTAGCGGCTACTTTTTTGTATTCAACCATTCGGGCCTTCAGTAATTTTCGAGCATTGGCGACATGCCACTTGCTCGCGCTAATACTGACGCCCAACATCTCACTAATTTCTTTGTGCATATACCCATCAATCGCATACAGGTTGAAGATTTCTCGACTCTGCTCCGGCAATTCGCGCACCATGTGCATCAACTCTTCCGCGCCGAATTGCTGATTCATCGGGTCAAAATCGTGGAATTCTTCTTCTACAACGTCTTCTGGGTAGGTCTCAATCCGTCGTGCATTTTTTCGGTATTCATCGATCGCCGTATTCACGGTAATGCGCTTCAACCATGCACCAAACGGATAGGTGGAATCGTACTTCTCTAAGCCGAAGAGCACTTTACAAAACGCCAGGTTCAATAAAGCCTCTGCATCGGCACGTTGATTCGTATACCGGAAGCAAATGCGCATCATGAAGGCAAAGCACAGCCGATATAACTCGAACTGTGCTTTGCGGTCTTCATTGAGACACCTCTGTATTAATTCCGGTGCTACGTTCATTTATTGTTTCACGATCCGTAGGTAATCCACACTCGAACCTTGAACGACTTGCAGGACATAACTTCCTGCCGGGAAGCCGCTGAGATCAAGGGTCTCATTGTTTTGGCCCTCACGGGCCGATGCGTTCTCATCGATGAGCACACGACCGGTCATATCGATCAATCTCAATGCTACATCTGATGATTCTACCGAGCTGTAGGTCACATTCAAGCCTCCGCTCGTCGGGTTTGGATAAGCCTTCAATTCCTGAATACTCGACTCACCTAAAGATACGGTTTGAGGCGCAAAGCTTCCTCCGCTCCACGTCGCATTGGTCACCGTAACGGTGTCACAGAAGGTATCTGTGCAACCTGTGGCAGCGTCAGATACGGTCAAGCAGACTGCATATGTTCCCGGTCCTGCATAGATGTGGTTTGGAAGTGGGCTTGATGAAGTATTTCCGTCACCGAAGTCCCATGCGTAGGTCAAACCAGAATCCAATGGCAAACGCACGAAGTAGAAACTCAAAGGAACTGTGTCTGGCAGAGGCATAAACAGCGCAGAGCAAGGGTTACCCCATGGTCCACCGCCTCCTGGAGGCGTGATGATGATTGGTCCACCGTTTCCGCCGCCAGGGAATCCGTATCCTGGGTTCCAAGGACCACAAATGGTGCTGTCAAACGGTACCACTACTGCTTGAGCAAAGGTTGCGGTACAGCTACCTAAAGCTGTTTGTCCTGAAACGGTAAGCGTGACAATGTACGCTCCAGCCGAACCAAAGGTGTGACTAGGATTGATGACGCTACTGATGTTTCCGTCTCCGAAATCCCAAGCATAAGTCATATTGCTGTCCACCATGACCGGGAAGAAATCGGCGGTCAAGCTGGAATCCGTTAAGGGGAAGAAGAAGGCATCGCAAGCCCCCCAGTTACCACCAGTTCCTGGACCGTTTCCTGGACCCCATGGACCACCTGTTCCTGTTCCAGGACCCCATGGACCTGTAAAGAATGGAACTTGTACGGGCTGGCAAAGGGTATCCGCGCAGTTGTTGGCAGCATCGCTGACGATCAAACATACGGTATACGTTCCTGCAGCTGCATACGTGTGCATCGGATCCATCACATTCGACGTGTTTCCGTCTCCGAAGTCCCATGCGTAGGTCAATGAGGAGTCTCCGACAAAAGAGATGAAGTTCATGTCTAGGGTAGTGTCACCAAAGGCAAAGAAGTCGGCGAAACATCCAAAGGGGTAGTTACCGCCCCCTCCAGGGAATCCACCACCACCAGGACCTCCGCCTGTGCCACCGCCGCCACCAGGGAACTGGTTCAATGGGAAGGCCACGCTGTCGCAGAAAGTATCCGAACAACCCGCACCATCAGAGATGGTCAAGCAAACGTTGTACACGCCATTCGCTGCGTAGGTGTGGCTGGGCACAACATCTGCTGAAGTTGTTCCGTCACCGAAGTCCCATGCATAGGTCAGAGTAGAGTCGAGACCTAAGTGGAAAAAGAGTACTCCACCGGCTGTATCTGGAATGGGAATCCAAAAAGCGTCGCAGAGGCTTCCACCAGGAAATGTTCCACCGCCACCGCCGGTACCACCGCCGCCAGGGTTTCCACCACCGCTTCCACCGCCACCGGGGAATCCAATAACACCTCCACTACCACAAGGAATGGAGAAATTGGCTGTACCCGTTGTTCCTCCATTAAAGAGGACATTTTGGGTGTAAGCCTGTCCGTTACAGTCTTGTACCGCTGCCACAACTACTTGGAAAGAGCCTTGAAGACTGGCGCTGTAATTTCCGGAAGCATCCGTTATGGCAAGAGCAAAGACTGGGGGAGTAGATAAAGAGTCAATAATGACCACGGGCTCGTTGGCCAAGGCACCTCCGTTGAGGTCCGTGACCGTTCCGCTCACCGTAAAAGAACCTTGCGCTTGTGCTACAAGCACCGCGAACAAGGCGACAAAAGAGAGAAAGAGTCTTTTCATGATGCAATTAATTTATTGGGAGTACGCCCGGTTTTGGTGGGGGGTTAGCCAGAGAGCAAAAAAAGTTGAAAAAAGTTCATCGGGCCGTAGGCCCAAAGCTTAATAACCGAAGGCTACAGAGAAACTGCCGCCGCTCAAAACGAGCGTATCCGTGAGGTCGGGGTGGAAAAGAAGGCAGGCCACCTCTCCATTCACGTGATAAGTAGGGTTGCCGTTTTCGTTGATCAGGTATTGCTCTTTCTGAGTCAAGTTGATAAAGCTGGAGTCGGGCTGATAGCTGTATTCGGAACTCCAAAGGACTCCGTTGGCGTCGCGGAAATCTATCGCCATGTGCTTTTTCTGCACCCAGTCGTTGTTCCCCTGGACATTCATGGGTTCGTAGTGACAGTTCACCAAACAGGGCTGTACGGCAACGGCAATGGTCTTTCGGTAGATCGACTCGCAACCCGAACCTTGATCTGAAATGGTGAGCTTAACGCTATACACCCCTCCGCTTTGGTACTGGTGGACAGGGTTGGATTCATTGGAATTAGACCCATCTCCAAAATCCCAGGCATAACTGATTCCCGAACTCTGGGTTTGGGAAGTGAAACTCACAGCGTAACCCGATACATCAGCCTCAAAGGAAGCATAGCACGAAGAGTTGAGTTTGATGTTCTGGTAGGAGGAATCGAAACATCCACTGGGATAAAGCACATAGAGACTGCAGGTCGCAATGGTCGGTGCGGAAAGCAAATCATAGGTGTGCACTGGACTCGGTTCATCACTTGTGGTCCCATCTCCAAAGTCCCAATAAATAGTTGTGGGTTGACCTTCGGCCGAATCGAGCATCGCATCAAACTGGTAAGTGCGCGTATTGGCCTGAACGGGATTATAAGGTTCCAGGAAAGGATGAGGACCCATCTGGAAAGAGGAATCTGGGTTGAAGAGTTCTCCGACCACGTGATTGCGCAACCGAACGTTTACCTGCTCCGGGCAATCGGCACATCCTTCAAGGGTTAATAGTCCGTAATATTCTCGCGGCAAAGAGGCCGTATCGGTATAGCCCGAATGCATGTAGTAGTTCTGAACTCCGGCTTCAAACTGATGATTCATTCCGTCTATAGATCCCGTGAACCAAAAGACAGGATCTTGATCCCAAGTAGGTACATCGAGTTCCTTTTGGCAGGATAGGGCGCTAAGGCCAAATATGAAGATCAGAAAGACGCGCTTCATCTCAATCGTTTAGGCGGTACTCCAAAAGTACTTTGATTTCCTTGTTGCGGTCGTAGGGACTATCGGAGAAAACGGCATCATCACTCCAATCCACAAGACCCCACTGTCCGCGGAAGCCGATTTGCCAGTTCTCGTTGATTCGATAGTCGTAGCCCAACATAAGGCCATAACCCACCTCACGCATTCCGGGCATGTGGCCCCATTCATCGGACTCCACCAGTACGTCCGCGCTATAAGGCGCCGTCGTGGTCGAAACCGATTCGTTCTTTGTCGCTAGGGTAGCGTTGACATATCCACCGAAATTGATGTGATGTCCGCGGGCGACTTGATAGCGTAGGTAAAGCGGTACTTCCAGTTGATGCATTTCTGTAGAAACCAAAGAAACGGTCTGATTGTGCGCACCGAAGCTATACGAGGCCCCAGAGAACTGATGAGCGCTGTGCGTGGAGCGACGATAGGCATAGAATCCACCGATATTCGCCGAAAGCTTCGGGTGGAACATATAAGCGTATCGCAGACCGACCGTAGGAGCGAATTGAATGGCCCCGGTTTCGGTACTCGCAAAATCTTCATAGATACGTGCCCCGAAGGCCAAGCCAAAGTAGCTCGACTTTCCATTGATCGGATTGAACATCCCTGGAGCCGATGGACGAGGAGCTGGTGCCTTTCCTTGGGCATCATCTTCGTCTTCAATCACGGAAGTCACTTCTTCTTCGATCCCGGTCTCGGCGGATTGCTGTCCTTCTTCGGACTCGCTAACCTCGGCCATCGCATTTTGCCCGGAACCCTCCTCTCCAGTTGGAGATTCCGATTCCGTGGCTGCTGGAAATGCAACGCCATTCTGATCGTCTGCAGCTTCTCCGGATAGCTCTGTGCTCGCCGGGGTATTTGTTCCGCCTTCTCCACCGCCCAATTCAGCAAATGCCAATTCCGAGGTTGAAGATTTTTCTTCGGAAGCAAAGTTCTCAGCAGAAGCTATGGATTCTTCAGCTGACGTTGTAGTAGCCCCTTGCGAAGACTCCGTCAGTTCATCTTCTCCGCTGGCGGTTGCCAAAGACTCTTGCGCGGCTTCCTTTGAAGCAGTATTCTCCGAATCAACGGCCGCAAGTTCAGCTATGGCCGGGCGTCCGTATACGTCAATGCCATTACCATTAGAGGCATTCCAAACGGGCTCTGAAAGAACTAAGGCTCCCAGCACTCCCATAAAGACTGCAGCTCTAGTCGTCCATTGACGGATCAATAGACCACGGTACATGGAATCGACGAGGGTCTTTGCAGCGGTCCAAGAGGATTCTTTGAACGCAAAACTCTGCGCGGCAAATTTGCGGCGCATCAGATCATCGACCGCGGCAGGATCTGTCTGCTCGATCACCTTCTGGGCATTCTCCCAGGATGATTCTCGGAACGCGAAGTCCTTCTCCTCGAACTTCTCCCGAAACAGTTTATCGAGTTCCTTATCAGTCAATGCGAATATCTTTTAACTCTTCTTGTATCATGGTTCTCAACAGCTTTCGGGCATGGGACACATGCCACTTACTGGTTCCTTCAGAAATCTTGAGCATTTCGCTGATTTCTGCATGCTTATACCCATCAATGACGTAGAGGTTGAAGACTTTTTGCGAAACGGGTGGTAAGCGCAAAATCAACTTTTTCAATTCCTCTGCCTGAAAATGAGCATCGGCCATATTCATATCTACATGCCCGTCCGGAAGGTATTCGTCCGGATAGGTATGTGTTTCCCAGTATTTCTTTTGCTTCCGGAACTCGTCGATGATCGTATTGATCGTTATACGACGAATCCAGGCCTCAAAAGGCACTTCGGGCTTGTACTTTTCTAGGTTCATCAGAATCTTGCAGAATGCCAGATTCAGTAAGGATTCAGCGTCGGTTTTCTGGTCGGCATAGCGAAAACAGGTACCCATGAGAATGCCGTAGCATTTCCGGTACAGGGTGTATTGGGCGCGTTGATCGCGCTCAATGCACTTTTCTATGAGTTCACTATCAATTTCCATTGTCCAAAGAAAGGACGAGCCACCGACCGGGTGACTCGTCTTTCCAAACCTAATCCCAATCTACTGAAAAATCAGCTTCTTCAAGAACGTTAAACCGCCCAGCAGCCGGTCGTTTGCTGGGTTTCTAACCACCGCTGTGCCGGGCGATGGCTCATGGCGGTTCTTGGACAAAGGAGCCATGATTTATAGTAAGTACGCTCCTTTATCAACAGTGGTTGGGTGAATTGTTAATTATTTGCCTTGACCACGGTCACTCGCTCCGTTCCGGCGACCACGATATAAGTCCCCGAAGGCCATTCCGAGGTGTCCAAGACCGGATTCTGGCCCTCGAACACGACGCGGCCCTGGAGGTCGTAGACTTGTATCATCGTGCCGTTAGGCACTTCGACTGTCAATTGATCCGTAAACGGATTCGGGAAAGCCTGCGCCTGCGGCGCGATGTCTTCCTCCAAGCCAATATTCGACGGTATCAGCATATCGCGCTGATACGCTCCGTTTCCATGGGTGGCCAAGCGCAATTTCCGGTTCGGCTCACTGACAATCAAATCCATGGCGATGATGGCCTCCGGTAATCCCAAATCAAATGGATTCCATGTGGCCCCGTAATCCTCACTGACATAAATACCGAGGTCGTTCCCCACGTAAATCACCTGGGGGTAATCCGGGTCGACCGCGATGGCACTGGTCGGGAGATCGGGAAGGGTTCCGCTGATGTCTGTCCACGTCTGACCAAAATCAGTCGTCTTGAACACATGGCCCGTACCAAAACCCGAATAAGTTACATAGGCCACCTGATCATTGGTAGGATCAAAAGCCAGGTCTGTAGGGTATCGATCGGGGAGGTTCGTCATGTTCGCCGTGCTCCATGAACCCGCTCCATCATCGGTGAAAAAGAGGTGATGCGGCCCATTAACCGGTCCCGTAGCGCATACAACAACCGTTTCATCTTGGGGACTGATGGCGATATCGGTGATGAAATTTCCGTCGAAAGAGTTATTTCCCGTCCCGGTCCAGGTCTGACCTCCGTCATAACTCAAGAAGATCCGTTCCCGTCCAGCATACAAGACATCGTGGTTGGTTGGGGCCACCCGGAAAGGAGCAATAAAGGATACCTGTCCGTTTTGAGGCGGCGTGATGATACCCACCCAGTTGCCTGCAGGGTCTACGCGCGTGATGTTCAAAAACTGATAGCTGACCAAACGGTAGGGAACGCCGTCAAAGGGCAATCCGGAATACGATCCGTCGCCGCCGAGCAGTCTTTGCCAAGCAGGTGTACCCGTCCACAAGACCGTGCTGTTGTCCTGCAAGCCGCCCATGTACATCATGGTATCGACTGTTCCGACGCTCGTTCCGTTGTAGAACTGCGTGGTTTGCATTCCTCCGTTAATCGATTCCATCGTGAATCCAATTCGGCGAAAGACTCCTCCATCTGTTCCGAAGTAAACCGTATCCGGATGATCGGGGTGATACTCTACTTCGTGAATATCACTGTGGATGTAATTCGCTGGACCATCTGGCCCTCCAATAGGCGGTGTTCCTAAGACTAATCCGTTACTCGCCGCAGAGTATAAATTGGTTCCTCCGTCGGTCGAGAATCGGCATTCTACCCCCACCGCATAAAGGCTCATGCTATCCCTCGGGTGAACGGCCACATCGTGCGAGAACCAGCCTTGCCAAAGGGTATAGTCATCCGTACTCACAATGGTCCACGTTTGTCCGTGGTCTTCTGATTTACAAAGCCAAGAAGCCGTTCCACTGGTCTGATAGGTTTGACCAATGCTCGCGTAAATAATGCCAGGGCTACGTTCGTACAAATCCAGATGAATTTTTCCTCCAAAAGTGGACGGCAAACCACTGGTGCACTGTGTCCAAGTGCTTCCACCATCGTAACTGCGGTAAATGCCATGACCGGTACTGAAGAAGTTACCGTGGGCCGCGTAGAGGGTGTCCGTATCCTCGGGGTTCATCGCGAGGCTCATCGCCATCCGAATTCCATGAACTTGTGTCCAGTTGGCTCCCCCGTCCGTGGTTTTGTAAACCCCTTCGGACGTTGCGGCGTACACGATGTCCGGGTTGGTCGGGTGAATGGCAATATCATTGACCCCACGCTCTTGATCGTAGGTCCAATCCAGGGCTTTTGCCCAGGTTTGACCACCGTCCGTTGACTTGAGGATACCTATACCATACGACCCGCGGAAGGGTCTGAGAAAAGGGTCCAGCCCCGCACCACCGGGATTGTACACTTCACCGGTTCCGATGTACATGATGCTGGTATCACTGGGCGCTATTTTAACGCTCGAGACCCCGAGCACCGGAAATCCTGTGGTCACGCGCTCCCAAGCAGCGGCGCCTTCTCCTCCCGTGCGGGTGCGCCAGAGTCCTCCCGAAGCGCTTCCCGCATAAATGGTGGTGGGATTCGCTCTATTGATTTCAAGAGCGAGGGTCCGGCCAGCTGTATTCCATGGGCCTAGGGCTTCCCACGGGTCCGTGGTGTTGTTTCTTTGGCCCTGACGGGCCGATGCCCGTTGTTCTTCCCGCTGCTCAAAGGCAGTCATCCATCCTGCCGTAGGCAGATCCTCATTCGGATAGGCTCGTTGATAACTCCATTGCTGGAGGGCTTCAGCACTTCCTGGAATAGCCCCTTCGGGCCGATCGTAGTTTGTGGGTAAAAAATTAGGATCTGCTGGCTCAGCAGACGGGCGCGTCGTCACATAGCATACAGCAATGAGAGCGACGGCGGACAAGGAGATGAGTACCGTTCGTTTCATAGCATCGTAGTTCGAGTCTATGAAGGTAACGAAATCGCCTCAAAAAGGGTTGAGTACCTGAGCCTTAGGAGAGTTGAATATCGAACTGAACCAGGTTGATGAATTCTTCCACGCGACGATGGAGCTCTTCTCCATTCAAATCCAACAATCGCTCGGGGCCAAATTTCTCAACCGTAAAGCTCGCCAAGGCCGATCCGTAGATTACGGCGCGTTTCATGTTTGCAAAGCTCACGTCGCGCGTCTGCGCCAAGTACCCGATGAATCCTCCGGCAAAGGTGTCTCCCGCACCGGTTGGGTCAAATACCTCCTCTAAGGGCAAGGCTGGAGCGAAGAACACTTCGTTTTCATTAAACAACAAAGCACCGTGCTCCCCTTTCTTAATCACCAAGATTTTAGGACCCATTTCCATGATCTTCTTGGCTGATTTCACCAAAGAATAATCGTCGGCCAATTGACGGGCCTCTTCATCATTAATAATGAGTACATCCACGCGCTTGAGCACTTCTTTGAGGTCGTCCATGAAGCTGTCCATCCAGAAGTTCATGGTGTCTAAAGCCACGAGCTTGGTGTTTCCGTTCAACTGATCCAAGACCTTGGTCTGCAAACTCGGCATGAGGTTTCCGAGCATGACAAATTCCGTGTCTTTATAGCTTTCAGGCAATACTGGATCAAAGTCTTCCAACACGTTGAGTTGAGTGTCCAATGTGTCTCGAGAATTCATGTCGATGTGGTACTTGCCTGCCCAGAAAAACGACTTGCGTCCTTCCAATTCTTGAAGACCTTCAAGATCGATCTTACGATCACGCATCCCCTGCAAAAAGTCTTGATCGTAATCCTCTCCTACGACAGAAACTAAACGAGTCGGAATATTGAATTGAGATGCAGCCATACTGAAGTACATCGCTGATCCACCAACGATTTTATCCGTTTTGCCGAAAGGGGTTTCAATAGCATCGTACGCGACGGTTCCAACGACCAAAAGACTCATAATCGGAGCTTTAGAAATTTTGACGCAAAGGTATTGCTTTCTTAGAAGACTAAACCGTATATTTGCCGTCCGATTTTAAGGAATACTCCTCCTTAGCTCAGTTGGTTAGAGCATCTGACTGTTAATCAGAGGGTCCTTGGTTCGAGCCCAAGAGGAGGAGCAAAGCAAAAGGTCAGCATCACGCTGGCCTTTTTTCGTTTGGTATTATTGGGCTAAACGACCGCGCATCTCGCGGAACAGTACGTAGAACAAATACACCCACGGCGCACCGTGGAGGAGGACGTCAAAATAGTCCATTGGGCCCATGCCTTCTCCTCCTCCAGCCAACCATTTGATCTTTCCCCATATATGAGGTTCAGGGACAAATGGGGCTAATCCTAGCGTCAGGGCTGCTACCAGAGCCAAGGGTATTGAAGATGATTTTTTCGCAGTATTCATAAGCACAAAAGTATAGGACGGAAAGCTCTTGCTTATGGACTTATATCACAGAAGCTTCTTTGTTCCATATTACAAGAGCTAGGATTGGGTTAACTTTGCGCCGTGGCCTTAAAGAAACATTTGGAAGAGTGGGCCCTCCGCCTCAAACCACTTCATTGGGGGTACAATCTCCTGAATCGAAATCGCATTCTGAGCGATAGAGCGACCTTTCGTCGCTATGGAGTTCATCGCCCCAGATGGTTCTCCATCAATGCCTCAACTTTTGCGAATAAGCCCGACCGTGAATGGTGGCCCGAGGTATCTGAATCACACATGACCTCAGCCTCAGACCCACTCGTTCAAAACCTTGTGGATCGGTATTCGAATGAAATTCGGTCGTGGACCGAAGAGGGTTATCTCGTGCTTCCAGGATTGTTGTCTGGGGAAAACGTGGAGATCGTCAATGATGAGATTGACCGATTACTTCAAAAAGAGGAGGTCGGCTTTAACCGTCAAGGGAACAAGATTATGTTCGCTTTGAGAAAATCTGAAGCCGTCCGAAAGGTGATTGACGAGAGCGGGCTTCATCCATTAATGGACCTTCTCATGGGGAAGGAAACCGCTCTTTTTCAATCCATCAACTTCTTGCGCGGAAGCGAACAAGGGACGCACTCCGACTCTATTCATATGAGCACTCATCCCAGGGGAGGACTCATTGCTGCCTGGATTGCTCTTGAGGATATTTCAGAAGAGAATGGGCCCTTACACTATTACCCCGGTTCCCATAAGCTGCCGTACATCGACAACGTCGATTTCGGCAATGAAGGGAATGCGCTAATGCTGGGAGGTAAGCCCTACGCTGCCTATACCCAAGTCGTAAACGAAAGGATTGACCAAGCAGGATTGGAGAAGAAGATTTTTACACCGAAGAAAGGGGATGTGTTCATCTGGCACGCCAACCTCTTACACGGAGGAGAACCCATTGGTGATCCTAATTCCACCAGGAAAAGCATGGTCCTACACTACTTCGCTCCAGACCACATTTGCTACCACGAAATCTCGCAGCGCCCGGCACTCAAGATGCTATAATTGCTCGAAGATAAAGTCGAATTCCACCTGCAGAGCGTCCTCGACCTTGACCAGCGGGACACTAGACCGCGCCTCTAGGCCAAACTCACACATGTTGACGGGCAAGGTGCCCTTCATGTTGAAGCCTTCGGATACGAGGCCCCGACGAACTTCGGAGGTGTATATTTTGGTCACACCTGCGATGGTGAATTCCGCCTCCAGCATTCCCCAGTCCATTTTACTGACTTTATTGACTCTGGTCCTACGGAAACTCAGTAACCGAACTTGCATCACCGGGTGGTCTTCTTCACAGAGCGTTCTTTTAAAGTCGCTGTTTAAGACGAAATTCCCGCAAGCGAACTTCTCTACTGGAAGATTAAAATCAAAGTTGCGAAAGACAAAGCGCTCAACTTGATCTTCATACTGAACCCGAACGGTATCGGCGAAGTACTCCCCTCCAATTTTGCACGAAAAATCCATGACGTTGGACGCTCCGTGCACCTCAACGTAGCTCGTCGGCTTGATGTAGAGTTCCTCCTCTCCTTTCCGGTAAGGCGATGGTAAAAGCAGTAAAAGGGAAAGGATCCAAAACATAGGGGTTCCGTTGGTTCCGGAAAAATAGAAAAACGGCCCCAAATTCTCGTGAAGAATCCTGGGGCCGTTGGTTTAGGTATATCTGTGTCTTAGAAGGCTACGACGGCTTCCGCCATTACCCCGTTAAAGGTTCCTTCGAAGTACTTGCTCGTATCGACTACATCGTTGTAGCTCTGGTTTACATAGGTCAGTTTGACCAAGATGTTCTTGGTCACAAACCATCCCGCACCAGCCTCTAGTCGGTTCACGGTAACGTCTTCGTCCGCTGCTACAATGGCATCTCGGTTACTCCCTGAGAACCCGGGGCCTGTAACCGTATTGAACCGCCCTCCGATGTAGAACTGCTCGCGTTCACCCAAGCGATAGAGAAGCTCTGCCAAAATCTGAGTATAGGAACGCGACTCGGTCTCTCCCGTGTTTTGACCACTAGCCACTTCATAGAAGGCAAAGAATTCGAGTCCTTTGAACTTCACGAATGGAGTAATCTGAAATGCGGTCAGCTCGTTGCTCAACCCTGGGTTCACACGACCTGTGGTGAAGTCAGAACTTGCGCTTGCTCCAGGATCAGACATTACATAGTAGAATCGAGATCCGGCACGGTCTCCTCCGTACAGCGTATTGCGCGTTGAGCTTGGGCAGATGTAAGCGCTACCTGTGAAGCGTAGACGTAGGTCGTCATTGACTTGACTGTCCCATCCGAGTTTCAACTGGAATGCAGGACCTCTCAAGTCATTTTCAGAAACGTTCCCTTGAATTTCCCCCGTAGTCATTCCGACAACCGCGAGAATTCCCGATGGCGACTGGAAGGTTACATCACCTCCAATTTCTGTAGCAAAGGCATCCATAATGGCATTTCCTACAAAGGGATTGTACATCGCATTACCATTGTCGGTTCTCCGGAACTGCATATCCCCGTAGTTCACTTGGTAGTGTCCGACACGCAAGGTGAAATAATCATCGAACCATCGGAGATTGTCACTTAAGAAGGTGAGTTTGTCAATCTGAATAAACCCTCCCTTTACCCATGCTTCCGGGTGGTGGCGAGAACTCAAATAGGTCACCAACTGAAGTCGAACTCCATCTTCCAATTGTACATCAATATTCAAGTTGGCTGTTGCCAAGTTAAATCCAGGTGCCAAGGCATAGAGTGTGGTATCTCCTCCGGCCAGGCCATTCTCATGACTCAGCAATTGCATTTGCTGGGTGAATGCACCTCCAATTCGAACCTTCAGGCCCTCGAAGCCCTCGTCCCAAGTGCGAGGAGTTTCAAAAACGTTTACCCCTCGTTGATCAGGATAGCGGAAATACTGAATGGGGGGCTGTTGTGCCCAAGCGGTTAGTCCGGTCAACAAAAAGACCACCGCAAGCAGCTTAGTTATTTGTGCAGATTTCATGGTACTAGTGGTTTGTGGTTTAAAAAACAATGTCAAAATCAATGACTACATCTTCGCCTGTTTTGATGGTTCCCATCATGGCGGAAACGCGTTCAACACCGTAGTCCGGTGTGTGAATATCTTTCTTGCCTGAGAATACCCAGCGTTCTCCACTCCTTCGGCCTGTGGCCTCCAATGTTACTTCACGGGTGCTTCCTGCAATGGTCAGTTTTCCTTTGGCCTTTACAGCATACCCCTCTCCTTTTGATTGGATATCGATGCTGCTGCTCTCAAATTGTACATTGGGGTGGTTGGGCTCGGACATGGCCTTGTAGGTGTTGTTATCCATGGCCGATTTTCCACTTTTCATTCCTTTCACAACGATGGTGAATTGAAGGTCACTCATATCGGTCAATACGCCTTCCGACTCTGTGAGCACCACAGATCCATTAAACTGCTCGCAGTTCATGGTCCAATCGTGCAAGGTGCTGGTTCCGTGTACCAAAACCTCAGAACTGCCTTGAACAGGCATCTTTTCTTGCGCGACAACAAGGGAGGTAAGGAAGAGGAAGGAAATGAGTAGGGTGGGGTGTAGTTTCATAGCATTTGAATTTGAAACCAAAGATATCAGGCATTAGGATGGGGAAATATGACGTTTATCAGGGTCCAAACCATAAAGGTTTGAGGTCCATCGAAATCTAAGGTCATCCCAAAAGAAATCGGCTCCGAAGCGAGTTCCTCAAATCACTTCAGAGCCGACCAGCAAACAAAAAACTACCCTCAAATAGTTAATTCAAAGAAAGTCATATAGCTCAGCTCAAAATATGATGATTGTCATGTTTTCAAAGCAGACCTAGGGGGTAGATGATGTATTCAAGGAAGAACAGAATCCAATAGGCACGATAAAAACGAGTGACACTTACCTTCTTGAAAGGATTTGTCGTGTAGGCAACGAGCCAAAAAAGCAAAAGGGCAAGGGCGTGCCATACCGCCATAAGGTCAGTGTTGTAGGATTTCAACCCGACACCAGCCCACAAAATAAGGGTCAAATAAGCCAACGAAACCAGTGATATTGCTCCTCTAAAGGCCCACCGAACTCCTCGCTTCACGGCAACGGTGCCGATATCATGGTTCTGATCACCCTCAACATCTGGAATGTCTTTGAACCAGGCAATTCCGACACTGAATAGGATCATCAGCAAAATCAAGGGCCACATGAAGGATGGTAGACCCCATTCAGACCACAGCTCCCATCGAAAATGGAGGAACATGAGTATGTTGACCAATACACCACGGACAAGCGTAATGCTCAGGGCGGCAAAGAAGTGGTTCTTCTTGAACTTCAGTGGGGGAAGAGAATACGCCGTTCCCAAAGCTCCTACCACAAGGACCAAAACGAGCATCGTATACCCGGCTAAAAGTCCGAACAGCAGGGTCAGAATTCCGCTCACGGAAATAATCCATCGCGCCGTAGAGGCGCTCATTTCTCCGGATGCTAGAGGTAGGTGTGGTTTGTTTTGACGATCAATATCGATATCGGTCAATTGATTCAACCCGACGATGTACAGGTTGCACGCTAGGGCGGAAAGTAAGGTCCAGATCAACACATCGTTCTGTCCTGTTGGCCACGCAACCGGATAGGCCGCCATGAAATAAAGGGCCAGCGTGCTGAGGGTACTGCCCATGATGGTATGTGGCCGACTAAACCGATAGGCAATACTCAAATACTTCATGCTTTGTCGATGCTTTGTCCGATTAAAATGAGGACTGATCCAAAAGGGAAAGATACCGATTCAACCGACCAATGAAAACGGCTCGTGGATGCTTGACGGGCCAGAGTTTCCAATTCTTTTTGTCGAGGTGCTCGAAGGACCGAAACCAATCCGTCCCAGCAAGTGACGATAGGCATAACAGGAATTGGGTAGGTCCAGAGCATTCGCCTCCAAGACCAAGGCCGTACAAAGGGTGCAAAGATCCAGTGGAGCAGGCCAGTCAAGAGAAAGATGCCGACAAACGTGAAGACACTTCTGGAAAGTGGCTCGGCGATCAAGGCATAGGTTCCGGTCGACATTTTGGCCATTATGTCCTTTTGGTCAGCAGGGGCAAAATGATGAAAGGCATTGAATAGGGTGTAGAATTCTGCGGGCGGGAAGGCATCGGACCGCAGGTCCAAATACTCCACTCCTTCTTCGGAGGGAAACCGATCCGTACGAATCAAGTGACATGTCTCCGAGGTCTTTAGCCAACGGCGCAGAAACTGTGGGACTGGGCCACCCGTACCTGTAGCGAGGTCTACCCAGGTTTTCGGCGCTTTCTGATCTTTCCAAGGCGCTTCAATGGAACCGTACGGATTCAACAGATCAACGGCGAAGCGGATGTAGTCCATTTGCCAACGTCGAAAAGAGGAAGGAAACCCCGGTAAATCTTCAAATTCGAACAGTCTCATTGGCCTTCAAGATAGGCTTTACCCGGACGATTTACTACCTTGACGACATGAGTTGGCCGCTTTGGTTTGGGGTGCTTCTTGCCGCCGCCGCACTGCTTACCGCACTTGGTGAAATCACTGCACGTCAGGGATGGATTTCCCTGTTTGCCGCGCGCAAAGGAGTGCACATCACTGTGGCCATCTGCTGCGCTTTGGCCGTGGAAATCTTGCCCGCGAGCACTTGGTTTACCGGTGCCGTAGGTCTCATTGTTCTTTTCTTGTGGTACAGCGTTCGGAAACAGTGGTTCTCCATCGATCAAGTCGACGGTCGAAGAAGTTGGGGGATTTTCTACTTCGGTCTCAGCTATTTTTTCTTACTCCTTCTTTTCGGACAACAGTCTCCATTCACTGTAATGCTCGGCATGGCTGTTATGGGGCTTGCCGATTCTGTGGCCGCGCTCATCGGTAAAATGCTCCCCAATCCGTCCCTAACCCTCGGCAGAGAAACGAAAAGCTGGGCGGGAAGTGCAGTCTTTTTCATCATTACTGGATTTCTTCTGTTTTCGCTGACCCGCGATCGTCCGGGTATGGATGGCTCGGACTATTCTGCGCTCTCGATGGTTGCCTTGGTCTTTTGGTTGACCGTGGTGGAAAACAGTGCCGGAAAAGGAACCGATAATCTAAGCGTTCCGCTCTTGTTCGGATGGGTCTACGCAACTATGATGGAGGGCGGTGAATCTTCCCTTCAAGAGCGTTTCTTGTGGGTATTTATACCGGCAGGTTTATTTGCGCTATTGTCTGCGCGAATAAAGTTTTTAACCCGAGATGGAGCTATTTCTGCAGCTTCATTGGGCATCCTTCTGTATACCTATGGAGGCTGGAACTATGTGGTGCCCATCCTCATCTTCTTTTTGACTGGATCACTACTAAGTCGTTTGCTGAATCCAACAGCGAATGGCGTTGAAAAAAGTGGAGCGCGAGACTCCTGGCAAGTGCTGGCCAATGGCGGGGTTCCAGCTTTGGGGTTATTTTGGGGATACTACACCGGGCAGCAGTCCCTTGGTTTTATTTTGTTCGCCGCAGCGCTAGCCTCGGTTACCGCTGATACGTGGTCGACTGAAATTGGGATGCGTTTTGGCGGAACGCCCAGACATATTCTCAACGGGAAAAAGATGGCCAAAGGATTGAGTGGCGGTGTAACCCTAGCGGGCTTTCTAGGGGCCTTGTTCGGGGCCTCATTGATTGCTACGGTCGTCTATTGGCTCAATCCGGATATACCTGTGCTTTGGATCATCGCCCTTGGGTTCGCGGGGTCCATTCTGGACTCCATAGCCGGAGTTTTTCAGGCCAAGTATCAGGCGAAAGACAGCGAGCTATGGTCCGAAAAACGTCAGGAAAACGGGATTCAGATTTCTGGAGTTTCCTGGTGGACGAATGACCTGGTCAACGCCTTCAGCGCCTTGATCATTCTTTTATTTTCCGCTCTACTCTTTGGAGGAGCTGGGTGAGTTGGCCTAAGTTGAAGGGCTTTCCCAGGAAATCGTTCAAGCCTTGTTCCTTGTAGCGATCTCGATCTTCTTTCATGACATTGGCCGTCATAGCGACCACGTAGGCCGGATCCATGGCTTGTTCAAACTCGAATGCACGTATGCGATCATGGGCTTCTAGTCCATCCATAACGGGCATTTGAATGTCCATGAGTACCACTCGGTACGCGCCGGCCATGTAGGCGTCCAATACAGCCTTTCCATCGCTGCAAATTCGATGTTCAATTCCAAGATTTTTGAGCGCCATTTCAATAATCTTTTGATTGACGGGGTTGTCCTCGGCAACGAGAACAGGGCCCTGGAAGATTGCGCTATCACTGGATTCATCTGTTCTTCCCGATTCTTCAACGCTGCTTTCCGCCTCATCCACTTCTATCCAAAAGCGGAATGTTGAGCCCTCCCCAGGTTCGGACTCGACTTCTACTCCCCCACCCATAAGCTCACTCAGTGATCGGGCGATGGCCAAGCCCAGACCACTTCCTCCGAATTCTCTAGTGGTCGACGAATCAGCCTGATTGAACTTTTCAAAAATCTGCTCTGCCTGCTTTTCGTCAATACCGATTCCCGAGTCAACGACCTCGCAGTGTATGCGCCAACGACGGTCCGATATGTGCTCACCGCGTACCAACATATGGACAGATCCCTGCTCTGTAAACTTGACCGCATTGCTCAAGAAGTTCCCCGCTACTTGCCGCAAGCGCAACGCGTCGCCAATCACATGGGCAGGAAGATCGCCTTCGAAAATGAGGCCAAATTCAAGCCCCTTTTGTTCGGCCTTAAACTGGAACAGCGTAAAGGACTGTGAGAAGGCCTTTTTCAAATCAAACAACTCATGCTCCAGCTCTACTTTCCCGGCTTCCACCTTACTCAAATCCAAAATGTCATTCAGGGTTTGCATCAGGTCATGGGTGGAGGCTTCGATCAAATCAATCAACTCCGCACCTTTCTTTTTGTCTTCGCTCTTTTTAAGTAAATCAACGGCAGCGATTATCCCGTTCATGGGTGTGCGAATTTCATGACTCATGTTGGCCAAGAACTCCGTCTTTGACCGCTCAGAGGCCATGGCTTCTTCGGTAGCACGGACCATGGCCTGTTCAGCCCGTTCTTGCTCACGGCGGTCCCGGAGCGCCACGATTCGAGCTGGCCCATCACTCAGTTCTACACGCTTGTGGTAGACATCCACGGGGATGGGCAATCCTCCTTTAATCGGGTTTATGAGTCCCTTGGTCCTTGAAGACTCAAAGGAATAGCTCAACAAATCTTTTTCTTGAAGACTCGCTGGTGATGGCGAACCAATCAAACGTTCAAACTCCGAATTACTCTCGAGAATGGTTCCGTTTCGCGCCAGGTAGATGGCAATGAATGGTGCGTTGGAAAGTTCTCTATAACGCTGATCAGAAAGCTTGAGTTTAGCATTGAGTTGCCGCTGACGACGATAAAGCGATCCAATGACGAGGCCAAAGAAAACCAACAAGGCGATCAAGGCAATGTATATGCGCCGAACGCGATTCTGATTTCTGAGTTCGGTTTCTTGGAGCTCGCCTTGAAGCCTGAGTCGTTCATTCTCCATGACCACCTGATCCCGCTCAAATTGAACCTGCATCTTTTTGATTTCAGCTCTTTCGTCCGCGTCGTTGATGCTGTCTTGGATAATGTATCCCGCCTTCAAGAATTCATAGGCCTTGGCGTCGAGACGCTGCATTTCATATACTCTAGCCAAACCCTTAAGAGTTCGTGCTTCGAAGGGTTTATAATTCTGTGCGCGTACCAGTTCGAGTAGCTCATTGAGAATTTCTTCGGCCTCCTGTGGTCGTTCTAAGTCTATGTAGAGTTCCGCGAGGTTCCCCAAAGCTGAAGTGAGCCCATACTGATCACCTATTTGTGCTCGGAGCTGCACAGCTCTTCGATACCTCACTTCGGCCTGTTCATACTCAAACGCCTCGTGGTTCAGGATGCCCAGATTCAAATAGGTGCTGGCCAAAGACCGCTTATTTCCACCGATGATCTTGTATTCCAGCGCCGTTTCAAACAAAAACTTCGCCGAGTCAACCCGCTGCTGTTCCTTATAGATCAGACCTAAATTGTTGTAGGTTTCTCCCAGCAAGTAGGTATCCCGAAGGGCCTCGTATATTCCAATAGCCTCCCAAGTAATCCTTTGAGCTTCTTGATAGTCCCCGGTCTTACGAAGAAGCACCCCCATATTATTCAAGGTCTTGGCCGTACCAACCGAGTCACTGAACTCCCTTCTGAGTTCCAAAGAATTCTGATAGGACATCAAGGCCTCCCTCGGCCGTTCCATTCGAGTCAGCACGGCGCCGATGTTGTTGTACATCCGAGCGCGCTCTGGTCCCTCTTGAATTAAATCAACGGCCGTTTGAAATTGACTCAATGCACTGTCTAAGGATCCCGTGTAGAAATAGGCATATCCCAATTGTATTCGGAATTGGGCCCAAAGACTGTCGCTTGCCCCTACGGGGCGATTTTCGAGGCTCCCCCAATCCTGAATGAATTCCTGTGGATGATACCGCGTTAGCGAATCTGAAATACGCATGATTTCCCCCAGTTCCTGGGCGGATTGTGCGTAGGCCCACGTGGACCAAAGAATGGCTAAAATCGTGACGATTCGAGACATGATGTGCGGCATATAGCGCAATATACAATATCCGTTCAGCGAGCTCAGTGACCTATCCTTTCAAAACCTAAAGCCCCAACTGTCTTGCGTAGGAGTCTGGAACAGCGAAACCTCTCGCCCGAGCGGTTCGTACATCTCGACGCGCGGCATCCAAATTACCTCGCTGGGATTCGACCATGGATCGGTAGTAATAGGCCTGCCCATTTGAAGGGTTTAGTTGAAGCGCTTTATTGTAGTCTGTATAGGAAGCATCCCAATCGCGCATTTGAAAGTAGGTATAGCCTCGGTTGAAGTAAATTTGAGCATTGTTGGGTTGAATCTCCAAGGCACGACCATAATCGGCAAGAGAGGATTCGTAATTTCCCAATAGGGCATTGGTAATGGCTCGATTCGTCAGCGCGTCGTAATAGGTGGGACGAAGTTCCAATGCGCGATCGTAGTCCTTCATCGCCTTCTGGTACTCCTTGCGCATACTGTAGACATTGCCTCGGTTGACGTAAGCATTGGGGTATTCCGGGTCTACTTCAACCGACTTATTGAGGTCCGCAAAAGCCCGCTCGTAATCCTGTTCTTGAAAGCCATAATACTTTCCTCGGTTGTTGTAGGCGACTGGAACATTCGGGTACTTTTCAATGACATCAGTAAACAGTGTAACCGTATTCTCCCATGCCGGAACCCGGTCTCGAGTCAAGCCCGTGAAGGCCAAAACCATGACTCCACCAAGAACCCAACCTACACGAGGCCGCAGCGCATTGATTCGCTCCAATCCAACACCCAACATAAAGGCCAATCCGACGTACGGGATGTAGGTATAGCGATCGGCCATCATGGCCGCACCTACAGACAACAGCTGGAGCACTAGAGCGACCATAAGAATGAAAAAGCCAAAGCCAAAGAGGAACACCTTGGTTTTGCGCGCGGTCACTATAGCACCGATGCCAAGGGCAACAGCCAAAAGGGTAGTCAAGTAAAATGTGAAGGGGACTCCTCCTTCCGGATAAGGATAAAAGACGCTCAACTTGAATGGGGCTAGGAACTTGACCAGATAAAGAATGGTCGAGTTACCCGCAAAGAAGATTTTTTCGGACAGCGGAAAACTTTCCATGGTGAGTGCATCAGCACTGCGCTGTGCAATGATCGCCCAATACCCCAGGACAAAAGAGACGGCAAAGAAGGGTAGTTTTTCCAACCACGTGGGCAATTTGAAGCTTCTCCCTCGGTAGAAATCAACGAGTAAGAGTACGACAGGAAAGGGAGCTGCCATGGCTTTGCTCATCATGGAGCCAAGGAAAAGCACCAGAGTTAAACCATACCAGATCCACCTTCGTTTTTGATCCTCCAAGTAATAGAGATAGGACAGTAAGGCGGCAAAAAAGAACAGCGCCATGAGCTGATCCTTCCGGGCCGCTACCCAGGCCACTGATTCCACGTGCATGGGATGAACCGCGAAGACCAATCCGGTAAATCCTCCGATGAACCAAGAGCCTGTAAGTCTCCAAAAGAAGAAATACACAAAGAGCGCCGCAAGAATGTGGTAGAATACATTGGAACGGTGAAAGGCACCTGGATCATTTGGGTTCTGAGCCCAGTCCCGAGCCAAGGTCCACATCGTCAGAGGGTGGTAGTTTCCCATGACAAAAGAGCGGGGTTTCCATACCTCAGAAAATTGGCCGCCAACGACATATCCGTTTTCATAAACATAGGGAGGGTCATCGAAATTGACCCAGTCGTATTCGCCGATACCACTGTAGGCAATCCAAGTCAGAGCGATGATCAAGATGGGTAAGCCCACAAGAGGCCCTAAAGGCAAGGATTTTTTGGGTTCTGAAGCTGAACCCTGCTTCTTTTTTCGACCCTTAGCTGCACTTTTCTTCGCCATGATGGTTGCTTTGACAGCGAATATAGCAAATGGTATATTTGGTTCTTAGGCACTACACACACTATGATCAACATTCCCGAGAACATCGAGCAGTTGAAGTCGTACAAACCCGGCAAACCGCTCGAAGAAATCATCCAGGAATACGGACTTACGAAAACGGCCATTCTTTGGAACAACGAGAACAACTTGGGCGCTTCACCTTTGGCCGTCCAAGCGATGTCGGAAGCAGCTACTGATTCCAACTATTATCCCGATCCCGCTTGCCGAGAACTGAGAACCGCTATTGCCCAGCGCGTCGGTCAGCAGATGGAAAACATCATTGTCGGGAATGGTTCAGAAAGTGTATTTAATTATATGCTGGGCGCCTTCTTTAGTCCCGGAGACGAATTACTCACCAGCGAAGGAACCTTCGTGGCCATTTATATTTGGGCACAGGCCAATAATGTGCCCTGCAAAACCGTAGCCATGACCTCGGCATACGGTTTTGATCTCAGGGCTATTCAGGAAGCCATTTCCGATAAAACCAAAGTGATCTATTTGAGCAACCCCAACAACCCAACGGGGGCCATGATCCGAGAGGACGAACTCAGGACTTTCTTAAAGGAGATTCCGGAACACATCCTCGTGGTGGTGGATGAAGCCTATTTCGAATACGCTACATCTCTGAGCCGTGAATACCCCGATTCCACCCGCTTGAACCACCCCAACCTCATCACTTTGCGCACCTTTAGCAAAGCCTATGGCATCGCTGGCGTGCGTATTGGATACGGTATTGGACCGGAGGCTTTGATAGAGCCCTTGATGAAGGTCAAACTGACTTTTGAGCCCTCAAATGTGGCCCAGGCCGCAGGAATAGGTGCATTGAAAGACGAGGCCTTTCTCGAGGAAAGCGTGCGGCTAAATCAAGAGGGCATGACCTTTTTTAGAGAAGCCTTTGACCGGCTGGGCCTCGCGCATTACCCCTCCACCGGAAACTTTGTGATGATCGATTTCGGTACACCCGAAGAGGTCCAGCGCATCTTTCAGGCGCTCATGAAAAAAGGTGTTTTTGTCCGCCCTTTGACGGCATTCCGCCTTCCACACTGCCTGAGAATAACGATTGGACTTCCCGAGGAAAACGAATTCTGTGTTGAAATGCTTGAAGAGGTCCTACGGACCGATGAAGTCGCCCTCTAGCGCCGATTAAACGACCAGTCAAAGACCTCCCCCTCTCTTCCGCCAATCCAAGCTCGGATACTGTCTGGATTCACCGATTCATATCCGATCTCGTTGGGGAAATCGTGCTCCGGATTGCGGAAAATGAAGATGCCCAAGGTGTCGTGTTGAAGTTCGAAGTCGATCCGCCCCTCTTCGGTTCCTGTGTTGGCACCGTAAAATATCGCGCCGTAGGCGCTGAAAATGGAAATCTCTTCACGGAGTAAGGTGTCTCCTTGCTCCACGGTGATGCCCGTGCCCGTCCACTCTTTTCCTTCCCAACGCCAGCTCTCGTAGAACTTGGTATCCTCGCCCATCGGAGCGATCCAATCTCCTTCCAAAAAGGCAAATTTCGTTTTCAGTGGGTGCTCCACGGTACACCCGGCACCAAGGGCCAAAACCAGGACACAAAGCAATAAACGAGTCGTTCGCATCTTACGTGAAGTTGTTTTTATCCAAATCAAGCCACTCCATGGTGGCGTTGCAGAAGATATCGTCTACCGTCGTCGCATCAAAGTCTCCGTCTTCAATGAATTTCCCGATTTCCAGATCCCCGAGTGGGAAGGGGTAATCAGATCCCAAGGTCACACGCTTGGAGCCCACCATGTCCAAGACGTAGTGCAGCATTTTCTCGTCGTGCGTGATGCAGTCGACCCAGAACTTTCCGAGGTAATCGCGAGGGGGTTTGTCGTTGTCAATGGCCACCAAGTCGGGGCGGCAATTGAAGCCGTGTTCGACCCGTCCAATGGTCGGTAGAAAGCTTCCGCCCGCGTGGGCAAAATTCACGCGCAGTCCAGGGAATTTCTCGAAAATACCACCGAAAATCATGGAGCAAATAGCGCGCGACGTTTCGCCCGGCATTCCGACCAGCCAAGGCAGCCAGTATTTCCGCATCTGATCAAAACCCATCATTTCCCAAGGGTGCACCAAAACGGCCATCCCCAATTCCTCAGCCGCTGCCCAAATGGGGTAGAACTGCTCCTCATCCAAATTGTGATTGTTGATGTTGGACCCGATTTGCACCCCGACCAATCCGATTTCCTTACATCGCTTCAACTCCTGAACCGACAGGGCTGCATCTTGCATGGGCAGGGTTCCGAGACCGATGTAGTTCTTGGGGTAGCGCGCCACCAAATCCGCGATGTGATCGTTCAGAAAGCGACTCGTTTCCAGGCAGTGCTCCGGCTTGGCCCAGTAGCTGAACATGACGGGGATGGTACAAACCACTTGGACTTGGGTCTGAAATTCCGCGTACTCGTTCATCCGCAAATCTTCGTCCCAACAGTTCGGTTTGATTTCCCGAAAGAACTCACCGCCTTTCATCATCCGGGCATTTCCCGTTTGCGTCATCTCCAGTTTGATGAAATCGCCATAGCCAAACTTGTGGTGAAAATCGGGTATGTCTAAAGGAAGGATATGCGTGTGCATATCGATCTTGAGTCGCGGTTGAGTCAAGGCGAGTAGGTTTTGGTTAAATAAGCTTTCGTGTCCGGCTAAAATACGATTTCCCGCCATACCTTTGAGCGAACCTATTCCACTGACCATGAAACGAATACACCTATTCGAATTTGAAGACCAAAGCTGGTGGCCTCGCTCCTGGCGCACGGGAATGACCCACCTCATCGTAGTCCTACAAAAAATGCTCGGTGTTCCCGAAGTGATCTCAGAGCTCCTCGCCGAAGTGAGAGAACAACATGGCTTTGACCAGATCGTGGACATCGGGTCGGGTTCCGGTGGTGCCATCATGCCAGCGGTGAAGCAATACAATGAGCAGAATATGGACGCACCATTGAAGCTGACCCTGACCGACCTCAATCCGCATCCTGATTTTGTGACCGAAATCAATGGTCAAAACGACCCCAACGTACAGTATCGCTCGGAATCCACGGATGCTCGGCACTTGGAGCAAGCGCCCGAAGGACTGAAAACCATGATGAACAGTTTTCACCACATGCCTCCACCGGTGGCCAAGGATATTCTGTTGAGCGCACAAGAGGCCAAGCAACCCATTCTCATCTATGAAATGGCGGAAAACAAAGTGCCGCTTCTGCTTTGGTGGTTGTTTTTGCCCTTGGGACTTCTGATCCTCTTCCTCATGACTTGGTTCATGACCCCAGCCGTGAAACCGCTGACCGCAAAGCAGCTTCTTTTCACTTATTTAATTCCCGTCATCCCGATCGGTTACGCTTGGGACGGACAAGTGTCGAACGTGCGCATGTACACCGAGAGCGATCTCGATGAACTGCTCGATGGGCACCAAAGTGATGCATACACTTGGAGCTATGAGCGTCCTAAAAACAAAAAAGGTAAATCAGTAGGCTACTACATTTTGGGCATGCCCAAGGCTTAAACGAAGCGCTCGTCTACTTCCATCACTTCTCCCGTCTCTGGGCAAGTGCGCAACTTCTCATCGGAGTAGAAGCGCCGGAAAACTGGAAGAAAGTCCTTTTCGATGTTGGTCAAGTGGAAGTACTCTTCGTACAGCTTGGCATTGGCGGTATCGCTGAACCACATCAAACCATCCTTGTGGTGCGGCTCGCGTTTGCGCTCAATCACCAAGCCAACCGATCCGGCTGGTCGCACCGGTGAATGGGGAATCTTCCCAGGGAGTAAAAACATTTCTCCCTCTCGAATTTTCACCTCGCGTTTTTTACCGTCCTCTTGGATGTACACCGTGATGTCTCCTTCCAATTGAAAGAAGAGCTCTTCGGTCTCATTGTAGTGGTAATCCTTGCGCGCATTGGGCCCTCCCACAATCATGACGATGTAATCACCCGACTCTACATAGAGGTTTTTATTCCCCACGGGTGGCTTCAACAGGTCGCGATTCTCCTCGATCCACTGAAACAAATTGAAGGGTGCTTTGATGGCCATGACGCTGATCTTTCGGTTGTCGAACGAAGGTACAAAAACGTAGCTTTGCCTTATGGACTTGAATCTCAACGGAAAAAGCGCCCTCGTCTGTGGCGCCTCCCAAGGCATCGGAAAAGCCACCGCCCTCGAACTCGCCCGATTGGGTGCCCGAGTAACCGTCGTGGCCCGCAATCCCGAGAAACTCGATAAGGTCGTCGAAGAATTAAAAGCCATCAGTGCCTCACGGCACGATGCGCTCGTCGCCGACTTTCAAGACCCCAATCGTCTGCGGACCATCCTTCAAGATTGGGTCACTCCCGAAAACGCCTATCACATCCTTGTCAACAACACCGGTGGACCACCCGCTGGACCGGCGCACTTGGCCGGGACCGAGGAATTTTTAAATGCCTTTAACCAGCACCTCGTCTGCAACCAAATCTTGGCTCAAGCCCTGATTCCCGGTATGCGCGATGCGGGCTACGGGCGCATCATCAACGTTATTTCCACCTCCGTTAAGCAGCCCCTGCCCAATCTCGGGGTAAGCAACACCATTCGCGGAGCAGTGGCCAACTGGTCCAAAACCTTGGCCAACGAACTCGGCATCGACAACATCACGGTCAACAACGTACTGCCCGGAGCCACGGAGACCGAGCGTCTCACGAGCATCATCGCCGGAAAAGCAGCGAAAACGAATTCGAGTATTGAAGAAGCCGCGCAAGGCATGGCCAACGCCGTACCCATGAAGCGCTTCGCTAAACCCGAAGAAGTGGCCAATGCCATCGCCTTCCTGGCCAGCCCAGCGGCGAGCTACATCAACGGCATCAACGTCCCCGTAGATGGGGGCCGGACCTCAAGCTTATAAGCATGGAGAAACTACAGAATTACATTGGTGGACAATTGGTGCCACCACAAAGTGGAGCCTACATCGATAACTACGACCCCAGTCGTGGACAGGTGTATTCCCTGATTCCGGACAGTGACGCTGCCGATGTTCAGGCCGCTGTAGATGCTGCGAAAGAGGCCTTTCCGGGATGGAGCAGTATGTCCATCCAAGAACGCTCCCGGATCATGGTTCGCATCTCAGAACTCATTGGAGCCAACCTCGATCGACTTGCCGCCGCAGAGAGTAAAGACAATGGAAAGCCCGTAAGCTTAGCAACTGCGGTTGATATACCACGGGCTCAAGCAAACTTTTATTTCTACGCAACGGCCATCTTGCACGATTCGAGCGAAAGCCATTCCATGGGCGAAGTCGCCTTGAACTATACCCTGCGTCAACCTATTGGCGTGGCCGGTTGCATCTCCCCCTGGAACCTTCCCCTATATCTCTTTACCTGGAAGATTGCTCCGGCCCTTGCCGCTGGAAACACAGTCGTAGCTAAGCCTTCGGAAATTACGCCCATGACGGCCTATCTTTTAAGTGAATTGTGCATTGAGGCGGGCTTACCGGCAGGAGTCCTCAACATCGTCCACGGACTAGGCCCTAAAGTTGGAGCGGCCATTACCGAGCATCCCGATGTACCCATGATTTCCTTTACCGGTGGAACGGCAACGGGACAACAAATCTCTCGAGTCGCAGCTCCGATGTTCAAAAAACTCAGTTTGGAATTGGGCGGTAAGAACCCCAACATGATCTTCGACGACTGCGATTTTGACGACATGTTGCGCACCACCGTTCGATCCAGTTTTGCCAACCAGGGGCAAATCTGTTTGTGCGGATCGCGTATCTACATACAGCGCGGGATCTACGACAAATTCAAGGAGGCCTTCGTCGCCAAAGTGGAGCGCATGCAAGTGGGAACCCCGGATGATCCCAATACGAAAATGGGCGCAGTGGTCTCCAAACCACACATGGAAAAAATCCTCAGTTACATTGAGTTGGCCGAAGAAGAAGGCGGAACGGTACTCGCCGGAGGGCACCGCGTTCAGCTCGAAGGCGAGCACGCCGAAGGCTACTACATTGCCCCTACCGTTATTGAAGGATTACCCCACACCTGCCGCACTAATCAAGAAGAAATATTTGGTCCCGTAGTCACCTTACAACCCTTCGACACAGAAGAGGAAGTATTGGAGTACGCAAACGGCACCAAATACGGTTTGGCCAGCACGCTATGGACCAGCGATCTCAAACGCGCTCACCGCATGGCGGCTCAACTCCACACCGGAATTGTTTGGGTGAACACGTGGCTCTTGCGCGATTTGCGCACGCCTTTTGGCGGTGTAAAGCAGAGTGGAATTGGACGAGAAGGCGGGTTTGAAGCCTTGCGCTTCTTCACTGAACCCAAGAACGTCTGTATTAAGCTCTAAAGGACTTCCGGTACATCGACCCCCGAGTCCCGTTCAATAAACTGACGGTACCGGTCGTATCGCTCAAAGATTTCACGCACGTAATTGAAGGGTTCAACCCCTTTGACATATCCGTATTTCACGACCTCGTCTCGGTAGTTCGCAGGGAAACTCAGTTCCAAGATCATGGCCTCCACGTTTTCATCCCATCGCTGCGGGTCCAGACCTCTTTTCTCCGCCAAGCTTTGCGCATCAAGTACGTGGTAGTATCCACAATTAAAGGAGGCCAGAGTAAGCTTGATGCGCTGAAGGCTGTCGGGTACTTCGGAAAAGTTGGCTTCTATTTGTGCAAGGTAATCCGCTGCCCCCTGGAGGTTCTCTTCCGGATCCAAGCGATCGTCGACGCCGAGGTCTGAGGCCGTTCCTTTCATGAGCTGCAATAACCCGGCGGCTCCCGCCCAAGATGTGGCCTTGGGATCAAATTGCGATTCCTGATAGACTTGTGCGGCCATCAGCCGCCAATCCCAACCGATGCGCGTGGCTTCTTGCCGAATGAGGTCGTCGTAGGGCGAAATGCGCTGTTCGTTCAAACTGTAGAATTCGCTGTTGACGCGCTTGCGATAGGCCCGCTTGTTCTTGTAGTACTTGTTGTAGATCACCGCATAGTCTACTTCCTTCTTGAATCCCGCCACCCAATCGTTGAGGGTGTCCAAAAGGGCTGGGCTACTTTGACGCACACCCCAGCCGATGCGCTGAGCAAAACTGACAGGTGTGCCCACGTCTAGTTCGGGATGATAGGCAGCGCTGATGGCCGCAATATTGTCGTCGACCACGGTATAGGTGATCTCACCATTGAGTACCGCCTGAACTGATTTTTCACTGGACATAGACCCAGGCAGCGTATCGATATAAATCGTTCCTCCAACTTCATCCATTAAATGAACCAATCGCTTGAAATAAGAGGTTTCCAAACGGACCGATACCGTATCCCCAATCAGCTCCACCGGTTCTTGGATCAATTGCGCTTCAAGTTGATGCCGCTTCAAGTTTCGCCAGCCCTCTGGCTTGCGCTGCACCAGCACTTGACGGGTCAGGTAGAGGTAATCCGTAAATGAGATTTGCGTTTTGCGCTCTTGAGTAATGGTCAGTCCAAAGGCGATCAAATCCCCTTCTCCCCGTTTGAGCATGGGCAGAATACTGTCGATGTTCTCTGCCAAAACGATTTCGAGCTCTAATTCGAGGTGATCGGCCAGCCGCTTCAAGAGCTCGTACTCAAAGCCCATGGGCTCCCCGCGGTAGAGAAAATAACTCGTCCCAGAATAATTTGTGATCGCCCGAAGCACGCCGTCCTCAGCGATCTGCTCCCAATCCCGTTGTATTTCCGGAAGGTCTTGCGCCTCACGGCGCGATGCTCGATCTCCGCAGCCCAACAGCAGCAGTAGGGGAAGAACAAATAGGATTGCGCGTTTCACGCTTCAATATATCAAAACTCCAGCGTGAGTTGGTATCCTTCACCGCGTTCCTCTTCAGTATCGAGGTTGGACAAGGTGATGCCGAGCAAGCGAACGGGGCGTTCCAGTTCATTCTCCTCCAGAAGCTCAATGATGGTTTCGTAGATGATTTGTTCGTCGTTCACGAAGTAAGGCAAAGTACGGGCTCGGGTGTGCTGTTCAAAATCATCGTATTTGTACTTCAAAGTGATGGTTTTTCCGCTTTTTTCACTCTTTTTGGCCCTTTCGGATACTTTTTCGGCGATTTTCTTCAATTTTTCGCGCATTTCCTCATCGGACCGTAGGTCCACATCATAGGTGCGTTCCGCACCTATGGACTTGCGTATGCGATCGGGCTTGACCGCACTTCGATGGATGCCCCGAACGATGTTGTAGTAGTGCTCCCCGCTCTTGCCAAAATGGTCTTCCAGAAAGGCGAGCTCTTGGCGCTTGAGGTCCTTACCCGTGAAGATGCCGAGCTGCATCATTTTCTGGGCGGTCACTTTTCCAATGCCATAGAACTTGCGGATTTCGAGTTGCTCCAAAAAGTCCAGGACTTCTTCGGGTGGAATCAGCTTTTGTCCGTTGGGCTTGTTGACATCCGAGGCCACTTTGGCCAAGAATTTATTGATGCTGATCCCCGCGCTGGCCGTCAATCCCGTCTCGGCCTGGATGCGGTCCCGAATCTCGAGGGCGATCAAGGTGGCAGACGTCATGCCCTTCTTGTTTTCGGTCACGTCTAAATATGCCTCATCGAGGGAAAGCGGTTCTACGAGGTCCGTGTAGTCGAAGAAGATGTTTCGAATTTGTCGGCTGACCTCTTGGTAGCGATCGAACCGCGGAGTGACGAAGATGAGCTCCGGACACAATCGAGCGGCCGTCACGCTGGGCATGGCGCTTCGGACGCCAAATTTGCGTGCCTCATAGCTGGCAGCGGCCACCACACCTCGTTCTTTGGACCCGCCCACTGCGAGGGGTTTTCCTTTGAGTTCCGGATGGTCGTGTTGTTCCACAGACGCGTAAAAGGCGTCCATGTCTACGTGAATGATCTTTCTATTTGCGAGCTCAGGCGGTAGCACGGCGCTTGAGTTCAAGCACAGTGACCTCCGGCCAAATACCTACCCGGCCGGGAAAAGCCAAGAAGCCGAACCCTCTGTTCACGTTGAGGAAACGTCCTGCCTCTTCGTAAAGGCCGGCCCATTTAGGGTAGCGATACTTCACCGGGCTCCACTTGATTCCGGGAATCTCAATCCCAAACTGCATTCCGTGTGTATGCCCGCTCAAAGTGAGTCGGAAGTTCTTGGGATGTTGCTTGACCTCCAAGTCGTAATGGCTTGGGTCATGGCTCATCAAAACGCAGAATTCGTCGTCGCCAATGCCTTCCGTGGCGCGGTCCAAATCACCGTACTGAGGGAAAGGGGGCTTGCCCCAGTTCTCCACACCCACGATGTGCAGCTTTTGACCATCGCGCTCCAAGGTGCGGTGTTCGTTGCGAAGTAGGTCCATACCAATCTCTCGATGGGTATCGTACAGCTTTTGCATATTGGCCGCCTTGGCTTCCGCCGATGGCCATTCCATGTAGTCGCCATAATCGTGGTTACCGAGTACAGAATACACCCCGTCCTGTGCGCTCAGGGCACTGAAGGTTTCCTTCCAAGGATCCATTTCATCGGCGGCATTGTTCACCAAATCACCGGTGAAGAGGATGACGTCACTCTCTTGCTCATTGACCAGCTGAACGGCCTCAGCTACCTTTTCAGCGTTGTCAAAGCTTCCCGAATGGATGTCCGAAATCTGAGCAATTCTAAAACCGTCAAAAGCCTCGGGTAAATCGTCAAAGTAGAGCGTGTGTCGCCAAACCTCATAGCGGTACTTCCCGCGGGTGATTCCGTATAAAATGCTTGCGAAGGGTAGTGCCGCCAGGATGAGGCCCAATTGGCTGATGAACTTCCGACGCGCAGGCCAATAACTGGTCGCTTCCACATTCGCTTCACTACTGGGCAGTACAGAAAGGATGACTTTCCAACCGGCGCGGAATACGCGGAAGAGGTCTTCCAATAGAAGCGGGAAGGCAATGACCATTTTGGGCACATAAAAGAGCACCATCATGCCGAAAAGCCAAGAGAAAATGCGGTTTTGAGGACCGGAAGACCGGTCAAAGTTGAGTACGGTATAACCCAGCCATGCAAAGAGACCAAGAGTGATGGCCCAGTAAGTCCAAAGCCAGAGTTTTCCTCGGGTTGCGGTACGAACAGCTTGAAAAGCGTAGAGATCGAGAAAGAAGAGTATCCCGATGATGATGAGCAGACGAACGATCATTTGATTCATTTTGCGCGAAGTAGTCCCCCAACAAACATAGTCATTCACCTAGAGTTCATACCTTTTGTCTCCCAAATTGAACCCCATGGCCGAAACCAGCGAAAAACGCCTCTTTCTCCTCGACGCATACGCCCTCATATACCGTTCCTACTTTGCCTTCAGCAAGAACCCGCGAATGACTTCGGACGGGCGCAACACATCGGCCATCTACGGTTTCATGCTCACCCTGCTGGACCTCATCCGAAAAGAGGACCCGAGCCACATCGCCATCGTTTTTGATCCGCCTGGCCCTGTGGATCGCGTGAACGACTTTGCCGAGTACAAGGCCAACCGCGAGGAGACCCCTGAGGACATCAAGATGTCGGTCCCCATCATCAAAGATTTAGCCGCGGCCTTCCGCATCCCCTGCCTTCAGGTCATGGGCTTTGAAGCAGATGACGTCATCGGAACCTTGGCCAAAAAGGGAGAACAGGCCGGGTATCAAGTGTATATGATGACCCCGGACAAGGACTACGGCCAATTGGTCTCCGACAACATCTTCATGTACAAACCCGCCTACATGGGTAAAGGTGTTGAAGTCTGGGGAATTGAAGAGGTCAAGAAAAGATTTGAAATCGAGCGTGTGGATCAGGTGATCGACTTCTTGGGGATGATGGGAGATGCCGTGGACAACATTCCCGGTATTCCAGGGGTGGGTCAAAAGACCGCTCAAAAATTCATCGCCCAATACGGGTCCATGGAGGGCTTGTACGAGAATCTGGATGATCTCAAAGGCAAGATGAAGGAGAAGGTGGAGCAGAACCGTGAGCTGGCCTTTTTGTCCAAGAAACTAGCCACCATCATCACGGATGTGCCTATTGAGTTTGACGAGAAGGACTTGATCCGCGAAGAGCCTGACGAGCCGCAAGTTCGAGAGCTCTTTGAGCAATTGGAATTCCGGAGTTTGGTTAAGCGGGTCTTTGGGGATGATTCAGCCGGGGCGAGTGCCCCGTCGAGTACTCCTTCAGCGCCGGCAAAGGCGGCGCCGGCAACCGACCAAATGGACTTGTTTGGTGCGCCGACGAGCGCATCGGGCCGTGAGGCCCAAGAAGCAGAATTCAAAACTTTAGAAAATACGCCGCACGACTATGAATTGGTCGATTCGCCGGAAAAGCGAAAAACGCTGATTTCTGCCCTTTTGGACCAAAAATCGGTGTGTTTTGACACGGAAACGACCGGAATTGATCCAAATTTGGCCGAATTGGTCGGTTTGGCTTTTAGCTATGAAGTGGGAAAAGCGTACTACGTGCCTGTGCCCGATGACCGAGATGAGGCCCTGAAGGTCACAGCGGAATTCAAGGACTTTTTTGAAAATGAGGGCATTGAGAAGGTCGGTCAGAATTTGAAGTACGACATCAACGTGCTCAAATGGCATGGCGTTGAAGTACGTGGCGCGGTTTGGGACACGATGTTGGCGCATTATCTATTGAATCCCGATATGCGACACAACATGGATCTTCTGGCGCAAACGTACTTGAACTACCAGCCCGTCTCTATTGAATCCTTGATTGGCAAAAAAGGAAAAAAACAAGGCTCGATGCGGGATGTTGCCGTGGATCGAGTCGCGGAATACGCAGGTGAAGATGCGGACATCACCCTTCAGCTAAAAGAGGTTTTTGAGAAAGACCTGGGGGCCAACAACGTGGAGCGTCTGTTTCGCGATTTGGAAACACCCTTGGTTCGGGTGTTGGCCGCCATGGAGACCGAAGGGGTTCGGCTTGATTCGGAGAACCTGGCACAGTATAGCTCCGAACTCAAAACGGAATTGCAAGGGATCCAGAGCCGCATTTATGATCTAGCTGGTGCCGAGTTCAATATTGGGTCGCCCAAACAATTGGGTGAAATCCTCTTTGAACAAATGAAGATCGTAGACAAGCCCAAAAAGACGAAAAGCGGGCAGTACAGCACCTCGGAGGACACTTTGAGTAAACTGGCCGGGGAGCACGAGATCATTGATCAGGTCCTCGATTATCGCAGTGTATCGAAGCTGATCAGCACCTATGTAGACGCCTTGCCTGAACTGGTCAATCCTAAGACGGGTCGCATCCACACGACCTACAATCAAACTGTTGCCGCCACAGGGCGTTTATCCAGCAACAATCCGAACCTTCAGAACATCCCCATCCGAACGGAGCGGGGTCGGAAAGTACGTGCTGCCTTTGTCCCAAGAGATGAAAACCATGTTCTTCTGGCGGCGGATTACAGTCAAATTGAGCTTCGTTTGATCGCCGCTCTGGCCAAAGATGAGGACATGATTGCGGCCTTTAAGAGTGGACAGGATATCCACAAAGCCACGGCGGCGAAAGTCTACGGGGTCCCCTTGGAAGAAGTGGATCGCGACATGCGGAGCAGTGCCAAAATGGTCAACTTCGGTATCATCTACGGTATTTCCGCCTTTGGACTAGCCGATCGTCTGAACATCAAAAGAACGGAGGCACGGGAAATCATTGACAACTACTTCAGCAAGTACCCGGCCATTAAGGAGTACATGGACTACAGCATCAATTTTGCACGGGAACTCGGATATGTACAGACCATTATGGAGCGGCGTCGATACCTACCAGACATCAACTCGCGCAATGCCACCGTTCGTGGGTTCGCTGAACGAAACGCCATCAACGCTCCCATTCAAGGCTCCGCGGCTGACATCATCAAGAAAGCCATGATTGCGATCCATGACCGATTCCAAGCGGAAGGGTTTAAGTCGAAAATGATCCTACAGGTACACGATGAATTGGTCTTCGATGCCCATATCGATGAGCTCGAGACCATTAAACCGATTGTTCGGGATTTAATGGAAAACGCCGTTACGCTTGACGTTCCCCTCCTCGTAGATATGGGAACCGGGCAAACTTGGTTAGAGGCGCACTAAGACCTATTCAATAATCCAAGGCTCTACGAATTGTCCTTTACTGGACTGAATTCGCAGAATATAGGAACCTGTGGCCAGCGTATTGGGCAGGGCTACACGGTGTGAACTGCCTGCCAACAGCATTGGAAGCTCTTGACTTAAAACGGTTCGACCGCTCAAATCCACCAGCTCCAGTTGAGCTTGAACCAAATCCTCTCCGCCAATGGCCAAGGTCAAGTGATCATTTGCTGGGTTGGGATAGGCCTCGAGTGCCAATTCACCAGACTCCGCCAATCCGACTTCAGTACCCACGTACAGGTTGTCCATGTAGAAGTTGTTTCCATACTTACCAAGGTACTCGATTCGGATCCAGAATTTCTCCGAATTCTGCGCCAAAGCAACAGATATTTGCTTGTTACTCCAGTTGTGCGTTGGTCCTGGAACAAATGGCTGAAGTTGATAAATAGCCGTATCCGTTGGAAGACTATTCATACTAATGGACCCTCTGGGTGACCAACTGGTTCCATTCGTACTCAACCAAACGCGAACCAGGTCTTCAGTAAAGTCTTCTTTCGCCGCGAAGGCATAGTCAAAACTGACGTTATAATTGCTCAGTGAAGTACCGTCAAAAGGCCCGAAGTAAACTTCGTCTTTCTGGTATTCGCGATTCACCGCGGGAGCAAATTTGGCAAAGTTGTCCAACTTCAAAGAGCGATTTCCACTCGCAGCGGCATCACCAGTGGTGGCAAAACCATTGCCTAATTCTGAAACCAGAACTTGGAATGGCTCTGCTCCCTCTCCGGAAACGTTTTCAAAATCAAAAATGGCCGGACCACTTTGCTGAACAGCAGTATCCAATACCACTACTCGGTCGGTGTAAATTCGGGTATTAAAGCCCTCGTTATTTCCAACCGTGTATTGAAAGTCATAAGTTCCTCCTTGGGCATACACCACCTTAACCGTTGAGTCGCTAGCCCCTGAAGTAATGGTTCCCCCGGGAAAGTCCCAAGTGTGAGAAGTAACTGCACCATTGTAGGCATTACTGTGCAGAACCACTGTATCTCCTACCAAAACGACTTCATCTTCGATGATGTAGTCTGGCTGAGGAGCACATGGACTAGGATCTAAGAAAACGCCGCGATCTACCAGGTTATCATATTCAACCAGCCTTTTGCGCCCGAATACACTCGACAAGCTGAAATGAGCAATATCGCGCTGTTGTTCGGTAAACATGCGCATGCATTCATTATCGGTGTAATCCATGTAATTTTCAATGTTATCCGGTAAATCCGGAACGTCGAAATTGCAGCTGTTGATTTGGGCGGTACACGGACCATAATTCGGTGAATCCACTGGTGGAGTGTCGGTGCAATAATCGTTGTCCAGAAGCGCTGAACACCCATCCTGAAAGGTGTGCATCAAGCCGACATAATGCCCTCCTTCATGAGAGAGTACACTACCTCCGCGACTACCCACTGGAAGCCCAAGAGCTGTACCTATGGTTCCGGCGTAATCGGAGCGGTTGGCAATTCCATCGCGCCGTAGGGGCACATTAAATCCTGGAGGCATGGCATATCCAATCAAGGTTCCGCCACCGCCACCGCCGTACAATCCTCCAACCAAATAGATGTTGAGGTAATCCCGGTTATTCCAGCCAAAGGTTTTAAAGCCCTGTGGAAGGTCGTTTGCTAAGCGCGTTCGGTGGCGCAATATTCCAGTGGTACAATTACTGTCCGGGTCCAAACGCGCCAATCGAAACTCGATTTGCATCGAGGCCTGAACCCCACGAAAAGTCGAATCTATGAGCGCCGTATCCGCATGGGTAAAGGAGTAATCCTCATTCATGACGCGAATCATATCAAAAACCTGAGCGTCCGAAATATTCTCCGGTCCTCCGTCGTGAAACACGTGCACGACAACGGGAATGATGAAGGTGCTGTCCTCTGGAATTTGCGATTCCTGAGCGCGATAATCCTGGAGGAGTGAAGGAAGTGTCTCACTAAACCAATTGACTTTTTCGGGATACCGTTGGAGGAGGTCGTTGATATCCTCATCAAAGGCACAAATGTGGTTCTGTCCATAGGAGGGTCCTGCCAACAGAGCAAGCCCGAACAGCAGAGTAAAGAACTTCTTCATATGTCGTTGTTTGGGTTAATCGATCATCCAGCGGTCCACGTAGGACCCAGTGCCAGACTCAACCGATAATACATATGCGCCCTTCGAAAGGTTCGCGGGAAGGTCAATCCGAAGATCGCTTCCGGCCGCGAGGAATGCCACATCGTGCACAAACACCACGCGTCCTTGAAGATCCGTCAAGCGCAAAGTCGCCTCATTTAAATCCTGAGCTCCGTTGGCCACGGTGATGTGATCGTGGGCAGGATTCGGGAAGGCGCGCAGCTCCAAGATACCGCTTTCTTCCAAGCTGATCGTTTGATCGACTAAGAAGACGTTATCAACGTACAGGTTATTGGCGTTTTCACCTGAAGTAAATTTCAAACGTATACGGAGGTTGTCTCGTGCGGCAAAGCCAGCCAAGTTAACGACTAACTCATCCCAGGAGCTAGTTGTGGTCGGCGTGAATGGGGCATTGGTTTGGGTGGCTGTTCTCAAAGCACTGCCGCTTCTCGACAAACGAGTAATCCAAGCATTCGAGCAACCGAAATTCACCTGGACTTCGAGCTCTGTGTCTCCATCATTGCCGAATTGGCTGGTGTACGCATACCACAAATGAAGGTCTGATGCTCCTTGTGTGGTCATGTCCACTGTTGGTAGGTACAAGTACTCTATGTGATAATCATTAAAGCCATATCCCATGATGTTGGTCTTATTCAACGCATTGACCATCATGCTCGAGTTGCCATCTTGAGAAGCCGTAGATACACGCTCAAAGTTGTCGCCAAATTCCCATCCTTGCTGGGTCACATCAGTTCCAATCTCTGCTGCGGTCTCAAAGCTGGTACCCCATTGGGTGGCGTCTTCACCTTGGTCCGACTGAACGACAATGACACCATCAAAGGTCTCCAAATTGGTTCCTTGCGCGTTGGTCACAGATAGCTTAAAGTCATAGCTTCCTGGCGTATCATACGTCACGGACACGATCGAATCTGTAGAGGTCGCTGGATTCCCACCTGGAAATTCCCAAATACGCGATGTGGCCACTCCATTGTAGTGGTTATCCGTGTAAGTGATTGCTGTACCGGTGCACGTTTGATCACGGCTCACGATAAAATCGGGTTTTGGGGCACAAGGAGATACAGGGAGTAAGACTCCCGTTGCCGCGTAATTGGTGGGCGTTACCAACTGCCCGCGTTGTGAGCTTGGGCTACTTAAAGCGCTTTGCATACGAGCAGCTTGACCCGCCGTAAACATCAAGAGACAGTCATCATTGGAATAATCCATGAAATTCTCGGGCATATCCAAGGTGCCACAAGTCGTCTGGCCCTGAGCACAGCCAAAATTGGAAGAAGAAGTTGCTGGGGTATCGCCCACTTGGTCTCCATTGGAACACCCTCCTTGAAAGGTGTGGAATAGATCCAGGTAGTGACCGACCTCGTGTGTAGTCGTACGTCCAAGGTCATAAGGTGCGTTGTTCGCTGCCGTTCCTATGGATCCAAAACTCGCCGAAAGCATGAAATTACCATCGTCCAAGCCGATCATTCCGTTGACCGGAAAGGCCGAATATCCCAGAAGTCCGGCCAAATTTGGAACCAGGAAGATGTTCATGTATTTGTCGTTGTCCCACCCATAGGCCTTCAAGCAGTTTGGCGCAGCACTATTGCTTACCAGAGGTTGGCGGTGGTATACCACACCGTCTGTACAATCTCCATTTGGGTCTAAACGCGCAAGTCGGAATTCAATTTGCGTATCGGCGTGAACGGCCTTGTGGGGCGTCTGAACGCTACCGGTGTCCGCATTCAATTTGCGATAATCCTCATTGAGAATGCGCATTCCATCAATAATTTGGTCCATGCCGAGGTTACCCGTACCCCCATCCGCATGAAATACATGAACTACCGTGGGAATGTAGTACAAGGCCGTGTCTTGTTGACCAGCACGAGCAGCTTGCACTTCTTGTAAAGCGGCTGCCATACTCGCCTGGGTCGCTTCAAAAGCCTGGCGATAAATTTCGTCCGTAGACATGCGGTGTGCGTGAATTTCGTCGGTGTAGCAACGAACGCTGTGAACGTGTTCTTGAGCGCTTGTATTCGTGTAGCCAAAAAGCGCAAGGGTCAAGGCAATCAATCCTCTCTTCATCATCTTCATTGTTTGATCAGTTTGCGCGAAACCACTCCTTGTGTAGTGCGGAAAATCGCGAAGTATGTTCCTGCCGTCCAGGCAGAGGTAGTCATTTCTAGTTGACCGGAATGTCGGCCAGTAAACAATAGTCGTCCGGTGAGGTCTCGAATTTCAATTTCCACCTCCTCTAAAGTCCCGAGGTCAATCGTCAATTGATCCCGCACGGGGTTTGGATAGAGGGCGATCTCTTCCACGGAGTTTTCTTCGAGGCCGATGGTCTCATAAATCTTCAAATCATCGAGGTATATGTTGTTCCCTCCACCGGAGGTGAATTCGAACTTCACGAGTAGATGCTCTCGACTTTGGTAAGCGGCCAAGTTCACTGTGGCCGTTTCCCATTGATTCGGACTCGGCTCAAATTCGTCGAAGAATTCATTCGGCGCGGTAGCCAATTGTGCGGCTGGAATCACCATTCTAGGAATCCATGTCACCCCACAATTGGTACTGACCCAAATGCGCAATTCATCCTGGTCATCAACTGTTTTGCGGGCAAATGCGTAGGAGAACTCCAGCGTACTTGCCGTTTGTTGGGTCATGTCCAAAGGAGGCATCAGAAGTTCTTCACGAGCCCCGGCCGTTTTGAAGTAGTTCTTTACCGACATGCTCTGGGTTCCCGTTTTGGCGACGTCCGTATCGACGTTCCAGCTGTAGGCCATTTCGTTGGGTTGCACTTGGTACTGCGTTCCAAAGGGAAACGGAGGTTCGAAGGACTCCCCGTAGTAGCCCGGAACAATACCCACGGTATCAAAGACATTGATGATTCGGGTAGCTAGAGAATTACCTTGACCATTGGAGGCGTTCAGTTCGATGGTATACGTCCCGGGGGCATTGAACCCGATGGAGGCCACAGAGTCCTGCGAGAAGTCCAAATTTGTATTGACCAGGGTCCACTGACGAGCAGTGACTGGACCGTTCCACGAATAGTCGAAAAGCTCCAATGAATCACTCAAGCAAACGTAGGGCGAAGGGGTACCGATGTAGGCATTCGGAGCGCAAAGGGCTGAAGCGTCATCCACTCCGGTTTCCAGCAAATTCTGGCTGCTGATCAACTGACTTCGGGTACCGTTTAATTCACTTTCCATCCGGGCCACTTGCTGAGCACTAAACATGTTCTGGCAAATACCATTGGTGTAGTCCATGTAGTTTTCGCCTTGGTCCGGAAGGTCGGGGCTTTCATTGGAACAGCTGTTTCCCCAATTGCATCCGCTATTGGATGCCGCCACTGGAGGTGTATCCGTAAACCCGTCATTGTTGCCAAAACAACCACCCTGAAAAGTATGGGGAAGCCCTAGATAATGTCCGAGTTCGTGCGTCAAGGTGCGCCCGCCGTTGTTCGGACCAAACCCTGTGGTGGCCGATCCGATGCGGCCCATCACATCGTGTCGGATGACAATGCCGTCGTTCAAGGCACTTTGTCCTGGATTCGGGAAATACGCATAACCCAAGATGGTTCCGTTCCCGCCGAAGGTGTTTTCGATGGTCTTCACCACATAGATGTTCATGTATTTGTTGTTGTCCGCGGGAACCAAATTCTTGATCTCATTGGGTGCATTGGCTGTCAATGCCGTCCGCACGCGCACAATTCCATCCGTACATTCTCCTGTTGGACCTACAGTGGCCAACTTGAACTCGATGTTTCCCATGCCCGCGACTGGCTTGAAGGTGTTCGACGTATTCGAGGTATCGCTGTTGAGTCGCTGAACATCTTCGTTGAGCACGTCGATCGCATCCAAGACTTGTGCACGTGAAATATTCTCGGGTCCGTCGTTGTGAAAAATCCAGACCATCACGGGTACGGTCAGTGTGGAATTGGAGCGAGCGGCATCCCCATCGGCCCGTAGGGCCAGATCTCTGTTTTCAAAATACTGCCGGTAGTGCGGATCTGAATCCATCATGTGCTGATGAATATGATCCGTGGCGCATTTTTCTTGAGCCCGTGCCGGGGCCACATATAGAGTGAGGGCCACCATCAAGGCGCCCTGTAGCAAGCGTAGTTTCATTGTTTGGGTTAATGAAGCGACAAAAGTATCAAAAAGGCGCCGAAATTGACTTTACCAGTTCTCGTCCAGCGCATAAGGACCCACGTAAATGAGCGCCCTGTTAACTACGTTTACGTGTGCGGAGTTCAAAAGGTTAGCATATTCGTCCACCTGTTGCCGGTGTTTGGCACTCGGGGCCCCCGTTTTGAAATCGACAATGCTCACTCCGCCGTCGGGATGAAAGATCAGGCGATCGGGCCGTTGGGCGCCGCCGTTCGGAAGTAGAATCGAGGCCTCGTTTCGCGATCGCGATGCAGGGTCGAAGTACTTCGCCACCTCGGGCCGGGCCAGCATATCGCGAATGTCCTTTTCTAGGCCCTCACGGGCCGATGCGTTCAGCAAGCCGTCCACTTCCCACTGTTCCAACACGCGGTCTGCATCATTCACGGATTCAATTTCCTGAAGGATTCGATGGGCCTCAACGCCGTAAGGTCGGGCTTCGCCGCCAAGGCCCCAATAGCGATTGGATTCAAAGCTCAGTCGAAGCTTATCGCGCCATTCTTCTGGCTTGCCGCGGACTACTTCTTCCTGTACCTCATCGGGCTGCTCGGAAACGCTCACAGCTACAGGAGTCCCCCAGGAATCGGATGTTCCCGGTGTGTGCTCGCGGCCCTGAGCCTTGAGCCATCTTTCGAAATAGCGCTGAACGCCTTGTTTATCGGCGTCGGGCTTGAAAGCCACGTGCAGTTCGTCGACCGCTCGGGTCGTTGCCACATAGAGTAAGTTTAAGTCATCGAGCCGCAAGGCTTCTTGGCTTCTGCGGTACAACTGGGCCAAATCGGGTGAGGTCACCAGCATGTTCGGATTCATGTTGAGGAAGACCTCGGAGAGGCCATATTCCTCCGCCTCTTCTTCGGGAAGGGCGAACCAATCTTGCTGATCTGCTGTCCTCGGTGCCCAATGAGCTGCCGGAACTAGAACCACAGGAAACTCCAGACCCTTGGCCTTGTGGATGGTCATGATTTGTACGGCGTTCATGCCCGCAGGAACCACAATGCTGTGTTTGTGCAGGGTGTCCTCCCACCATTCCAAGAATTCGGCTTCCGTTCCTTTACTGCGCACGCTGAACTGGTGACAGAGATCCAAAAAGAATTCGACATAGGCGCTTTCCATCGGGAATTCGGGGATCCATCCACTGAGGCTATTCACCTTCTCATAAAGCGTGCGCTGCTCCCATCCGGCCGCGTCCCAGGAGGGCATCCAGGTATTGAGCACTTCCTCTACCGCGCCTTCATTCAAGGCTTTGCGCAGCCAATGATGGCGTTCGGCCTTGGGCACCTCCAATCGATCAAACAAATAGAGGAGTATTCGAGAAACGGCATCCTTTGTATTGCCCGTAGCTTTCCAACGAAGGAACTGGACCAGGACATTCACTTCCGGGGAAGCGCTCAGCAAGAGGCTTTCGTTGCTGATGACCGGAATACCGGAGCGCTGAAGGAATTCCGCGATGGCCTGACCTTCTTCCTTTTTCCGAACCAGAATACAGAGGTCCGCGAATTCAAAGCCCTGCTCTCGAGCCCTGTTTATTCGGTCTTCCGTCCATTGAAACATCTCCGGCCACAGGTCCTCTTTATTCAGCTTTTCAGAATAGGCATGAAGGCTAATGTGTCCGCCCTCTTTTCCTTTCGGAGACTGCCCAGAGGCCCGGTAGAGATCCACGAATCGAGGGTCTTCCAGCTCACCTGCCGCTTCGGAATAAAGCTCATTGTTAAAGGATACAATCTGCTGCCGACTACGCCAGTTGTCCTTGAGCGAAATGGGTTCAGGTGCAAAAGGAACCTGGACCAAGCCCGCACCACTCTGGTAATGGGGTTTGTGCCCCGCGGTCAATTCCAAGAAGGATTCCACTTCCCCTCCGCGCCATCGATAAATTGCTTGTTTTCCATCACCCACAACCATCGAAGATCCACCCTTAGACAGCGCTTCATGGGTCAGCGGCAAGAGGTTTTGCCATTGCATGACCGAAGTGTCTTGAAATTCGTCGATGAAGTAGTGGTAGTAGCGCTCGCCTAAGCGCTCGTAGATGTACAGTACCGGTTGTTGACGTACCTGGTCCGCTATGGTTCGGTTGAACTCCGAGATATGAACCACATTTCGCTCTCGCTTTACCTCATCAAGACTCCTGTCCAAGACGGTCAAAACCGCCATCCCATAAATGTTTCGAGCGTACAAGGAAAGAGGCAGGTCGGCCCGATACGCCTCAAAAAGTTGGGTCAAAAGTCCGTGTAGTTCACCTTCATGACTTTCGAGCCAAGACTGGTCTTCTGCCGGTGCAGACAGGTTGATCCACTGATGATGTTCCAGTGCTTTTTCGATCCAGCCGACGCGATAGGTAGCCGCTCCGTCCTTCTCTTTTTGCATATCCAGTTCGCTGGCATAACGCAACGCTCCGTGCTTGACCAGCCACTTATTCAGCGCTTTCCCAGCAAAGAGCATCGGTCCCTGTCCCGGTCGGTCAATAAGGGCCTGAATTTTTTCAATACTCTTTCTTGCATGATGGCCCAGCGCCTCACGGCGCGATTGAATTTTGCCGATCGCCTCCAGATAATCCTTCGGGGTCATTCCTGCCTGGCCCTCTAAATGCGAACGGTGCTGTTCCTGAAAAAGGAGTTTCCCTTTATCCAACAAGTCCCGCTGTATGCGCCAATCCTTATTGTCGCGAATTTGTTGAGTGCTGTACTTGGTCAAAAGGCGAGTAACGCCTTGATCTTCTCCCATGATGTCCAAGAGGCGGTCCACAGCTTCCTCGATCAAGCGGTCCGTCTCCATTTCCACTTCATAGCTGAGCGGTAAATCCAGGTCCAGAGCAAAGGTTCTCAGGATTCGACTGTTGAACTTGTCAATGGTGCCAACCGAGAACCGGTCGTATTCATGAAGTATACCCGAAAGAAGCAGGCGACAGCGCTTCGTGAACTCATCCGGTTTTAAACCTAAGTTCGCCTGAATCTGTTGAGCCATGGCATCGCTTGTTCCGTCAGAGGTCACAAACGTTCTCAGGGCACGAACGACCCGCTCTTTCATTTCACCCGCAGCCTTATTGGTAAAGGTAATGGCCAAAATGCCCTTGAAAACTTTATCGGGTTCGGGGTCTTTTAGGCAGCGTTCAAGGTACTCCCGAACTAAGTTGAAGGTCTTGCCGGAGCCAGCGGAGGCGTAGTAGACGGGGAAGTGGGGGGCGGTCATTAACTCAAAACTACGGCGATTATAACTACCTTTGCAAGCCGAATAGGATTATGGTACACTTAAAGTCCACAGAAGAAATTGAACTGATGCGCGAAAGTGCATTGGTGGTGAGCAAAACCCTTGGCGAAGTCGCCAAAGTGGTAGCGCCTGGCGTTACTCCGCTTAAATTGGATGAGTTGGCCGAAGAGTGCATTCGCGATCTTGGCGCGGAGCCCGGTTTTCTGGGGCTGTATGATTTCCCGAATTCACTGTGTATCTCCGTTAATGAAATGGTCGTCCACGGTATTCCAAACGACCGTCCACTGGAAGAAGGAGACGTCATTTCGGTCGACTGCGGTGCGCTGATGAATGGATTTTACGGCGATCACGCCTATACTTTTCCAGTGGGCAAAGTAGATCCTGAAGTCGAGAAACTTCTCGAAGTAACCAAAGAGAGCCTCTACCTAGGTATTGAGCAGGCTCGTGCCGGAAATCGCGTCGGAGACATTGGTCATGCGATCCAGAGCTACACCGAAGGACACGGCTACGGAGTGGTCCGTGAGCTCGTTGGGCACGGTTTGGGAAAAGACATGCACGAAGATCCACAGATTCCAAACTACGGCCGTCCGGGTCGAGGTAAGAAACTTCAGAACGGCATGGTGCTCGCCATTGAGCCCATGATCAACCTGGGGACTCGACATATTCGCCAGCTCAATGATGGATGGAGTATTGTTACGCAAGACAAAGAGCCCAGCGCACACTTTGAGCACGATGTGGCCATTGTCAATGGAGAACCTGAAATCCTCTCTACGTTTGACTACGTCTACGAGGCTCTAGGTTTGGACATTACCGATCCCGCTTCGCTGAAAACGCGTGCCTGAGCCCCGCTCTATTCTGCATCGGTATTCTCTATCTCTTTTTGTCGGCCACGAAACATTGAATACGTAGCTTTGTTAGGCAATCAAAAAGTAGAAACCCTAAATAAGAATACCATGGCCTTTGAATTACCTGCACTCCCCTATGCGTACGATGCTTTGGAGCCTCATATCGATGCTCGTACGATGGAGATTCACCACAGCAAACACCACAACGGATATACCACTAAGCTCAATGCAGCAGTGGAAGGAACGGATCTAGCTGGCAAGTCAATTGAAGACATTCTGGCAAACGTTTCGGCCCACGGTGGTGGTGTGCGCAACAACGGTGGAGGTTATTACAACCACAATTTATTCTGGTCTGTAATGGGACCTAATGGCGGAGGAAACCCAAGCGGTGAATTGGCTGATGCCATCAACAGCGCTTTCGGTTCTTTCGACGCTTTTAAAGAGCAGTTCTCGAATGCGGCCGCTACACAATTCGGTTCGGGATGGGCTTGGTTGGTCGTGAACAACGGCGCACTTGAAGTGTGCAGCACGCCAAATCAAGACAATCCACTGATGGATGCCAGCGACTGCAGCGGTACTCCAATCCTCGGACTTGATGTCTGGGAGCACGCGTACTACTTGAACTACCAAAATCGCCGTCCGGACTACATTGGCGCGTTTTTCAACGTGATCAATTGGGACGAAGTAGCTCGTCGCTACGCAGAGGCGAAGTAAACAAAATGACGATCCTCAAAGAGCCGGCCCTCGGGCCGGTTTTCTTTTGCGCACAACTCTAGTTTTAGATTCGCCTAAAAATTTATCTTTGGAGCACTAAACTTGTTGGTTGTGCATTCAACGTCCGAAGAGAATTACCTCAAAGCCATCTACACCCTTTCCGAACACCGGACCAAAACGGTGTCGACCAAGGCCATTGCCGATCGATTGGAAACGCAATCCTCATCGGTGACGGACATGGTCAAGCGACTTTCCGAAAAGGGACTGGTGAATTACCAACGCTACCAAGGGGTAGAGTTGAGCGATATCGGATTTGAATACGCGCTCCAAATCATTCGAAAGCACCGCCTTTGGGAGACCTTCTTGGTTGAAAAACTGGGCTTCGGCTGGGACGAAGTCCACGACATGGCCGAGCAATTGGAGCACATCCAGTCCACCGAACTAACCGAACGGCTCGACGCCTTCCTAGGCCACCCCTCACACGACCCCCATGGAGACCCCATTCCCAATGCTCAAGGTGAAATGGAGACTCAAAACCCCTCCATGCTCGACGAAATGAAAGTCGGCTTTAGCCTGCGCGTCGTTGGCGTGCGAGATAGTTCCTCCGAATTTCTTCAATACCTGGACGGCGTCGGAATCAGCCTCGGCACACATCTCGAAGTGCTCGAGATCGTTCCTTTTGATCAGAGTATGAGCCTACGGCTCGATGGCGGCAGCGCACAATCTGTCAGCCGACTCGTTGCACAGAATCTTTACGTCAAACGCGTTTAATATGGAATTTGTCCCCGATTGGTTTTTGGAACAGAGCCCGGTCATGCAGGCCTTTTTGGCCACGACCTTTACCTGGCTTTTGACCGCCGCAGGAGCTTCCCTGGTCTTCTTCTTTAAAGACATGAGCCGAAAATGGCTCGATGCCATGCTCGGTTTTACCGGTGGGGTGATGATTGCCGCCAGCTATTGGTCATTATTGGCCCCGGCCATCGAAATGAGTGAGGCCCAAGGGATGCCCGGATGGCTTCCTCCGGCCATTGGTTTTCTCTGCGGAGCGCTATTCTTATACGCTTTAGACAAATTCGTCCCTCACCTACACATCAATTTCAAGAAGGAAGAATCTGAAGGTCCCGAAACCAATTGGCACCGAACCACTCTCCTCGTGCTCGCCATCACCCTGCACAACATACCAGAAGGTTTAGCCGTGGGTGTCGCATTTGGCGCATTTGCCAGCGGAGTAGAAGGCGCGGAATTAGGAGCTGCCGTGGCCCTGGCCATTGGAATAGGACTGCAAAACTTCCCTGAGGGCATTGCCGTATCCATGCCTCTTCGTCGAACGGGTGTTTCGGCTGGAAGAAGTTTCTGGTACGGGCAATTGAGCGCTATTGTAGAACCCATTGCCGGAGTCGTCGGTGCCGTAGCGGTCATTGTGGCACAGCCCATTTTGCCGTATGCCTTAGCCTTTGCAGCCGGTGCCATGATCTACGTCGTGATTGAAGAAGTGGTCCCGGAAACCCAGAAGGATCGCTACACGGATATTGCCACCCTCGGTTTTATCGCCGGTTTTGTCGTGATGATGTCTTTGGACGTAGCCTTGGGCTAGCGCGGTCTGCTCACATACAGGATCATCTCCACGAAAAAAAGAAGAAGGAATAACGGCCATGCCGTCAATTTACACCATTACCAGCTCGTTCAAAAGACCGTCCCATACACGGCGGCGCAAACGCATAGCTTTTTGGCTGTATTCGCGAACCTGGACCCACATCTCTGGGTCATTTCCGCAGTATTCCCGAAGCACTTCACGTGCATCGCGATACAATTCTTCCCGAGGGAAAGCCAAGTAGTCCGGGATGAAATGGTCCAAGGGCTTCAACACATCGGCCAGTGGCTTGGGCGCTTCAACCAGTGCGCGAATAAAGGTCTCGTGAACGCGGTGATCGCGTGCATAAGCCATGAGTGCTAAGAGTAAATGAAGCTCCGCCAAACCGCTGATTTGACCACTGAAGGTAGAATAATTGATCACCGCTTGAGGAGCGCCACAGTGGCGCAGGGCATCTGCATGGGCAACGTTGGAGCGCTTCAGGGTCTCAAACGTATCAATGGCGCGGGTATCGGCTCCCATGTCCTCCATAACTCCTCGGTAGGCCTGAAATAACTCCTTGGCCCCCGCGGCGTAATGCCACTGAATCTGGCGCGCCACAGCGTGGTTCAATACGGCAAAATCGTATTGGGCAAAGACATGATATTCCATCATACGGCGCAATCCTGCGATGTTACGCACCCCCATAAAGACAGGGTGACGCACCAACTCATGGCGCTGTAGGTCTAATTCGGCTTCTGTTTTCTTCAAATACTGCATACGGCTCCAACCTTTCTGTACAAAGGGATACGAGGGCAAGGGATACTTTGGTTGGTGCAAAACAAAAAAACCCACGCGAAGTGCGTGGGTTTTGAGGTCCCGACCGGACTTCAACTTACAAAGACGCCTCTTAACCCAAGTCTTATCACTCTCACATGAACACTAATTATTTGAGCTATAGGGGGGTATTTAGGCAAAACATTATAGTTCGATGGGGTTGGTTACACTTGCAAGAGATTGTAAATATGTTGTGCACTTGCTGTGCAAAGTATATCTTTAATCTGTACTTTTCAATACTATGGCGTCTGTAAAATTTTTCCCACGGGGCAAAAATTCAAACATCTACGTACGGCTGTCGATAAGCCGAGGAAATGCTCCCATGGCTAACACCGGACTAGTAGTTGAGCCCTCGAGGTGGAGCAAGGCCAAAGGCTTGCCTCTTGGCCGAAACGCATTTGATAAAGAGCTCTTATTAAAGCTCAAAGGACTAGAGGCTCATCTCATCGAGAATTACAATCGCTCACATGCTCAAGGAGAACGGTTCAATACGGCTTGGTTAAAAGAGGTCATAAACTCCTTCTTTAATCGCAAAGAAGAGGTTCAACTTGACTATTTAACAGAGTATGGGCGACACTACACCAATAAAAACCGGAAGGCTAATGAGGAGACTAAAAAGGACTATCTCGATTGTATTCAGAGGCTTGAAGGTTACGAAGGCCATTTAGGTAAACGTCTATTGATGCACGAAATCAATGTTGCCTTTCAAGACGACTATACTGAATACCTGTCTGACCACGCAAACCTAGCGGATAGTACTATCCAAAAAGAGCTTTCGAGGATTAGATCCTTTGGGGCGCACGCATACAAACATGGATTCGATGTTGGGATTGGGCTTAGGTCTATTAAACCCGAAAGCGTTAAAACCTACAACACCTATCTAACTTTTGAAGACCTGGGCTTGGTTGAAGTTTTAGACCTCAGCACAAAGCCAGTACATGAAGACGTTAGGGACTGGCTAATCATAGGTTGTTACACTGGGCAAAGGATAAGTGATCTGTTCCGAATGAAGAAGCGAATGATAAAGGAAATCGATGGGTACAAGTACATTGAGCTTACGCAAAAGAAAAACTATGAAAATAGAGGTGTTAGGGTAAGAATTCCGATACATCCTTGGGTTAAAGAAGTTCTCAAAAGACGAGGTGACTTTCCGGGTTTATGGAGCTCTTCAAATGGAAGTAACGCTACTATTTTTAACCGTTATGTAAAAGAGGTTTGCAAACTGGCAGGTATCAATGAACTAACTGAAGGAGCTTTACGCAACCCTAGCACTGGCAAGTATGAGAAAGGAGAGTACGAGAAATGGCGTCTCATTAGCTCACATACATGCCGCAGATCTTTTGCAACAAACTTTTACGGTCAACCAGGATACACCACTCCACTCTTAATGAGTATTACGGGGCATAGAAAGGAGGAGACTTTTCTCAAGTATATCAAGAAGGCACCCATCGACTACTCGAAACAGCTCGCTGAACTATGGCAAAATGAAGGGCCTCGAGGAGAGGATATTGTGACCATATACGACTAAATCTATAGCCGTTAATGAAAAAACACATTTCCCGATTAAAAGAGGCTCTCAGAGGAATGCCTGACCAAACAAGAATACGGACTCTTGTAGAGATTTGCGCTGAGGAATTAACCCCCTATGAACTATGGCAAGTTATTGATGAGGTAATAAGGTACTATGCCAATGGTCCGAGGTACGCGGAAGGCCCTAACCAAGAGATTCGCCTTTGGTGGTCGATGCAGAGTGTGTTTTCTCCCCTTTTCTTTAGTCTTAGTGCTTCAACAATAACTGAAGACTTTGAAAGGAAATATTCATCGGTGACCAACTCGACCGGGAAACAGCTAATTAGTTCTGAAGAAAATCGCAATGCTCTTTCGACCTATTTTTTGAATCAATGGAGGGTTGAAGTCGAAAGCGAACTAGATTCTTACCCAAAAGAAGATCGCTTTTTATGGAAGGTCTTCTTTGATTCATTAGAGGGGCTCAACGAAGCCTTACGATTAGAGGTGAGAGAACTCAGTGAAATTTCAAATAACCGGGGAAAAGCATCAGATACAAATAATGCTAGAACAGGGGAATACAAAACACATGAAGGCGGGTATGGGCAAATAATTATTTCCCCAAAGGGCCTAGAGATTCTAGAATTCGTCATCCCTCGCTTGGGTAGTAAGAAGATTGACATCCATGTAGTCTATCGAGAGCTGGAGTATCAAGGTGAGTTAAAAAAGGGCACCCCGCATCGTGACTTCGTAGAGTATTTGGCCTTCCATTGGGGAAATATCATAGAGGATATAAACCCCGAATTTAAGATACCTACCTACGAAACCCTTAAAAACCGTTCGAAGCTAGCTGTAGAGCGAGTTAAAGGTCTTATCGAAAAAGCACCGCATAGTCCCTCCCCCTAATTGGTGAACTTCCTCTCCCTGGAAGGAGAGTAATCTGCTCGAGTTTTGCCTTATAACCAATAACTGTAAGCAAAATGAGCAACCAAGTAACACTTGTACAACTTGACCCTGAAGCCTTTAAAAAAGAGGTTCTTGCGGGCTTCCGTAAAGAGGTTGAAACGCTACGTAAAGAGTTTCAGCCAAAAGAGCCTCAAGTTTTCCTTACTCGAAATGAGGTCGCGGAATTATTCAAGATCAACCTTTCAACCGTTCATCATTGGACCAAGTCAGGCCGTCTGATGGCCTACGGAATTGGGGGCCGGGTATACTATAAACGGAAGGAGGTAGAGGCCCTAGCATTACCATTAAAGGTAAACAATGATTGATTTCGTAAAGCTCGAAATTACTGGATCACGGCGAGATCGCATACCAGAACGCCTTAATATGGGAGGTATTATTGCGACGGATGGTGACGGTCTAGTAATTTCGGAGAAGCTATATCTAGAGGAAAACGGACTCGAGATCATTGTTTCACCTAGCGGGCGAACCATTCTAAAGGGAAGTGTCCACAAATACGGACATGACGGAGTTAATTATTCGGATCTGCGGATTGGCGAGGCCGAGGCAATATTGTGCTCGATAGCTAACTGGTTGGGGGTGAAACTTTCCGATATGCGCATTATCCAAGCCGAGATTGGCTTGAATATTGAACCTCCTGCCGAGTCGAAGAGAATTGTGAGAAACCTTCTGTTCCACAAGACAAAGCTCCCAAGACGTTACGAAAGTGGCAAAAAGGAAACCCGTCCTATCGAGTCAAAAGAATTCCAGTACAGCCACTTCTCCGTAAAAGCCTATGATAAAGGGGCTCAATACCGAAGGGAATACAATATAAATAATGAAATCTTCCGACATGAAATACGGTTCGAGTATTCTGAACTAAAGAAGTATGGAATCGAACATACTGAGGACCTCATCGAAGCCTTGAGCTTGAATAATTGCTCCCTGCCCAAACTGACAAATTATTTGATTTCTCAATGGGACCACTATCTTTTTTACGACTGGACAGTGCTTAATATGGTGCCTGGAGCCGAGAGATACGCTTCGATAGACTTTTGGTCCGAATTAGGGCGGGACAACCGTGTTTACCACAAAACCCGACTAAATCAAACAATACGGCAAACTGAAAACAATCTAAAAGACTCAATCCGTCGGTTACTTGACGCAAAAGCAAGAGAATTATCACGCCCAATTTCAACGTTTGAAGTATTTGGATTAAATCAGTCCGATACTACGCAAACTGAAGCTTTAGGTAAACCTTCTTTTTGCGTAGTACACCCTGACCTGTACTGTCCTGTTACAGGTGTCAAAATTTCCATGCAAGTTCAAGGGACGATTCTGCTCACTGTATTTGGCCTTGAGTGGTACGAAAAAAACGAGCCTGAAATTTTCAAGAAGATTGCTGATCATCTAGAAAATATTGATCCGCTTAAAATCAATATTAAGAGGGCTAGAACTGTCATGTCCATGGAGATTAGGATTAGAAGGTATTTTAAAAAAACTGGTGCTAGAAGACTCTTTTGTTCATTAACCGGTTTACCCAGACCTCCAAGAGAGCACTATTGGACGGACTACAGTGAAGACGTCTTATCCAGGATGGACCTTAAATGGTACAAAGAGCACGACCCCGAAACCTTCCAAGAATTAATAAGGGTCTTTCCAGCTCGCAACCTACTAAGTGACCCGGCGTGTCCAAGGAGGATCCATGAAGCAATGAAACGAAGAAAGAAGTCGCTTTTATCATCACGAAAAACTAGATAAACAACCATATGAGCCCGCCAAAAGGAAACAGTAACGCCGAAAAATACTCTCTTGAATACGCACGGTCGATTTCAAAAAAAGCCCTTGATATATGTGGCCCAGACTGCTACTACCTTTCTCAAATAGCCGAAGAATGCGGCGTCTACAGACAACTGTTTAACTACTTATTGAAGAAGTTCGAATACGACGACGAAGTATTTTTAAATCTTAAAAGATTAAAAAATAGGTGTGAGGCAATCATCCTTCAAGAGACCGAAAGCGGTCGTTTAAATCAACGCGTTGGGATATTCTTGCTCAAGTCTGCCCACGGTTTTCGAACAGCCTCTAATTATCCTAAATCAACTCACAATGATCAACTTTCAGTGAAATGAAGTTTTGTTTTTTCCGCTATAAAAAGAAAGCCCCGGCGGTCCTATCCCCTAGAAAGCAACTTAAAAATGTCTTGAAAATGAGTAGCTCATCACCACGAATTTCGAAAACGAGTCTTCGCGATTTAGGATTTAAAAAAATCAATGAGACTGACTATAAATCACCCGTTGGTGATTACTACTACGATACATACCTCAAAGGAGTATATATAAACGGCATGAATGGCGAGCCTCAATTCATTTTGGATCGGGATATTTCCGATTTATTTGACCTGATACACGTTCTCGAAGTCTTGAACGGGACTAATCTAGATCTACGCTTTTGAAACGGTTCTAGCCATTATCGAGACCGTATTCATAGTATTTCATCAAAAGAATTGACAAACTTTTGATCTCCCTTTGTGAATGAATAAAGTGGAAACTTACTAGGTTCCACCCAAATAGCGTTAACGTGTTCTTGAAGCCGCATGGAGCCTGGTCTTGAGCAATAGCAAAGAATGAATTTTAATTGGTAGATGAATTCTCCGACTTGGACTTCGTCACTAAATACTTCTTGTCTTCCGCGAACAGATAATCCCAACTCCTCGAACACTTCCCTCTCAGCAGTTTTCAGAAGCTGTTCATTTTGCCTTCTTTTCCCGCCAGGAAACTCCCATTTTCCTCTATCTCTTCCATCTCCCTTTTGACAAATAAGAACCCTTGACCATTCGTCTTGGATGACAGCGCAGGCGACGTCAATTCTTATCATAAAACCTCCTTCTATGCTTTTCAAGATATGGTCTCGCCTTAGAAGGTACTTTTATTTTAATGTCCGAATGAACTCCTAATGCCTTTAAGTCTTCTTGTTCCGTTTTATCCGATAAAAGAATCTGACCTTCATTGCTAAATGATATTAAGTGACTGTCGAATAAGGCGTCAATATTAGGAGATAGAAGAATGCCATTGTTCACATCTAGGCGTTCGTTTTCCGTACTTTCTGACCAAGGCACAATGTGCGAAGCGATTAAAAGCCTTATATCTCCACATCCTGTGACCGGACATTTGCCATCCCAGGAGTCTATTACTTGCTGACGGAAGTACCCTTGACCAACTCTTGAAGTAACTAGTCCTTTCCTTTCCGTAGTATTTGGCTTTGTATACCTTTTAACACGAGCTACGGATATCCTATTTGATTTATCGATCTGAGTTTTTGAAAGTTTGTTAGCTTTTTCTGGCCTCCAAAGATAAATCCTCATTAGTGCCTTTGATTCCGGCGTCTCTACGTAGTCAATACTTCGAAAAACCATATGAACCGGTCTAGATGTGCCTTTTTCATACTCTATGAACTCTAGTTCTCCACAATATATAAATGGTTGAGTTTTGCTTTTGACCCGCCTTCTTTCTCTAGCAAAAAGATAGACTCGTCTTTGCCTGGAAAATATCTCCTTGATTAATGGAGTTTCTGGATGTTGAGTAGTTTGAGAATCCCAATGAAAAAACTCACCCTGGAAAAAGTCATCAAAATGAAACCTCTCTTCCTTCCCTTCCTTTTCCAAGTCGACAAAAAGAAAGGTGTTCTTCGTTCCCGGAAGAGTATATATTCCCTCTCGAACTAAGGCGATATTTGGTTCCGAAAAGATCTGGGCTAAGTCTTTTTTAGAGTAGCCCGATCCAAGTATAACTCCGTTCATCCTATCCATTCCGTTTTCGCCTATGAAATTCATAATGCCATTTGAAATACCGCCTTGTTTCGTTTTTGAAATAACTACACTCGTTACCGGCCAACGCTTCTATTTCGGATTTAAGTTCTGGTGAAGAAATAGATGGGTAAAAAGCCTTAAATACTCCTGAGTCGTCCACAACTAGATATCCTTTTTCGAACAACTCATCACATCCAAACTTGCACATTGGAAAAACAACATTCGAATCAAGCTTCTCTTCCTGAGAACACTCAGATCGCTTCTTAATATGCGCAGTAACTAAAAAAGAAATTGGATACTCTTTGGAGCAGCAAGCGCATATGCTAACGGTCGATTTACCAAAGAGTATCTTCTTCAAGAAAGACTGTTCCCTTCTACGCTTAGAAATGATCTCGGCTTCGCTAGTTTCAAGAGATTCTAGCTTCATTATTAGAGCTCTATACTCGTCCTCTGAAATTTCATCAGAAAACACCTCGCTTTGAAGACTATAGTGTTCCACAAAAGGATTACTGCGTTCAGCAGCTAGGACATTAAAAGCTTGAACAACATAGTTTTCCTTATAGCCTACCAGTTTGTTAAAAGAAGCATAAGAAATTCGTATACGCTCTAATTCTTCAAGAAAATACATGTATTCCCAGGTTGCACCATCTGGCAAGCTTCCCCAAAAACTCTTTGCTGCATCTTGATTCCTGGTCTTTGCGACAACTGTCGCGCTAGCAAAAAAGAACTTGTTCTTAGCAAAGAGTACCTTGTCTCCTATTGATATTTTTCTCCATTTCGAGGGGTTATTGCCTTTGGGTGTAACTCCCCAAAACATAGCCGATCCGCTAGGATATATTCTTTCCAAACCCTCCATTAAGTCAGAATCAAAAAAGGAATTGAATCCCTTCAATGGAACCCTGTTCTCGACAGTTTTGAGAAAGTGGGCTAAAGAATCTGAGTTCGCACAAGGCTGGAGTACGATGTTGCTCATCGTTTATTATACTTTGTCGCATTTCCTTTTGACAAAGACACGGGATATTTTTGGGCATTCAATTTAATCTTGTCTTTGGCAGCTTCTAAAAGGTCAACTTCTAGTTTATCCGATAAGCGAATTAGGTAAAGAAAAATGTCCGCAATCTCTTGCTTGCAGTGATCGTAGTCTTTTGGACTTATTCTCTCTTTTAATGATTCCTCTTCGGTTAGCCACTGAAATATTTCAACAAGCTCTCCAGTCTCTGCTGAAAGTGCCATTACAAGATTTTTTGGATTATGATATTTGTCCCATTCTCTATCAAGAGCGAACTTTCTCAGTTCAATAATAAGTTCTTCCATCTATCAAAATCTATTTAAATCAGCCTGCATTGTAGTAATAGCTGAAATTAAGGAATTCTGGTTCTCTCAATATCTCCTTTCTGAATTGAGTAAACATGACAATACCTTCCTAAAGGTAAAGCGCTAGTGTACAGGATATTAGGGTCAATCGAGCCGGGCCAACGTGTTGTTGATGCGCAGCACTATAGGCCCTTTGTAAAAGTTCGCCACTGCTCCCTAAGGACCTCTAGTTGATTCATAAACCTGAGGTACCTATGTTCCCATTCGCCATTAATAACCGCTTTGATAAAAGCATTTCGCGAAAACTCGGCGACAACGAAATATCTCCCTATAAAGCCAGGGAACAAGCAATAGAGGAATTTTCTCGGATCAGAATGATCTTCCAAGTCTCTTTGACCTAGAAAATCAAAGATTACGGGAACTTTTGATTGAGTCCAAGATTCTGGAAAAGCTTCCGAACAAAAGTCTACTCTAAACACGTGAGGCCTTCCTAGGTTAATGAATTCTTCCCTGGCCTTGAGAAACTTCGGGTAGTCCCTCTTAAGCCGAGTCCCATCTATCACCCATATCATATTATTGTAGAATTCTTCCCTTGCTATTCTTTCTTCTTCCTCAATCCTAGAGTGTTGAAACTCTAAGATTAGCCCTTTACTAGTTGCCACATCTGCTCGGGAATATCCTTTTTCCGAATTCTCTTTAAACGTAACCTCCTGCCATTCCGAAGGGAATAGATCCTTCCACATCCTATGCCAAGCAGTCTCGTTTTCTTTTGAAGAGTCACATGCTCGATGAACAAGATGAGCCCAATGCCATATTCTTTGTTTGCCACAACGGGCAACTACCTCCATACTACAAACAGGACATGTCGCCTTTAGCCCTTTTATAGCCTCAACTCTCTTACCGTCGGCAATTGCATACTTCATCTCGTAAAGGTGAAATAGTTTATTCACCCATGTTACTCGTCTTCTGTATCTGAAGGGAAGTAGTGCCTAAATACCTGAAAAACTGTACCCCCCATTAAGACCTCGATTGCGCCGTATACTATTTGTTTACCCAGGGAGTCTTCATGGATCAAATTGTACAAAACGATAAAGAAAGCAACGATTGCAGCAAGCACCAAAACTCCTTTCAAAAACAGATTCCAAAGCAAGACATATACTTTGGCTTGATCTTCTGTTATTCTATTGTTTTTGTTTGAGGCTTGTGTCACTTCTTATTCTTTCTAAAACGATAGAATTCCCGAATACGAAGCTGATTTCGGTTGAACGAATAGACGTCACGTTCTAAATGAAGACATATATCACAATCTAATCTTTCGGGAATATCTCCCTCTTTTTTGAAATGATCTATCATTCTCCCACAACTTGGGCACTCGACTCCTACACGTTTATCAAAATACCCTTCTCTAACTGCCATCTCGCAAACCAGTTTAGCTAGTCTAGTCGGCCAGTTAAAGAAGCTACGCACGTTTTCAACATATATCCTCTCTGGATCTGTTCTTAGAATAAGCTCTCTCTTACTCTGAATAACCTCTCCCAAAAAAGAAGATTCAATTAGATTGAAGAATCGATAGAATGACATTGGTTATTTGATTAGCAGTTTTTGGATACAAGATGAAGGATACTTTTCCATTTGATGGATCAACTGTGAAATGATCGGGCATCTCATCATCATCAACAAGATACTTAAATATCATTTTGTCTAATGGCCTGGTAACCATGCTAGCGTAATCAGCAGGGTATTGTTCTTTAAAAGTAAAGCCCTCGTCCATTGCTTCTGTAGCCATAGAACGGTCTTTCTTCCATTTTGCATACCGAGAATCAATAATATCGCGATTCCATAAGTCTTTGACTCCTCTGTTAATATCGGTTACAATAGGTGTCCCAAAAGCACCAAGTACTCTTTGTATAATTTCCGTTTCTTCTAAATCTTTTTCAACATGAACGACTTCGGTATTCCCCTGAAAATATTTGCGGAGACTTCGCTCCAAAATTGTCATAAAAACAATCATTTGATCGCCTACTAAGTGGATTCGAAATGGTTGACGAAAAACAATATTATGACGGCCAAATGGTTGAATTGTTGTCGCTGTATAAGTGACTTCAGCATAACCTGTAATCCTCCTAACCCCATCATTCTCACGATCTGAAAATATCGTGAACGGGATATTCCGAGAATCCACTTGCCTCCATCTTGTCTGTCGAACACTAAAGATATGACAATGCGTCTTTGTCCATTCTAAGTTGCTTAACACATTGGCTAAAACTACTGCGTTGGCGTTATTCCTAACTACTTGGTTCAGGACTGCAGTGGCAGCCCCCGTTTCATCGAAGACGTCCTTAACTACTTTAATTGGCAATACACTTAGCAGTCTTTTAAGAATGTCGTCTTCAGTGTTCATATGGACAAGTTAGGTGGTTATATACCGTAAAAGTAATTAATCCTAAAGGATATATAATGACGAGTTTGTTGTGCAAATATTGCGCACAAAAAAAGCCCAACAACGCTATATTCAACATTGTCAGGCTTTTACTAAAAGAAACTGAGGTCCCGACCGGATTCGAACCGGTGTACGAGCTTTTGCAGAGCTCTGCCTAGCCGCTCGGCCACAGGACCATCGAGGGCGTCAAAAATACGATAACTTTCTAAAGCGGCAAGGGCCGCAGTTGAAGGATTTTCAGTGCCTACGGCACGATAAACCTCTGCGTGCTCACCGATCCATCCACAGTCACTTGAACAAAATATGTTCCGGGTGCCCATCCCGCTACCTCAACCGAATAGTTCGATTGAAGTGAGGCGTCCACCCAAACCACCTGCCCAAGGGCATTGCTAATGGTCACTTGTTCCGCCGCCGCGGGAAGTTCCATTAGGATTCTCTCCGCTGCCGGATTGGGGTACATTCGCCAGCTGCGATCGCTTTCATCAATCGATGCCGCCTGACAGGGAGGATAGGTCCCGGCCAAAGTCATAAAGCCCGTTCCGTCCGGGTCCAGCCAAGGAGCTAAGCGCCGATTGGCGGCCGAACCATCACTGGCCCAAGCCGTAGAGAACTTACCGTAGAAGTCGATTTCATTGAGGTCGCTGCAACCAGAGAATCCGCCAGAAAGCACACCGAATACCTTACCGCTCGGAGACAAGAGTGGGGATCCAGAGGAACCACCCTCCGTGGTCCCATGTCCGTTGGCCGTTGACGCCCAATTCGTGATCCAATGTCTATTGGGGGTTGTGGACCCAGGCCAAGAGCCGTTGACAGGGGTACCGGCGAAGGTGCTGACCTTCATTAAATCTCCCGAAGGATGATGAATACAAACTCCGCCATTCGATGCTCCCGATCGCGACCACCCTGCATAATAGGGAGAATATGATTGGGGAACATCGTTCAGTAATTCTACGAGCAGAAAGTCACTCCCGCTGGAAATGTCCCCGACGCCTGTACTCGACCGCAGTAAGCAACCCACCATACTTCTGAGGTCCAAACCAATGTCGCTTCCCGGATCTGGGCATGATGGGGCTGCGTAATCGAAGTAAAACGTCCACTGGTTGAAGTCAGAGGTCGATGTATTTTCAGCACAGTGATCCGCTGAAAGAATATAGGGCGTACACCCTGCTCCAGTCGTGTTCATGAGCGTCCCCGAGCAAAACCCAAAGAAAGGGCCCGACTTGGTGATGATCATGACGATTGCATCTTTGACGTCTCCATAATTACTTCCTTCGGAGCAATTGGCATTAACCTGACAAGGACCTGCGTCTCCATAATCTCGAGTGCTCTTGGCCTCAAAACCCCGAAAATAGCACCCGATGCCTTCAATTTCTATTTCGGGAAGAGTTGCCTGGCTTGCTGGAGCCCAATACTCCAAAATGATTGATTCTCCGCGTATCGGAGCAATGGCCCATCCATCGTTCCGATTGTTGTCCGCCGTGAATGCGCCTCGCGATATTTTTAGGTCTGCGGAGTAAGCGTAGAGCTCTCCTCCGGGTGGGAGCACTAATCGTTCGAAAAGCAGGGATACGGCCTGCGCTCCTTGCACCTGAATTTCTGTGGTCCAATGGCGCTGACCTCGTGTGTCTCGGTACCAATGGCCCGAGTTTTGGGTGTTCGCGCGATAAGGCAATTCTCTTCCGATTCGGTACGGGCCGTTTTGTTGGTCGAGGCGCTCGGCATCGGCCCGTAGGGCCACGACATCTACCGTATCAATGAAGACTTTTGGGGTATTCCAGTTTTCAGGGTGACCCCATGACCTTGGAGTCCGGTGCTGTTCCACCTGGGCCATTAGAAGACCAGGAAGGGCAATTAGAATGAGGAGGAGCCGTACGTTCATACGGCCTAAGTTAACTTTTTTGTGCGCCTTTTAGGGTGACGGCAACGCTTTCGACATTTCCCATAATCGGCGGATTCATCTTGGTCACGCTGACCTCCACGGAATCCGCTAGCGGTAACTGACGCAAAAGCTCGTCCACAATTCGCTGAGCTACGACTTCAATGAGCTTGGCTCGAATAGCCATTTGCTCCTTGACAATGCGGTTGACCTGAACATAGTCGACGGTGTGCTCCAAATCGTCGGAATTAGCCGCTCTTTCCAGGTCAGCGTGTACGCGAACATCGATCCGGTAGTCCGTTCCGATAATCGCTTCTTCGTCCATGCAGCCGTGGTAGCCGTAAAGCTTGATGTTGGTAACGTCGATGATGCCCATTAGGCTAGTTTTTCGAGGGCCGTGTCCAAGCGCTTCAAGCTCTCTTCTTTACCGAGAATGGCGGCAATATCGGGTAAGCTTGGTCCCATTCCTTTCCCGGTCAGGGCCAATCGGAATCCAGGTCCTACTTTACCAAAACCTAGGCCGCGCTCTTCCATGAATCCCTGGAAAGCCGTGTCAACATTCTCAGAGGTAAAGTCCTCAATGCCTTCGAGCAAATCACGAAGGGCCTTGACGATTTCAGGAGTGTCTTCCTTCCAGCGCTTCAAGGCTTTTGGGTCGTATTCACTGGGCTCTTCGAAGAAGTAACGCCCATCGCTCAGCATTTCATGCACGAACGTGGCACGTTCCTTCATGACGCTGGCCACTTGGGCGCAAAACTCTGCGCTTCGATCAAAACCGGCCGCCGCAGCCTGTGGCTGAAGCATCTCGCCGAGTTCTGCATCGCTAAAGGCGCGCAAGTACTGCTGATTGAACCAACGTGTTTTGTCTGGGTCAAATCGTGCACCAGCTTTGTTGACGCGTTCAAGGGAAAAGCGCTCGATCAACTCATCCATGCTGAAGATCTCTTCATTGGTGCCTGGGTTCCAGCCCAGGAAGGCCAGCATATTGATGAAGGCCTCTGGGAAATACCCCTGCTCGCGGTATCCTGAACTCGATTCTCCTTCCTCCGGATTCCACTGAAGAGGGAACACGGGAAATCCGAGGCGGTCTCCGTCTCGCTTGCTCAATTTTCCGTTTCCGTCTGGCTTCAATATGAGCGGTAAGTGCGCAAACTGGGGCATGTCCCATCCCATGTAGCGGTACAACAAGACGTGTAGTGGAGCGCTCGGTAACCACTCTTCACCGCGGATGACATGACTCACCTGCATCAAGTGATCGTCCACAATGTTGGCTAGGTGGTAGGTCGGCATTCCATCCGATTTGAAGAGCACCTTGTCGTCGAGATTGTTCGTATTCACGCTCACCCATCCTCGGATAATGTCTTCAAACTTCACCTCCTCATTTCGAGGCATCTTAATGCGGATCACATAGGGTTCACCGGCTTCAATCCTCTTCGCAACCTCGCCGTGAGGAAGTGTCAAAGAGTTTTGCATGTGCTCTCTGGTGATGTGATTGTACTGCGGGCTCGGTACACCTGCCGCTTTCATGCGCTCGCGCATGGCGTTCAGATCATCCGGCGTATCGAAGGCGTAGTAGGCATGACCCGACTCAATGAGCTGATCCGCATACTGACGGTACATGGGCTTTCGCTCGGATTGACGGTAGGGTCCATTGGGGCCGTCTGCAGAAATTCCTTCATCGATTTCCATCCCGCACCACTTCAGGCTTTCGACAATGTAGTCCTCCGCTCCGGGCACAAAACGTGTTTGGTCCGTATCCTCCAATCGAAGGATAAAGGTTCCGCCGTGTTTACGGGCAAATAAGTAGTTGTACAAAGCCGTTCGAACTCCTCCCATGTGGAGTGGTCCGGTCGGGCTTGGGGCAAAACGAACGCGAATCGCTTGATTTTCCATGGATTACCGAGCTTTTTGGGCGGGCAAAGTTAGTGTTTTAAAACCGTATATTTCACGCACCAAAGCGGGTGATTTGGAGTTATAAGAAGACATGGACACGTACGATCTACTCATCAAAAAACTGGATGCGTTCATTCGCAAGTATTACCACAACCTTCTGGTCCGTGGAGCCATCTACAGTGGAGCCCTGATTGGGTCTACCTTTTTAGCCGTTGTCCTGCTCGCCTACTTTGGCAAATGGGATACCGCCACCAGAGCCGTTTTGTTTTGGCTTTTCGTGGTTTCAGCTGCGCTTATCTTAGGCCGCTTCATCGTTTACCCGTTGTTGCAGCTCTTCAGCATTGGTGAGCGCATCAGCCACGATCGTGCGGCGCGAATCATCGGGAAGCATTTTCCCGAAGTCGACGACAAGCTGATCAACGTTCTTCAGCTGCATCGTGAATCGGGCGGAGGTAGTGCTTTAATCTTGGCTTCCATTGCGCAGAAGAGTGCACGATTGGAGCCGGTTCCTTTCACTAAAGCCATTGATCTCCGGAAGAATCGCAAATATCTACGCTACTTGATTGCGCCTGCTGCCGTGGTGGCGGTTTTGTGGATTTCCGGACAATCGAAAGTGCTTACACAGGGCTCTCAGCAGGTAATCAACTACAACAAGGATTTTGTCCCTGAGGCGCCTTTTCAGTTTCAGGTCGACGTGGAGGACTTAAGCGTCTTGAGGAATCGAGACTACGACCTTGAAGTGGTCATCGTTGGGGCCGAGCTTCCTGACAAGGTCTATCTCGAGCGCAACGGCAATCGCTTTCGTCTGGCTGAAGTAGGTCCGAACACGTATCGGTACACCTTCCAGAATGTCCAAAAAGACGTTGATTTCCGGCTTGAAGCCGCAGGGTTTGCTTCGGGATCCTACACGCTGAAAGCCTTGCCCGATCCTGCACTCTTGGGGTTTGAGGTTTCGCTTGTCTATCCCGCCTATACAGGCCGATCAGCGGAAACCTTGAAGAATTCCGGCGACCTAGTGGTTCCTGCGGGTACAGAAGCTCGTTGGAATTTCACCACGCGGAACACCGAAGATATTCGCCTATTCTTCGCTGACACTTCTCTATCTGCAGAACGTTTGGCTGAGGACAAATACAGCTATGAGCGACGCTTATTACAAGACTTAAGGTACGGACTCACTACGGCCAATGAATTTGTAGAAGGAGCGGATACCGTAAGCTACTACATCAAAGTGACTCCGGACGCTTATCCCGTTTTGAACGTGGAGGAGCAGGCGGACAGCGCGAATGATCGTTTGTTGTACTTCAGAGGTTTGGGGAAGGACGATTATGGGTTCAGTCGTCTGACTTTTCAATACCGCGTATTGAAGGAAGAAGGCCCACTTCCTGTTCAAGTGGAAGCCCTCGAAGTTCCTCGTTCTTCTACGGTTCACAGTTTCTTCCACAGCTTTGATATCGGCCCGCTAGGGCTAGAGCCCGGGGATCAAGTAGAGTATTTCTTTCAATTGAGCGATAACGATGGGGTGAGTGGCCCTAAGTCCGTTCGTTCTCAGACCCAAATGTACCAGGCTCCAACGCTGGAAGAGCTCAAGGCGCAAGATGAGGCGACCAAGGAAGAAGTCAAGGATAAACTGGAGGAGAGCATTGATTTGGCCAAGGATATTCAGAAGGACTTGGACGAGCTTCAAGAGCGCATGCTCGACAAAAAGAAACTGGATTTTAGCGACAAACAACGCCTTCAAAACCTGCTCGACAAACAGAAAAAGTTGGAGCAGAACATGGAGGAAATGAACAAGGAAAACGAGCGCAACAATCGGGAGCAGAAGGAGTACCGAGAGCAGGAGGAACGCATTCGCCAGAAACAGGAGCAGTTGGATAAAATGTTCAACGAGATCATGTCCGACGAGATGAAAGAGCTCATGGAGGAGATCGAGAAATTGATGGAAGAGCTCGACAAAGATGAGCTACAAAAACAAATCGAAGAGTTGAAGCTGAGCAACGAGGACCTGGAAAAAGAACTCGATCGAAACCTAGAGTTGTTCAAGCAATTGGAATTTGAGCAACAGCTTCAGGACAATATCGACAAGCTCGATGAATTAAAGCAAAAGCAAGAAGAACTTCAGGAAAAGACTGAGGATGGTTCTATGTCCGATGAAGAGCTAAAGGAAGAGCAGGAAAAGCTCAAAGAGGAGTTCGAGGAATTTCAGAAAGACATGGACGAGCTGGAGAAGAAGAACGAGGAGCTCGAGTTTAAGAATGAAATGCCGGATACCGAAGATCTCGAAAAGGAGATCGAACAGGAAATGCAGCAAAGTGCTGAAAAGCTAGAGCAAGGGGAGAAAAAAGAGTCCTCGAAAAAGCAAAAGAAGGCCCAGGAGAAGATGGACGAAATGAGCGACTCTCTGAACAACATGATGCAAAGCATGGGTCAAGAGCAGCAAATGGAAGACATGGAGGCGCTTCGCCAACTCTTGGACAATTTGGTCCGCCTGAGTTTTGAGCAGGAAGAACTGTTGGAGACCACTGTGGAGCTCAACCGAAACGATCCGAAATTCGTCGATGTACTGCGAGAGCAAAACCGCTTGAAGGAAGACTCTAAAATGATTGAGGACTCTTTGTTTGCCTTGAGCAAGCGAGTAATTCAAATTGAAAGTGCGATCAATAAAGGCATGGGTGAGGTCAATCGCAATATGGACCTCGCCTTGGCAGACCTAGCTGAACGTCGTACGCAGCAGGCCTCTTCACGTCAACAATTTGTAATGACCGCCACCAATGATTTGGCCCTTCTTCTCAGCGAAGTTCTCAATCAAATGCAGAACTCCATGGCCTCTATGATGAAGGGATCACAGAGTTGCGAAAAGCCGAATAACGGGTCTCCAAGCATGTCTGAAATGATGAAGCAGCAGCAAAAGCTGGCGGAGCAGATGAAGCAGATGAAGGGGCAGATGGAACAAGGTCAAAAACCCGGAGACAAAAAGGGTCAAGGACAAGGGCAAAAGATGAGCAAGGGTCTGGCCCAAATGGCAGCTCAACAAGAGGCTCTTCGCCAACAGCTTCGAAAGCTTTCTGACGAAATGGGCGAGGACGGTGAAAATGGACAAGGGCCAGGTGGCCTTCAAGACGCCATGGAAAAAATGGAAGAAACGGAGCGCGACCTTGTCAACCGACAGATTACGGAAGAGACCATTCGCCGGCAAGAAGAAATCTTGACCCGATTACTAGAGGCGGAAAAAGCCGAACGTGAGCGTGAATATGACAATAAGCGCGAATCGAAAGAGGCGCTTCAGACACCCGAACGAAATCCAAATGCCTTCCTAGAGTATCAAAAACTTAAAGAAGAGCAGGCGGAAATGTTGAAGACGGTACCCCCTCAACTAGCTCCATTCTACCGTAATTTGGTTAACGAATACTTTAACGGGATCGAGAACTAATGGCCATTTACTATCAAAGTCAGAACGATTTTCAATTGAGTCCAGACGACGAGAAAAGACGTGGGGATTGGATCGTTTCGGTCATTGAAGAGGCGGAAAATCACTGTGGGGAAATCACCTACATCTTTTGTTCCGACGAGCAGTTGTTAGAAATCAATCAACAATACCTGAAACACGACACCTACACGGACATCATCACCTTTGATTACAGTCAAGACGATTTAATCAGCGGGGACATTTTCATTTCAACAGATCGGGTGCGGGAGAACGCAGAAGCCTTCGACGTATCTTTTGATATGGAGCTTTCTCGGGTAATGGTCCATGGGGTACTTCACCTCCTGGGGCATTCTGATCACAGCGAAGAGGAAAAGAAAGCGATGCGCGCAGAGGAGGACCGACACTTGGCTGTTTTTCACGGTTGAACCAAGTCTTTTCTTCAGCGTTGTACAGCTTTGCCCTTTTTCTTATTTTTGCAGCTAATTTTTTGAGGCACAACTAGTTAAGCCAAAGTACCTTGGTTGTTCCACGTGAAACATTGACACATGTTTGCTAAAGAATACGATGTTATAGTAGTAGGCGCAGGGCATGCCGGCTCAGAGGCAGCGGCAGCTGCTGCAAACCTGGGCTCCTCTACCCTACTGATCACCATGAACCTTCAGACCATTGGGCAGATGAGCTGCAACCCCGCCATGGGCGGGATCGCCAAAGGGCAAATCGTTCGTGAAATCGATGCTTTGGGAGGCTACAGCGGGATCATCTCTGATGAAACAGCCATTCAATTCCGAATGCTCAACCGCTCTAAGGGTCCAGCTATGTGGAGTCCTCGCGTTCAGAGCGACCGAATGAGATTTGCGGAAAAATGGCGCCTCATGCTGGAGCAAACGCCTAATCTTGATTTCTTTCAGGATATGGTGACCGGCATCATCGTCGAAGGAGATCGAGTGGTTGGTGTTCGCACAGGCCTAGGGCTGGAGGCTCGTGCCAAAAGTGTGGTCCTGACCAATGGGACCTTCCTCAATGGGCTCATCCACATCGGAGAAAAGAACTTTGGTGGAGGGCGCGCTGGGGAGCGTGCTGCTACAGGATTAACCGAAGATTTGATCAAATTGGGCTTTGATCATGGGCGTATGAAAACGGGGACTCCCCCACGGGTCGATGGTCGTTCTCTGGACTACTCCAAGATGACTGAACAAGCCGGTGATGAAGCTCCTCAAAAGTTCAGTTTTACGGATACCCAGCCGCTCCAAACGCAGCGGTCCTGCTGGATTACCTATACCAGCGAAGAAGTTCATGATGTATTGAAGACGGGCTTCGACCGTTCTCCTATGTTCAACGGCCGCATTCAAAGTATCGGGCCGCGTTATTGCCCTTCCATAGAAGACAAAATTGATCGATTCGCAGATAAGAATCAGCACCAAATATTTGTTGAGCCAGAAGGTTGGGATACAGTTGAAATCTATGTCAATGGTTTCAGCACCTCTCTTCCTGAAGAGGTCCAATACGAAGCCCTGCGCAAAGTAAAAGGCTTCGAGAACGTCAAGATTTTTCGTCCCGGATACGCGATTGAATACGACTACTTTCCCCCCACTCAATTGAGCCATTCCCTGGAGACCAAGTTGGTCGAAGGTCTGTTTTTTGCAGGACAAATCAATGGTACAACGGGGTATGAAGAAGCCGCAAGCCAGGGTCTGATGGCAGGTATTAATGCCCATCGAAAGGTACATGGTTTATCGTCCTTTACCCTGAAAAGATCGGATGCCTACATAGGTGTGCTTATTGATGATTTAATCACAAAGGGCACAGATGAACCGTACAGAATGTTCACTTCACGAGCGGAGTATCGGATTCTCCTCCGTCAAGACAATGCGGATCTTCGACTTACGCCAATCGCATACGACATGGGCCTTGCTTCGGAAGAACGTATGGAGCGCGTACGAGAAAAGAGGGCAAATACATCAGAATTGAAGAAGTTTTTGGAAGCTACAAGCGTAGAGCCCTCTGAGGTTAATCCAATTCTTGAGTCTCTTGAAACGGCTCCCATCGACCAGAAAAGGAAACTAGACACGCTACTGTCTCGCCCTCAAGTCCACATCAACGATTTGGCTCAGGTGGAATCGTTAAAGTCCTATATCAGTGAGCGAGGAATTGAAGAAGAAGACTTAGAACAGTGTGAGATTCAATTGAAGTACCACGGATACATAGAAAGAGAACGAGAGAATGCTGAAAAGCTTCATCGATTAGAGGATATTTCCATTCCCATCGACTTCAACTTCTCAAAACTTCAAGCGATAAGTTTGGAAGCTCGCGAAAAATTGAACGAAATTCGTCCTGCGAACATCGCTCAGGCCAGCCGAATAAGTGGTGTCAACCCCGCTGATATCAATGTGCTCTTAGTGCATATGGGGCGATAATGTTTCACGTGGAACACTCTCATGAAAAAATTTGATTCTTGTCCGGTTACCGGTACGACTTTGCACCCTTTTATTACCTGTGAGGACTACACGGTTTCCCACAATGCGTTCTCCGTAATGAGCAACGAAGACGGCGGAATTTTGGTGACCAACCCCCGGCCAGAACTTGAAGATCTAGGTCGCTACTATGAGTCTGAAGAATACATTTCGCATACAGATTCCGCCCAGACTTTAATGGATCGTGTTTATCAGTGGGTACGATCGTATTCGCTTAAAAAGAAGCGAAATCTGGTTGAGCAACTCACCACCCAGCGCACGCTTTTGGATATAGGCTGTGGAACAGGTGACTTCCTTAAGGAACTTCAAAACAATCATTGGAGCGTTCAGGGAATGGAGCCCAATGACGCCGCCAGAGAAAAAGCCGAATCAAAGCTTGGCATTACCCTCTCCCAAGACCAGTCGCTGATCTCTTTTGAAGATGGCTCAATGGACGTGGTCACCATGTGGCACGTACTCGAACATGTCCCTGATCCTGTAGACACGGTTGCCCATCTTCATCGAATCTTGCGACCTGGAGGTATTGCGGTGATTGCCGTTCCAAACTTCAAATCCAAAGACGCAGAAATTTACGGGCCTCATTGGGCTGCCTATGACGTACCTCGCCATCTTTTCCATTTTGCTCAAAATGGAATGAAAGGACTTTTCGAAGGTCGCGGCTTCTCGTTCAAAAAAACGGAGCCAATGATTTTTGACGCCTACTACGTGAGTCTACTTAGTGAAAAATACAAATCCGGAGCCGCTCGTCCGATTCATGCATTTATCAATGGCCTGCGCTCGAATCTTGCAGCGCGAAGGAACAATGAATGGAGTAGTTTGATCTACATATTCCAAAAACCCTCAAACTAGCCTGTTTTATCCGTTCTAAGCCGCTTTAAGCCAATTCTGGACTCACATGTCTCGGGGCGGCCGAAACTTCTGGAGAGCCGCGCTTATCAGTTCAGTTGCAAATTGCTGATTTTCTGTTCGTTAGGCCTTAAAAAGAGTGTTCAAACTAAAATTATCATTTCTCCGTTGATTTAGACGAACTTTGATCCATGCGCCAACTACTCACCGGCATACTTTTTCTCTATGCGCTCTCGTCCATTGCTCAACCCGATATTGCATTGGGGAGTTGGGGAAACGAACTTCCATATAACAAAGTCATAGACATTGTTGTCCGTCCTGATGAAGTGGTCGTCGCTGCAGAAAATGGTCTCTTCTATTACGGACGTCAATTCCGAAACCTTGAACGAGAAAGTAAAATCGACGGTTTAAGCGGTGTGGTCATAACTGCGATGACCGAACACGCAGAATCTGGGACACTCGTTGTTGCCTATGACAATCAAATCATCGACGTGATTCAAGGTGAACAACAGAGCACCTATTTCGATATTCAACGTTTCACCATTTCTGGTGGAAAAACCATCAATGATATCCTTCCCGTCGGAGATCGCATGTTTTTCAGCTGCGACTTTGGAGTCGTGGAATTCAATATTCAGACCCGAGAGTTTGACGGCCCTTATTTCATTGGTGATGCCGGAACACAAGTAGTTGTAAACGAAATGAGTACCGATGGTCAATTTCTTTTTGCCGCGACAGAAGATGGTCTGTATACAGCGGACCTCAATGACCCTAATTTGAGAGATTTTAACGCATGGTCATTGGACCAAGTGCTCGGCGGGCCTATAAACACCCTAGCCTATTTTGACGGCGGCTTGTACGTCAACAAACCCGGCGAAGTATTCAACACCGATACCATTTACAGCAACAAAAGCGGCGGGTGGATTCCTTTTACGGACTTGGCCTTTTGGCGTCGAAACAGCTTGGCCGCAGATGACGACTACTTGATGGAGTGCACCACCTTTGGTTTTACCGCTTTGGACAAGAACTTTGAAAAAGCAGCGGGCGCCACACAAGGAGGCGTTGATTATCCCTTCTACATAACCACCATTGTACAAGGAGACCCTGAATTTGGTGAATTCTTTCTAGGGACTCGAGAGTCAGGTCTCGTTCGACACTGGAACGGGTTTCTCAATCCCAATTACTTTCCGGAAGGGCCTCAAGTGAGAGAAGTCTTTGACGTCGTTTCACGTGGAGACGAAGTTTGGGTTGCTCCCGGCGGGGTGGACGGTTCATTCTTGAATCTCTTCAATTCGAAACCTATTCAAATCAAACGAGAAGGAGAGTGGATTCCGAGTGACCAAAGCATCCAAGACTCTGCATTCGACATGATCGAAATTGCGTTCGACCCCATAGATCAAAACGTTATCTGGGGTGCTTCATACAGTCGAGGTTTGATGCGCTGGAATGCGGATGGCACCTTACACAGTCGCTACGACTACACGAATTCCATCCTTGAAGAAAAAAATGGCCAAGCCGGTTTTACCAATATTGGCGGTCTAGATTTTGACAGTCAAAGCCGTCTTTGGATGACCAACTCCAGCACAGAAAACCCGTTGGTGGTTCGTACCCGAAATAATGAGTGGTTCAACTACGGTCTGGGGGGATTAGCTCCTTCAACGCTACCGATTAAAAGCGTTATGGTGGACAATTCCGATCAGGTTTGGGTTCAGCTTCGAAACGATGGAATTGTCGTATTCAACCACAACAATACGTTGGCCAATCCAAACGACGATCAGCAACGTAAACTGGGAACGGCTACAGGTCAAGGCGCGCTTTCGTCTCGTTCCGTCTTAAGTATGGCCACGGATAAGAATGGGGCTGTTTGGGTTGGAACCAACCAAGGAGTTGTCACCTTCTTTTCACCAGAGCGCATCTTTACTGGACAAAACTTCGACGCACAACATGTCTTGATTGAGCAAAACGGATCCCTTTCCAAACTTCTGGAAAATGAAGCGGTGACCTCCATTGCCATCGATGGTGGAAATCGAAAGTGGTTCGGAACGGCAAGGAGCGGAGTATTCGTGATGTCTCCTGACGGAACGGAAGAGCTCTTGCATTTTACCGAAGAGAACTCTCCCCTTTTCAGCAACTCTATTCAGGCTATTGGCATCAACCCTGATCACGGTGAGGTCTATATAAGTACGGATAGAGGAATGATCTCATACCGAGGTGGGGCCACAGAAGGTCAGGATACTTTCGGAGATGTTATGGCCTTTCCCAATCCCGTCAAACCGGGTTTTTCCGGAGATATCGCGATTCGAGGTCTAGCGGAAAACGCCAATGTCAAGATTACGGACATTTCTGGCAATCTCGTCTTTGAAACCACCGCCCTAGGTGGACAAGCCTTATGGAACGGACAGTCGTTTAGCGGGCGTGATGTTGCTACCGGCGTGTACTTAGTCTTTTTGACCAATGATGACGGCAGTGAAACGGCTGTGACGAAGATTATGATTGTCCGCTAAGATGTTGGTCAAAACTCCGGCTCTGGTCCTTCACCATTTTCCTTACGGGGAGCGAAGCACCATTGTTCGGATGTATACCAAGGACTTTGGCCTTCAGTCCTACCTGATTCCCTCTCCTCGTAGTAAGAAAAGCCCGATTTCCATGGGCCACCTACTCCCATTGCAAGAACTCGGTCTGGTTGCCTACCATCATCGAGAAGAGCGCTTAGAGCGCATCAAAGAGGTGCAAAGGGTCAACAAAATTGAAACTGCGCATGAGCACCCAGTGAAGACGGCCATTGCCCAATTCATGGCAGAGGTTGTTTTACGCGTTTGCAAGGATCAGGAGCCGCACCCAGAACTCTATGCGTTTATTTCCGCATCTGTTGGCCTTCTCGATTTACCTACCAACGAGCTGGGGAACCTTCCCTTATTCTTTGCACTTCGACTCACTGAATACCTAGGCTATTATCCTCACGGAATGGCCAATGGTAAAGTCTTCGATCTCCGAGAAGGCGTCTTTCAAGATCACCGCCCATCACACCCCGACTTTGCAGATTCACAAGGCGTCGCCGCCGTCGGTGCACTTTTAAATAAATCCTGGGAAGAGGCTCAAGCCGTTCAGATGAGTTCAGACCTTCGATATCAAGGTCTTCAAGTTCTTGAATTGTACCATCGAAATCACTTGAATGAGCAAATACAATTCAAGAGCTTGGAAATTCTCCACGTGCTTCTTTCCTAGGCTATTAGGCCCCGATTCGATTTGTTTTTCGTACCTTTGGAGGTGATGAATGAGTGCGCGTCACCTTGCACGAAAACATTGCTATGTCCAACAACCCTAAAAACAACTATATGTTAATCCAAACATTCGAGGGAGTAGTCCTGCTCGAGGATCCGCACAAAGAAGTGCGCATTGCCGTGCAAGCGACCGACCGAGATACCGCGAAAAAAGTGGTGGAAAGCCAGTACCGCGGAAACCTGCTCGGTTGGAAAGAAGAATTGTCGTAAGGGTTTTACGGCCGCTCCTTAGTCATTTTGAACAAAGCGTAAGGACTGAATGATGGCCTCGAGTTCCATCACGTAATTCCTTTTATCCTTACCTGGCGCATAGACGAACCCATCTACTACAACGGTGCGGTTTCGGTCCTCGTCCCATATGGTGTAATTCACAAATGGGCCACCCATAAAGTCATTTTCCATTTTCCAAAGGCCGCGGGTTTCCATGGCAAATCGACCCTGTGTTTCGGTGGCCCGAACAACTGGGGCGTACAACTGCTCCACACGCATGTACGTGCCTTCGACTTCCCCTTCGACCCGTAGGGTCATCGAATCACGCGCGGCAACAATGGCCTGTTCCATGCCCAGGTCGGGCAACGGATCGCCGATGTAAATCAAGATTCCTTGGGTTACTTCGCGCTTATCCCGGAAGAACCAAATAAAGTCGTCTTCCATCATGTTCAATCGGAAGTCGTTCGGGACGGTGATTTCCAAGCCCATCGCCCGCAATTCGTTGTAGGCATCATTGGTTTTGACCAAGCGATGAGCCCGGTCAAGACGCTTGATCTCCGCATTCGTAAACTGGTTGGCGGCATCGGCACCCTTCTCCTTGAGAAGCTTCGCGAATTCCATGGGGCTCGGCGCTTCAATGGCCATAACGAGCTGATCCGTGGCAAAACGATTGTATTCAAAGCCAAGGCCGGCAGAATCTTCCTCAACCAGAACGAGGTTTCGGTGGGTCTTGAAGAGCTTATTGTAAGCCGATGGCGGGATTTGAACAACCGTAAATCGGGTTTCTCTTTGCGGCAATCCCGGGTATTCAGAACCGAAGTAGTGTCGGAAGGCTGCTCCGGCAGTGTCCTGCCACCAGCTCTCCGGCATCACAACCACCAATTCGCCGAGTTTACCGGTCGATGTCGGCTTCACCCCTCCACTTCTTCGTTTACCGTCTTTTTCGGGCTTACAGGCGCTTAAAATGAATAGCGCGGATAGGAGGAGGAATGCGGCTTTCTTCATGAGGAGGTGTTGATCTTGAGTTTCATACCAGGCTTCAAATTTCGTGCCGAGCTAATGTTGTTCCACTTCTTGATCTCATCCGGGCTTACCCCTTCGTATTTCTTGGCGATATCCCAGAGCGTATCGCCCCGCTGAACAGTGTAGTAGATTTCTTTCGCCTGCGGTACTGGAGCAGCCTCTGCGGCAGCTCCCGCCTCTTTTGACGCAGCCTCTTCCGCCTCCGCTTTTTTCTCCTCAAGAGCCTCCTTGGTCATTCCCGTGATTTCCTTCTCAGGAACCCCGCTGATGCGCGCAATAGACTCTACATTCCGGACGTAAACAGTGAGTCGCTGACCCACCCGAATGTTGGTACCTTTCATGTTATTCCAACGCTGAATATCACGAACCGAACAACCGTACTTGATGGCGATTTTGCCGAGGTAATCCCCTGACTTGACCCGATAGCGCACCCGATCATTCATCTCCACATACTTTGGCAAGCTAAGGCCCGGCATCGCCGCCTCGGCATAGCGATAAAGGCTGTCCTCATGCGTGACGAATAGACCTACTTTCTCACGAGGAAGAGTCACCGTGTAACTCTTTCCTTTTATGATGGGCACGATGTTGAGCTTGTATTGGGGGTTCAGCAATTCCAAGTCCCCTACAGGTACCTGAACCAATAGGCTTAACTGGTCAAAAGTCATCAGACGTTTGAGTACAATGGTGTCCACATCGTAGCGGCTAACACTCACTTCCTGAGCGTAAATCTCATGCTCCTCTGCATAATTCATGATGTAGTTCGCCGCGATAAAAGCGGGGACATACCCCCGGGTCTCCCGAGGGAGCCATGGGCGAATCTCCCAATAGGTACGTTTGCCTCCTGATCGGCGAATGGCCTTACTCACATTACCCGGGCCTGAATTATACGCGGCCAAGACGAGGTTCCAATCCCCGAAACTCTCGTAGAGCTTCATCATGAAGCGGGCCGCGGCATCCGTACTGGCCATCGGATCACTGCGCTCATCCACATAACTACTGACTTCAAGGCCGTAAATCTTTCCCGTACTGTACATGAACTGCCACAGTCCGGTGGCTCCCACGCGGGACTTGGCTCGAGGGTTCAATGCGCTCTCCACAATGGCCAAATACTTCAACTCCAAAGGCATGTTGTACTTGTCCAAGACCTCTTCAAACAAGGGGAAGTAGAGTTGACCCAAGCCCATCATGCGCGACACCTGTTGACGGCGGTTGTTCGCGTAAACATTGATGAAGCGAGCCACGTGCTCGTTGTAGTCGAGCTCCAGGGGAGTCTGCTCATCCAACAGAGTCAAGCGGTACTGAATGACGCTGTCGCTCACCTCGGGGCCAGCTCCGATGACGTTGGGGTCCTCTACGGTGCTGTCCGGCCCAGCCAGAAAGTAATCCGCGAATAGAAGACTGTCCAATTGAATCAAGAACGGATCATCCGCCAAGCCCTTAACCGTGTCCGTGTCCGTTGTGGGTGCCGCCACCAATGAAGCACCAAGGAGCATTGCCCCTAAAAAGAGTTTTCCTTTCATACCACTAAGTAAACGTTCCTTTGAAGACCGCAGTACCCGACCGGGCACTACTTATTCACGCCCGCTTGTTCATTAGCTCTGCACTGAACGCCAATAGACTAGCGTCTTCCTTTCGGCCCCCGGTAAAGTGCAGGCCAAAAGGCAATCCTTCCGAGGTGTGACCCAAGGGTAGGCTAACGGCAGGGTTGCCTCCCAAGTTCGCTTGAACCGTGAAGATATCCTCCAAATACATGGTGGTTGGATCATCGTAGGTCTTGCCAATCTCGAACGCCGCATGCGGTGTTGTTGGAGACATCAAGAGATCATAGTCCTTCAGAAGTGCATCGGTCTGTTCGCGAATCAAGCGACGCACCTTTTGCGCTTTACCGTAGTAGGCATCGTAAAAGCCTGAGCTAAGCACAAAGGTTCCGAGCATGATTCGGCGCTTCACTTCCTCGCCAAAGCCCTCGGTACGTGAACGCTTATAGGTCGGCTCCAATCCCTCCGCTTCGGCGTTTCGATAGCCAAAATGAACGCCATCGTACCGGGCCAAATTACTCGAAGCTTCCGCCGTTGTGAGGATGTAATAGGTCGGCACCAAGTAGCTCAAAAGCGGAAAGTTTACTTCTTCCACAACATGACCTTCCGAGCGCAATCGCTCAATTTCGGCTTCTGTTGCTGCCTTGACTTCGGGGTCTAATCCTTCGGCATTCAAAGCTTCCGCGATATAGCCGATTTTCTTTTGGCCCTCACGGGCCGATGCGCCCTCAGCCACAGCTTCAGAAAAAGCCGGTACCGGCTCTTGTGAGGCCGTGCTGTCGTAGGCGTCAGGGCCACCCATGATTTCTAGAATCAAGGCTGCGTCCTCAACGCTCTTGGTCATAGGCCCAATTTGATCAAAGCTGGACGCGTAGGCGATAAGTCCGTGGCGCGATACGGTTCCATAGGTCGGTTTATACCCCACGATTCCCGTAAAGGAAGCCGGTTGTCGAATGGACCCTCCCGTATCACTCCCAAGTGCGGCGTGACAGAGGTCCGCAGCTACAGCCGCAGCTGAACCACCAGAAGATCCTCCCGGTACGCAATTTGTATCCTTGGGGTTGCGCACAGCCCCGTAGGCGCTGTTCTCGTTGGACGATCCCATGGCAAATTCATCGCAGTTCAATCGGCCAATAATGATGGCATCTTCAGCGAGCAATCGATCGACGACCGTTGCGCTGAACAGGCTCTCAAATCCATCTAATATTTTGGATGCTGCACCGACTCGGTGGCCCTTGTAGACGATGTTGTCTTTGAGTCCAAGAATGAGTCCGGCTAAACGACCCGCACTGCCGTCCTGCATTCGGCGTTGAACCTCATCGGCCCGTTGGAGGGCCTCCTCACCATACACCTCCAAAAAGGCGTTCAACTCGGCATGATGTTCAATGCGAGCGAGGTAGGCATTCACTAAATCAGGGAGGGTCAGGACCCCTTTTCCAAGGTCTGACTGGATCTGCGCGAGCGTGCTATAAGCCATCGATCAGTCTTTGATCTCTTTCTTGTCGTTGTCGTCGTCTTCTTTTGTGGCGTCTTTGAATTCCTTGATACCACTTCCCAGTCCGCGCATCAATTCCGGGATCTTACGACCACCAAAAAGAAGCACCACTACGATCACGATCAAGGCAATTTGCCAAGGGCCTACAAAGCCCGCTAATACCGTCAAACTTGACATAAGGTCTTACTTTAAAGTATCACAAAGGTACAAAGTTGTGCCGTACTCACGACGCTCCTGCTGCTGCCCGTTTGAGTCGGTCATTCATGGCCCGTCCTAGCCAGGAATCCGGCATGGGCTCGGCAATGATGAGCTCTACTCCCGCCTCATCCATGGCCCTAAGAGCCGCAAAAAGGCCTTGGGCGGCCTTGTTCAGGTTTCCGTCCGGAGCCAATTCCGCGACTTGAAGGTGATCTGGTGTCCCTGAGGGCCGCTTGAGACAGATCAAACCCGCCGACTTGGCCTTAAGGGCCAAATCCTGGCCTTCGGACCACGGCATCAAATGCACCGGCATTCCGGGAGCATAGTGTGCACTCAACATGCCCGGAGCCTCGGGGCGCGAACTGCTGGTTCGTACAGCCTTAACCTTCTCGCCCAAGGCCTCTTCAAGTTCTTCCAAGGCCAAGCCTCCCAGGCGCAACACCACGGGTTGATCCCCTTCAAAGCTCACAATGGTCGACTCCAAGCCAATGGCACATGGCCCTCCATCCAGGATGTAGGGGATGCGTTCGCCGAGTTGATTTTCTACGTGTTCAGCCGTTGTCGGGCTCACATAGCCAAAAGGGTTCGCTGAAGGCGCCGCCAATGGGAAATCCAGGGCTTGGAGAAGATCTTGAGCCATCGGGTGGCGAGGAATGCGAATCCCCACGGTCGGGTGGCCGCTGGTTACCAAATCTGGCACATTCGGGCGCTTTGGTAAGATCATGGTCAAAGGCCCCGGCGTAAATGCTTTTGCTAGTTCCAAAGCCGCGCGCGGAACCTGGTCCACATAGGCGCTGGCTCTATCGAAATCGGCGCAGTGCACAATCAAAGGGTCAAAGCTGGGTCGTTGTTTGGCCTCGAAAATGCGAAGTACTGCATCTTCATCCAGCGCATTTCCAGCCAGGCCATAAACCGTCTCAGTGGGCATGGCCACGAGCTCGCCCTTATTTAGGTGCTCAGCGGCTTTTAGAATGTCCGTTCCTATTGTGGCCATTACAGTTCTTTCATCATCCAGACATCGCACCCTCCGTGTCCTGTATCGCCAAAGGGTTGCGTCCTGGGAGACCATCCGTAATCCCGGTAAAGGTGTTTGGCGGCGTCCATAGTCTCCAAGGTTTCCAGGTAGCAATAGCGGTATCCAAAGGCCCGGGCATCTACTAAGCATTGCTCGATCATACGTCTGCCCCATCCCCGACCTCGGGCCGCTTCAGCAAAGTACATTTTCTTGAGCTCGCAGTACTCTGAAGGTGCCCCTTCCAGAGGGCCAATTCCACCGCCTCCAACGATTGCGCCATCCAGCTCCAGAACGTAGTACCGGCTTCCTTTAGACGAATACGCTTCGTGCATATCATCGAGCTCGGGGTCCACATAGGCAAAGCCTTCTCGATTGGCCCCAAATGATTCGAGCACCTCGCGTACAACGGCGCGAAGTGCTCGATTATCTTTGGATTGGATCGGGCGAATCAAGGTACCCTTACTTTTACAGGTCGAATTTGATGCCCTGTGCTAAAGGCAATTCCGTGCTGTAGTTGATGGTATTGGTCTGACGGCGCATGTATACTTTCCATGCGTCAGATCCAGACTCGCGACCGCCTCCGGTTTCTTTTTCTCCACCGAATGCTCCTCCGATTTCAGCACCAGAAGTACCGATGTTGACGTTGGCGATTCCACAATCAGATCCCGCCACACTCAAGAAACGCTCAGCCTCGCGAATATTCGTAGTCATGATGGCCGATGAAAGCCCTTGAACAACACCGTTCTGAAGAGCAATCGCGTCTTCTACATCTCCGCTGTACTTAATCAAATACAGGATTGGAGCAAAGGTCTCGTGTTGTACAATTTGATAGTGATTTTCCACTTCGGCAATGACCGGCTTCACATAGCATCCGCTTTCGTAGCCTTCTCCTTGCATCACTCCACCTTCAACCAAGATACTTCCGCCTTCTTGTTTCACTTGTTGAACCGCGTTCAAGTATTGCTCCACGGCGCCGGTGTCAATGAGTGGTCCCATGTGGAATTTCTCGTCCAATGGGTTTCCGATTTTCACTTGCCCATAGGCCTTGGTCAATTTCTCTTTCACCTCATCGTACACGTCCTCGTGGATGATCAAACGGCGTGTACTGGTACAGCGCTGTCCTGCGGTACCCACGGCTCCAAACAAGGCGCCGATAATGGTCATGTCCAAGTCGGCATTTGGCGTAATGATGATGGCGTTGTTACCTCCAAGCTCCAATAAGGAGCGACCCAAACGAGCAGCTACGGCTTGAGCAACAATCTTACCCATGCGGATAGATCCCGTCGCGCTCACCAACGGAACACGTTTATCGGCGGTCATCATCTCTCCTACTTTGTAGTCTCCGTTGACCAAGCAGCTAATGCCTTCTGGTAGATCATTTTCCCGGGCGACCTCCTCCCAAATCTTTTGACAGGCTACACCGCAAAGAGGTGCTTTTTCAGAAGGTTTCCAGACGCAAACGTCTCCACAAACCCAAGCCAAAGCCGTGTTCCAGCACCAAACGGCAACAGGGAAGTTGAATGCGGAAATAATGCCAACAATTCCAAGGGCGTGGTACTGCTCATACATGCGGTGTCCTGGACGCTCACTGTGCATCGTGAGTCCGTGCAATTGACGAGAAAGACCTACGGCAAAATCGCAGATGTCAATCATCTCCTGAACCTCTCCCAAACCTTCTTGGTAGGATTTACCCATCTCATAGCTGACGAGCTTTCCCAATGCGCTCTTCTTCTCGCGAAGCTTCTCACCGAACTGACGTACAATTTCACCGCGTTTAGGGGCGGGCATGTGACGCCACGATTTAAACGCTTCTTCTGCCGAGACAATCACTCGATTGTAATCCGCTTCTGAAGTTGTAGAAACGCGGGCGATCAAGGCTCCATCTACAGGAGAAAAGCTCTCGATAGACGGGCCACTTCCGAAGTACTCGGATCCTGTTGACACGCCGTGGTTGTCCGCGTCAAGGCCTAATTCACGAAGGGCCATTTGAATGCCAAATTCACGCTGAATGTTGTTGGCGATATCTTTGATTTTGTCGGTCAATTCTGACATGATGTAGATACTTAATGTAGTGAGAGTGCAAAGTTAATCAATCCGTGGGCGTTCGGGCAGGAACTTTAGATACAAATCCATCGGTCAACCCTCCGAAATAGCCTCGGGTAATTTGGTTAACGTCATTCACGCTGCTGGGAAAGGTGGTGGTGAGCACACCTCCATCCAATCGCTTTCCGTCCGCGCGAATCAAATCGTAATGCACCCGTATTTCACGGTTATAAATCTTGTTTTGAAAATCAATACAATCATCGAAGCGCGTGTCGATTTCAAATTGATTCAGAAAGAGAAAGACCTCTATTCCATAGGCCTCGGCCAATTCCTGAAGCTCCGTGGAGTCCCTAAAGGTCACTTTCATATACGTTCCTTCCTCATCAGCGGCAGGCATTGCTCTCTGCTCTTCGGAGCCAAAAAGACCCTGTTCTATTTCCGGTTCTTCGGATTTTTCCTTCTTCTTTTTGAAGGGGTTCTTGATCTTCTTTTGCTCTTCTTCCTCTGCTTCTTCTAGCGCCCTCAGATGCGCAGGGGTAAAAGCATAAGAATAGCGCGTATTCCGATAAAGTTGCTGCAAATCTCCCTCGGCACGGTCCGAAGTGTCGCGCAATAAACTGTGATCCCCATATTGCTCTTGCAGACGAACGGCGAAGCTGATGTCCAAGCCCAAGCGGAATCGGCTGCGAATGGCATCGTAGTTCATTTCACTCGCTTCGGCGATCTCCCGGTCGCTATCGCTTAAGTACATGGTCGGTGGAAAAGGAACGATCATCAGCCCAGAATAGAGGCTGTCGTTTTGATTCTCTTGGCCTACGGCCCGATGCGTCAGCACCGCCAACAAAAGCAGTGGAAGGATATGCTTCATGAGGTCTCGATTTACGAAGACCAAATTAGCGGAATAACTTCAGAATATCGTTCCCGTTGGCGAAGATCAGTAAGGCGAGAAGAATCACAAAACCAACCATTTGCGCATACTCGAGCACCTTCTCTGACGGCTTACGCCCCGTCAGCATCTCCCACAAGACAAAGACCACGTGGCCACCGTCTAGTGCTGGAATCGGCAGGATGTTCAAGAAGGCCAACATGATGCTCAAAAAGGCCGTGAAGTTCCAGAAGTACTGCCAATCCCAAGTGCTTGGGAATTGGTTACCAATCGTCAAGAATCCGCCGACAGATTTGTAGGCTTCTGTCTCTGTGTCAAAGATGATTTTGAACTGGCGAATGTAGTTCGACAGGGTAGAGGCAGCTCGGTTGTATCCGGCAGGAATGGACTCGAAAAATCCGTATTTCTTGGTTTCCACCTCAAAGAAGTCGGCATATGCTCCACCAGGGTAAACCCCAATTTTTCCGTGTTCCGGGACATCGATATCCACCAACACACGTTCCCCATCGCGCTCCGCCATCAAGCTGATGGTCTGCCCGGCATAGGTAGGGATGCTGTCGATGTACTCATCGAAGAACGACAATGGGCGACCGTTTAGTCCAATCAGTCGGTCTCCCTCTTTCAAGCCTGCTTCAGCGGCTACACTGGTGTCTGTAAAGGCACCTACTACATATGGAATGCGGGGCGAAATAAAGCCCGGATCATTGATGAGGTTTTTGACATCCGTGGACGAAACGGTGAGATCGATTCGCTGTCCGTTGCGGTCCACGGTAATTCCCTCTGCGCCCAAAACCAGTTCCATGGCAATGTGGTTGAAGTTCTCAACTTCATTGCCGTTGACCAAGAGGACTTGATCGCCGTTCTGTAAACCGATGGCCTCACCAGTCGAGTCCACTGCAATACCATTTGTGACGTTTTTGGTCGGCAAATACTGCTCTCCCCAATACGCCAAAACTCCTGCATAGATGACGATTCCGAGAATTACATTGACGGTAACCCCGCCAATCATGATGATCAGTCGCTGCCAAGCCGGCTTAGATCGAAACTCCCAAGGTTGTGGGGGCTGCTTCATTTGTTCCTTGTCCATGCTCTCGTCGATCATCCCCGAGATCTTGACGTAACCGCCAAGGGGGAGCCAACCGATACCGTATTCGGTATCTCCAACCTTCTTCTTGAAGATCGAGAACCAAGGGTCGAAAAAGAGGTAGAACTTTTCTACACGTGTCTTAAAGAGTTTGGCGGGGATAAAGTGACCGAGCTCATGCAGTACAATGAGCAGGGAGAGGCTCAAAAAGAACTGAGCCGCTTTGACCAATATATCGGTGATTTCCATGTTTCGTGTTCCTGAAGGGTGACAAAGGTACTAGTTTATGAGTTCCGCAGCGATGCGCCGTGCTTCGGCGTCTGAGGCCACGTAATCCTCATAATTTGGCTTTTCCTTAAACGTCGCTTTGGCCATTGTAGTTTCAATGACATCCGACATTTGCAAAAAGCCCACGCGGTCTTCCAAGAAGGCCGCCACAGCAATTTCATTGGCGGCGTTCAAAATACAGGGCATGTTTCCTCCGCGATCCAAGCTGGCAAAGGCCAATCCTAGGTTCCTGAAGGTCTCCATGTCCGGTTTTTCAAAAGTGAGGTTCGGGTAGTCGAGAAAATCGAACCGCGGAAAGCTGTTTTGCAAACGGTTCGGATAGCCCATGGCGTATTGGATGGGCAACTTCATGTCGGGAAGCCCCAGTTGGGCCTTCATACTTCCGTCTTCGAATTGCACGAGGGAATGTACAATGCTCTGGGCGTGAACGATGACGTCAATTTGATCGGGCCGTAGGCCAAAAAGCCATTTGGCTTCCATCACCTCTAGGCCTTTATTCATCAAACTCGCGCTGTCAATGGTCACCTTGGCACCCATGTCCCAGTTCGGGTGCTTCAAGGCTTGGGCCTTGGTGACGTGCAACAATTCATCCCGGCTTTTTCCGCGGAAAGGCCCGCCCGAAGCCGTCAATACAATCTTCTCAATAGGGTTGTGAAACTCGCCGACCAAGCATTGGAAAATGGCGCTGTGTTCGGAATCCACAGGCAATAGGGGAACGCGTTTGCGCGCGGCCGCTTCCGTGACCAGTTCTCCTGCAACAACCAGAGTCTCTTTATTGGCCAAGGCGATGGGTTTCCCAGCTTCTATGGCGCTGAGGGTCGGGGCTAAACCACTGTAGCCCACAAGAGCCGTCAACACGAGGTCAACCGTTTCCATTTGAACCACATCGCGCAGAGCCTCCTTGCCACCATAAACCTTGATGCCCAGGTCAAATAGGGCGTCATTCACCTTCTCGTACCGGGTCTCATCGGCGATAACGACCGCATTGGGGCGATACTTTTGAGCCTGCTCAATCAGCAGCGCATCATTGGCATTTGCCGTGAGCACTTCCACCTCGAATTGATCGGGCTGTTCGCTGACCACTTCTAATGCTTGGGTCCCGATAGATCCAGTAGACCCAAGAATGGCCAATCTCTTCTTTTCCATTACCATGAAAATTCGCTGAGCTTATCCGCAATTTTGCGGTCATTACTCAAGCGTGAAACTTTGTTTTGTCCGCCCAATCGTCCTACCGATTTCATGTAGGCTTTGAATCCGCCCGGCTTTATAGGCGTGATGACGAGTGGTCGGAGCACTTTACCCTTAATCAAGTCGGCGTAGTAAATGTTCTTCTCTTGCATGACCCGGTCGATGATGGCGGCCATCTCGTCCAAGTTCGTCGGGACCTCATCCATTTCCATGAGCCATTCATGGTAAGGTAGGCCCTCTTCAGGATTGACCTGTGGTGCTACCGTGAACTCGTTGATTTGAATGCCCGTGTCTGCGGTGGCCACTTTCAAGGCCGCTTCGACTTCGCTGGCAATTACGTGCTCCCCAAAGGCCGAGGTGTAATGCTTGATGCGGCCGCTGACAATGATTCGATAAGGATCTGTGCTGACGAATTGAACAGTGTCCCCAATGTTGTACCCCCAAAGACCCGCATTGGTCGACATGATCAGGGCGTAATTGACCCCAACCTCGACTTCTTCAATCGACAAGCGGGGAGGATCGTCGTCATAGAATCGATCGGCCGGAATAAACTCATAGAAAATGCCCTGCTTCAGTAGCAACAAAAGGCCAGGTTCGGTCTGTGAGTCTTGATAAGCGATGAACCCTTCCGAAGCGGGATATAATTCGACGGTATCAATCGAAGCACCGATCATCTCTTCAAACTTCGCGCGATACGGTTCATAAGCCACGCCTCCATTCACGAAAAGTGAAAAGTTGGGCCAGATATCCTTGATCTTCTTACCTGTGCGTTCCTGAACTTTTTCGAAGTACATCAGCATCCAACTAGGGATTCCGCTGATGAGCCGCATGTCTTCGGGAAGAGTCTCGTCCACAATGGCGCTCACCTTGGTTTCCCAGTCTTCAATACAATTGGTTTCCCAACTTGGCATTCGATTGCGCTGAAGGTATTTTGGAACGTAATGCGCGACAATTCCACTCAATCGGCCCAGCTTGATGCCGCTGTCTTCATCCAAGACCGGCGAGCCTTGAAGAAAAATCATCTTGCCGTCGATGAAGGTGGTGTTCCCCGATTCATGCACATAGTGAAGAAGCGCATTCCTCGCCGCTTCGACGTGGAAGGGCATGCTTTCTTTGGAAATGGGAATGTATTTAGCACCGCTGGTGGTCCCTGAGGTTTTGGCGAAATAGAGTGGCAATCCCCGCCACAAAACGTCTTGTTCGCCTTGTCGAATTCGTTCGACGTAGGGCTTTAGGTCTTCGTAATCACGAACCGGTACACGTTCCTTGAAGTCTTGGTACGTCTGGATGTTGCCAAAATCATGGTCCTGACCAAAGGCCGTATTTTCCGCTCCTTTGATGAGCTGCTCAAAGACGGCGCGCTGACTTGCAAAGGGCGCCTTCGCCCACCGATTGGTTTGCTTGACGGCGTAGGCCGCAAATGGCTTGGCAAGTAGGGCTTTTAAACTCATTTAGAATACAATATAGCTTTCTGGATCGACGGCTATTCCATTGTTCCAAAGTTCAAAGTGAAGATGGGGTCCTGTTGATAAGTGCCCAGAGTTACCGATGATGGCCACGGCTTCGCCAGCCTGAACAACTTCACCCTGTCCTTTGAGCAATACACTGTTGTGCTTGTAGACAGAGATCAATCCACCGACGTGCTGAATAGCCATGACATAACCCTCGTCGCTGGACCAGGTCGCCAACAAGACCGTTCCTTCCAGAACGGCTAAAATGGGTTCGTTTTCCGCGGCTACAATATCGATTGCGAAGTGATCTGTGGATGGGTCGAAACGACCAGAAACCACCCCTTTGATGGGTGAAAAGAAGGTCAAGTTGGTCAAGTCCCCACTTTCCCGAACGCCGTCTTCAAAGATGTTGTACCGTTCTTCCTGAGCAACGCGCTCACGCAGCGCGCTGTCTTCAGGAGACGGGGGCATTTCAATACTGTCGTTTCCACTGGCTTCAACAACTTCCGCTGTATCGTATTCCGGAAGGTTTCCGCTGATCACCCCGTTAATAATGTCCACGTATCGCTCTTGATTGGCAATCACTCGCCTCAAAGAATCAGTCAAGACCGCATTGTCCATGGCTTGTCTTCTCAGGGAGGTGGAGCTATAACCAGGAATGTATTCGCGAAGCGGGGTAAAAGCAATCAGGATAATGGTCAGAGCAATCAGGGTAATAACGCTGAGACCCGTTGCCACAAAGACATTCAACCGCGACAATCTAAAGGACAACTTCTCTTCAAAAGTGTCATCGTTCAGGATAACCAAGCGGTACTTGTTCTTGAGTCGCTCGATCCAAGGCCGGATTTCTTCATTCTTATCCTTGCTCTTTGCCATTTGGCAAATATCGCAATCTGTGCAGAAGAGCGGCGGATCTCGTTGAATAATAATAAATTTGCGGCCCCGCAGTTAAGTAAAGGAAATTGACCCTGCTGACTTGAAGATCAAGCACCACATAAAATTCATTGCACCCCTTGTTTTCGCCCTTGTTCTCGTGGCCTGCTCCACGGAAAAGGACAAGTTCGTGAATCGCGAGTACCACAAGTTGACCGCTCACTACAACGGATACTTCAACGGAAATGAAAGTTTTCGGGAGGGAGTGGAGAAGTTGGAGAACTCCGTCATCGACGATTACGAAAACGTACTTCCGGTATATGTTCTCGGAGCGCCTGAAGATGCCAAGATGATCTATTCCCAAATGGATCGGGCCATTGAAAAGGCCACAGTGGTGATTCGTCGTCACTCCATGGTGATCAAAGGGGAAGAGAAGAACCAATGGATTGATGACAATTACTTACTCATTGGTAAAGCCCGGTTCTACAAGCAGGATTATTTAGCTGCTCTTGAGGCCTTCAATTATGTGGCGCTTCAATTTCCAGGTGGATCCTTATACCACGAATCCATGTGGTGGGCAGCTCGTAGCTACTTGGCCATGGGCAACTACTCTCAGGCCATTTACACCTTGGAGGTTTTGGAGACGACTGGAAAAGTGCCGAATGACTTAAAGTCGGAGGTCCACGCCATCTACGCCCAGATCCATGCGGAGCAGGAAGAATACGAATACGCCATTGAACAGCTCACGCGGGCCATCAGTCAAAGCAAAAGCAAAGAGCGTAAATCGCGGTACACATTCATACTCGGTCAACTCTACGAGAAAAACGGTCAGTGCAACAGGGCAATTCAGTACTATGCTGAAGTCCTTCGCATGAAAGCGCCGTACGTTATGGAGTTTCAATCGCAAATTCGGCGCGCTTTGTGCATCAGTGGTTATCGAAGAAATGCCGCTCCATTAATCGAGGCTCTAGAAGAGCTCGCTCAGGACGAAAAGAACCTGGAATACTTAGATCAAATCTATTTTGCTCTCGCTGAAATTGCGTGGGAAATGGGAGAGGATGAAAAGGCCAAGGAGAATTACAGTCTTTCTGCCTACTACAGCACGTCCAACAACACCCAAAAGGCGAAGAGTTACTTGCGGCTGGCAGAAATCACCTTTGACGAGGGCAATTATCGTGTAGCACAAGCCTACTACGACAGTACGATGACGGTTTTACCGACGACTTTCGATCGATACGAGGAGGTAAAACAGCTTGCAGAAAACCTAGATGAATTGGTCGGCTACGTTTTGACCATTGAGGAGAATGACAGCCTCTTGCGTTTGGGACGTATGAAGCCAGGTGACCGAGAGGCGGCCATTGATAAGTACTTGGCCAAACTCAAGGAGGAAGACCGGAAAAGAGAGCAAGAAGCAAGACAGGGGTTCAATGCTTCTATGCGGATGCAGCAGGACAACTTCAACCGAAATGAGGGGTCCACGACCAAAGGGAACTGGTACTTCTACAATCCTTCAACCGTAAGCCTTGGGCGGACAGAGTTTCAGCGTATTTGGGGTAGACGCCGTTTAGAAGACAATTGGCGGCGCTCCAACAAGCAGTCGTTCAGTTCAGATGAATTTGAAGAAGAGTTTGGCGACACCATAACGGTGACTATTGGAGACAGCACCTTTAGAGCATATAAGTACGACCGCAGCATCTACGTGGCTCAACTTCCGACGACCCAAGAGGAGCAAGACTCACTCGACGCCCTGAATATCGAGGCGTTCTTCGGTCTATCGCTACTTTACAAGGAGAAACTCTTCGATTATCCAAAGGCGGCCGAGACCTTTGAACGCCTGCTCGATCGTTACCCGGAAAACAAATACCGCATTCAGGAATACTTCTACTTATTCCGATTGTACACGGATCTTGAAGAGCCGGAAAAGGCGGCCAAGTACAAACAGTTGCTCATTGAACTGGATCCCAACAGCGACTTTGCAAAGATCCTCCAAGACCCGTCCTATGCAGACCGTCTAGAGGAGGAAAGAAACCGATCGACAGCGGCGTACGCTTCTTGTTATGCTGAATTCGAAAAAGGGCGTTTTACCACCTGCGCTAAAAAATGTGAGGCAAACCTCAAGTTGTTTGAAGGAGATCCACTTGAGCCTAAGTTTGCCTTTTTGAGGGCTATGGCCAACGGAAAGCGCAGCGAAGCCAAGCTGGTAGAAGAAATGAAAACGGTTTACGAGAAGTATCCCTTTTCTGAGGAGGGTCAAGAAGCACAGAGGATTGTGGCCTTCTATACCGGCGAAACCGAAGAGGTCGTTGCTCAGAAGGAAGAGTCCGATTCCGTTGCGAATTACCTCGCAGAAGAAGCTAAGAAGTTCACTTCTTCCAAAGACGATAGTCACTTCTACATCATCGTCTTTCCGGCAGAAAGCAACAAGGCTAATGAGCTTTCTACCTTCTTGAGTAATTTCAACCAGCAGTACTTCAGTTTGGAAAACCTGAATGTTCGAGGGCTCTTCTTGGATCAAGAGTATCAAATGGTATCTGTTCGCTCCATGAAAGGGGGGGAGAAGGCCATGTCTTATTTCAACGCCATCGAAAAGGAGCCGGATCTCGAGCGCATCCTCACCGGTAGAGAATGGATGCATTTTGTCATCTCTCAGCCTAACTTTGCCATCCTCTTTCAGAACAAAGTCCCCGAAGCTTATGAACTCTTCTTCATGGAGGAATACGGCTTGAAGTCAGGGTTATAAAACCTTGATTTTCCGACGATTCTATGGTCATTATGCCTTAAATACCTACATTTGAGGCCCTTTTTTCGCAAATTATTCGCACTCTAATGTTCGCAAAAGGAAAAGACATGGCTAAAAATCTAGACCCGCAGGCTCCAGCCCGGAACCGAATCGGACCTGAAACCACTATCAAAGGAGATATCATCTCTGACGGAAACTTTCGTATTGACGGAACCCTGGAAGGAAGCATCAATACTAAAGGAAAGGTCGTTGTAGGTGAAAAAGGTTTAATCACCGGGGAAGTCTTCTGCCAAAATGCAGATGTTGAAGGCACCATCAAAGGAAAACTTCAAGTCACCCAATTGCTCGCACTTAAAGCAACAGCAAACATTCACGGAGATATTCTCGTGGATAAATTGAGCATTGAGCCCGGCGCCAACTTTACAGGTACTTGTAAAATGGGAGCTGTGGTAAAAGACTTGAAAGATGCCGAGCGCAAAGAAGCCGCAGAACAATCGGCTTAAGAAATGGGCAAGGTACAGCGGCATGGCCATCGAAATGATGAGCGTAATTGCCGTAGGTAGTTTTGCCGGATACAAAATAGATGAGCGTCGTGGAGCGGAATTCCCGCTTTGGACGCTCATTTTGTCTTTAACCAGTGTCCTTGCTGCCCTTTACTTAATCATTAGAAACGTGATGCGCGATAGCCAAGATGAAGAATAGTTGGAAACCCGCCCTGATCTTTGTGGTCGCGGTCCCTTTGATTTATTTAATACAGTCCCTAACCATGGACCTTTTCCCTGAGGCATGGCAAATGAAGCCACTGTGGCCAACCTACGCCTTTTTGGTCATCTTGTATGAGGTTGTGTTTGTATTCCTCGTCTGGTTGGAACGAAAACACCCACAGCAACTGGGTTTTGGCTTCCTCGGTGGTGGAGTGGTCAAAATGATGGCAGTGGTTATTTACCTGCTTCCGGGACTCTTAAATGACGCTCCCGACATCAAGGCTCGAGTGGTCCACACCATGATTCCTTATTTCCTGTTTTTGACGCTGGAAACGACCCTGATCTTCCGTCGAATTCGCAGCGTTGTTTGATTCGCTTTCAACAGGTGTTAATAAGTTCGAATATTGGCTTTCATATTCGACTTTTATACCTATTTTTGCAGCGATTTTTGAAGCAGGTATTTACTGAGTTCACGACGATGCGAAATCATTCATTTCGAGCCTTTTTACTGATTACTGCGGCACTTCTATTCTCCGTCAATATTGCCGCGGCCCAAGATCACCACGATGCTGATTCTTCAGCACACACTGAAGCACACGCAACTTCACATGACGGCGAGCACTCTGAAGAGCATTCAGAAAGCCATGACGGAGACCACAGTGATGCTCACTCTGAGGAGCATGAAGCCGGACACGGAGAAAGTCACAGTGAGGATCACGGCGAAGAGAAGGAATTCAATGCCACAGAGGTAATCATGCACCACATTGCGGATGCCCACGGTTTTCATATCATTGATTACAACGGACATCCCATCAGCATGCCGTTGCCGGTCATTCTCTGGACGGATAACGGACTCATGATTTTCTCCTCGAGCGAATTTCATCACGACACAGAAGGGCATCACGTCGTTGAATTTGCGGGACAACGTTTTGTCAACCTCCACGAAAAAATCTACTACGCCAGCGAAGAGCCTAATGCTCACGGTCAGTACGTAGATATGGATGCCGATCACAATGTTGCGAATGCCGCTCCATTAGATTTCTCCATTACTAAGAATGTATTCAGCATGATGCTCTCTATGGTAATCATCTTCTGGTTATTCTTGGGTACGGCTAAATTCTACAAGAAAAACGGCGCTGCTGCACCGAAGGGAATGGCCAAATTCTTAGAGCCCTTAATCGTGTTTGTGCGCGACGACATTGCCCGACCCAACATCGGTGAAAAAGACTACAAGCGCTACATGCCTTATTTGTTGACCCTGTTCTTCTTTATCTGGATCAACAACCTCATCGGGCTCATTCCGTTCTTCCCGTTTAGCGCGAACTACACGGGAAACATCGCCCTCACGATGACCTTGGCGGTCTTCACTTTGCTGATCACCAACTTCAGCGGTAAAAAATATTACTGGAAACACATTTTGACTCCACCGGTACCTGTTGCCTTGTGGCCTATTATGATTCCAGTGGAACTGATTGGAATTCTATCGAAGCCTTTCGCGTTGATGGTTCGTCTCTTTGCCAACATTACGGCAGGGCACATCATCATTCTGAGCTTGGTTTCATTGATTTTCATTTTTGACACGGTGTTGATTTCTCCTGTCTCCGTAGCGTTCGTGTTGTTCATGAATGTATTGGAGCTGTTGGTTGCTGCGTTGCAGGCGTACATCTTCACCTTGCTCTCTGCACTGTTCATTGGAATGGCCGTAGAAGAGCACCATTGATAGAGGAACGATTTACTAACTATAATTTAAGTTCATTATGACTGGATTAGCTGCATTAGGTGCTGGATTGGCCGTTATCGGAGCCGGTTTGGGTATCGGACGTGTAGGTGGACAAGCGATGGATGCTATCGCTCGTCAACCAGAAGCTACCTCAAAGATTCAAACTGCGATGATTATTGCTGCTGCACTTGTTGAAGGTGTTGCTCTTTTCGCGGTGGTTGTTTCCTTGTTGGTTGCCTAATCACATTAGCACAGGATCATCGGTTGAACAGGGATTGCCTGCAGCCGATGATCTTTCCTCAAAAAAGAACGCATAGTTAATTACACACGAGCATGGATTTAGTAACCCCAGGATTTGGATTAGTTTTTTGGACGACACTTTCGTTCCTAATCCTCTTATTCCTTCTCCGCAAGTTTGCTTGGAAACCTATTTTGACCGCGGTTAACGATCGCGAACAGTCTATTGAAGAGGCCTTGACCGAAGCGCAAAAAGCGCGCGAGGAAATGGCGAACCTGAAAGCAGACAACGAACGTATTTTGAAAGAAGCGCGTGCTGAGCGCGACCAAATGTTGAAAGAGGCGAGAGAAATTCGCGACAACATGGTTGAGGAGTCTAAGCAAAAAGCAAAAGACGAAGCCGAGAAGATCTTGGTTCAAGCACGTGAAACCATTGAGAACGAGAAAAAAGCTGCTCTTCACGATTTGCGTAACACTGTAGGTACGCTCGCTATTGAAGTTGCTGAGAAGGTTCTTCGTTCTGAATTGACCAATACAGATAAGTCGAAGGAGTTGGTGGACGACTACCTGAACGACATTTCTTTTAACTAAGCCGTGAAATGAAGCATTCACTGGTAAAACAGCGCTACGCCAAGTCCTTGTTGGACCTCGCTCTCGACCTGAATCAGGTTGAAGAGGTGCATGCAGATATGAAGCACTTGCTCGAGTCTGCATCAGAGAGTCGCGACTTGACCTTGATGTTGCGTAGCCCGATCATCAAGCCAGACGACAAAATCGCTGTCTTGACCAAGGTCTTCGAGAACAAGATGAGCAATTTGTCCATTCAGTTCTTGACCCTTTTGGCCAAGAAGAAACGCGAAGAGTTGTTGCTGGAGATCGCCGACAAATTCCTGAGCCTTTACAAAGAGCACAAGGGAATCAAAACTGCGTACTTGAGTACCGCGCGTCCGTTGAATGACGATGTTCGCGAGCGAGTCATTACTCGTCTGTCCGCAGAAACAGGTGCAGAAGTTGAGCTTAACGAGCTCATCGACGATAGCCTCATTGGAGGTTTTGTCCTACGTATGGACGACAAACAAATTGATGCTAGTATGCGCGGGGCATTGAACAAAATCGCGCGCGAATTCGAAGAAAATCTTTACATAAAAGCGTATTAAGATGGCAGAAATCAATCCTGCTGAAGTATCAGCAATCCTCCGCGAACAACTCGCTGGCCACAAATCAGAGAGCGAGCTGCAAGAAGTGGGAACCGTTCTCCAAGTTGGAGATGGTATTGCCCGTATTTACGGATTGAACCAAGTTCAGTCTGGTGAGCTCGTCGAGTTCGAAAACGGATTGCAGGGAATCGTATTGAACCTGGAAGAAGACAACGTTGGGGTTGTATTGCTCGGACCTTCTACTGACATCCGTGAAGGTAGTGTTGCCAAGCGTACCGGACGTATTGCTTCTGTAAACGTAGGTGAAGGTTTGTTGGGCCGCGTAGTAGACGGTTTGGGTAACCCAATTGACGGTAAAGGGCCTGTTGAAGGTGACCTTTACGAGATGCCGATTGAGCGAAAAGCTCCTGGTGTAATCTATCGTCAACCGGTAAACGAACCTCTTCAAACTGGTGTGAAAGCGATTGACTCCATGATTCCTATTGGACGTGGACAGCGTGAGTTGATTATTGGTGACCGTCAAACCGGTAAGACTACCGTGGCCATCGATACCATCATCAACCAGAAAGAATTCTACGATCGCGGTGAGCCTGTATTCTGTATCTACGTCGCTGTAGGTCAGAAAGGATCAACAGTTGCTGGTATCGCAAAAACCTTGGAAGAAAAAGGAGCGTTGGATTACACCGTAATTGTTGCGGCGAACGCATCTGACCCTGCTCCAATGCAGTTCTTTGCTCCATTCTCTGGAGCGGCGATTGGAGAGTACTTCCGCGATACAGGACGTCCAGCATTGATCGTATTTGATGACCTTTCAAAACAAGCGGTTGCTTACCGTGAGGTATCCCTCTTGTTGCGTCGTCCTCCAGGTCGTGAGGCCTACCCTGGAGATGTATTCTACTTGCACTCGCGCCTTTTGGAGCGTGCAGCGAAAGTCATCAACGACGACACCATCGCAGCTCAAATGAACGACCTTCCTGAAGTCTTGAAAGACAAAGTAAAAGGTGGCGGTTCCTTGACCGCACTTCCAATTATCGAAACACAAGAAGGAGACGTTTCCGCGTACATTCCAACCAACGTAATTTCCATTACGGACGGTCAGATCTTCTTGGAGAGTAACTTGTTCCTTTCCGGAGTTCGTCCAGCGATTAACGTAGGTATCTCTGTATCTCGTGTAGGAGGTTCTGCTCAGATCAAGGCGATGAAGAAAGTAGCGGGTACCTTGAAATTGGATCAAGCACAGTACCGCGAATTGGAAGCCTTTGCGAAGTTCGGTTCGGACTTGGATGCGGCGACCATGAACGTTATTGAGAAAGGAAAGCGTAACGTAGAGATCTTGAAGCAACCACAGGGGTCGCCTGTTTCTGTAGAGGAGCAGATCGCGATCATCTTCGTGGGAACGAAAGGATTGTTGCGCGATGTACCGGTTGACCAGGTTCGTGAATTCGAAGCTGAGTACACCAGCTTCCTTCGTCAAAAACACCAAGACACTTTGGATCAACTTCGCACGGGAACTTGGAACGATGAGATCCAAGACGTGTTGAAATCAGCTTGTGCTGAATTGACTTCGAAGTACCAATCGTAAAAGTTAACCCCAATGGCTAACCTTAAGGAAATTCGGAATCGCATTGGCTCGGTGAACAGCACCAAGCAGATTACCAGTGCGATGAAGATGGTTTCAGCCGCCAAATTGAAACGCGCTCAGGACGCCATCACACAGATGCGTCCGTACGCCGAAAAGCTCACTGAGATTCTCGGAAACTTGAGCGCCAGTTTGGACACCTCGGAGAACGTATACGCTTCAAAGCGCGACGTCAAAAAGGTGTTGTTGATTCCGGTCAGCTCAAACCGTGGTCTTTGTGGTGCCTTTAACTCAAACGTGTTCAAAGCCGCTCGCGAGTTGGCTGATGAAAAGTACGCCAGTGCACACGTAGAAGTAATGGCCCTCGGAAAGAAAGCCGGTGAGTTGATGCAAAAGCGCGAGTACCGCGTGAACGAAATCAACGTGGCGATCTTTGATAACTTGACCTACGAAGATGCTGGCTCAATCGCGAATCGATTGATGGAAGCCTACGCTTCTGGAGAATACGATGAAATCGTACTTGTATACAACAGCTTCAAGAACGCAGCTTCTCAGATTCTCAAGAAAGAGACCTTCTTGCCCATCGAAATCAATGAAGACGCTTCTTCAACGGCGGACTACATTTTTGAGCCCAACAAAGAGCAAATTGTTGAGCAGTTGATTCCTCAGAGTTTGAGAACTCAACTCTTCAAAGCTCTATTGGATTCGAATGCTTCAGAGCACGGAGCGCGAATGACGGCCATGCACAAAGCAACCGACAACGCAACCGAGCTCAGCAAAGAGCTGAAGTTGACCTACAACAAGTTGCGTCAAGCTTCGATCACCAACGAGATCTTGGAGATTGTGGGTGGTGCGGAAGCATTGAACGGATAAAAACATCGCGCCGTAGGCGCAATACCCAATCTATACTGGAAAGCCTCGCCTTGTGCGGGGCTTTTTTTATGCACGGACGGGGCGCTCGTGGCCCAGTCTTTGATACTTCAAGGAGAAATGATCAAATTAGCCGTATGACCTTACGCGCACGGATTTTCCTTTCCATGATTGCCATTATTCTGCTTTCGAGCATCTTGATGGCTTCCATTACGGTCTACCACTTCAAACGGGAGAATGAGCAATACCATTTGGAGCGCTTGCAGCGCAAAGAGGACGCGATCCACACCAGCATCGACTACTTTTTACAGCAGGATGTGAGCGCTCAGCGCACGGACAGCATCACACCCCTGTTCGACAACAAGATCTGCGAGGTGGCCGATGTGAATAAGTTGGACATCAACATCTTTGACCTCGAGGGCCAGTTACTGATCGCCTCCAACACCAAGCTCTTCGACATGGAGATCCTTCAGGACTCCCTGGACCCGCTGGTTATTCAACGTTTGCGGAATGGCGAAACTCGGGTGGTGATGCAGCAGGACTTAGACACCACGAAATTTCTTTCCACCTACGAGTACCTCAACAGTTCTATGGGTGAGCCCTTGGCCGTGATTAACGTACCGTACTTCCAGACCGACAGCTTTCACAAGCGGGAGCTCAAAGAGTTCCTGGAGTCTTTGGCACAGATCTACGTTTTGCTCCTCATTGGCGCCGGACTCTTGGCCTACTTCCTTTCCAACTACATCACTTCATCGTTGACCGCGGTACAGGCGCGCATTAAAGGAGTACGAATCGACGGTCAAAACGAACGCATTGAATGGGAGCACGACGACGAAATAGGCGCTCTGGTGAACGAATACAACCGAATGCTGGGTGAGCTTGCTAAAAGCGCTGATCTGCTGGCAAAAAGCGAAAGAGAGGGTGCGTGGAAGAAGATGGCGCGACAAGTGGCTCATGAAATCAAGAACCCGCTCACACCCATGAAGCTGACCGTGCAGCAACTGGAGCGACGGCTGAAACCCGATGATCCGGAATTCGAGAGCAAGATGAAAAGCTTCACGAACACCTTGGTGGAGCAGATTGACACCTTATCGAGCATTGCCTCCTCGTTCTCTGCCTTCGCCCAAATGCCGGTTCAAAACCACCAAGAGCTCGAACTCAACCGAACGCTGAAAAGCTGTACGGAACTCTTCACGCATCAGACCGTGACCTTTACGTCCGAGCACGCTGACGAAGTGTGCATCACCGCCGACAAAGAGTACTTTATTCGGGTGATGAACAACCTGCTCACCAACGCCATGCAGTCCATTCCCGAGGATCGCGAGGCCAAAATTTCAGTGGCCCTACGGGCCGATGCCACCCATGCCTTTATCGAGGTCCGCGACAACGGATGCGGTATACCGCAGGAGCAATTGGAGCAAATTTTTGAGCCAAATTTCACCACCAAGAGCAGTGGAACAGGCTTGGGATTGGCTATGGTACGCAACATCGTGCAGACCTTTGAGGGCACCATTCAGGTTTCCTCCGAAGTCGAAGTGGGGTCCACATTTACCCTCACGCTGCCTCGAGCTTCCGGGGCGTAAATTCTATCTTTGCTGGAAACGCACAAAAAAGAACCCATGACTTTTGAAACCCTGTTGACCGATCTGGAAAACGGAATTTTGACCGTTACCTTGAATCGGCCCGATAACCTCAATGCGCTCAACACGCGCGTCTTCACCGAATTGCGTGCCGTTTTTGAAGATGTGTACGAAAACAAAGCCATTAAAAGCGTCATCATCACTGGGATGGGCGAAAAGGCCTTCGCCGCAGGGGCAGACATCAAAGAGTTCAGCGAATACGATGTAGAGCAGGGAAAACATTTGGCCGCCAATGGTCACGACGTGTTTTTTATGATCGAGCGTTGCCCAAAACCGGTGGTTGCCGCCGTTAATGGTTTCGCTCTAGGTGGAGGGTGTGAATTAGCTATGTCCTGTCATATGCGGGTCGCTTCAGAAAATGCTCGCTTCGGGCAGCCAGAAGTCAACTTGGGCCTTACTCCCGGGTATGCGGGAACTCAGCGCTTGGTTCAATTGATTGGAAAAGGAAAGGCTTTGGAGCTCTTGATGACTGCAGACATGATCAAAGCCGATCAAGCTCTGAGTCTCGGTTTAGCGAACCATGTAGTTCCTCAGACAGAACTTCACGGATTCTGCTATGATCTCTTAGAAAAAATAGGCACCAAATCGCCGACAGCGGTGGCAGGTGTGATCGAATGCGTCAACGCATACTTTGAAGAGGGTGTTGACGGTTTTAAAAAGGAAGTCGAAGTCTTCGGAAACTGCTTTGGTACCGAAGATTTCAAAGAAGGAACAGCCGCCTTTATGGAAAAGCGAAAGGCGGACTTTCCTGGAAAATAATGGATGAATCCAATTCGTAAATTTCTCGGCCAAACGGCCATCTACGGTCTGAGCACCATCATTGGGCGTCTGCTCAATTTCCTGCTCGTTCCCCTTTACGTCAGCCTTTTTGACTCTACGGAGTACGGAAAGGTCAGCTATCTCTATGCGCTGGTTGTCTTCCTTATTGTCATCCTGACTTATGGGATGGAAACCACCTTCTTTAGGTTTCGGGAAAAGGAATACGACCCAAAGGAAGTCTTCAGCACAGGCGCTTGGTCTTTGGTGATTACCAGCTCTTTGTTTCTGGGACTCGCGCTCCTTTTTCGACAACCTCTAGCCGCTGCCGTGCACATGCCGGACCACCCCGAGTATATCACGTGGTTCGCGGCGATTCTGGCCCTTGATGCGGTAGTTGCCCTCCCTTTTGCTCGTTTGCGCGCTGAAGGCAAGGCCTTTCGTTTTGCCGTGGTCAAGCTGACCAATATTGGCTTGAACATTGGCTTTAACCTGCTCTTCTTACTGGCCAAGGTCGGCTATGACCCCTCCATCGGAATTGGATACATCTTCATTTCCAACCTCATCGCTTCTGCCATCACCTTCGCTTTGTTGCTTCCCGAAGCACGCGGATTGGCCGCTGGCTTCTCCATGGATTTGTGGAAGAATATGATTGCCTACAGTTGGCCGCTTATGATTGCCGGCTTGGCCAGCGCAATCAACGAAGTCGCGGACCGTCAAATCATGAACTTTGTACTCCCAAAAGAGGAGGCTTTCAGTCAAATTGGTATCTACAGTGCCTGTTATAAATTGAGCATCTTCATGACGCTCTTCATCCAAGCCTATCGCTACGGTGCCGAACCCTTCTTTTTTGCCAAAGCCAAAGATTTGGACGCCCGCGCAACCTATGCGGAGCTGATGAACCTGTTCATCATTGCAACCAGCTTGATCTTCGTTGGACTCAACCTCTTTATTGATCCTTTGTCTCGAGTGTTTATCCCCAATCCCGAGTACTACGAAGGGCTGCACGTAGTCCCTATTCTTCTCTTGGCCAACCTGTTTTTGGGTGTGTACATCAACTTGTCTATTTGGTACAAGCTCTCGGATAAGACCATCAACGGAGCCATCATCAGCACCGTGGGAGCCATCATTACCATCACGCTCAACTTCGCGGCCATTCCGCTGTACGGATATACCGCTGCAGCGTGGGTTACTTTAGCGGCCTACGCCGTCATGATGATCATCTCGTTGATTTGGGGTCAGCGTGTCTACCCCATTCCCTACGATTTCAAACGCATGTTCGGCTACCTCGCATTGTCGATTTTAGTCGTTGTTTTGGCGCAACGTGTGCTTAACAATACCTTGCGGCTTAACATAGGCCTATTCCTTATATTTGGGGCGATATTAGCGGCCTTCGAGCATCGCTATATTCGCCGATGGACGAAAAAGAGTGGAGATGAAAGTTAAAGTGATCAATCGTTCGGGAAACCCCCTTCCTCAATTCAAGACGGAGGCTTCTGCGGGCATGGACCTTTCAGCAAATCTCGAGCGTCCTGTAGAACTTCAACCCGGACAGCGACAGCTCGTGGGCACGGGTTTGTACATGGAGCTCCCCATCGGATACGAAGCACAGGTGCGGCCACGAAGCGGATGGGCCCTCAAAGAAGGGGTTACCGTTCTGAATGCACCGGGTACCATCGATGCAGACTACCGCGGAGAAATTGGGGTGATTTTGATCAATTTGGGTCAGTCACCAGTTACCGTCCAGCACGGTGACCGCATCGCACAGCTGGTCATCGCGAAGTACGAGCAAATCGAATGGTCGGTCAGCGAAACTTTACAATCAAGTGAACGAGGAGCCGGAGGATTCGGTTCCACAGGAAAATAAAAACCACCCACTATGAAAATCATTATTCCCATGGCCGGCCGAGGATCGCGAATGCGTCCACACACCTTGACCGTTCCCAAACCTCTGATCCCGATCGCTGGAAAGCCGATCGTACAGCGCTTGGTGCAAGACATTGCCAAGGTCGCCGGTGACGATGTGGATGAAGTGGCTTTCATCATCGGTGATTTCGGTAAAGCAGTTGAAGAACAGCTCATCGGAATTGCTGAAGGCGTTGGAGCCAAAGGAAGCATCTATTACCAAGATGAAGCTTTAGGAACCGCTCACGCCATCTTGTGTGCCAAGGACAGCTTGGAAGGAAATGTGGTAGTGGCCTTTGCCGACACTTTGTTCCGCACCGACTTCCGCATTGACCGCGAGAGCGACGGTGTCATTTGGGTAAAGCAAGTTGAAGATCCACGCGCTTTTGGTGTGGTCAAAATCTCTGATGAAGGGAACATCACCGATTTCGTGGAAAAGCCAGAGGAATTTGTCAGCGACCTCGCCATTATCGGTATCTACTATTTCAAAGACGGTAATTGGCTCAAGGACGAGCTCCAATACCTCATCGACAACGATATCAAGGACAAGGGTGAATACCAATTGACCAATGCCTTGGAGAACATGAAACAAAAAGGCGCGAAGTACCTGCCTGGAGAGGTCAACGATTGGATGGACTGCGGAAACAAAGATGTGACCGTCGAAACCAACGGAAAGATTCTCGGCTATCTTAAAGAAGAGGGGCAGGGCTTGATCGATCCTTCGGCGACCGCTGAAAACTCGGAGATCATTCCTCCTTGCTTCATCGGGAAAGACGTGGTGATCGTAAATTCGACCATCGGTCCAAACGTTAGTCTGGGCAATGGAACGCGCGTCGAGAATTCCACCATCAGCAATACCTTGGTGCAGGAAAACACCGTTATTGAAGATGCGGAACTCGACAACTCCATGCTGGGGAACAAGGTCCACTACAAAGGTGGGTCGAAGTCCGTCAGCATTGGTGATTACAGTACTTTACTTTGATTAGACTCAGACTTAAATACGTCCTATATATTGCCCTCCTTCCGTTCCTTTCCGCCTGCGGCGGGATGAAGGAGGCGCAAAGACCACCCGCTGATGCCAGCGTTCAAAACGAGGTAGACCCTCTGGCTGAACGGGATCGGATGCAGTTCGATCGCGCCTTCTTTGCCGGCCAAAAGGAAAAGGCTTTGGGCAACTACGACCGCTCCCTGGAGTACTTCCTCGAAGCGCTTCGCATTGACGGAGGGAATGGGGCGGTGATGTACGAACTGTCTCTGCTTTATTTAGAGTTCCAAAACGTCGGTCAATCCCAGTTTTTCTGTGAAGGAGCGGTGGAAGTTGATCCGGGCAATCGGTGGTACCGCATGGTGCTTGCCGATATTTACGGCTTGCAACGGGACTATGAAGCCCAAGCAGCCCAGTACCGAGAACTTCAAGTCATAGAGCCCAACAACCCGGAACACCACTTCAATTTGGCCGTAACCCTTCTTCAGCAAAACGACTTGAAAGGTGCACTTAAGGTCTATGACGGCATTGAAAAGCGCTGGGGTGTCATGGAAGAAGTTTCCCTCCAGAAAGAACTCATCTATGTGAAGATGGGGAATATCGACAAGGCTGCTGCCGAGCTCGAGGCCCTGATTGAAGCCTATCCCGGAAACGTTCAGTACTACGTTCTGCTGGCAGAATTGTACAAGGCTAATGACCGCTCGGAAGATGCGCGAAAGCAGTTTGATAGAGCCTTGGAAGCCTTTCCCGGAGCTCCCGAAGTTCACCTCGCACTTGCCGGCTATTACGAGCAAGAAGGTCAATTTGATCTGGCCCTTAAGTCCTATGTGATCGCCTTTCAGGATCCCGACTTGAACATCGACGCCAAGATGCAGGTCATCTTGAACTACTACGAGCGCTCTGGACGAGACACAAGCTTACGAGAAGACGCCCTTATGCTCGTTCAGACCGTGATCGATGCACACCCGAATAGCCCCAAAGGTTATGCGGTAAAGGGTGATTTTTACCTGCGTGAAGAAAAGCCTGAAAAGGCGCGCGCTGCTTTTCGTCAATCGATTGAGGCAGGTGCCACTCAGTTTCCCATCTGGCAGCAGGTTCTGCTCTTAGACGCCGATTTAGCTGACATGGACGCTTTGCTGACCGAGAGCACTGCCGCATTGGAACTGTTCCCGGCTCAGCCCATTGTCTATTTGCTCAACGGCGTAGCCCTCATGCAAGACGAGCAGTACGAGGAAGCTGTTGAAATTCTAGAAGCTGGCCGTGAATTCGCCTTGGGAAATAGACCCCTACAAGCCCAGTTTGACTCCTACCTCGGAGATGCGCATCATCAAGCCGGAAACGATAAAGAATCCGACGAATTCTACGACAAAGCACTGGCCTACGACCCCAACAATGAAGTCGTGCTGAACAACTATGCCTACTATCTATCGGTCCGGGGTGAAAAGCTCGAATTGGCGGAGGCTTATTCGAAAAAAAGCAATGAACTGTCCCCCAACAACGGCACCTACCAAGATACCTATGCTTGGGTGCTATACAAGTTAGCGCGCTATGACGAGGCCTTGAGTTGGATCCAAAAAGCCATCGCCAATGGTGGAGGAAACAGCGGTGAGGTTCGCGAGCACTACGGCGATATCTTGTTCCAACTCGGTCAAATCGATGAGGCGGTGGAGCAGTGGGAAAAGGCGGCTGAATACGGTGGAGCAAGTGAATGGATCGATCAAAAAATCCGGGAACAACAGCTTTATGAGTAAGCGTCAGCTCCTTGTCGGACTCATGGGCTTGCTCGTGTTCGGGGCGTGCCAGTCTCGGAAACTCATTACCCCAGAAACAACGTACGCGGAAATGAAACCATCCAAGGTGCTCAAAGCACTGGATGAACAGCGCGATACATGGGACACCTACAGCGCCCGTGTGACCTCCCGATATGAAGATAAATTCACGAAGCTCTCTTTCACGGCCAAAGTCCGGATGAAGCGAGATAGTGTTTTTTGGGTCACCATTACCGCTGCCTTGGGTATTGAGGTCGGCCGCGCCAAAATCACTCCAGATCGCGTGTTGTTCTTCAACCGCCTGAACAAGACTTATCTCGACAGCGATTTTGAAGCACTGAGCCAGGAAATTGGGGCGCCGATTACCTTTGAAACGCTTCAGAGCATCTTCAGTGGAAGTCCTCTTTTTGACTGGAAACGCAGTGAACTGAACAGCTCCGTCGATTCAAATGGATACGTGCTCAGCAATCATCCGCCCGTAGGGCGATTGGATACCGCCAACATTGTAGGGTTTATTGAGAAGATGTTCGTTTCCAAAGAAAAACTCGAAATCACTGAGCAAGTGGTAATTGATCCGGCCAAAGATCGCTACCTGGAAGTATTCAACAGCGACTACACATGGGTGGGTGATCGAGCATGGCCAACGCGGTTTACAGCCGAGGCGCGAGACTCTTCACTTTCTACAAAAGTGCAAATGCGGGCCAATAAAGTAGAAACGGATATTGTTCTATCTTACCCGTTCGAGATTCCCGACAACTATGCACCCCTTCCTCAATAGGCCTTTTTTCATCCTTCTCTTCGTGCTCGTCGGCACGCAGTTGCTGGGTCAAAACAAGGAAGAACTTCAGCGTCAAAAGAAGAATCTTCAGGAAGAAATCAGCTATACCAACAAGCTGATCAATGAAACGCAGGCGTCCAAGCGCGTTTCCCTAAATCAACTCAATACCCTGGATCAAAAGATTCGCATCCGCGAGGAATTGATGCAGACCATTGATCGAGAAATCCGACTCATTGATTCCGAAATCGAACGGCAAAACGCCCAAATCGACTCTTTGGAGAACGAATTGGATCACCTTCGAGATCAATATGCCGAGATGATTCGTCAGGCGTATCGAAGCCGCAGTTCTTATACGCGCTTGATGTTTCTGCTCTCCGCCCAGGACTTCAACCAAGCCTATAAAAGACTTCAGTTTCTCAAGCAGTACAACGACTTTAGACGCCGCCAGGCCGAGCGTTTAATTCAAATGGAAGAGGTGTTGGAAGAACGCATCGCTGCACTGGAATTAGAAAGAGAAGAAAAAGAGGCCCTACGGGCCGATAAAGCTCGCGAGCGCGAACTCCTCGACGGGGAAAAGCAACAGCAACGACTCACTGTAGATGCGCTATCCGACAAGGAGCGTCAACTCAAGAAGGAGCTGCGCCAAAAAGAAAAGGACGCCAAAAAACTGGAAAGTGCCATTCAGCGAATCATCGAAGAAGAGATTAGAAAGGCGCGCGAAGCTGCTCGTGCCAAAGATCCTGAAGGCAAGTTTGAAGCTTTCGCGATGACCCCTGAAGCGAAAGCGCTCTCGGCCAACTTTACCTCGAACCGTGGAAAACTACCCTGGCCTGTGGAACGCGGTATTATCGTCAGTCCCTATGGGGAGCAACCTCATCCCGTTCTGCGCGGAATCACCATCAAAAACGATGGAATCGACATCGCCACAGAAAAAGGGTCCATCGCTCGAGCTTGTTTCGAAGGTACCGTCAGCGCGGTTATTCGCATTCCGGGAGCCGGTAGGGCAGTGGTCCTCCGTCACGGTGAGTACTTAACGGTTTACGGTAACTTGAATGAAGTGTACGTGACCCAAGGTCAAACGGTGGCCACTAAAGAAATGATTGGAACCGTCCGAACCGATGGAACGGATGATCAAACCGTGCTTCAATTTCAATTGTGGAAAGGGTCAACCAAGCAGAATCCTGAGCCTTGGTTGTTCAAATAAGTCTTACTGACAAAGAGCATTCGCCGCCCAGGTAGCCATGAGAATATTGGGTTTTGCCATGGCTTTAAAACCCATAGATTCAATAAAGCCTTGTGCTGCTTTCAGAACCTTGTTTGATGGGTATTTCGGATCTTCATTGAGATCCATATCAATCTGCTGCACCTTGACTCCGCAATTAGCTTCAATGAACTGCGCCAGTTCTACGCTTCGTTCCATCTCGTGCCAGAGTCTGGACCACATATCATTGACCCGCTTCTTTTTACTCTTGGAATAAATTACGTGAGCCCCATTGTTGGGAAAACGAAAAACAACCGTGGTTACATAGACGGTAACATCACTGTAGTTTTGGCTGTCTGTGCCTACAAATAGCTCCGCCTCAGGATACTTTTCCCGCATAGCACAAACATGTTCGGAAAGCTCTACGGGCTTTCGTTCAAACATGGTATAAAATGTAGTTCCGAAGTTTTGAAGCATCATTGCCTGATCAACACTTATTAAATTTAATAAGTTTCAGGCGTGATCGGAAATTAAGAAATCAACAACTCCCTCAAGCACAAGCTATTTTGTCCACTCGTCGTTGGTGACGACCACCTTCGAATTCAGCGGTTAGAAATCGCTGAACAATGCGCTTGGCCATTTCATCCGTGATAAATCGTGCGGGAAGAGCTACAACATTGGCATCGTTGTGTTGACGAGCTAGATCTGCAAGCTCTTCATTCCAACACAGCGCACTTCGAATACCCTCATGCTTATTCAAAGTCATGTTGATTCCGTTTCCACTTCCACAAATAGCAATACCCAGCTCATTTCTACCTTCTTCAATAGAAGTAGCGAGCGGATGTGCATGATCTGGATAATCTACTGAATCAGGTCCGTCGGTGCCGAAGTTCTCTACTTCATGCCCTAGAGATTCCAACAATTCAGTCAATTGGGGTTTCAATTCGTAAGCGGCGTGGTCACCAGCGATACCTATCTTCATAAAGCCTTGATTTGCAGGCAAAGATAAAGCCTTTTCACCGAGGTATCCGACTGTTCACAAAGCCTTGTGAATAGATGTTAATAACTGTAGATAAGCTCTGGACAAAAAAGAATGAAACCAATGCTTTTTTTACCTACTGAACCTTTCTTTCGCCTTTTCCAAGTCGACTTTTTACTTCTTTCTCCCTTCTTTTTGGGCATTAATTCACATTCAAAGTCGACCTTTACCCAAGAGAGAAATACAATTTGAGCGGGTTCCACGTTTATTCACAGATGTGTATAAATTAGCTAAGTCGCTCAGCTGTAACGAACTTTAATGAACAGATGGCCGTTTTGGCGGTGAACAACATTTAACAAGGGAAGTACACAAGAAAAGTCCTTTTAAGTTATCCCTGCTGTTAACCGACTATTACTATCATATTAAATTCTTTAAAAGAATAAGAAGATAAATAAGAGGTGTTAATGAGAACTTGGAGTATTTGGATTCTTCTTTTGGCTCTATCGAGTACAGCTTTTGCTCAAACCGATACGACCGGAGAATATACCGTTCTGTACTTCCGGGATGGCACTACTGTTTCGAGTGAGGGCTATATGGTCGATGGGCAACCCAACGGCTATTGGAAGACGTATCATCCCAATGGCAATCTCAAGTCCGAAGGAAATCGAGTGAACTTCAAGCTCGATGGCGAATGGATCTTTTACGGAAACGAGCAAGACACTATGCTCAAGGTGACCTACGATCAAGGGATCAAAGACGGATTGCGTACAACATTCAAGGAGGGAATAAAGCAGAAAACCGAGACCTATGTTCAGGATGAGCGCCAGGGTCCCACGAAGTGGTTTTATCCCGAAGCTGGCGTTCAGCGCATGGTTCCTTTTGTGGACAACCTCGAACAAGGCAACGGTTTTGAATACGGTGAGGATGGAAGACTGATTACGCTGTATACGTACAAGAAAGGAGTCCTTGTCAAGCAGCAAAAGATCAATCGTTTTAGTGAAGCAGGCGATACCGTTGGATTCTGGATGTGGTTTTGGCCCGATGATGTGATTCGCCAAGAAGGTAGTTATTCCAAGGGGCTGCGTCATGGCTACTTCAAGTACTACGACGAGAAGGGAAATCTCCGCCGTACGGAGAAGTACATTGATGGCGTGCTACAACCCGATGCCCCAGAAACGGCAAAAATGCGCGTACGTAGAACAGTATATGCAGATGGATCCATTAAAACCCTCGGTGGTTATCGCAATGGTGTGAAAGATGGAGTGCACCGTTCGTACGACGAAGATGGAAATGTAATTTCAGGAGCGAAGTACAGTTTAGGAACCTTATTGGCCGAGGGTATTTTAGACGATCAGGGACGTGAACAGGGTCCTTGGGTGTTCTACTACTCAACAGGCGAGAAAAAGGCTGAGGGGGAATATAAAGACGGAAAGAAGATCAAAGAATGGAAGTACTACCACCGCAATGGTAAAATGGAACAAACAGGTCGATATCAAAACGATTTACCTGTTGGTTTTTGGCGCTGGTATTTCGATGATGGAACCGTGCGTCGAGAAGAAGAGTATTTCAGAGGTTTAATGGAAGGCCCTTCGGTTGAATACAATGAGTTTGGCGAAGTGGTTGCCGAAGGCGAGTACCTCGATGGTTTCAAAGAAGGTCCATGGAACTACAAAGTGGGCGATCATACCGAGTTGGGTAGCTACGTCGAAGGGGAGCGTCAAGGCGTATGGAAGTATTATTGGGCGGATACGGAAGACCTACAATTTCAAGGAGGTTACATTGACGGAGAACCTGATGGCAAACACAAGTACTATTGGCCTAACGGTAAGGTTCGAATGGAAGGAAAGTACATTGTAGGCGCTAAGAATGGCGATTGGATTTACTACAATGAACTGGGTGAAATTCAATTGTACATCACCTACGAAGATGGGGTAGAAGTGAAGTACGACGGCATCCCAGTCGATGATCTCTTAGGTCCAGAGCAATAGGCCTATCTTTGCTGCATGCGTTGGCTCCTTATATCTTTGGCGGTATTCTTTTCTCTGTCTGTTCTCGGTCAGGAAAATGAGCGCGACACGACTTACTACAAGAAGTATCCTAAAAAACTGAGTGCGGGTAGCTTTATAGCTATTCGGAACTACGCTTTGTTGATTGCTCCTGAATACAATAACGTGGGGGTCGATAGCCTTCGTTCTAACTACCAACCCAACGCGAGTCGAATTGTAGGAATCAGTTTGAATTTGGACCGAATTGGCGCTAACCTAAGCGTGAGTATTCCCGATGATTTCAAGAGTCAAGAGCTCTATGGAACATCGCGACGTATTGAAGCGAATCTGGGTTTTTACCAGAAAAAAGGAATCGTTGGGGGTCAGTTTATCGCTACTCAAGGGTTTGCGGATAAGAACTCCACTAATTACTTGGATAATGTCCTCGATGAAGATCAGTTTTATGTTCGCGAAGATCTTCGGGTATGGAACGTTATGACGTCCTACCTTCATTTTTGGAATTGGAAAAAATTCTCGGCCCGATCGGCCATTTCTTTTTCTGAGCGTCAGCTGAAATCAGCGGGAACGTTGGTTACCTCTTTTCAAGTTCGACACTTCCGTGTCGCTGGAGATAGTTCAATCATTCCTTATCCCACGCGCCCCTTTTATCTTAATCTTCAAAACCTCCAAGAAGTACGATTCAATGAGCTTACAACAGGTATGGGATATGCCTACACCTTTGTACCCGCGGAGTATTGGTTCATCCACGGAGCAGCTCAGGTTGAAGCCACTTTTCAGTTTCAGCGCTATAGAGAAACGGGCATGAATTTCGACGATCGATTCGTGGTGAATCCGGCTCTAGACTATCGGATATCTGCAGGATATTCACATGATTATTTCTGGCTGGCCGTGCTCTTTGCAGGCTATGCAGATCTTTACAACCTCCCTGATGTGGTGATGGCCTGGAGCTATTTCAACGTCAGTTTTCACTTTGGAATACGCATTCCAACACCCCGGACCATCAACAAGGTCTATCGAAGTGCTATTCCTGAACAATAGTCTGTCCAGTAGCCAATCCGTGTGCTGAGAAATATCCCAAGACCACTTCATCAGTACTGCTCAAACTCATCATATTTCCAATAACAGGTGCGGGAGGTGGATCAAAAGGACCTCCAACTTGAGCTGTTTGAGTGGCAATGAGGTTCCAATAATCAAAGTAAGCACGTGAAGTACTGTACTGTTCTACAACCACGGTATCGCCGACCAAGAAGGGGTCAAAACTCACAGCGAATTCAGAGATGTAGTTTCCATCTACGAAGTCATCATTGGCCAACTGAATATCAAAAGGGGTATTCTGATAGACGTCGTTGAAGTAGAATTTCCATCGGTAAAACTCAGGTTGACCGGGGAGTTCTTGCGTGGCGAAATACACGTAGTATCCGTCATCCAAGAACTGCAGGTCCGTTTCGAAACGGTAGTATACCGAGTCAATGGGGGGAACGCGAGGAAGCAATTCAGATTCACTGCTGTAGCGGCGTCCATCGGGAAGTTCTACCTCGATTCGGTAGCTTTTTTCAGTGGTTCCAACATAGCTGGACAAATAGAAACCAGGCTCGGGCTCAATAAATGTTGAGACCAAGGCGTCATCCTCAAACAAAGTAATGGTTGCACCAGGGACTGGAGGGTTACCTTCTTCGTCAAAGTAGGGGACAGTCTCACTGAGATAGACAAAAGTCTCACCAGGTTGATCGGTAATTTGACCGTCGATCACAAGAAGTACATCTCCTTCTGGAAGATCGAGTTCAACAACGTCTTGACAACTCCAAAAAGCCAAAACCGGTAGAATAAGAATCAGTAGCTTTTTCATTAGAAGGAGAAATTATAGGTGACAAAAGGAACGATGCTTCCGAAGATGCTGAGGCGCACTGCTTCGGTCTGGGTGGGATTGTCTTCTTGCTGTCGGAAGAATATGCTGTAGGCATTTCGGCGTCCGTAGGCGTTGTATACCCCAAAAGCCCAAGAGCCTTTCCATCCTTTTTTCTTTTCGGGGTTAGGCGTGTAATTCGCGCTCAGATCCAGTCGGTGATAAGCCGGGATGCGCGCTCCATTTCGGTTGTTGTAAACGGGAATGACGATTCCGTCTTGAACGAATCGACCATCTGGATAGGTGATGGGTCGTCCTGTTTGAAACGCAAAAGTGGCTGAAACATCCCATCGTTTGTTGATGGCATAGGTAGTTACTACGGAAATATCGTGGGTTTTGTCCCAATTGCTGGAATACCAATCTCCATTATTGATGGTTTCTTCTGGCGTAGGTCCGGCGACCTGGAGTTCCGATCGCGAAAGCGTGTAGGAAATCCAACCGGTTAAGCGACCGGTGCGTTTGCGAACGAAGAACTCTAGCCCATATGCTCGGCCGTCTCCAGAGAGTAATTCTGTTTCCAGCACCGGGTTCAAGACCAACTGCGCTCCATTCTTGTAATCGAGGAGGTTGCGCATAGACTTGTAGTACACTTCCACGGAAGCTTCGTAGGTGTTGTTGTTGAAGTTCTGGAAATAGCCTAGGGCAAACTGATCTGCGGTGGCTGGATCAACATAGGGTCCAGATGGAGTCCAGATGTCGACAGGCGTTGCCGCAGTGGTATTGGAGACTAGATGAATGTACTGGCGTGTTCGGTTGTAAGAAGCTTTTACCGAAACCTCATCATTGACCAGATAATTGACTGCAAAGCGGGGCTCAAATCCATCGAAGGTGACGATGTTTTCTCCATCGCCGTAAGAGACCGTATCGATGATGGTTTCAACTTCTTTGGGTTGACCATCTTCGTAGATGCGAATATCTTCTGCTCCTTGTCTCAAGAACATGCTGTAGCGCGCACCGTACTGGAATTTCCAACGACTTCCTACTTTGATCTCGTGGGAAATATACGCTGCCGGTTCAATGGCGTACTGGTTAGGGATGGTGAACTCGTTGAAGATATTTTCGTCACTGGCTGGTTTCACCAAACCGGGTTCAAATCGGTAGGTCAAATAGCTGGCTCCAAAAGAGAGCGTGTTGTCGGCATTGATGTAGTACTTCAAGTCCGCCTTTAAATTGTAATTAACGATACGCGAGTCCCAATCAAAAGCCTGCGCACCTTCAGGAATACCCAAGTTGTAGCGGTAATCCGAAACGAGTCCCGTGAAATTAGCAAAGAGCTTTTCACTAAAGAGGTGGTTCCAACGGAGCGTGAAGGTCTGATTACCCCAAGCGAAGCGGAACAAGTCTCCGAAACCGAAAACATCGCGACCGAAATATGCCGAGGCGAAAATGCGGTCCTTTTCACCAATTCGGTAGTTGAGTTTGGCGTTTAGATCGTAGAAGTAGGCGGTATTGTCGCGAATATCTGGGTCGGGGGACAAGGCGAGAAAAAGATCTGCGTAGGAGCGACGGCCGGCCACCATAAAGCTCGACACATCCTTTTGAATAGGACCTTCCAAGGTGAGTCGAGAACTTAAAATTCCTAAGCCACCAGTTCCTGCGAAGCGCTTGGAATTTCCTTCTTTCTGGCGTACGTCCAAAACAGAACTGAGTCGACCTCCGTACTCTGCAGGGATACCCCCTTTGTACAGTTTAGCGTCTTTAACAGCGTCGGAATTGAAGACGGAAAAGAAGCCGAAAAGGTGACTGGAGTTGTACACAGGGGCTTCGTCCAGTAAGATGAGGTTTTGGTCGATGTTTCCCCCACGGACATTAAAACCGGTTGCCCCTTCACCCACAGTGCTCACACCGGGCATGAGTTGAAGGGTACGAATGATGTCCGCTTCACCTAAGAGGGCAGGCACCTTCTTCACTTCTTTCATGCTGAGGTCGGTGACGGACATTTCCACAGAGGTGACATTCTCCACAGATCGCTCTTCAGTCAAGACGACTTCTTCAAGCTCTTCGGAATCAAAGCTGAGCTCGAGGTCGCGGCGTACATCGGACCGTAGGTCCACTTCTTCAATCACCGTTTGGTATCCGATGAACAAGAACTGCACTTCGTACCTACCAGGAGGAACAGAGATGCTGTAGAACCCATACGCGTTTGTGGTCACTCCTTTTTGGAGGGAAGGGAAGTAGATGTTGGCGCCAATCATCTCTTCACCGTTTGCGGCATCGCGGATGTATCCGCTCAAGGTTGCCGTTTGCGCCGAGGTCACGAGGGTGAAAAAAACCGCGGACAGCAGGAGGAAGTGTTTCATTATGTGAGGTTTGACAAAGGTAGAGCAAAGGTATAGAGTGAGCTGCGAACAATCACAAGCGAGCGGAATTATTAGACTAACTTAGCAAGCGCGCAACTCTGAGTTCATAGTGACGACGAATAACCCCTGGAAAACATTACACACGGAGGTCAAATATGACAATCCGTGGATCACGGTCACCAAGAGTGATGTCATCACACCTGGCGGTTCACCGGGGGAATATGGCATTGTTCATTTCAAAAACCTCGCCATAGGGGTGGTTCCCATCGATAACGAAGGAAATACCTGGCTTATTGGTCAATACCGATTGCCTTTGGAACGCTATACCTGGGAAATAGTTGAAGGTGGTGGGCCTTTGGGTGTTGATCCGCTCGAGAGCGCTAAAAGAGAACTTCGGGAAGAAGCAGGACTAGAGGCTGCGGAGTGGGCCCTGATTCAGGAAATGGACTTGAGCAATAGTGCTACGGATGAACGAGCGCTGTTGTACGTGGCCACGCAACTTACCGAACACGAACCGGAGCCCGATGAAAACGAAGAGCTCGCGATGGTCAAAGTTCCTTTTGAAGAGGTGTACCAGCGCGTGAAATCCGGAGAACTCAAGGACAGTTTAACCGTTGCAGCAGTTTTGAAAATCAAGCTGATGCAACTCGAAGGAACCTTATCGATATGAACAGAGGTCGGTTGAGCATTATAGCGGCCGTATTGGTTTTGGTGGGTGCGTTTGCCGCCCGAAACTTCTTGGCTGCACAGAAAAAAACACCACCGCGGAATTCAAAGCAACGCATTGTCGGCGTGGTTCCGGACACGGTTCATCTAGGACCGGTTGGCGTTATGATTCCGGTGACTGGAACGCTAAAAGCGCGGAATCGGATTGAGCTGTACGCAGAGGTGAGCGGTCGTTTGCTTAGAGCATCGGACCGTTTTCGAGAAGGCAATACGTTTGAGCGCGGATCGGTTTTGATTCAGATCGATGAGACGGAGGCGCAAGCGAATCTGGTGGCTCAGAAGAGCAGCTTCTTGAACACCTTGAGTGGAGTGATGTCTGATATTCGGATAGATTATCCGGACCAGTTTGACAAATGGACCAAGTACCTCTCTTCATTTTCGGTCGACGCGCCCATCGAGGAACTACCGGAAGTGACCAGCGAAAAGGAAAAACTCTTCATCACGGCACGGGGAATTTACACCGGCTACTACAACATCAAGAGTGCAGAAGCACGTCTTGATAAATACACCTTAAAAGCACCGTTTCACGGAGTAGTAACTCAAGCCAATATTGAACCGGGCACCTTGGTACGGGGAGGCCAAAAACTCGGGGAGTTCATCAGCGATGAGGTTTTTGAGTTGGAAGTGTCCCTGAAAGCATCAGACCTTCAATTTGTCCAAAACGGCGACCAAGTGAATTTGCGATCGAATGACGTGACGGGAAACTGGACAGGGACCATTCGCCGAATCAATAACCGCATTGACCCGATGACCCAAAGCGTGAACCTCTTCATTGAGGTTCGCGGTTCAGACCTACGCGAAGGAATGTTCCTCAATGCCGATATTCAAGTGGAGGAAATCGAAAACGCCTTTGCCATTAACCGAAAAATGGTGAACGACCGAGGAGAACTCTACGTATTGGCGGACTCAACCTTGGTTTTCCGACAAGTTGATGTGGTTCGGTTCACGGAAGAAACGGCCATCATTCGCGGATTGAGCGAGGGAGCATTGATTCCTGCACAACCCGTTCCGGGTGCCTATCCAGGAATGCCGATACAAGTAACGCAGCCCTAAGATGCGCGCACTCGTAGCCTATTTCATCAAGTATCCTGTCGCCGTGAACATCATCATGGCGATCTTCTTCATTTTCGGCTATTTCGCCTATACCGGGTTGAACTCGACCTTCTTTCCCGTGACCGAAAGCCGCACGATTGCCATTCAGGTAGTTTACCCTGGGGCCAGCCCAGAGGAAATAGAGGAAGGGGTGGTCATCAAGATCGAAGACAACCTGAAAGGTTTGGAAGGTGTTGAACGGGTGACTTCCGTTTCGCGAGAAAACGCCGCGAGCATTACCGTTGAGGTCCTCAAAGAATACGATGCCAACTTGGTGGTGGACGACGTGCGCAATGCGGTGGATCAGATTCCATCCTACCCGGACGGCATGGAGCCGGTTGTGGCTTATGTGCAGCAGTTCAACAACTTCACCATCAGCTTTGGGCTGAGCGGCGAAAACGTAGATCTCCAGACGTTGAAGCGCTTTGCTCGAAAGGTGGAAGAGGATATGCGCGGTATGGAAGGGGTTTCGCAGATCGCCATCTCGGGGTATCCGGAAGAGGAAATTGAAATAGCGGTGGACGAAAACTCCATGCGGGCTTATCGGCTCACTTTTGATCAGATTGCCGGGGCTGTGCGCGGGAGTAATTTGCGCTCAACGGGTGGAACCATCAAAGGAAATGAAGAAGAGCTGCTCATTCGGGTCAACGAGAAAGTCTACACGGCCGATGAGATGAACATGATGGTGGTGAAAACCACCGAGGACGGAGCCATTGTTAGACTCAGAGACGTGGCATCGGTCCGAGACCGATGGGCAGACAACCCCAACCGCACCCTAATCAACGGAAACCCAGGGGTAGAAATCACCGTTTCCAACACCAATTCGGAGGACATTCTCCAGACCGCGGACTTGGTCAACGCGTACCTGGCTGACTTCAACGTGGACAATGACGTGATTGAAGCCACGGTTATTCGAGACCAGGCCGTGACCCTGAACGAACGTCGAGACCTTCTGGTGGAAAACGGCCTGATCGGAATTGCCCTTGTACTCGTTTTGTTGAGTCTATTCCTTCATCCCAGCCTAGCGCTCTGGGTAGCGGCTTCCCTGCCGGTGAGCTTCTTTGGGATGTTCATTCTGGCCAACTACTTCGACGTCACCATCAACGTCATTTCCCTTTTCGGAATGATCGTCGTGATCGGAATCCTGGTGGACGACGGGATCGTTGTTGGCGAAAACATCTACTACCAATACGAGAAGGGAAAGAACCCCATACAAGCCGCCATTGACGGGATCATGGAAGTGTTACCTGCGGTGACCAGCGCCTTGTTAACGACCATCATCGCCTTTAGCTCCTTCTTTTTCCTGGACGGGCGGTCCGGTGATTTCTTCTCCGAAATGTCCATTGTGGTGGTGGGCACCCTGGTCATTTCCCTCATTGAGGTCATCATCATATTGCCCTCGCACATTGCACACAGCAGCGCCTTGAAGGTGTCCAAAAAGGGCAAATCCGCCCTCGAACGCTTTGGCGACGGGGTCATCGGATTCCTGCGCGAACGCCTTTACCAACCCTCACTGCGTTTTGCCTTGCGGAACAAATGGCTGACCCTCGCCATCATGGTGGGATTGTTGATGATTACGATGGGCGCCTTCTCGGGCGGCTTCATCCGCGCCACCTATTTCCCTAACATCGAGCGCGAAAACGTGGAAGTGCAGCTGAAAATGCCTTCGGGAACCTCCGAGCGCATCACCATGGAAAAGCTGGATTACATCGAATCGAAGGTGTGGCAGGTGAGTGAGGAGATGCGCCTACGGCGCGATGATTCCCTTAACCCAGTAAAGACCATCGTGAAGAAGCTGGGCCCGACCATCGATCAAGGCTCCCTCAACATCATCCTCATCAGTTCCGAACTGCGCGAGATGTCCAGCTTTGAATTGACCAACGTCTTTAGGGAAGCGGTAGGGCCCATTTACACTGCGGAGAACCTGAGCTTTGGAACAGCATCTCCTTTCGGAAAACCCGTTTCGGTATCCTTGCTTGGGAACGATTTGGACGAGCTGGTTGCCGCCAAAGACGAACTGAAGGCCCAGCTTAACGACCTTTCTGACGTCCGAGATGTCATCGACACCGATCAGCAAGGTTTTAAAGAAGTTAACCTGCGCCTCAAAGACAAAGCACATCTGCTGGGGCTAAATCTTCGTGAAGTCACCCGACAGGTGCGCCAAGGGTTCTACGGAGAAGAAGTTCAACGCCTTCAAAGAGGACTCGATGAGGTTAAGGTTTGGGTGCGCTATGACGAGAACTATAGAAGCTCTCTTTCCCGATTGGAAGACATGCGCATCCGCACTTCTTCAGGGGCATCCTATCCCTTGAGCGAAATCGCCGACTACAACATTGCGCGGGGAACCATCGAAATCAACCACCTCAACGCCCAACGGGAAATTCGCGTGGAAGCGGATTTAGCTGGTGCCGACGTTTCTGCCACGGACATCAACACAAATATTCAAGAAGCGATTCTTCCACCCATTTTACAGCGCTACCCATCGGTCAGCGCCAGTTTTGAGGGACAGAATAGAGAAGCTCAAAAAACACAAAAATCAGCCGGAAAAGTAATGCCGGTCATCCTCATCCTCATCTTGGCTATTGTGACCTTCACCTTCCGAAGCCTCGGACAAACACTGGTCATTTTCCTATTGATTCCCTTCAGTTTTATTGGTGTGAGTTGGGGACACTTCCTCCACGGAATGCCTTTGTCCATCTTTAGCTACTTGGGAATTATAGCCTTGATTGGAATCATAGTCAACGACTCCCTAGTCCTGGTCAGCAAGATGAACAACTTCTTGAAAGAAGGACTCTCTTTTGAGGAGGCGGTTTACGAGGCGGGCATGGTTCGATTCCGAGCCATCTTCTTGACCTCCTTGACGACCATCGCGGGTCTAGCTCCTTTGATGCTGGAGAAGAGCTTCCAAGCGCAATTCTTGATTCCGATGGCGGTGGCCGTTTCCTATGGAATCGCCATTGCTACGGTGATTACACTCATTATGTTGCCGGTGATGTTGGTCCTCAAGAACGAACTCAAAAGGCGTTTCCATTGGGCGTGGAACTGGGGACCCGGTCGCCCGCTTCCCACCCCAGAAAGCATGGAATCAGCCGTGAAGGAGCAGTATTGGGAGCAATTGCAGAACGAAAATAGATCGACTGATGAAGCATAAACTCGTTCTTCTGTTTTTGCTGGTTACCGGTCCCTTGTGGGCTCAAAACCAATTGGACTTGAGCCAGGTCATTCAGATTTGCTTGGAGCGAAACTACGACGTTGTTGTGGCTCGTAATACAGCGGAATCAGCCGAGAACGCCGCCGTTCCAGGTAACGCCGGATTGACACCCACCATAGCGATCAACGGATCCGGAACCTACAGCGTCAACAACACCGACCTCGAGTTTGCTGGAGATATTCCACCCACCACCATCGATGGCGCCCAATCGACGGGCTACGGGGCCAACATCGGCCTCACCTATGCGCTCTTTGACGGTCTGGGTACGGTCTACAGCTATAAGCAACTCAAGAACTCAGCGACCATTGCCGACCTCGAGGCGCGCTATACGATTGAAAACACGCTCCTTGTTTCTGTAGTGACCTACTACAACGTAGCACGTTTAAAGCAACAACTCGACATCAGCCAGAGCAACCTCGACATCAGTCGCGACCGACTTCGCCGTCAAGAGGTGGGCTATGACTTTGGCTCGGCCACTAAACTGAACGTCTTGAACGCGGAGGTGGACTACAACGCCGATTCCGTCTCGGTTCTACAGGCTCGTCAGAGTTGGTTAAACGAGCGTCGAATCCTCAACCAATTGCTCGGCTTCGAAATAGATACCGAATATGAGGTCGACACCAATGTCACCTATGCCGGTGGAATAGAGCTCGACAGTATGCTCAACAGCGCCATGCAAAACAACGCACTCTTGCTGGCTGCTGCCTACCGAGAGCAAGGCGCGGATTTCGATATCAAAAGAGCGCAGGGTCAGCGATATCCACGGCTCGATTTGAACGCCCAGTACGGATATACCAACAATCAGAACGAAGCGGGAATCTTACTGCAACAAGAGAATCAAGGGTTTTCTGGAGGAATTACGCTTCGCTGGATTCTCTTCGACGGAGAGCGGATTTCAGCACAGGTCAAGAACGCGAAGCTGGCTTATGAAAGCTCTCAAGAGCTCCGCGATAAAACCGCAACTGGGGTGGAGCGCGATGTCAAGAATGCGTGGGGAAACTACCAGAACGACTTGACCGTTTTGGAAATCGAACGCATCAATGTGGCGACGAACATCTTGAACTTTGAACGGAGCCAAGAACAGTTTTCCCGAGGACAAATCACCAGCACACAATTTCGCGAGGCCCAGAGAAACCTGGCCCTTGCTCGGATCAATTTGAATAATGCCCGATATACTCTGAAGTTGAGCGAACTGGAACTCGTTCGTCTCTCGGGCCGACTTTTGCAATAATCACCCCATGAATCAGTACCGCTCAGGATTACTCCTGCTTCTTCTCTTTTTAGGCACCACAACGTCTTCCTTTGCACAAGACTATTGGCAACAACAGGCCGATTATGAAATGGACATCCGCATGAATGTGGAAAACCATCAATTTGAGGGCACCCAAAAACTGGTCTACACCAACAATTCGAACGAGACCTTAGATAAGGTGTTTTACCACCTCTTTTTCAATGCTTTTCAGCCGGGCAGCATGATGGATATTCGCTCGCGAACCATCGACGACCCAGATCGACGCATCCAGGATCGAATTTTCAACTTGGAGACGACCGAAACAGGATTTCACATCGTACAGTCTCTGACTCAAAACGGAAAAAAAGCGCCCTTCACCGTCTCTGGAAGCATCTTAGAAGTTCAACTTCCTGAGCCGATTAAACCAGGAAAAAGAGCCACTTTCGAGATGAGCTTCAAAAGCCAAGTTCCCGTTCAGATTCGTCGCAGCGGGCGCGACAACAAGGAAGGAATCGACTACTCCATGGCGCAATGGTACCCGAAAATGTGTGAATTTGACCACGAAGGCTGGCACGCGAACCCGTATATCGGAAGAGAGTTTCACGGTGTTTGGGGGTCTTTTGACGTGAAGATTCAAATTGATTCCAGCTATGTCGTTGGAGGTACCGGATATCTTCAAGGAGCCCCCAAACTGGAGGGTGATCAGAAAACATGGCACTTCAAAGCACCAGACGTACACGACTTTGTTTGGGCGGCGGATCCTGATTATCGCCACACCACTTTCAAAGGTCCGAATGACGTGGACATGCACTTCTATTATCAAACGACAGACTCTGCAACCATCGCAAATTGGGAAGCTCTTCCAGAGAAGGCCATTCAATGCATGGAGATCATGAACCGCGATTTTGGGGTATACCCGTATAAGCAGTTCAGCACCATTCAAGGAGGGGATGGAGGTATGGAATACCCCATGGCCACCTTGATTACGGGCGAAATATCCTTCCCCGCTTTGGTGAGCGTCACCGTGCACGAAATGCTGCACAACTGGTACCAAGGAGTATTGGCAACAAACGAAACACTCTACCCATGGATGGACGAAGGCTTTACCTCCTATGCTCAGAATCGGGTCCTCAATGAAATCTGGGAGCGAGGAGAAGACAACCCCCACCTCGATGATTTTAACCGCTACCTGCGCGCCCGCGACTTGGACTTTGTGGAGCCGCTGACGACCCACTCAGACCACTACACCAGAAACGGAAGTTATGGGGTGGCGGCCTATACGCAAGGAGCTTTGGTTTGCGCTCAACTCGAGTACATCATGGGCGAAGAGACCTTTTTGAAAGGGATGCGGACGTACTTCGAAGAGTGGGGGTTTAAACACCCTACGCCCACGGACTTCAAGCGGGTGATGGAGCGCACCTCGGACCTCGAGCTGGACTGGTTCTTCCAGTACTGGACTCAGCTCAACCGCGATTTGGATTACGCCGTAAGCAGAGTGGAGGCCCCAGGAGACACCGCAACGGTATTTCTGCAAAACCTCGGAACTACGCCCATGCCTTTGGACCTGCTTGTCGAATTCAACGACAGCAGTAAAGAAGAGCATTACGTGCCTATTCAGATGATGTGGGGAGAGCGGTCCCTACGGGACGATGAGTCCGCCCACACGCCATGGCCCTGGACCTTCCCAAGTTATGCCTTTCAGGTTCCGTTGAATGGAAGAGAAATCGTAAAGGTGACCATTGACCCACGTCAGTTTACCGTGGACCAAGACCGGAGCAACAATACGTATCCGAGAGAGGCGAAATTACCGGAAGAGGAAATCCTTTTCGGCCGTTAAGAGTAAAGTCTTAGGACTTTGCCCACTTCTTAATTTTGTCGTGCTCGGCACGAAGGCGAACGAGCTCATTTTGTTCGCTGTTTAAGATCATGGATGCGTCGGGAACCTCGACATCGATATCTGCAATGCGCTGTTCGGAGTGGCTTATGGCTTCGTTCAAATCCAGGATTTGATTGTTCCGCTTGGCTTGCTGTTTGCGTGCTTTGTCTCGTTTCTTGTTCATTTCCTTTTCCCGCGCTTTGCTGGCCTTGATGTCCTCTTTTTCTGTCATAGCCACTCGCTCCGATCTGATCTTGGCAATGCCGGTATTCAGCGCTTCGAGCTCTGAGTCGTAGTCGTGGATTTCCGTCTCCAGGTTCTTGATGTGGTTCTTGTTGTTTTCGATGCTCTTGACGGCCCTAGATCGCTCGTTTTCCAGACCCTTGATGACCTTTTCACGATCCTTTACCCGCTTTTCTTGGGCTTCAACTTCTTGTTCAAAAGCGCGGTCATACACTTGGTAGGCGAAGTTTTTGGCCATGCGATTCATGTCCTGCCAAGCCTTGGCATCATTGGGCTGAATAAAGCGATCGCGGCACTCCACCGCAGAGATCCAAACAAGGCCGTACGGGGAATCTTCAAAATGTCCGAAGTAGGTAGCTCCAGAATCGCAGATCTGAGGCCAATTCATGGGCTCTACTCGATACGTTCCGGCATTGTGTTCAACTTTGGACTTGGTGTAGTCATCAATATGCTTCTTAAAATAGCGCTCGATGGATTCGAAGGTCGCTAGGGGGATGACCACCTTCAAAGCCAGCTCTTCCTTCCCGTCAAACTGCGCGTTCTGAGTAACAAAGGAAAGCTCACGAGCGACAAGGGTATCGCTCTCCTGCGCGTGCAGAAGGCTTCCGATGGCCAATGTTAAAAGACAGAGATATGTTTTCATGCGCCAATATGTTTGAGGGCTTCACGCCGGGCAATACCATCCAGATTCTGTTGAGTGACCTCGCGGCGCACCCACTCCGCATCGATTCGGGCATATTGCCTTAAGGCCCAGCCAATGGCTTTCTGGATAAAGAAGTCTTTGTTGCCTTTAAGTTCGGAAATCGATTGATGTAACCACTCGATATCTGTATCGGATTTATACTTCAGTTGAAAAATGAGGGTGCTTCGCTGCAACCAAAGATTTCCACTGTACAGCCAATCTTCCATCGTCGGCCTGAAATCCTCTGCTTTTTTCATTTCTCGTCCAACGGCATTCGAGGCCACACTGTCTACCGTATCCCACCAGGGCTTGCTGATGATCATAAAGCGAAAGAGCTCCATGGGCACCTCGAGCATCTTCTTACGATGGGCACGATCCGCGAGCTCGAGCCCTATGTATTGCCATTCGCGTTCGTCGCGTTCCCAGCACTCTTCAACCACAGATTCTACGTTTTCGGGAAAGCCCGCTGTTTGCAAATATTCCTTTAGAAGGTCTGCCCTAGGTTTCGCCTGGATGCCGTAATAGGGGTACAGGTCGCGCATATAGGCCTGCATTTGGGCGCCCCGTTCCGGGTTTCCCATTTTGCGCAAGGCTTCTTCAAGAGGTGCGAGGTATTCTGATGGGTTCATGGCTTGATTTCTAGAGTTCGCACTTCGAGCTTTTCTTGCCATACCTCATGATCCAGTGGTGCTCCGTCTTGATCGAAGTAGGGCCATGGTGAATTCGCGATGAAGTAGAACTTCGGGCCGACAAAGACTCCATTGGTTGGTTCGCCGATGGGAAATGAATCTTCATCGATGATGCCGAAATGGGTGAAGTCTCGACCATCGGGCCGTAGGCCCACTCCAATCAGCCGCTTCGGCTGCGTGCCGTTCTGAACTGCATAGAGGTTACGGCGGCCATCGGGAGCCACATAGAGGGCCAGCCCGTCAATGCCGCGAAGGGAAAATTCGCCGAAGCTCGCGGTGTCGGCCAGGATCTCGCCCGTAAAGATGTCAATGGCAAATAGGCCCTTACTGTAGTCCGCGGCGTAGAGGATTCCCGTAGAATCGTCGAGCGCGAGGCCTTGGAGGCTTCGGAAAAGGTCGGGCCGAAATAGAAACTCTTCGAGCTGGTTATCCGGCGTTCGCTTCAGTATGGCGGGGTAGTAGCTGTCGCTGATGAAGAGCGTTCCGTCTCCGTAGCGTTCCATATCGCCCAGTAAGCGCCGCTCGTCCGGGTCGTAGAAATCATTGCGCTGGAGCAGAACGCCCGTCCGCAAGTGGTATTCATATATGGTGCACGGGCGGGGGCCGTCACCGTGAAAGGCGGGAATCGGGCTGGAAAGCACATATAGGACTCGGCGCTCTGCATCAATTTCCAGGGAAAAAACACCGGCCCGGCGGTCCTGATCCTCCCCGAGGAAAACACTCTTCTTTCCGGTAGCGGGGTTGTAGCGGTACACCCTTCCCGTTTTAACCATGCCGAAGTACCAAAGGGAGTCCACCGGATCAAAGGCCAAAGCTTCAGGGAGCTCATCGATGAGGTCTACAGAAAAGGCCGTTTTGGTCGTTTGAATAGGCGTCTGCCCATGTGCGAACAGGCCAATCGAAACGAACAATACGAGCACGATTTGCTTAAATTGACACATGTAATTGAAACGGCTATGGCTCATCTCTCGTCTGACTTCCTCGATTTTTTCCGCGAACTGGCCAACAACAACCACAAGGAGTGGTTTGATGCGAACCGCAAACGTTACGAAAATAACGTAAAGAAACCGTTTGAAAACTTCATTGCTGAGGTGATTGAACGCGGTCGAAAGTACGATGATGCCCTAGGGCTGGAGCCTAAAGACGCGATATTTCGGATCAATAGGGACATCCGATTCAGCAAGGATAAGACGCCGTACAAAATGAATCGGACCGCGATCATATCTCCCTATGGTCGGAAGGACCGGACTTCCCCCGGGTTTTACATTTATCTCGGCCCGGATAAGGTCATGATGGGAGGAGGCGCGTATGACATTCCAAATGCAGAGCTGGCTAATCTTCGAAATGCATTGCTTCACAACTACGAGCACTTCAACCGGATCATAACTGAGCCTTCGTTTTCTAAACGCTTTGGAGAGCCGCAGGGCGCTGAGCACAAACGCCTTCCCAAAGAATTGGGCATTGCGGCGGACAATGGAAAGCCCTTGCTGTACAAGAAGCAGCTCTATTTTATGGGGGAGCTACCTGCCGAATCCTGCATTCAAGACGACTTTATGGACGTGGTGGAGCAGTACTTCGAAACCATGATGCCGGTGACAAGTTTCCTTCGGGAAGCGATGTAATGATTTCTTAATAATTTTTACAAAGGGTTAATCGAAGGCCAAAAGGGAGTTAACTTCTTTGCGGTTCACGTTGGGGAATTTTGTTCAAAATTTCTTGACATGAAAAACTTCTACACTTTTTTAACTGCAATGATCATGGGTTCTGCGGCCATCGGCCAGAACCTCGTTGATCTATCTCTTCTCTCTACGTACGAATCGGGAACCTTTGACGAAGGAGCCATGGAAATTCTAGCCCATGACCCCGTAACTCAGCAGATCTTCTGCATCAATGCGGACGTAGACGGAATCGACGTATTTGATATTTCAAATGCCACCAACATTACCAAGACCAGCACTATTGACGTGTCTCAATGGGGTGCCGGAGCCAACTCTGTTTCTTATTACGGAGGCTACATTGTTGCCGCCGTTGAAGCAGACGATGTTGACGTCCGCGGTCATGCCGTCTTTTTCGACGTGAACGGAAACTACGTGGCGGACGTCGAAGTGGGGTACTTACCTGACATGGTCACCTTCACACCAGACGGGCAAAAGGTGCTGGTTGCCAACGAAGGGGAACCCAATGACGAATACACCATTGACCCACGTGGATCCATTAGCATCATCGACGTTAGTGGAGGGGTAATGGGCGTCTCACAAGCAGATGTTACTGAGTTGGACTTTACTCAATGGGACGGCCAAGAAGACCAATTACGCACACAAGGTGTCCGCATCTTCGGTGAGGGCCCAGCGATGGCCGGAGATCTTTTCTTCTCTGAGTATGGAGAAGGCTCTAGCCAAAACAAGTACCTCGAGATCTACAACGGTACCGGAGCGGATGTTGACTTGAGTCAGTACGTTGTTCGCGAGAACTTCAACGGAAACTTCCCGTGGACGGGAGAATTCTTCTTCCCAGCAGGAACCATGTTGGACGCGGGAGACGTGTACATTTTGGCGCATGAAGACGCCGACAGCATGATCACCATGCACGCGGATACCTTGGTTGTGAATCCATTCTCGGGCGGCTCTTCATTTGTCTGTTCTTTTAACGGAGACGACGTTCGTGGCTTGTTTAAGATTGATGCCACAACAGGGGACACCAACTGCATCGACCTCATCGGTTACTACGACCTCGCCAACGACTCTACCTTTGATCCGGGTTCTGGATTCGACGTTGCGGGAGTTTCGAACGGAACGCAAAACCACACCTTGGTGCGTAAATCAGAAGTAAACATGGGGAATACCGACTGGTATGCTGCTGCGGGAACCGACTCCCTTACCTCTGAGTTCTTGGTCCTTCCTTCCAATGACTGGAATGACGTGGGACAGCACAGCTTCAACAGCGGGTCAAACCCCTCTTCGGCTTCTCAAGATCTCGAACCAGAATACATTGCCGTATCTCCAGACAACACGACGGCTTGGGCGGTTTGCCAAGAGAACAACGCTGTGATTAAGATCGATTTGACCAACAACAGTATTACAGCCATAGTGGCCCTAGGCTTTAAAGATTGGATGGATCCAAACAATGTTATGGACGCTTCGAACCGTTCCAGCGCAGTGGAATTCAAGAACTGGCCTATTTACGGTATGTATCAGCCAGATGCTATGGACGCTTTTGAGCACAACGGAAGCAACTACATTGTAACTGCTAACGAAGGCGACGCTCGTGATTACGACGGATTCTCTGAGGAGGAGCGCGTCGAAGATTTGACCTTAGACGCAACTGCTTTTCCGAATGCGGCAGACCTTCAAAACGAAGACAGCCTAGGCCGCATGAACATCACCACCACCTTAGGCGACTTGGACGGAGACGGTGACTTCGATGAATTGTACTGCTACGGAGCGCGTTCCTGGTCTGTTTGGGATGAGAACGGTGTACTCGTTTGGGACAGCGGAAGTGAAATTGGACAGCAGACCTTTGCCGCATACCCGAACAACTTCAACTCCACCAACGACGACAACGATTCATTCAAGAACCGTTCAGACGATAAAGGAGCTGAGCCCGAAGCCATCGAAGTAGCGGACTTGAACGGAAGCCGTTTCTGCTTTGTAGGATTGGAGCGTATGGGTGGCGTCATGGTGTACGACATCAGCAACCCTATGGCCCCATCGTTTGTAAGCTATTTCAACAACCGTGACTTCACCGTGGATGCTGATCAAAGCGGCGCAGGAGATCTCGGACCAGAAGATGTAAAATTCATTTCCGCTGCGAACAGCCCTACCAACAGCCCTCTCTTAGCGGTGGCCAGTGAAGTAAGCGGAACCCTTTCCCTTTATTCCATTGGTGGAACCATCGGACTGGACGATAAGGCACGCGAAAACGCTTTGACTGCCTTCCCGAACCCAGTTGTTGACGTAGTGAACTTCAACCGTGAGGTTACGGGTGGAGTTCTGTACAACATGAACGGTCAGGCTGTGATGGAAGTAAATGGAGAAAGTGCCGACATGAGCTCATTGGCGCGCGGACTCTACACCTTGTCTGTAGGAGACATCACCCTTCAGATTTTGAAGCAGTAAGCTCCCTCTAACCCTTATACTCCAGGCCCCTTGTGCATGTCGCAAGGGGCTTTTTTATTTCGTAAATTCCGCGTCCTAAACACTACTACATGAAAAGGAACATTTTTTTCTCTGCCTTCACGGCAGGATGCGTCCTCGCTTCCTGCTCTTCCCCACAAACAAGCGAAACAGCTATGACCATCGAAACTCCGGACTATCCGGAAACCGCAACCGTGGATACGGTTCATACCTACTTCGGAAATGAAGTAGCTGACCCCTACAACTGGCTCGAAAACGATACGAGCGCGGAAACCGAAGCTTGGGTTCGCGCTCAAAATGAAGTGACCCGCGGCTATTTAGACCAAATCCCATACCGCGATTCCTTGGTTTCACGGATGACCGAGCTGATCAATTATCCGCGCATTGGCGCTCCTCGTAAGGTGGGCGATTACGTGTTCTTGACCAAGAACGACGGCCTTCAAGATCAAAGCGTCATCTACTACAAGAAAGGAGACGACGGTGAAGAGATGGTCTTCATGGACCCCAACGCCATGAGCGAAAACGGTACGGTCAGCGTAGGGCTTCTCGGAGCTAGCGATGACGACAAGTACATGGCCTATAGCGTCAGTGAAGCGGGAAGCGACTGGAGCTCTATTCACATTCGGGATATTGAAACAAACACCGAGCTCGAAGACGTATTGGAATGGTGTAAGTTCAGCGGCGCTAGCTGGTACGGAAACGGATTCTTCTACTCGCGCTATCCTGCCCCAGCAGAAGGAACAGAGCTTTCAGCATCCAGTGATTTCCACATGATTTACTATCATGAGATCGGAACTCCGCAAAGCGAGGACAAACTCATCTACAAGAACGAAGACAACCCGCGCTTGTACCACTATGGTTACATGACCGAAGACAATGAGTACTTCGTGATGTACGAAGCACAAGGAACTGAAGGGGTAAACGTCTACTTCCAGGATCCTGAAAAACTCGACGAAGGCTTCATTGCGTTCACCAATGACTTTGGCAGCAAAAGCGATATCGTTGACTTCAAAAACGGCAAATTCATCATCGCCACAGACCTCGATGCACCCATGCGCCGAGTAGTAGCCGTGGACCCAGCAAACCCAACTTCAGAGCACTGGGAGACCATTGTTCCTGAACGTGAGGTTTACTTGAGCTCTGTGTCTACTGGTGGCGGAGCCATGTTCGCTTCGTACCTCGAAAACGCAATGTCTCGCATCTACCGAATGAACTACGACGGTTCAGAGGTAAGCGAAATTGAGTTGCCTGGTGCTGGATCGGCTGGTGGTTTTGGCGGCCTGAAGGACTACGAAACCCTTTATTACAGCTACACGAGTTTCACGGACCCAGGAACCATTTACGCCTATGATGTTGCCTCCGGGGAGTCGGAAGTGTACTATCAAGCCGAGCTAAAGTTCAATCCAGAAGACTACGAAAGCAAACAAGTATTCTACGAGAGCAAGGACGGTACTGAAGTATCCATGTTTATCGTGCACAAGAAAGGCGTAGAGTTGGATGGAACCAACCCGACCTTGCTGTACGGATACGGTGGGTTCAACATCAGCTTAACTCCAAGCTTTAGCACAACACGTCTATTGCTTCTCGAGAACGGAGGTGTTTTTGCCATGGCTAACTTGCGCGGTGGTGGCGAATACGGTGAAGAATGGCATTCTGCAGGAATGTTGATGAAGAAGCAGAACGTATTCGATGACTTCATCGCTGCCGGAGAGTACCTCATCGAAGAAGGCTACACCAGTTCTGAGCACCTGGCCATTATGGGCGGTTCCAACGGAGGACTTTTGGTTGGAGCTTGCATGACCCAGCGTCCAGAACTCTTCGCTGCTGCCTTACCTGCAGTAGGAGTTCTTGATATGCTGCGCTACCACAAATTTACTGTGGGTTGGGGATGGGTTCCAGAATACGGATCCAGCGAGGAAAGTGAAGAGATGTTCGACTACTTGATCGACTACTCTCCACTGCATAATCTAGAAGAAGGAACCAGCTACCCCGCGACCTTGGTGACGACTGGAGACCACGATGACCGCGTAGTACCGGCGCACAGCTTTAAGTTTGCGGCGACCTTGCAGAATGCTCATGTTGGGGACAATCCTGTCTTGATTCGCATTGAGACTGACGCAGGGCACGGTGCGGGAAAACCGATTTCAAAGATCATCGAGGAGTACGCCGATGTGTACAGCTTTATGATGTGGAATACAGGCGTTCGCGAACTGTAAACAAGATATTTTTAGAAGGAATTGGGCGTGCTGAGCAATCAGGCGCCCAATTTTTGTTTGAGCCGGTGCAACATGGTCTCGGTCATCTTGTCCAAGTCATAGTCGTGTTGCCAACCCCAGTGTTCTCGAGCTTCGCTATCGTCAATGCTCGACGGCCAACTATCGGCAATAGCCTGACGAAAGTCCGGATCGTAGTCCATTTTGAAGTCGGGGAGCACCTTTTGAATGGAAGCCGCAATTTCTTCTGGGGCAAAGGTGATGGCCGCCAGATTATAGCTAGAGCGAATCTTGACCTGCTCAGCAGGAGCCTTCATGATTTCGATGGTCGCACGAATGGCGTCATCCATGTACATCATGGGCAAGCGAGTACCCTGCCCCAAGAAACAGCCTTCATAGGCGCCTTTTTCGATGGCGTCGTAGTAGATCTCAACCGCGTAGTCCGTAGTGCCACCACCGGGCTTTGATTTCCAAGAGATGATGCCTGGATATCGAATACTGCGCACATCTACCCCATAGCGCTTATGGTAGTATTCACACCATCGCTCACCAGCCAGTTTAGAAATACCGTAAACGGTTGTCGGCTCGCAAACCGTTACTTGAGGGGTGTTTTCTTTTGGAGTTGTCGGCCCAAATACGGCTATGCTCGACGGCCAGTAAATATGCTTGATCTTGCCTTCACGGGCCAGCTCCAAGACGTTGAGCAACCCCGTCATGTTGAGGTGCCACCCGTACTTGGGCTTCTGCTCCGCTGTACCGCTCAACAAGGCCGCCATTTGAAAAACCGTATCGATCTCGTGGCGTTCAATGATTTCTTCCAGGCGCATGGCATCGGTGATGTCCATGGGGGCAAATGGCCCTGAGGCCATAATTTCATCGGAAGCGGGGCGAATGTCCCCGGCAACTACGTGCTCGTTGCCATATTCTTTGCGCAGTTCCATGACGAGCTCTGTACCGATCTGACCGGCGGCGCCCACCACTAGAATATTCTTGCTCATGAGGTGTGTGGTGTAGTGAACTGCTAAGATATATGATATCCGTCAGTTCACGACCCGCTCTGATTTCCGTAATTTTGCGCCTGGAGCAGAAAGAGTTAAGCCGATGGATCCGAATTCAGGAAAAAAAGGGTTGTTCAACAAGCTGGGTAAAGAGCAGCTTCAAGCTCGTTTGGACGCTGAGAACTTCAAACGCATCACCGTGTCGTTTTATCGATACGTGATTATCGAAGACCCTAAAGGGATGCGCGATGCCCTTTATGAAAAGTGGGCAGCGCGTCAGTGTTTGGGACGAATCTACGTGGCCCGAGAGGGAATCAATGCACAGATGAACGTTCCCGAGCACGAATGGGACGCCTTTGTGGAAGAGCTTCACACCATTCCTGAATTCAGTGAGATTCCATTCAAAATTGCCGTGGAAGACGATGGTCGTAGCTTTTTGAAGCTGATCATCAAGGTGCGCAAGAAAATTGTAGCAGACGGTTTGGCAGATGACGAGTACGACGTGACCAACGTAGGCCGTCACTTGAATGCTAAGGAGTGGAACGAAGCGCTTTCGGAAGAGGGAACCATCGTAGTCGACATGCGCAATCACTACGAAAGCGAAGTCGGACACTTCGAGGGTGCCATCACGCCGCAGGCGGAAACCTTCCGCGAAGAACTTCCGGAGGTACTGGAAGCCTTGGAAGGAAAAGAAGACCAAAAAGTATTGCTCTACTGCACCGGAGGAATTCGCTGTGAAAAAGCCAGCGCCTTCTTGAAGCACCACGGGTTTAAGGATGTCAATCAGCTGCACGGCGGCATCATTGACTACGCGCGGCAATTGCGTTTTGAGGAGCTTCCCAATAAATACCACGGCAAGAATTTCGTCTTCGACGACCGCCTGGGAGAGCGGATCTCCGAGGAAATCATTGCCCACTGTCACCAATGTGGCAAGCCGTGTGATACGCAAGTGAACTGCGCCAATAAGATGTGCAACTTGCTCTTTATTCAATGCGAGGAGTGCGCGGAAAAATACGATCACTGCTGTTCTGATGAGTGCTCTGAAATCGCAGCCCTACCAGAAGAGAAACAACGAGAACTTCGCAAGGGACAGAAGTCCGAAAGGCGCTTTCATTCTCACCGGAAGTTCGACGAACGACCTACACAAAAACAGACCTAATGCCTATCTACCACAAACTCGGGAAAATCCCGCACAAGCGTCATACGACGTTTAAAAAGCCAGACGGCAACCTCTATTATGAGCAGTTGTTTGGGACCATTGGATTCGATGGAATGTCGAGCTTGATGTACCACGTTGAGCGACCTACCATGGTGACTTCTGTTCAAGACGCCATAGATGTTACGCCCGAAGTGGCGGTGAAGCACAACATGCACAGCCGACTGCTCAAGGGCTGGGATTTAAAGCCGGAGGCGGATTTTTTAAAGAGCCGAAAGACCGTTTTGACCAACCAAGACGTCAATATCACCTTGGCCGCGCCGACCGAATCGCTCCGCGATTATTTCTACAAGAACGCCGACGCCGATGAGATGATCTTTGTGCACAAAGGCACAGGAACGCTTCGAACCATGTTGGGAAACTTGAAGTTCGGCTACGGAGACTATCTCTTGATTCCACGAGGAATGATCTACCAGATCGATTTCGACACCGAGGATAACCGCCTTTTCATTGTCGAGAGCCACAGTCCCATGTACACCCCGAAGCGATACCGGAATTGGTTTGGGCAGCTGTTGGAGCACAGCCCATTCTGTGAGCGCGATATTCGCCGACCTGAAGAGCTGGAAACGCATGAAGAAAAGGGTGAATTTGTGATGAAGGTGCGCAAGCAAAACCACCTGCACACCCTGACCTACGCGAGCCACCCTTTTGATGTGGTGGGTTGGGACGGGTACAACTACCCCTACGCCTTCAGCATCCACGACTTTGAACCGATTACTGGACGCGTACACCAGCCGCCACCCGTACATCAGACCTTTGAGACCAACACCTTTGTGGTGTGCAGCTTTGTGCCTCGCCTGTACGATTATCACCCGGAAGCCATACCTGCACCGTACAACCACAGCAACATCGACAGCGATGAGGTCTTGTACTATGTGGATGGAGACTTCATGAGCCGAAACAATATTGACAAAGGATACATCAGCTTACATCCAGCGGGAATCCCACACGGACCGCACCCTGGAGCCTACGAACGAAGCATTGGCCAAACAGAGACGGAAGAACTCGCCGTAATGGTCGATACCTTCAAGCCCTTGTGGGTCACCAAAGATGCCTTAGCTTTGGACGATGGGGAATACTGGAATTCCTGGATTGAGCACTAAAAAAACCACTACACCATGTCTACGGATACGACTTCTCTACAACTCGAAAAACTATTCCCAGAGGCGGAAGATTTTCTGCCTTTGAACGGAACCGATTACGTCGAACTCTACGTTGGAAACGCCAAGCAAGCCGCACATTACTACCAGCACGCCTTCGGGTTTCAGCCGGTGGCCTATGGCGGACTTGAAACGGGTCTTACGGACCGTGCGAGCTACGTATTGGGACAAGATAAAATCCGTCTCGTACTGACCACGCCTCTGCATGAAGGTGGGCTAATCAACGAACACCTCAGTAAACACGGCGATGGGGTTAAGGTCGTGGCCCTTTGGGTAGACGATGCCACCAAGAGCTGGGAAACCACTACGAGCCGAGGAGCCAAGAGCTTCATGGAGCCCGAGGTGATTGAAGACGCCAATGGTAAAGTCGTGCGTTCCGGAATCCACACCTACGGAGATACCGTACACCTCTTCATTGAGCGCAGCGAGTACGACGGACCATTCTTGCCGGGATATAAAGTCTGGGAACCGGAGTACACGGCGCCAGCTACAGGCCTTAAGTACATCGACCACATGGTCGGCAACGTGGGTTGGAACGAAATGAATACCTGGGTGGAATTCTACGCCAAGGTTATGGGCTTTGCTCAATTGGTTTCCTTCGACGACAAGGATATTTCCACCGACTACACCGCCTTGATGAGTAAGGTGATGACCAACGGAAATGGACGCATCAAGTTCCCGATCAACGAGCCCGCTGAAGGGAAGAAGAAATCCCAAGTGGAGGAGTATTTGGACTTCTACAACGGCGCCGGGGTTCAGCACATCGCGGTGGCAACGGACAACATCATTGAAACCGTAACCGCTATGCGCGACCGCGGAGTGGAGTTCTTACGGGTACCTGCGACCTACTACGATACCGTATTGGATCGCGTAGGGGAGATCGACGAGGACCTAGAGCCGCTAAAGGAGCTCGGCATCTTGATCGACCGCGACGACGAAGGCTACCTCTTGCAGCTCTTTACCAAGCCGGTGAGCGATCGCCCAACCTTGTTCTTCGAGATCATCCAGCGCAAGGGAGCCAAGAGCTTTGGAAAAGGAAACTTCAAGGCCCTTTTCGAAGCGATTGAGCGCGAGCAAGAAGTGCGCGGAACGCTTTAAAATTGCGACATTGGGGTTCCCAAACGAAGCCCCATGTTGAAAAAACTACTGACAGGGGTCGCTTTTGCGGCCCTTTTTTTTGCCTGTACTGGCCCTAACGGGCCGATGGAGGAAGATGCCCAATCAAACGATACCGTCGCCGAGTTGAGCATCGAGGAGCGTCTCGAAGCCGACTACACCAAGCACGAATACCGCATCCCGATGCGCGATGGCATCGAGCTCTACACCGTGGTGTACTACCCGGTGGACAGCAGCCGCAGCTACCCCATCTTGATGCAGCGAACACCCTACAGCTGCAAACCCTACGGACCAGATCAAACAGTGGCCATTACGCGCAACAAATACCTCATGGATGACGGGTATATCTTCGTTCGTCAAGACGTTCGCGGCCGATGGATGTCTGATGGCGAATGGGACAACATGCGCCCCTTCCTCGCAGATACCGCCGGTGGTGGAATAGACGAGGGGACCGACACCTACGACACGGTGGACTGGCTGATCAAAAACCTGGAAGGGCACAACAGCCGAGTCGGTGTATATGGCATCTCTTACCCTGGCTTTTATGCCGCGGCGGCTTCGGTCCGCGCGCATCTGGCCGTGAAGGCCGTTTCCCCGCAAGCACCGGTGAGCGATTTTTACTTCGACGATTTTCACCACCGCGGGGCCTATACCTTGTTGTACTGGCCCATCAACCCGGTATTCGGTTTTCAGAGCGACACGACCAGCACGAGCTGGTACACGGATAAGTTCCCGGATCCTGACAATCAGGACCCCTACCAGTTCTACATGGATCACTCAACCTATGCGGAGCGTGAGGCCTTCAAACCTGAGGGCGACTTCTTTTGGGAGCAGATCAAAAGCCACCCGAACTACGATGAATTTTGGCAAGCTCGAAGCATTCTACCGCACCTTCAAGACAATCACGTAGCGGTTTTGACCGTAGGCGGATTGTTTGATGCGGAGGACCTGTACGGGCCCTTCAACATCTATCGTACCCTAGAAAACTTGCGCGGAGATGAGGGTCAAGCCAACTCCATCATTATGGGGCCATGGAGTCATGGCGATTGGTCTCGCGATAAAGAGCATCAAGTCGTGGGCGATATGTACTTCGGCTCAAATTTGAGCGACGGATTTAAAGCCACAATGGAGGCCCCATTTTTCCGTAAGCACCTCCATGAAGAAGGAGATTTCGAGCCAGCGGAGGCGCTGATTTACAATACGGGCACCTGCCGCTGGGACACCTTTGCCACCTGGCCACCTACAGACGCTGTAGCCGAGACGTTCTGGCTGGCTCCGAACGGCGTGCTTTCCAATCAAAAAGGCGAGCTGCCCACGGAGAACAGTTTCATCAGCGACCCGGCCAAACCGGTTCCTTACCGCGCCGCAGCAGACCTGTCCTGGCGTTTTACGCCCCGTCCTTATATGTGCGAGGACCAGCGCTTCGCCGCTCGCCGTCAAGACGTGCTGGTGTATGAGAGCCTACGGCTCGATGAAGACCTAACCCTCTCTGGCGAACTCTTGGCCGAACTCTTTGTCTCTACGACACAAAGTGACGCGGACTGGGTGGTCAAATTGATCGATGTTTTCCCGGGGGATTCCGCCAACCACGAACACACGCCGGAAGGCAGCAGCTTGGCCAACCACCACATGATGGTCCGTTCTGAAATCATGAGGGGCCGGTATCGAAATAGCTTTGAAAACCCGGAGCCCATGACACCGAATAGAATCACGGAGATCCAGCTGCCCTTACAAGGAGTGAACCACACCTTCAAGAAGGGACACAAGATCCAGGTCCAGATTCAGAGTACGTGGTTCCCGCTCTTTGATCGGAACCCACAGCGATATGTGGAAAACATATTTGAGGCGGAAAGAGAAGATTACGTCAAAGCAAAGCATACCGTCTATCAAGGCGGTGCTCAGGCTTCCCGTATCCAGGTGATGCGTCGTTAAACTTTGAAGACAAAGCCTACGCCGTGCACGTTGTCGATCTTCACGGCTTTTTCGGGCTTGAGGTATTTACGCAATCGCGAGATGAAGACATCGAGGGAACGCCCCAAGAAGTAATCGTCATCGCCCCAAATCTTCAATAAGATCTCATCGCGCTTGAGGACCTTGTTGGTGTTGGTGCAGAAGTAGTGCAGAAGTTGAGCTTCTTTCTGGGTCAGCTTTTGTTTCTCAGCCCCATCGGTCAAGGTGTACGTTTCGTAGTCGAAGTGAAAACGACCCAAGGTAAATTGCTTTTGATCGGCTTCAGTTGGCTCGTTGTACTTACTGCGGCGCAGGAAGATTTCAATCTTCAAGATGAGCTCTTCAATGCTAAAGGGCTTGGTCAGGTAATCATCTGCACCGGTTCGCAATCCGGCCAGACGATCTTCCTTCATGCTCTTGGCCGTTAAGAAAATGATCGGAATGTCTTCATTGACCTTGCGAATTTGCTCTGCCAGGGCAAAACCATCCATTTTCGGCATCATCACATCCAGCAAGCAAAGGTCGTATCCGCCTTTTTGGAAGCACTCCAAACCCGCCTCCCCGTCGGGGCAATGCGTGACTTGAAAGCCGTGCTTTTCCAAGTTGTCCTTGGTCACAAAGCTGAGGTTGATGTCATCTTCTACGTAGAGAATGTGTGCGCCGGAGTAGCTCATAGGTTTGATTTGGCGTGGGGAATCAGCAAGGTAAATTCACTGCCAACTCCTTCAGTGCTTTCGCAATTCAGTTTCCATTTATGGGCCGATGCAATGTTCTTCACATAGTGCAGCCCAAGTCCAAACCCTTTCACGTCATGTACATTACCGGTCGGGACCCGATAAAATTTATGGAAAATCTTGTTCAGCTGATCAGGCGCCATTCCAATGCCCGTATCCTTGATGGACACCCGGAGTAGTTTGTCGTCATCAGAAGTCCGAACACAAATGTCCACCTGGTCCTTGCTGTACTTCACGGCGTTATCCAACAGGTTCCAAACGACGTTGATGAAATGCGTTCGATCAGCCTCAATAAACCGGCGCGTAGCTCGGAGATCGGACGTAATCTTGGCATCCGTCCCGTAACTCTTGAGATTTATTTTGTGGACAGCAGTTTCCAAAACTTCGTGAACGTCTAACCACTCCTTGCGCAGGCTCAGCTCTTCCTTTTCACTCTTGGCGACCTGAAGGACTTTTTCCACCTGAGTATTCAGACGCTGCGCTTCATCGGCAATGATGTTCGCATAGCTCTTCAGGCGCTCCGGCTCATCCTTGATCTCATCTTCACTGAGTACACGGCTCGATATAGCAATCGTACTGATCGGTGTCTTAAACTCGTGGGTCATGTTGTTGATGAAGTCCCGCTGAACTTCACTCAATCGACGCTGGCGTAGAATGATGAAAATGGAATAGCTGAAGAAGATGGTAGCAATAAAGACGAGCAGGGTGGTAAAGGTCCAAGGCCCCAAGCTCGCGCGCAGGTACTGATTCTTGGTGGGGAAGCGAACCCCGAAATAATACAAGTACTCTTTGGACTTCGGCATGTCTACCGTTGCGACGGGCTGCTCTTCGGCGACACTTCCTTCCGGTTTGCACGCCACCATTTGATCCGAGGCACAGTCGTAAATCGCGTACTCAAATTCGATTTCAATATGCTGATAGTCCAGCTCCTTGCTCAAGTAATACTCTAGGACCTCTTCGTTGATGAAGTCTTGTACGTTCACTACAAAGTAATCCTGACCCATCTGGCGGACCGGATTCTCGCGGTTGGGCACATGCCCGTTGTATTCCGCCAATTGGTGCGAAACAATGGTCAGCGCCTCGTTCACCTTTTGATTGAATTCACGCTCCTCAAAGGCATAAGCCTTCTGCACCCAATAGACTTGAGCGGAGATGATTCCGATGATCGAAAGCGCTCCCAAGAGCACCACCATTTGTATCTGACGACTTTTCACGACGCTAAAATAAGGTCTTCTGCGGCCTTTTGTTTAGGGCTTAACAGGGCATTAACAATTATTAGGACCTCATTAACAGCGCTCTACGGCGGGTCCCAATACTTTTGACTCGAACTCTAAACATAAAAACATGAAGAAGTTTTCACTCTTACTCCTAACGTTGACCTTTGGCCTAATGGCCATGTCTTTTGCGCCTCACGGCGCGATGAGCAATGTGCTCGGCCTTTCTGGTGCTTCACTCAAAGCTGAAGATGGCCCTATGAATTGGGAACGCACCTCGCATGATTTTGGCGTCATCGAACAAGACGCGCCAGTTTCCTACGACTTTGTCTTTACCAATGAATCGGGTCAAGCCATGATCATCACCAAAGTAAAGCCCAGCTGTGGTTGTACAGCCACTAATTATCCAGAAGCACCGATTCAACCCGGAGAATCTGCGAGCATTACCTGTACGTATAACGCCAAGGCCATGGGCAAGTTTCGCAAATCCATCGTAGTAAACACCAATGTGAACTACGGAGAAGCGGTACTCTACATTTCGGGCGAAGTGAAATAATTATTTGTAATAGTATTGCTATTATAAAAGTATTGTTATACTTTTACACCAGAATCTTCAACTACAATTAGTTGTTTCCTCTCTTCCGGCTTACTCATGGCCGACAACTACACAAGAAGATTCACTCATGAGTACTACTAGGTTTGGTTGAAAAAGTCCTCGGATAGCTCAGTTCCGGGGACTTTCTTTTTTACATTCGACTCATGGAATTAAAGAATGAATTCGACGGTCGAAAAGGCGCCTACTACTTCGATCAAGACGGTCAGCGTATGGGAGAATCCACCTATACCATGGCCGGACCAGACAAGCTGATCATCGACCACACCGAGGTGGATGACAGTTTGCAAGGCACAGGGAAGGCGGCACAATTGGTCCAAGCCATTGTTGACCACGCTCGAGAAAACCAATTGAAAATCATGCCCTTGTGCCCCTTTGCTCGACTGATGTTCGACAAGAAAGGGGAGGAGTGGGCAGATGTGCGCTTCTGATTATGACTCGAAAGAAAGTACTTCTTCTCATCGTCCTAGTCTTACTAGGCATTCAAGCAATCCGCCCCAATCGGGCCGTTCCTGAGATCGATCCATCGCAAGATTTTATCGCTATTTATCCCGGCGAACCAGAAATAGAACAGCTCTTTAAGGATGCCTGCTACGATTGTCATTCGCACGAAACCACCTATCCCTGGTATTCGGAAATAGCACCCGTGAGTTGGATTGTTCAGGATCACGTTAACCACGGAAAAGAGCACCTCAACTTTAACGAATGGGGCCTGCGCGGAAAGGCAAAACGCTCCCATGCCCTGGAGGAAATGGTGGAAGAGACACTCGAGTTGGAGATGCCGCTGAAGTCCTACGCCAATATGCACCCAGAAGCACAACTGACGGCCGAACAGCGGAAACAGCTGGCCGCATGGTGGAAAAGCCTGAGGCCTTAAATTACTCGTTGATTAAATCGAGCAGTGCCTGATAGTCTGGAATCAAGATGATTTCGATGCGACGGTTCTTCGCTTTACCTCCATCCGCGGCATTGTCCGCGACGGGTAGGTATTCGGAACGACCCGCTGCAGTAACCCGCGTTGGATCGACACCGTCGTTCGCGGTTAAGATCTTCACCACACTAGTTGCGCGCATCACACTCAGATCCCAGTTGTCCTTAATGACCTGACCACCGTAGTACTGATCGTCATCGGTATGCCCTTCGATCAAGATGTTAATCTCTGGGTTTTCGGCCAATACACCAGAGAGCTGATCCAAGGCTTTGGTTCCTTCTGAGCCCACGTCCCACTTTCCAGACTGGAACAACAAGCTGTTGTCCAAGGTCACGTAGATACGGCCGTCTTTCTCTTCGACATTTACACCTTTGCCCTTGAATCCGAGCAAGGCATCGGCGACACTTTTACGCAGGGCCTCTGTTGCACTGTCTTTTTCGGTGAGCATGCGCTGGAGCTCATTCACTTTGGCTTCACGTGCGACCAAGGCGGTCGAAATACTGTCCATTTCTTCAGAACGCAGACGAAGGCTGTCCTCTTTTCCTTGGAGTTTGGCCTCCAAGACTTGCATCTCTTCGAGCAAACGGCGGTTCTCTTCGGCATTGCGCGCGATGAGGGAGTTGTTGTTTTCAATCAGCAGCTCATAGCTGTCGTTGAGCTCCTCGTAACTGCGCTTTAAGGCGCGAAGCTGCTTGCCTTTTGAGGTTGTATCCGCCACCAAACCCTTGGTAGACTTGGCCAATCGATCGCGCTCGGCTTCAATTTCTTTCAGGGTCATGGAAAGTTCCGAGTTCTCCGTTTTCAGGCGAGACAATTCCTCTTGACTCTGGTCGTAGTTCGCTTGAAGCTCCTCAAATTTTTTGATCGGAACGCATCCGGCCGTGAGGCCGAAAACCAATAAAAACAACGCAATCTTCTTCATAGTACCCTATTTTGCGGCTAAGATACGCGATGCGAAGGGCCGATTTTCAGGCTTTGACTTAACAAAACCCACAATCCATCGTTAATAAACCGCCCATGAAGGTCGCACGCACCCTGTTCTTGCTGTTGCTCCCCGCATTTGCGGTGGCACAGGTCGCGGATCCGGACCAGCGGTTGCTGACGATTCCGTGGCCCAGCGACACCCTGGTGCTGGACTCCACGTCGATTGCGCCGCAGTCTTTGCGCCTCACGGCGCGATGGGGCCCTCTCAACCCCCAGGACTACCATTTCGACTTCCGAACCCGACAGCTCTGGGTCGCTCCCTTGGACACCGGCCAACTCACCATCGCTTACACCGCTTTGCCTTACGATTACGGAGCCCCCGTTTCCCGAAAAGACACCTCCCTACTCAACATCCGGATGTTGGACAATCGCCCACCCGGCTATTATGAAGTGGGATCTGAGCAAATCGACTTTGAGCCTTTTGAAGGCCTGGACAAAAACGGATCCATCAGCCGCGGTGTCACCGTGGGAAACCGCCAAGACCTCGTATTGAATTCGAGCCTTGATCTGCAGCTCAGCGGGCGCTTGAACGAGAACACCTATATCCGTGCGTCCATCACCGACGATAATGTGCCTATCCAGGCCGACGGATATACCCAGCAGCTGCGGGAATTTGACCGGGCGTACATCGAGCTCGAAAACGACCAGTTAGGGAAGATCATTGCCGGCGATTATGAAGTCACGGCCGAACGCTTTCGCTTCATGCCTTGGTACAAGAAACTGAGCGGGGCCACCTTTCAACGGCGCGATGCCGAAAGCGGACTCGAGGTACGCGCTTCGGCCGCCCTCTCCCGAGGGCAGTTTGCTCGAAACAACTTCTTCGGTATCGAAGGAAACCAAGGGCCCTATAAATTGACCGGAGCCAACAACGAGCAGTTCATCATCATCGTTTCGGGTTCTGAGCGCGTTTTCATCGATGGGCAACTCATGACCCGCGGTCAAAACCACGACTACGTTATCGACTACAATGCCGGTGAGATCACTTTTACGGCCCTGCAGCAGATCACGAATGTGAAGCGGATCGTCGTGGAATTTCAGTATACGGACCAGAGCTATGCGCGATCCCTGCTCGAAGGCGAGGTCGCCCAAACCAAGGGCACTTGGCAGTGGGCGCTCGGGGTTTACTCCGAACAGGATGCTCGGAACCAAAACCTGCAACAGGACCTATCCGATGAGGACAAACGTTATTTATCCACCATCGGGGATAGTCTCGAGGCTGCCGTCATTCCTGCGATTGACAGTGTGGGGTATACGGAAGGTGAAATTCTATACGCCCTTCGAGACTCCCTTGGATTTGACAGCGTCTTGGTCTACTCTACCAACCCATCTGAGGCCTATTACCGGGCTTCCTTCAGCAACGTTGGCGTTGGAAACGGAGACTACATCTTGAGTGATGCCGCAGTTAACGGTCGCGTTTTTCAGTGGGTCCCGCCTGTGGGGGGTGTTCCGCAAGGGGAGTACGCACCCGTGCGCACCATCATCACACCGCGCCAACTTCAAATCGCCTCGGGAGGTCTTTCCTTCAATCAAGACGGACTGCGTGTTGGGGCTCAGACTTCGGTTTCTCGATACGACCCCAACACCTTCAGTGAGCTCGACAGTGACGACGATGTCGGCCTCGCGGTAAATGTCTTTGCAGATAAAAAATGGCAGACCGGCTGGGAGGCTGGCGTTGACTACGAATATGTACAGGACCGCTACCAGCCCGTTCAGCGGTTTCGAAGTGTTGAATTTCAGCGGGACTGGAACCTCACAGACACCTTGACACCAGGCGATCAGCATTTCATCACGGCGCGTGCCGGATACCGGAAGCAAAATGTCGGAGGAATTCAATACGCTGTGCAGTACTTAGCCAATGGACCGGAGTACGGAGCCTTGCGCAACAACTTATTGGGAGACGTCAATCACCGCGGAACTTTGGCCTCTGTTCAAGCCTCTTGGTTGGAGTCTTATGTGGGCGGCGCTCGCCAGCGTTTCATTCGTCAAAAAACCCAGTTCAGGCAGTATTGGAAGTGGCTCAAATTTGGGATGCGGGGCGAAAGTGAATTCAACGAAAAGCAGAGCAACGGTACCGATTCCCTTCAATCGGGCAGCTATCGATTTGACCAGTGGGAGTTCTTCATTGGAAACAACGATTCCCTTAAAAACGGACTGGAATTCACCTATTTGAATCGAACAGATTACGCTCCGAGCCCTCAAGACTTGGACCCCTCCACCATTGCCAATGCGCTCACCTTGGACGGGCGCTTGCGCATCGCTCGAAGCGGGAATTTGAAGGCCGGATTTACCTTTCGCGATTTGGAGAACTTGAACGACACCGTAAATCCCGAGGACCGGACCCTCACGGGTCGATTACAGTACCGACAGCGACTCTTCCGCAACGCCATTAACTTGACCACCTTCTACGAAAGTGGTTCTGGTCAGGAGGCGCGTCGGGAATTCACCTACGTGGAGGTTGCGGCCGGTCAGGGGCTTTACGCGTGGGTCGATTACAACGGTGACGGGATTCAACAGCTCGATGAATTTGAGATTGCTCAATTCCCCAGCGATGCCCGGTATATCCGAGTCTTTCAGCAGTCGAATGAATACGTTCGCACCAACTTTAACAAGTTCTCTCAGGTCATCATCCTCAACCCCGGAGCCGTATGGGGACGCACGACCGACATCCGAAAAGTCTTGAGCAAATTCTCGGTACAAGTCACCTACAATACCGAACGAAAAAGCCAAAGAGGTGATCTCGCCTCGAGCCTCAATCCCTTCAGCCGAATCACCTTTGATTCGACCTTGATAGCCTTGAACCAAGGTTGGCGGAATACCCTCTTTTTCCAACGGAGCGAGGCGAGCTTTGGTGCCGATTACACCTTTGTTCAAAACCAGGGTCGAAACCTGGTCAGCTACGGATTCGAATCGCAGCGCAATTTGGAGCATCAAATCCAGTGGCGCTGGATGTTCTTGGAAAACTGGATCTGGAACAGTCAAGTCGGGACCCGGGAGCGGGCCAATGGTTCGGAGGGATTCGATGCTAGGAGTTATGATTTGGATGAGCAGCGCACGGAGCAAACCATCACTTTTCAACCGGGACGTACCTGGAAACTCAGTTTCATTGTGGGATATCGAGCCTCTCTCAACAACAGTGAACTAGGGGAGGAGCTAGATGCCCTAAACACAGGGGTTGAATTCAACTACAACGTGGCCTCCAAGGCCCTTATCACCGCCCGAGTAAACCTCATTCGCAATACGTATTCGGCGGCTGCCAATACACCAGTGGCTTATGCCATGCTCGAGGGTTTGCAGCCCGGTCAAAACGCGACCTGGAATGCAACGCTCCAGAGCAATATTGCCAAGCATTTACAGCTGAACATTCTGTACGACGGGCGCGTAAGTGAAGGCGTTCCAGCAGCACATACCGGGAGTGTTCAGCTCAAAGCGTTCTTCTAATACACCTTTTCAGAGCAAAGAATTTCGCACAAAAGAAAACCCCGCAACAACAAGTGCTGCGAGGTTTCAAAACCAGGTAAATCGGTTCCTTAGAACAAGCCTCCTTCCAAAGTGAATTGGCTTGTTCCAATCAATTCATTCTCTGCGTATACTTCGACGTCGTAGGTTCCTTCAACCCATTCTTGACCTTCCATACGGTCTAGGTACATGCAGACGTCCATTGCTTCGTTGTCGTAAATCACTGTTTGCTTTTCACTGCAAACGATTTGCTGTCCGTTGTAGCTCACTGCGTACTCGGCCATACTCTTTCCGATCAACATTCCTTCTGGGTCCGTCACGCGCAAGTAGATGACTTTCTCACCGGATTTAGCGATCTCATTCTTCGCCAAAACAAAGCACGTTTTGATTCGATCTGTCTTGCGAGCTTTAGATACTTCTTTCTCTTCGCCGCTGCCTTTTTCCTTGATACCACCAGAGATGATTTCAACGGCATTAAGCACTTGACCACGAGCTACACGATCTTCCAACTGAGATTTCTCAGCACTTAAAGTGTTGGTCAGCTCTTTTTCTTCGGTCAACTCCTCTTCAATCGCTGCCTTCTCGGTAGCGAGTTGCTCGTTGACAATGATCAAAGAGTCCGCACGAGCCAAGAGAACAGCTTTCTCTTTTTTCAAGGTGTAGACTTCGTTGCGGTAACGCGTTAAGCGCGCAACATCGGCTTGGAGCGTTGCAACAGAATCGCGAAGTGCAATGATGCGTGCTCGCTCAGCGACCAATTCTTCATTGGCACTGTCGTTTTCCAAGATCAACGCTTCGTATTGAGCAGCTAATTCGTCGAGATCCACGATCAACGCGTTCTTCTCCTCCGTCAAATCGGTCACCTCCGTATCGTTGTTCTGCTTTTGAATGTAGAGCCCCGCGACGGCTGCTACCAACGCAATCAACAGCACAATGATAATGATGCGGTTGTTGCGGTTCGATGAATCAGACATAATCCTTTTTTTGGTTAAATTCGTTAACTGACTGATGGCGACAAAGATACAGTGTCCTTGGAACTCTGCAATGAATAATGTTTCAAGTATGCGTACACCACGTTTCATCCGCAATTCCGTGCAGGCATTGAGTTTCCTGCTTTTACCCGAACATTGTCTACACTGCAATTCCGAGCTGTACCATGGCGAACGCCACCTTTGTGGTCGTTGCCGAACTCTACTGGCCTACACGGATCACCACCGTTTGTACCGGCATGAACTGCTTCGAATCTTCGATGGCCGAATGCCTATAGAGGCGGCTATTGCGCTCTGGTATTTTGATGGTGAAGGCCCAACCAGGCCTTTGATGCACGCCATCAAATACAAGGGCACCCTCTCGGCTGCACACCACTTTGGGGCAGAGCTCGGGAGCCGATTGCATGCAAGTGGCTTTCAAGCTGATGCCCTTTGCCCCATTCCGCTTCATCCTTCGAGACAGCGTCGTCGCGGGTTCAATCAAGCCGAGGTCATCGCCGAAGGAATCTCGGCTAGTTCGGGGATACCTGTTTGGAAAGGGCTGAAGCGCGTTCGAAAAACAAAGACCCAAACCAAGATGGACGCCTGGACCCGGAAAGGTAATGTGGAGGACGTTTTTGCGCTGAAAAAATCGCCTGATGGCATACCGAAGAAGATTTGGCTGGTGGATGATGTCGTGACCACCGGAAGCACGATTGAAAGTGCAGCGTCCGTCATCGCGCCGTTGGCGCAAATCGGCGTTTTGGCCCTCGCTTGGGCGGAGAAGGCCTAGAGTAAGCGGTCATTCACAACACGGAACATGACGTTCACAACATTTAGGGCTTTCAATATCTAAGACGCCCGTTTTTAGGACTATCTTCTCAGTCTCTTACATTTTACAAGTCTTCTTGTCATGAAACATCTTTACAAAGCGATTTTAATCGCAACAGCAGCGCTATTACCTTTCCTGAGTAATGGCCAGGACATAAATTGGTCGTTTGATACAGACGGAAACGGAAGCAACGCTCAAGCGACTAGTTCGAACTCCGCTGGAGTAGTGGCCACCTATACAGCCTCTGGCCAGGTCCTTGTATCGGGAGTTTTTGGGACAGGGGCAGATCCACACGTATTTGCACAGAGTCCGAGTACATCATCAGTTACCATTAGCTTTTCTCAGGCTGTTGATTTGACCTCTATCCAAGCGGGAGAGTTTTCTTCAACCAAGACATGGACGGCTACTCCGACTGGAGGAAGTAATTCAGCCGTTTCTTTTTCAGTTGGAACAAGCCCCTCGACAAAAACCCTGAATTGGACCGGGATTACTTCGTTCACTCTAAGCACATCAGGAGGATCGAATTTTGCCATTGATGACTTCGTCATTCCCATAAGCTGTAACGATCCTGACGTTCCGGTCATTACTGCGACTCCCAGTACCGTTTGTCCAGGCTCTTCATCTACCCTCAGTTGGACGGGAAGTTTGAATAGTGCTTTAAACTGGGTTGTTTATTCAGGGTCTTGCGGCGGAACTCAGGTAGGTTCTACGACGAACAACTCATTGCAAGTAACTCCGTCATCAACTACGACCTATTACATTCGGGGAGAAGGAGATTGTGTGACACCAGGGTCATGCGGCCAAGCCACGGTGACCGTTACAACCACTTCTAGCCCTTCGTTTACCGCATTAGCTGATTTGTGTGTTGATGCCGGCGTTCAGACTGGGCAAGGAGGAGGAACACCTACAGGAGGCGTATACTCTGGGACTGGGGTAACGGATGATGGGAATGGAACGACCTACTCATTTGACCCTGCAACTGCTGGAGTAGGAACACATCAAATCACATACACGATTACCTCATCGGGGTGCCCTGTTTCGGCTTCCGATGATGTTGTAGTGGGTTGCGGACCCATCGCCACTCCATCAAATTTGATGTTTGTAGCAAATGATGGAACGAACACGAACCTCTATGGCTACAATGCTACAACTGGACGTGTGGTTCCGGTAGCCATCCCAAACCCAGGGAGCACTGGAATCGCGCGAAGGTTTGATATTTTCGAGTATAACAACAAGGTCTATTGCGCTTATTTCGATGAGGATTTTGTAACACAAATAGGGGCTTACGACGGTCGAGACGTAGACTTTTTTGGAAGCATATCGACAAATTTCGACCCTGAAACTCGAGAGTTTGTCGTGTACAATGGTGATGTGTACTTCACCTACGAACCTTCCGGTGACCCACGACACGTCTATAAGCTCGATTTGACTACAGAAACGATTACGGATCTGACCAGCGCGACTCTGAACAGAGCAGGGATGGATGGCTTAGTGGTGTACAATGACGGAACGGGTGATAAGCTGTATTTCGCCGGCCGGGCAGGCAGCAGTGGCGCCACAGATCTCTACATGTGGGATGGAACAACATTATCAGCTGCGCCAAATTTCAGTCTTTATGAGCCAGGCAGAATGGCTGTATATAATGGATATATCTATATGTCCGCCAGTACTAGTTCAACGCTGTATTACAATGACACAGAGCTATATCGATACAATGGCTCGGGAACTTCCTTGGTTCACGCCTTTGCAGACTTGTCAGGAACTGCTGCGACAGACCCGGACCCAAGAGATTTTATAACCTTTGATAGTAAGCTCTTTTTTGTTGGAGGAGCAGGGTTTAACCCCGGTCAGTATCGCCTCTACTCCGTGAATAGTTCCAATACTGTGACCCAGGAGTACAGTCCTACCTCTGGCTATGCGCCGCAGGATTTAATGGTGGTCGGCTCAAACCTATATTTTGGTTTGAACACTGCGTCATACCCTAGCCAAACCTATCACTTCTTCAGGTATAATAGTGCTGGAAACGCCACTAATGTCACTACCGGAGCGACAAACTGGAACACCTCTCGATTTAGAAATGCGAATGCATTCGGTGACGGAATAGCGTATCAGCAAGACAGAGGTAATGGAGACGAGCCACAATTTTTGAATTTGACGACCAGTACAGCTGCTGAGTTGGCGGATATTAATTCGGGAACCGGGGATGCACTTCAGAACAATACAATTAATGTATTCTACGTCACGCTCAATCAAAATACGGCTCCTGTTGTCGATGTAGGAAACGACCTTTCCATTTTAGCATCGACGGCGAGTGCGACAGTGGTCAACAGCTCGTTAAATGTATACGAGCTGGATGATAGCCAAATCGACTCAGCTGAGGTGAGTTTTAGTTCAGGCTTTCAGGCAGGAGATGTACTAAGTGCGACGGCTTCAGGCGGAATCTCCGTGTCGTATAACTCAACTACGGGAGTATTGTCCCTTTCAGGTAGCGCTTCCCCGAGCGCCTACCAAACAGTACTTAGAACTGTAGCTTTTGACCCTACGACTACTGCCGGAACGCGCGAACTGCTTTTCACGGCGACGGATGGGTCGGGAAATACGAGCACTGTTGTTCACCCAACTGGAAAGGCTCGTTACAAAGTCATTTCTGGAACGGTTACAACCCTAGATTTTGCATCGCAACCCACAGGTGTTCCGACAAGTGGAACTTATGTTGGAAGCTTTTCATTGTCGAACGCGAACCTTGGGACTGTTGACTTTAAGACCACCGATAACGGTCTTAGTACGGCGTTTGCAAGCCTAGCCTTGTCTTTTGAAACGGACAGTTTCGGCTTTCAATATGATAATACCGGAGGGCGAATAGAAGTTCATCAAGTTGAAGAGGACCCCTACGAGCATCCGGAATACATGGCATTGAAGTTTGCGAACGATGCGGAATTTGTGGCCTTCGATGCTGCGGATGATGCTTTCTCCTTTTATGATAGATATACGATTACAGGATTCAATGACGGGGTGCAAGTAGCGCAGGAAACGATCATAGGAGCGTCTTCAGCAACGACCTATATAGTTTCAGCAAGCGGTTTTGCGAGTGTTGATGAGATTCGGATTAAAGGGAGCGATTCTTTTGGTGGTTTGTACGCAGGCTGGGGGTCATTCTTGGACAACTTTATATTCGTACAAGCGGCGTGCTCCGATCCAGATGTTCCAACGGTTACATTTTCGCCAAGTACGGTTTGTGTTGGTGCAACGGCGACGCTCAATATCAGCGGGAGCTTGAATGATGCTACGGCCTGGCATGTGTATACGGGATCCTGCGGGGGAACCTCAGTAGGATCGACAACAGGATCGACCATTACCGTTTCTCCGGGGACTCCTAGTACTACCTATTATGTTCGTGGTGAGGGAGGGTGTGTGACCGCTGGGAGTTGTGGGTCTGTGACTATTACACCAACGGCTGTAGATGATGCATCATTTAGCTACAGCGCTTCCAATTATTGTGTGGATGCTTCAGATCCCACACCGACCATTACGGGAACTACCGGGGGTACTTTTAGCAGCACTTCAGGCCTTTCTTTGAATACGAGTTCAGGGGCGATTGATGTATCTGCCTCTACGGCTGGAACGTATTCTGTTACTTACACTACAGCGGGAAGTTGCCCTGCAAATTCGACTGTTTCGGTCACCATTACCGCGTTAGACAACGCTGCATTTAGCTACGGATCATCCAGTTATTGCAAGGATGCATCGGATCCTTCGCCGACCATAACGGGTGTAACCGGGGGAACGTTTAGCAGCACTGTAGGATTATCCATTGCCTCCAATGGTACCATTGATGTATCTGCGTCTACGGCAGGGACCTATACGGTGACCTACACCACCGCAGGAACATGCCCGAACAGCTCGACAGCTTCGGTAACCATCAACAACCTGGACGACGCGTCCTTTTCATACGGGTCAACCAGTTACTGTGTGGACGCCTCTGATCCAACACCTACCATTTCAGGACTGACTGGAGGATCTTTTAGCAGTACTGTCGGACTATCATTGAGCTCTAGTACAGGAGCGATTGACGTCTCCGCTTCGACTCCTGGAACGTATACTGTGACCTATACTACAGCCGGAACGTGTCCGAACAGCTCAAATACATCCGTGACAATAAATGCTCTAGATGACGCATCCTTTAGTTACGGACAATCGGAGTATTGTTCTACTGGTTCTGACCCTACTCCAACGATTACCGGACTGACCGGTGGAACCTTTAGCAGTGGCGTCGGGCTTTCGATTGCCTCTGGTTCGGGAGCGATTGACCTTTCAGCGTCTACGCCGGGTACTTATACGGTTACTTATACGACAAGTGGTACCTGTCCCAACTCCAGCTCCACAACAGTTACCGTTGCGGATGATGTTACAGCGGTTTGTCAAGCCGTAACACTTCAATTAAATGCATCCGGTTCTGCGACACTGACTACAGGGGCAGTGGATAACGGAAGTTCTGCAACTTGCGGAATCGCTAGTTACACGCTAAGTCAAACCGCATTTTCCTGCTCAGATCTTGGCGGAAATGAGGTTACGCTCACGGTTACATCGAACTCTGGAAGAACAGCATCTTGCTCAACAACGATCACCGTAGTGGACAACATCAGTCCGACCGCAATCTGTCGGAACGTGACCGTCCAGTTAGATGCCAATGGAAATGGAAGTATAACGACAGCTGATGTGAATAACGGGAGTACGGATAACTGTACGATTGCGAGCTATGCATTGAGCGAGACTTCGTTTACGTGTAGTGATTTAGGTTCGAATACCGTAACACTTTCTGTAACGGACAACAGTGGAAATGTGGGCACATGTATGACTACGGTGACGGTAGTGGACAACATCAGTCCAACGGCTCTATGTCAGAATGTAACCGTCCAGTTAGATGCCGATGGAAATGGAAGCATAACGACAGCTGATGTAAACAACGGGAGTACGGATAACTGTACGATTACGGGTTATGCATTGAGCGAGACTTCGTTTACGTGTAGTGACTTAGGCTCGAATACCGTAACCTTGACGGTGACGGATCAAAGCGGGAACTACAGCACATGTATGACTACAGTGACGGTGGTGGACGACATTAGCCCAACCGCAATCTGTCAGGCTGTAACGGTTTGGTTGGATGCAAGCGGAAATGGAAGCATATCAGTGACGGATGTAAATGATGGAAGTACTGATAATTGCTCGATCACGGGCTATTCCCTAAGCCAAACGAGCTTTACGTGCAGTAATCTGGGTTCCAATACGGTAACCTTGACGGTGACGGATCAAAGTGGCAACTACAGCACCTGTATGACTACAGTGACGGTAGTGGACAACATCAGTCCAACCGCAATCTGCCAGAACGTAACGGTTCAGTTGGACGCCAATGGAAATGGAAGCATAACGACAGCTGATGTGAATAACGGAAGTACAGATAACTGTACGATTGCGAGCTATGCATTGAGCGAGACTTCGTTTACGTGTAGTGATTTAGGTTCGAATACCGTAACACTTTCTGTAACGGACAACAGTGGAAATGTGGGCACATGTATGACTACGGTGACGGTAGTGGACAACATCAGTCCAACGGCTCTATGTCAGAATGTAACCGTCCAGTTGGATGCCAATGGAAATGGAAGTATAACGACTGCTGATGTGAATAACGGGAGTACGGATAACTGTACGATTGCGGGCTATGCATTGAGCGAAACTTCGTTTACGTGTAGTGATTTAGGCTCGAATACCGTAACACTTTCTGTAACGGACAACAGTGGAAATGTGGGCACGTGTATGACCACAATTACTGTAGTGGATAACATCAGTCCAACGGCGATTTGCCAGAACATAACCGTCCAATTAGATGCAACTGGAAATGTCTCAATAACCGGAGGACAAATTGACGATGGAAGCAGTGACAACTGCACAATTTCCAGCTTGACTGCTTCACCGAATAGTTTTACTTGTTCGGATATAGGCGCCAATACGGTGACTCTGACGGTAACCGATCAAAGCGGAAATTCGAGCACGTGCACAGCAACGGTTACAGTTGAGGATAATATAGCTCCGAATGCACAGTGTCAAGACTTCACGGACCTTCTTCCATTTGGTGGTACTTACATTTTGAGTCCTGCAAGTATTGACAATGGAAGTTCGGATGCTTGTGGAATAGCGAGTTATACGATTAGCCAGACTACTTTTAATGCTACCCATTTGGGTGCGAATACCGTTTACTTGACCGTTACGGACAATAATGGGAATAGCAGTGTTTGTTCTTCTACATTTACCTTGACCTCTAGCCCGCCGGACATAATTTGTCAGGACATCACTGTTCAGTTGGATGCTACTGGAGCAGCTTCTATAACACCAAATATGGTGGATAACGGATCAAGTAGCCCGTATGGAGTTCCTTTATTGATGACAGTGGCACCCTATAATTTTAGTTGTCAAAATATTGGAGCCAACACGGTAACACTAACGGCTACGGATTCGTATGGCCAATCGGCAACATGCACAGCGACGGTTACGGTCGTGGATCAAGTGGCCCCCCAGGTGACTTGCCAAGACGTGAGCATTGTGCTTGACGCGAGCGGCAGCGCATCTATATCAACCAGTGATGTTGTACAAAGCTCTACTGATGCTTGTGGCGCAGTCACACTGAGTTTGGACAAGTCTACATTTGATTGTACCAATGTTGGGTCGAATGTAGTGACGGTTACGGCAACTGATGTAAATGGAAATACATCCACATGTTCTGCAACCATAACAGTTTCGGACCAAACTGCTCCTACTGCATTGTGCAAGAATGTCACGATTCAATTGGACGCGACTGGTGCGGCTAGTCTTTCAACGAGTGATGTCGACAACGGGTCATCGGACGTGTGTACTGCCGTGACTTTGAGCTTGGATAAGACCAGCTTTGACTGCTCGGATATAGGCGTACAAACGGTGGTTATGACCGTTGTTGACGCCTACGGGAATACAAGCACCTGCAGCGCTCAAGTGAGCGTTGTTGATCATATCGCGCCGCAGGCGCAGTGTCAGAATGTTACGTTGCAATTGAATGGTTCTGGTCAAGCCAACCTTACTCCGTCCATGGTGAACGCTGGAAGCACGGATAACTGTTCTATTGCCAGTTACACCCTTAGTAAGACGAGCTTTGATTGTGGAGATTTGGGGACAAATATGGTAACGATGACCGTTACGGATGCGAGTGGAAATTCATCTACGTGTACTGCTACTATTACGGTTGAAGACCAAGTGGCGCCCGTCTTGAACTGCCAATCAGTTACGTATTCTCTGATCAATGGACAGGTGACTATAGATGTTAATGACTTCATCGTGAACGCTTCCGATAATTGCAGCAGTGTCTCGCTAAGTGCAAATCTGAGCACCTTTGATTGCACCCAATTGGGCACTTTCACGATTGATATTACCGGCGTTGACGCACAGGGAAATTCGACAACCTGTAGTCCAAGCGTGACCATCGTTGACAACGCATTGCCAACAGCGGTCTGTCAGAATGCAACACTCATTTTGGATAACAGTGGACAAGCTACGCTGAGTGCTATGGACATTGATGGAGGGAGCTCTGCATCTTGTGGAGGAACGCTCACCTACGCGTTGAGTCAGACCTCATTTGACTGTTCTCATTTAGGCGTTAATAGTGTTTCATTGACGGTTACGGATGGAAACGGAAATTCAGCGACCTGCACGGCACAAGTTACCGTCGTGGACAATACTCCCCCCGTTGCTATGTGTCAAGACATCAATGTCGTCTTGGATGCCTCAGGACAAGCGACGATTTTACCTTCGTCTGTAGATAATGGAAGTTCGGACGTATGTGGTGGAGTTACCTTAAGTCTAGATCAGACTCAGTTCACGTGTGTACATCTCGGTACTAATTCAGTGATTTTGACGGTCACTGATGGAAGTGGAAACTCTTCGACTTGTGGAGCAACGGTTACGGTATTGGATCAAACCCCTCCGGCGATTACCTGCTTGAACCCGACGGTCACGTTGAATGCAAGTGGAATAGTCACTATCCTGCCGAATCAAATGGCTAGTGCAACAGACCTCTGTGGGGCAGTGACACTAACAGCTTCAATTGCTTCATTTAATTGTTCTCACGCTGGAAGTACAGTGCCAGTGACCCTAACAGCTACCGATGCAAGCGGGAATGTAAGTACCTGTACTTCGAATGTAACGGTGGTCGACAACAATGTACCTTCAGTTACATGTAAGAATGTCACGGTCTCATTGGATGCTAATGGGAACGCCAGTATTTCGACATCAGACGTTGTGGCATCGAGCCTTGCACCTTGCGGGGTTGCTGGGGTGACGGTATCACAATCTCAGTTTGATTGTAGCGATCTTGGCGCCAATAGCGTAGTGATCACGGTTACCGGGAACAATGGGCAAACGGCAACATGTTCAGCTACGGTCACAGTGGTAGATAACATGGCACCGAATGTAACGTGTCAGAACGCCAATATTTATCTCGACGCGAATGGACAGCCCGTATTGACCGTCACGGATTTGGGATTGATTTTCTCAGACAATTGCGGTGTTACAGGGGCTAACTACGACATCAGTCAATTCGACTGTGACAATACAGGAGTACAAAGCTTGGCTATTGTAGTTTCGGATGCGAGCGGGAATACAACCACCTGTACATCTCAAGTGACTGTATTGGATACCGTAAGTCCGACAATCTCATGTCAAAACGTAAGTGTTCAACTTGATGCCAGCGGTCAAGCGACCCTGGCCTCTTCGGATGCTTTGGTGAGCGGAACGGATAACTGCCCAGGGACCACATACGCCTTGAGCAAATCGACGTTTGATTGTTCTGACTTGGGGACTCAACTGGTTACCTTGACCGCTACGGATGCCTCAGGGAATCAAAGCACATGTGATTTTGTAGTGACGGTCAGTGATCAAACTCCGCCATCCTTGGTGTGTAGCCCTACAACATTCAGCATAGGAACGGCGGGCATTGTAAATCTATCGTCTACGAGCGTGGTACAAAGCAGCACTGACAATTGTAGTGGAACAACAATCACTTTATCCCAAACCGCCTTTACGTGCTCAGACGTTGGATCCAACACCATAACGGTGACTGCAACGGATGCTAGTGGAAACTCTGTGAGTTGCACGACCACAGTGACTATTACAGACATGACGGGTCCGACCATTACATGCCCGAGCAATATCATAGCCAATAATGATCCGAATACCTGCGGGGCGGCGGTGACCTTCGCGGCTCCAGTTGCAGTCGACGGTTGTGGTACTGTTACCGTTACTCAAACGGATAATACGGGACTCTCTTCAGGAAGTACATTCCCGGTAGGAACGACTACTCTAAGCTTTAGTGCCCAGGATCCATCCGGAAATACGTCTACGTGTAGCTTTGATATTACGGTAGTAGATACTGAGGCTCCACAAGTCTCTTGCCCTGCAACGGTCAACGCAAATGCACAATTTGGCCAGAGTTCTACGGTCGTCAATTATACGACCCCAACAGCTGTAGATAATTGTGGAAATGTTACCGTGAACCAAACTGCTGGAATTCCGAGTGGAGGGGTATTCCCCGTCGGAATTACGGTCAACACGTTTGAATTTACCGATCAAGCGGGTAATATGGCTTCTTGTTCTGTAGATGTAATTGTTTCGGATGGTTGGGCGCCACAGGTCCAATGTCCAAATGATATAACAGCCAATGTAGACGCTGGTCAATGCGCGGCGACAGTTACTTTTAATGACCCTGTAGTCTTAACTCCAGGCACGACAACTACAACGCGTATAGACAACAATACTAATCTTGTGTCAGGTAGTCAATTCCCGCTTGGTACAACCTTGATTCAGTGGCAGATTGCACGTCCAAATGGTAGTTCTTCGTTCTGCTCCATGTCCATAACGGTTGCAGACAATGAAAATCCGATAATCAGTTGTCCTCAGAACATTTCTGTTTCGAATGACGCAGGGCAATGTGGGGCAATAGTCAACTATGCGGTTCCAACAGCCACGGATAACTGTACCAATGTATCGTTAACCCGTATCAGCGGCCCTGCCTCAGGAAGCGTGTTCCCGATAGGAACAACGGCGATTAGTTATCAAGCTACGGACGACGCGGGGAACACCAGCCAGTGCACGTTCACCGTGACGGTTTCGGATCAGGAAGCACCTGTTTTGAGCTGCCCATCGAACATCACCGTTTCCAGTACGGGAAGTTCATGTAATGCGATCGTGAGTTATCCCTTCCCAACGGCAACAGATAACTGCCCGGGTCAAGTGACCATTGCGCAAAGCGGGAATAGCTCCAGTGGTATTTATCCGGTCGGGACTACATCGATAACCTTCACTGCGACGGATGCAAGTGGAAACACGAGCACGTGTAGTTTTAGTATTACTGTGACGCCTTCAATCACGGTAAGTCTAGGGCCGGCGGTTACAGAATGCTCTGTGGCAACCTTAGTGCCACAGGCGCCATCCGGAGGAACGTATCAATGGAGCACAGGTTCTAACGCGAGTTTGCTTACAGTGACGCAGTCGGGCACCTATTCTGTGACGGTTACCTATCCGGGTGGATGTTCGGCCAGTGACGCCGTTTCAGTGACCATCACAGGGAATCCGAACGTCAGCATTAGCGGAATGCCACCGAATAATTTCTACTGCCTAGATCTTCCTGCGCTGACCCTGACGGGATCACCGGCAGGCGGAACCTTTAGCGGACCGGGAATGACGGGGAATTCGTTTGACCCAGCGGCGTCTGGAAGTGGAACCTTCACGATTTTCTACAATTATACGGATGCGAATGGATGTTCGGGTCAAGCGAGCGAGCAGATCACCGTGCTGCCTTGTGACGTGAGTTTGGAAGAGGAACACAGCTTCCAGGTTCAGATGTTCCCGAACCCGACATCGACAGAAGTCAAGTTGGAGTGGACGTCTTCGCGACCCGGCGAAGTGGACATCCTGGTGGTCAATACCCTTGGGCAGTTGATGTACGAGCAGGCGCAGCCTAGCGGAAGCAGTAGCGTCACGATACCGGTGCACCAGTGGGCGAACGGACAGTACACGGTCCTTATTCAACACGAATACGGAGTCGAACGCAAACGACTTGTGGTACAACACTAAGAGGAGAAGCCCCTGCATGTCGGGGGCTTTTTTTTATCGCGCCGTAGGCGCAGATCAGAACACAAACCCCGTCAAGAGCGGAAATCCCCTAAGGTCGCCCGCCTGACGTTCTGTTGTCACTGACTAGGTTAATCTTGTAGCGTACATTAGGGCACCAAGCTACAGTTATGAAGAGAGCATTATGGACGGTTGTCGCGATTTTCGCGCTGGCCAATGTGAGTCAGGCGCAGGCGCGTTTGGAAATCAGCATCCTTTCGGGGAACGACGGCAAGCCGGTGGTCGGTCAAGTGGTCGAAATCAGCAATGGAGGGATAGGTTATTCCATAGAGCGCGAAACGGACAAGCAAGGAAAAATCAAGCTGAGCGGACTGTCCACGAGCGGGACGTATCGGGTCGTGAGCCCGGAGACGCGCAAGTATTTGGCGGCCAATAGCGGGAGTTTTGCCCTTCGGTCGAATCAGACCCAGAGTGTCACGCTGATCTTGCTGGAGAAGGCCAATTACAGCCTCGAAGAGGTCACCGTTGTGGAGTCCAGCAATGTACGTATCAACACGGTCAACGCCGAGGTGAGCAGCGAGCTTACGGCTCGAGAGATCACGGAGCTACCCGTTGAAGGAAGGGACATTACCCGAGTGTTGTATCGTTTGCCGAACGTGACTCAAGCCACGGGATTTTACCCGGAAGCACCCAACGTGAGCATCAACGGCTCCAATGGGCTGTACACGAACTACACCATCGACGGTCTGGACAACAACGAGAATTTCTTGGGCGGGCAGAAATTTGCCGTGCCCATCGGTTTTGTGGACAACATTACCGTGCTGACCAACAACTACAGCGCCGAGTACGGGTGGACCGGAAACGGCGTTTTTGACATCACCACCAAAAGCGGAAGCAACACCAAGACTGGCGAGGTCTTCTACTTGGTGCGCCCCGGGCCCGTCATTGACGCATCGTCTCCCTACGCCCAGCGCGATTTGACGGGGAACGCCGTCAAGGATGGTTTTCAGCGCCATCAGTTGGGCTTTGGTTTAGGAGGGGCCCTACGGGCCGATGAGACCTTTTACTACATCAACGTCGAGCAGACTTTTGACCTCAAGGACAACCTCCTCAATGTACCTCAACTCGGGGTCAACGAAACGGTTCAAGGGCAAAACCGGTACACGTATTTGAGCGGAAAACTCGACCATTTCTGGAACACTCGATTCCGTTCATCGGTCCGAGTGAACGCCGGATTTGTTGGTGTAGAATTCCAGGGCGGTGGTCTTGAAGGGGGAGTGACCTTCCCCTCGGCAGGCTATACCCAGAATAGAAATTCGCTCTTGGTGGCCTCTAAGAACATCTATACCGGAGATGACTTTGTCAGCGAGACCAATCTTCAGTACAGCCGCTTTCAATGGAACTACGCCAATCCGAATAACCCCGAAGATCCGAACGTGACGGTTTTGGACCCAAATGAGCAGACAATCGCCCTGCTCGGTCACCCGGGCTTCGTCTTTGATCAGACCGAGAATACGGTCCAAGTGCAACAGAAATTCACGTGGTACAAGGATCGCCACACGATCAAAGCTGGGGGGATGGTCATCAGCAGTCAACACGATCTTTTTGGCGGTGGCAATCCGAACGGGAGCTATACCGTCAAGCTCACCCAGGATCAATTGGACGCCCTGGCGGCCAGCGGCATTGGATCCGACCTGGGCGTCGGAGACATTCCAAGCGATGTAGAGGTTTTGAACTACAGCGTAGAACTGCAGCAAAAGGCCTTTGGAGCACGACAGAACCGGTTCAGTCTTTACGTTGAAGACCTCATTGCCGTTTCTCCTAAACTGAACGTGACCGTGGGCTTGCGCTATGACTACGACAACCTCTCCAAGGGCGGGAGCGACTCTGGTGATTGGAACAATTTAGCCCCACGTGTTAACGCGAATTATCGCCTTGACGAAGTGAGCAGCATTCGCTTCGGTTATGGAGTTTTCTACGACAAGATCATCTACGCCATTTACAGCGACGCCTTGCAACAAAGCAGCACCTCTGAAGACTACAAAGCACAACTTCAGGCGCTCATAGACGGAGGACAGCTCCCTTCGAATACCGATATTGATGCTGTGACTTTTGACGGAAACTTGAGTGCTAATGTAGCCGGAGTGGACTACCTACAAGGGCCATCTGCCGATGACCTTCAGGGCCAACGCGAGCTCATTTTCAGCAATGAGCGTCGAATCCTCAATCCCAACGGCTACGACAACCCCATCACCCACCAGTTCAATTTGGGCTATCAACGCCAGGTCAAAGGAAATATGCTTTTTTACGTCGACTTACTGCACACGCGTTCGGAGAACCTATTCCGCGTGGTGGATGTCAATGCACCAGAAGCCTATCCGATTGACCCGGACGACGTGGAGGTAAGATCTCAAGCTGATGCGGATGAAAGCAGAGATGTTCCCGTGTACGAGGGAAGCTATGCCGTGGCCAATGGAGATACTCTGCGCGGGGCGGCTCGGGGGGTCATCATGACGGAAACAGGCGGAAGCTCTCGGTACTATGCGGCCAACGTTAATTTGGTCAAGGAGAAAGGACAGGACAAGTATGCCTATCGATTAAGCTACACCCTTTCACGACTAGAAAACAATACAGAAGACATCAATTTCCGAGCGCAGGATTCAAATAACTTCGAAGATGAATGGGGCCCGAGCATCAATGATCGAACCCACGTTCTCAATGCCCTGATGTACTTCTTTCCATCGGATAAGTTTAGCATCAGTGTCGCCAGTTTGATTCAAAGTGGCCAGCCGATCAACCGTATTCCGGATGCGACGATTTATGGAACAACCGACTTAAACGGTGATGGTCGTGCTTTTGGGGATGCCTATGTAGGGAATAGCGACCGGAGTCCCGGAGAGTCTCGAAACAGTGATCGATTACCCTGGAGCACGACCTTTGACTTGGGGGCGCAGTATCAATTTACGTTTAGTAATGGTGGACGAATGGAAATTCGGGCCGATATTTTTAACTTGTTCAATGCGGAGAACCTGAGTGGTTATAGCAACAATGCAACACAGAGCAATCAGATCCAAGTGGGTCCGGCGAGTTCTGGAGTATTGGTGCGCCGAAACGCAGCTCCTCCGCGACAGTTTCAATTCGGAATTCGATATCTATTCTAATGAGCAAGCAAAAGAGAAGTGGGCGACGTTTTTTGTTCCTGCTTTTCCTATTTCTATTAATTGCTTTCTTCTTTGTGATTTGTACTCGTTCTCCTTGGGAGTTTAATCGAGGAAATGGATTCCGAAGCTGGAGCAGTCTTCAATACGAGTTACCAACATGTCCAAATTCGATCATTTTGAAAGCGTCTACTGGGTATTCACCCAGCTCTGTAATGATGAGTGTGCGCACTGCTACAACATGAGCGGACCGCGCGGTGCGCGGATCTCCCTTGAGGACTGTTTAGCCATAGTCGATAATCTTCCCGAAAAAATGGATCGCTTAATTTTAAGCGGTGGTGAACCTCTTGCCGAACGCGAGAAACTCTATGCGATTCTGGATAAGGTACGGGTGCGCTATGGCGATTCTGTTCAAATCATGCTTCAGACCAATGGCGACCTCCTGAATGAGGAGCGCTTGAAGACCTTGATCGAAAAAGGGGTGACCCGATTTGATATTGCCAGCATCGATCGTTTTCACAAACACAAGGGGGAACGATTGGGGCAAATTGCCGAGCTCTTTGCGAGTCAGGGAGTGCGGAGCGATAAGGATCCATTGATTGGAAAAGACGACCATGTCCGCCAGGACTTGACCTGGGGATATTGGGGTGCAACGGAAGACATGTGGCTGGGCGGTAATTGGGCTCGCGGTCGGGCGATGTTAACGGATGTCTGGAAGCGAGATCCCAAGCACAACCCGTGCGGAGTACTCAGTGGGGCAATTGGGTTCTTAGGCGGAAAGGAAGTGCCCATGGAGGTGAGTATTCAGCTCTGGGCGATCAATCCGTGTTGTCCTGGAACCAAGGACGCGATGGGAGACGCGCGAACCGAAAAGGTGAGCGAGGTGGTCGAGCGCGTGAGCAAATCAGCCGTTTTTCAACAGCTGAATGAAGGAAACCCTTGGGCGATGGGTGAGGCCATTGGTATTTCCGAAGATCACGCTCGTGCGCGAACAGAGGCTCTTGAGAATGTGTGCTTGTGGTGCGACGAGTTCTTCGACAAGCACTTTGACATGCGCACTTTAGCGGCAAGGGAAGACGTGATCTTGTGAAAAACGCCACGATTCGGCATCGGGCCGTAGGCCCAGAATGAAAAAACGCGCAAGTGCTCTTTTCGATTTCCCCTATTCGATGACTTGAGTACGGCCAGGGTTAAATTCGGAGAATGGCGTAACTTGGCTTTCATGTTACGCTATATTCTCTTTTTGTCACTTCTTGTAGCTGTAGCCATGCCCGCAGCAGCTCAGGATACTACGGATTACGTTTCGGATACCCGAATGGTAGTGGTTATTCTCAACGACGGTAGTCAGAAGATGGGCTACTTCATTTCGGACGATGGACGTGAGGTGATCATAGAAACCTCAAACCTCGGTCAAATTGCCATTCCGAAATACCAGATCAAGGAGATCAGAGAGATCAATGAGGCGCTTCGCGGTCAGGAAGAAGCTTGGGCACAGGAGCCATTTCAGAATCGATATTTTTTTACGTTCAACGGTCTTCCCAGGCGGACTAAAAAGAACTACCTAAAGATTTACCCCCTAGGGTTGGATGCCCAATTTGGAATTGGAGAAGATTTTCAAGTGGGAGGGATCACCACGTGGATTGGCGCTCCTATTGTTGCAACGGCCCAAGGGAGATTTGACCTAGGGAAAAATGTGCATGGCGCCCTCGGGACCTATATAGGGACCAACAGTTGGTTTGCGCTTGCCGCCGAATCACCTTTCTTTTTTGCTCTTCCTTACGGAAGCGTTACTATGGGCAACTACAGCAGTAATGTCATGGTTGGCTACGGTTATGGCTATGCTTCAACGGACGGGACCTCTGGGGGAACGAGCCTAATTATGGTAGGAGGAACGACTCCTATTGGGTCAAAGGCAAGTTTCGTGTTCGAGGCAATATTTACGGCGGTACAAGGCACCACTGGAGGGATCATTTCACCGGGGGTTCGGTGGTACAACAAACCTGGTCAAGCCTTTCAATTTGGATTTGCTGCGGCTTTTGCTGATGGGGTTTTCGCCCCTCTTCCTGCGGTAAGCTGGTACAAAACCTTGGATTAAGTCTTGAGCTTCCGAGTCATTCGGAGAACTCGAAATTCGGCGGGTTTCAAAAAGGCCACTCCTACTTCCACAATCAAACGACCTTGTTGAACATCCACGGCGGTCATGGTATGTCCGAGGCCGACTTTAACGTAGTACGCATGACTGGCCTTGCTGCCTTGCAGGGCTCCTTTTCGAAAAAGGCTATTCAAATACCCGTCGACGGAACGCTCCACTCTGCTCCATAGACGCGGGGCATTTCGATGCAGTCGGAATCGCTTCAAATAGCTCTCGATATGTGCTTCTACCCATCGAGCCATGCGCTCCGAAGCGATGTATTTGTGCTCTGGATCCATTGAAAGCGTTCGGGCTCCCCAGATTTTGATATTGCCACCTATCTGGAGGATCGGATTAATGGCTCGTTGCCCGCTTTGAGAGAAAATGCTCAGGGCAGTGGGGTCGTATGCTTCTGATAGCTGGGTCGTGTTTAAAGTTAAATTCGCCGGTCCTTTCCACATACCCTTGGAGGTACTGTGTACATCGACAGCTCCGGCTACAGCCCCGAGTAACGGCGTGGAAGCCCCGCTCGTGCCAAGTTGATTGGGGGTATACATAGCGCCATATTCGAAGTTGTTCAAGGTGGAAAGTGCATTGCGAAGCGACTGCATTTCTGATAGCGAATCGGAAGAGGCTCTTAGCTCGAAAAGCGCAAAGGCAGCAGGCAGTCCAGAGGTGTGATCGAGGGCTCCACGAAGAAAGGAGACATAGTCGGCCCGAGGTAAATAGATGGAATCTGGTGCGAGGATGATCCGAGCCTCATGGCTGTTGCGAAGACGTTGCCAAGCGGTGAGGAAATCCGTTCCCCGCAAGGGCGCTGTCCTAGAGCGACGAAGAGCTCCGCCGATTGATCCAGCGGAAAGAACCAAGGCCTCGGTACCTCCTTGTTCAAAGAACTGTATCAGGGAGGACCGCAACTGAAAATGATCATGGGGAACCTGACGCGAGGTTGAGAAATAGGTGTCAAACAAAGCGATCGAACGAACCCGAATTCCCGACCTATTTTGCGCGTTGCTCCTTCCGGTGTACCCTATGAAGCATGTTCCGGATACGGGCAGGGCTTTGATGGTGTCGGTCACCGAGGACTTTCTGATGCGCTTGGACTTACTCATGACGCTTTTCTTTACCTTGTTGGCTATCTAAAGATATGGAGGACAATAAGAACACCCCAAAATGGCTCGTTCGCGTTCAAGAGCAGAGCTGGGAACCGGAAATTCTGATTTCGGGTATAGTCCTTCTGATTTTGACCCGCTACCGGATCAAATTGATTTTTTTGTCCAGTACCTAAAGACCCAGACCACTTGGGTCCTTTGGTTCACGAACCTTCCTGAGAACCTTTCGGCCTTCTTGAAAGTCGCCATATACTGGACCATTTTTGGATTGGGCGCACACTTGATCATGCGCATTGTTTGGGTAAGTATGGTAGGGTTGAGTTATGCCTTTCCACGGGGAATCGACAGCGATAAACTCAACTACAAGGGCCGTTTTGCGGACATGGTTCAGGGCCTGCCCGATTTTCCCAAGCAAATCCAGCACCTCGAGCGCATTTGCAGCACCATCTACGCCATTACCTTCTTGATGTTCATGCTTATGATTGGCGTCTTCCTCGCCATCATTGCACTGACCTCGATCGTTATCCTATGGATGATCATCGACTCGGAGAGCTTTATGGCCTCTCTGGACGTCATCGACACGTACCTCAATTGGGCCATTTTAATCATTACCGTGCCCTATCTCATCGACTTCATCACCCTTGGAGGACTAAAGAAAATCAAGTGGATCCACCCGATTTACCGGCCGATCTACCGAATCCTCGGGGTGTTGACGCTTGCCCCCATTTACCGACCGGTGTATTACGGACTCGTATCGAACCTCAAGAAGAGGTGGCTGATCACGGGACTCATCGTGTATACCGGGGTTTCAATTCTATTGTACGGAACGGTTGGTGCCAACGCTTCCAACGCCCATGAGATGTATTCTCGGATGTACAACCAATCCGATTATACAGGCTATTACGAAGACATTTCAAATGGTCAAATCAGCCGCGTGGCGCATATTCCCAGTGAGCACGTAAGTGGTCAGGCCGTTCGCCTTTTTGCCATTCACAACAGCGGCTTGGAGGACAGTATCGCCCGCGCTTGTGAAGCTTATCATGAGGACTCCTTGAGGTTCCCAAACCCGGGCGGACCCTGGGAAGACCTCAAGTGCCTCAATTACTTCTACATTCCCGTTGTGGATCAAGACACCATTTGGGAACCGGAATGGTGGTTTCGGCGCGATGCCCGCTACGACCAGCGCGGTATCTACATATGGCTGGACCTCGCTAAATACGGCCGTGGTAAGCACGATATCCGACTGCTCTACCGCTTTAAAGGAGGCCTAGACAATCAAGCCTTCATCACCTTCTGGAAAGACAGCCCCGCGCTTACACCCCTCGAAGAACCCGCCAGCGAAAGCCCGCATAGTACATCCGACCCAGAATCGGTCCCCACACCATAGAGGCGTCAAAGGCCTCATCAAAGGGGTCTTCTGCGCTTACAATCGGGCGGGTCATTTTGAAGTTCGTCAGATTCTCCACACCGAGGTAGACCTCCCATCCGGCCGTAGGCCATTCCTTTGAAAGCTGAAGATTGACCGTGACAAAATCAGGCGCCTGCGGCGCGATGCGGTATTCCGGCGCATTGTCCTCCGTGGTCGGCAACTTCGCCACCCCCTGCCACTGGACCGTTACATCGGCTTTCCAGTAATCCCGACTGGCATAGGATGCGTTGATAAAGGCCCGATGCGGAGCGATGTAGGGAACCGCTTGTTCCACGCCATCGAAAGTGCTCTGGACATCCAAATAGCGATAGGCCATACGGACATCAAGGCGTCGAACCACTTCATAGTCCAATTGAACCTGTAGGCTGTGGGAGAAGCTTCGACCATCCAAGTTGTACAAGCGAACCTCACGGGCGGTAGCATATAAATCTGTGACGATTTGATTCTGGAAATCCGTGTAGTAATAATCCACGCGAATAGCGCCAGGACGGAAGTCTAACTCAAATTCTTGAGAAGCGCTCAAACCAAAATTCCAAGCCTCTTCTTGCCGTAATCCGTACGGCAGATCGTCGTCAGAAGTGGTGAAGCGCCAAGCCCGATTGCTCGCCATCAAGCCCATTCGTTCCGCAAACACATTCGGTGTTCTGTAGGCCTTGCCCGCGCTCGCACGAAGCACGAACTGTTCGCTCAAGGCCCAGCGCGTGTGCAATCGCGGTGTCACATTCAGCCCGTACAGGTTGTGTTGATCCGCACGGATCCCAAGAACCAATGAAAAGCGATCCTCGTCTGCCCAAGTATACTCTGCAAAGGCGCCCGGAATGGTCTCCAAACGGTCGTAGATATCATCGTTGAAGGTCTCATCTTGATTGTGGTAGACAAAGCTGGCCCCGAGCTTGATGGTGTGCTTGGGGTTCCGAACCCAAGTCTCGTAGATTCCATTGACATAGGCGCTTTGCTCGGTTCCTTCCCAGGTATTGACCGCTCTATTCAAACCTCCGAATGTAGAGAGCAGGTCGTGGTACGTGTAGTTGATCTGAAAGCCAAAGCTCTGTCCGCGATCTACGTCCAGTACATACCCCCCCTTACCCCAAAGTTCAATCCGATTGGTTCGGTTTTCAAAGCCCCAGAGTGCTTCCGATATTTCAGAAGAGCGGTAACCCTTTTGTCCGGACCACTGGTCCAACAGGCTGTATTTCACTCCGAATTGCATACCCAGCCCATCCGTATTGAAGCGTTTCCAGACATTTTGAATAAAGAAGTGATTTCCGACAGGAGTATCCAGAAAGCCATCTTCATTTCGATCGACTTCTAAGAGTTGATGTCGACCATGGATCAACAACGCAGCACCCCATTGATCGTTGAGCTTGGCACTCCAAACGGCGTTTTCTTCCAGACGACCGGCACCATTTACATAGCCGTTTACAAAAAGCTTCTCTGGGTCGCTTGGCCCTCGGAGCTCGTAGTTGATCTGCCCGGTCACACTGCTGTACCCGTTCACGGCGGATCCGGTTCCTTTGGTCAATTGAATGGACTTGATCCAAGTACCCGGAATTAGAGCCAGTCCATAAACGGAAGCCAATCCGCCAAGAGCTCGAATATTCCCGCGGGTGTAGGTGCTGTACGGACCGTCCAAGCCCAGAAGGCGAATTTGCCGGGTTCCTGTAACGGCATCCGTAAAGCTGGCATCCACACTCGGGTTGGTTTCAAAGCTCTCGGACAAGTCGCAGCACGCGGCCTTGAAGAGCTCCCGCTCGCTGATGTTCTCGGTTAAGTTGACATCCAGATACCGCAAATTGGTGGTTCCGGCCTTCTCGCGAATGGTGATTTCGTCCAACTGTTCATCCGATGCCCGGAGGGTAATTTCCACCTGCCGGCGGTTCGGATCAATGCTGAGCGTGTCTGCTCCGAAACCAATGAAGGTGACGATGAGGTCCACAGCGCCCGGAGGGCGTTCCAAGATAAATCGGCCTTCAGGGTCCGTCGAAATCCCCACGGTCGTTCCACGCCAGTAAACATTGGCCCCGACCAAGGGAAAGGTCTCTTCCGAGGTCTGTCCTAGGACGGTACCTTGGAGCACGTCGGATTGAGCCATCACCGCGCTACTTCCCAGCAGCAGTGTGGCCCACAATAAGAAGCGAGTCATCAATGGGGGTGCATTTCGCGATAGCGGCAACAGCCGTGAACCTGCTGGTACTTCTCGTCTGTAGCCTTAATATCTCGGGTGTCGTGACCCACGTCGGCAATGGCCTGTTGGATGGTCATCAGATCGGTTTTATCGGTGCGATAAACCACGACCAACTGATGATTTTCAACCGTCCAGTCCGCTTTTTTAACGCCTTTGATGTACGCAGCATTTTCAATGCGCTCTTCGCACATGCCACAAACGCCATTTACCCAGAGGGTGTCGGTTGCGAGATTGTCTTGCGCATTTACCTGTGAATAGGCCGCCAGCGCTAAGGCGATGAAGAATATCTTTTTCATGATTTTAATTCTAAGGTTGTTTTGAAACAAAAACAGTCAATGGGAAATAGACCGTCAACCGTAGAATTGCAAAGACATGTGCTCCAGGTAGAGCCGTAGTTCCGGAGGTTTTTGTGCCTGCGGCACGATGGGTTGAGCCTCCTTATCCAACACTTCTTCTAGGCTAGGAAGAGCACATCGGCCCGTGAGGGCCAAAGGAAATAGAGCGGGAACCCACTGTTCTTTCTGTGCCAATTGCTCTTCAACAAGCCAGATTTCTACTTCGTTGTTGTCGCAGCACCCACCCATCGCAGGGCTCTCGTGACAGGGTTCCGCGCAGCAACTCAGCTCTTCATGGCCCCAGGACCAATCCGTTACCCGGCCCATGCATTCGTGAACCGTACCGTGCACGCCGATGCTCAGCGTGAGGTAGAAGAGGGTATATAGGATGGCGCAAGCTTTTTGCATAACTTGGGACAAAGATACGAACTCCCTAAGGGAAAGTCAATCGGACCTGATGACCGGTGCACCTGAAAATATTAGCCAGCGGACGCTGTGGCCCTACTTTTGGGCCCTTTTGATTTTTACGTCCTTGGTGGTTGGTGCACTGACCTACAACAACTATCGCCAATTCCGGGACAATTATTATACCAGCCTTCTAACCGACGCCGAAAAGCGAATTGAGGTGCTGGAGGAGTTCTTGCGGAATGAGATGGTCGAGACCTATCAGGATCTTGAGTACTTCCGCTCCAATCCGGTCAATTCCTTCTACATCAACGACGAATTGGCACCCTTTGACCGGATGGTTTTTGAGAAAACCCTGTCCAAGTATGGGGACATCAAAGAAAGCTATCGGCAAATCCGACTCTTGGACGATGAAGGTCGTGAGAAGCTGAAAATCCGCTATTTAGGCGACTCCATAAGGGTGAACGACCTCTTGCAGGATAAGTCGGATCGCTACTACTACCAGGGACTCAAGTTGACCCAGTCGAATGAAATTTACTTCTCTCGCTTTGATCTGAACATGGAAGAAGGTCGGGTGGAGTATCCCTTGAGCCCGGTTATTCGAATAGGGTCTCCAGTATACTTTCAGGGTGAACGACAAGGCTATATTCTACTGAGCTACAAGGGAAGTCGAATTCTAGACTACTTCGATGTAATCGAAAACGACGAACTCTTTGACGCCTATTTGATCGACGCTTTGGGGAATTGGATCAAGGCCCCGGACTACGTAGAGCCTTACGACTATGTGATCGATCCGCAAAATGCGAATAGCCTATCCAAAGACCGACCGGAACTCTGGAAATTGATCAATCGAACCGATACGTCACGCGTGGTATCTCCTCGAGATTTGATTGTTTTTGAGCAGCTTGAACTCCTCGAGTATTTTGGGAAGGACGTGCGGTCGGAAAAGACCAGTACGCATTGGACGCTGTTGGTTCAGGCCGATGCGGGTCGAGTGGAAGAGGTTCTTTCAGCCCGTAGTTTCCGGACCTCTCGAAATGCCCTGATTTTGATGGGGCTGTTCGGCTTGATTCTATTTGGTGTGTTCCGGGAAATGGAGCGTCAAGGAGTCACCATTTCTGAGATTAATTCCACCCTTGTTTCGCGTAATGAAGAACTCGTGCACAATCGGGCAGAGCTTCAAAAAGCCATGACCATTGCGGAGGAGGCGAGCGCGGCCAAAGGCCAGTTTTTGGCCACCATGAGCCATGAGATTCGCACGCCGATGAACGCGGTTATTGGAATGGCAGATTTGCTTGAAGAAACCCACTTGAGCTCGGATCAACGGCATTTTGTAGAGACCATTCAAGTCAGCGGAAGTGCCCTGCTTACGGTCATTAACGACATTCTCGATTACAGTAAAATCGAATCGGGGAGCATGGAACTCGACGTCCATTCCTTCCGCTTGGACAAGGTCATAGAAGATGTCATGTCCATCCTCCGGAACACGGTCAATTCAAAGGGTCTGGACCTTTACTATTCTCCCAAAGGACATGTGCCCTCCTTGGTCCGGGGGGATGGCAACCGTATCCGCCAGATTCTTCTGAACCTAGCCAATAACGCTGTGAAGTTTACGGACCGGGGATTTGTGGCTATTGAAGTGTCCTATCACGAAGGACGTGAAGGTGGGAATTACCGGCTGTCTGTGGTGGATACCGGGATCGGAATTCCCCCGGAAAAGCAGTCTCGACTCTTCAAGTCCTTTTCGCAAGTGGACAGCTCGGTTACCCGTCGATACGGAGGAACCGGTTTAGGTCTGGTCATTTGTAAGCGACTGGCAGAGCTGATGGGCGGAAGTATTGGAGTTGAATCCGAGCAGGGTAAGGGATCGGCCTTTTGGGTTGATATTCAGCTCGAGGTAGCCGAAGTACAGCCAGAAGTCAAGCTTTCACAAAACGAAGTTCATATGGCCCTGTATACGGACACCGATACGGAAGCCTTTTACATCCAGCAGTGCTTGAATGTACACGGACATCAAGCGCTTCGGATTTACGACTCGGACTTGGAGCATTGGCCAACCAAACAAAAAGAGCTCACGCTATTGGTCCTAACGGAAAAGAAGGAAGTCATAGAGCACTTGAAGGATCGGGCAACGTCCTTATCGGGTAAGTATCGGGCCTTCCTTTTCAGCCGCTCCCATTCACCCTTGCTGGAGGGCCCTCAGTCAAGCAAGCTTGCCGTCCATGGAAAACCCTGGAAATACTCTACTTTCCTGAGCAGCCTGCGCATGGAAGAGGTGGTCAAGAAAAAACGAGTTACGGATGAGGTTATCGCCCAAGACATCAGCGTTTTGGTCGCCGAGGACAACCCCGTGAATCGGGAGCTCCTAAAATTCCAATTGACCAAGGTGGGCATCAACGCCGATTGGGCAGAAGACGGTATCCAGGCGATTGAAAAAGCCATCAGTCAAGAGTATGAACTGATCTTGATGGACATCAATATGCCGGGTAAGGACGGCCTCGAAGCGACTATTGAAATCAAAGAATATTACGGAGACCAAGCGCCCATCATCATAGCCCTTACGGCCAATGCAATGAAAGAAGATCGAGACCGATTCTTGGCCGCTGGAATGGATGATTACCTCAGCAAACCCTTTCATCAAAACGATTTGATTGCGCGCATTCAAAAATGGACCAAATTCAAGGTCAATACCGGGTAAAAAACCGCGCTCCTCGTCCTTATTTTTCGTTATTTAGTTCGGCCAAGAACCACCCCTAACTATGGAAGCTCAAGTACAGTCGTTTTCGCTCTTCACGGAGGGTGATGTACAGTCTTTTCGCGACGGAACCCATTTCGCCCTTCATCGTCTATTTGGCAGCACCCCTATGGAAATTGAAGGCGTGCAGGGCACCTATTTCGCGGTCTGGGCACCCAGCGCTAAAAGCGTACATGTGATTGGAGATTTCAACGGGTGGAACCACACCCTCCATTTGCTCAATGTTCGTTGGGACAGTTCCGGTATTTGGGAAGGGTTTATTCCCGGAGTTTCCCCAGGACACGCGTACAAGTATTTGATTATGTCGAATACCGGAGAAGTTCTGGAGAAAGGCGATCCCTTTGCTCGCCGATGGGAAGTTCCTCCGCGCACCGCGAGTATTGTGCATGGAGCTCCCTACGAGTGGAAGGATTCTAATTGGATTGCCCAGCGGGAAAACAAAAACGCCTTAGCCTCACCGATGTCTGTCTACGAAGTGCATTTAGGCTCCTGGCGACGCAAAGACGACGGCTACTCCTTAAGCTACCTCGAACTCATCGACGAACTGGTTCCCTACGTCGTGGACATGGGCTATACCCACGTGGAATTCATGCCCGTGATGGAACACCCGTTCTTTGGTTCATGGGGCTACCAAATAACCGGATATTTTGCGCCTACGGCGCGATTCGGAACACCAGAGGATTTCAAATCTTTGGTCGACGCTTTTCACGCCGCAGGTATTGGCGTCATCTTGGACTGGGTGCCTTCGCACTACCCCGGAGATGCCCACGGTCTTTACCGCTTTGACGGTACCCATTTGTACGAGCACGCCGATCCCAGAAAGGGCTTTCACCCCGACTGGAACTCCTACATCTTCAACTACGGGCGGAATGAAGTACTGGCCTTTTTGGTCAGCAATGCCCGGTTCTGGATGGAGGAATACCACGCGGACGGATTGCGGGTCGATGCCGTTGCCTCTATGCTCTATCTGGACTATTCACGAAATGACGGAGAGTGGATTCCGAATGAACACGGGGGTCGGGAGAACCTTGAGGCCATCCAGTTCATGAAGACTATGAACGAGGTCGTTTACCGCGATTTTCCGGGAACTCAGGTCATCGCTGAAGAAAGCACCAGTTTTCCAGGGGTCACTCAACCCACCTACCTCGGAGGTCTGGGCTTTGGGAAGAAATGGATGATGGGGTGGATGAACGATACCCTAGAGTACTTTAAAAAAGACCCCCTCTATCGCCAGTACCACCACAATGAAGTCAGCTTCTCTTTGACCTACATGTTCACAGAGAACTTCATGCTACCGCTATCCCATGATGAGGTAGTTCACGGAAAAGGCGCTTTGCTCGAACGAATGCCGGGAGATGAATGGCAGCGCTTTGCGCACCTACGCCTGCTTTTCGGCTACATGATGGGCCATCCAGGAAGCAAGTTGTCCTTTATGGGGAATGAGCTCGCTCAACCCGCTGAGTGGAAACACGACGAGCAACTGCGGTGGGATCTTCTGGAATACGAGCCACACCGGGGACAACAGAACCTGATTCGAGCGTTGAATGAACTGTACACTTCCCAACCGGCCTTGTACGAATTGGCGTACGCGCAAAAGGGCTTTGAGTGGGTCGATTACAGCGATCACCAGAACGGAACCTTGATCTGGCTGCGCAAAGGACTCAACTCCGATGATGACTTATTAATTGCCGCCAATTTCACACCAGTGGCCCGCGAAGCCTTTAGAATTGGTTGTCCAACCGGCGGTGAATGGAACGAAATTTTAAACACGGACGAACACCGCTTCTACGGAAGTGGATTCACCAACGGGGCTGCGCTCGAAGCGCAAGATCAAGGTTGGCACGGACGTCCGTTTTCCCTTGAAGTAAACTTGCCTCCTCTAGGCGTTTCATACCTCAAGAGAAGCAAAGCATAGTACATGTCGAATATACCTTATGTCTGTATTCACGGACACTTTTACCAACCGCCGCGAGAAAACGCTTGGTTGGACGAGATTGAAATACAAGAATCCGCGGCTCCATACCATGATTGGAATGAGCGCATCATGCGCGAGTGCTACGGGCCCAACAGTACTAGTCGCATCTTAAATGACCAGGGGAAGATTGTCGACATTGTCAACAACTACGCCCGCATGAGTTTCAACTTCGGCCCGACCCTACTGTCGTGGTTGGAGCAACATGCTCCTCAGGCCTACAAGGCCATTATTGACGCGGACAAAATGAGCATGGAGCTCTTTGGAGGGCACGGCTCGGCCATGGCACAGGTTTACAATCACATCATTATGCCACTGGCCTCGCGTCGCGACAAGGAAACCCAGGTGTTCTGGGGGATGTACGATTTTAAACAGCGGTTCGGACGAGAAGCTGAGGGAATCTGGTTAGCCGAAACGGCTGTAGATACCGAAACCCTTGAAGTCTTGGTAGATTTTGGCATTAAATTCACCGTTCTTTCCCCTTATCAGGCCAAGCGCTTCAGAAAAATCGGGGACTCCCAATGGCATGACGGGATTGACTCTAGAAGACCCTATCGAGTGAACCTTCCCTCGGGCCGTCACATTGATTTGTTCTTTTACGACGGAGACCGAAGCAAGGGCGTTGCCTTTGAAGGCTATTTGAATGACGGCGGCTTCTTTGCTGAAAGCTTGCTATCTGGCTACGATCCAAATCACACGGAGACGCAGCTAATCAATATAGCCACAGATGGAGAAAGCTATGGCCACCATCACCCCAACGGAGATATGGCCCTCGCGTACTGTATGCGCTTTCTCGAGGAATCTGGAAGGGCTAAGTTGACCAATTACAGTCAATTTCTAGAGCTGTTCCCACCGGAATACGAGGCCGAGATTCACGAGGATTCGAGTTGGAGTTGTGCCCATGGAATTGAACGTTGGAGAAGTAATTGCGGATGCCACACAGGTGGTCCTGGTCATTGGAACCAAGAATGGCGCGTAGGTCTGCGCGATTCCCTGAACTGGCTTAATGAAGAATTCTCCTCCATATTCGAGGAGGAAATGGGCCAGTATGTTGACGACCCGTGGAAAGTGCGCAATAAGTACATAGAAGTCATCTACGATCGCTCTCTTGAGAGCCACGAGCGATTCGTTGAAGAGCATGCTCATCGAGAGCTCAGCATGGAAGAGTTAACCCGGTTCAACCGGCTACTCGAAATGCAGAAGCACAGCATGTACATGTTTACCAGTTGTGGGTGGTTTTTCAACGACATATCCGGAATTGAAACGGTTCAGATTCTTCAGTATGCCGCTCGCGGAATCCAACTGGCGGAGAGTGTTCAGTCTAAAAAGCTCACCGCGGGCTTTGTGAAAAGACTCAAGAAATCGGTGAGCAACCTGCCTGAACGGGGCACTGGAGAGGACATTTATCGGAACGACGTAGAACCCAAGGCGCTTACCCTTACGCAAGTTGGAATGCACTATGCTGTGGACAGCCTTTTCGAAGATAGCGCCACAGATCTCACGGTTCTCAACTACGACTGTACAAGCGATTGGTTCCTTAGGCGGAAAATGGGCACCTATATTTTCGCCGCGGGATTTACGCGAGTTCGGTCACGCGTTACTTTGAGCGAGAAGAAGTTCAGTTTTGCGATTCTATATCTTGGGAATCACCACTTGGTTGGAAGTACGGCAACGAAGTTGAGCTCGGAGGAGTTCGACTCCATTGTTGAAGTCGCCGCTGCTGCATTTGACGAAGGAAACTTATCGGATTGTATCGACGTCATCAAGAAGTACTTCAAAGAGAAGAGCTTCTCTTATTTTGACTTGTTTAAGGACCAACAGCTTCGCTTGCTGCAGCGCGTGATCAAGGAGCATGAAGAAAAGGCCATGGCCTCTTTTGAGAAGATCTATGATTCGAGCTATAGCCTGCTCAACCTCATGCGCAATGGGAAACTCAATATTCCCAAGATCCTGCAAAGGAATTTGGAGACGGTCTTCGAGTACAAATTGGAAGAAGTCTTTACGAACGTTGATAAACCGCTAAATTTTACCAAACTGGCTCGTTATGCCGATGCCATAGAGGAGTGGAATGCGTCTACATACTTGGACTACGATCGATTGAACTACTTGGCGACCAACCGTTTGGTGGTGCGAATCAATAAGACCAATGAGGATACCGACTGGGAGCTCTGGCTCAAGGGAACTGCGCTCTTCTTAGAGCTCATGGAGCGCATCGGAATTGAACCTCAAATCAATCGACTTCAGGAATTTGTGTTCAAGTTTGTCGTGGCCAATCACTTGAAACCCGCAGTTAAAAAATCCGCAACCGAACTGGCCGAGCTCATTCAGCTCGACATCAGTTCGAATGCGGTCACTACACAAAAAGAAGGTTGGGCCTAAAGACCCTGAATATTATGAAAGTGAAACGATGGAGTTCTCTTCAAAGGTGAGCTGGTTTGGACGATACGCATCCGCTTCCCAATCATTCTCCCAAGTTTCTCCATCAATCACATAGCGAAAGGCGTAGTCGCGACCTGTTTCCAAGTCAACGACCGTCTTAAACGTGCCGTTCTTTAATTTTTTCATTGGGGTCTTTGACGGATCCCAATTGTTGAATTCACCTGCAATGGAGACCTTATCGGCCGCCGGAGCAGCTTCAGACGGCAAGGAGAAGGTAACCTTGCAGACTGGTTTTGTTTTTAGGAATTGCTTTTTAAGGCTCATGGTGTTTCAATTGATGAAGCAAACATAACATAAATTTACTTAGTGTTAAAGCTACACTAAGTTAATTTTCTTTTAATTTGTTGCCAATTAAACTTAAAGCCCTGCAATAATGACCTCAAACAACCTGCCTAAAGTGGCGTATTTCTGCATGGAATACGGTCTACACGAAGAGTTTAAAATGTACGCCGGAGGACTTGGTATCCTGGCTGGTGACTACATGAAAGGAGCAAAACAGTATGATTTTCCCATTGTCGGTATCGGAATTAAATGGAAGCAAGGGTATACCGATCAGCGAATTGACACAGAGGGAAAACCGTATGATACATATCACAACTACGAGTATCCATTCTTAGAGGATACTGGAGTGATTGTTCCGGTCGAGATTCGCGGGGAAGAAATATTCTGCAAAGTATGGAAGACTGAGCGCTACGATAATGCGCCTCTGTATCTTTTGGATGTCGACATCCCAGAGAATGGCGAGCGATGGATTACCGGTCAGCTCTATGGCTGGTTCGGTGAAGAGCGAATCGCTCAGGAGCTGGTTCTCGGCGTTGGGGGCGTTCGAGCGCTCCGCGCTATGGGGATGGAGGTTGATATCTACCACTTCAATGAAGGGCATGCACTTTTTGCCGGCTTTGAGTTGATTAGAGAGAAAAAAGAAGGCGGGCTTTCCCATGAAGAAGCGGTTGAGCAAACAAAGAACGAAGTTGTTTTCACCACGCATACACCGGTGCTTCAAGGGAATGAATCGCATCCTATTGATCGTTTGATGTATATGGGAGCGAATATGGGCATGACCATTGAGCAATTGGTTGAATTGGGTGGATCACCATTTAATATGACCGTTGGCGCCCTCTGTCTTTCCAAAATGTCCAATGCGGTGGCACAATTGCACGGAGTCACGGCAAACAAAATGTGGGACCATGTTGAGGGCCGATCAGATATTAAAGCCATTACCAATGCCATACATGTCCCTACATGGGTCGATGGTGGAATGCTTGACGCTGCTGAATCAGGTCAGGGAATTTGGGAACGCCATCAAGTAAATAAGCGAAACCTGGTAGACTTTATTCGCGAGCGTACCGGAGCCGAATTGGATGCTGAGAAGCTGTTGATCGGTTTTTCGCGGCGAGCAGCACCATACAAGCGTTCTGATTTTATTTTCTCCAAGCCTGAGGTCATTGAGCCACTGCTCAAAGATCAGCAGCTGCAGATTGTCTTCAGCGGAAAAGCTCACCCATTTGACGATACCGGAAAAGGGATTGTTAAGAATTTGGTGGCCATGAGCAAGAAGTATCCGAACAGTGTGGTCTTTTTGGAGAATTACGGGATGGAAATCGGCGCGCAATTGACACGAGGATCTGATGTCTGGTTGAACAATCCAAGACGACCTATGGAAGCCTCAGGAACTTCAGGAATGAAGGCTGCGATGAACGGCGTCTTGAATTTCAGCATCCTCGATGGTTGGTGGCCAGAAGCCTGTGAGCACGGGGTTACAGGATGGCAGTTTGGTGATGGGTTTGAGAGTGAAGATGACGCCGTTCTCGATGCTCACGACCTAGAAGCCCTCTACACTGTTCTTCAGAACGAGGTAATTCCTACCTACTACAGCGATCGTGAGAAATGGGTACATATGATGCGAGAGAGCATTCAGCAAACACGTGTTCAATTTGACGTGAAGCGCATGCTGGAAGAATACTATGAATACCTCTACACGGCCTAATATCTAGGCATTGAGAATAGGACCAAGCCCGAGGTATACGCCTCGGGTTTTTTTATGCCATGGTGGAGTAGACGTTCGAAACGTCATCGTCCTCCTCGAGCATCTCGAGGAGCTTCTCAACATCCGCGGTTTGCTCTTCATTGAGCTCTTTGGTATCCGTTGGGATGTATTCTGTACCCGATTCAAGGATTTCGATATTCTGTTCGTCTAGGGCGCTTGAAATTGGGCCAAACTGCTCAAATGGGCCATAGACCATAACCGAACCATCTTCCTCGTCGGCAAAAATGTCATCCACACCGAAATCGATCATTTCAAGCTCGAACTCCTCTAGATCGAGGCCTTCACCTGGAACCTTGAAATGGCATTTATGCTCAAACATGAATTCGACCGATCCAGAAGTCCCGAGGTTTCCGTCGCATTTATTGAAGTAGGAGCGAACGTTCGCCACAGTGCGTGTCGTATTGTCCGTAGACGTTTCAACGAGAACGGCAATACCGTGCTGAGCATATCCTTCGTAGACGACGGTTTTGTAGTCGCTCTGATCCTTATCGGACGCTTTCTTGATGGCCCGCGCGACATTGTCCTTAGGCATATTCGCCTGCTTCGCATTTTGAATGAGAAGCTTCAACTTGTAGTTGGTTTCAGGACTTGGCCCTCCCTCTTTAACGGCCATGATAATGTCCTTCGTCAAACGTGTAAATGCTTTGGACATACTCGCCCAACGCTTCATCTTTCTCGCTTTGCGGTATTCAAACGCGCGTCCCATAATTCAAATGCTTTGCTGCAAAAATAAAGATTACCAATTTCTAGGCTTCCTTTTTCGCAACGAGGTGCGATTTCAGCTTTCGGTAGAGTTGATCTGGCTCAAACGGTTTACCCGCGAAGTCACTCATTCCCAAGGCCAGTACTTCACGGCGTGTGGATTCATTCGTGCTGGCGGTTAAAGCGACAATGGGGAGTTCGGTATTGAACTCACGAATTTTTTCCGTGGCCTCACGCCCATCCATAACGGGCATTTGCAAGTCCATCAAGACCAAATCAAAGTCTTTGTTTCGGACAAGCTCAACAGCCTCATACCCATTGGAAGCAGTGGTCAATTCAATATTCCACTTGCCAATGATCTTGCTTAGGGTAATGATGTTGAACTCCAAATCATCTACAGCCAGAATCCGAGCATTACCGAGATCTTTCACTTCGTCTATTGGGCCGGAGTTCGGTGTTTCAGGAGAAACGGATTCCCCGGTAACCAAGGTTAGATCAAAGTAAAAAGTAGATCCTTGCCCTTCAGAGCTCTTCACCTTGATGGAAGAACCCATCAAATGAAGGAGCTTTTTGGTGATGGCAAGTCCTAGACCGGTACCGCCATAGTTCCGATTGGTCTCAGCGCCAGCTTGAGTAAAGGGCTCAAAAATGCGCTTGAGTTTTTCTTCTGGAATTCCGATCCCCTCGTCTTCAACGGAAACCCGAACGGTCACCTCGGTATCGTTTGAGCGCATGACGGTAGCGTCGATGCGGACCATACCTTCATTGGTGAATTTCACCGCATTGGAAACCAAGTTGGTGATGATCTGACCCAATCGCGCGCTGTCTCCACGAACACTGGTGGGCAATTCATCGTCAACGAATAGCTTCAAGATATTCCCTCTTTCCTTAGCAGCGTGATCATTGGCTTTCCGAATATTCTTCAGCAAGTGAGCCAGATCAAATGAATGCTGTTCAAGCTCGAGGTTTCCGGAGTCGATCTTGTTGAAATCGAGAATGTCATTAATCAGGAGCATTAAGTTTCTTGAAGAAATCTCCAAGACACTCAAATTCTCTTCTTGGGAGGGCAAGTGCTCTTCGTTGTTTAAGATATGCGTCATACCGATTACCGCATTCAGCGGTGAGCGGATTTCATGACTCATAATCGACAAGAACTCCGTCTTGGCCTTTGCTGCTTTTTCGGTCTCCACAATAGCCTCTTTCAAAGCTTCTTCGATTTGACGGCGAAGCATGACCTCTTCTCCGAGCAAATCTGCGATGGAGAGCAGGTCCAAGTTTTCGTCAATGTCTTCGGAGCCGGATTCGGCCTGGCGCAAAGTATTCACCGCTTCGATCAGCTTAGCAATACTCTGTTCACGAGTTTTTTTCTCCTCAAGAAGACGTCTATTGATTTCCTGATACTCGCTGTCTGCAATATCAAACATACGCTGTGAGAGCTCCTTATCTTGATCAAAAGATGAGTAACTCTTGCTTACAGCTTCAAGAAAGTGATCCAAGGCCTCTCGGTCAGGAAGCTCTTTTAAATCGTTCAGGTGCTTGCGGACCTGGCGCTTGAGTAATTTATGATAAGCAGAAGGAGACATGTATTTACTTCTCGGCGATGGTTGTGACGGTCATGGTTTGGTTGTGCAGCGAGCAACTATTCAGGGCTTGAAACGGACTGATCTCACCATAGCTGTAGAAGCCAGAAATGACCGTTTCGTTGCCGAGCGTTTCTCTCGCCGCTTCGATTTCCTCGTCAATACGATTTCCGAAAATCAGTTTACGACCGACACACGAAATCAACACAGACAATTGATCGCCCTGAATAACTTCATCCGAAACGGAATGTTCAACGGCGTCAAAAGCAGCGTCTACTAAATGGTCGAGATTCGCCTTCATGAGTCGCACAATACTTCCTTCCGGCATATTCCCCGCAAAGGTCATGGACTTCTCTTCTTGGTCGATCGTTAAGATGGTGCGGACCACCTCTTCGCCATCGGGGCCATCGGCCCGTAGGGCCAAAGGAAAGAGCAGGGCGGAGCCTGGAAGTTGCTCGGCATATTCACCGAGGTATTTTTTATAGAGGTCCAATGCGCTTGTTCCGTCGATTTCGTACAGAACGTTGTCTTTGGACTTGGTGATGGTTCGCGAAGGGCCGAAACTGCTCCAACCGCCTTTGGAACCGTATCCATATACCAGGCTATCTCCGTAAAATCCGATGGCGGCAATGAGTCCTTCTCCGAGATGGTCGTCAAGGCCGACAACTGTTTGCTGGAAATCCGCACCGTCCCCGGCAAGTCCGCCTGAGATCGGAATTTCGTTGTTCACGGCTTCATTCATGCCTTCAACCAACTCTGAGCCGTTCACTTTTTGTCCATCTGAAATCACGAAGAGGAATTTCAGGTCCGCGCGATCAAACTTATCTACGAGAGCTTTACCGGCTTCCTTGCTGGAGGCGTGGTCTTCGATTTGAACCGAGTTGGAAACGGTTTTCACTTTGTCAAACCAAACGGCCGTCGCTACAATGTTCTCGTCCAGAACAGCGGAATTGCTGATTTCTCCAGAAGTGGAGCCCGCTAAAATGGTGCTGTTGGGGTTGGCGTCGCGCAGTGCTTTATAGCCACCTGCTGTCAATTGTTGGCGTTGACCAAAGGCCAAAATAAGGTCTGCAGGGTCGGATGGCATAGAAGAAAAATCCCAGCCTCCATTGTAGATCAGTTGTTTTGTCTTCATAGGTAGTAATTTGATTCTCCAAAGTATGGAAAATTTGCGTACTTCAAGGGTCGCTTAAACGACCAATAAACAAACGACTAAAACTCAGTTTAAATGTCTTCGAATTTTAAAACTTTGCTTGCCTTTTTAGGCCTCTTTTTTGGCTACGCCGTTCAAGCACAAGACACCATCGTTCTGCTCAATGAAGATCGCGTCATTGGCGACTTTAAAGGGATGTCCCGAGGCGTGGCCACCATTGAAACGGCCTATAGCGATGCCGATTTTACTATTGAGTGGTCTGGAGTCGGCTACGTCATCACGAACAAGGTGTTCCTCATCAGGTATGAAGGTTCGGATTACGATGCGGGTAAGATCCGCATGAACCCATCAGACCCCTCACAGATTATGATCACCTATGAAGATGGAGCCGGTGAGGTAACGGTGCCGCTACAGAGCATTGTGGAGCTCAGCGATGTAGACGGGGGGTGGATTGACCGCATGAGCGCCAATATCTCCGTGGGAGCAAGTTTGACGCGAGCGAATAACCTCCGCCAATTTACCGCGTCTGGTCTAGTAGGGTACATCGACGAAAACTTCAGTCTGAACGCAACAGTCAACTCCATTTACAGCACGCAGGACGATGCGAGCGATACGCGTCGGACCGATGCGAGTTTGACCGGTCAGGTCTTCATCACACGAGGCTGGTTTGGCGCCGCATCCGTCAACTATTTGAGTGATGGGGAAATCAACTTGGTCTCTCGTTTGAACAACCGAGCGGGTCTCGGTAAGAACTGGTATCAAACCAACACTTGGTACTTCAGTTCCACGGTAGGGGTTGCGAACAACCAGGAAGAATTTTCGGGAGAAGACGCAGCAAGCATCAACTCATGGGAGGCCTTTGTGACGCTTGAACTCAATCTCTTTGACACGGGCGATCTGAGCCTGTTCTCGAACTTCACGGCGTTCCCAAGCTTGACGGAGGCCGGTCGTTTTCGTTATGATGCTAAGCTCGACGTCAAGTACGATTTACCGTATGATTTCTTTGTCAAACTCGGAACCACGTTGAACTACGATAACCAGCCTTCTGGTGGCGCAGTACCTTTGAGTTACATCTTCCAAACGACGTTTGGCTGGGAGCTCTGAGCCTGATGTAGTACCTTCGCGTCGAAGCTATTGATTCGATGCGGTTTAAAGCGTTTTTCTTTTTGATTTTGGGCCTCACGGCCCGATATACCCTGCACGCGCAGCATGATACGCTGTACCTAACCAACGGTGACTTCATGGTTGGTGAAGTCAAGTCCATGAAAAACGGGGTGCTCAAGATTGAAACGGATTACAGCGACACCGATTTTTTGGTGGAATGGGAGAAGGTTGCGGAGATGCATTCCGACCAGCCGTTCTTGATTCGGTACATCGGGAGCGATTATGTCAACGGAACTTTTGTGATGGATCCCGGTGATTCGACCATGATCATCATATCCCTAGAGTACGGGAGTTCTCTGAACGTTCCTATTCAATCCATCGTCTATCTCAGTGAGTTGGGTGGGGGTTGGAAAGATCGACTAAAGGCGGATATAGCCGTAGGCCTGAACCTCACCAAAGCCAATAATCTTCGTCAGTTTAACGTAACGGGAAACCTTGGTTACTACACGGCCAACTGGAACCTGAGCGCATCGGGGAATTCCCTTCTGAGCAGTCAAGATGATGTTGACGACACGCGACGAACCGATGCAACCTTTGGCTATACTCACTACCTCAGAAACGCATGGCAAGGAGCAATTGGGGTGAGTTTTTTAAGCAACGACGAAATCAACCTGAGGTATCGTGTTGTGAATGGAGCAACTTTTGGTAAGAACTGGTTTCAAACCAATACGTGGTACTTCAACACGTCCTTGGGAGTAGCAAACACCGAAGAGGTCTTTTCAGATGCTGATGAGACTACCCGAAATTCTTGGGAAGGCGTTGTGTCCGTTGAGCTCAATCTTTTTGACTTAAGCGACTTGGATCTTCTCTTCAGCTTCGTTGGCTATCCCGGTTTCACGGAACGCGGTCGTTTTCGTTACGATACCAAGACCTCTTTGAAGTATGACCTCCCATTAGACTTCTTTATCAAGGTGAGCACCACGGTCAACTTCGACAATCAGCCCACTGGAGACGCCGAGCGTCTCGACTACGTTATCCAGACCACCTTCGGCTGGGAACTTTAATTCTCAAAACAAGACCAAAAACCCGCCAAATTCCACATTCGAGAATTAGAAACCTCTTTTATATCAATGACCGTGCCAAAGTCTAAAACATTAAAAAACAGAACTATAAGGTTTTTATTATTCTAAAAAAGCTTCAAAACGAGAAAAATTGCCCCAAAAAGGTAAAATTTTCGTCGTTTTTCTTGTCCATTTGGAAATCCGGTTGTAATTTCATTATGAGCTTAGAGCTTTCTCCACCTTGCTCAAAGCCTAATTGCGCTACCTAAATGTTTGAAATGCACTCTAAAAACAACTATCATGAAAGCGTTAACCACCACCGGGTTAGTCTTAGCTTTCGCACTGGCAAGTGTCGCGCAAAGTGGTATGCTCCTCTTCCAACCGGGTCCTGGTCAAAACAACGGTTCTGATCAGGGCGGTTGGACAGACGGAAAAGATACTTGGACATGGGAATTGACTGGTCAGGGATATCCGTCAGCCCCTGAAATAGCCGCTTCTCCCGTCAGCACGACCAACACAAACCAGTACAAGGCCTACATGCAGTTTGACTTTGCAACGCTCCCATACGACGTTGACTCTGTAATCCTGCGCGTTCACTTTAAGTCTAACGCTTGTAGCTGTGTCAGCAACTGTACAGCACCCTTTTACTTTTATTACTTGAACGAGGCTTGGGACGAGTCCACATTAGATTGGAACAATGCCCCAATGGAAGGAATGAGTTTTGCTGGGCCATTCTGGTTAACGGCTCCCAATGATTATGGTGTTGTCGAGATAGACTTTACCGATCCATATCAAGAATGGGCGCATGGTCGTCGCAACAACTATGGTTTTGTGGTTTACTCACCACAGATGGGGGACAACAACGGTGAAGTCTCCTTCCGTATCCATTCCAGTGATCACTGGGATGAAGACAAGCGCCCTGCACTTATGATCTACCCGACCGAAAAGAACAATGTGCTTGACGTAGCTACATGGTCCAAGGACGATCGATTCATGGCACAACGGGCCAATCCAGGGGGTGCGCTGAGCCAAGATGAGAAACCGTCCAATTCTTTGATGAGCCCTGAGGACTATATGTCATCTCTTATGTCTCAATTGGACGCCAACACAGTAGAATTGAATGGTTATCCAAACCCAGCAGTCAACTACTACACGGTCGAAGGCTTGAATAGCACAGATCAAGTTCAATGGTTTGATCTCCAAGGCCGTATGATTCAACCTTCTGTTCAATACGGATTTGATGGAGAGCATCAATACGATGTCTCCGCTCTTCCTTCAGGTGTTTACTTGATCGAAGTGCGCAAAGGAAATGCAACCCAACAGTTGCGCATGGTTAAGGCTGGCTAGGGTCTTCAGGCTGTGACTCTTGTTCACTGAGCCAACCACCACCTAAAGCCGCATATAAGCGGACATAACTCCCTAGCAATTCACTCCGCCGGGCCGAAAGCGTTAATTCCGCTTCGAAGGCCTGGCGTTGTGATTCCAGGAATTCCAAATAACTCGTCACCCCTTTATCGTACCGCTCTCGCGATAGGTATTCTGCGTTCATCGCCGCATCAACCCGATCAATGGTGATGTCAATTTCCTTTTCCAAGTTGTCAATGGCCGCTAGTGCGTCTTCAACTTCTCTCCAAGCATTGAGCACGGTTTTACGGTACTCGAACTCTGTTTGCTCGGTGCGTTTTCTTTCTACTTCGACTTGCTTTTTGAGTTGACCAAAGTTGAATAGCGGGAATAGCAGTCCACCACCAGCACTCCAAAGCACTTGGTCAGGACTAATAAACCCATTGCTGAGCGTACCGGCTCCTATAAGAGCACTGATGCTGATACTCGGTAATCGATTGGCTTGAGCGACGCCAATAAACGCGTTTTGCGCCACTAGGTTTTGCTCTGCCGCCCGGACATCTGGGCGCTGGGCCAAAACGTCTATCGGGAACAAGACCGGAATCTCAACTTCGAGCTCTTCGGACTCCAGGACATTGGTGGTGCGGATAGGCCCCGGGGCCCGACCCACTAGAAAATTGAGCAAGTTTCGAGTCTGAATCACCTGACGCTCGTACTGCGGAACAGCACTGGCGGCAATGGCATATTGAATTTGACTCTGATTTAGATCAATCTCGGGAACCAACCCTTCGTCATAGCGCGCTTGGATGATGAGCATCATACTGTCTCGAGAAGCAGCATTACGCTTGGAAATCTCGACTTGGCTTTGGGCGGCGAGGTACTCAAAATAGGTCGAGGCAATCGTTTCAATAAGGGATAATGCCAAGGATCGATATCCGAATTCCGTTGCGAGGAGATCAGCCCGTGCGGCTTCATTTAAACGACGGTATTTTCCCCAAAAGTCGATCTCCCAGTTCATATTGACCGCTCCGAAGGCTTGCCCCAAATCCTCCCCATTCTGAATGCTGAAGAAAGAGGAGTTGCCGTAGCTTCCATCCACTCCCACATCAAAACCTGGAAGCAGTTCCGCCTTTTGAATACCCAATTGATATTGGGCAATTTCAATTTGCTTCGCTGAAATTAGAAGGTCCTGGTTGTTGGCCAGGCCCTCTCGAATGAGGGAATCCAAAACAGGATCGTTGAAGAATTCCCACCAGCGAAGATCTTCCACTACAAATGCCAGACTATCCGAATTCACGGAGTCCGTTTCAAAGGCTAGAGAATCGTGGACGCTAAACCCTTCGGCCACCTCAAAATCGCGGCCTGCGTATTTGGGCCCCACTTTACAGGAGGCCATCAAAACCGTTAGTGCTAAAAAGCCGACTATCTTCTTCATTCGTCTTCCGTTTTAGCTTGAAGCGCAGCGCGCTTTTCTTCGTACTTAAAGAGCTTCCCGACCATTACAAACATCATGGGATACATGAAGACCCCAATCAAGGTGGCAATACCAACCCCTCCAAGTAGGGCCATCCCCATGACCTTACGTGCTTCTGCGCCGGAGCCCGAAGCTAGAATCAGTGGAAATACCCCGAGGATAAAGGAGAATACCGTCATCAATATAGGCCGGAAGCGCAACTTGGCTGCGTCCATAGCAGCGTCATAAAGACTCATTCCCTCTTGGAATTTAATGTTCGCAAATTCAACGATAAGAATCGCATTCTTCGCGGCCATCGCAATGAGCATGACCAGGGAAATTTGTGCGAATACGTTGAGTTCGTAGCTGGTACTGAACAAGCGAGCGAGATACAAGAACAGGAAAGACCCGAGCAAGGCGAAGGGCGTTCCTAAAAGGATACTCAATGGAAGCGACCAGCTTTCGTATTGAGCCGCCAAGATCAAGAACACCAGCACCAACGAGAAGGCGAAGACCACACCGACCGTACCTGATGCTGCCTTTTCCTGATAACTCATTGCGTTCCATGCAAAGGTCATGTCGGAAGGTAGCGTCGCACGGGCCACTTCTTCCAGGGCCGTCAGTGCTTGAGCCGAGGTATAACCCGGAGCTGGCCCTCCCATAACTTCCGCCGACCGGTATAGATTGAAACGGTTGGTGTAGTCCGGGCCACTGGTGGGTTCTACTTGGACAAAGGTGCTGATCGGAACCGACTGACCGTCTCGATTTTTCACGTAAAAGAGGTCTAGACCGGAGGCGTCGCGACGGTACTCTGGCTCGGCTTGTATGTACGCCTTGTACAAGCGCCCGAATCGGTTGAAGTCATTCACGTAGGAACCTCCCAAGAAGGCCCCAAAAGTCTCGTACACAGAGTTCAAATCAACACCAGCCTTCAAAATTTTGTCCCGGTTGATGATGATCTCTCGTTGAGGAACCTGTGCTTGGAATTGAGAGAATGCAGCACCAATTTCAGGGCGGGCATTGGCCGCCTGAACAAAGGCCATTGTATTCTCAAACAAGTACTCAGGGGGGTTACCCGATTTGTCTTGGATCATGATGCTGAATCCACCACCATTCCCCAATCCGGGAATAGCAGGAGGGCCAAAGCCATTCACTTGGGCTTCTGGAATACGCATCAATTGTGCATTCAACCTGCGCACAACTTCAAGAGCTGTGGCTTCGCGGTCATCCCAGTTCTTGAGCGAGACAAACATAAAGCCGTTAGACGGGCTAAAGGCACTGGTCAAAAGGCTAAATCCAGTCACGTTGGTGACGTACTCCACTTCGGGTTGTTCCATCAAGAAGGTCTCTACTTTCCGGGCAACCTCGTCGGTTCGTTGAATAGAAGATGCGTTGGGGCCTTGGATATTGATGTAGAAGTATCCTTGATCTTCTTCAGGAATAAAACCGCCTGGAACTTGAGTGCCCAAAAAGCCTGCCGCGCCAAAGGCAATCAAGAGAAACAGCACTCCACGTCCAATCTTGCGTCCAACAATTTTGGTAAAGCTCATGTACCCTTCAGTGCTTTTATCAAAGCCCCTATTGAAGGCTCCAAAAAATGCGCCCAATGGCCCCTTGATGGGCTTGGGCTTCTTCATGAGAATAGAGCACAGTGCTGGACTCAGTGAAAGGGCATTGATGGAGCTGAACACCACGGAAACGGCCACGGTAATCGCAAACTGCTGGAATAGACGACCGGTGATTCCGGCAATTCCGGCAACCGGGATAAATACCGCAACTAAAACAAGGGTAGTAGCGATGACCGGTGCGGTCACTTCTTTCATCGCCTCGGTCGTGGCCGTCTTGGGGTCCATTCCGTTCTCGATATTCACCTGAACAGCTTCCACGACGACGATGGCGTCATCTACCACAATACCAATGGCGAGTACCAACCCCAATAGGGAAAGAACGTTGATGGTAAATCCGAGCAGGGGAAAGAGCATAAAGGCGGCTACCAGCGAAACGGGTATGGCCAGTGTCGGAATCAAGGTTGCTCTCCAATCTTGAATAAAAATGAAGACCACTAAAATTACGAGAAGCAAGGCCACGACAAGAGTCTCTACGATCTCCGCAATACCGGCGGTGATTGGTTCTGTACTGTCTAGCGAAACCACATAGTCCATCCCAGGAGGGAAACTCTCTGCCATATCTTCCATGGCCTCCCGAATTTCATCGGCCATCGCTACGGCATTCGATCCGGGTGCCTGATACATCGCAATCAATGCCCCTGGCTTTTGCAAACCATCCACGGAGCTCAAACGAGTGTAGGCGTCATAGGATTGAAGACCCAGCTCAATTCGAGCAATGTCTTTAATCTTGACTTGTGATCCATCGGAGTTTGTTCGAACCACAATCTCTCCAAATTCTTCTTCGCGCTGCAAGCGGTCGGGAAGGCGAACGGTATAGGTAAACTCAGTTCCTTTGGGAGCCGGCTCGGCACCGAATTTTCCACCGGGCACAATGACGTTCTGCTCCTTGATGGCGTTGCTGATCTCTGAAATGGTAATCCCCAGCTTGGCAAGGATGTCCGGTTTTACCCAGATGCGCATCGAGTAATCTGCGCCCCCAAGAACGCTCACTTCACCCATTCCTTTGATCCGAGCCAGTCGGTCTTTGATGTTGATGTTTGCGTAGTTCCCCAAGAACCCTTGATCGTAGCGATCATCTGGAGAAGTCAGCATGACGAGCATCAAAATATTCGGCATACTCTTCTTGGTGGTCACCCCAAGGCGCTTCACTTCTTCTGGCAGTTTTGGCGTAGCCGTGGACACCCGGTTCTGGGTAAAGACGTTACTCATATCCGGGTCCGTACCTACGTCAAAAGACACTTGAATGGACATGGTTCCATCATTGGCGTTGGTGGACTTCATGTAAATCATGTTCTCCACACCATTGATTTCCTGTTCCAGAGGGGTCGCTACGGATTGCTCCACGGCAACGGCATTGGCCCCAGTGTAGGAAGCGGTCACTTTAATGACAGGCGGAGTAATATTTGGGTATTGCTCTAGGGGAAGCCCGGTAATGGATACGGCTCCAACAATGACCATGATGATGGCGATCACCATCGAAACGATGGGACGGCGTACGAAAAAATTGTGCGATACTTCTGGATTACTCATTGTCCGCAAACTGAGATTGGAACTCCTTTACGGTATACTGCACCTTTTGTCCGTCACGGAGGCGCTGAAGGCCATCATAGGCAATTTTAACGCCGGCGTCAAGCCCATGACTGATCACATAGTAATCGCGATACTTGGGCCCGAGGGTTACCGCTGTTCGGGTCACTGTTGAATCAGAGTTGATGACGTATACGGCATTTCTTCCTTGGGTCTCCATCACGCAGCGTTGCGGAACCAAGACAGCACCTTGAACCACGTCCATATTGGCGCGCACCTTGGCAAACTGCCCCGGACGAATGAGGCCACCGGTGTTCTCGAAGGAAGTCTGAACCAAGATCGCTCCCGTCCCGACATCTACGTTTCGGTTGATGAAATCCGTACGACCTTTTCCTTCAAAGACGCTTCCGTCGGATAAAATCAAGCGAAGATTAGACTCATGGGGTGGGTCCGGCTCTTCGTGGGTGTCTTCTCGTTCTTTGAGTGTCTCTCTAGCTAAGGCCAGGTAATCGCTTTCCGTCAAGAAGAACTGTACCCGGATGGAGTCAATCTGAGAAACCGTATTCAGAATTACGGGGTTTGGCGACTTCCCAACATATTCACCGACCTCGGCCTCGGACTTTCCAATGACTCCAGAGATAGGAGCTTTGATGGAGCAATAGCCTAAGTTAATTTTGGCCAAATTCAGTGAGGCTTCTGCTGCGCGAACGCTCTCATCCGCTGCATCCTTGTTGGCTTTGGCATTGTCGTAGTCACTCTGACTGACCGCATTGATTTTAATTAGCGGTTCATACCGTTCTAGCTCGCTTTGTGCGTTGACTGCGTGAACTCGAGCCTCGGCCAGCTGACTCTCTGCGGCATTGACATCTTCACGGAAAGGTTGATCATCGATGGTGTAAAGCAGCTGACCCTTGGTCACGCGACGTCCTTCCCGAAAGTGAATCTTTTCTAGGTATCCATCGACCCGTGCTCGAATAGGGATATCTGATTTACCGAGTACCTCACCCACGAATTCCTTTTCCACAGGAACATCTTGAGTGGTGATGGCCACGGCTGAAATAGCAAAAGGAGGTGGGGTGGCGGCTGGGCCTTTCTTCCCGCAAGCCGCGAGTATGAAGGGCGCAGTGAGTAGAAGGGCTTTGAGCGATTGTCGCATGGATGTAAATTTTATCCGTTGCTCCGAATTTAGCTCAATTTTAGGACTATTCCTTCTTTGCCGCGGCCCCAATCGGGATTTCAAAGGTAATTTGCCAATACTGCATGCGAGACTCTAAATCACTGTTGGGATCTGGGTATTCCAAAAGACCGTAGCAGTACTTGGCACTAATCCACAGACCAGCCGTGTTGGTACGGAAACGATAGGCTAGACCACCGACCACGCGCGCGTCTATTCGCGAGTATTCATCTGTAATGTCCACATTCAACTGCGCCCCATCTTCGATATCCGCAGTGAACATGTCCACTGCCGAGGTCATTAAAGCGGGCTCAAAACCGGCCTGCAGCAACCAGTGCGGTGTAACAGCATAGCGTGCGATGAGGGGCACAGAGATGAAATTGATCCGGCGCTCAACCCGAAATCGGTCCGTGAGGTCGTCAAATTCGGGATCGCCGATGGAGTAGGGGTCCAGGTTCTCTACGCCTACGGAGGACACCACTTGTACGGAAGGGTGGATCCACCAATGCTCACTCAAGCGAATGTTAAAGGACGGACCAATAAAAAAGCTGGACGCCCAATCACCGGGGTTGTATCCATCGAGATAGCTGATGGTCGGCCCCAGTTCTAGGCCGAACTCTACATTTGGAGAGTTCAACTTATCACCAAAAACCAAGGCAATGAGTACCTGAGATTGTGAAGAGAAGCCAAAGCCCAAAAGAAGGGTTAGTAGGGCCAGCTTTTTCTTTAACATATATTTAGGCATTAGATTTGATTGAATGCTTCCGCACATTTATAACTTCACCTCATGAACGCACCGAACCCGGGGCTCGCCCCTTTCTCTTGCACCTATTCTCCTCAAGTGCCGGAGCTTCTGTCCAAACTGGGCATTTCCCTTGCCATAACAACTTACCAAGCAGGGAAGATTGTTTTTCTGTCCCCGAAAGATGAGGAATTTTTGGTTCAACTCCCGCGAACGCTGGAAAAGCCAATGGGTATAGCGCTCAAAGATAACGGAAGAAGAATGGCCATTGCCTGCCTCCGCGACGTGATCACTTTTACCGACAGTCCGGAATTGGCTCAGTCCTACCCAAAGGCGCCGAAGAGGTATGATGCCCTCTATATGCCCCGTACTTCATACCACGTGGGCGGACTCGACCTGCATGATCTGGAATGGAGCGATCAAGGCCTTTTTGCGGTCAACACTCTATTCAGCTCCTTGATTCAAATTGACGGGGAGTACAACTACAGCACATATTGGAAACCACCATTTATCTCCGAATTGGCCAGTGAGGATCGCTGCCACCTGAACGGAATGGCGATGGAAAATGGGCTTCCCAAGTATGCCAGTATGTTCAATCAGGGAAACACGCCGCAATCGTGGCGCCCCGAAGTAACCACGGCTGGAACCATCATGGATGTCACCACGGATGAAATCCTAGTAGAAGGCCTACCCATGCCTCATTCTCCGCGCATGGTGAACGGGGAGTTGTACGTCCTATTGAGCGCGACCGGGGGCTTGGCGAGGATTGATCGTGCCGCAGGCACATTTGAAGAAATCGTTAACCTTAAAGGTTTTGTGCGCGGGATGGCTATCCATGGGGAGTTTGCTTTCGTAGGTCTTAGTAAGCTGCGGCAGAACAGCTCCACGTTTAAGCATCTGCAAATCGCCCAAGAAAGCAATCAAAGCGGTATTAAAATTGTCCATTTGCCAACGGCGGCGGTGGTTGGAGAAATCCTGTACCAAACCTCGGTGGATGAGATATACGATGTTCAGGTGATTCCCGGACGTCGCCGACCGAACTTGTTGAACACCTTAAAAGACGATCACTACCTCGGATTAATGACCCCCGAGGCCACATATTGGGGCCGAAATACACAAGCGGCACAGTAATTGAAGAAGACAGACCAAAATCACTAACAACATGAAGCAAAACCTCTACGCTAGAAAGAAACGCCAATTTAACCGGCTCTCTGAGCAGGTGGAGTGCCTACGGCACGATGGCCAATGGGAGACCCTAGACACTTCGGTGCAAAAGCGGATCACCCAGAAACTCAAGAACCTTTACCGTGAGATCTACGGATATTTTTCACGGTCCGAATGGAAACGCGCTGTCGCTGCCGTCGGATTCCTGCTTTTAGGAACCGCTGGAGTTCAAGCTCAGCAATTCCAAGCCCCGGTTCAAAATCCCTTTGGCCTTGCCTTGCCGACAGGCGATTATTGGAATATGCCAACCCTAACCGACATTGATGGGGATGGTGACCTTGACGTATTCGGGTCGGATTATTATGGTAATCCTATATTCTATCAGAACACTGGATCTGCCTCCAGCCCAGCCTTTGCTGCCGGTCAGCTTAATCCATTTGGATTAAGTGGACAGTACACCTTCTGGCGTGCTACCGGAGACTTAGACAATGATGGAGATCTCGATATCATGGGGGCCGTTCAGGGCTATGGATATTCGACCCAGTTCCTGTACTACGAGAACACAGGTACTTCCACAAATCCGTCTTTTGGTGCAAGCCAATTGGATCCATTTGGATTAGCCAATGTTCCAACGCCAGGGTTCCTAGCCATGGATATGGTGGATATGGATAACGATGGAGACCTTGACTTGATGGGTGTAGATGCCTACAATGGCGGGTTCTACTACATCCCCAATGGTGGTTCCGCATCTACTCCAAGTTTTAACCAAAGTCAAGCCAACCCATTTGGATTGTCTAACGCAGGGCAATTGAGTTTAGCCACGATTGGCGACTTGGACTTGGATGGTGACCTCGACATTTTAGTAGGTCAGTACTACGGAGGGTTTGCGTTCTACGAGAACACGGGATCAGTGAGTGCACCAGCTTTTGCCGCTCCCCAATTGAATCCGTTTGGCTTGTCCGATATCGGGGATTATAACTTCTCTGCACTCGGCGACTTGGACGACGATGGAGACTTAGACCTCCTTACGAGCTCCTATCCCTATAATGCTCCAGCCGGGGCGTGGTATTATTTCGAAAACGACGACCCATCAATCGGAATAACGGAGCGTGAAATTGAAGCAGCCGTGTATCCGAATCCAACTCGTGATGTATTGAACATCGAACTGGGGGAATGGACTACAGGATCTGCAGTAGTTATGGACTTAACGGGTAACGTTATTCTCTCCTCTGATTTTACGGAGAGCGATCGCATCACCTTTGATTTAAGTCGCTACTCGGCTGGATTGTATTTGCTTCGCATTGAGACCGAAGCAGGCAATAAGACCCTAAAAGTCACCAAGCAGTAAACATGGATGGTTCGGCAAGTTTGTTTACATTTGCCGACCACTCGGGGCTATAGCTCAGCTGGCTAGAGCACTTGCCTGGCAGGCAAGGGGTCAGGGGTTCGAATCCCCTTAGCTCCACACCCAAAATGAAACCCGTTTACCGATTAGGTAAGCGGGTTTTTTCTTTCCCGCGAGTCAAGCTTGCTTGAATGAGCGGGAAAAATAAAGTCGCGTTGGGGCAAAGCCCCGAATGGGTTTCATTTTGGGATGTCGCGCCCCCTTGATCTCCCGAGGAACGAAGTGACAACGGGAAATCCCCCATTCTACAAGCCCTCACGAAGCGACATATGTTCAGGTATCCGCAACATAGGTGTTAACCAGTGCCTTCCAGTCTATCCTATTCTTGTACTGTCCTTAGGTTTCATCTAAAAACATACCTCATGAGCACCAATCGTTTCGCCCGAAAAAAAAGACAATTCAAAAGACTTTCAGAACAAATTCAGTGCCTGCGGCACGATGGGCGCTGGGACCACATGGACTCTTCGGTGCAGAATAAGATCGCTAACAAGCTCAAAAACCTCTTTCGGGAGATCTATGCCTTCTTCACGCGTTCCGAACTAAAGCGTGCTGTTCTTGCGGCCGGTTTCATATTCGCATGGAGTAGTGCAGCCGTTGGCCAGCAATTTGCCGCACCACAGCAAAATCCGTTTGGGCTTTCAACGGCGTACGGGCCTGTTATTAATCTGACGCTCATGGACATCGATCAAGATGGAGACCTTGATCTATTTGGGTCCGGATACTATGGGAATCCATTACTCTACGTGAATAATGGGACGCCGAATAATCCAAGTTTTGGACCAGGTCAGTTGTTTCCCTTTGGTTTATCAGGAATCTACTCAACATACACGGGAGTTGCTGACATTGATGGAGACGGAGATGTGGATATTTTGGCCAGTTCAAGCTACGCGCAGTACCCCTATGTGTGGTTGTATCATCAAAATATTGGCACTGCTCAGAATCCTTCATTTTCTGGGAGTCAGGTAAATCCATTCGGTCTTTCAATTAGTGGGCCGGGTATATATTTTGGGAAATTCGCCGATTTAGATAATGACGGAGACCTTGACCTTTTTGGTACGGCAAAACATTCAGGCTCGGTTTATTACTATCAGAACAACGGGAATGATACGATTCCTAGTTTCGGAGTTGAACAAACCGATCCCTTCGGATTAACCCCCACATCTATATGGGCAACCGTATCTGTGGGGGACATAGACATGGATGGAGATCTAGATGTTATGGGCAACACTTTTACCGGGGATTTTATTTTCTTTCTTAATAACGGTTCCTCAGGAAACCCCTTATTTGGTCTTGCTCAGATGAATTTATTCGGATTAACTTCATCGGGGGATTTTGGTGTGAGTTCGGCCATTGGCGACCTGGATAATGATGGAGATCTGGACATTCTCTCCGTGGGGTATGAGTACAGTCATTATGGGTCTACTGGCGGAAGGTTTTCCTACTACGAAAACGTAGATATCGGAATGGGCGTCGAAGAACAAGAGATTGAAGTATCCGTATTTCCTAATCCAACCGATGGCCATTTAGACCTCGAGTTTATGGAGCATCAAACCGGCACTGCGCATGTGGTTGATTTATTGGGCAAAAAACTGATGTCGAAGCGTTTTGAAGAATCCGATGGGATTCGGCTAGACCTAGGGCAGGTCGCCACCGGACAATACTTCATTCAGATTGAGACTGAGAACGGGAGTAGTTTGCAGAAGATCACAAAGCAGTGACGAAGGCAAATCCCACTAGATCAGCGCTCCAATCCTGAGCAGGTCAGAGTACACTCCTCGAGCGGTGACTTCCGCTCCAGCCCCAGCTCCCTGAATGATGATGGGTCGATCTTGGTAAGACGCCGTAAAGATTTCGAAGATTGCATCGGCTCCACGGAGCCCCCCTAAGGCAGAGGAGGTAGGAACCTTTCCTAAGCTCACCCTTAAAGTACCGCTACCCACATCCAGATCACCAATGTATCGGAGGACTTCGCCCACAGATGTAGAATGACGAAGATCTTCGTAATGGCGATCGAGGAAATCCCTTTTCTCCAGGAAGGCATCAAAGGACTCTTCAGAGGCCAGTTCTTCGGGGATAAGAGGCTCGATTTGGACATCTTCCAGCTCGGCTTTAATGCCCACTTCTCTAGCCAAAATGAGCAGTTTCCGGGCTACGTCCATTCCGGAGAGGTCTTCTCGGGGATCGGGTTCGGTATAGCCTCGTTCCTGAGCTTCCAAAAGCACCTCCGAGAAAAGACGAGACTCCGCGCAGAACGTGCTGAATAGAAAACTCAGCGATCCTGAGAAGATGCCTCGAATCCGAGTAAGTTCATCCGCGGAATCGCGTAAGTGCTTCAAGGGGTCGATGACGGGCAAACCCGCCCCGACATTAGTCTCATAAAAGAAGTGACGACCGCACCTTCTCAGAAGAGTGCGCAGTCTATCATAGGATTCTTGATCACCTGAATTTCCTTTCTTATTGGAAGCGACCAAATCAAACCCAGACCGAATGATTTCGGGATAAAGGGCGGTGACTTCTTCTGAAGCGGTATTGTCTGCGACCACCAGGTTTTCGATTCCCGATTGCTTCAGAGTATCCAATACCGAAAGTAAATCACCTTGATGACCATTGGCCCCCTCGAGATGCTGACGCCAATCAACCCCGAGCCCTTTTTCATCTACAACGTAGCCCTGACTATCTGCCACTCCAATGACCTGAACGCGTAGAGCTCGGTTCGCTTCTACTTTTGCCGAAGTCTCAATGATCTGATCGATGAATGCACCACCGACTAAGCCCTTGCCAATGGCAAAGACATTGAGGGTTTTGATCACACCAAAGACCTGAGCATGAACCACCTGCATAGCTTTTTGAGCTTTGGCCTTATCTACTACAAGTGAGATGTGTTCTCCACTGATGCTGTTGCTAATCAAGTGCATCCACACGCGATTTTTCCTTAGAACTTGAATGGCTTTTTCAAGGGCGTAGTTATGTCGACCGACAATGGCAATGATCACTACCTCGTCTAGAGTTTCGATGGAGGAGATATCGCCTGTATTGAGCTCTTCTTCAAACTCGGATTGGAGAACTGACGTGGCCAATGGGGCATTTTTGCGATCAACGACAAAGCCAATTCCGCGCTCAGAAGACGCTTGAGAAATGATGCGAATACTGATGTCTGAAGCACTCAAGCGAGAAAAGATTCGACCGTCAATCCCAATACGACCATTCAGTCCTTTTCCGGAAATTTTAATCAGCGAGACATCCTCGATACAGGACACGGCTTTTATGCCTTTTTCGGCGCCGTCTTTATCAATAAGGGTGCCAGCGGCTTGGGGGTCCGAAGTGTTCTTAATCCGCAGCGGGATTTCACTTTTCATCAAGGGTAGAATCGTTTTGCTGTGGAGAAGATTTACTCCAAAGTTTGACAGTTCGTGGGCCTCTTTATAACTCATGTGTGCGATGGGTACCGCATCTTCTACCAATCTGGGATCTGCGCTGTAGATGCTGTTGACGTCTGTCCAGTTTTGAACTTCCGAAGCACCTATGCTCGCCCCAATGACCGTAGCACTGTAATTGGAACCGTTACGTCCCAAGGTGCGAACCCTTCCTTTTTTGTCGCTACCGTAGAACCCTGTGATGACCGAGATCGCTAAGGGATTTTCAGAGGATAGGGCAGCCGTAATTAGCTCAGACGAAGCCTTCAAGTCCACTTCACCTTCTTCCACCCGAATAAGGTCAGCTGAGTTCAAAAGTTGGGCGGGTAGGTCATGGGCATCCAGATATGCGGTAATGGTTCGAGCGCTGAGCCACTCACCATAGGACAGGACGCGATCAAAAATGATATCGTCTTCCAATTGAAAATCCCGAACGGTGTACAGCAGTTTTTCGAGCTGTTGAATGTCGGACTGAAGATCAAGGGCAAGTCCAGGAATCTGCTGGCCCATCTTGAATTGCTCCAAGACTTCGCTGAAGTCCTTTTGATCAAGAGCCAACTTGTAGAGCTCAATGAGCTGGTCCGTACTTTTTCCACGGGCCGAGACCACGAGGGCCACAGACTCCAGGGAGGATTCGCGCTGCACAATATCCAGCAGCGCGGGAAGCTTTTCATTGATAAGCGAGGAACCGCCAAATTTTAAAACCTTCATGATTTTTGGTTTTAGGACGCTAAAAAGTCCTGAATAGAATGAGTGAGTTTTTCGGTTTCAATCAAGAACCCATCATGACCGAAGCGCGAGGTGATCTCGGTGTACTGTCCCTGAGGAATACCTTCAGCCAGTTGCTTTTGCAAATGAGGCGGAATGAGCTTATCGCTTTCTATACCAATGCAAAGCGTTGGGCAGTCAATTTGGGCTAGGGCTTTCTGAATGCCTCCACGGTCTCTTCCGAGGTTGTGGGTGTCCAAACACCGGTGCAAATAATAATAGGACAGAGCATTGAATCGCGCCTCTATTTTTTCTCCTTGGTATTGGAGGTAGGAGGCCGCTTTGAAGTTATCCACCCGATCGTCTTCCTCAGACTGCGTTTCGATGAAGGCCTCTGAAGTACGATAGGTCAGAAGGCCGATGGCACGCGCTGCCTTTAGCCCATCTTGTCCGCCTCCAGCTTGCCCGAAACTGGAATCGGTGGTGAGGGCCATACGTTGGGCCTCATGGATGGCAATACCCCAAGCGGTTTCCCGAGCAGAACAGGCAATCAGAATGAGGTGATCTATAGTTCCTGAATAGGCTAGGGCAAACTCCAAAGCCTGACTACCTCCGTAGGACCCGCCAATAGCCACCTTGATCTTTGCGATTCCGAGATGTTCGGCCAGAAGGAGCTGCGAACGAGCAACGTCGCGCACTGTGAATTTTGGAAAGTCTAGGCCTTCAGGTGCTGTGCTGCCATATGGCGATCCGATTGAGTTGACGCAGACAATGAAGTACTCTTTCGGTGAAAAGAGATCTCCTTCTCCAAAAAGCCCGGACCACCAGTCCAGCACATCCGAATTGGCGGTTAGGGCATGGAACACCCAAATGACATTATCCCGAGCTTCATTGAGCTCCCCATAGGTATGATATCCGAGCTGAAGCGAAGAAAACTTACCCCCGAGTTCTAGGGCAAAGACTTCTGACCTATGAAAGTATTGAACAGCTGTCATGCCCGGGATTGCTTTAATGCTTGTTCGACATCTGATAGAATATCGTCCACGTGCTCAAGACCCACGGAGAATCGAATGAAGCCCGGGTCAATACCGGCCGCCCGCTGTGCTTCTTCAGTTAGCTTACTGTGGGTTGTAGAGCTGGGATGCGTGGCAATGCTCCGTGTATCCCCGAGGTTTGCTGTAAGGGAATGCAGTTTTAAAGCGTTCAGAAATCGTGCACTTCGCTCGCGCCCCCCTTTCAGAATACACCCCACAAGTCCACCTCCCTGACTCATTTGAGCCTGAGCGATTGCGAGTTGAGGGTTGTCGGCATGGTGCGGATAGTGCACCTCGACAACATCCGGATGTTGGTCCAAGAAGGCCAACAAGCCTTGAGCGTTTTGGCAATGCCTGTCCATTCGAAGGGCTAGGGTTTCCAGGCTTTTTGAAAGGACCCAAGCATTGAAAGGAGACAGGGCGGCACCCGTTCTCCTAATGAAATCGTAGCACTGTTGCACCCTTTTTTCCTCCCCGAGAATGGCTCCTCCCAGGACTCGCCCTTGACCGTCGATGTATTTGGTCGCGGAGTGGAGGACCAAGTGCGCCCCAAATTGAAAGGGCTTTTGCAAATAGGGTGTAGCAAAACAGTTGTCAACGATGAAGGTGATGTTCTTCGCCGCACAGAGATCCCCTAAAAACTGGAGGTCCGCAATCTTCAAGGTGGGATTTGCCGGAGTTTCCACAAAGAGGATCTTGGTGTTTTTTCGGATGGCCGATTCGAATCCTAAATTGCTGTCAACTTCTACGAAGGTGCATTCCACGCCCATCTTAGGCAAGAGAGTTTGTAGGATGTACAGACTGTTTCCAAAGATATTCGAGGCCGCAACGACATGATCTCCGACTTGAAGTAGGGCGGTTAGGGCAGTGTATACCGCGGCCATTCCCGATGCCGTGGCCACCCCATGATTATAGCCTTCCATAAGGGCGAGTTTTTGGATGAACTCCGTGGTGTTGGGGTTGGAAAAGCGGGAGTACAGGTTCCCTTCTGCCCCCTGGAACATCTCGGCCCCGTGTTCGGCAGAGTCAAAAGTAAAACTCGAGGTCAGGTATAATGGTGTCGAGTGCTCTCGGTGCTGAGACTGTCGCGTTTGTGTTCGGACGGCCAACGTCTCAAAGTTTGCTGAACTCATAGTAGGGTGAAATGGAAAGAGATTTCAATGGAGGGAGAAAGGGAGTGGTATACCGAGCAGTATTTCTCCGCGCTTAAATCAATCGCCTTGGCGACTTTCTCTCGGTCGAGGTCTCCCCCAAACTCGAATTCCACACGAATGGAGGTAAAGGCATTTGGGGGTTCCGTGGTTCGCTCCCCTTCTGCCGAAGCCTTGAAGGAGGTTACCTCTTGCTTCCTCTTTTTAAGGATGTTCAGCACATCGATGGACATGCAACCTGCTAGGGACGTGAGCAAGAGCTCCATAGGACGGAAGCCGGCCGCATCCGCTCCGCTGAGGGCCGGACTAGCAACGATGTCCAACGGCAAAGCGCCGGAAGGTGTGCTGAATTGAAAGGGCTCGTTTTGGATGATTTCTACCTTCATTTTCGTTCTGTTTTTAGATCGAGAGTGGTAGAAAAAGGAATAGCCTCTTTCAACAAATAGTCAAAAGAGGCTATGAATGTCTTTTGAATTATCTGCACCCGATTGCCGGGTTGGATTTAGCACCTTCTTGAATTTCAAGGGTTGCTAAGGTTTCTCAGGGCCAGTCCCTCCACCTTTCTCGATAACTATTTAAAATAACGGTGTCTCCTTTCGAAGACGCTTACAAAGCTATGACATTTTTTGAAACGCCCTGCGGCAAGGATACGCTTACTGCACCAATAGCTTCCTATGGGAAACGCGATCACCGCTTCGAACCTCGACGGTGAATATTCCGCGGGCTAAGCCATCGAGCCGTAGGCTCAAAGTCTCTTGACTGGTCTGCCCCGTCCAAACACGACGGCCTTCCACATCATATACCGTGATTTCTTTTTGCCCTACGGGCAGATGCGAGATCGTCACCGCCTCGGAGCTCGGATTCGGGAACAGAGTCCACGTCGCTTCTGCGCGCTCTTCGAATAATCCAATAGTGCTTTGGCCATAGAGGTAGATCGATCCAGAGCGCTCCATGAAGGCCCCGCCCTGTGCGTCTTCATCGTCTTTCCAGGCGCCCACGACCAAGCCCTGAGAGGATATTCCCAAGGTATCAAAGGAGGAAAGAGCTACGGTGCGGCCAAAGTGATCTCCGGCAAAGCGATCCGATGAAATGATCTTTTGACTTTGACTCCACATGCCTGTAGCATCTGGGGTATACAAGAATACTGCGCCCCCTGAAGAGTCAATAACGGCTTGACCATTGAGGTCGTCGATATCGCGGAATGCGCCCACGGCAATGATTCCAGGGACCACATCTATGGCTTGTCCAAAGCCTTCGCCCCCCTCATAATCACTGCTCACGATTTTCTGCAATTCGATGACGCTGGCCGATCCGTACAAGAAGATATAGGCCGTTCCCGTGTAGAGGGGTCCGGTTGAAGTGGCTTCGTCAAAGGCTGAGCCCACGACCAAGGTTCCAAAGGTGCTTTCCACGGCTACATGAATGCCGAAATAGTCTCCCGTAGCACGGTCTTGTGGGACCAATTTCGAGTACTCGTTCCAGGTGGTTCCATTGAATTCATAGAGATAGGCCGCTCCGGCAAGGTTCATGAAGTTTCCGCCTGCGGCATCGTTGTCGTGCCACGGTGCACCGACCAGGATAAGGTGGCCTGAAATATCCACATGGTAGCCAAAGCCGTCCACTGCTGCCCGGTCTGAAGCGACAATTTTTTGCTCGAGGATGTACTGTCCTTGGGCGTTGCGTCGGTAAACGTAGACGGCACCTGCGGCATTCATGGAATTTTGACCGTTGGCATCTAAATCTTCTCCGTGGGAGGCAATGACTAGTGCATCGTCAGACATGGAAATGGCGGCCCCGAAGGCGTCTCCTTGGCTTCGATCCGGACTGACAATTTTTTGACTGATGATCCACGAAGATCCGTTGAAGGTGTAGATGTACACGGCTCCAGCGGCGGCGATGGGGTTGCTTCCCGAGGCGTCCAACTGGTGCTGGGGCGCGCCAACCGCAGCGTAATCGCCGCTAATGGCAACATCGGTTCCGAAGAAGTCCCGAGTTCCGAGATCGCTCGGTAGGATATAGGGTAAATTAATTACACCGGTCAGGGTCTGTGCGTAGAACTCGACTTGACCCGGGCCCCAGTTGTGCGGAGGTGCGAATTCAAATCGGCCCGATTGCGGTGCCCCGACGATAAATACGTTCTTATCCGCATCCACGGAGTAGCCAAAGTAGTTTTCGGCTGCTCGGTTGGGCTGGACAATTTTGGATTCGTTTTGGAATTGTGCTTGAACGCTGTACGCCAGCAGCACGAGACAAAGGAGTGTGGAGGTTTTCATGGCAGTTGGTTTTTGTCCTTGTACTCACGGAGAAGAGTGCCATGAGGTTGGTTGACCTACTCCACTATGACCTCGTCGACGAAGAAAAAGCTCTCTCCTCCAGCGCCTAAATGCCAGTCCAAGAGAGCCCCCGCATTTTCAAATTCGACTTTGATGACCGCGCAATCTACCACGCCACTAGGTGCTTGAAAATTGAGTTCGGTGATTTCAATGTCATCAGACCAATCGACTCCGAGCGGCGTCTCTATTTCCTGTCGTTCCCAGGTGGTCCATCGTCCTTTTCGATCTTGTGAGGAAACGGTGACGGCCTTTGGATAGGCGATCCAAGAACGGATGTCTTTGAGCAGACTCACCTGAACCTCGGAGGCTTTCATTTTTTTATTGGCGCTCAACTGGAGTTCTGCATTTTGACCTTGAATTCCGACCCAATGGCCTTTGCGCCAATCGACATCTCCTCGAATCCCGTCCACCATAGAAGCGGGTCCTCCGGCGGTGTATTGGGGGTTCGGAACACCGCTTTCCCACCGGGCCTCAAAGCGATCATCGCGCCAAAAGACTTTGGCCCTACTCTCGTGTGCTCCGAAACCATCAACGGGCGAAGTCGCTTGAATTTCTCCAGTTCCTGTGGCGATGAGTTCCGCGCCCTTTGTTTGAATGGAACCAGAGGCCGACGCCGTCACGGATTTATCGATGGGGGATACGACCTGGCCAACGGTCTTCTTATTGATGCTGATCGGAATTTCAATGATGGGTGCTGGGGCTGTTTCGTTTTCCAAACTGTTGCGGTAAGGCTGCCCTTGTCCGAACGATGTTGGGGATTCACTTCGTTCAACGGTCCAGGTTCCGCCTTTCAAAAGGGTCTCGTGATCAATCCACGTGGCTTGAAGATCCTCATCGGTAAACCAGGACTTCAGGTATTTACCCGTTCCACCGACATGAGCGTTCAGTGGAGCTCCATTCGGCAAAGTGATTTCCATTCGATCCCAAAACGGCGTGGAAACGGCATAACGAGCCTCGCCGGGAACCAAGGGGTACAGTCCCCAACTGGCCATGACAAACCAAGCACTCATTTGACCGCAGTCTTCATTTCCAGAAAGACCGTCCGGAGCATTCTGATAAAATTGCTCCATGATAGACCAAACGCGTTCCTGTGTTTTGTGGACACTATCCGTGCTGTTGTAGAGGTAGGCAATGTGGTGCGAGGGTTCGTTGCCGTGGGCGTACTGGCCGTAGAGACCGGTAATGTCTGCCTGGGTTCGGCCCGTGGTTTCGCGTGGAGCATTGAACAGCTTTTCCAGTTGACCGTAGAGGGCGTCGTTGCCGGATGGGGCATCTAAATACTGCTCCAAAAGCCCTTTCCAATAGTCGAGGTCATGTACCGGTGCAAAACTGTATTGATAGCTGTTGGCCTCGGTGTAGTGGTTGTTGACCTGACTCGGGTTAAAATCGGCGAGGAATTGACCGTTGTCTCGAGCGCGCATCCAACCGGTTTCGGGATCAACCAAGGACCGGTAAGCTGTGGCGCGCTGATTGTATTCCGCCCCCATTTCGGGGTCCCCGAGTAGGTTTGCGGCCCAAGAAATACAGGCGTCGTCGTAGGCGTATTCCAAGGTTTTGGAAACGGATTCACTTTCATCTTCCATGGACAAGAACCCCTTTTCTATATAGTCCAGAAGGCCACTTCGATCGTAGGTCGCTGTGGCATCGAGGGCCTCCAAAGCTCGGGCCGTATCGATGGGATATCCTTTGGCTAAGGCGTCCGCTATGACCGAAACACTGTGGTAACCGATCATGCAATTGGTTTCGTTGGCGGCGAGTTCCCAAATGGGCAATCGGCCGTACTGGTCATACATGTCCAAGAAGCCGTTCAAAAAGGCCTGGGTGCGCTCAGGTTGCGTAATGACGTATAGCGGATGCGCGGTTCTGTAGGTGTCCCACAGAGAAAAAATGGTGTAGTGCTCGTAGGTCGTGTCGGTGTGAATGGCATCGTCCAAGCCGCGATAGCGCCCGTCCACATCGCTCCACAAATTGGGAACGCTGTACGCGTGGTACAGGGAAGTGGCGTAGATGGCCCTCCAATCCGCATCGCGATGATAGACATAGCTTTTGTCGAGTTCCGCCGCCCATTCCGCTCGGGTTCTGGCCCTAAGGGCCGCGAAGTCGTAGGCCAAGCCCTCCGCTCCAAAGTTTTTCACGGCTCCATCGATATCTGTACCACTCATTCCGATGTACAGTTCAACGGTGTCCACAAAACCGAAGTCCAGCGTAAAGTGGAGTGAGTCGACCTCCGCCGTTTGAGCGGGCAGGTTGGACTCGAAATAGAAATGGAGCTTTTGGTTTTGTGCCCATCCGCGGCTGTAGCGATGTCCTTGCCAACTGCTGTCCGATAGGACTTCAAAAGAGGTGCTCAGCTCGTAGTCCCGATGGTCAAGATCCACATCGAGAACGGCCCGATGACCTTCTGGGAAAACCACTCGCAAAATGCCTGTTCGTGGGCCTGCGGTGGATTCTAGAAGGATGCCATTTTCTAGGGTCACGCTATAGTGTCCCGCGCTGGCGCGCTCCGAGGATTTGTCCATGTGGAGAAGTGCCCCATCGGCCCGTGAGGGCCCAATCAAAAGATCCCCATAGTCTCCGATGCCTGTTCCGCTGAGGTGGGTGAGGCTGAATCCGAGGAGGACGCTGTCCGTGTAGTGGTATCCGCTGCAGCCGTCCCAGCCTTCGAGGCGGGTGTTGGGTCCGAGTTGCATCATGCCGAACGGGGATTGCGCGGAGGGGTGGGTGTGGCCGTGACCTCCGGTGCCGATGAAGGGATTGATATCGTCTACGCTTGTAGGCTGTGAGTGCTGGGCTTGAAGGCCAAACGCGGTGAACAGTGCAAGTAGGAGAAACGAGAGACGGCGCATAAATCGAGGTCTTGTGCCGCCAAAGAAAGGAATCTTTGGTTAGTTTAGGAGCATGTTCCAGAATAAAACCATCTTCCGCACCGCCCTTGCTGTGGCCCTCGCGGGGTTCCTTTTTGGCTTTGATACGGTCGTCATCAGCGGAGCCAATGAACCCATTCAAAAGCTCTGGAATACCAGTTCTTGGTTCCATGGATTTTTCATCATGTCCATGGCCTTGTGGGGGACTGTGGTTGGCGCTCTATTCGGGGGCATTCCCTGTGACCGCTACGGTCGCCGAAAGACCCTCATTGGCATCGGAATCCTCTTTACCCTTTCCGCGGTGGGTTCGGCTGTGGCTTGGGACCCGTACAGCTTCAGCTTTTTCCGCTTCATCGGCGGTTTGGGTGTTGGAGCCTCTTCGGTTGCCGCCCCCATTTACATTTCCGAAATCAGCGGATCCAAAGAGCGGGGACGCCTCGTGGCCCTTTACCAGTTCAACCTGGTGCTCGGAATCCTCATCGCCTTCATCAGTAACTACCTTTTTCACGGGGTAGGAGGAGAGGACGACTGGCGTTGGATGGTCGGCATCGAGGCCCTTCCTGCGGCCCTCTACACCATCTTTGTCATCTTCGTGCCCCAGAGTCCTCGATGGCTCTATATTCATCAGCGAGACGAGCGCGGGGCGCTCGAGGTTCTTCAGGGCCTACGGCCCGATGAAGGTGCCGCCCAAGCCGTTCTAGACCAAATCAAAGCTTCAGACGATCGGCACGCTCATGAACGCAGTGAGCGCCTTTGGAAACGCGAATACCGCCGTCCTCTTCTACTGGCTTTTTTGATCGCCTTTTTCAATCAGGTGAGTGGAATCAATTTCGTGCTCTACTACGCTCCGGTCATCTTGGAGCAAAGCGGTCTGGCCACCGGAGAATCGCTGTTCAGCTCCATTGCCATTGGGGGCATCAACCTGCTCTTCACCTTTGTTGGATTGTCCTTGATTGACCGCGCGGGCCGACGGCAATTGCTCTACCTCGGTTCCTTTGGCTACATCATCAGCTTGAGCCTCATTTCCTATGGGTACTACACCGGCGCGTCGTCTGGATTTATTCTCGTCTTCATCTTGATGTTTATCGCCTCTCACGCGGTGGGTCAGGGAGCCGTAATCTGGGTCTTCATATCCGAGATTTTCCCGAATCAAGTGCGAGCCAAAGGACAGGCCTGGGGCGTGAGCACGCATTGGGTCATGGCGGCCATCATAACCCTCGTGGGACAGGTCATCATCGATGCCTTTCCACCGGGTTTCATCTTTGCGCTGTTTGCTGGATTTATGGTCCTTCAGCTCGCCTTCACCCATTTCCTCATGCCGGAAACAAAGGGCGTTTCCCTAGAACAGCTCGAAGAGGATGTGCAGGGCTCTTAGTCGTTTTTCTTGAAGAACTTCGCCGGATTACCGTACCAGATTTCGTGATCTCCAACGTTGGAGCGAACTTGAGAACAGGCGCCGATAATGGCGTTTTTACCGATGCTGAAGCCGGGCATTAGGGTGACATTGGCACCAATCAGCGCCCCGTCGTGAATGCTTCCAACGGACTTGTTGTCCCCTTCTTGCAGATTAGGGGTATCGGCCAAGACAAAGCCGTATTTTACACTGACGCGACTGCCCACCGAAGCGTTCGCGCTGATGGTGCATCGACTACCGAACGATGTATGGTCTCCCACGGTAACGTTCTCGCGCATTTCACAATAGGCGGTCAGCTTGCAGTTGCTTCCGATCTTGGCGCCTTCACGAATAATGCAGAAAGGACCAATGATCGTGTTAGCTCCAATCTCAACGTTTTCCTCAATCAAGGCGAGTTCGTGAATTTCCGCGCTAGGGTCTATGCCCTTTTGGTCCCTGCTCATATTCTTATCTTTATTTACTGCAACGTGTTGCAAGTTCTAAAAATGATTGCAGATTGGCTCTCCCGGCCATAGATATATGTTTATGAATGTACTTCTCTTTGGCGCAAGCGGCATGGTCGGCCGAGGCGTTTTGCTCGAATGTTTGGACCACCCTCAGGTAAAATCGGTTACCGCTGTGGTCCGACGTCCACTGGAAGATCAGCACCCCAAGCTCAAGCAAGTTGAACACCAAGATTTTGAGAATTTTGAATCACTTCGCGCTGAATTTCAGGACGTCGATGCCTGTTTCTACTGCATGGGAGTGAGTTCAGCCGGGATGGATGAAGCGAAATACACCAAGTTGACGTACGACTACGGTATGGCCGCTGGCCGCTTACTCCATGAGGTTAATTCGGACATGACCTTTACTTATGTATCCGGCCAAGGAACGGACTCTACGGAAAAGGGTCGGACCATGTGGGCGAGGGTCAAAGGAAAGCTGGAGAACGACCTCCTTGGGCTTGGGTTCAGGCGTGCGGTGATGTTTCGGCCCGGAGGTATAATTCCGCGCCGCGGCATTAAATCGCGGACCCCACTTTACCAGTTCGTGTACGACTGGTTCGGATGGCTTCTATGGCTGATGGAGAAGCTGGCCCCGAACTCCATCACGGATACCACCAAGATCGGACTCGCCATGATCAACGTGCATTTATACGGCACAGATAAGAGCATTCTGGATCCCGCAGACATCAATGCATTGGCTGAGCGCGCCGACTGATTTAGGTAAGGTTTCCTATATTGGGGAAAACCTAAGCCATGAAAAACAACTACTTAGCCTCTTGGGCACTCAGTCTTACTGCCCTATTCTTTTCTTTTTCTTCGTTTGGTCAGTGGACCAAAGTCACCACTCCTTGGGAGACTTTTGCACATACGGCACTTACGGTTGGCGACGAAGTTTGGATTATTGGTGGAGCCGATCCCTTTACCGCAGAGCCCATTGATAGTATCATGGTGTTGGATATCAACACGAATACGATGATCGAGTCCATCGAAGGATGGGGTGCCGGAGGATATCACTCCAGTGTAGAAGGAGATAGCGGTATCTATATACTGGGAGGATTTCGATCATTGGCAAACAATCCACCCGCTATATCAGATACCATGCGGGTTTACTCAAATGGATCTTGGTCTAATGTGATCATGCCCGATGTTATTGGCGCTGCTGCAGTCGTTGCCGCCCAAGGAAAGATTATCGTTGGAGGCGGATATAAAAGTCTGATGTGGAACGCGAATAACCAGGCTGTCGGGACCTTCAGTGACGATGTCTTTATTTATGACGAGGCCACGCAAACCTGGACTACAGAACACCTATCGGAACCTAGGGCATTTCTCGCGGCTGCTACGGATGGAAACAAAGTGGCTTTTGCAGGCGGGCACAACGGAATAAATTCTTCCTCAGCAGTTGTGGATTGGTATGATCTTACAACGGGAGCTTGGAGCGCAGACGTGCTTTCGCAAAACCGAGGATTTTTGTCTGCTATCTACGCTCAAGGCAAGTTTTACTTTGCCGGTGGAACCATAGTGAACATAACCCAATCCGATGTAGTGGATATTTGGGATGGTAGCGCATGGACCACGGCTCAGCTCTCTGAAAAACGCTCGCTCATGGGAATTGCTGTTTCCGGAAGCCAGCTGCTCTTTATAGGTGGTGATGAAAAGCACAACATCAACTTACTCTCCATTATTGAACCGTTAGATGTAGTAGACCATCTTAATCTAAATACCGGAGTATGGAGTACTTCTACGATGAATGATGAACGGGTAGGGGTTGCTGGAACGACTCATCAAGGAACAGTTTATGCCACCAACGGATTCTCTCCGAATTTCAATCCATCTTTAGAATATTTGGCTGTATCCACAGGCCTGGAGGATCAAAACCGCGCTTCGCAGGTGTTTCCGAATCCGTCCATTGAATCCTTTACCTGGGAATTGGGAATTGGACTCATGGAATCCTACAAACTGGAAGTGGTCAATACGCTCGGTCAGCCCATTGAGGTTTCACACCGGCTTATTGGTTCGAATAAAATAGAAATTGAGACGGCGAATCTGCCTTCCGGTTCTTATCACATGACTTTGAACTCATCAGGTCAGAGTTTTTCCGAAACATTTCTCGTTCAATAAAGCGGACTACCGCTCGTTGACGGCCATGAGGTACATGGCAATTTTCGCTTCTTGATCGTCCGAAACCTGGATTCCGTTGTTTCGCGCTTTGTTGGACATACCCTTGACCAATTTGGCCCATTGATCATCCGTGTAGCTCCCAGGGAGGTATAGTGCATGGCAGTTACTGCACACTTCTTGGTAGTGGGTTTTCCCTTCGTTGAGGGCCATAAGGGTGGCGTCGGGATACTGTTCTTGAATCCCGGCGAGGTCTGCTTCGGTAGGTGCAACGAGCTTTGAGCTACATGCCGCGAAAAGGGCAATAGAGCTAAGGATGAGTAGTTTCTTGGTCATGGCTTTTTGGTTTTGTGTCGAAAAGATATGTAGAATCCTACTTTTGTGATATGAAATGGACAGCCTTAACAATTCTTTTAATCCTTTCTACCACAGTCGGAGCACAGAATCCGTACGATGTAGATCGTAAACTGGGAAAGGAGAACGCCGCCCTTGTAGAGTTTCAATTTGGCATCTTGGATGACGCCGAACGAACCGCGTACATTGCTTCCGTAGGGAACCGATTGGTCGATGCTTTGGACACCACATACTTCCCATTTTCCTTTCAAATTGTACCTACTATTGAGCCCAATGCTTTCGCATTGCCTGGAGGGTATTGCTATGTCACCACGGGTTTGTTGGAGCTTCTGACTACCGAGGAAGAATTGGCTTGTGTCCTTGCCCACGAAATTATTCACGCCCAAAACCGCCATGGCGTCAAGTTGCAGAAGAAAGGGATTCTCCCGGCCCTCTTGAGTATTCCCGGGAACATACTCGGCGTCTTTAACGACGATTTAGGAGCCTTGGTCAATGCACCCATCAATGCTTCAGGAGCCTTGGTCATGGCCAAGTATGGAAGAGGATTTGAAACAGAGGCGGATACTGAGGGAGTAAAACTAGCGGCCCGGGCCGGCTATGATCCCGCTGCCCTAATATCGGCTCTGCAGAAACTTACGGAGGTTGTTCAGTTGGCTACCGGTCACGTGGAAGAACGCAGCTACTTGAATGATCATCCGATCACGGCGGATCGCGTGAAGCGCATTGAAGGGATGTTGGATGATTTGACGGTAGAGCCTATCGCGCCGTTAGGCGCACTCAATGAAACCGTAGATGGGCTGCTGGTTGGAGCGCCCATCGAATATGGACGTACGCCGGGAGATACGGCTATTTTGCTCCCTGCGCACGACGTTTCCATCGCTTTGGAAGACGGTTTCCAGACGGAGGTTTACGCAAGTGCTGTGATGGCGGCCAATGAAAAGTCGAAGAGTGCTTTGGCACTTGGCCGACTGCCGGATACAACAACTTTAGATGCTACGGTTCGGACCATGCGTAAGAATTTGAAAGAGCTTCCAGAGGGGTACATGCTGGCCGATGAGGAAATCACGCAAGGTGGATTCAAGGGCCATAGAATGATCTTTATTGATCCTTCTTCTCGAAACAGGTCGCATTATTATTTGCTCTGGATTCGCACGTCGGAAGGAGTGCTTCAAATCGTAGGATTAGCCCCTGATGGTTATACGCAGGGAATTGAGCGTGCGATGGCATCTCTTCGCCCCTTAAGCGATCGTGAAAAGTCGAAAATGATGCAGCGCTATATGGTCATTGAAAAAGCTCAAAGCGGGGAGAACTTGGAGGCCATAAGTGCGCGAACAGAGAATACCATGACTCCGGAAATGACCTCTCTAATTAACAAACGCCCCCAAGAAGAGATTCTTCCTGAGGGCGCTGAGATTAGAGTGGTGATTCTAAAGCCTTATTTCTGAATCACTAGCTTTTCACGAAGTTCTTGACCGTTTGATTCGACTCGAATCCAGTAAACGCCATTCGCCAGCGTTCGAACGTCCAATTCTTCTTCACTTGTTCCTCGCTCCAAGGTAGTTCGGAACCATTCACGTCCATCAATGCTGTAAATGCTCAATTCGGCTTCGCTGACGAGCGGCTCGGCCAATTGGATGGTCACCGACGCAACTGCAGGATTCGGGAACACTTCTGCACTAAGCACATCTTGCTCTTCCAAGGTCACTACACCGATTACAACCTGTTCGGTTTTCACACAGGTTCCACCATCGGTCGTCAATGTTACAGTATAGAGACCATCTGCTCCGTAGGTGTGACTTGGGTTCTGTTGGTTGCTCGTGTTTCCATCGCCAAAGTCCCAAGACCAGCTCGTCGCATTAGGTGAGGCATCTGTAAACTGCACGGTTTGGTTGTTCACCGCATAGCTAAAGTCAATGATGTCTGTTACGGTTGCCGTAACTTGAACAAGGTCGCCTTCACAACCAGTCCGCGTAACTTCTAGGTCGTAGAAATAGTAGTAAAAATCAGGGCCAGCCTCTGGTGCATTTACGGTCATAAGACCAGCAACCTCATAGGGATAGCTTGGACCTGTATTGTTCCGGTATAAGCCAGCTTGATCCAATCCAAAGCTGTATTCACCTGGACTAGGGATATCGATGTTAAGATCTACTCGCTGAATACCTCCCTGAGAAATATTCAATTGTACGGTTTGGATGATATTACCGAGTGCATCAGGACTGTCGTAAACATTGACAACACGAATGCCAGGACCATCGGCATCAATCCAAGCTGATTTGATGGTCAAGGGGACGGAAGCGTCAAGGTTAACATGTCCTGTGTACGTGGTAGCATGGTATCCTCCTCCACCGATGCTATTGTCCGCTGGCCCGATATATTCTGTCGGGTACACGATGGCATCACGAACAAAATAATCCTGAGTGGTAGTAGAAGGAGGTGCCATAAAGACATTTCCTGTGCCTACCAGTTGAAGGCTAGAATCATACCACAAAGGTGTTGCATTCCCAACCGCCGTTAGCTGAATGGAATCAGCGCTACATCCGGATCCACCAGCAACCGCAGGGTTGTCTGTCGGTGCGATGTAGTGAACGTAGTTGGTTCGGATAAGTGAATCCACCCCGAGGTCATTGCTTACGGTCAGCTTAACGGTGTAAGATCCAGTAGCGCTGTACGTGTGGCTCGGATTACGCAAAGTATCAGTGGTTCCATCTCCGAAGTCCCATGACCAGGATTGAGGAACATTAAAGGATAGATCAATAAAGTCAAACGCACCGTCACATGTGGTATCAACGAGTACCTCAAAATCAGCTGTAGGCGCTTCTGTTGCAACCTGGCAACTCAAAGGCACGTCAAAGGCAGCGCTTCCGTCGGAACGAGAATTCGGGGACCCTTGATCAGCACTAGCACCTAGCCCACGGCGGGCAAACACTTCCCAGATCAAACATTGGTTTGCCCCGTTGTAAGCGAGTTGATCTGCAAGTAAAATGGCATCACGACCATCGACAAATCCAGGACCACAAGGCTGAAGGGTCAAGGCATCTGTAACCAAGCGGAAGACCATGGCGTTACCGCCTGTTCCTCCAATCAAATCAGGATCGTATCCGTACTGATCAATGAATGCCCAGTTCAAGTCCCAAAGCATGGTACACCAGATGAATCCAACTCCGTGAGGAACGGAAATGTTAGCATTGGCCCGATCTGCGTAGGTGTAGTTATTCGTGGCAAAGTTGGTGTCATAGGGTACCGGGCGAATTCCACCTCCAGTGGTCGGTGATTCAAATACCGCATAGGTTCCCATTGGGCGACGAGCAGGGTTCACCCCGAATGCTGTGTCCATGGTCATCATGATTCCGTAGAAATCACTCCATCCTTCTCCCATTTGCTCCTCATTCCCCAAACAACCTGAGGCGCTTGGACCACCCGTCATTCGGTTACTGATTCCGTGGGCGTATTCATGGATGATGATTCCGTTATCTAAGTCACCATCACGATCTTGTCCAAACCCTAATGGAAGCGACAATGAAGCATTGACGCTGTCTCCTTGAACAAGAGCATCAATAATGTCTTGTCCGTCCCAAGAAGCGACCATTACAGAAGGAATGGTCACGCTTGCGCTCGAACCACCCATTCCGGCAGCAGCTCCTAGATTGTTAACGACAATGACCCCAACGGCTCCTGCATTTTGGCAGGCCAGCACTTTACTGACGAAAGAACAACCACCACGTCGAACTACGGCGATTTTACCTAACAAATCACTTGGATTGATGATGCTATCGCAAACGTCTAGCGAGTCCGTTACCCCATCATAAGCCAGGGCTAAATCCGCGGTAACTGGTGTCGTCGTAATGGCCGGACCGAAGTTGGCTAGCCCAGCTGGATATGTTCCAGAGATAGTAGCAGGTGTATGCACCGTCACAATATCCCCAGAAGACTGGCCCGTCCAAAGGTACATTTGCATGCGACCACTCGACCCATCGGGAGGGGTTGCAAAGTTTGCGTTGTTTAGACCACCACCGTCTTGAGCTTCGGCACGAACCTCGTCGCTAGCCCCTGGAACCCCAGTGTAGTTCGTTTCTTGGAACGCACCACCTGCTTCATCCAATCCATAGTGCCACATCACATCGTGGATTCGGTTATTCATGTAGAATAGGTTCGTAGTGGCTGCTGATTTGTACGCTCCTGGAGCTTGATTCAAATCCAAGGTAAAATCAAAGTTCAATGCCGTGCCTCCATCCGGCTCAAAATCCGGCTGGTTGTTGTCCGTAGTATCTGTGTAGGCATGTACGTTATTTCCGCGTGTAATGGTGTATTCTGCCCCGGCCATTCCATCCGTGTCGTGCCATCCCCAAGGTGAGGCCGCCGTATCGTGAGGGTTGGTCAAAAGAGCGCGTGAGCCGTGACTCGGGCTCTCGATGGGCAAAGGATATACATTATATACGGCGCCATTCGAGGCTGGAGCAACCGCTGGCGCTGCAGGCGCAATGGCCGCTGGAGCGGACATACTTTCGTGCGAGTGCACGTGTGCCTCCTCAGGGTGATTTGGGAACGTACAACGGACAACCCAGTCATAGCGATGAAGCTCCTGACCGTCTTGTGCGTCTAGAACCAGTTGCCACCAGTGCTCGCCATCCATTTGGTAGATACCCACTACCCAAGCCAAGCGAACATCCTCACCGGCATTCCAATAGACTAATCGTGCCGTAATGTCCTCCTGAGACAAAGTTCCACCTTCAAAGCGCAAAGCGCCAGTAGCATCCGGAGTCAAAGCTGTTCCCATTTGGCCGCTTAACGCGAGGCGCTCCTTTGCTTTTTGGATGGCGCCTAACGGCGCGATACCTGCGCTACCCGATCCGCTCAACTTGTCGTTGAGGTGGGCAATTAATCGATTTCCAACAGCAACGACTTCACCATTCGGTGCAATAGTAATGTTCGCAACACCATTGATGACATCAAGGCCATTGACTTGTTGTACAATATGCACGTGCCATACCCCTGTTTTCTTCGTAGGTACTTCGTCGGTAATACCAAAAGATTGGACATCCTCGGACGTAACGCCGAGTTCAGTGTAGTTTTCGTTCAAATAGGTCTGAACGGTAGATTTCCAGCGGTTCTGTCCAAAGGCACTCATGGAAAGACATAGCACCAATAGCAGGCTTCCGCGTTTAAGGAAGTTGTTCATAGCAAAAAAATAACCTGAAAGACACGCTTTCAGTTGGGTTAATGAGTAGATCAGATTTACAAAGAAGGATTTTTGTAAAAATGTTCGTCAAGATACAAAGGAATGACCAAAGATTCCTCTATTAATGGGTATCTTCACCCGAAAGCCCTGTACCTAAACCCATGATTACCAGAAAATCCCTGCATTTTGGAGCGGCTATCCGCTTCTCATGGAAGAACCTGCTGTACAGCGGTGTGACGTCCACTTTGGCCCTCTTTATTCACAGGATGTACGTATCCGATTACGTCAGCATTCCTCCGGCGGTCGTGGCTATTCTGGGTACGGCTTTGGCCATCATTATGGCTTTTCGAAATGCTGCCGCTTATGAGCGGTGGTGGTCCGCCAGATCCTATTGGGCGAGTATCGCCAGTGAAAGTCGAACCTTTACCCGTCAGGCCCTAACGGTGGTAGATCCGGACCATATTCCAGGGCCACTGTTGCATAAGAGCTTCCAATTGGTGCGCGGTCAAATTGCCTGGGTACAAGCCTTGAGGTTGCGATTAAAGAATATCGAAGAACCGGAATTGTGGAATAGTGAAGTCGGCGTTTACTTCGACGAATCAGATTACAAAGAAATACTTCAGCGGTCCAATCGAGTGACGGCCATTGCCATGCATCAAGGGAATGGAATTAAGGAGTTGAATGCTCAAGAAGTACTGGACATTTACAGCTACATTCAGATTGACGATACCATTACGCGGTTAACGGAGCTTCAGGGAATGCTCGAAAAGTTAAAGGACACTCCTCTGCCACGTCCCTATGACTACTATACCCGAGCTTTTTTGGCCGTGTTTATCTTGTTTTTCCCCTTCGGCATGATCGACACCTTCTGGAAGTTGAACCTGCCCTTGCTCATTGTTCCTGTAACCATGGTTGTCGGATGGATCTTCTATCAGATCTACGTGTTCGGGACCGTGATGTCTCAGCCCTTCAATTTCAAGACGGACGTTCCCATGGACTTCATTACTCGGAATATCGAAATCGACCTCAAAGAAATCATCGGAGAACAGGCTCCTGAAGCCCTGTCTTCACAAAGAGGATACTTGCACTAAGACTTTGAACTTTCTAACTGTGATGAGGTAGAGCTTCCATCCATCCAAATAAAGACTGAACGGTACCCGATGCTCAAGACGACGGGTCCAACGAATAGGCCGAGGATGCCGTGGAGGGCCAACCCTCCAAGTGCACCAATAAGAATGACAAGCATGGGTGTTTCAAGCCCTCGTCCAAGAAGAATGGGCTTTAAGATATTGTCGATAAGACCGATTGCCGCGATGTAAATCGCAAAAATGATCGCTGGAGTCGTGTCCATATAACTGAATCCATAGATGATGATTGGAATGGTCACAATCATGACGGGAAGCTGCACAATGGCCGCTATAAGAATCAGGACTGCCCAGACACCCGCGGCAGGGAAGTTGGCAATAGCAAGTCCCACAAACGCGAGCGCCGCTTGAATGAGAGCAATGAGGAGTATTCCTTTTACGACGCTCAGAATGGTATCCCGACTCTGAGAGATGTACTCGTGGCCTCGATCTCCAATTAAGCGGTTCGCAAAACGTTCTAAGAAGGTATAAATGGACTCTCCATGGACCATGAGGCCACCGGCAATGATTACGGCAATGATGGAGATGATTAAATCGCCCATGACTCCAATAATGCTCTTCAGTAACCAGCCCCCTACGTTTGTAATTGGCTCTCTGTAGTGTTCCAGAAAGGCTTCAAAATTGGTATCCGCTTCCATCCACAATCCGTAGAGCTGATTTCCAACGACAGGCAAATCGGCGATGGCTTGATCAGGGTCCGGAATATTGAACTGTTCGGTATCGAGTTCTCGCTTCAATTCCTTGGCGGTCTTGGTCAAAGAATGTCCGATTTGAATACTCGGAATCACAAATAAGGCCACCAAAATGACAATCATGACGGCCGAGGTGAGTACCCTACGACCTCTCAACAAATTCGATAAGCCCTTGTACACCGGATAAAGGGACACAGCGATGATGGAAGCCCAGATCAACATGACCAAAAATGGTCGAGCAATCATAAAACACCAGTAAATAATGAGGGTAGCCAGGGCCAGGCGGAAGTACACGTCGAGTGGCCGATTGGAGGGTTCTTGAGCCATAGGTTTGGGTTCTAAGTGCATACAATTTAGGCTTTTCGCTTTGACCGCTCAGAATTCTGTGCTTCGAATTCTCTATTTTAGAGGCTGAACCCAACCCCATTTCCTTTGAAGAATCTCTTCTTCTTGATGACTCTCGTGTGCAGTTTCGCGCTATCAGCGCAAACGGCAACCTCTGACTCAACAGTCGTCATTCCGAAAATCGAGCTTTCCCAAATCTCGAGTGCCCGCGTAGAACTGATCGAGTATTTCCGATCAGATGTTCAACCCCTGCTTCAGGATTCTTTGATGGATCAGCGAAGAGCAAACCTAGACACGCTTCGGATGCGCATTGATTCTTTGAACGAGCTTACGGAAGATGTTCTGAGGAACGAGCAATTCTCAGGGACGCTAGATGGTCTAAAGCTTCGCTGGTCCGAGCTTCAAGGAAATTTGAGTCCCATTGTTTCAGAGCTTTCCTCTCGCAACAAGAGCTTAGAGGCGATCGAGAGTGAGCTCAAGCTATATAGGGATGCTTGGTCCTTAATCAAAGAGGAATTGGACGCCGATGACGCCAAAGAAGAAGTATCCTCTCGAATAACTGTTACCCTCGGAAGAATAGACAGCGTATTTGAAGTGGTTGACTTTGAGTTTGAAGAAACACTGGAAGTCGAAAGCATTGCTACCGAGTTGATCCTGAAGATTCAAAGCAGCCAGTCGACCATTGAAGAGGCGAAATCGCGTCAACTTATTTCGCGCATCACGGAACGCGGGGATGGCATTTTCAATTGGGAGCGCGACAGCACGGATGATTCGAGCATTGAGCTCAATAAATTGATCTGGCTGGCCCGCAGCGATGCCCGATTGTACCTCGAGCAAGAAAAGAATAAAACCCTGTGGTTTGTGCCGGTATTTGTGCTCTTTCTCGTGCTTTTCTATCGGATGAAAACCAATATGTCTTTCGACGATGAGGTGTATGCTGATCGCATTACGAAGAGCCTATTCAACCGACCTTGGCTTTCCGCCTTTTATTATTCCTTACTGTCCATTTTACTCTTTTTGAGTAACCCTCCAGCCCTGATTAGTCTGGTGTTCTCGACGGTTCTATTGTTTGTTTTCTTATTGCTCTTCACCCAAAACATTCGCGACGGACAGCGCTGGATCATCATTGGATCCGTAGTCACGTACATCGTCTTTGAGTACGGTTTAATCAACACTGGGCCGCTAAGTCAACGACTGTTTTTGCTCGTATTGAATTTAGTGTTGAGCTATGGACTGGTTCGGATATACCGGATGCGGCATGATTTTGATGGAATCAATGCCTGGTGGGTAAGGCTCCTGCTCGGCTTTACACCGATTCTGATTTTTGTGCAAGCGATAGCTTTCGTCACGAACTTAACGGGCTACCATATCTTCTCTCTGCTTTTGGTCGATGGAACAGTAACCACGTTGATGGCTGCTGTCTTTATAGGCTTGACGTTCCAGTCCCTTTCGGTAGCGGTAAGGACGTGGTTCAATACCGGTATTCCCAAGTATGCTCACCGTTGGATGCCCGAAGCTAGGCAGAAGGCCACACGTGGATTGACCCGCATTCTTCAAATTTTGTCCGTACTTCTCTTTGCTCAAATTGTGCTCAACGGGTTTTACATTTTTGATGCTTTGGGCATATGGTGGGCCGACTTTATCAAAACCGGAACCGACATTGGGGATTATACGGTCACCATCGGCGATGGGATCAATTTCTTCAAGATTATTATTGTCACTTGGCTAACCGTTGGACCAGCCGTCCTATTCTTGAGGGAGGAGCTATTGACTCGCCTAGACTTGGAGCGAGGTGTGCCGATGGCGATAAGCTCAATGACGAGCTACATCTTGGTCACCTTTGGAATATTCTTGGCCTTGAGTCAACTCGGGCTCAATTTTGCTAATCTCGGTCTTTTGGCGGGTGCCCTTGGGGTTGGTATTGGTTTTGGTCTCCAATCCATCATCAATAACTTTTTGAGTGGCTTGATCCTTGTTTTCGAGCGGCCGATTACGGAAGGAGATATTGTGAAGATTCAATTGGATGAAGGGGAAGTGATTCGAATTGGAATCCGGGCAACCACCTTGAGACTCTACGACGCCTCTGAATTGATTGTGCCGAACAGCGACATTGTTTCCCAGAAGGTAATCAACTGGACTCTGGCCAACCGCCAAAGACGCTTGCGTTTTGAATTTGTGCTTCCAATCCAAGACCTGGATCCTACTCGAGTGGTCTACCTTGTGGAGGACGCTATGAAGAACATCATCCAGAGCGCTGACCTTCCTGCGCCTGCTGTTTACTACGATGGAGTGGAAGACAACAAGGCGCGCTTCTACATTCACTTTTGGGTGGAGCGAGAGATACTCTTCACCAAGAATCAGGTCTACACGGACGTCTTCAACACCCTGCGCCTACACGGCATAGGTATGATTGTGCCTGAAGCGATTTCGCTCAAGCAGGTAGATGAACACGCTTTTCAGGAAGAAGCGGTTAAAGAGGCGCCCTCTGAAAAGCAGGAAGCCGAAACGAAAGGTGATGATGTTACTCCGGATCCGTCAGAGGAGAAACAGGAGTAATGTCCTCCGCTCCATGGGCGAGGCCTTTGAGTCGTTTGACGAAAAGCACTAGGGTCAGACCAAAAAGCGCACAAAATCCAAAGACGCCAATGAAGATGGTCATTTCGCCAGCTTCTTGAGCCGCTTCGCCAACCAGCCCGGCAATCTTGTTTCCTACCCCGCTCACAAAGAAGTACGCACCCATCATAAAGCTGGCGTACTTAGCTGGAGCCAATTTTGTGATGTAGGAAAGGGCAATAGGGGAGATGCTTAATTCCCCCACGACGTGCAGAAGGTAGGCCGCGAACATCCAATAGATGGAGGCTTTGCCATCAGCGGAACCAAGGGTTTCTTGTGCCGCTCCGGCAAGGAAGAGGAAGCCTAAACCCGTAATAATGGTTCCAATACCCATCTTGAAGAGGCTGCTCGATTCGCGACCCCATTTACGCCATTGGGTCCAGAAATAGGCCATAGGCGCTCCAATCAGAATGACATAAAAGGCGTGCAGGGCCTGCAAGAAGCTGGCGGGTACGGTGAAGCCGAACATAACACGGTCGATTTTTTCTTTGGCGTAGAGGTTCATCAGCCCACCGGCTTGCTCGTAGGCACCCCAGAAGACTATAACGACGACAAAGGAGAGCAATAGCACCTTGAGGCGGTCCTTTTCGATTTTGGTGAGCGGCTGGGAGGATGGCGTACCATCGGCCCGTGAGGGCCTTTCAAAATCTCCGACCCCTTTCAGGTAACGCTGACCAAATACGTAGACGATTTGTCCTATGGCCATACCAATTCCGGCAAGGCCGAAGCCGTAGTGCCAATTGATTACCTCGCCGACATAACCCACGAGGAGGGGAGCCGTGAAGGCACCGATGTTGATTCCGATGTAAAAGATGGTGAAGCCGGCATCGCGCCGAGCATCGCCTCGACGGTACAGCCCTCCGACCATGGTACTGATGTTGGGCTTCAGGGCTCCAACCCCAAGGACGATGAAGACGAGACCAGTATAGAAGGCCCAGAGGGCATCAACGGCGAGAATGATATGTCCGATGCAGAGAAGGACCCCTCCGAGCATGACCGTTTTCTTTTGCCCGAGAAGGCGATCGGCGAGAAGGCCCCCAGGAACGGACATGACGTAGACCATCATGGTATACCACCCGTAGAGTTCAAGGGCTGAGGCATTTTCCCAGCCGAGACCGGCGTTGCTGTCCGTCGTTTTAGCCGTTAAATACAGGACGAGGATCGCCCGCATTCCGTAGTAGGAGAAGCGCTCCCAGAGTTCTGTAAAGAAAAGGACATATAGGCCTGCGGGGTGGCCCATGATCATTTTTTGTTGGCTTTGTTCCATGGTTGAGTAGAGATTGAGGCGGAAAATACGAAATGCCGCGATGTTTGCGGGAAAGATTAAATTGCGCTCACCTATTTGACCATCCATGAATCGCGAACAACTGCTTGAGGCCATCGATGAAAAATATCGAGCCATTGGCCAGAATCCAGACGTACATCTCAGCGGGCTTTTGCACGCAAAGCCCATGACCTATTGGGATTACATTCAGGTTGATGCTCTGTTGGGTTTGCAAACACAACGGACTCAGCTTCCCGATGAAATGATCTTCATTGTATATCATCAAATCAATGAGCTCTTGTTCAAAATGGTGCTCTGGGAGATTGAGCAAATTGCACGTGAAGAGGATATTGCCGCGGAGAAATTTGCCATGCACGTGGACCGAATCAGCCGATATTTCGATATGCTGACCGAGAGTTTTTCAATCATGGGCGATGGCATGGAGCGCGAGCAATACATGAAGTTCCGGGACACCTTGACTCCCGCCAGTGGCTTCCAAAGTGCTCAATACCGCAAAATCGAATTTGCCAGTACCGACCTGATCAATCTGATCGATGCTCGATTCCGAGACACCATTGATCGGAACACTCCCTTTGAGCACGCCTACGAACATTTGTACTGGCAAGCTGCGGGAAAGAACTTTGATACAGGAGATAAAACGACATTGCTCGCCAACTTCGAAAAGAAGTACATGGAGGAGTTCATCACCTTCATGAAGGAATACAACAAGTCCAATTTGCAGCTCGTTTATTTGCGCTTGCCAGAAGCACAAAGAAACGATGCGCGATTGATCAATGCGCTGCGCCATTATGACCATACGGTAAACGTAAAATGGGTCATGAGCCACTTGAATGCCGCGCGGAAATATTTGGGAGGTGCCGAAGCCACAGGCGGCTCTGAATGGCAGCGTTACATGCATCCCAAATTCCAAAAACGAGTCTTTTTTCCCAATCTTTGGACAGAAAGCGAGCTAGAGACCTGGGGAGCGAACAATCTTGAAGGACATTTGTCGTGGGAAGAAGCGACCGCCTAAAACAACACGAATGAAATCGATTATATACCTGAGCGAGGAGTCTATGGACTTCAATGAAGAGGAGCTCAAAGAATTATCCAGTTCGTCTGAACAGCGAAACAAAGACCGGGGGATTACCGGCTTCATGAGCTACAAGAACGGCATCTTTGTTCAGTTTCTTCAAGGTCCAGATAGTGCTGTAGATCAGTTGTTTAACACCATAAATAAGGACGAAAGACACTCTGTCAAAAAGAGCTTGGAACTCCCTTTTGATGAGGAGCTGTTCCCTGCCTGGGGGATGAGATATTACGGTCATGCCCAATTGGGGCCTACTCGATTTGAAGATATTCTGGAGTTGCTTTTGTCTCGTTTGTCGACCACTTTGAGCGAGGCTCAAGTGGCCAAATTGGTTGCTTCAAACATAGAACGCATCGCATCAAATTAGGAAAAGCTCCTTTTTGGTAAGATATTTGCTGCTAGAAGGTTAGGTTTTTTTAACTTAGCCTAGATTACAAGTCACGGTCATGAAACAACCGATCCGATTTTTCGGAGGACTTGTCGTTGGAATCCTCCTTTTCGCGAGCTGTGCTCGTCCATCGACATTTCCTGCTCTAGAAGCAGAAGATCAAGAAGTGTATCATCACGGATCGATCATCTGGCGAGAGCTGATTGTACATGACGGCCAGCAAGTCATTCCTTTTTATCAATCTGTTTTTGGATGGACCATTGAGCAATCGTTCGATGGTGATAACGACTATTACCTCGTCAAGAAAGGCAACAAGCCAATAGCGGGTATCTGGGCTATTGGACAAAAGGATGCGGGTTCAGGAGGAGAGTGGATTCCATTTATCTCGGTTGAGAATGTATCTGCATCAGCAGATCGACTTCGCATTGTTGGAGGTTCTACCCTCGGTGAGACCTTCGATATGAAAGGAAGAGGAAAGGCGGCCATTGTCCGTGATCCTCAAGAAGCCATGTTCGGAATCATTCGTACGGACTATGGTGATCCTGAGCCACAAGTTGGTATAGGGGAATTTGTTTGGGCTGAACTTTGGGCAGAAGACCCATCAGCCGTTTCGCGATTTTATTCAGGTTTGGGTTATGAAATGACGGCCAAGAGCGAAGGATTGAATCCTTACTACTTGCTTCAAAACAAAGGCGAGCGTGTCGGCGGAGCCATCAAGAACCCAATGCTTGAAACGCGTTCTTTTTGGGTTTCCTATATTAGTGTCGATAACGTGGAAGCTGCTGTAGAGCGAGTGAAGGCTTCTGGAGGGACGGTCTACTTAGAACCGACTATAGATTTCCGCGAAGGTAGAACGGCCATTTGTGCCGATCCTTCGGGAGCGCCATTCCTTCTTCAGCAGGGTCCCGTGAGCCTAAAGACAACCGACACATGGAACCGACGACAAGCAGCGTGCGAGGACTGTTAATCGCACTACTGACTTCCTGGGTACTCTTAACCGTTACGGCGTGCACCTCCACCAAGCAAGTGGAGCAGTCGGGTATTAGCCAGCATTGTGGCCCCTTGACCAAATCTTCTCGCGCTCAAAGCAGCCTGCTTCGTCAAGCCGGGCGACTTCATCGTTGAGACCACGAATTCGTCTTGCGTGTTTTCTTAATCTAGGTTAATAGATGTAGGTACATCTAATTCTCATCTTTGCTGTGTAATCCTAAAAAATTTGACAATGGAAGCAACAGCAACAAAAACTACTTGGGCGGTAGACGCCATGCACAGCGAGGTTCAATTCAAAGTGAAGCATTTGGTTATTTCAACCGTGACGGGAACCTTCAACAACTTCAACGGATCCTTTGAATCAGACGGCGATGACTTCGACGGAGCAGCCGTGGCGTTTGACGTGGATGTAAACTCTATTGATACCAATCAATCGGATCGGGACAATCATCTCCGTTCTGCGGATTTCTTCAACGTAGAGCAATTCCCGAAGATGACCTTCGAAGGAACGCTAAACAATAAAGGAGGGGACAGCTTCACCTTGACTGGTCCTTTGACGATCAAAGACACTACAAAGGAAGTTTCTCTCACTGTGGAATACGGCGGAACCATGGTCGATGGATACGGACAGACCAAAGTAGGTTTTGAAGTGACTGGAAAAATCAACCGCAAAGAATTTGGTTTGACTTGGAGTCAAGTGACCGAGGCCGGCGGAGTCGTTGTTGGAGATGAAGTGAAGCTGATCTTCAACGTACAATTCGCTCGCCAGTAAGCAGCGAACCCTCAAAAAAGTGGAAAGCCGAATCGCGAGATTCGGCTTTTTTATTCAATCGCTTCAACATCTTCTTCGGGAACCCAGCCGATTTTACCGTCGGCCAGTCGAATACGAACCCATCCCGAGAACGCCTCGCGGACGCTGACGGAAGTCCCTTCATGCAGAACAAAAAGGTCCTCTGCATCTTCATCCGGACCGGACTTTACGTAGGTATTGGCGGCCATGATGATGCCCGCAGCATTGTTCTCTTGATATTGGGCCTCAAACTCGCTGATGGCGTTCGAGATTATTGAAAGCCCCAACAGTACAAGCGCAGAAATAACGAGCATGGGCCTACGGCCCGATGTGCCCCTTCCCATTACCACCACAGCACCAAGCGCTGCGGCCAGAAGGAATAACCAAAGACCCACAACCGTCCAGGAATTGGGCCCTAATGCCCCTGCAATACTCCTATAGAAGCGCGTCAACAAGGGGCGTGGGAGCGGCTCAATTTCATCGACCCGTTGGGCCTGAGCAATGGCCAAGTTTCGAGCGACCTCTTCATCTTGCCCACCGATGAGCAAGGCGCGTTCATAGTTCAAAATGGCTGGGGCCAGTTGTCCGTTTTGGAAATAGGCATTTCCCAAATTGTAGAGTAATGCCGCATTGGTTTCCTCTCCGTTCAAGCCGGATTCGTAGGCCTCAATGGCTCCGCCAAAGTCTTCTTCGGCGTAGAGCGCATTTCCCTTTTCGAAGGCTTCGGAAATTGACTCCGCCTGCGCGAAGACCGCGAAGAAAAGGAGTACTATGTAGATCCAGTGCTTCATTTTAAAACGTCTTCTAATTCGGTGATCAATTCCAAGGTGGCCTTGTAGTGCTTCTCATCTGCGCCGGCACCGCTGCTCGGTGCATAGCGTGCAAAAGAGGTGGCATCCCACAATTCTTTGACCCGCGCATTCAATTCTTCCGAGGCTCCGTGTTGACCCAGCTCTTCCAAGACCCGATCTAAGCCCAAGCCTGCCAGATCCATTTGCAGTTTATCCCTTAAATACCCTTCCAAGGCTCGGGCAATCTCTTCATAGAAGGCACGGTGTTCCCCGGCATCCATTTGTTTCTTAGCAGCGGCCAAGCGCCCCGTAGCAACTTTCCGCGCTCGTCGACGCTGTTGTCCGGCGACATCTGCATTTTGTTCCTCTTGACGACGACGCCAAACGAGAACGCCAAAGAAAGCCAGGAGACCAAAGCCGTATCCCGTCCACCTCAGCGGACTGGTCCGAAATCCCGATCCCTTCTTCACGGTTTTTCCAAGTCTTGTCTTGATGTACAGAATCTCTTCGTTGAGGTAATCGACCTCTTCCCGGCCGCGCCGCACCACTCCGGAGGAGCTCGCTGCCCCAGGGTCGTCTGAGCCGCCAGTGACATGCAAAGTGAAATCGGGGCTTTTCAATTGAACGTAGTCCTTCTTGTCCGTATCGAAATAGGTGAAGCTCATTTCGGGAATCTTATAGTCCCCGTTGAACCTCGGAATCATGAGGTATTCATTCTTCCGAGAACCTCTAAGGCCTTTGGAGCTCGCCGTGATGCGTTCCGCGTACTTTGGATCGTACAGTTCAATGGACTTAGGAACTTCGGGTTGCGGCAATTCGAAGAGCTTCAAGTTTCCGAGGCCGCTGACATTGACCGTTAGAGTCGCCGACTCATCGGCTGAAACAGCCGTGTCACTTAAAGCAACATCAAAGCTATATGTACCCACTGCTCCGCTGAAGTTGCTCGGGCGCCCTTCGGCCGGTAATGCCGAAACATCGATGGTCACGGTGGGGCTCTTTGCCGTATAGCTCACGTTCTGGTACACGGGTCTGCCAAAGAAATCCCTCTGTTGGGTAGGCACGGCCGTTTCCAGATCCAGAACGAAGGGATCGACTTCCAGCTCTCCCGTTTTTTGCGGTATCAGCACATACTTTTTTAGGGTCGCCACATTGTAGAGTTTGCCCTTGTAGTTCTCGCGCTCTTCGCGCTGATTCTTCAATTCGATTTCCTCTTTGAAAAATCCATTCAAGTTGGGCGCCTGACCACTGTAGTTGCGGATTTGACTGGCGTAGTAAAGTTTGTAGGTCACGGTGATGGGTTCACCAACATAGACATCCCTTTTGCTGACAAACACCCTCAAGATATTGCTCCGCTGCGCAATGGCATAAGGATCGTTTGGATCAGCAGCCTTCTCGCTTTGTGGAACTACCTTGATTTGAAGGGGGTTGGTTTTTTCCAGCTGACCCTTGATTCGAGCACGTGCCGCATTGATGGTAAAGGTTCCGACCTGTGTGGGCTGAAGGATGTAGCTGTAGCTGAAGGTGGTGCTCATGTTGCCGTTGACGATATTCGTCGACTGGCTTTGTGAGGGACCTTGAACCACTCGAAAGGGACCAAAATTGGGCGGCTCAAATTCCGACCATCGATCGTTGGCCTCGAAGGTCACGCGGAAGCGCTCCGTTTCGCCCACAACGGTTTCGTTGGCGTAGGCCTTGAAGGTCACTTGACCCCAAGTCGTCACCGATACCAACATCCCTATGGCTGCAAGCCAAGCTCTCATCACCAGTCCTTCTCCTTTTTTGTCTTCTTGGCCTTGACCTTGGCCTTTTTCAGTTTCTCCTGCACTTGCTGTTCCTGTTGCTGAAGGGCTTCCAATAGGCGCATAGCTTCCTCTCGACTAATTTGCCCTTCGGCCGGTTGCTGACCTTGTTGCTCTGGATCAGGCTGCTGCTCGTTTTCGTCTTCGCCTTGTTCATTCTGTTGTTCCTCCTGCTGCTGATTCTGATTCTGCTGATCTTGATCTTGCTGCTGTTGGTCTTCCTGGTTTTGTTGATCCTGATTTTGTTCCTGGTCCTGTTCTTGATCGTTCTGTTGATCTTGATTTTGGTCCTGTTGATTCTCGTCCTTGTTCTGTTGCTGCTGCTCCTGTTGTTGCTTCAGCTGCTGCTGTGCGTAGGCCAGGTTGTGCCGCGTTTCCTCGTCCATGGGATTGGCACGCAGAGATTGCTTGTAGGCTTCAACGGCCTGATCCCACTGCTGGGCAGCCCCGTGGATGTTACCCATGTTGTGGAAGCTCTTGGCTCTTAAGGCTGGGTCTTCGCTCAGCTCTGCAGCGGCCTGAAATTCGGCTAGGGCATCTTCGAGGCGTTCCTGGCGGAAAAGCGCATCACCTAGGTTGAAGCGGGCCTTGGCGGAGTTCGCATCGGCCCGTAGGGCCTCTGAATAGGCTACTTCGGCATCATCAAACGCGCCTTGCTGATAGGCCTGATTTCCCGAGCGAATCAGGGCTCGGGAGTTCTGCGCTTGGGCACTGAAGGCCAAGCCAAAAAAGAGGGCAATCAAGAGGTGCTTCATGACTGGAACAATTTAAGGCGATTCCACCAACTTTTCCGCTCGCTGAGCAATGCATCCATCAGAAAGGCGAACAAGGCCAGTCCGAGGAAGATGGGGAATTGGTCTTTGTATTCGCTGAATACTTTGCTTACGATTTCTTCGCGCTGTAGGCTGTTGAGGGTTTCTTCAATAAAATCGACGACTTCATCGGTTCGGTCGCCATCGATATAGGCACCATTTCCGGCAGCGGCGATCTCTACGAGTTGGTCTCGATCCAACTTGGTGACGACCACTTTTCCATTGCGGTCTTTCTTGAAGTCCACGGTTTGACCGCGGCTTTTCTCGGGGATGGGCCCTCCTTGCGTTGAGCCGACACCGATGGTGTAGATCATGATGCCTTTGTCTACAACGGCAGTAGCCGCATCGCGTGCACCGTCTTCATGGTCTTCGCCATCGCTGAGGATGAAGAGGACCTTGTTCTTGGTGGTTTCGCCAGAGCTGAAGTACTCATCGGCCAGTTGAATGGCTTCGGAAATGGCCGTTCCTTGGCTGGGGACAATGTCCGTGTTGACCGTCCGCAAAAGCATGCGCGCGGCGCTGTAATCGGTGGTAATCGGCAGTTGTGGATAGGCGCTTCCGGCATAGACCACGAGACCAATGCGGTCACTGCCCAAGGCATCGAGGGTCTTTCCGATGATCTGCTTTGACTTTTCGAGTCGGTTTGGGGCCACGTCTTCGGCCAACATGGACTTCGATACGTCCAAGGCAAAAACGACATCCACTCCTTTGCGCTTCACCGTTTCGAGCTTGGAGCCCACCTGTGGGTTGGTCAAAGCGATGATTAGGCTGGCGAGCCCAAGAGTTACCCAGAAGGTCTTGATGCTGTGACGGCTTCGAGTGGCCTCAGGGGCCAGGCGGTCGGTAGCCACGGCGGAACCAAAGGCCGCACGGGCCTTACGGCGCCACCTCGCCCATAGGGCATGTACGAGCCACAGCACTGGGATCAGCGCTAAGGCGTACAGATATTCCGGATGTTCGAGCCGATACAAATCCATTAGATGGCGCTTTTGAGCAGGGTTTTTCGAAGCAGAAAATCCAGTAGCATTAAGGCGGCTGCCAAGAGGGCTAGAGGGTAGAACTTCTCTTCGTATTCGTAATAGGTCAGCTCTTCGAGCTGGGTCTTTTCGAGTTCGTCAATTTCGCTGTAGATCTCCGCGAGCTTCTCATTGTCGGTGGCGCGGAAATACCGCCCTCCAGTCAAGTCTGCAATCTGCTGCATCCGCTCTTCATCGATTTCCACTTCGACTTGGACCACGCGTTTGCGGCCAAACATGTCCGTGGTGGGCTTAGGGGCCATGCCCATGGTTCCCACGCCAATGGTATAAACGCGGACATCGTACTCCGTGGCAATTTCTGCCGCGGTAATCGGATCAATAAATCCGGAGTTGTTGACTCCGTCCGACATCAATATGATGACTTTGCTTTCGGCGGCACTTTCCTTGAGTCGATTCACCGCAGTGGCCAGACCCATGCCGATGGCCGTTCCATCCTCAATGCGGCCAAACTGGACATCTGAAAGGCTGTTTTGCACGATCCGATGATCGGTAGTCAGCGGCGACTGTGTAAAGCTCTCACCGGCGTACACAACCACGGCGAAGCGGTCACTTGGACGGTCGGCGACAAATTGAGCCGCGACCTGTTTGGAGGCTTCGAGCCGGTTGGGCTTAAAATCCATAGCGTCCATGGAGCTGGAAACGTCTAAAGCCAATACAATATCAATCCCCTCCGTGGAGCTGGTCTTTTTACCGGTTTCGGAGGTGCGCGGACGAGCGAGCGCTGCGAGAATAAGCGCAATGGCTGCCAGTCTCAGTATGGGCAGGAAATAACGGATGAGCCCGAGCAGATCCGTTCCTTTGTAGGCGGCCGTTCCCGTATGGGTAAAGCTGGCGGAACCGCGTCGAAGCTGGCGCCACTCCCACAAGGCGAGCAAGGGCAAGACCAGCAGGCCCCAGAACCATTCTGGATGTACGAATTCCCAATTCGTCATGGGGTTTCCGTCTTTTGCTCGTTCAAAGTGCCTTGGTGCACGACTTCAATAAAGCTCCGCGCCCGGCGAAGTGCCCGTTCACAAGCCTCGTCATCGAACCGTTCTTTGGCGAACTTCACCATATCGGCCTCCTGCATGAGGCGAATAAAGTCCTCCTTGACTTCTGATGCCACGGGCTGACCAGCCAGAAGGTCACGGATTTCGTCCGTGGTTCGTTCAAGCGCCGGGAGCCCGCGTTCGAGTTCCAAGAATCGCCGTGCAATGTCCGTGAGCCCGTCGTAGTATTCCTTGACCTCACCCTTCTGCCACAGTTTGTTTTCCCGAAGCTGGCCCAATTCGTTCAAAGCTTGTTCATAGGGATCGATAGGGGGAGCCTTCGCTTCCGCTACGGCTCGATGTGGACGCTTGTTCATCCACCACCACACGCCCACGGCGATGAGCACCGCCGCCATAAGGAATGGCCAAAGTTGACGGAGCCAATCGGCGAGTGTTTTTGGGGCGTCCTCCGGTTCTTTGATGTCAAAGGGATTCTCGCCGAGTTCTTCTACGGTATTGACGGTCATGAAAATCGGATCGGCCCGAAGGCTATCGGAATCGACCAAGAGGGGCGGAGCCTCAACAATGTAGTAGCCGCTGTCCCAGAGGGTCACGGTGATGCGCTCTTCAAGCAGTACTTCTTCACCTTTCTTTGAAGTGTCAATTCCCGAGCGGGAAATGATTTCGGCCGGGCCAACCGAGTCGGCGAGCATGGGCCAAAGGATTGGGGTTCCTTCAGGGAAGGATGCGCGAAGCTTGAGTTGGACCTGCTGGCCAATGAGGATTTTGTTCGTGTCGGCACGGAGGGTATAGGTCGCCTGGGCTATCGTGCCGTAAGGCACAAATACCGCAAAAAGGAGTGCTATGTAGAGCCATCTTTTCATCAAGCAGAGCGGCGTTTAAAGTAGCCCAACATCTTTTTCACATAGCTCTCGTCCACACGGCAATTAATGGCACCAGCGCCGGCCCGTGGGAAGCCATTCATAAACTCGGCTTCGCGGTCGAGGTACCACACTTTCTGTCGACGACGAACGGCTTTGCTGCCCGTGTTCACCCACTTTTCCGTGCCCGTTTCCGGATCGCGCATGGGAATCAAACCCAGGTTGGGAAGGTCTTTTTCGCGTTCGTCGTAGACGCGAATCCCCGTTAGGTCGTGTCTCTTCGCAGCGATTTTCAAAGCGTCGTTGTAGTCGGTATCCAAGAAATCGCTCAAGACAAAGACAATGGCTTTGCGCTTCATCATATTGCTGAGGTAGCTTAAAGCTCCTCCGATGTCTGTGCCCTTGCCCTTGGGTTCGAATTCAATGAGTTCGCGGATGATGCGCAGGACGTGCTTTCGGCCCTTGGTCGGCGGTATGAAGAGCTCCACCTGATCGCTGAAGAGCAAGAGACCAATTTTATCGTTGTTCCCCATGGCACTAAAGGCCAGAACGGCGCAAATTTCCGTGAGAATTTGCCTTTTGGTTTTGCTCCCCGATCCAAAGCTTTCCGAGGCACTGATATCCACGGCCAGCATAAGGGTGAGCTCGCGTTCTTCTTCGAAGACCTTGATGAAGGGTTCCTTAAAGCGGGCGGTCACGTTCCAATCGATGGCCCGTACATCGTCCCCAAATTGGTAGGGACGCACCTCACTAAAGGCCATACCTCGGCCCTTGAACGAGCTGTGGTACTCGCCGGAAAAGAGGTGATCGCTCAGGCGCTTCGTTTTGATCTCGATGCGCCGAACCTTCTTAAGGACTTCTGAGGTATCCATCGTTTAGGGGACTTCGACGGCGTTCAAGATTTCACGGACGATGTCTTCTGAGGTCACGTTTTCGGCCTCGGCCTCATAGGTGATTCCGATCCGGTGTCGCAACACGTCCATACAGATGGCGCGCACGTCTTCTGGGATCACGTAGCCTCGGCGCTTGATGAAGGCGTGGACCTTTGCCGCCTTGGCCAAGTTGATGGATCCACGGGGCGATGCTCCGAAATTGATCAGCGGCTTCAAGCTGCTGAGCTTATAGACTTCAGGATTCCGCGTCGCGAAGATGATGTCCAGAATGTACTGCTCAATCTTTTCGTCCATGTAGACCTTGTGTACCATCTCACGACCCTTGAGGATGTCTTTGGTATGCACTACTGGGTTCACAGGTGTGCGTTCCGCAGCCAGGTTTTGACGCATGATCAGGCGCTCGTCTTCTTTTTTCGGATAGTCAATGACAGTCTTCAGCATGAAGCGGTCCATTTGCGCTTCGGGAAGGGGATAGGTTCCTTCTTGTTCCACTGGGTTTTGAGTGGCGAGAACCAAAAAGGGCTCTTCCAAGCCAAAGGTCTCTTCACCAATGGTCACTTGACGTTCTTGCATAGCCTCGAGCAAGGCACTTTGCACCTTGGCCGGAGCCCGGTTGATCTCATCCGCCAGGACAAAATTGGCAAAGACCGGTCCTTTTTTGATGCTGAATTTGTTCTCGGCCATGTTGTAGATCATGGTTCCAATAACGTCGGCCGGAAGAAGGTCGGGGGTAAACTGAATCCGACTGAATTTCCCATCTACCGCGCTGGCGAGGGAGTTAATGGCCAATGTTTTGGCAAGTCCCGGAACCCCTTCGAGGAGGATATGCCCGGAGCCCAAGAGGCCGATCAAGAGTCGTTCGACCATGTATTTCTGGCCCACGATGACCTTGTTGATTTCGCGACCGATCAGGTCGACAAAGGCGCTTTCGCGTTCGATTTCTTCGTTCAGCGCCCGAATATCAAATTCGGATGTGGATGTGTCCATTTCATGTACGTTTTAGCGGCCCCAAGGTAACGAAGCCGCGGGTAACGGGTTCAAATTTCTGAAAGGAGAACGCTTGTTGTCAAGGAAACATCGGCCCGTAGGGCGTTAAAGTTTTCTTAATTCCTAACTTGAACGGGACCAAAACCACTGAATTGAGACGCATTTTTCTCCTTTTACTGCTGTGTTTGGCCCTCGGGGCCAGTGCGCAAGAACGACCCAAACTCGGGCTGGTCCTCTCTGGTGGAGGAGCAAAAGGAGCGTTGCATGTAGGTGTTTTGAAGGCGATGGAGGAGGCCGGCCTACGGCCCGATTTCATTGCGGGAACTTCCATGGGTTCAGTGGTCGGTGGGCTCTACGCCATCGGCTATTCAGCAGATGAAATCGAGCAAATTTTGATGACCATGGATTGGGACTTAGTCCTGTCCAATCAAGTGCCCCTGAATTATATCTCCTTTGAAGAGAAGGAATACTACAATCGCTATCTGGTCGAGTTTCCCATTGAAGGGACCTCATTGAAGCTGCCCTCAGGTCTTATTGAAGGCCAAGTACTCGGCGAGTTCATGCGCTACTACCTTTGGACCGCGAAAGAGTACGAGAATTTTGATGAATTCCCCATCGTCTACCGATGTGTAGGAACGAATGTGGCCACCGGAGAACCCATTCTTTTTGATCGCGGGGATTTGGCCACAGCTATTCGATCGAGTATGGCCCTTCCGACCGCCTTCACCGCTGTGGAGGTTGATTCCGTGCTGGTGGTGGATGGAGGAGTCGTGGACAACTTCCCCGTAGAACAACTGATTCAGCTCGGTGCCGATAAAATTATTGGTGTCAACGTGGGAACAAAGTTGAAGGAGCCCACACCGGAATCCATGGTCGGTATTCTGATGAGCCTCGCCATGATTCCATCGGCCAAGCGTTTACCTCAGGAAATCGAAGACTGTGACATCTACATTGAGCCCGATTTAGGTCCGTACAGCACGGCGAGTTTTGGCAATGTTCCCGAGATTATCGAACTGGGTAAAAATGTCGGTCAAGAGTACTTGCCCGAATTTGAGGCGATGGCTGAGGAACTGGGCATGGACCGTGAGCCATTCTCTATGGCTGGCCGGGTGAGGCCAGAGCGAGTGGATTCGATTAGCGTGGAGGGCAACACCATATTCTCCGATGCCTTGGTGGACAATAAGCTGGGGTTGATATCCGGCCAAGAGTACTCGAGGGACCAACTCCAGTCCGCCGTCCGCCGCGTATTCGGCATCAACGGATTTGACAAGGTGGATTACATTTTTGAGCCTTACACGGATACTTCCTCGGTACTACGTGTCCAAATGCGTGAGAAAGAAAGGGCTCGTCTATTTGCCTCGGTACATTTCGACAACATTTTTTCGGCAGGGATCCTGCTCAACCTTACCGCTAGGGATTTACTGGGGCGAGAATCCCGAACAGTGGCTGCGGTGGACATTTCGAAGAATCCTCGTTTTCGATTTGATTACTACAAGTATATGGGGAAGCGGAAAGCAGTAGCAGCCAACCTTCGCTACGACTTTCTCAGTGCTCAGTTACCCCAGTACGACAAAGGGGAAGCCATTGACATTAACATTCAAAACATACATTCGGTCAGCTTAGGCGTGTTGACTACGCAGAGCCTTAAAGAGAGTGTTTTTATCGGTGCGGATTTTCAATCGTTGACCAGTCGTTCTCGTTTTAGCGTGGCCGTTCCTGAGGGTCTGCGCAACCAAGTGATCAACTTCTTTCAAGTAAAAGCAGCGTATACGAGAAACTCTTTGAATAACCGAAATTTTCCCACGGAAGGAAGCGAGTTCTATGTCGAGGGAAGCCTCATTCCTGAAAGCTCATACCAAGTCAATCTTGAACCTGGTCAAGATAGTGTAGAACTGAGCCTGGGGGATGGAGCGAGCATTTGGATCACTGGGGATGAACTCAATGAATTGGTTGATGACATTACACCTGGCGTTTATGGACAGCTTCAAATTCGCTATCAGGGCTTTTTCCCGCTGGCCAAGAAAACGCAGTTGCTTCCTTACGGTTCTTTGGCCCTGACCATTTCCGCTGAGAGTGAACTTCGGTCGTACAATAATTGGCGCGTTGGGGGGTATCAACGCGTTCGCTTTAATGATCTGCCCGTCCTCGGCTTGAATTATGCCGAACTTGAAACCGTGAATTTTGGCTCAGCGGGAGTCAAGATGCAACACGTCATCGCCAACCAGTTCTACCTACAATACGGAGCAAACCTTTATGGGTGGTATGAATTCGTACCGATATCCCAGTATGGAAGCTTTGACTGGAAGGATTTTTACAATCAGTATTTGGCCGTGGGCTACGGTGTTGAACTCAATTGGAAAACACGTTTAGGGCCTATTGGTGTTGGGGTAAGTACCAATACGGATGACGGCTACTTCCGCTACCACATTTCTGCAGGATTTTCCTTCAACTACGAAGATTGAAAGGTGCACTTAGGGTAAACTTTACATTAAGTATTGTAAAAGTCGGGCGGTAGCATCGTGCCGTAGGCACTAAATCCTTGTCAATTAGTATATTTATTGGCACCTAGACGTCTCTCGCACCAAACCAGATCTATGAAGAATATGTACCGTTTGCTCACTGCCCTTGGGGTGTTTGTTGGGCTGGTCGCCACCGCAGAAGGAACCAAGCAAGTCAACGTTGATGGAAATGGGGGCTATTTGAGTCACCCCATTAGCTTGGTTATCAACTTAAATGTGAATGGTACGCCGTATGGATCCGTTTACGATTGCCCTCCCGAGCAACGCGTGAATTTCCGGATTTCCAATACGAATGAACACATGTTCTTTGGCTTTAAACTTCATCAAGACGCCAAATGCTACGTTAGGATTAAGGACGCTAATGGGAATGTGGTTTGGCCTTCGACCTCTTCGGACGATGGGGAGGAAATTCCGCGCTCCGGGAGTTCGACGAATACCAAAGGGCGAGTCAATATGGATTCTGCTATTGAAGGTCCGGATTGGGATGGGACGAACAGCGATGGATACGAGCCTTTTGAATTTGCCCCATCGGATACGGGTTTGTATTGGTTTGAGTGGAGCGGAAATATTGATCAGCCGACTACGAGCAAGTTGACCATTGACTGGTGGGACATGTCCGTTATTGATGTGGTGACGGGTTTGGAAAAACCAGGTCGATTGTACAGTCAGGATTGGACCATGAGTACCGGTTCGTTTACCAAGAAATTCTTGGCGCCCATGTACGTCTACACGGCTGATCAAACGGTTTCCAGTTTCAAGTCTTACGATTATTCACCATATGGGTTCAAGCTGTATTGCAACAGTACTGGGCCAGGTTCTTCTGGAAATGTGGAAGAGGATCGCAAATCAGTCTTGAACTATCAGGGAAATGCCGAATACCCCATCTTTTTGAATGACCCAGACAGTTTGATTTGGCCAACGGGTAACCCGTCTTTTGTCGTACCCACTCAGCCTGAAATAGAAGGTTGCCTGGGAGATTACTGCGTATGGGTGGAATTCACCGAGCCCGGTGAGGGAACGGTAATATTGGATTTGAACGGAACCCCGGGTTATCAAGAGAATACGGAGGACGTCTTGTTGGTTCAAAAGGTGGAAGCGGGGCGAAACTGCTTTCAATGGGACGGGAATGACGGACTAGGTGATCCGGTCAGCGGTTCAACGAACATCATTATTCAGGCCGAGGTGGTCACGGGGATCACACACTTTCCCACATACGATCTAGAGTGTAACCCTGGAGGGTTTGTGGTGGAACGAATTCGTCCTCCAAGTGCGAACAACGGAGTGCCAGAGCTTTTCTGGGACGACAGTAACTTGGATGATTCTTACAATGGATATGTGAACCCCCAGAAGGTCGAGCTTAACGGCTGTCAGCCGACTAATAGTGTGGGGTGTCATACCTGGCCGGGCTGTACGAGCTCTGGATATGGAAACGAAATTACCATCAACACCTGGTGGTTCTCCTTCAAGGATGACTCTCAGTTTAGCAACGTCAACATCGTTTCGAACATAGGAAATACAGTGATCTCCAAGTCGGATATTACGTGCAATGGGGCGGATGATGGTGAAATTATTTTGCAACTCGATGGGGGAATCGCTCCATATACCGTTCAATTTAGCGACGGAAGCAATCAAGTTTCCTCCGATACGATCTATACATATTCAAACCTTTCGCCAGGGGGCTATGGGTTCACGGTAACAGATGCTGGTGGATGTATCAACCTAACAGGTACGACCATTAATGAGCCCAATCCCATCTCTGTTTCTATGTTCCCGACCAATTTATCGTGTAACGGCGATGGATCTGGTGCTATTTCATCTTCGGTTCAAGGCGGAACTTCACCATACACGTATGCTTGGAGCAATGGGTCCAACGCTACTTCGATTTCAAGCCTCGCCGCGGGAACCTACACGTTATCGGTAACCGATGCAAACGGTTGTTCCGCAATTGAAACCCAAGTGGTTTCAGAGCCTTCACTATTGACCGTCAGTATAACTGAATCAAGTCCTGTTCTTTGTTCCGGAGCTAGTGATGGAAGGCTAGCGGCCTCTGTGGTGGGCGGCACTGCACCATATAGTTATCAATGGTCTTCGGGTGGACGAAACCCCATAGAAAACGGTTTATCCGAAGGCGTATATACCGTGGATATTACAGATGCAAATGGCTGCATGGCTTCAGCTTCATATACCTTGGTTAGTCCTTCTCAAATTACCGTCGTTGGTGTCGAAGTCGATCCTTCAGCGGTCGGTGCCTCTGATGGCACTTTAACCATTACCATCAATGGAGGTACACCTGATTACGACATATACTTAAATAATGTTTTTGTAGCGACTCAGTCGAGTCCAACCTACACCTTCAACAACTTGACCGCCGGTGGATACTCTGTTCGTGTTGAGGATGCAAATGGCTGTCTTGCCTTTGGAACGTTTACGCTCAATAACCCAGCTTGTAATGTGTCATTTACAGCGACTGTTTCGAATGTTAGCTGCGCAGGGGCCAATGATGGCGCTGCAACTCTAGTTGTTGTGGGGGCCTCTCCCCCCTTGACGTATGTCTGGAGTGACGGAGGTCCTAACACTCCGAATAGAACAGGTCTTGCACCAGGCCTTTACTCCGTTACAGTAACCGACGGGGTAGGTTGCGGACCTTGGGTGCGTTCAGGAATCATAAGTGAACCCACCCCTCTCAGCGGGTTTACCGTTTCGACCATTACTACTCTTTGTAACGGAAGCGCTGATGCAGGAATACGGATCTTTCCTTCGGGAGGAACTCCACCGTATAGCTTCCTTTGGTCTAATGGAGAGACCACGAACTTGTCTTTGGGATTGGCTGCTGGTGCATATACGATTACCCTAAGTGACGCCAATGGATGTACGTATATCGACGGCGCTACAATCGTTGAGCCAGCTGCTGTTTCCGTTGTATTAAGTGTTACGGATGTGGATTGTTTTACTGCCGCATCTGGATCGGTTTCCGCAGCGGTTTCAGGAGGAACTTCACCGTACAGCTATGCATGGTCTAATGGATCGGATTCAAGCTCAACAGGTGGGGTTATAGCGGCAACCTATTCCGTTACTGTGACCGACTTCTTTGGATGCTCCGTTGTTAGTCAAGCCACGGTTTCCGAGCCTACCGATCTTGTCGGGGGAATAACTTTGACACAAGAAATTCTATGTCACGATGATCAAACGGGTATTTTAACGGCTACCGCTTCGGGCGGGACACCTCCATACTCTTATCAATGGAATTTTGGCCCGTCTAGTCAGAGTTGGACGGATATCGGAGCAGGCTTGTACCGTGTCATCATTACAGATGCAAACGGTTGTACCGTTGGAGCGTCACAGTTTCTGGACCAACCTCAGCAGGATCCGGATGTTCGCATTTTCTCGACCGACAATCCGTGTAATGGGGATGCAATTGGAACAGCTGAAGTTCAAGGAGAAGGAGGAACACCACCATTTTCCTATCAGTGGTCTACTGGAGATTCAGGGCCTCTCGTTGCGGGACTTTCAGCGGGGACCTATTTTGTCACGGCTACGGATGCGAATGGATGTTTTGTTACCGATAGCGTTGTCATTACTGAACCCGCGGTCCTTGACTTAATTTTGGTTTCATCGACCGACGTGACAATAAACGGAGAAGCAACGGGTGAAGCTGAAGTCAGTATATCAGGCGGAACTCCTGATTTTACTCTGCTCTGGAGTAATGGAGCCTCTACGCTTGAAGTCGACAATTTACTTGCTGGGTCCTACACGTGTTCTGTGACCGATTCCGAAGGTTGTACAGATGAAGTGATTGTCATCATTAACGAGCCAAATGCCCTGGTTGGCCTGGTGTCAAGCTCTACGAACATTACCTGTTTCGGGGACAATGACGGTAGTGCTTCCGTTACCGTTTCGGGAGGAGTTCCCCCGTACACTTATCAATGGAACACGGGAGCTAATACTGCGACAATTTCAAACCTCTTTGCAGGTACCTATACCTGTGATATCTTCGACAGTGAGGGCGCTCAAACCCAAGTGGTTGTGGTAATTACGCAACCGGACATTCTGATTGCGGGTGTTCAATCTAAACAGGACGTGCTCATCGCCGGACAATCGACAGGTTCCATAACTGTAACCGTATCGGGAGGAACCATGCCGTATACCTACGCGTGGACAAATGGTGAAACTACGGCATCCATAAGCGGTCTACCTCATGGTTTTTACGGGTTGGACGTCACGGACGCCAATGGATGCCGCGACATTATCATTGTTCAGATTACAGAACCCGGGATCCTGGTCATTACACCAGATGTAAATGACATCAGCTGCAATGGAGCAAATGATGGATCAGTAACGCTCTCGGTCTCCGGAGGAATTGCTCCATTCAGTTACTTGTGGTCTGATGGTGCAACCACTCAGACGAGAACGAATTTGGCTCCAGGAGTGTACGGCTGTACGGTAACCGATGCAGCTTTAGCTTCTATTGAATACTTTGTGCCGATATCGGAGCCATCGGTTTTGACCGTTGATGGCCAGGTGACCAACGCTTCCAACAACATGAATAATGGCGAAATTCAAGTAACAATATACGGAGGCACACCACCTTATTTTAGTACTTGGTCAGATGGTGCTGGAACCTTGGACCGCACTGGATTAGCGCCTGGATCATATACGATATCGGTTACAGATGATAATGGATGCTTAGATGTTGAAACATATGTAATTGGCGCAAATGTTCCACCGGTGGCGGTAAATGATACGACCTCAACACCAGAAGAGACCTTGGCGATTATCAATGCTAGGTCAAATGATTATGACCCGGATTTCTTTTTGAATACGGCATATCTCCAGGTAATTACTCCTCCGATGAATGGTCAGTATGACGTGGCGGCACCAGTTGGAGTTGTTCTCTATTTGCCTGATCCACTGTTCAATGGGATAGACTCAATTCAGTATGTGATTCAGGACCTCGGTACGCCGCTTCCACGATTGACCGATACAGCTTGGATTTACATTGATGTGACCCCAGTCAATAATCAAGTAGTTGCAGTAGATGACGTTGACACGACTTCAGATTTTAACCCTATCACTATTTATCCACTTTTGAATGATTCGGACCCTGATGGTGACTCCATTTGGGTTGTGGGATTAGTCAATGGACCCATATACGGAAATGCGATCCTTCAAGGAGATTCTGTGATTTATACGCCAACAGACTATTACTCCACATACGACCACTGGCCGTATTACATCACTGATGGTCAGACTCTGGATACAGCTGATATTATCATCTATAATAATTGGTCAAATATTCCTCCTACCGCCAAACTAGACTTTGATTCTACAGTAGTCAATACACCTGTTACCGTCGATATTATTGTCAACGACAACGGCAACGGAGAAGCTCTTGATTTAAGTTCATATTCAGAGGTTTCTCCTTTTAGCAATGGTTCGGGAGTTTATAATCCGGCTACAGGAGAATTAACCTATACTCCTAATCCTGGCTTTACAGGACTGGATATCATGCGGTACCGAATCTGTAATTCAGGTACTCCGCAGTTGTGTGATGAAGCGAATGTGGTCATTCTCGTCTACGCTGGAAATATTTCCGTGGGCACCAATACCGAATGCGTAAAGAATGGCGTCTATGTCAATTACTCCGTCGTCGCATTGGATTTCGCATCGGTAACTCCTGTCACCGCCGTTTGGCGTGACACTTTAGGCAATACCATTGACTCAATTACTGGCCTTCCACAGTTTGGCACTTTACTCTGGCCAGGGACCGTACTAGACGGAAACGGCTTTGCCATAGATTGGCCGGGCTATGTCTACAATGGTTCTAGTTGGGAAGAAGGAAATGACGGGTTTGAATCGATTCGCGATAAGGCCATCATTGAATTCTATATGATTGATTCTGCCGACGTGGCCGTTGATTATTTGATTTCGACAACGCCTCTGTGCTCTACGCGTCCACCAAGCGCTATTGAGGCAATAAACGATACGACCACAACGAGCGAGAATACCCCGGTGAGTTACGACATCCTCGCCAACGATATTGCCACTGTTGCACCTCTTGATCCAGCAACGATTACGATTTTGACTCAGCCGCCGAATGGAAGTGTTCAAACGAACGGAACGGCGAGTATTACCTATACACCTGACTTGAACTTCAATGGTGTAGACTCCTTGCAGTACCGAGTTTGCGATCAAAGCAATCCGGCGCTTTGCGATGATGCTTGGGTATACATTACTATTGATCCAGTGAATAACCCGCCCGTGGCCGTCAACGATACTGGAACGGCGCCTGCCAATGTCGATATCACCTTGGATCCTTTAGTGAATGATTTTGATGTAGATGGCTTCCTGGTCAATACGACCTTTACGATTATTACCCCTCCGTTCTGGTTGGCTAATGCAACCTACAATCCATCCACAAGTACCTTTACTTATCCAGCTCTGGTTGACTTTGTCGGTATCGATAGCGTTCAGTATGTCATTTGTGATAATGGAAACCCGGATCCATCTCTTTGCGACACCGCTTGGATTTATTTGATCTTCACAGACGCGAATCAGCCCCCGGTAGCCGTGAACGATACGGCCTATACTATTGAAGACGTGCCTGTCGCATTTGACATGTTAGGCAACGACTCCGATTCAGACGGAATGATAGACCCCTCGACGCTGGTGTTCATTAGCTCACCGAGCAACGGTTCGGTCGCCTTTAACAACGGCTTGAACAGCTGGGAATATACACCCAACCCCGGATTCAATGGAGTAGACTCGTTCACGTATGAAATCTGCGATGATGGAAACCCCGCGCCGGTACTCTGCGATCGGGCCGAAGTGTACATCTTTGTAGACCCTATCAATGATCCGCCCATCGCGGTGAATGATTCGGCTGTGGCAACAACGGCAATCCCAGAGATCATTGATATCCTTAATAATGATTCCGACCCCGATGGCTCTATAGAGCTTGATTCAACTTTGATTCTGATTGGCCCCCTTCATGGGACGGCTGTCATAGATCCTTTGACTAAATCATTGGTCTACGTTTCGGATTTCAACTATTCCGGCATGGACTCTCTTCGCTACAGAATTTGTGATGATGGAAACCCAGATCCTTCGCTCTGTGATGAGGCATGGGTTTATATTGAAGTTCTTGAAGACCGTCTCGTCCCAGCGAGTCCGACTGCGGTGAACGATACTTCGTACACGCTTCCAGGAGTTTCCGTAGACACTAATTTGTTGATTAATGATTTAATAGGGTCTGCTGGATTCGATACCGCCGCAACCTCCGTGATAACGGGGCCAACAAACGGGACCTATGTTTTGGGAACAGACGGTGTTATCACGTATACGCCTGGTTTGGCGGCTCCTTTTGGATCTAATTCTAATATTGCCTTCGTGGACAGTTTGCAGTACCGAATATTTGACACCTTGGCCATTCCCAATTCGTCTGAAGCATGGTACTACATTTTTGTAAATGTTGTTAATGCGCCACCGATAGCCGTGAACGATACCTTAGTCCTCGATTGCAGCACGGGTTCTGTGGCCAACATTGACGTGCCAGCCAATGACAGTGACCCAGAGGGCGCATTGGATCTGAATAGCGTGACCATTCTGACTCCCCCGGTTTCGGGTTCAGCAGTCACTGCGATGAACGGGAGTATCGACTATACCCCGAATGCCTGCTTTGTAGGCGTGGATAGCTTGCAATACAGTATTTGTGACTTGGGAATCCCTACGGAATGCGATACGGCCTGGGCCTACTTCTACTGCAACGACAACACCCCGCCAGTGGCCATTTGCAGTGATTTGACCTTGTACTTGGATGACCAAGGCGAAGTAAGTGTTTCCGCGAGTGCGATAGGCTCGGCAGCCGCAGACCCTTGTGGTCCAGTTCAGGTTGTGGTGAGCGATACCAGCTTCACCTGCGATGACCTCGGAGGCGCCACAGCTACGGTGACCGTTACCGATGTCAATGGTAATACGGATCAGTGTACGGCTAATATCACGGTTCTTGACACCATCTCACCGGTCATCAATTGCCCGAATGATACTGTACTGTATGCCGGGCCAAATGGATTTGCAGCCTACGCACCACCCGCGCCATTGGGCACGGATAATTGTACGATTGTCCAATATGACGTCAACGGCTCTGCTCCGTTCTTGCCGATCGGAGATACCGACATCACCTTTGTGGCGACAGACCAGAGTGGAAATACGGGCGATTGTATGTATACCGTGACGGTTATCGACACCTTTGCAGCGTCCTTGACCTGCCCTGGAGACATAGTTCTTCCCAATGACCCAGGAGTTTGCGGAGGAACGGTGGCCATGATACCGGTACCGAGCATTCAGAATGGAGGCGCCAACGATTCCATTTATCGTGCGGACAATACTGGACTGGAAGACGGTGACCTTTTCCCCATTGGGACAACGACCATCGTCTGGGTAGTAGAAGATGAATTCGGCAATACCGATACCTGTAGTTATACAGTGACGGTCAACGACGTAGAGGCTCCGGACATTACAGGTCCAGGACCACTTGACCTGATCAATGACCCGGGACAATGCGGCGCCGTATACAGCGGAATCACGCCGACCTATACGGACAATTGTGACGGGTCCACTGGGGCTACAGTTACGCTTCTGAGCGGACCAGCGCCAGGGGATTTCTTGGCTGTTGGAACCCATCAAGTCGTTTATGAAGTATGCGACCTTGCCGGCAACTGTGCATCGGAGTCGTACATCATAACCGTCACGGACGTGGAGCCACCGACCATCAGTGTACCGAACGACACCACTATTTTTGCCGACACCTTGGACTGCAGTGTGCTCTTCACGTATCCGTTCCCGACAGGAACCGATAACTGTGCGGTAATTGTCACGCAAACGGGGGGTACGGCATCGGGCGGAAACTTCCCAGTTGGGACCACAACGAATACCTTCCAGGCAGTGGACCCTAGCGGGAACATGGTGACTGGGCAATTCAACGTCACCGTGATCAGCACCTTTGACATTGATTTAGGACCGGATTTGGTGGTCTGTGGACCGACTCAGATTATTCCACCTACGGGTAATAAGTGGGATTATGATTGGGACAATGGCCAAACCAGCCCTATCATAGATATCACTATGTCTGGTTGTTACACCCTAACGGTGACCAATGCCGGTGGATGTGTGGCTAGCGATGAGATTTGCATCACCATTTTGGAACCTTCTGACTCTGTGGACCTATCGGGCATTCCTCCGGTGATCTGTAAAAATGATGGACCGGTTGTCTTGGATTTCGGTGTTCCATCTTCGGACATCGTTCTGACCGGACCTGGAGTGACGACCGGAACCACGGTAGACCCTTCAGGTGTGCCGGCGGGTGATCGAAATTACAGCTGGGTATATACCGATCCAGTGACCGGCTGTGTCACGGAAGGAACAGTGAAAATCACCATCGATTTCTGTTCGGGTCTTGAGGAGGGTGGATTCCAGAGCTTTGATCTGTATCCGAACCCGACGCGGGATCGGATTTCCATCAGCTTCACGCCGGCGACGGACCCAACCACGGAGCTGGTCATTGTAAACACCCTCGGTCAGGAACTACATCGCGAGACCTTCTCATCTGAGGCGGGATCGGATGCGCAAACCTGGACCATGGATGTTTCTCAATGGACGCAAGGAACGTATATCCTTCGTTTGACACGCGATGGGGTAACCGCACAAAAGCGATTCGTGATCCAAGATTGATGACGGATTTTGCGCAACAAGCACTGGGCTCGTGGGACGATTCAATTCAACTTCTACGGGCCCAGCCTGTTTCTGGAGGGTCTATTAATAGAGCCTTACGGCTCGATACGAATGTCGGTTCCTTCTTTCTCAAACACAACTCGGCCAAGGCCTACCCCGGAATGTTTGACAGAGAAGCCGAAGGGCTCGAGGCCCTTGGGGCCGCGCAAGGAATTCGGGTGCCCAAGGTGGAGCATGTTGGACGCGCCGGGGATCAGGGGTTTTTGGTGCTGGAGTGGATCGCATCGGGCCGTGAAGGCCCTCATTCATGGGAAGCATTTGGGAGGCAATTGGCCCAACTCCACAAGCAAAGTCAAGACGCATTTGGAGCGGATCTGGATAACTTCATCGGATCGCTCCCTCAGGACAATAAGCCCACTGAAGATTGGGCGGAATTCTTTGCTCTTCGGCGGTTGGAACCGCTCGTGAAGCAAGCCCGTGAGCAAGGGGCATTACGGCGTGAAGACGTTCAGGCCTTTGAGCGTTTGTACGGTCGCTTGGACGATCTTTTTCCGGTGGAACCTCCAGCGCTTTTGCACGGGGACCTATGGAGCGGCAACTACCTCTGGGATCAGGGCGGTGAACCGGTACTCATTGACCCGGCGGTATACTTTGGGCATCGAGAGATGGACCTCGCCATGACCTTCATGTTTGGCGGTTTTTCGGAGGAGCTGTATAAAGCTTATCACGAGGTCTATCCTTTGGAGTCGGACTGGCGTATTCGAGTTCCGCTGTGCAATCTTTATCCAACTTTAGTCCATGTGGTGCTATTTGGGGGCGGCTATGTGCACGACCTTCGTTCGAATATGTCGTACTTTGTGTAGCCAAAAAAGTAAACGATGAGCGATTCTTTCGATAGCAGCAAGGCACCTAAGGCCGTAGGTGCATATCCGCATGCCCGAAAAGTGGGCAACCTTCTTTTTTTGAGTGGGGTAGGACCCCGTACTGCGGGAACAGGCCCGCACGACAGCGGAGTCCCCGGCTTGAAATTGGACCACAATGGAAACTTTGAGGAATTCGATTTTGAAGCCCAGGTCCACAGTGTATTTGCCAATGTTAAGGCTATTCTTGAAGACGCCGGAGCGGATTGGGAAGACCTCGTCGACATCACCGTTTTTCTGGTCGATATGAAGCGCGATTTCAAGGCTTTCAATCGCATTTATGCAGAGTATTTTCCTAACAATAAGCCCTGCCGAACAACTGTAGCCATTAACGCGCTGCCAACCCCCATTGCCATTGAGCTAAAGTGCATTGCCGCGGTGCAGTAATCCTCCCCTCAATTTCTTATTTTTGCACGCTTAAGTCCCCGACGGAGAAGCGATTATGAAGAAGTATCCCGAATACGAAAAGCTGGATTTGGCCGGCCTCACGGATGAGGTATTGGCCTTTTGGAAAGAAGAGCGCATTTTTGAGCGCAGCGTCAGCGAGCGTCCGGCCGACAAGCCCTACGTGTTTTACGAAGGTCCACCCTCGGCGAACGGAATGCCCGGTATTCACCACGTCATGGCGCGGACCATCAAGGATATATTCTGCCGGTACAAGACCCTTCAGGGCTACCAAGTCAAGCGTAAAGCGGGTTGGGACACCCACGGCTTGCCCGTAGAGCTGGGCGTTGAAAAGGAACTCGGCATCACCAAGGAGGACATTGGAAAGTCCATCTCCGTTGAGGAGTACAACAAAGCCTGTCGGGAAGCGGTCATGCGCTACACGGATGTGTGGAATGACCTAACGGAGAAGATGGGCTACTGGGTGGATATGGATGATCCCTATATCACCTACGAGAACAAATACATCGAGAGCGTTTGGTGGCTATTGAAGCAGATCTACAATAAGGAGATGCTGTACAAGGGCTACACCATTCAGCCCTACAGCCCAAAAGCGGGAACGGGACTCAGCTCTCATGAGCTCAATATGCCCGGGACTTATCGGGATGTAAAAGACACCTCCGTCGTGGCCCAGTTCAAGGCCGTCCGAGACGAACATGCCTCTATGCTCGAGGGCATCGAAGGCGACGTTCACCTGCTGGCTTGGACGACCACCCCTTGGACCTTGCCATCCAACACCGCATTGACCGTTGGACCCAAGATCGATTACGTCTTGGTCAAAAGCTTTAACCAGTACACCGGCGAGCCTATCCAAGTCATTTTGGCTAAGCCGCTTTTGGGCTATCAGTTCAGTGGCAAATTTGTAGAGGCGGAGAACGAAGGAGACCTTCAGTTCAGCCTGGGAGAAAAGAAGATCCCCTTTTTGGTGACCAAGGAGTGGAAAGGAAGCGAGCTCGTTGGCCTGCGCTACGAGCAACTTCTGCCCTATGCGCAGCCGATGGACAATCCATCGGAAGCCTTCCGCGTGATTCCCGGAGACTTCGTAACGACCGAAGACGGAACGGGAATCGTACACACGGCGCCGACTTTTGGTGCGGACGATGCTAAGGTGGCCACAGATGCCGGTGTTCCTCCAATGCTGGTCGAAGACGAAAATGGGAACCCAGTGCCGCTTGTTGACCTTCAGGGCCGATTCCGTCCGGAGATGGGTGCGTTTGCCGGGAAGTATGTCAAGAACGAATACTATGCTGAAGGAGAGGCTCCAGAGAAGTCCATAGATGTAGAACTGGCCATCCTCCTTAAAGAAGAAAACAAGGCCTTCAAGGTCGAGAAGTACGAGCACAGTTATCCGCATTGCTGGCGGACCGATAAACCAGTACTCTATTACCCATTGGACTCCTGGTTCATCAAGACTACGGCCGTCAAAGACCGCTTGATCGAACTCAACCAGACCATCAACTGGAAACCGGCCAGTACGGGGACTGGTCGTTTTGGAAACTGGTTGGAGAATTTGAATGATTGGAACCTCAGCCGAAGCCGCTATTGGGGAATCCCCATTCCCATTTGGCGCACGGAAGATGGATCCGAAGCTCTGTGTATTGGATCCATGGAAGAGCTCAAGGCGGAGTGCGATAAAGCCGTTACGGCTGGAGTTATGGCTTCGAACCCATTGGCAGACTTCGAACCTGGAAACATGTACGAAGACAACTACAACGTCTTTGATCTGCACAAAAGCCATGTCGACCAAATCACCTTAGTGAGCAGCACCGGTGCTCCTATGACACGGGAGGCGGATTTGATCGATGTTTGGTTCGATTCAGGTTCTATGCCCTATGCTCAGTTGCATTACCCCTTCGAGAACAAAGAGCTGATTGATAACCGCGAATTCTATCCGGCCGATTTTATCGCTGAAGGGGTAGATCAAACCCGCGGATGGTTCTTCACTCTACACGCCATCGGGACCATGGTCTTTGATAGCGTGGCCTACAAAAACGTGGTCTCCAACGGGCTGGTATTGGACAAGAATGGACAAAAAATGTCCAAGCGATTGGGCAACGCCGTTGATCCATTCAAAACCCTGGGAACCTACGGAGCGGACGCCACCCGTTGGTACATGATCAGCAATGCTCAACCATGGGACAATTTGCGTTTTGACCTCGACGGAATCGCAGAAGTACAGCGCAAGTTCTTCGGAACGCTGTACAACACCTACGGATTCTTTGCCCTCTACGCGAACATCGACGGGTTTGACGATAGTGAAACTGAAGTGCCGGTTGCGGAACGCGCTGAAATTGACCGCTGGATCATCTCAGAGTTAAACACTCTGATCAAAACGGTGCAAGAAGCGTACGATGACTATGAGCCAACGCGTGCTGCCAGATCCATCAGCTATTTCGTTACCGAAAACTTATCCAACTGGCACGTGCGCCTGAGTCGTCGCCGCTTCTGGAAAGGCGAGTTTGGTCCGGACAAGCACGCCGCTTACCAAACGCTCTATCGCTGCTTAAAAACCGTGGCAAAGCTCATGGCACCAATCGCACCATTCTTCGCTGAACGTTTGTTCCGAGATTTGAATGGGGTAACAGGTAAAGAGGCTCATGACAGTGTACACTTGAGTCAGTTCCCGATCTACCACGAAGGCCAAGTGGACCACGATCTGGAAGAGCGTATGCGCAATGCCCAGACCATTACGAGTTTGATCTTGAGTCTGCGCAAGAAGGAGAAAATCCGTGTTCGCCAACCACTGCAAAAAGTGATGGTGCCCGTCTTGGACGATCACAGCGCTAAACAGCTTAGGGCTGTTCAGGATCTAATCCTCTCTGAAGTGAATGTGAAGGAAATGGAATTGATTTCTGAAGAGAGCGGAATTTTGGTCAAGAAGATTAAGCCGAATTTTAAGATATTAGGGCCTCGCTACGGCAGACTCATGAAACAGATCGCCGGAGCTCTGAGCCAGTTTGATCAAGATCAGATACGCGAAATTGAGCGTGCTGACGTTTATCAGCTGGAAATCGACGGAGAAACCGTTACTTTAAACAAGGATGATGTAGAGATCACCAGCGAGGATATTCCGGGCTGGTTGGTTGCATCTGAAAATGGCCTTACGGTTGCCTTGGACGTGACGTTGACGGACGCTTTGAAAGAAGAAGGTACGGCACGAGAATTGGTAAATCGCATCCAGAACATCCGAAAGGATTCAGGATTAGAGGTTACGGATCGCATCACCTTGGAGATGAAAAGTCACCCGGCTCTAGAAGCTGCAGTACAGAACAACAGGTCGTACATCTGCAGCGAAACACTAGCCGAAGACTTAGCGCTGGTCACCGAGCTATCAGAAGCCGGTACATCAGTGGAATTTGAAGATGTTGCGACCGAGATATTGATACAAAAAGTGTAGAGTTATGGCAGAGAATGTAAAGACACACTACAGCGACGAGGAACTAGCGGAGTTCCGAGATATTATTTTGGAAAAGATTGCCAAGTCTGAGGCCGATCTCGCTGCAATCAAGGCGACATATGTCAACGATGTCAACAACGGAACCGACGATACTTCTCCCACATTCAAGGCATTTGAAGAGGGTTCCAGCACTATGAGTAAGGAAGCGAATGCTCAATTGGCCAGTCGCCAAGTGAAGTTTATCCGTGACCTCAAGAACGCCTTAGTCCGCATTGAGAACAAAACCTACGGGATTTGTCGCGTTACCGGAAAGCTCATCAGTAAAGAGCGTTTGAAGCTCGTACCTCATGCAACCATGAGCATCGAAGCCAAAAACATGAGCAAGCGCTAAGGCGCCTTCCTTTGAAAAAAGCGTACTTCATTATCGCCGCAGTACTCCTGATCGATCAAATCGTCAAGGTGTACGTCAAAACGAACTTTTACCTCGGGGAAGAGGTTCGCGTATTCGATTGGTGGCGCATTCACTTCACGGAGAATAACGGCATGGCCTTCGGACTCGAATTCGGAGGCGTATGGGGAAAACTCGCCCTCAGCCTATTTCGAATTGGTGCCGTGGTCGCCATTGGCTACTACCTCAAATCACTGATTGATAAAGGAGCGAAAGGAGCGGTTGTCGTGGCTTTCTCACTCATCATGGCGGGTGCCTTGGGGAATATTTTGGATTCGGCCTTTTACGGATTGCTCTTCAGCGAAAGCTATGGTCAGGTAGCGACCTTTCTACCGGAAGGTGGTGGTTATGCCGGCTTCCTTCAAGGCCAAGTGGTCGATATGCTCTACTTCCCACTTTGGAAAGGGTATATGCCCAATTGGGTTCCTTTTTGGGGAGGGGATTACTTCGTCTTTTTCCGCCCCGTTTTCAATATCGCCGACAGCGCCATATCGATTGGTGTAACCTTGCTTATTCTCTTCCAGAAGCAAGCCTTCTCCGCCATGGAGTCGTAAAACGGCTTTCTTTGTATCTTTGCAGCCCTATTTCATTCAGCCCCAGGGCTTGAGCAAAGGATCATCAAACCTTTCGGCCCGTAAGGCGTTTGTACGGAAAAGCAGAACACATGAGCTTGAAACAAGATATAGATACGACGCGTCAAGAGATGGAAGACATGGGAGATCACCATGCTGCCGGGGATTATACCCGAACGCCCTTACGCGATGATGCCTTTGATCTGAGTGATGACCAGAAAATGGACATCATTTCGGAAAAGGTGTACGACATCATGCACACCCTTGGGATGGACATGACGGACGACAGTCTGAAAGGCACACCTTTCCGGGTGGCTAAAATGTACGTTCAGGAGATTTTTGGGGGCCTACGGCCCGAAGAAAAACCGAAGATGTCCACCTTTAACAACACCTATCAGTACGGTGAAATGCTCGTGGAGAAGAACATCACGCTGTACTCCACGTGCGAGCACCATCTCTTGCCCATCGTTGGGAAGGCACATATCGCCTACATATCCAGCGGGAACGTTATCGGCTTGTCTAAAATGAACCGTATTGTGGACTACTACGCCAAGCGCCCACAAGTTCAAGAACGCCTTACCATGCAGATCGTCAAGGACCTGCAAGAGGCGCTCGGAACAGAGGACGTGGCCTGTGTGATTGATGCGAAGCACCTCTGCGTGAATTCACGCGGTATCCGCGATATCGACAGCAGCACCGTGACGGCGGAGTACGGCGGAAAATTCCAAGACCTCGAAGTACGAAAAGAGTTCTTGGATTATATCAATATGGAATTGTAATTTGGTCTCAAGATTTGATCCTATGAAGATCCTCACTTCTTACTTTTGCAGCTGTTGCTGTTGTTGCTGATTCTCCTTTTCTGAATCGTTCGTTCAACAACCGCAAAACCAGCTATTATGGATCTGACCAAAGAATTTCCTTTAACCGTATATAACTCGCTCGGACGCGAGAAACAAGTTTTCCAACCGATCAACCCGCCCTTCGTGGGGATGTATGTCTGTGGCCCTACCGTTTATGGTGAGCCACACCTGGGACATGCCCGCGCAGCCGTGGTTTTCGACATCGTATTCCGTCACCTGAAGTACCTCGGGTACAAGGTGCGCTACGTTCGGAACATCACCGATGTGGGGCACTTGGAAGACGAACTCGCCGGAGCCGGTGAGGATAAAATCACCAAGAAGGCGCGTTTGGAGCAGCTCGAGCCCATGGAGATTGTACAGAAGTACACCTATACCTACCATGAGGCCTATGCCAAGCTCAACACCTTGCCGCCGAGCATCGAGCCGAGTGCAACCGGACATATTCCCGAGCAAATCAAGATCGTTGAAACCATCTTGGAGCGCGGTTATGCCTACGAAGTGGACGGAAGTGTCTACTTGGATATGGCCAAGTACGTCAAGGACTATCCCTTTGGCCAGCTTTCAGGTAAAGTACTGGAAGACCTCCAAAGTGGAAGCCGAAGCTTGGACGGCCAAAGTGAAAAGCGCGACCCTAAGGATTTCGCGCTTTGGAAAAAGGCCAAGCCGGAGCACATCATGAAATGGGACTCGCCCTGGGGCGAAGGCTTCCCGGGTTGGCACCTCGAGTGTACAGCTATGAGCTCCAAGTATCTTGGAGAGACCTTTGATATTCACGGTGGAGGAATGGACCTTCAATTCCCGCACCACGAAGGAGAAATTGCGCAGAGCTGCACAGCCTTCGGGCATGCCCCAGTGAAGTACTGGCTGCACAACAATATGCTCACCCTCGAAGGACAGAAGATGGCCAAGAGTAAGGGCAACTTCATCAACTTCGAGGAAATGACCACGGGAAACCACGACTTGCTCGAGCGAGCGTACTCACCGATGATCATTCGTTACTTCATGCTTCAAGCCCACTACCGCTCGCCTATCGACTTCTCCAATGAAGCGCTTCAGGCGGCCGAGAAGGGATACTTGAAGATGATGCAGGCCATGGATGACATGGACCGCATGAAAGCAGGGGAAAAGGACGAGTACGACGCCTCCGCGTGGAAAGAACGTGCTCTTGCCGCCATGAACGATGACTTCAATACGCCCATCTTAATTGCTGAGCTTTTTGACGCTGTGCGGGTCATCAATTCCAACATTGATGGCAAGTTGAGCTTGACTCAGTCCACCATTGAGGAGATGAAGGTTTTCTTCCACGCCATGGTCGAGCAGGTGCTCGGTCTGGAACGAGAAGATGCCGGAGCAGGAGACGATGGATCCCTGGAGGGCGTGATGCAGTTGCTGATTGAGTTGCGCAACACCGCAAGAGCCAATAAAGACTGGGCGATGTCCGACAAGATTCGCGATCAGTTGAACGAGCTCGGTATTCAGTTGAAAGACAGTAAAGAGGGGACCTTCTGGACCCAAAACGGATAAGCTATGATTCTTTCTGGAAAGCAAATTCTCGCACACATGGGCGAGGACATCAAAATCGACCCCTTCAACGAAGGACAGTTGAACCCCAACTCGTACAACCTCCGCCTCCACAACGAGGTGCTGGTTTATGACAACGAGGTGCTGGACATGAAGTCGGAGAATACGGCCACCAAGATGGTGATTCCGGAAGAAGGTCTTCTGCTCGAAACCGGAAAACTCTATTTGGGCCGAACCATTGAGCACACCACAACGGAGAGCTTTGTTCCCATGTTGGAGGGTCGCTCATCCATCGGTCGCTTGGGCTTGTTTGTCCACGTGACGGCTGGTTTTGGTGATGTGGGCTTCAGCGGATATTGGACCCTTGAGATGTTCTGTGTACAGCCGATTCGCATCTACCCGGGCGTGGAAATCTGCCAGATTTTCTACCACAGCATCGATGGTGACTTTGAGAAGTACAGCTCCAACAAGTACCAGCACAACAAAGAGGTGCAGCCCAGTATGCTGTATAAAGACTTCGAGAAGTGAAAACGGTTAGGGCCATCATCCAGGCGCCCTTCATCTTCCTAATTCGGGTATATCAACTCGTTCTTAGCCCGCTATTACCGCGCAATTGTCGACATACCCCGACCTGTTCGGCCTACACCATTGAAGCCATTCGCGAATGGGGCGTGATCAAGGGTATTTGGCTCGGTTCCAAGCGCATCGCGCGTTGCCATCCCTGGGGAACGTCAGGCTATGACCCGGTGCCTAAACGGCACGATGCTAGTTCAGGAACTGAAGGTTGATTCCGGTAAAGATTTGCACTTGGGGCTGGAGGGCTCCGGCGGAGAGCATGGAATACTGCGGCTCCACAAATAGGTTGCAGACTGTATCACCGATGCGCACTACCTTTCCTATGCCCAAGGCAAAAGGCACGTGATAGGCATTCGCTTCAAGATTAAACACCCAAATAGGGGCACCGCGCAAGTAATTCCCTTTTCCAAGCTGCCAAAAGTAAAAGGGCTGGAAGGCTGCAATGCTGGTGCTGGTTCCGGCATCGTTCTCCGAAATGGAGGTTTGGTAGGTAATGAGGCTTCCAAACTGAAAAGTTGGGTTCTTAGCGATGAAGGCTACGATGGCCACACCGGCTTGCCATTGGTCTGCACCCAAGAGATCGTCGGTTGCCGTAGGCGCTACGAGGAGTGGTCCAGCTCCAATGGTGGCGGTGGGTTTGGAAACAAATTGATAGGAGAGGAAGGCGTTGATGTCTCCTAAACCGGAGGTCGTTGAAGCTCCTTCGAATCCGAGTTGAGTGGAGACAGTGCTGATAGGAGCGGATACGCGTAGCAGAAGACGTCCATCGGAAAAGGGCTTGGCAAAGCGCACCCAGGTATTGTTGAGGTAGCTATCGCTCGTGGCGTCCGTCAATCGCGGTACGTAGTAGTTGTGAAAGTTGAGAGCGGTCATATTGGCTAGTGGATTGTTGGCCTGTGCATTGGCGGATTCTTCGTCTTGAGCCGAAAGAGTGAGAGCGGTCGACAGAAGTACGACCAATAGGAGGGTTCGATTTTTCATGCCAAGAAGTTACGAAAAAGCCGACCAGACGATTCGAGGAAGCCCCGTCATATTCATACATTTGAGCAAACCCTCACTGCACATGGATTCTATCCTTTTTGAACAAGTGGGCGCAGTTGGCGTGATCCGACTGAATCGGCCCGATAAATTCAACAGTTTTAATCGCCCGATGGCCATGGCGATGCAAGAGCGATTGGACGCCTGCGAGGCAGATCCGAGCATTCGCGCCATCTACATCATTGGAGAAGGCAAGGCCTTTTGTGCGGGTCAAGATTTGGCCGAGGCCATTGACCCGGAAGGCCCGGAGCTGACGAAGATTGTGAGCGAGCATTACAACCCCATCATAAAGCGCATCCGTCGAATTCTCAAGCCTGTTGTGGCGGCGGTCAACGGGGTGGCTGCTGGAGCCGGAGCCAATATCGCGCTGGCCTGCGATGTCGTTGTTGCAACGGAAAGCGCCTCCTTCATTCAAGCTTTCAGTAAAATCGGTTTGATTCCGGATAGCGGAGGAACCTTCTTCTTGCCACGTCTTATTGGATTCCAGAAAGCCAGCGCCCTCATGATGATGGGCGACAAGGTAAAGGCCGCCGATGCCGAACAAATGGGTATGTTGTACAAGGTGTTTTCGGATGAAACCTTCGCGGAAGAATCCATGGCGATTGCCACAACGCTGTCGCAGATGCCGACGCAGGGATTGGGCTTGACCAAATGCGCCTTGAATCGCAGTACGCGCAACAACTTGGACAAGCAATTGGAGCTCGAAGATGAGCTGCAGACGCGGGCGGGAGGAACAGAAGATTATGCGGAAGGCGTCAATGCCTTTTTGGAAAAACGCAAACCTGAATTCAAGGGAAAATGAAGATAGGAGTTGTAGGATCAGGATCGATGGGCAGCGGTATTGCCCAGGTAGCGGCCCAGAGCGGGCATGAGGTGGTGGTGTTTGACATCGCGCCGCAGGCGCTTGAAAAGGCCGATGCGAAACTTCAGAAAATATTGGCTCGTTTGGTCGAGAAAGGCCGAATGAGTGCGGAAGAGATTAGCGCCCTTCACGGGCGGATATCCTGGGTGAGCGATCTTCAGGCCTTTGCGGGTTGTGGACTCATCATTGAGGCGATTGTGGAGCGCATGGATGTAAAGCAAAAGCTGTTTCAGGATCTTCAAGCGATTGTGGACGATCAGTGCATCTTGGCGACCAACACTTCGTCTCTGTCCATTGCGGCTATTGCCAGTGCTTTAGAAAAGCCGGAGCGGGCCATCGGTATTCACTTTTTCAACCCAGCGCCGTTGATGCCACTGGTCGAGATTATTCCGGCCGTTCAAACGGCGCCTGAAGTGATGGATGCCGCGCGCAGCTTGATTGATTCATGGGGAAAGGTCACCGTATTGGCGAAGGATACCCCGGGCTTTATCGTGAACCGCGTGGCGCGTCCGTTTTACGGAGAAGCGCTTCGTATCTATGAAGAGGGCTTCGCAGATTTTGCCACGATCGATTGGGCCATGAAGGAGCTGGGAGGCTTTCGCATGGGACCCTTTGAATTGATGGATTTCATCGGGAACGACATCAATTACGCGGTGACCGAAAGTGTGTTTGCAGCCTTCTATTACGATCCACGGTACCGTCCGAGCTTCACCCAAAAGCGACACTCAGAAGCGGGCTGGCTGGGGCGCAAAACGGGTCATGGGTACTACGACTACGCGGATGGAGCGTCGAAACCTGAACCCAACACGGATCGTGAATTGGGCGAACAGATTGTCTGGCGTGTGCTGGCGATGCTCATCAACGAAGCGGCCGATGCGCTCTATTTGAATATCGCCACGAGAGACGATTTGGATTTGGCCATGACCAAGGGCGTGAATTATCCGAAAGGACTATTGGCCTGGGCGGATGAGAAGGGGATTGAGCATACGTTGAAAACTCTGGAACGCTTGCAGGCGGAGTACGGCGAAGACCGATACCGCCCAAGTCCCTTGTTGCGCAAGATGGCGCGCGAAAACAAGAAATTCTATTCATGAGGAAGGGGGCCGCTGTTCTGGTCTCTCTCATCCTGGCACTGACCCTCAGTGCCCAGGAATTTCATTTTGAGCTGGACCGATTGCCTCAGGATATGACGGTCAGGGCGGTGGAAGCTTGGAATGCCGACGTCTTTTGGATGGGGGGTGACGAATTTCGCGTGGCCAGTACCTATGACGGTGGGCGGACTTGGCGTGTAGATACCTTGGTACCTCCAGGCGAGATCGCAGAACCCTTGCAGTATCGGAGTATTGAGATGCTGGACGATAGTACCGTACTGGTCCTTTCGGCCGGTAGTCCGGCGGTGTTGTGGCGAACAGAAGATGCCGGTCAAAATTGGTCCATCGCCTGGAGAAAGGATGATCCCAAGGCCTTTATGGACGCCCTGCGTTTCTCGAGTGAAGGCTACGGCTGGATGTTCGGGGATGCCTTTGACGGAGCCTTGGCCATTTACCGGTCCATCGATCGAGGGGCGTCGTGGAGTCGTATTGACCCGGAGCTTTTACCTGAAGCGTTGCCCGGGGAAGGTGGCTTTGCGGCAAGCGATCAACTCATCGCCTTTGGAAAGGGCTGTACCTATTTTGCCACCGGAGGAATCAACAATCGACTGCTTCGAACCTGTGATCAAGGGGTAAGCTGGGATGCGGTTTCCACGCCCATGCCGCAAGGGCTGGAAATGGGTGGTCCCATGGGACTCACTTTGACGGACTCAGTGGGGTTCATGGTCGGGGGAAATTGGGCGGAACCTGAGGCCAATATTCAAAGTATGGGACGGACCTATGACGGTGGCGAAACATGGGTCAACTTCATGCCCTCGAACAATCCGGGTCATCGGACGGGCGTAGTGATACATCGTGCCGTAGGCACAAATCCCGCTTTAATTGTGGCGGGGCGTTCGGGGGTCGATATACTTTTTGACGGGGAGTGGAGTTCTGTAACGGAGCGGGGCTTTTACACGGTAGTACCGGTGCCGGGAACCTCGCGTTATTTGTTGACGGGCAAGGGCATTTGGGCCGTGCTCGAGTGGTATTAATTTCTACCTTAGCGCCTATGCTGGCCTACATTACTTGGACCATTGAACCTGAGATCTTTCCGAACGTGGACTGGCTGCCCGTGCGCTGGTACGGACTCATGTTTTCCTTCGCGTTTTTCTTCGGCTACACCATTGTGCAGCGCATGTTCGTTCATGAGAAATTGAATGAGAAATGGCTCGACGGCCTGCTCATTTACATCATGGTGGGAACCATCGTGGGTGCGCGTCTCGGGCATGTATTCTTTTACGATTGGGAGTACTATTCGCAAAACCTTGGTGAGATCGTCATGATCAACAAAGGAGGCTTAGCGAGTCATGGAGCCGCGATTGCGATAATTCTGTCGCTGTGGTTGTGGTCGCGGCGTTATTCTAAGAAATCGGTCCTCTGGATACTGGATCGCATTGTGATCGTGGTGGCCTTGGGTGGCTTTTTTATCCGAATGGGGAACCTATTCAACCACGAGATCATTGGTGTGGCCACCGACTTGCCCTGGGCCTTTATCTTCACCAAGGCCTATGTTCCTGACCCCTTAACGCCGCGCCATCCGGCTCAGCTTTATGAAGCGCTGTGCTACCTCGGGATTTTCCTGGTCATGATTCGTCAGTACTACCGGACCAACAAGAAAGACCTTCAAGGGTATTTCTTTGGTTTCTTTTTGGTAGCCATTTTCGGCGTGCGCTTCGTGATTGAATTTGTGAAGGAGAACCAAGTGGAATTCGAGGAAGGGATGGCCTTGAATATGGGTCAATGGCTCAGCATACCGGCCGTCATGGTGGGTGCTTACTTCATGTATCAGGCCAAGGAGGTCAAATAGTCCCCTACAGACATTTAAAGTAATCGAAAGGCTCTAGGCAGTCGTTGCATTGGTACATGGCTTTACACGCCGTGGAACCGAATTGACTGACCATACGGGTATTCTCGGATTTACACTGCGGGCAACGTACCGCATCCGGTTCTCCAAACAACGCTTTCTTATTGACACTGCCTGCGGCAGGAGGGGCTATTCCGTACTCTTCAAGTTTGCGGCGGCCGTTCTCGGACATCCAATCCGTGGTCCACGCGGGGTCCAATACAGTTTTCACTTCGGCGTTTTCATAGCCGTGTTCGGCGAGCTTGGCTTTAATCTCTTCTTCGATGGTATTCATGGCCGGACACCCGCTGTAGGTTGGTGTAATGGTCACCGTGGCCTTACCATTGTCCAAGGCAACATCGCGCACCACGCCGAGATCGACGACCGTGAGCACAGGAATCTCCGGATCGCTGACCTCTTCCATCCATGCCCAGATGTCTTCGGTCGCGCTCATCGGTTTACCATTTAGCGTTGGGAATACTGCGTTGCAGGTACTGGAGCTCAGAAAGTAGGTAGCCCAAGTGCTCGGAATGAACGCCTTTTCGACCACCGGAATGCATCCATCCACTTTCGGGAACATCCAGCGTAGCTTCCGTCAGAATTTCACGGACTTTGTTTTCCCAGGCGGGTTTGAGGCTCGCCAAGTCAGGAGCGATGCCCACTCCCACTAAGGTCTCATCCACATCATCCATCTCGAACATTTCGCCCGTGTAGGCCCAAAGGTCATTCAAGGGTTCTTGTACGCGGCGATGACTTTCTTCTGTACCGTCGCCCAGGCGAATCATCCACTCGCTGGAATACCGCAGGTGATAGGTCACTTCTTTAAGGGACTTCGTGGCAATCGCTGCCAATTGCTCATCACTGCTTTCCGTCAAGCGCTCCAACTGAAGGTAGTGGAAGACGTCAAAAAGGAACTGACGTACAAGGGTTCTCCCGAAGTCCCCGTTGGGGAGCTCGGTCAACAAAACGTTTCGAAATTCACGCTCACGACGGAGATAGGCCAAGTCGTCCTCGCTTCTTCCTTCGCCCTCTAGTTCTCCGGCATAGCTCAGGTAGCTCCGGCTTTGGCCGATGAGGTCCAAGGCCACATTGATCAAGGCGATGTCCTGTTCCAAAATGGGGCCATGTCCACACCACTCGCTTAGGCGGTGACCTAAGATCAGGCTATTGTCACCCATGCGAAGGGCGTAGTGAAAAAGGGCTTCTTTGATTTCCATAGTGGCTTACATGTGACCGACTTCCTTCGGAATGTCGTAGAAGGTCGGGTGTCGGTAAACTTTGTTGTCCGCTGGCTCAAAAAGACTCTCACCTTCCGTAGGATTGGAGGCGATGATGTGCTTCGACTCGACGACCCAAATGCTGATGCCTTCTGATCGACGGGTATATACATCACGAGCATTTTCTATAGCCATATCGGCATCTGCCGCGTGCAGAGAGCCTACGTGTTTGTGGTGCAAACCACTTTTGCTGCGGATGAAGACCTCCCAAAGAGGCCAATCACTTGGTTTTGATTCGCTCATGCGGTTTCGGCTTTTCGCTGACGACGTTTTTCAGCATAGGCATTGGCCGCTTCACGCACCCAAAGCCCTTCTTCTTTTGCTTTCAAGCGAGCAGCCACACGTTCCTTGTTGCACGGCCCGTTCCCTTGAATCACATTGTAGAACTCTTCCCAATCGATGGGACCGAAGTCATAGTGACCGCGTTCCTCATTCCACTTGAGTTCGTCGTCAGGTACACGCAATCCGATGAATTCGGCCTGCGGTACAGTTTTATCGACAAATTCCTGACGGAGTTCGTCGTTGGTTTTTCTCTTGATCTTCCATTGGATGCTGCGTGCACTGTTCGGCGAGTCTGCATCGTTGGGCCCAAACATCATCAGCGATGGCCACCACCAGCGATTCAACGCATCTTGAGCCATTTCTTTCTGCTCTGGAGTTCCGTTCGCCAAGGTCGAGATGATCTCGTACCCCTGACGTTGGTGGAAGCTTTCTTCTTTACACACCCGAATCATGGCGCGGGCATATGGGCCATAGGAGGTACGACACAAGGGTACCTGATTTTGGATCGCCGCTCCATCAACCAACCAACCGATGGCGCCGATATCGGCCCAAGTCACGGTGGGGTAATTGAAAATACTGGAGTATTTCGCCTTTCCCGCGTGTAAATCATCGATGAGGTCTTCGCGCTTGGCACCGAGTGTCTCGGCTGCGCTGTACAAATACAGTCCGTGTCCTGCTTCGTCTTGAATTTTGGCCAACAAAGAGGCTTTACGGCGAAGGCTCGGTGCACGGGTAATCCAATTGGCTTCGGGAAGCATGCCCACAATTTCGCTGTGCGCGTGCTGCGAAATCTGGCGAATGAGTGTTTTGCGATACGCTTCTGGCATCCAGTCGCGCGGCTCAATTTTTTCTTCGCGATCGATTGTCGCTTGAAAGGCAGCTTCCAGTTTCATTTCGTCCATAGTGTAGGGCTTGAACCAGTTTACAAGTATACGAAAAACGGTCGAGGGCTAAGAATTGTTTGATGGGTGTAAAACCCTATTTTTGCTGGACTTAACCGACGAAACATGCCTCAATTCCACACCCTCAAGGTCAAAGAAATCCGACGTGAAACAGAAGAATGTGTCAGTCTGCAGTTTGACGTGCCGGATACCTTGGATGCCGACTACCGATATATTCAGGGACAATACCTGACGTTGAAGACGGAAATCGACGGTGAAGAAGTGCGTCGTTCCTACTCCATTTGCAGCTGTCCATTAGACAATGAGTTGCGCGTTGCCGTCAAGGCGGTGCCGATGGGAAAGTTTTCGACCTTTGCGAATGAGGTGCTTCAAGAGGGGGATGCGCTGGAGGTCATGACGCCGATTGGAAAGTTCTACACGGAATTGAAGCCGGAGCAGGCCAAGCATTATGTGGCCTTTGTTGCCGGTTCGGGAATTACGCCAGTCATGTCCATCATGAAGACTGTGCTCAGAACGGAGCCCGACAGCCATTTTACCCTGTTTTATGGAAACAAGAATTTCGACAGCATTATATTCCGCGATGAAATTGAGGCGCTCAAAAACGATTACCTAGACCGCTTAAGCGTGTACCATTTGCTCAGTCGTGAGCTTACGGACGCACCTCTGTTCAACGGACGGTTAGATGGGGAAAAGGCAGCGCAATTCTGCGATCGTCTCTTTGATTGGAAGTCGATTGATGAGTTTTTCCTCTGCGGCCCTGGCGAAATGATCATGGATATCAAGGACACCTTGATTGAGAAAGGAGTCGACAAAAAGAAAGTCCACTTTGAGCTCTTTACTACGCCCGGACAGGCAAAAGCAGTGCACAAACCTATGGTGGAAAAAGCGCCGGAGGCTTACGACGCTCAGGTTCAAGTGACCCTGGATGGTATGACCTATGCGTTCGGACTGGATGAAGACGGCCCCAATATCTTGGATGCAGCCCTCCACCACGGAGCCGATGTTCCTTTTGCTTGCAAAGGAGCCGTTTGCTGTACGTGCAAAGCCAAGGTGATGGAAGGAAAAGTCGAGATGGACTTGAATTATGCCCTGGAAGAGGATGAGCTCGAAGCAGGATATGTACTGACTTGTCAAGCGCACCCGCGCAGTGAGAAGGTTGTAGTTAGTTTCGATGACTAGGGTAGAGGAATTGGTGGAATTGCTCCACCTCAAGCCCCATCCAGAGGGAGGCTTTTTCCGGGAGAATTACCGGAGTGAACGCTACATCCCAGAAGACGCCTTGCCGCAAGGCTATGGCGGAACTCGAAACCACAGCACGGCCATCTACTTCTTACTTCCAGCCACGACGTTTTCGGCATGGCACAGAATCAATCAAGATGAGGTGTGGCATCACTACGAAGGAGGCACCATCCGCATACACATGATTAGCGTCATCGGTACCTACGCCTGTGTAGAGGTCGGACCAGACTTGAAAAGAAACCAGGAATTTCAGGTGATCATTCCCGGACAAACATGGTTCGCGTGTGAGGTCCTAGATCAGGATTACGCCTTAGCGGGTTGTACGGTAGCCCCCGGCTTCAGCTTTGCAGATTTCGAATTGCCTAGCCGTCAGCAACTACTCGATCGCTTTCCACAGCATGCTGAAATCATCACGCTCTTGACTCACGAATAAAAAAAGCCCCGGACTCCTCCAGGGCTTTCTCACTTTAACAAGCCAGTGTTAAGTGTTTCTGCTACGAAATAATCTAAACGATAGGTCTATTCATTAGATGCAAAAGGCTTGCCAAAGTTTAATTAACTCAAACCTTCATACTGTAGACGGCCATGCCGCCAATTCATTACAGTACAATTCCAAATACCACTGGGGTCAGTTCTGGTCCGCGGTTTTCTTGGAACAAGGTGTTGAGGCCATAGCGCGCAAAGAAGTTCACTCCTGCGATTCCAATTTGAGCCTGAAGACCGTACTGGAAGTCGGTCAAGAAGTAATCTGACTTGGTCTTCATTTTCACTTTTTCGTTGTTGTCATCGCGGTATTTAAACTTTCCGTTTGAACCGGTACGGAAACCCGCATATCCACCAAAGCCTAAGTTGAATCCGTTTTCCAAAAAGAGCGCTTTTGCTGAAGTCAACTGAAGCATCAATGGAATATTGATGGTGGTTACGTTCATTTTGTTCTTGTCATATCCCGTCTGAAGATTGTCGACGAAAATCACTTCATCTTCTGTCTTTACAGGTACAAATGTTCCTTCGTAGTTGTAGTTCGACCAAGCGATCTCTACACCGTACTTGATCTGTGCTGGGCTGTTTTCGCTTCCGAGTCGGGTTTTGGCACCAAAGCCCAATCCCCAATGCATGCTCCACGTTTTCACGGCGAATCCATCTTCGCTGGCCGTAGGGAAATTGCCATCGGCATCTAGATAATTGTTTAGTCCAATCGAGAGGTCAAAATAACCTACGGTTGGGTCATCGTTATCTCCCATGTCCCATTCGACTTCCCAATCGTCATCGTCCCAGTCGTCTTCGTCATCCCAATCGTCACCTTCCCATAGGTCGTCATCGGTACTGTATCCGAAAATGGTCTCGCCACCTTCTGTTTCAATAATCACCCGACGCTCCATTTCTTCACTGAGCATTTCCAGTGCTTCCATTTGAGCTTCGAGCTCTTCTTCCATGGCTTCTACTTGGCGCTCCATTTCTTCTTCGGCGCGCTCACGACGCTCATCGGCTTCATCTTCACTGATTCGACCTTCTTCTTCCGCTCGCTCGATCTCGGCCAACTCACGGGCCATTTCTTCGCTTGCTGCGGTCATAGAACGCGTGATTTCTTCAACCATGCGGTTGATGTCTACGCTGGACAAACCGTTTAAGTCGCTGCTTGAGTCCGTTTGGATAATGATTTTGGTTCCGTTGGACTCGATGATCACGGTGTCTTCTTCGCCACCTGGAACGCTCGCCATAGACGGCAATCCGATCAAAAGGGCTGCCATCATGGACAGTAAATAGTGTAGGGTTCTGGTTTTCATGTTACTGAGTGTTAAAGTGTTAATGTTACTGTTGCTTGTTTCTGTTAAAAAGGTTGTCTAGGCTCAAGGCGTTCCGATCAATTTTGGGCAATTCTACTTTGCCTTTAGGGTTCTCGAGATCTTTGAATTTCAATCCGCTCAAGGCTTCCCATTGATCATCTACGAATTCGGTAATGCTCTTTTTTTGCGGCTCCGCTGAGGCAATCAATTCCTTGCTGGGCGGAGCGGTAAATTCAAGGTCAATCTTAAATTTCTTACGCGCATCCACAGGCTGGTCTTCTATCGTTTGGACATCTAATGAAGCCAGGTTCACCGTTGCTTTTGGAAGGCTGATCACTTGCTCCCGGGCGCGTGTCGGTGAGTTCACCACCTTGGGCGTAGTTGGAATGACAGGTTCTACAGTCGTTTCCGAACTTCCTTCTTCCACTGGGGTCGTTTCGGCTTGCGTTTCTTCGGTGGTGCTTTCTGTCGCCTCACCTTTTTTAGCCTCCTCCAACTCTTCGGTAGGTTTAGCGGCGATTTGCTCTTGAGCGGGGACTTCTCCGGACCAGTCGCGACTCATCCATCCCAATCCGAACATCAGCAAGATGGCTGCCGCAGCGGCCCAGCGGTACCAAAGCACCACTGCTTTTTTCTCTTCTGTGGCGGGAAGCCCTGCCTCAACGCGCTCCCAAACAGCGTCGCTCGGCTTCACCTCGTGTCCTTCGAGGCCCTCGCGAAATTTTTGGTCGGTCGCATTCATAGCTGTTCGTATTCTAGTTCGTTCATTCGTTCTTGCAACATCTTTCTCGCCTTGCTCAATTGACTCTTCGAAGTTCCCTCCGAAATCCCCAATTCGTATCCGATTTCCTTGTGGCTATACCCTTCAATGGCGAAGAGGTTAAACACTGTCCGGTATCCCGTGGGCAACTCATCGATGAGCTGCATTAAATCCTGCGCTTCCAGTTCTCTCTGTTCGGCGACAGGCTCCAGAGATTCGAGGACGGCATCTTCCGTTTCTTCGAAGAAGGCTTTTTGCTTCCGTAGAAAATTGAGCGCCTCGCGGACCATAATCTGTCGGATCCATCCTTCGAAGCTTCCCTCGCTTCGGTAATACTCCAAGTTGTGAAAGACCTTAATGAAACCGTTGGACAGTACTTCTTCCGCATCGTATTGACTCCGCACGTAGCGTCGACATACCCCCAGCATCTTGCCGGCGAACCTATCGTAGAGCGCTCGTTGAGCTTTTCGCTCACCTTTGAGACACTTCCGTATCAGTTGCTCTTCCGAATTTCCGAGGTTGATCAGTCGCACTGTTTCCGGGTTTCAATTGGATAGACACGGAAATGGGATTCCGCGTTGCCTGAGTGTGAAGTTTTTTTGCATTTATTTCTTAACCTGCTGAAAAACAGGACTCTGCAAGTTAAATATTTTTTGTGCCTACGACACGATGTCCCGCTAACTTCCCTTTTCCTTACCTTCGGAAGATATGGCGAAACGTAAGAAAAGCGGCAATCTGAAATACAAGAAGAAGGAACTTCAGCGCCGCGTCCTTCGAGCCTACCGAGACAACTCCGGAAAGGCCCTCAACCACAAACAAATTGCCGCGCAAATCGGCGTCACCAATGCCCACGATCGCAATCTGATCGTTCAAATCATCGCCACGCTTGCTGCTGAAGGGGTATTGGAACAAGTTGACCGGGGTAAGTTCAAGGCCAAGCGCCACCAACGCCACTTCACTGGCTGGGTCGATATGACCAAGAATGGGGGAGGCTATGTCATGCTCGAAGATACCGATGAGGATGATATCTGGATCTCACCTCGCAATATGAAACACGCTCTTCACGGCGACTATGTGAAGGTCTACGCCCATGCGCGTCGGCGCAATCGTAAGCCCGAAGGAGAAATCGAGGCCATTATTGAACGGGCACGAACCGAGTTCGTAGGTAAGATTGAAATCAGCAAGCAGTTTGCGTTCTTGGTACCGGACAGCAGGCGGATGCACATGGATATTTACATCCCACTCGACAAGCTCAAAGGCGCTTCCCATGGGCAAATTGCCTTGGTCAAAATGACCGATTGGCCGGAGTCTGCATCCTCACCTTTCGGAGAAGTTATTGACGTACTCGGGAATCCAGGTGAAGCTGATGCCGAGATGCATGCGGTGCTTGCAGAGTACGGATTGCCCTATCGCTTTCCTGAAGAAGTGGAAGAAGCGGCTGCTCAAATTCCCACAGAACTAGACCCCGAAGAGATCGCCCGTCGTCGGGATATGCGGGACACCACCACCTTTACCATTGACCCGGTTGATGCAAAGGATTTTGACGATGCCCTTTCTGTGAAGGTACTCGAGGACGGCCTATATGAAATCGGCATCCACATCGCCGATGTCTCGCACTACGTTCAACCTGGAGATATCATTGACCGCGAGGCCTACGACCGAGCGACTTCGGTATACCTAGTAGATCGTGTGGTACCCATGCTGCCGGAAGTGCTTTCCAATGGCCTGTGTTCTCTACGCCCCAATGAAGAGAAGTTCACGTTTTCCGCCGTTTTCAAAATGAACGATGAGGCCGAGATCTTGCACAGCTGGTTTGGCCGGACGGTCACCTACAGTGATCGCCGATTCGCTTATGAAGAAGCTCAAGAAATTCTGGAAGGCGCAGATGGCGATATGGAAAACGAGCTGCATCTCTTGGACCGACTCGCCAAGAAGATGCGTGCGAAGCGCATGAAATCTGGGGCCATTTCTTTTCACAGCGTAGAGGTCAAATTCAACCTTGACCCTGAAGGCCAGCCCTTGGGCGTGTTCTTCAAGGAGTCCAAGGACGCCAATCAGCTCATCGAAGAATTCATGCTCTTGGCCAACCGAAAGGTGGCGGAGTTTGTCGGCCGTACACCTGAAGGAACCTATTCCAATAAAACCATGGTCTACCGGGTCCACGACGAGCCCGACCCGACCAAGGTGGCAGAGTTCAATAATTTTGTCAAGCAATTCGGTTACCGCATGACCTTGACCAACCGCAAGACCATCACGAATTCGTTGAACAGCATCCTGCATCAGGTGCAAGGGCAGCCTGAAGAAAACATGATCGAAAAGCTCGCGGTCCGAACCATGTCCAAGGCCATTTACACCACCGAGAACATCGGTCACTACGGTCTGGCCTTTGACTACTATACCCACTTCACCTCGCCCATTCGTCGCTACCCAGATGTCATGGTTCACCGCCTCCTTCAGACGTATTTGGACGGCGCGCACCAGGCCAAAGACCCCGATAAGTATGAGGCCCGATGCGAGCATTCCAGTGAGCGGGAGAAAATGGCCGCCGATGCCGAACGCGCGAGTATTAAGTACATGCAAGTGCTCTACATGTCCCAGCACATCGGTAAAGAGTTCCTCGGTGTGATCTCTGGGGTGACCCAGTGGGGGATCTTCGTGGAGATCAACGAGAACAAGTGCGAGGGTCTGGTTCGCCTATCGGAAATCGACGACGATGTCTACACCTTCGACGAAGCCAACTTCTGCATCATTGGAGAGTATACGGGTAAGATCTACCAGCTGGGCGATACCGTTATGGTGCGCACCAAGCGGGCAGATCTCAACCAAAAGCAATTGGATTTTGACCTTGTCTTAGGGGAAGAGGAAGATTAAAAAAGTTTAGCCCTGCAACGCACTTCTTAAGGGCAGTGCACCATCAAATTACCCAGACTTGCCTCGGCAATGTTGTTTTTCATCGCTTGCTTAGCGACTCCGCAGATCTCGCTATTGCGATCTAGCGCTTCGAGCAATTTACCTTTGGTGAGGTACGGACTTACGCGCTCTTTATCCAGCTCAATAGAGCGGTTGATGTCAATCAACCCGGCCGCTGGATTTCCTTTTTCAGCGAAAATACGGGCACGCTGCTCATAGGCCACAGAGTTTTGGGGTTCGGCGACGATGAGCTGATTACAGTAATTCATGGCCTCATCGAAATTGTCTTTTTCCAGCTCTACTTCTGCAAGCAGGCGAATCACTCCAGGATCGCTTCCTCCATCTTTGCGCAGTAAGTACTCCAAATCGGCAATGGCCGGATCTAATTCGTGTGCGTTGATGTACATCTCGGCCCGGCCCAATCGAGCGGAACGATTTCCGGGATCATCTTTTAGTACCTCTGAGTACAAGTCTACAGCCTCACTGAAATAACCCATGGCGGAAAGTGCGCTGGCTTTGCTGCTCAAGAGGTATGGGTCTGTTTCGAACTGACTGAGGCCTTCTTCGTATATCTCAAGGGCCTTGGGGACTTGATTCAAGTCTTCATAGTATCCACCGAGCTGCGCATAAAGACGGGCGTTGTCGGGATCGTCCGGAAAAACCTCGATGCATTTCTTGATGGCCACTATGGCGCAGGCTTTATTGTTGCGATCCAGACAACCCTGAATACCGGCTAAATAGGCATCGCGGTTCTGGGCCCATCCGGAAAACGAAATGGCCAATATGGAGAGGGAAAGAAGAGAAGAGCGTAACAATCGATTCATATGGGGAGGCTTGGTTTGGTACGCTTAAGTTACTAAACGATTTTGATTTGCCTTGATCTCTGCGACCTCTCTTTGCAAATCTCTAATGGCTTGAGTCCAAACGCCATCACTACCGAAATTAGACTCAAAGGCTCCGCTGATGTAGTGGGTAAAACTCCAGATTTCACGGACCTCCGCAAAGGGGACTACATAGGGCTCATATGCGGGATTTGTGGAGACCAGCAATAGGCCGTGAGCCTGAACATGAACCTGTTTGAAGACAATGCCTTCGTCTTTGGTCAATACAATGCATTCCTGTCCAGCAGGAAGAGTCTCCCAGTTTTGTGTGAATTCTCCAATGACAATAGAATCATCTGGAACGGGAGGCATGGAGTCTCCGGAAATAGGGAAGGCGCGATACTTGCGCTGATCGCTCAAAAAAGGCAATCGAAAAGTAGGGAGAGAGGCGATGTATTCGGGGTCGGCAAAGCCCGTGGTATAACCTGCCTTTGCCTTGGTGTCTACAAGCTCAATGTTCTCTTCGTTATCCGTTCCTACAGTGGTGGTCAGAACCCGCAGCTTTTGGCCGCGTAGGTCTGCGTCTTGTTGCCAAGCCGCGATTTTTTGCTCGCTCCACTTCGACAGGTCTTCGCGCAGCAATACATCCACGGACAAGCGGTAAAAATCAGCCAGCTTGAGCAGCATCCCATAGGGAGGCTCTACGGTGCCCAATTCATAAGCGCTTAGCGAAGAGCGTGAAATATCCAATTCGTTGGCCACGTCTTGCTGTGCGAGGCGTTGACGTTTTCTGAGCAGGTGAAGATTGGGTCCGAATGCCATGAAACTTTTCAACAGGGGTTGCGTTCTATTTTTCCGATGACTAATTTGTTGTCACAATATTGACAAATATACTGTCAAAAAGATCAAAACACAATTTTTCAACCCGGAAAATGAAAGACAAGAACATCGTTCACCTGGATTTAGACACCTTCTTTGTGTCGGTGGAACGCCTGCTCAATTCGGAGCTCGTAGGTAAGCCGGTCATCATTGGTGGAACGAGCGATCGAGGAGTTGTGGCCTCTTGTAGTTATGAGGCACGCCGCTTTGGGGTGCATTCCGCCATGCCGATGCGTCAGGCCAAAATGCTCTGTCCGGACGCGATCTATCTCCGTGGAAATTCCATGAACTACAGCAAGTACTCGGACTTGGTCACGGAGATCATCAAAGGGGAGGTTCCCCTCTATGAAAAGAGCTCGGTTGATGAGTTCTATGCCGATCTCACAGGCATGGACCGATTCTTTGGATGCTATCAGTTTGTCCGGGAGCTTCAGCAGAAGATTACCCACGAGACAGGGCTCCCCATATCCTTCGGGCTAAGCACCAACAAGACGGTAGCGAAGGTGGCCACAGGAGAAGGTAAACCCTATGGACATATGCACATTGCGAGCGGAGCGGAGAAACCGTTTTTGGCTCCACTATCGGTCCGGAAGATTCCCATGATCGGCGCTGCGACCTACCGTCAATTGCGCGATCTGGGCGTAGAGTTTATCCGCACCCTTCAGGATATGCCCCTCGAGTTGGTCGAACGGGTCTTCGGCAAGCACGGACGTATGATGTGGCTCAAGGCCAATGGCGTCGACAACAGCCCGGTCATCAGCTACCACGAGCGCAAGTCCATTTCCACCGAGCGGACCTTCCAACGAGACACCATTGACGTCAACAAGCTCCACGATTTACTCGTCGCCATGACCGAAAGCCTGGCCTATCAACTGCGTCGCGGAAACAAATTGACGGCCTGCATTACGGTCAAAATCCGGTACTCGGATTTCAATACCCACAGCCTCCAAGCACGGATTCCCTACACGGCTTCTGACCATGTGCTCATCGAAAAAGCGAAGGAGCTTTTTTACAAGCTCTACAACCGACGTCTTCTCGTTCGTCTGGTCGGTGTGCGCATGAGTCATCTGGTCGGAGGCGGTCACCAGATCAACCTATTTGAGGATACCGAGGAGCTCATCAGTTTGTATCAGGCCATGGACAAGATGCGTCACCGCTTTGGAGAGGGCTCGGTCAAGCGTGCGGTGAGCATGGGTGCCCGGACCATCGGCCGGATGCACAATCCTTTTGACGGGCGTCCTCCTGAACTTTTAGCCAATCGTAAATCCTGATTCATGCTGCTCAATAACCACAGCTATTACAGCCTTAAGTACGGCACCATGAGTGAGCAAGAGCTCTTGGAGCAGGCTCAGATCCACGGTTACAGGACCTTGGCTTTGACAGACATCAACAATACTTCGGCAGCACTCAATTTTGTTCGGATTGCCCACCGTTACGGAGTTCGCCCAGTTTTGGGTATTGATGTTCGACGAGGGTCAGACCAGCTCTTTGTGGCCTTGGCACACGACAACGATGGCTGGTTTGAACTCAATCGTTTTCTCTCTCCATACCTTGTACATGAAACGGAGCTCGAGCTCCCCGATCGGGCACCCGCTTTTGAACACGTATCCATTATCTATCCACTGGCTAAGGCCCCTCGAAGGCTGAGGCCCAACGAGTATGTCGGGGTCCATGCCCGCGAGCTCACCAAGTTGCCTTTTTCACCTTTCGCCAAGCGCCGAGACAAGCTTGTTGCCCTGCACACGGCTACTTTCCGAAATAAGCGGGATTACAATGCTCATCGTCTTTTGCGCGCCATTGACAAGAACACGCTCTTGAGCAAGTTGCCCAAGGCAGAGGAGGGCCATCCCGATGATCGCTTCCTCGACAAACAACAGTTGCGAGCAGCATACAAAGGGCATGAGTATCTGCTGGAGAAGGCGGAAGGCCTGTTGGAGCGCTGCAGTATTTCTTTCTCCTTCGGAATCAACAACAACCTCAAGCGATTGGCCAAAACGGCGGAAGAGGATTTTGCCAAACTCCGAAAACTCACCTATGAAGGGGTTAAGTATCGCTACAAGAATCCAGATGATGACCTCTTCGATCGCATTCAGATGGAACTGGACATTATTCAGCAGAAGGATTATACGTCCTACTTTTTGATCAGTTGGGACCTGATCCACTACGCCAAAAGCAAGGGCTATTTTCACGTGGGTCGGGGTAGTGGAGCCAACAGCGTGGTGGCCTATTGCTTGGGGATCACCGACGTGGACCCCATTGAACTCAACCTGTACTTTGAGCGCTTCATCAATTTATACCGCGAGAATCCACCGGACTTCGACTTGGACTTCAGTTGGACCGACCGGGACGATGTCACCCACTACCTTTTCAATAAGTACGGAAAGGAAAGGACCACCCTCCTCGCCACCTACATCACCTTTCAGTTCAAGTCGGTCTTGCGGGAGCTCGGTAAGGTTTTCGGCCTTCCCAAGCACGAAATCGACAGCCTGCAGCAGAAGGTCAAGTACCGCGGACGGCTCGATGAGATTGAGCAGCTGGTGCTGCGATACAGCCAATACATTCAAGGATTTCCCAGTCACCTGAGTGTACATGCTGGAGGCATTTTGATTTCTGAACGCCCCATGCACTACTACACCACCACCTACGTGCCGCCCAAAGGCTTTGAGACGACGCACTTTGACATGGTGATTGCGGAGGACGTGGGATTGTACAAGTTTGACATCCTCAGTCAACGCGGTCTGGGCCACATTCGCGATACCTTAGATGAAGTAGAGCGCAACCGAGGGGTAACGCTCGACATTCACGATATCCCAGCCTTCAAAAAGGACCCGGCCATCAAAGAGCTCCTTCGCGTGGGACGTACTATGGGTTGTTTCTATGTAGAGTCTCCGGCCATGCGCCAGCTGCTGCACAAGCTGGGCACGGACGACTACAGTGGCCTGGTAGCGGCGAGTTCCATTATTCGGCCCGGAGTGAGTCAAAGTGGAATGATGCGGGAATACATCTTGCGCCATCGCTATCCGGAAAAGCGAAAGGAGGCGCACCCCATTATGCAGGAGATCATGCCCGACACCTACGGTGTGATGGTTTACCAAGAGGATGTGATCAAGGTGGCGCATTATTTTGCTGGCCTGACCCTGGGAGAAGCAGACGTGCTACGGCGAGGAATGTCTGGAAAGTATCGGTCCCGAGAAGAGTTCTCTAGGGCGAGGGACAAGTTCTTCAGCAATTGCCGAGAAAAGGGATACAGCGATGAGCTCACGTCGGAAGTCTGGCGGCAGACGGAGAGTTTTGCCGGCTATGCCTTTGCCAAAGGACATTCCGCCAGTTATGCTGTAGAGAGTTATCAAAGTCTATTTCTGAAGGCCCATTATCCGCTGGAATTCATGGTGGGAGTCATCAACAATTTCGGTGGTTTTTACCGGACGGAGTTTTATGTCCACGAGGCGCGGATGGGCGGCGCAGAGATTTGTGCGCCTTGCGTGAATCGAAGCCAGCACGCCACCACCATTTATGACCGCAGCCTTTTCTTGGGCTTTCAACACATGAAGTCCTTAGAGCAGCGCGTGATTCGTCAGCTGCTGGCTGAACGATCTATGGGAGGTGCCTATCGTGATTTGGAAGATTTTTTGAAGCGTATTTCCATTTCCTTGGAGCAGTTGCGCTTGCTGGTTCGGGTGGGGGCCTTTCGTTTTACAGGGAAGACCAAGAAGGAACTGCTCTGGGAAGCGCATATGCATCTGAGCAAAGGCAAGTCCAAGCCGCGCAAGCAGGAGCTGTTCGAGATTCGGCAAAAGAAGTACGACTTGCCACCGCTTAACGGACGAGATCGCGAAGACGCTTTTGATGAGATGGAAATCATCGGCTTTCCGCTCGTGGCTCCTTATGAGCTGTTGGAAGAGCCTGTAAAAAACAAGCTGGGTGCGGTGCATTTGAAGGAAGCCTTGGGTCAGCACGTTGAGGTATATGGCTATTTGGTGACCATCAAAGACACCAAGACCAAGAGCGGAAAACGCATGCACTTCGGGACGTGGATTGACCAGGATGGCTTGTTTGTGGATTCGGTACACTTCCCGCCGCAGGCGGAAAAAAAACCCTTCCGCGGACGCGGCATTTACCGTATCCGGGGAAAGGTTATTGAAGAGTTTGGGTGCTACGCGATCGACTGTGACGATCTGGAGAAGCTGCCCTACATTGAAGATCCGAGATATGCCTAGTGGCCTACTCTTTTTCCCTCTTTCGCTCCTTTCTGTTCTTGCGCCGCAACTCCATTTTGGTTGGAGGAGGCAAGACTGAGCCCGTGTAGACCGGTTTGCACTCTATCATGCCCACATCTTCGAGGAAGTTTTCGACGGGACCGAGAAGGGTCCGAACGATTTTTACCTTACTCCGTTCGGTCGCGTTCAGAGTTCCATAAACTTCTTGACCGACGAGACTACAACCCGCTCGATTGATGACATCCACTTCGACTTCAAGGGTGTCTTGCGCAGCATCCACATAACCCACGCCTGAAATCCGAGTTTCCAAGGTAGACATCGCTACATCCGTAAATTCAAACCTTCCCGAGTCCACCTCTATATGACTGAGCAGGCGTCGAATATGGGTGGTATCGCCTTTCGAGAACAAGGCCAGATTGGCATAGGCCCCGCCTTTGGATGCTGCTAAACCAATGGGGCCAGCAACGAGTACAGCACCTACATCGACGAGGTTGAAGTTCTGACTACGCTTGAACTTGCGGACGAATTTGTCGATGTCCACATTGGCCAGAATAAGCGAGTCTCCTTCGAAAACGACACGTCCCTGTAGGTTGGACATCAAATCCTTGTTTAGCCCTTTTGTCTTGAGGTCGATTTCCATATTGGCTTTACCGAAAAAGGGGATGGAGTCAAAAGCATTATCCATCAAGTCCTTCATTTCGAACTGATGGATTCGCAGATCAACCGCATACTCTGGGATGGGAGAGAACGGGCGGATTCGCAACCCTCCAACACCTGGTTTCCCGAAGATCGGCTGGCTCCCTGGATTAAACCGATATTCCCCCTTATCTACCTCTAGGACGAATTCCGTTTGTTCCAAAACATAAGGAGCCATATCCAGTCCATTGATCGTAAGTAAGGCGTCCAGCGAAAGACGGTCGAAGAAGGGCCCGGTACGAAGTCCATAGGAGAGTTCAGGCCCAGCAAGACCAATGCTGTCAATCTTCAGATCGATACTGTCCGAATGATAGAGTAGTTCGGAGGCTTTGAGATCAATTTCCGTAATGAGTAGGTCGTTCTTCGTCACCACCACGTCCGCATTGACTCGAATTCGACCTTCGATGCGCTCGCGATCCTCCTCATCGTCTTCGCGGTCAAACTGCTCTTCCAGATGGGTCACCACACGGGCTGAGGCAATGGTCGAATCACCGTGTTGCTTGAATTCAGCATCCAAGGATGCGATGCGCAGCTTCAATTCATCTTTGAATCGATCAGCCCGATAGATGAATTGAAAATCCCGAGCGTGAACAGAGTCAATGGAAAGCAGCAGGGGATTTTTGCCTCGATCCTCGCTCGTCCGTTCTGTAAAAGGTTTGTTGAGAGCCAGGGCTTTTTCAATACTCAATTTCCCACCCCACTCATCAACGAGAACCATCTTCCCGCCTGTGAAATAGACATCTTCAATAGTGAACTTCTTTCGCCACAAGGAGGACACCGGGAGATTGATGTACATGTATTCCACATAGGCTACGGTATCACGAGCTCCCAGCTCCGAAGTTTGGTGCAGCACGATGTCCGCAACTCGCAATTCAATTTCTGGGAAGTTCTGCAGTCCTGAAATGTGGACGTCGTCAAATTGAACACGCCCCTTAATTTCGCCATTGACCTCCTGGACTATAGTCTTGACAATACCGTTGCGACGAGCGTTCACAGCAATGACCACCACTGCGACCAATAGGCCGAGCACGAGCATGGTCGAAAGCAACGCAATCCGAAGGCGCTTCACTTATTCGAGAATGATTTTGAAGGTTCTACCGTGATCTATCTGCAACAAATATAGTCCAGGACCAGCATTCAATTGCACTCGACCTTCAGCCATCACGCGATCTTGCTCTACCACTTGGCCATAAATATTCAGAAGCTGATAGCTTTGGCCCTCACGGGCCGATGGAATGACCAGACTTCCACTACTCGGATTGGGGTAGGGCGGCTCATCTGAGTTCCATTCCTCCAAACTGGTGGATCCATCCAAGGCGTTGATCAGAGCCCAAAGTTGATTGTCGTAGCCACTGGCAGCAAAGAGACCTTGCCCACCATCGTTGCCCAAGCGTACCACGACTCGATTCTGGCTGGGAACTACGTAGAGTTTTTGATCGTTCTTACCCAGACCGGCGATCAGGTCACTCGGTGCATTGGGAATCAATGGTCCTGGAAAAACCAAGGTGCTTTGGGGAAGGCGATAAGATGATTTACCGTTCAACCACCACAAGTAGCCATAGCTTTCATTGGCCGATTGAGAGGTGTTGACCATCTGATCAAAGTAGGATCCAGGACCAGAATTCATGATGGTATTTCCCGCCCAGTCTCCATGTGCCAGGACCAATAGACCAAAACGCGCCATGGATCGCGCATTGGAAATGAATACTCGATTGTCTCCTAAGGGAATATAGGAGCCGGTAATGCCTGTTGTAAAGGTCAATTTCCCCAATATGTAGTTCGTGATTCCAAAGGGAGTCACAGAATCCAACATATGGTAGAGCAGGGTATAGGCTGCATTGTGGTAGTACCAAGGCTCGGAAGTTGATGAGCACGTGAGACAAGAAGGGTCCGTACAATCCGTGTTTCCACTGTAGTCCAGCCCGGTGGTCATGGTGAGGTGTTTTCGAACTGTCGTGGAGTCCTCAAAAGTTGACCCACACGAGGACCACCCAGACCCTAAATAGGCCTTAGAATTTTGCAATACGGCGAGATGTCCGTCGGCCTCCGCCAATCCTATGAGAAAGGCGGTCATGGTTTTTCCGGCTGAAGCCCAGTACCACAAACTGTCTTGGGTAAACGAATCGAAATACACCTCATGGGCGATTTTTCCATTCTCTAGAATGATAAAAGCCTTGGTGCCCGTTGTGTCTAGAAAGGTATTCAGCTCCTGAACGGCCTGAGCATTATATCCAGCATTGACCGTATCCCAGGGTTGATTATTGTTGATGGGTGGGAAGTACGTCTGTGCAGAACCGATTGTGGTGAGCAGAAGCGCAAATGCCAGGAAAAGTCTTTTGACAATTATTCGGAAGCCTCGCACAGCGCAATCATTTTCTGAAGCGTATTCAAGTTTCGAGTGGTCGCCGACACTTGAAGTTTGCGTTCGATTAAGTTGTTGCTGAGCTTGGCTTTTCCGGCTCCATTGCCCAAATAGAGATATACGGTTTGACCGGCTAGGGCCAATTCTTCATTTGGGTAATCTAATTCGGTCAGTAAAGCGCTTGTTTCGGGTGTAGGGCACTGCTGAAGCAGCGTAAAGTACAGTTGCTCTAAAAGGTATTTTTTCCCTCTAAAAGGGATGTCTGCGAGGATGGACCTTAACTGCTCAACAGTCCGAACGACCACCGGAACTTCCCATCCATTGTGTTGTAGAATGGCCTCGGATAAGGCACGTTCAAGTTCGCGAGGTTCGGCATCGGCCCGTAGGGCCAAATTTCCGCTCTGAATGTACGTTTGAACTTCGGGAAAACCGCTTTCCGCCAACTGCTGACGCAGGAGGGGCATTTTGATTTTCTTCTGCCCACCGACGTTTATGCCGCGTAGAAAAGCGATGTACTGCATGGTCCGAGGTTTCGCGATTAAAGGTAGCGAAATCCTCGAGAGGCATTCTTAGAATCGGATGATGAATTCAGCGCTTTCGCCAGGCACGCCTTTGGCTTCAATTTCACCTCCCAGGCTCTCGATTTGATTCTTGACCATGAACATTCCAAGGCCTTTGCCATCAGCTGCGTCCTCGTGCATGCGGCGATCAAGGGCGAAAACGACATCTTTGACTTCGCGCTCGCTGAACCCTCTCCCATTGTCCTTAAAGGACATCCAGGTACGGCCCCCTTCAATTCCCGTGGTGATGCTGACGTGAAGTGGGCGATCAGGAGAACGGTACTTCAGCGCATTAGAGAGGAAATTGTAGAGGTAGTTTTCGAGGTAAACGCGCGGATATTCTATGGAGGCCGCGTCTTCGAAATTCATGACGATGGTCGGTTTGGCCTCATTGATTTTCTGTACCAACATTTCTTGGACCTTATGAAAGGCGTCTTGGAACACGACTTCCTCGACGTTTTCAGATAGGCCCGCTCGAACCTTGATGACATCGACAAGGTCGTCCAAGTTGCGCTTGGCCGCTTCGAGCACTTGTTCCATCATTTCAATGACCTCCTCTTGCTCTTTATTCAAGTCGGTTTGACGCATCATATCAATGAGCATGGGGACATTGCCAATGGTGCCCCTCAAATTATGACCGACGATTTGATGGAGATTCTCGAATTGCTTGTTTTGACGCTTCAGCGTTTCGGACATCTGAACGAGGTATTCCTGCTCGATATATTTTTTGGTGATGTCTTGAAATACACCGATCATCTTTGGGTTTTGTCCCACGGAATGCTGGTATTTACCATATGCACGGACCCATTTCTTTTGGCCTTTTTCACTGACAAAAGGAAGTTCGACATCGAAGGACGATTGGTTTTCGGTAGCTTCTTTAAGCTTGTCAGTTAGGGTTTGTCGGGCCTCTTCCGGATAATATGAAAGCGCTTGACTCAAGTCTTTAGTCTCCAGAGGATCTAATTCATGAATTCGATAGGTCTGGTCAGACCAATGGGTTTGTTGTTCAACCAAATCGAGCTCCCAATATCCAACCGCAGCCATATCGCTCGCAGATTCTAACTTTTCTAAGGCAACTTCAAGGCCCGTACGCGCTTGGATCAAATCATTGATGACTCGCGATGTGGTGACAATACCGGTAACCTCGCCATCTTTAGAAAGTACGGGGCGCGAGTGCACCTCTAGCCAGACGTAACTATCATCCTTGCATCGAAAGCGGATTTCAATAGGTGGGGGAACTTCGCTGTCGAGGACTTGGGCGTGAGAATCTTCCTCTACGCGAAGGGCATCTTCAGGATGGATAAAATTGTAGGGGTTTTTACCAATCAGCTCCTCGGCAGTATAGCCAGTGACAGGTAAAATCGCATCCGAAAGAAAAACATAGGTGCCATCGGGCTCGTGTGTGCAAAGTAAGTCCGATGATTGTCGAACGATTGCTTCAAAATCGGGATTCAATTTCGGCAGAATTAGGTGGATATTGGGTTCATAGAGTGTAGTTGTTGTTAGGAGGTTTTAGCGAGTTTCAAGCTTTCGGAATTGATGCAAAAGCGCAACCCAGAGGGGGGTGGACCGTCTGGAAAAACGTGGCCGAGGTGGGCATCACAGATGTTGCACAGGACCTCGACGCGGACCATTCCAAAAGAGACGTCTTTTTCGTAGGCAATAGCATGCTGTTCTACGGGTTCCGTAAAGCTGGGCCAACCGGAACTCGAAGAGAATTTTTCGGTGGAATCGAAAAGGGGTTCATCGCAGCAAACGCAGTTGTACTTTCCGGCTTCATGGATTTCACAGTACTCACCTGAAAAGGCACGCTCGGTACCTTTTTTTCGCGTGATTCGGAACTGTTCCGGGGTCAATTGAGCCCGCCATTCTTCATCCGTTTTTTCAACGCGACGAGGGGCTTCTGGTGAGCCGTGATTGGCATATCGAATGACGTCGTTCCAATTCATGCGTTCAGTATTTCACGATCCCGGAGTATGAGTTTGCGATGATGTTCCGCATGGTAGATGGTGAAATACATCATTTCCCGGAGCGTGAGCTTTCCAATGGCCGGGTGCGGAGCGATGATTCGATCGAGCTGTTCTTCACTCATTTTTGCAATGAGTCGGTTGATCACGCGAACACTTCTCAGGAGTCGACGGGTCCATTTTTCTTTGTCCGAGAAGGGAACGCTGCGGGGTTGATATTGTTTTTGTGGAACGTAACCGGGCTGGATCTTCTCCAAATACCGAGCAACAAGCCCCTCGTAGGTTCGGCTAGGGCGATTGGCTACACCAAACTTCCATTTGAGAACGGGCTCGGGAAGGTGAAGGGCCAAGGCCAGAGGCTTTACCGATTTGGCTAGGTGCTCCATTTGCTGTCCAGGGGTCCACTTACCTTCCGGTGCGGATTCAAATTCGGAAGGACTCAACTCATTGATGAGTGCCACGAAAGCTTCGTACTCGCGAAGGTTGGCTTCGACAATTTGGTCCTTATCCATTGATTCCATGTAGCTTAAAGCTAAGCTTTCCCATGAAATCTCAAAAAATAAAACGGTAGGGTGTACAAATCATGCCTCGCGTTTCTTTTTTTCGTCAAGGTAATTGAAGGTGACCCATCGCTTGAAGCCGATGATGGCCATCTGACTTTTGCTCAGTTGATCTAGCTCCGTTGTCTTCCACAACATCGGAAGTAGGGCTTTGCTCAATCGGCTGAGTACGTGAAAGAAGGTATAGCGCATTACACCAAAGGTACGTCCTTATAAACAACTTCCCCTTTGTCTGGGTAGGGTATAGTCTTGAGGATGTGTTCCGTAGAGGTTAATCGAGCATCAGTTTTCTTATCCGCTTGAACGATGATCCAAGGAGCCGTTGGGATATTGGTCTTGGCAAACATGGCTTCCTTGTACTTGGTGTATTCATCCCATAGTTCTTGGGCCCGCTCATCCACTGGACTCATTTTCCACTTCTTCAATGGACTTTGGCTAATCTCTTTAAAGCGCTCGGCTTGTTTCTCCTTGGAAATCGAGAAGTAGAACTTGATGAGGTGGATACCCGACTCTTGAATCATCCGTTCGAATTCATTGACTTGACTCATGAAGATCTCGTACTGGCCAGGCGTGCAAAAACCGTTGACTGGTTCAACGATGGCGCGGTTGTACCAGCTCCGGTCGAAGAAGACAATTTCACCTTCTTTGGGCAGCTGATTTACGTAGCGTTGAAAGTACCATTGACCGGCTTCTTCGTCTGTTGGTTTTCTCAGGGCGACGATCCTAAATTGACGAGGATTAATGTGTGCGGTGATTCGTCGGATGGCCCCTCCTTTTCCCGCAGCATCTCGCCCTTCAAACAAGATGACCACTTTTTTCCCCTCTTCAATGACCCAGTTTTGCAGCTTGATCAACTCTTCTTGGAGTTGCCTTAACCGCAATTCATAGCGCGTGTAGCGCAATACGCGTTCGAGATCGGTCTTCTTGTGCTCCATGAGCTTGGTAATCCCAACACGGGTATTCAAGATGGCGACATCTTCTGGACTGAGATCGGAAGCTTTCATATCAAATGTCGATTTGTTCGAGTTGGCGATAATAGCGTTGGACGATGTTCGGATCGGGGAATATGGTCGTATTGGCCTTCTCCTTTCCGGGATATTCGAATTGGCTGAGTACGTGACGGATGCTCTCCAATCGTGCATTGCGCTTGTTGTTGGCCTTCACAATGGTCCAAGGGCTAAAGGCACTATGGGTACGCGAAAACATCTGCTCCTTATAGTAGGTGTATTCATCCCAGAGCTCCTGCCCCTTCTGATCCACCGGGCTGAATTTCCACACCTTGAGCGGATTCTTCAAACGGCTGTCAAAGCGTTTTTTCTGCTCTTCCTTGGAAATAGAGAACCAGAATTTAATGACGTGAACACCATCTTCATAAAGCATATGCTCAAATTCAGGAACCTGTCTCATGAAGAGTTCGTACTGTTCCTTGGTACAGAATCCCATGATGGGTTCAACAACCGCACGGTTGTACCAACTCCGGTCAAAAAAGACAATCTCGCCCGGTTCAGGTAGTACTTTAATGTAGCGTCGGAAGTACCACGAGCCCATCTCAGCTTCAGTGGGTTTGGTCAGCGCGACGACGCGCATGGAGCGCGGATTCAAGTGCTCCTTGAAACGCTTAATGGCTCCTCCTTTCCCAGCGGCATCGCGCCCCTCGAAGAGGATCGCAACGCGCATATTCTTTTTGGCGATGTAGCGCTGAAGCTCTACCAATTGCGCTTGAAGTCGGGAGAGCTCTTCTTCATAGCGGAGGTTTCGCTGAAACTTTCGCAGGTCTAAATTCTTATCGTTGGCCAGTGCTTCGAACCCTTTGCGGGTTTTGAGCTGGGCCAGCTCTTCGGCAGTAAACATAGTTCTGGATTGTGTAGCCAAGTACGTAGGTTTTGAAATGACGGCCTATGACCAAAATCAGGCCTTAGGGTCTGTATTTGATAAAGGTGCCTCCTCCGGCGAGTGGGCTTCGTTCCAAGACCTCAACCGCCTTCGGGTCAATCGCTACATTTCCGAAAAGCGGGATGCCGGAGCCGAGGTTGACGGGAAGCACGAATTGCCAGACTTCGTCGATGAGCCCTGCGGCCAAGAGTTGGCCATTGATGGAGCCTCCACCAATGCACCAAATATGCCCTTCCGCCTTGGCCTTTAGGGCGCGAATGTGGCCTTCGAGGTCGGTGGAGATGACCTCAATGGTGTCGTTGGCCGGGGTGGCGCTTCGGGAATAAACCAGATTCTGGGTGCTTGGATAAGGCCAGTCGCCAAAGGTGAGTACTTGGCGATATGTAGCTCCGCCTTGTACCGTGTGGGAGCAGCTGGCGTAGAAATCGGCGTACCCGAAATCCTCTCCTTCCGGAGCTGGTGGAATCCAGTTTACACTCCCTTCGGAGTCGGCGATGAACCCATCGAGGGTTGTGGCAATGTAGAGTATGACCATCAGGCGTTAATTTCTATGTTCGGATTGATTTTGAGCAGTGCGTCGATGAATTCACTTTTCCGGACCGGTGAGATGACCACCGCATCACCCTGGTCAAATTGCACGTAAAGCCGATCCATCGAAAGCGCTGGTCCGGCTAGTATGGTCCGGGTTTTCTGCAACCGGTTGATGTTGGCAATGGGAATTCGGCGCGATATAAAGGGCCCTCCTCGGACGACCAAATCCTGTTCTGCGGTGATGGCGTAGAACGTGGTGAGGTACATCGCAGAAAGGAAGACGAGAGTCAAGCCCATAATGGCCGCAGCACCCCAGGTTCTTTCCGAAAGGGTCAAGATCAAGCCCGCTATGATAGGCACAAAAACCACTAAGGCAAGTGGGATATTGACTTTGGAACGGTAGATTTTCGTCTGGGCCATGCTGTTAATGGATGTTAACGAGCAAACAAGCTGGAGTGGAGCGTGTTATGCAAGCAAATTCAGATGATATGAAAAGTATGCTACTCACTTTGGTGCTCCTCGCCGCAGCGCCGACCACCGAAATGCAGTTCAATTTCGGAAAAAAGGACGTGAATAATTGGGTCGTAGTCCTCGATGGTGTAATGGGCGGTCGTTCTACGGGAACCGCGAGTTTTACCGAGAAGTCCATGGTCCTCGAAGGTCAGATTTCCCTCGAGAACAATGGCGGCTTTGCCTCCATAAGAAGCCCATGGGGAACCTATGATTTGAGTGAGGCCAAGGGCATCCGCATCAAATTGAAAGGCGATGGCCGGAAGCATACTCTGATGTTGGAACCGACCAAGCAGTGGTACCTCCCCACGTACGTTTATGACATCAAAACCAAGGAGAAATGGCAAACTATTGACATTCCTGTGAAGGATTTGCGCATTTCGCAGGTGGGAAGACAAATGGATCAGAGTCCCTCACGGGACGATTTGAAAGCCATCAAGCGCATGGGCTTCATTCTCTTTGACAAGCAAAGCGGTCCGTATCGACTTGAAGTCGCCTCGATCGAGATTTACTGAGCGTACTTGGACCAACGCTTTAAGGCCTTGATGGCCTTATTTCGGGCGTAGGCCTTCTCCAAAGTCTCGAGCGCGCGCTCCACAATGAAGGTAAATTCTCGGGCCAATTCGGGGTAGTCGCGAACGGACCGATCCAAAACTTCCACGGCGTAGGCCTTGGTGTATTCCGTCTCCCTTTGCGTTTCCAGCTCATCAATAGCCTTGCTCAGGAGTCGGTCCCGCTGTTCTTCAGTCAACTCCAAGGGGGCTAGTTCCCGCAGAAAGGCACCGAGTTGTTGGTGAGTAGTAATCTCGGGTAGTGCACGAATAATTTGGTCTACGTGCTTGTCCCAGCAGGAACGATCGGCTCTGATGGCCCATTTCATGACCCAGGCTGCGCGCCAGGAATAAGGGTGATCTTGACTGATGGAAAGCTCCACGACGGTGTCTCGAAAAGCCGGATCTCGGACAAATCGATCAATCAAGGGCTGCATGCCCGCCTTGCTGGGATGTTTTAAATCGGCCCGTAGGGCCTCCAAAGTTTCGCTCATTTATTCACCAAAACCACCGCCTCCACCACCTGAGGGTCCGCCGCCTTGGCGTCCGCTGCGGTTGCGCTCTTGTTTGAGGCGATAGCTAAAGGTAAGCAACCATTGACGTTGGCGCCACTGAAATTCACTTTCGCTAAGGTAGCCGGGTTCGTCTATGGTCCAGCGGCGTTTTCGTGAGTTGAAGAGGTCGCGGACGTTGAGGGTGAGGCTTCCTTTTCCACCAAAGAGGTCCATGCCGACGCTGGCATCGACGGAGGAGATTCCCTCGACACGGCCCTGGGCGTTTTGCTGGGGGCCGCGATAGAACCAACTGACCTGTCCTTTGAGGTCCTTGGTGAAGTTCCACTGAGAACTGACTCGGGTAGTCCAAGAAGTGTTGGTGGCACCGAAATCTTGTCCTTCGTAGTCGCCCACAGTGACCTGATGGAATACGTTGAGGTTTCCATTCAGTCGCCAGTTTTGACTGATGTCGGCGTTGGCGGTGAATTCAAAACCATAGGCGTCTTGGACGGCAAGGTTGACGGGTGTGCGTACCGTGTTTCCAATGGAGTCGATGACGGTGATGCGCGAAATAATACCGGTTCGATGACGATAATAGGCGGAGGTCAGGATGCTACCCTTGTCGAAGTACACCAGGTAGCTTCCTTCAAAAGAGTTGGTGTATTCAGGGTCCAAATCCGGGTTTCCGGCCCAGAAGTTTCGATTGTCGTTGTAACCGGTGAAGGGCAGTAGTTGCCGGAATCCGGGACGGCTCAAGCGGCGTGAATAACTCAATTGAGCCGTCTGATTTTCGGTCACTTCATATCCGAGGAAAGCACTCGGAAACCAGTTGAGGTAATCTCTTGGGTTGGTTTCTCCGGTTTCGACCAATTCGGTTTCGAGATCGGTGTATTCCGCACGCAAGCCTCCTTGCCAGGACCAGCGACCAAGGTCTTGACTCAGGATGGTGTACCCAGCGTAAATGGCCTCGCGGTATTGGAAGTAATTGTTGAATTCGTCAATCGGCTCCCAATCGCCATCGGACCCATCGCGGGTTTCGACCAAGAAGTCATTGTCGATGTAGCGGAGGGTGTTTCGAGTCCCGAGCTCCAGGACTAGATCATTCCCCAATGGATCAATGTAGTCACTCTGGAAGAGGAAATTGACCTCGTTTTCGGTATTGGAGGATCGCTGATATAGACTGTCGCTCTCCGGATAGGTGCTGGTTTGAAGAAGGTTGCTGTTTTCGAGGTCGTTGTCCTTGATGTACTGGAAATCCACAGTCCACTTCCGGTCCTTCTCGTCAAAGGTGCGGAGGTAGTTCAGGTTGACTTCATAGGTGTCCTCGAGTTCGATCTCTTCATCGGCCCGTAGGGTCTCACCTAGTGAAATGCCTTCATTGGTTTCATCGAAGTAGCGGATGTCGACGAGGTTCTTTCCGTCCTCGGTATCGTATAGACCGCTGACGGTAAGGGTGTTCTGATCGTTCAAAAAGAAATCCGCACCCAGGCGGTAGGTTTGGCTCCAGCCTCCGCGTAATTGATCGCGCGTGTTCCGGAAGGTGTAGGAGGTGTCCTCGTTGTTGATGATCTGGGTTCCGGAGCCGCCTCCTGGACTATTGACGTATCGGACCGAAGAGCTCCCGAAGATGTTCATCTTCTCTGTTCGGTAGTTGGCGTTTAGGGTGACTCTGTAGTCATCCGGATAACCCGCCACGGCTTGAACAGACCCGTTGAGTCCTCCTCGGCGCTCTTTTTTCAGAACGATATTGATGATACCCGCTTCGCCCTCGGCATCGTACCGAGCACTGGGATTGGTGATGACTTCAACGCTCTCGATGAGGTCTCCTGGCAATTGACGCAAGGCATCCGCAATATTGGTGCCCAGTAGTCCAGAAGGCCGTCCGTTGATCAAGATCCGGACATTTTCAGAACCGCGTAGACTGACATTTCCCTCCACGTCAACGGTGACGCTGGGAACGTATTCGAGAATTTCACTGGCGTTCAATCCCGCGGACTTGAGGTCTTCGCCGACGTTCATCACGCGCTTGTCCAGCTTCAATTCCATTTCGCTGCGGCGTTCGACGACCTCGACTTCGCCCAGGGCAAGGCTCGATGGACTCATTTCCAAACGGCCCAGCTTGATGGATTTTCCCGTGTAGTCGACCGAGCGGGTAAAGTCTTCGAAGCTCAGAAAGCTGATTTGAAGCAGGTATTGCCCTACGGGCGGATTCAAAATAAATCCTCCGTCAATGTCCGTGGCGGTGCCCTCAACAATGGCGGAATCTGTAGGCTGTAAAAGGAGAACTGAGGCGTAGGGAATGGCTTGACCGTCCGGGTCAACGACCAGTCCGGATATTCCGGCGGCTGGAGCGCGCTGGGCCCACAAAGCCAAAGTAAGGACCGATAAGGCCAGGGTGAATGGAAGTCTTAGGTGCATGTGTTCTGTTTCCTCTGGACAACAAACGGCTTTAGGCCCTTCTTGTTCAGCGGTGCAAATTTAGTGCTTTTTCAAGGTTCTAGCTTGATCAAGGGATAAGCGCCGCTTCCCTTTGCCGTGGAGACGAGAAGAACGTATCGGCCTGAAGCAAAATTGTCCAGGCGAAGATCGAGTGGGCCTTGGCCGTTTCCGGAAACCAGGGTTTGACCTGCTAAATTCAAGATGCGGTAGGTATAAGCACCCTCCATCCCCTCGACGTGAACGCGATCTGATGTTGGATTGGGCCAGACCTCAAGCTCCAGGGATTCGCGTTCGGGCATTCCAATTCCCGAGGTGCGATCCCAGTGAATCCAATAGCGTCGCGACGGAAAGGGGCCTCCGGGGTAGTTGGGGTTGAGAATGATGGTGTCGTTGTTGACGTAGAGGTATTGCATGTGCACGCTTCCCGCGATCCACAGGTCTTCAGGGCCGTCCGGAAGGAGGAATAAGGGCAGGAAGAAGGACCCCTGAAAGAAGCCTTCGTAGTCCCAATCCTGACCATTGAAGTGATGGACTTCTACCGTAGCGTAGGGATCGTACACGAAGGTGTAGTAGTCGTTGCCGCGCACCAGAACGTGGTTGGCGTTGAACAGGAAGGAGGCCGAAGAATAGGGGAGACTATCGGTCCGAAGAAGGGCACCGGCCCAGGTGTATTTCTGGAGGTACATAACCTCTGAAGCGGTCGGGTTGAAGGTAAATTCAAGAAACTGATGGACCAAGTGATCGCCGCTGCGATGGAGGCGATCTTCGACGTCCACACTGACATAGGGCGAGAGCTTTCCCCATAGCCCATTGTACTCGGCGTCGAGCACCACGATGTAGTGGTAGAAATTCGCCGTGGACGGCAGGGTCAAGCTCAGTCCAGGGAAGACTCCATTGACGGTGTTTCCCGTAATGGCCATATGGCCTTGGTCGTTGACTTCGATGTCCGCGCAGGTCCGCGCCGGTAAAACAATTTGTGACCAGACCGCTCCGGTATTGGGGTCGCGTTTGAGTACGTAGCTGTAGAGCGAGTTGAAAACGCCTACTTCATAGAGGGTGTCGTTCACAAAGGTTCCCGAAACGGCGCCAGTGCGAAAGTCGAATAAGGTGTCTCCGTAGGTTTGGGTCCAAAGTACCTGTCCGGAGGAGTCCAGTCTTAACGTGAAACTACGTTCTTGAGATTGACCGAGCTCCAAGGCCTCACCGCTGGGAGCGAAGTGTCCTTGGAAACTCCCAAAGACGAAAAGCCCTCGATTGGGGGCTTCGACCAGGTCGTGAATGGTGGCGATGCTTTGATCCCATTCCGTTCGTTGAACTTCCCCGACTCCGGGCCGATAGTGCACAATACTGGGGTCACCAGTCTCGGCATTCGCGATGGAAACGGGAACTCCTGCCGGCAATCTTCGAATTTGAATGCCCGCTTGAAGAATGTCGCCATTGGAAAGCTGCAGGACGGCGGTGATTTGGTTGGAATCTTCAGGAGCAATGAGTTCGGTTTGGGTGTGCACGGATTGCCCTTCGGCCCGTAGGGCCAAAGCCATTAAAAAGAGAAGCCCGATATAGATGTGCCTTTTCACGTCTTGAATGTACGTAAGCTGTAGGGAATGACGTTGGTATAACGAATTCTGAAAACCGAGCGTATGAAAACGATGTGGATCGTTGGGGGCTTGGCCCTCGGAGCTATTGGAATGGCTGTAGGAGGACTTCGGCCCGTTCCTCAGCCAACCGAAGACAACACGATTACCGTGACGGCGGAAGTACGGGGTATCCGAGCAACGGAGAGCTTTGATATTTTCTTTCTCCTGAAGGACATGGATGGGGTCAATTACTACATTAACCGCGGCGTGGAGCAAGGTTTAGACCCTGAGGCGTTGCGCGCTTATTTGGTCGGGAAAGAGGTCCGTCTCACCTATGTGGATCACAAATCACTCTTAGATCCCGGAGGGCGAGCACGTCATTTGGTTGCCGTGAGCTGCGGTGATTCCCTTATTTTTGCCCAGTAAACGAAGGGCATGAGCCAAGAATATACCGGAGCGCATGAACGCGCCAACACCTTAACGCATTTGGCAGGCTTTATTTTTGGCCTGGTTGCTTTTCCCTTATTAGTACAGCACATTTTGAGCGGCGATGCTCGGCCTTTGGACCCCGTTGGAGCGGTGGTTTACGGGATCGGCTTTTTGATGGTCTTTGGTTTTTCTTCGCTCTATCACTATCACCACGAGCCGGCGCGCAAACGCCTGATGAAGATCTGGGATCACATCAGTATTTACTTCCTGATCGCCGGGACCTATACGCCTCTACTCATTCACTACGCCAAACCGGAAGTCCAGACCTGGATGCTCGGAGTATTGTGGGGATTGACCGCTTTCGGAACGGTATTTAAGATCTTTTTTACCGGTCGCTTTCGCCTGATTTCAACGGCGGTGTACGTGGCCATGGGCTGGTTGATCGTCTTAGCTCCAGCCTCTTTTCGACAGGCCATTCCCGATGAACAAGTCCTGTGGATCATTATAGGAGGAGCCTGCTACACCATAGGAGTGGTGTTCTACTTAGTAGAGAAAATACCCTTCAATCACGCCATCTGGCATGTCTTTGTCTTGGGGGGTGCCATTTCCCATTTTATTGGGGTGTGGCTGATGTTTTAGGGAGCGTCGACAAAGGTGACCGGTCCGCATTGCGAGAAGGGCAGCATGGCGGGTTCGGCTAGAGGAATGCTGTTTTCCTTCAAGAAGCCTTCGAGCAACTCCGGGAATCGATAGTAGTTGCTTTCTTCCATAGAACCAGCGAAAAACTTGTATAGGATGAATTGAACTTCTCCCTCTGGGTTGCTGTACAAACGGACAAAGGCGCGCGTCGGTTTCCCCCAGCGATAGTCGCGATCATTTAAGTACGTGCTGAAATCCGTTAGAAAGTCAATCCACTCTCCTTGGAACTCTTCAAGGCGATCGCCCATAACGGGTGAAATCGAATCCGGACCTAAAGCTGGCGGAAAAGCAGCGTCCAACGAGTCGATCAGTTCGGCGTTGGGATGATCTTGCAGGTTAATGATCGTCTGAGCATTCACAAATAGCCCGCCCAAGAGGGCAAGCAGAAGTAATCCTTTTTTCATTCTAGGTTTTTATTTCTTGGTCGGAGGTGTTGGAAAGTCCTTCGTAGCCGCAAGGCTGGCCACCATGCTTTGAAGCATATCGCTGGCTGCGTTCGGCGAGTTCGGCATCATCACCAGGTTGCTGTTTGCATTTTCACCAACGCTTTGAAGCGTGTCATAGTGTTGGGTGATGACAATTAAGGCGGATGCTTCTTGAGAATTGATGCCCGCTTGATTCAGGACCACAACGGAGTCTTCCAGTCCTTTCGCGATTTCTCGTCGCTGATCAGCGATCCCTTGACCCTGAAGGCGTTTGCTTTCAGCTTCCGCTTTGGCCTTCGCCACAATCTTGATTCGGTCCGCTTCCGCTTCAAATTCCGCTGCTACCTTCTCGCGCTCTGCGGCGTTGATTCGGTTCATGGCGTTTTTCACCTCTTGATCTGGATCGATATCCGTCACTAGGGCTTTGACGATGCTGAACCCATAGGTTTCCATGGCCTGCTCCAGCTCTCGTTTGATGGCGATGGCCACGTCATCTTTGCGCTCGAAAACGTCGTCGAGTTTCATCTTTGGCACCTCGGCCCGAACGGTGTCAAAGACGTAGGAGGTAATCTGATCCACGGGATCACTCAATTGATAGAAGGCATCGTAGACCTGTGTAGGACGTATCTGGTATTGGACGGAAACCTTCATTCGAACAAAGACATCGTCCTTGGTCTTGGTCTCCACGAGGACGTCGAGCTGCTGAATTTTCAAGCTCAACCTGCCGGAAACGCGATCGACGATGGGAATGCGAAACTGAAGACCGGCTCTACGAACGCTCTGAAAGCGACCGAAGCGCTCAACGACAGCTGAGGTTTGTTGTTTGACCACAAAGATCGAGCTCACAATGAAGAGCACGCCAAGAATGGTAAATATGAGGGAGAAGAGGTCCATAATCAGAGGTGTTTTTCCATTCTAAAATTAGTCAATTTCACGCCTTTTCTTTCTACCTCATTTTCAGCAATCTCCATAAAACCGAAGGCTTCAAAAAAAGGCTTGGCCCAATGGCTGGCATCTGAAAAGATCCGGTCGTAATTCCGCTTCTTCGCTTCTTTTTCCAAGCCTTTGTACAAGGATTTGGCCACTCGCCGGCGTTGGTATTCAGGGTGTACATACAAAACATCCAAATACCCATCCCAGCACAGAGAACCAAAGCCGATGAGTTTTCCTGTTTCGTCTTCTGCGACCAAGAAGTAATCATCGCGAATCTTGCGGTGCCAGCGATCTCGGTTGTCCGTGCTTTCCTTCCAGACGGAACGTTGCTCTTCTGAGTAGTGGTCTTCTCCAGCGTCAATGGACAATTGAAACACCTCGGCTATGGCACGAAAATCGTGCGGTTCCCCGCGGCGCACTGTTGGTTTCCAATTGCTTATCACGACTACAAGTTACTCAAATACCGCTGGCTATTGTTAATTTTTATTCGGGCCCACATCAAGTGATGATCGCTCATTTGATAGGTCCTCCAGGTCTTGTAATAGTCGAGTAGGTCGGTTTGGGTTTCGCACTTCTTTCCATTCGAACTGGCCTTCATTTCGGAGAGGTAGCGCGGACCGTCCTCAGACCGAAAAACCGATCCGAAAATATCGAAGAGCCCTGCGTTGTTGTTCTTCGGGTTTGCCTCATCGATTTGATCGATGTACTCCAGCGTACTAGGATCTGTGATGAAGGCGATTTGATCGTAGAAATGATCCTGACCAATATTGCTGGGGCGCTGTAGCTGAGCTGGAATCTCAAATCCGTGATCCAATAGGGAATGCATGGTCTGATGTTCCGGACTCACGATGTTGAAGTCCCCGAGTAGAATCAAGGACCGGTTGTCGCGCTTGAGGTCCTTCGAGGCCTTCTCTTTCAAATACTGCGCGATCCCCGAGATCTCTTGTACGCGCTCTTGAAGCTTGGCCCCGCTGCTGCTGCCGTAGTAGATGTGCACCGTGCAGATGTCAAATTTGAACCAGCCGCTCTGGAAGCTCACAATGAAGGGCGTCCGCCGGAACTGTTTTCCGCCCACCACTTTCTTTCCATCGACTTTAAACTCCGTCTTGGAAATCAACTTGGACGGAGGGAGTACAATCTCCCCGGCAATATTCTTGAATCGGACTTTGCGCTTGTCAAAGACAAAGGTCATTCGCTCTCCATTACCTCCGGCGCGTATGTCCGATACGTCCGTGGCAATATAGTCCCACTCGGGTCCGAGGATACGCATGACCTTTTTGAGCTCGTCGAGCTGATTGACTTCTTGCACCGCCACGAGATCGAAATGGGCAATGATCTCCGCGATGTAGTAGAGCGAATCTTTGGTGCGTTTTCCGAAGCCCTTCCGGCTCTTTTTGTTGAAGTCTCGGATGTTCCAGGTGGCAAGGAGCAAGTGCTGTTCCAGATCCTTGTCTGGAATCTCCGACTCCAATTGCGTTTTCAGGCGCAGCAGATTTTGCGCCACTTCGGTCCGATCTACGGCGTTCCGGAAATCGCGCCGCAGGTCAAAATAATAGGGCATGTCGAGTTGTTTTTAGGTCCACTCGAAACCTTCCGCCTTAGGAATGCGATCCATCATCGGAAGCGCATGTTCAGGAGGTGTCGTCAATTTTCGCTTTTCGGTGTCGATGAAGGCTCCGTCGACCACCAGAGTAGCGACTAAGTCTTCACCGCGCTTGAAATGATGCACAAAACTGAAGCGCCCGCCATTTTTGGCGAGCTTCAGTGCCTGAAGATCCACGGTGATGGTATCTCCAAAGCGGATTTCGCGCCGGAAGGTGCACTCTTCTCGGAAGAGCACCGGCCCGATTTTGTTCTGGGCAAAGAATTCCAAGGTAAAACCGGCAGCGCCCAAGCCCACTGTGCGCAATTGAGCGCAGATATCGTAGTACACACTGTGGCGTACGTGAAAGTTGGGGTCTAGGTCACTCCAGCGAAATTGTACCGTTGTTTCAAATGGGTTCATGAAAGGGTTTTATACAGTTGCAGAACGTCTTAACGTGATTCCAGAAATGAGGGAGATGACGAGTCCCATCAGGAAGGTGGTGGAGGCCATAACGACGGCGTAGATCCATCCATTGGTCATCATAACGGCACTGCTGTCCATTTGTGCAATTTCCGCTTCAGAAGATCCATTTTCAACCATGTACTCTCGGTAGAACACAAAGAATTCTTCCAAAAAGCCTGGCTTGATTACTTCATATACGAGTACATTTCCGAGGTAGAAGACCACGGTCGAAACGACGGTAATCAAAAGGCCTGCTTTAAATCCATCTCCGAAGGAATAGCCTCCCGAAGCTTCTTTACGATGAGCGCGAACGCCAAAGAAAACCAAGGACATACACAAGAACATAGTTGTGTAACCAACAACCTCTCCGGAGGCCATATTCTCAGGCTGCAAGAAGCTGTCTGGACTCACCACCATGGGTCCGAGGAAGAAGATTGTAGCGGCTAATCCGCTGTACACGCCGAATCGAGTAGTTACTTTTTTCATAACACAAGTTTTTATGGGTTCAAGGCTTCAAAACTGCGATGCACCCACCAACAACACCTCCTCCGAAAGTTGGATTTCACCGAAGTCCTACTAAAGTAGGAGTTATTTTTTGACCAGCACGGCCCACTCCAGGGCGTTGGCTACGGCCTGAGTGCGGCGCTTGGCATCGAGCTTCACCAGCAGATTCGACACGTGCGATTTCACGGTCGTTTCCGACACAAATAGTCGTTCGGCAATTTCTTTATTCGATAAACCCTCCTGAATAAGTTGAAGCACTTCCAGCTCCCGCGTGGTGATGCCTAGCTCCTCAATCTTACCTTGATCTACCTTTTCCGACGCTTTGCGCAGCGAATTTTGGCCCTCTCGGGCCGATGCGTTCCTTTGCCCCAGCCACAAGCCAACACCACCCGCAGCCAACAATGCGGCCGACAACCACAATTCAAATCCACTGGACACCCGATAATAAGTCAACTCACTCAACTGAATGAGCATCAGAATGGCCCCGATCATAAGGCCGCTGATCAGCAGAATCTTCTTCACTAGTGTTGAATCAAGATTTTGTGCACCTCGCTGTGTCCTTCGTTGGACAAGTGTAAAGTGTACCACCCGGCGGGCAGCTCATGAGTCTCCAACGCGCCCATGGAAAGCTCCCCTTCCAGGGCCGTTCGGCCCAAAGCATCATAGACCGCATACTCTTCGGCTTCTCCTCCCTGAACTTGAATCTGATGATCGGCCGGATTGGGATAAGGCGTCCAGCGCTTGAGGTCTTCCTCTTCCAAACTGGAAGGATAGGAAACCCGATAGACCCGAGTGATCTTGGCCGGAAGATTCGTCACTTCAAGCACGTTTCCTCCTGCAAAACTCCAGACGAAGCTGTTCGCTGGTTCCACGACGTCATAAAGCAGAACGGTTCCCGCATCAGCTATCATGGATTGGACCGCAATATTCACCGAGGAGATCGTCGTATCGCCCAAGTTGGAAACCACGATGAAGGGGTTGTCCATAATGGGATTCAAGGTCAGTCCTGATCGTTCGTAGGCCAATATGGAGCCGGGAATGCTTGTGAAGAGCGGCTTAAACTCACCGTATTGCAGGGCGTGTTCTCGACTGCGAATGTTGATGAGTTTGCGGTAAAGATTCAAAAGGGACTGAGGGTCTGCGCCCAAAGTTTCCACATTATAGTTCACGTAGCTGAGCGGCACACCTTGCCAGGCCGTCCCGGTCGTAAAGCCCGCATATGGTGGAGTGGGATTCCACTGCATGGGCCGGCGAATGTTGAGGTGATCGCCTTGACCCACCATACCGACTTCTTCACCATAATAGACATAGGGGATGCCGGGAAGAGTCAAGTATATTCCTGCGGCGGCCTTCATTTTGGCCACATCGCTTTGGAAATTGGTGAAAACGCGATTCTGATCGTGGTTGCTCAAGAACACCCCATACTGCAGCGAATCGTAACTGCCTTGAACGGTATTCATCTGACCGCTTATGGCCAGCGGATCGCCGACGTTGGCACCAAACTGTAGCGCATTGGCCAAGTCAAATTCAAAGCAATAGTTGAAGCGATCATTGGTCGCATAAGGCACCACATTGGCGGTATTGGTCCAAGCCTCACCAACGGCCATGGAACCGGGCTTCAGACTGTCCATGATCGCCCTAAATTCTTGCCAGTAGGCAAAAGTCTGAGGCTGATCTTCTAGCTGATTCCCATTTTCATAGAGGTACTTGACCGCATCGCAGCGGAATCCATCTACACCCACGGTATTGAGCCAAAAGTCCATAATGTCTACGATGGAGTCTTTGACCGCAGTATTGGTAAAGTTCAGATCCGGCATTTGGTCCCAAAAGATGCCGTAGTAATGCGTTCCATCGTTTGAGTTTTGATGCCACACGTTTTGGCCCCAAGGGCCAGAGTAGCCCGGATTCGTGGCACTCCACCGGTAGAAGTCCCGGTAAAAAGGATCACCGTTGCGCGCTGCCTGAAACCAGGGGTGTTGGGCCGATGAGTGGTTCAGGACCAGGTCAATAATAACCTTAATGCCTCGGTTGTGCGCTTCGGTCAAAAAGTTCTGGAAATCCGCCATGGTTCCATAGTCCGGATTGATGCCATAATAGTCCGTTACGTCGTACCCGTGGTAGCTTGGTGAAGGGTGAATGGGCATCAGCCAAATGGCGTTGATCCCGAGGTCAGATGTGGTGGCTGGATTGTTGTCGTTCAGGTAGTCTAGTTTGGCCGTGATTCCGTTGAAATCGCCAACGCCATCTCCATCGCTGTCGTAGAAACTGCGGACAAAGATTTCGTAAAAAACGGATTCATTCCACCATCCGGTGGGGTCTTGAGTGAAGCCCAAAAACGGGGCGGAAAGACAAAGGAAGAGTAGGAGTTTTCGCATACCCCGAAGATAGGGAAATCAGCCTTGAAAGCCGTCCAAGTGGGCCGCTTCAAAAAGCAGTCCACGGGCCAACGCTAAATCGGGAAGAACTCCGGCAGCAAAGGTCTGATCCGGAAGGTCCGCATGGCTGAACCCAAGGCGAACTCCCTGGTCAACCTTCCCCCAAGGCAAACTCGCAGGCCAGATGAAGAACATACGTTTGTGACCAAAGTAGAAAGGAGCGTTGTAATTCAGTCGTTCTTCGACTCCGGGCAAGCAATCAAAAATGAGCTCGCGCAAGGCCTCTACCACCATCAGTTCCTCTTCGGGAAGGTAGTCGAGAAAGTCTTCGACAGTTTTGAATTTAATGCCTGGCTGAAATTGATTCATGCGTGCTCCACCATGTAGGCGATTTGATCCTCGATGGGAGTTGGCGCCATGCCAAAGCGCTTTTCGAATTTGCTGGAATCAAAATGGTAGTCCCGATCGTATTGATAAATCATCTCCTTTATTTCCTTCATCACTGGCATAAACCACCCCAAGGGAGTCATCATGAATGTGGGCAGGACCTGAAGCTTGTTCTTGGCCCCAAAGGCCTCCGCGATCTTAGCCGTCCAGTCCTCGGCGGTCAACCGCTCTGGGTTCGAAGGCATGTGCCAGACCTCTCCGAAGGCATCATCCGTGTTGCCGAGTAAGGCCACAGCCGCTCCCGCATCTGGGGTAAAGGTGAAGTTGTGCACCTTGTTCTTGGCGGCCAACCACTGCGCGGGCTTTCCCTTCTTCAAATTCTCGACAATGGTGGAATAGGGAACGCTATTGGGTGTGGTGCACATAAAATCCGCCGCGCGGGCGATGAGTGTATCCACCTCACCTTTCTCATGCGCCTCTTGAACCAACCGCGCCACATGTTCGCGAATCTTCCCTTTTTCGCTGGTTGGACGAATGGGCGTTTCCTCCGTCATACCATCCAAGTGATCACGATCGTACATATAGACATTGTCGAAGAAAACGAGCTTGGCTTTGTGCCTACGGCACGATGCTATTACGTGCTCGATAAACGGAACCCAAAGCTGCTTCCAAACAGCAGTCTTATAGGGAAATCCAATGGTGACATAGACCACTTCCGATCCGCGCACCGCGGCATTCACCTCATCTGGATGGGTGAGATTGGCCGCGAAGACCTCGTCCGTATCGTTGATTTTGACTGGGTTTCGCTGAACCAATCGAATGTTCTCGCTGTAGTCGATGAGCGACTTGGCCAATTCCTGACCTACGGCGCCACCAGCGCCCAAAATCGTATGCATGACCCAAACTTTTTTAGAAAGATACGACCTATCCTGGATTTTTGAGGTGAGCCGCTGCGGCTTCTCCCGGGGGCCGAAGCAAACCATCGCGCCGTAGGCGCAAAACCCGCTCCGTATTGCCCTTGGTCCAATGGCTATTAGGCCGACGCGGCCCGAAGAACATCACGTAGGTGCGCTCATCGCGGGAGCGCTTGCGGCTATCAATCCATCCGAAACAGAGCGCTTCGTTTAGGGCGTCGTTGTAGCTCAAGGGCTGGGGGCCTTTCGACTTTTTGAAGAGGACGAGCCATACGCCGGCATCGTCGTGATGTTGTTCCAGCCAGTTTCGCCATTCGCCGGCAGAATGCACCTCGAGCACGCGCTCACCGTTCTCGATTTTCACCTTCATTCGAAGTCCAATCGACGTTGCCTCGCCTGCGTGTGGCCCATGCCCTCGAGCTTGAGATCCGTCTCGAAGCGGTATTCGTACTCGGGAATGAGCCGCTCTCCTGTTGGGCGGAGCAAGTCCAATCCCTCGGCCCGAGGGTTCTTGATCGCCGGGTCAATGGGATAGGCGTTCAAGCTTTTCGGATCGCCCGGGATCAGTAGCGAAGTCACATCGCCCAGGGGGAGGTCATTGCTCAGCCAAGCCGATTCGTCTTCTGGTCTGAGAATCAGGGGAGCGCGGTGGTGACCAATCTTGTTTAATACTCCATAGGCTGCCGTGGTGATGATGGCGAAGCTCGACACTTCTTCGCCCGTATCTTTATTGACCCATTGGTCCCAAATTCCGGCGAAGGCGAAGGGCCGTTGTCCATCGCTCCGATAGACTACATGCGGTTTGCTCAGGCGTTCCTTTTTGGGGCCTTCCAAGTAGGCGTCGGCGGGGACCAAACAGCGCTTGCTGCGGATCGATTGCCGAAACATTGGTTTGCTGATGATGCCCTTGGTTCCGTGAAAGTGTGGATCGTCTTCCTTGTTGTGATCGCCCTCGGCCCGCGCGTTGAAAACGTACATAGGCTTCTTGGCCCAGAACGGGGTAAAACCAAAAGTGAAGAACTGCAATTCACCCGGCGTTTCATTCGTAATGACCGGAGTCTTGCTTCCAGGGCCAATATTCGCCCGAATCTGATAGCCCGTGGGCTGCGGGGCCACCACATTGAAGCGCTTTTCAATGACAGTCAATTTCGAAACGGTTACGTAGCGGCCGCACATAGTGGAACTCTTTGTTTCGAAGATACCTAATTCCCGAGGGACTATCGCATCGAGCCGTAGGCTCAGAATCGATGGGTAAATGTGAAAGGTTATCTTTGCCCTATGGCCGAAGAACCCCTGCACTCCCGCGTCGTAGACGCGATGTACAATAATGATGCTTTTAGCCAATGGCTGGGTATTCGCCGCGTGGAAGACGGGGCGGGTAAGAGCGTGTTGGAGATGACGGTGCGCGACGAAATGACCAATGGATTTGATATTGCGCACGGGGGTATTACCTACTCCTTAGCGGACAGCGCCTTGGCCTTTGCGAGCAACGGACACGGTCGGCAGTCGGTCTCGGTGGAAACCTCCATTTCGCACGTCAAGCCGGTCAAAAGTGGAGACGTCTTAAGGGCGGTCGCCACGGAGCGCAGCTTGGGGAACAAAATCGGCATCTACGACATATCCATCACGAATCAAAAAGACGAAACGGTCGCACTTTTCAAGGGCACGGTGTACCGCACTGGCCAGGAGTGGGACGTTTAACACGATACTATGCAAGACGTATTCATCATTGACGGCGTGCGATCGCCGATCGGAAACTTCGGTGGAACTTTAGCGCCTTATCGGGCCGATGATCTCGGAGCTCATGTGCTTCGCGCCCTTCTGGACCGCAATCCGGATTTGGACCCCAGCGTTATTGAGGACGTGATCATGGGCTGCGCCAACCAAGCTGGTGAGGACAACCGGAACGTAGCGCGCATGTCCTTGCTCTTAGCTGGATTTCCATACACTGTCGGCGGTGAAACGGTAAATCGCCTCTGCGCTTCAGGAATGGCGGCAGCGGTCAACAGTTACCGCGCCTTGCAAAACCAAGACGGCGATGTCTACGTCGCTGCAGGAATGGAGCACATGACGCGCGGACCTTGGGTTATTTCGAAAGTGTCCAAGCCCTTTGGACGCGATGCTCAGATGCACGACAGCAGCTTTGGCTGGCGCTTTATCAACCCCAAAATGGAAGAGCTCTACGGGACCGATGGTATGGGGAATACCGCGGAAAACCTCGTTGAGATGTACGGCATTTCCCGCGAAGACCAGGATGCCTTTGCCCACTGGAGCCAAATGAAGGCCACCGGCGCTCGCGAAAGCGGACGCTTGGCCGAGGAGATTGCGCCCGTGATAATTCCGCAGCGCAAAAAGGACGATATCGTCTTCAAAGACGACGAATTCATCAAGCCGACAACCACCCTAGAAGTTTTGGCCAAGCTCCGCCCCGCCTTCAAGCGCGAAGGAGGAAGCGTCACTGCCGGAAATGCCAGTGGTTTGAACGACGGAGCCGCCGCGCTTCTCATGGCGAATGAAAACGGCGTCAAGGCGAATGGCCTAAAGCCCATCGCCCGCATTGTCTCGGCCGCCGTTGCCGGTGTGGAGCCGCGCATTATGGGCATTGGACCGGTATTCGCTTCGGAGAAGGCCCTCAAACGGGCCGATCTGACCCTCGACGACATGGACATCATCGAGCTCAACGAAGCCTTCGCGGCGCAGGCCCTTTCCTGCACGCGCCAAATGGGCTTGGCCGACGACGATCCGCGCATCAACCCGAATGGTGGAGCCATCGCCTTGGGTCATCCCCTCGGCATGAGCGGAACGCGCCTCCTCCAAACTGCGGCCCTCGAGCTTCAGAAAACAGGAAAACAATATGCCCTCTGCACTATGTGCATTGGAGTGGGTCAAGGATACGCCACTATCATTGAACGGGTATGATCTACGAATTCAACGGTTTCAAGCCAGTCGTTCACGAAACGGCCTATGTGCACCCTCAAGCCAACGTCACGGGGAATGTGATCATTGGCCGAGATGTATATGTCGGACCCGGCGCCGCCATCCGTGGCGATTGGGGAAAGATCGTCATTGAAGACGGCTGCAACGTTCAAGAAAACTGTGTCCTGCACATGTTCCCGGGCAAGACGATGATTCTCAGTGCCGGTGCGCACATCGGACACGGCGCCATCATCCACGGGGCCAACATCGGCGCCAATACCCTCGTCGGCATGAATGCCGTGGTCATGGATGATGTCCAAGTGGGCGAAGGCTGCATTATCGGAGCGCTGTGCTTTGTCCCCGGCGAAATGGTCATCGAAGACCGCAAGGTGGTCGTCGGGAACCCCGCCCGCATCGTCAAGGACGTCAGCGACGATATGCTCGCCTGGAAAACCGAGGGCACCAAGCTCTACCAAGAACTGCCCGCCGAGATGCGCGACACCCTCCGAGAGTGCGAACCACTGCGCGAAGAGGAGCCCAATCGCCCCATCCAGAAATCCGACTATTTTACTTTGAAGAAGACCCGCTGAATGATACCTTAGAGGTATGATGCGGAAACTTTTCACTTTACTCTTAAGCCTCTGCGCCTACGGCGCGATGGCCCAGTCTCCCGTTGTCGGCGATTGGCTCGGAAGTCTACAAACCCCCAATGGTTCTATCCGAATGGTGCTCCACGTGGTGGAGGCAGAAGGCGGCGGTATTTCCGTCACCATGGATTCGCCCGATCAAGGAGCCTATGGCCTGCAAACCGACACTGCTTTTTACTCCGAGGGAACGTTCGTCTTTAAAGTCGATGCTGCAGGCGTCAACTATCAAGCGGGTGTGGCCGATGGTGAAATGCGTGGTACGTTCAAACAAGGAGCTTTTGAACTCGCCTTAGATTTTGAGAAGTCCAATGCGCCCATTGGTAAGGACAAACGTCCTCAGGATCCAACCTTACCCTATGACTATGAGTCGGAAAACGTTCAGTTCCGAAACAAGAAGAACAAGATTGACCTAGCGGGAACTTTGACCTACCCCTATGGATCCGGTCCCTTCCCAACGGTAATCCTGATATCGGGTTCTGGTCCACAGGACCGCAACAGCGAGATTTTCAACCACCGCCCTTTCTGGGTCTGGAGCGATTTCCTCACCAGCAAGGGCTTTGCGGTCTTCCGTTACGACGAGCGCGGAGTAGGCAAGTCTGGTGGTAAGTTCGCCACGGCAACCTCACGCCATTTTGCGAATGATGTTGAAGCGGCTATGGATTATCTCAAGTCCCGGGGAGATGTTGTGGACAAGGACGCCATCGGACTGATGGGCCACAGCGAAGGAGGTATCATTGCACCGATGGTAGCCCAAGAGCGAAAAGACGTGGCCTTCATGGTCTTGTTGGCTGGACCAGCCATGCCAGGTCGCGATATTCTTTTGGATCAAAGTGCGCGCATATATCGTCAGGCCGGAATGTCCACAGAAGACATCGAAGAAAACGAGAAGATGATGGGAGAGCTGTACGATCTCTTGGATGACGGAATGGAAGAAGAAGCGCTGCAGGAAGCCATGAAAGCGGTCATAGCTGGCTACGCAGAGGGAGAATCAGAAGAAGATATAGCTCAGGCTCAAGACGCCATTATGCGTGAAATAAAAAGTGCCTGGATGCGTGAGTTCATTCTTTACGATCCGCGTCCTTCTCTAGAGGCTGTGGAGGTACCCGTTTTGGCCCTTTTTGGAGAGAAAGATGTTCAAGTCTCTCCAGAGCTGAATAAACCGGCCTTGGAGGCAGCTTTAAAAAAGGCCCCGATTAAAGATTTCCAGATCATGGTCATGCCAGGTCAAAACCATCTTTTCCAAACCTGTACCACCTGCGCCATCAGCGAATACGGGCAGCTCGATGAGACGGTGAATGAAGAGACCATGAAGCTGGTTATGAAGTGGTTGCGGAAGCACAGCTGATATTCTCGTAGCGAGAAAAAATACCGCAGCGAGAATTATTCTTGCATAGATAATTGCCTAAGTGCTTTAAATTCAGTAGTTTAACGTTTTGGCACTGTTTTGAACCACCTAAGTGTAAATTTTACACCCCAAACCATGAAAGCACTCAAATTATTTTTCTTCGCGGTACTGATTGTATCGGTAGGATGTAAAAAGAACAACAACGACGATGACAACGAAGGCGGACTTGCAGCCTTTGACTACAACACCTCAACATCAACCATCGTAGAGATCGGTGCGCCTGATCATTTAGCGGGATCTAGCTTTGGATTGTACACCGCGAATCCTGATAGTGGAGGGCGACTGTTGACGCGTGGAGTTTTAGACGATAACGCCCAATACAGCAATGAGCTCATTCTTCCAACCGCTTCGGAGTCTGTCTTCTTGAAGACCTGGTATATAGGATTGCCGGGAGATGTAGAAATCCCGATCGTCAATGGACGTGCTTCCGTGGAGCTTTTGCCAGAAACGGGGCCCGATACACCCTACATGGGTGACCCTCAGTTCATCCCGATTCCAAGAACCAAGAATTCTAATACGGTGATCGGGTATATGGGAACCTACAATCAGCAAGGGGTGCCTGATTACTTAACCGTTGCCGATAACGTGGACGCGTCTCTTTTGAACGACGTGAACGCTGCGCTCCCGGAATACTATCCTGTTACAACATATAACGCGCAATACTTGGCAAGTGGTAATTCAACGGATATCCAACTTCAGGACTCTTCAGATGTATGGGTCACTTTTGTTGCGGAAGGCGCGGGGTACCGAAATGTGCTTGGTTACTATGTATATGATCAAAATAACCCGCCAACTTCGGCTTCCGGCATAGATAGTATTCATATTATTTTTCCCAATACCAGCTTTGCGGGCTCCGGGGGAGGTTTGTATTCCGGAGACAAGGTATATCTCGGTTCCTTTGGCTCGGATAAGGCAATCGGCTGGGTCTTGTTCCAGAATGCATGGAGAGGAAATACGCAGACCGTCAATTTCAACGCCACAAAATTTTATTCCAATCCGGACTTTAACCCGGAGCAGAATGCAAGCATCCGCCAGCACCTCGTGCAGTTGTACCACACCCAAAGAGACTTGGTACTCATCGGATTTGAAGATATCCCAAGAAACTGGGGTAGCTGCGATAATGACTTCAACGATCTCATTTTCTATGCCTCCTCGAATCCGATTACGGCCATCCCTACTATCAACATGCCGACTATTACAGGGAACACAAACAACGATTCCGATAACGATGGGGTAGATAACAATGCGGATGAGTATCCAAACGATCCTACTCGTGCCTTTACGAGTTACTTCCCCAACGCCAATGACATGTGCAGCTATGCCTTCGAAGATCTATGGCCTTCAAAAGGGGACTATGACTTCAATGACTTGGTTGTGGATGCGCAGTACAAATACGTCTTGGACGCCTCTAATCAGATTGTGGATATTGAAATGGACTTCTATGTCAAGCACATCGGAGCAAGTTTCCACAATGGTTTCGGTGTTGAATTGCCTATTCCGATGGGCAATGTGTCCAACGTTACCGGCTACAACATCACGGATAACTTGGTTACCCTGAACGGATCCGGATTAGAAGCGGGCCAGACCAATGCAGTCATTATCCCCTTTGATGATGCCTTCGACAATTTGGAGGACACCCTCCATATGGTGATCACCTTGAGTGGCACGTACAGTATGAGCTCTTGGAACCAATCAGGACTGAATCCTTTTATCTTCTCTAATGCGACTCGTGGAAGAGAGATTCACTTAAGCGGACGAGCTCCAACAGACTTGATGGACAATACATGGTTCGGCCAAAGCGCAGACGACAGTGATCCGGCAAATGGCCGATACTACAAGACCGCCGATCACGAGCCATGGGGTCTCGAAGTCAATAACAGTTTTCGTGTACCCGTAGAGAAGGTGCGAATAGAGAACGCATACTTGCGTTTTGACAACTGGACCAATGCCGCAGGTTCTCAGTGGAAGGATTGGTACGAAGACAAGCAAGGGTATCGAAATAACGCCAATCTTCAATAAGCGAAGAGTGAGTTACCTTATCCATATAAAGCCTGCAAAGCCTCGAGAAATCGGGGCTTTGTTTGTGTTTAAACCGGCTTTTATCGTTTTCTAGAAAAAATACATAAACGAGAATAATTCCAGAAAAGAGAATATAAACATAGAATGAGAATTGTTAAAGCGTTGTAAATCAGCGCTTTAGTTTTTTGGCACCGTTTTGACAGTACACATGGCGCACTCTAACGAACAATATTAATCAGAGCGTCATGAAAAACATCAGAGCCATTCTCTTCGCAGCCGCAATCCTCCTAGTAGGTTGTAAGAAAGATCTAGAAACTCAGGAGGTCTACACACCGGCTACGGGACACTTTAACTACGAAACGTCTTCAAGTGTAGAAGTAAATGTAGACGGACCCGCCCACTTGGCCGGTGCAGTATTCAGTTTGTATACAGCTCATCCAGACAGCGGAGGCCATTTCTTAGGAAACGGAAGCTTGAATGCTTCAGGTTCTTTCTCAGAAACCGTCATTCTTCCTACTTCCGCCAAAACGATCTATCTAGAGACAAGAACAATTGGCTTGCCCGGACAAGTAACTGTTGACGTGTTCCACGATCGTGCGGATGTCGACCTTCGTACACTGGGGCTGAGCAATCGAGCTATGGATGCAGCCAGTTTAATGGCTATTCCTCCACAAAAGAAAAACGGAAATACGGTGTACAGTTACATGGGTGCGTATAACTATCATGGAGTACCCTCATACTTGTTGCCCCAGGGAGATGTCTTAGACGCTGCCTTTATTTCAGCGTGTAACGCATCACTTCCTGAGAACAACCCAGTTCCAACTGCCAATCCGCATTACTTGGCGACTGGAAACTCCACCGACTTGCGCATTGTTGACTCCGCCGATGTTTGGATTACGTTTGTCCACGAAGGTGCCGGATACAAGAATAGCCTCGGTTATTATGTATATCCAACCAATAATCCGCCACAGACGGCGAATGATATTGACACGATTTTCCACATCTTTCCTAACGTGAGCTTTGCCGGCTCGGGAGGAGGATTGCACAGTGGAGACAAAGTATATCTAGGGGCTTTTGGTGCGGGATATTCTATTGGCTGGGTCATTTTTCAAAATGCATGGAGGACTTTCAGTGGAGTGAATACGAGCAAACAAAAGTTTTACAGCAATCCAGACTTCAACCCGGAAAGCACTCCGGCAAAACGTCAGCACAATGTTCAACTGTTTGATGCCCAACGTGACTTAGTATTGATTGGATTTGAAGACTTGCACCGCGATCAAGGATCGGATGACGACTTTAACGACGCCGTTTTCTATGTTACTTCAAACCCCATTGAAGCCATCGAAACAGGAACCTTGCCTCCAGTTACTAATGGAGGAACAGACACCGATAACGACGGTGTGCCAGATTCGCAAGACGACTATCCAAATGATCCAACGCGTGCGTTCAATAACTACATCCCCTTTGAAGATGGATACAGCAGCCTGGCTTTTGAGGACTTGTGGCCTTCTCAAGGAGACTACGACTTCAATGACCTCGTCGTCCATGTCAACTACGAGGTAGTCACCAACGGATCAAACGAAATAGTCGATATCGAAGCGAAATACTACGTGGCTCACATTGGCGCCGGATACCACAATGGTTTTGGGGTACAAATGCCCGTAACACCTGCACAGGTGACTAGCGTAACAGGTGGAAACATCACAGACAATTTAGTGACCATCGGACCTAACGGCTTGGAAGCTGGTCAATCAAAAGCGGTATTTATCCCCTTTGATGACGCGCATGACAACCGAAACGACACCATTGCGATGAGCATTCAGTTTGCTTCTCCGGTGAACCGAAGCGGTTTCTTGAATGAAGGATTTAACCCCTTCATCTTTGTGAATGGAACGCGCGGGCGAGAAGTACACTTCTCCGGTGAGGAGCCTACAGACTTGATGGATGTGACCTTGTTCGGTCAAGCAGCAGACAACTCAGATCCAGCCAACGGTATATATTACATCACTGCTGATAAGAAGCCTTGGGGTTTGAACATCAGCCACGACTACCGCGTGCCAGTGGAAAAGCAACGTATCGAAAATGCGTACCTCAAGTTCAATGCTTGGGTAGCTAGCGACGGTATGAATTTCAACGACTGGTACGAGAACAAACAAGGTTATCGAGACGCCACGAAGCTGCAGTAAGCGCTTCGCACAGACGCTCAAAATATTTTTAGGTTAGGTTAATTAGTGTGGTTTGTAGAGGGCCCTGCGCTGTGCGCGGGGCTTCTCTTTTTTACCCCACCAACAGTTCTGCAATTTGCACGGCATTGGTGGCCGCACCTTTGCGCAAATTATCGGAAACGACGAAGAGGTTCAGTGCCTCACGGCACGATGTATCTGCCCGCAGCCTCCCCACAAACACTTCGTCTCTACCTTCGGCAAATCGCGGCATGGGATACTTGTTGAATTCAGGTTGATCCTGCAGCACGACCCCTGGTGTCTCGCTCAAGGTCTTGCGAATCACGCTGAGGTCATAGGGATTTTCAAATTCGACGTTCACCGCTTCAGAATGCCCACCTTTGACCGGGAGGCGAACGGCGGTTGCCGTCAAGCGCAATTCTGGAAGCCCCATAATCTTGCGGCTTTCGTGCATGAGCTTCATCTCCTCCTTGGTGTAGTCGTTGTCCAAGAAGATATCACAATGCGGAATGGCGTTCAGGTCAATAGGGTAGGGATAGGCCTGCTCCACTTTTTCGCCCCGGCGCTCCCCGTCCAATTGATCTACGGCTTTTTTACCCGTCCCCGTCACGCTCTGATAGGTACTGACGATGACGCGCTTGATTCCATAAAGTCGTTGGAGCGGTTCCAGGACCATAACCAGCTGAATGGTGCTGCAATTCGGGTTGGCAATGATCTTGTGCTCCTTGGTGAGCACGTGGCCGTTCACCTCCGGCACCACCAAAGGGACGTCGGGCTCCATTCGCCAGGCACTGGAGTTGTCGATGACCACTGTTCCCTGCTCAGCGAAACGCGGTGCCCACTCTTTAGAGGTATCGCCACCCGCACTAAAAAGTGCGATATCGGGCCGTAGGCCCAAAGCATCTTCCGCTGTCATGACGGTGTACACCTTGTCCTTAAAGGTCACTTTTTGGCCCTTAGAACGGGCCGATGCCACTGCATAGAATTCCGTAACCGGAAAATTTCGCTCTTCCAAAACCTTCATCATCACGGTCCCGACAAGACCCGTGGCGCCGACAACTGCAATTTTCATCTACTCTGTCCTTTAATGACCTCTTAAGGCCCCCAAAGGTAGCAGATTTACACCACGGACGAATTCTCCTCAGATATGAAAAAATGGTTTTTTTACACCCTCGCGTTGATGCTCTCCACTTGTTCTTCGGCCCAAATCTTAGATGACTTTTCGGACGGAAACTTCACTTATTCCCCGCCGTGGCAAGGGGATACTGGGCACTTTCAAGTGATGTTTCAAAGGCTGTTTCTACAAGCACCTGCGCAGACGGATACATCGCAGTTGTCAACCTTGATTGATCCGCCAGATTCCGCTTCTTGGTCTCTTGATTTCCGCTTGGATTTTAATCCAAGCAGTAGCAATTACTTGCGTTGGTATTTGCTCTCATCGGAGCCCAATTTCAACGCGGCACAGGAGGCCTATTTCGTGCAAGTCGGCGGCACCTCGGAAGATCGAATCTCACTGCAAAGAACGATTGGGTCAACCGAAGTTATGCTCTGGGAATCGGGAGTGGATGTGGTGGATTTAGATACGGTTCAGCTCCGTCTACGGGCGACTTACCACGATGGAATTTGGTCTCTCGCTCAACTTCAATCGGGATCGTGGATCCCCCTAGGAAGCGCGGTCGATACACTGAGTCGCCCTTTTCAGAATACCGGTATCTGGTGCCGCTATACCTCCACTCGGTCAGGTCGATTTTCATTCGATGATTTCTCCTATGCTTATTCACCCTGGGTTGACACTTTGGACCCGAGAATTGTCCATAGCACTATTTTAAGCCCAAGCAGTTTGCAATTGACTTTTAGCGAAACCGTTTCCGCCGACAATATTCGACTTCGAAAACTGCCTTTGGGATCTTGGTTTGATGCTCATCCCAACCGGGAGACGGGCGAGATTTTTCTACTTTCTTTGGACCAGCCGATTCAAGAAGGATCCCTTTACCAGATTGAGCTGGCCGAATGGAGTGACTTGAGCGGGAGAACTCTGGATTCTACTTGGACACTGAGTTATTTCCGACCTAAACTGCGGGATGTGCTCATCACGGAGATCATGGCCGATCCTACCCCGCCGGTCCAACTGGATCAACGCGAGTATATCGAACTCTATAATCGGAGTGCTCATCCCCTTGCTCTAAATCGATTGGTGCTTTCCGTCAATGGAATACAGACCAGCCTGTCGGGAAACACTATTCTCGAACCTGGCGCCTTTCACGTGCTTTATGATCTGCCCAGCTTGCCGAATTCAGGAGCTCAAATTTTGCTGATGGACTCCACGGCCAGACTCATTGATGCTGTTGAATATTCACCTAGTATGCATGAGTCCTTTAAGTCCGACGGTGGATGGAGTCTTGTTTTGGCGGATACTTCTCGATCGTGTATGGGGTCAAGGGTTTGGGTGTCGAGCGCCAACCCAAATGGGGGTAGTCCGGGCGAGTGGGAAGTTTTATCTGAGCTTCCTCAGCCGAGCAATCGTTGGCTCAGCTATGGTTATGTCTACAATGAGCTGGAATTACGATGGTTTCATTCTTTAGATTCGGTTTATTGGGCCGAAAATCCGCCGGAAGTCATACAAGAAGGGGTTCTTCTTTCTCGCACCCTCAAAGCCCCCTTTCGAACGGAGCGAATTCAGTTTTCAAAGCCCATGCCGAATGAAGGGTTTCACCTCTATTGGCCCAAAGGTCTGCGCGACTGTCTTGGCCGGTACTTTATGCCGGATACATTGCACGTGTTACCCGTATCTGATCCTGATAGTGGGGATATTCAAATTTCTGAGTTGCTTTTTGAGCCGAGCGATGACCGTGTCGAATGGCTTGAATGGGTGAATACAGGTAAGTACGCCGTTGACATAGGGGATCTTCGGCTCGCAGAATACAACCCGCGATTCATGTCTTTCGATCAAGTGCGAACACCATTCGATCAATCGCTAGTGATGAACCCCGGGGAACGCTGGGTTTGGACGACGGATCCAGAGGAGCTTTGGTCCAGTTTTGCGGAGCTTGATAGCTTTTCGGTTCACGGTACAACGGAGTGGCTTTCCCTGACCAATGATTCCTTATCTGTTGCCTTGCTGACCTCTGGATTCGAAGTCGTTGAGTCCTTTCATTATCGCCGAGAATGGCACGTACCCTTCTTACTGGAAACCGAGGATGTCAGTCTCGAGCGAAGAGACTTCAATTCCTCTGCGCGCTCATCTTCCAACTGGTACAGCGGACCTTCAGCACGGGAAGGAGCGACGCCGACTAGACCCAATTCGCACGCGGAGACATGGCCGCGCTCCAAAGGCCAGGTAAACCCCGAGCTCTTCACCCCGAACGGTGACGGAATTGCGGACTTTACTGTTTTGACCTGGAGCTTTCCCGAGCCGGGCTGGTCAGCAAATGTTCGCTTGATTAACCTCAGTGGACAATTGGTTTTTGAGCATCCGGACAGCGGTATGATGCCCAAGAACATGGAGTGGTCCTGGTCGGGCCAAGGTTTCTCGTCTTATCGATGTGCACCCGGAATTTACATCTGGGTTATTGAAGCACAAGATCCCAGTGGAAAGCGCGAATTCCACCGGATTCCATGCGTTCTTTCTTTTTAGGGCGTTCGCTTTGTCTTATTTTAGCTCCCTACACAAAAGGAGCATCAATGAAACTCAAGAATTACGCCCAAGGCCAATGGGTCGAAGGATCAGGAGAAGGTCAAGCATTATACAACTCCGTGACCGGAGAAGTCGTTGCTGAGGCCAGCAGTAATGGCTTAGACTTTGGAGCCATGATGGACTACGCCAGAGAGGTTGGCGGTCCCGCTCTCCGCAAGATGACCTTTCACGAACGGGGTCGAATGCTCAAAGCATTAGCCCTATTCCTATTGAAGCAAAAGGAAAAATACTACGAATTGTCCTATGCCACAGGAGCGACTCGAGGAGATTCGTGGATCGATATCGAGGGGGGAATTGGAAATCTATTTGCCAACGCCAGCTTGCGACGTCAATTCCCCGATGAAACGTATTATGTCGATGGGGACGCAGCACCTTTGAGCAAGACGGGTTCTTTCATCGGGCATCACATTATGGTACCCAAGAGAGGGGTGGCCATCCACATCAACGCCTTCAACTTTCCTATTTGGGGGATGTTGGAAAAAATCGCCGTCAATCTACTTGCAGGTGTTCCGGCCATCGTAAAACCGGCTACGGTCACGAGTTTCTTAACCGAATTGATGGTCCGTGACATTGTAGAGTCCGGTATTCTGCCAGAGGGAAGTTTACAGCTGATTTGCGGTAGTGCGCGGGGAATTTTGGACTCCGTTACTTCTCAAGACGTAGTGACTTTTACCGGGTCGGCATCTACAGGACGTATGCTGAAGAGTCACCCGCGTTTGGTTGAAGAAGCGGTTCCCTTCAATATGGAAGCCGACTCCCTAAATGCTTCCGTTCTTGGACCAGATGCGGTTCCAGGAACACCCGAGTTTGACTTGTTTATCAAAGAAGTACAGCGGGAGATGACGGTTAAATGTGGTCAAAAATGTACCGCTATTCGTCGCGCGATTGTTCCGGAAGCCTTGCTCGAAGATGTTCAAATCGCCTTAGGGCAACGCTTGGCTAAAACCAAGGTTGGAAACCCAACCGCGGAAGGGGTGCGCATGGGAGCGCTGGCTGGGAAAGTACAGCTTGATGAGGTTCGTGAGAAAGTCAAAGAATTGATGAACGATTCCGACTTAGTCTGGGGAAGTCTAGACAAGGTTGAGGTCACAGAAGCGGATGCCTCAAAAGGCGCCTTCCTTTCTCCACTTCTTTTGGTCAACAGCGATCCGTTCAACAAAACCGCCAGCCACAATGTCGAGGCCTTTGGTCCGGTATCCACCCTGATGCCTTACAAGAACCTGGATGAGGCTATCGAATTGGCCAATATGGGTAAAGGCTCCTTGGTATGTAGCCTGGTAACAGCGGATAACGAGGTTGCTCGCGAGTTCGTGCTCAACGCGGCGGCATTCCACGGCCGAATTCTCATTCTCAATGAGGACTGTGCCCGGGAATCAACGGGTCATGGTTCACCTATGCCGCTTCTGACCCACGGTGGCCCGGGACGAGCTGGTGGAGGAGAAGAGATGGGTGGAAAGCGCGGGGTCTTGCACTACCTTCAGCGAACAGCCATTCAAGGGCATCCGACAACTTTGACGCGGGTCACAAACGTTTATCAACCCGGGGCGGATCGCCCGGAAGCTAATCCTCATGTCTTTCGCCAGCATTTCGAGGACTTGAACGTCGGAGACACGGTGTACACGCACAAGCACACGGTAACCGAAGCGGACATTGTCAATTTCGCTAACGTCTCGGGAGATAACTTCTATGCGCATATGGATGCGACTTCCTTGGACGAGACCATTTTTGAGGGTCGTGTGGCGCATGGATATTTCATCCTGAGTAAAGCGGCCGGACTTTTTGTTGATCCGAAAAAAGGCCCGGTTCTATTGAACTACGGTATTGATGAAGCGCGTTTTACCAAACCTGTATATCCAGGGGCGACTTTGGGTGTGAAGTTCACCGTCAAGGAAAAGGTGGACCAAGAAAAACGCAGCGAAGAAGATATCGCCAAGGGCATCGTGAAGTTCCTCGTGGACGTATATGATGAGACGGACGAAACCGTTGCCATGGCAACCATTCTCACCATGGTGAAAAAGCGCGATCAAAGTTCCTGATGGCACTGGACAGATCGTCCCTAGAGGCGCCATACTACGCAGTCATCTTTTCGTACGCCCCAGGTCCAGACCTCGAGGGCTATGCGGAAATGGATGAGGAGACCATCAACCTCGCACAAACCATGCCCGGATATTTGGGACATGAATCGCGAAACGACGGAGAAGGAACCATTTTCATCTCCTATTGGAAGGACATGGAGTCCATTCAACATTGGGCCCAAAATGAGCGGCATCGCGTAGCGAAATCAGGGGGCCGAAACGGCTGGTACGGCTGGTACCACAGTCAAACATGTCGCGTAGAACGACAGAACTTCTTTGAATTTGAAAAAAAGAGCTCATGAGCATTATTGACGAAGGTCACGTTGCGTATTCTATTGAAAACGGAGTGGCGACCATTGAATTCGGACATCCCAAAAGCAATTCACTTCCAGGTAAAATACTGCGGAAGTTGGCGGAAACCATCACGGCTTTAGGCGCTAATGACGAGGCACAGGTTATCGTATTGAAAAGCGCAGGGGAGCGAGCCTTCTGTGCAGGTGCTTCTTTCGATGAGCTCATCTCTATCGAGGATTACCCAACCGGTAAGGAGTTTTTCATGGGGTTTGCGCGCGTGATCAATGCCGCCCGTACCTGTCCAAAGTTCATCATTGGTCGAGTTCAAGGAAAGGCCGTTGGTGGAGGTGTCGGAATGGCCAGTGCTGTCGACTATTGCTTAGCGACTAAATTCGCCTCTGTTAAACTCAGTGAACTGGCCATTGGAATTGGACCATTCGTAGTTGGCCCGGCCGTCGAGCGGAAAATAGGCACTGGACCCATGACCGAACTAGCCATCAATGCTACGGAATGGCGCAGTGCCGATTGGGCTCGTGATAAGGGACTGTATACCGAAATCTACGATTCGGCCGAAGAATTGGATGAGGCCATTGCCACTTTAGCGGGACGCTTGGCCAAGAGCAATCCAGAGGCCATGTCCTTGTTGAAAAAGGCTTTCTGGAATGGGACGGAACATTGGGATCAGCTCCTCGAAGAACGTGCTGAAATGAGCGGGAAGTTGGTTCTCAGTGATTTTACCGTTAAGGCCATAAACGCCTTCAAGCAAAAAGCCTAAATTCGCGTACCCACCCAAGTTTAATCATCAAACCCTCTGCAACATGGAATTTAATTCTGATGAAATCATGGCTATGGTCCAAGATTTCGGTCTTCGATTGATTTACGCTGTTCTCGTAATTGTCATCGGTCTCTGGATCGCGAAGGCGATCACCAACATAAATCAAAAGAACAATGAATAAACGCGGGGTTGACCCGAGTCTTCAGCCTTTTTTAGGCGGAATTATTGGAACCCTGCTCAAAGTGATGGTCTATATCAGTGCCATCAGTATGTTGGGTGTTCAAATGACCAGCTTTGTGGCCATACTCGGTGCCGCAGGTTTGGCGGTTGGAATGGCATTGTCCGGTACACTCTCAAACTTCGCTGGCGGAGTTATGATCTTGATTTTCAAACCATTTAAAGTGGGAGATTTTATCGAGGCTCAAGGTCATATGGGTACAGTAAGCGAGATCCAGATCTTCAATACCATTCTCAAAACACCTGATAACAAGACCATCATCATTCCGAATGGTGGACTCTCTACGGGTAGCATGACCAACTTCAGCACTGAGCCTCAGCGCCGTGTGGATATGACTTTTGGAATCGGCTATGGAGATGATACGGCCAAGGCCAGAGAAGTCATGATGGGCTTGATCAACGCTGACGACCGCATTTTGAAAGATCCCGAGCCCTTTGTTGCCGTTTCCGAATTGGCGGATAGCTCTGTAAACTTTGTGGTTCGTGTTTGGTGTAATGCCTCAGACTACTGGGGAATCTATTTTGATATGCAAGAGAAGATATACAACACCTTCAACACCGAAGGACTGAATATCCCTTATCCTCAGATGGATGTACACGTGCACAATTCATAATTCGCAAGACATGAAAAAAGGATTATTCTTATTGGCCCTCGGCGCCTTCTTACTACCACAATCATTGTTGGCTCAGGATACCACGAAAGCGTGGACAACCGGAGCGCAACTCAACTTAACCTTTAGTCAGACCGCTCTTTCGAACTGGCAAGCGGGGGGTGACAACGCCCTTTCAGGAAACGCTCTGTTCAGCGCCTTTGCCAATCGCTCTGTAGGACGTTGGCACTGGGATAACAGTCTGGATGTAGCCTATGGTGTGAACATTGTGGACGGCGATTTCACCAAAACCGATGACCGTTTGGAATTAAACTCCAAACTCGGTCACGATTTAGCGAACCCGAACTGGCGCGCTACGGGATCTTTCACCTTCAGAACGCAGTTCTATGAAGGGGTTGATGAAGACGATGTTCGCATTTCAGATTGGATGGCTCCGGGATACATCTTCGTCGGTATTGGTGCGGACTATGTACCTGCAGAAAATCTGTCCATCTACATTTCGCCCTTGACATCCAAAATGACTTTTGTCTTGGACCAAGACTTGGCCAATGATGGAGCCTTCGGTGTGGACGCTGCGGAGCGCGATACGGCAGGGAACATCATTACTGAAGGTCAGCAAGTTCGTGTTGAGGCTGGAGCTTTCGTGAAGATTGTATACACGAAGACCAACTTGATAGAGAATGTAGACTTCAGCAACAAGCTGGATCTCTACGCCAACTATTTGGAGAACTTCGGAAACATCGACATCAACTGGGAGATGCTTTTCACGGCTAAAGTGAACAGTTGGCTGAGTGCAAGCCTTAGTCTTACTATGATCTACGACGATGATATTATGATTGACCGTCGTGACAGCGAAGGAAATGTCATCGGAGCCGGTCCAGCCGCACAGTTCAAAGAAGTATTTGGTGCGGGCTTGACGTTTAAGCTCCCATAAGCGCGATACAAAACCACCTACACATGAAGATTGAGTTGCTGAAAGAGGCGTTCCGGTTGATGAGTACGGCCAAGAGCATGGCCGAGTTGTATGAGGAAAACGCAGCTTTCACTTCTAAATACGTTCACGCAACTTCTCGGGGGCACGAGGCCATTCAATTGGCCTTGGGCATGCAACTCAAGCCACAGGATTGGGTAGCTCCGTACTATCGGGACGACAGTATTCTCCTAGGGATTGGAATGACCCCTTATGACTGTATGCTCCAGCTCATGGCTAAGCGTGAAGATCCATTCTCGGGAGGGCGTACGTATTATTCCCACCCGAGTCTGAACGATCCGGACAAGCCTAAGATCCCTCACCAAAGCTCGGCAACGGGAATGCAGGCCATTCCAACCACGGGAGTCGCGATGGGGATTAAGCTCAAGGAACTCCACAAGCTCAATGAAGACTTTGGAGGAGAAGATCCGGTAGTGGTCTGCAGTATTGGAGACGCGGCCATGACAGAAGGCGAGGTCAGTGAAGCCTTGCAAATGGCAGTCCTTAAGCAACTTCCAATCCTGTATTTGGTACAAGATAACGAGTGGGATATTTCGGCAAATGCGGCCGAAACGCGTGCTCAAAATGCCGCCGAATTTGCCCGTGGATTCAATGGTCTGGAAACTCGATCCATCGAAGGCAACGATTTCAAGACCTGTTTCCAGACGCTTGAAGAAGTGATTGGTACCATCCGAAAGGAGCGCCGCCCTTTCTTGGTACACGCCAAGGTTCCTCTGCTCGGCCACCACACCAGCGGGGTTCGAAAAGAATGGTACCGCGATGATTTAGAAGAAGCGGCGAAGCGCGATCCATATCCACTACTTCATGCCAAGTTGCGAGCAGAAGGGGTGAAGGAAGACGAACTAGAGGCCATTGAACAGGAAGCCCGAGCAGCGGTTGAAGCGGACTATGAACGCGCGAAAGACGCCGAAGATCCAAGGCCGGAAGACCTCTTCAACTTCGATTACGCTCCAACCCCAATCACAGAAGAAAAGGGTGAGCGTGAACCGGAGGGCAAGGAACCCACGGTCATGGTGGATTCGGCTCTGTTTGCGATTCGAGAGCTCATGGAAGCCCATCCCGAAACCATTCTCTACGGACAGGATGTCGGAGGACGACTCGGTGGAGTATTCCGCGAGGCCGCGACACTAGCTCAACAGTTTGGCGATGATCGCGTATTCAATACGCCCATCCAAGAGGCATTCATCATTGGATCAACGGTTGGAATGTCCGCGGTGGGTCTTAAGCCTATCGTCGAAGTTCAGTTCGCCGATTACATTTGGCCAGGGCTCAATCAGCTCTTCACCGAGGTGAGCCGAAGCTACTACCTGTCGAACGGAAAATGGGCCGTGAACGCCATCATCCGAGTTCCCATCGGGGCGTATGGAAGTGGTGGGCCGTACCACAGTTCAAGTGTCGAAAGCATTTTGACCAATATTCGAGGAATCAAGGTGGCTTACCCCTCTACGGGTGCTGACCTTAAGGGCCTCATGAAGGCGGCGTTCTACGACCCCAACCCGGTAGTGATGCTCGAACACAAAGGCTTATACTGGTCCAAAATAAAGGGCACGGAGGCCGCGAAGACCATCGAGCCGGATGAGGAATACGTCGTTCCTTTTGGTACGTCGCGAGTGGCCCTACGGGCCGATGATTCGCATCGTGCCGCAGGCACTAGTCTACTGGTTGTTACTTATGGAATGGGAGTCTATTGGGCTACCCAAGCCGCCAAGGCTTACCCAGGTCAAATAGAGGTACTTGACTTGCGCTCCCTCTTGCCTTTGGACGAAGAAGGCATTTTCGTAGCCGTTCGTCGCCACAGCAAAGCGCTCGTGGTCACGGAAGAGCCGGTGGGAAATGGATTTGCACAAGGCGTTGCAGGGAAGATTCAGGAAAACTGCTTCCGCGATTTGGATGCTCCAGTGCGGGTTATTGGTTCTGAGAATATGCCGGCCATTCCGCTCAACTCTACGCTGGAGGCCACGATGATTCCGAACGCTGAGAAGGTTCAAGCGGCTATTGCCGATTTACTGGACTATTAATCCGTCTTGACCCAACGTTGACGGCGGATGGCATCTCCCATGCGCACGTGAATCATATACGTCCCTGAGGGCCAGCTTTCGGTACTAAGGGATGTCTTTCCGAGATGGATTCCGGATTGTTGATGCACCATTCGACCTAGCATATCAAACACCTTGATTTCGTCGAGCAGTCGACTGCTTTCGATGTTCAATTCTATCGTTCCCGGATTGGGGTACATGTTCCAAGCGATGGGGTCTTCCTCAATGCTTGACAAGCATCCGGTGAAGTCCAAGGTATCCGTCATAAAGGTACACCCGTTGGCATCCGTAATCGTACAAGCAGCGGACAAACACACGGCATCTGCGCAGGCATTCGCCAGCGTAATGGTGGGGCCGTTTGGCGTGTTGCTCGGATCATTGAAATCAGTCCAGTCGAACTGATAAGGCCCGTTTCCGCCGGTAATGATCAGGGAAATCGTCGATAAGCAGGTATCGGTCAAATCCAGAATGACCTGAGCGGGGAATTGCTCTCCAAGAACAAAGACGCTATCCGAAGCCAGCTGGCCTTGATTATCGGTGACCGTTACCACGTACATGCCCACTAAAGAAGTGTTGATCGAGGCTTGCGTGCCACCAGTACTCCAAACATAGCTGTAGGGCGGTGTTCCACCTGAAGCGGTAACGGAAGCTGATCCAGGTGTACCGCTGCACGCTATGTCTGTGCTTCCCATCTGTAGGGAAAGTGGAGCCGGTCCGGCTCCTATGGCGAAGGCTTGACTGAAGGTACAACCGTTCGCATCCGTAACGGTTACCGAATAGCTTCCTGGGGACAGGCTTCCAATAGACGGTCCTGTTGCACCAGTGCTCCAATCAATCTGATAAGGACTGGTGCCACCCATAGGCGACATGGTTGCTGAACCGTCATTAGCCCCTAGTTGCGATTCATCAGAGACGCTCAACGTTCCTGAGAGAGGGGTAGGGTCAATCAGTGTAAAGCTCAAGGACGTTTGTTGGCCAGAAGCATCGCTAATGCTCAAATCATATATGCCGGCTTGAAGTCCAGAGCGATCGGCAGTGGTGGCTCCATCGGACCAAGCATAGGTATAAGGTGTAGCACCGCCAGAAGTCGTTATTTGGATAGTTCCTGCAGCATCACCAGCGCAGGCATTATCTGTGGAGGTTCCGCTGGCCACCAATAAGGATGTTCCCGGAGCAACCGTTCCCGAACCGGTTTGCGAACAGCCATTTGCATCAGTGATGGTTAATCCATAGGTACCTGGAGCCAGTCCAAGCAAGGAAGGTTGACTGCTTCCGTTCGACCAGTTGTAGCTGTACGGCGGAGTGCCCCCGCTGACTGTTGTTGAAGCCGTTCCATCACTGTTCCCACTCAGAGTTTCGTCCGTTAAAACAAGGAGTAGGGTGATGGGAATAGGCTCCGTGACAACGGCGCTTGTACTGGCCTGCTGCCCCTGTCCATCACTCACCGTCACAGTATATGTGCCGGCACCAAGACCAATTCGTTGAGCCAAATTGCTTCCATCAGACCACAGATAGGTGTAGGGTGGAAGACCTCCGGAAATGCTAGTCGTTGCAGAACCGTCGGACCCTCCGGAGCAGGAGACGGATGAGGCCGAACTATTGATACTCAGTATTGGGGTACCCGGTGCAATACTTGTACTGACCGTGTTGGTGCAACCATTGGCATCGGTGACCGTCAAGCCGTATGAGCCGGGATTTAGCCCCGAGATGGAGTTGCTCATAGCTCCGTTGCTCCAACTATAGCTGTAGGGCGGAGTTCCACCACTTACGGTGGCTGAAGCAGAACCGTCAGAAGCTCCGTTAATCGTTTCATCCGTGCTGCTCAAAGCAACGCTGATCACCACGGGTTGAGTAATGACAAAGCTTGAACTTGCCTCCTGACCAATATTGTCGGTAACGGTCACGCTGTAGGACCCCGCAACCAAGCCGGTTCTATTCTGAACCAGTGGTCCATCTGCCCATAAGAAGGCGAAAGGTGCTTGGCCACCCAATACAGTGAGAGAGATGGTCCCGTTACTTCCTCCAGCACAGCTTACATCTGTTGCTAAGCCGGAAAGTCCCAAAACGGCCGACCCTGCAGCGATGGAAACACTCCCAGAAATTTGACACCCGTTTGCATCGGATACCGTGAGCGAGTACGGCCCTGTTGCTAGACCAGAAACGGCCGTGGCCTGCAGTCCATTGGACCATAGATACGTGTAGGGTGGTGTTCCTCCTGAGACACTGGATGAAGCCGAACCGTCCTGTGCTCCGACCACGCTTTCATCGATTGAAGTTATGGCTAGAGAAAGGGCAGTAGGCTGCGTGAGGACGACGGATTGACTTTGAGACTGCCCACTTTGATCCATCACGGTTACCGAATATGAGCCTGCGTTAAGCCCGTTTCGATCTTCTGTTTGTACTCCATCGGACCACAAGTAGGTGTATGGGAGCTGTCCCCCTGAGACAATCAAGTCTATACTACCAGAGAGATCGCCAAAACAACTTAAGTCCGTTCCAACAGCCGATAGACTTAGCACGGAAACGCCCGTAGATACCGTTGCGGTGCCCGAATTAGTACATCCATTGGCATCGGTAACGGTTACCGAGTATACACCCGCAGGAAGGCTACTCATGCCGTTCGTGATACTTCCTGTATTCCATTGATAGGCGTAGGGCGCAGTACCCCCGGAGGGATTGGCGCTAACCGTTCCATCAGCTGCACCAGCAATGGATTCGTTGGTTGAACTCACTGTAAGCAACAAAGCCGACGGTTCGGAAATGACTGAATTAAAGGTTGCCGATTGACCGGATTGATCTGTTGCGGTTACTCCATAGGTCCCAGCTGTAATGCCAGCCAAGTCTTCAGTGGCCATTCCATTGGACCAGGTATACTGATAGGGTTGAGAACCACCCGATACCGTTATATCGATACTTCCATCTGACCCGCCGAAGCAGAGAACATCCATACTTTGGCCGCTTATCGTGAGCACTGGAATACCTGGGCCAACCGAAGCAGAAGCAGCATTAGAACAACCGTTACCATCAGTGATGGTCAAGGTATATACTCCCGGAGTGAGGTTTGCTAATGAAGGCATTACACTTCCCGTACTCCAGGTATACGCGTATGGAGGGGTGCCTCCACTCACCGTTGAGACTACGGTACCATTGAGAGAGCCGGAAATAGATTCATCACTGGAATTCAAAGTCAGCACTAGGGCTGTAGGCTGAGTCAAGGTGAAGGCAAGACTTGTCATTTGACCACTTTGATCGCTAACGGTCACATGGTAGGATCCGGCCCCAAGCCCCGAGCGGTTTTGTAAAACCGAACCATCATCCCAGGCATAATTATAGGGTGCCATACCTCCAGAAGGCATTACAGAAATACTCCCATCCAAACTGCCAAAGCATGAAACGTTTGATGCGTTTCCTGATGCTGAAAGCAGAGGTACGCCGGCTAGAACAGTCACTTGAGTAGTCTGGCTGCAGCCGTTGTCATCGGTAACCGTAAGTCCATAAACTGCCGGTGTAAGCCCAGAAAGGGAAGACGCATTACCGCCTGTTGACCATAGGTAGGTATAGGGTGGAGTACCCCCTGAGACCGTCGATTGGGCAGCTCCGTCGCTGGCGCCAGAAATGCTTTCATCTGTGGCCGAGGCCAAAAGGATGAGGGCCGAAGGTTCGCTGATCACCGCATTAAAACTGGAGCTTTGACCACCGTTGTCGGTCACGGTTAAAGAGTACGTTCCCGCACTCAACCCAGTCAAATTTTGGGAGCTGGAACCGTTGGACCAAAGGAAGCTATAGGGGGTTGTTCCTCCAGAGACGGTCACGGCGATGGAGCCATCAGCTTCTCCCGAACAGGATACATTTGTTGAACTGCCTGTCAAGTTCAAGGGAGTTGTTCCAGCAGATATGGTTACTTGGTCTTGTACTGTGCAGTTTTGAGCGTCCGTGACCGTAACGCCATACATACCGGCTGCAAGGGAAGAAATGCTTGATATTTGTGAGCCGTTGGACCACAAATAGGTGTATGGCGGAGTTCCACCGCTTGCAGTGACTGCTGCCGTACCGTCCATGCTTCCTGCCAATGATTCATTGGTTGAAGATGCAGAGGCCAAGAGCACTGCGGGGTCCACCAAGGTAAAGGAGGCGGTGGTGGTTGTTCCTTGCTGATCAGTAGCCGTTACGCCATAGACTCCTTCCGTAAGGTTGGATTGGCTGGATGTTGCTCCCCCATTGGACCATGTGTAGGAATAAGGAGGTACTCCTCCGGAAACAGAGATGGACGCGCTTCCCTGGGCGTCCCCATTACAAAGGTTATTCGTAGAGGTTGAAGTAGAGGTTAAAGCCGGTGGCGCCGGTTGTGTTAAGGTATACGAATCTTCAAGGGTACAGCCATTCGCATCGGTAATGGTGAGCTGGTAGGACCCGTCTGCAAGGCCTGATTCAACGGAGGGATTGGAGTTGTCTGAAGTTCCTGTAGACCAGTCGAACTGATATGGAGGAGTACCCCCAGAGGCGGTCACGGATATCTGCCCATCGGAAGCGCCAAAGTTCGATGGGTCCGATATGGTTTCTGAAGCGGACAATGCGCTGGGTTGAGCTAGGGTGTAGGTTACAGTTGTACTGAGTCCATTAGCGTCCGTGATGGTACATGAATAACTCCCAGCACTCAGGTTCGAAATGGAGGAATTATTGCTTACCGCCAAGACAGTGAATGATCCTGACATGAAGCTTGCATGTGGGTCGCAATGATAGTTGTAGGAGCCCGGCGTGGTGAAGCCTCTTTTGTACGTCCAACTTCCCCCAGCGGCAGAACCGTTAGTGAAACTTTCTGGGTTGTTGGGAAAGGTTGCTTGTGAACCGTTGACATTATGTGTTCCGGCGGATTGGGTCCAAATAATGGTATCTCCTGAGTTGATGTTGAAGTCGCTTGGATTGTAGAAGAAATTACCTACATCCACATTGTGTGTGGTCACTGGGCCCCCGGTCACTGCTCCATTCGACCAGGTGAAAGTGTAGGGACTGACCCCTCCGGAAACAGTGACACTCGCCGAACCGTCGTTGTCGCCAAAACAGTCGAGGTCGTCCTGCGCGGTTATGGTAGTCAGCGTAGCAGAAGAAGTTCCGGTAATGCTAATGTTGTCAATGAAAAGATCATTTCCCCAACCCGAAAGATTGGTAAAACGAATTCGAATGCTGGGCTGATCGTCCCACGCACTTAGGTCTAGGTTTGGACAAGCCGGAGAGCCAGAGCCATCACACCAATCGCTGGCGCTCGCTGGAGTCCATTGAGAGGTTTGGTCGCTTCCCGTGGCAAAACTACCCGAACCATTGTCTTCATAGCTGGCAATACGTGTCCAAGAATTTCCGCAGTCATTGCTGATCCAGACGCTTAAACTATCGTGATATCCGCTAGAGTAACGTCTATAAGCATACTCGAAGTCGAGTTGGACATTGGAGTAGCCACTGAAATCAAAAGCTGGAGAAATCAAGTGATCTTGAACAACGGCATTGTCGGCAGCACTGTAGTTGTAGTTGTCGATTCCCGCAGCGGTTGACCCTCCATTCCCACTGACCGAAACAAACTGCCACGTAGTGGAGCCGTCGGGATTTTCAACGGTCCAGCGACCTTGAGTTGAAGAGCTTTCAAAGTCTTCGCTAAAGGGAAGGCTTAAGCCGCCAACCGTGATGTAGTTCGTCTTGATTTCGCCATCGCTGCCCAATGAATTTGAAGCGGTCAAGCTGATGGTATAGGTCCCTGAAGAAGAAAAGACGACTTGAGGATTTTGACTGTTTGCATTCGACCCTGAGAGATAGCTCCAACCTGTATTCGGTGAAATCGACCACGTGTAGGAGGTTGGCCCCCCAGAGCTTTGACTCGTCAAGGTGACGGTATCTCCGGTACATGGAACCGTTTCGCTGGCCACAAAATTGGCAATGGGTAACGAGGGGAGACCGGTCATCACCAGGGAGAAGGCCTGACTTCCGCCGGAAAGGGAACCCTTGTGCGTGATGTTCACCGTGTAGGTACCTGCTGGCAGGATTGCGGTTTCTATCTTTTCGACATTGTCTAAAATATTGTCCCCTGTCGTCGCGGCATTCGACGGATTGCTCGGGTCGAGGATCCACGGTGACCAAGTAGAGTTTCCGTCCGTGAGTCGTATGTCTAGATCATTGACCAATCGGGGTGCCGAGGGATTCAGGACTGAACCCGTCGTAGCTCCGGCCGGATCAATCCATGCCATGGTCGCCGAGAACGGCGTTGCTCCGTTGGCAGTAAAGGTGTAGCTCCAGGTTCCACCGTCTGAAAGGGTGGATTCGAGTATGGTGTTTTCGGCCGTATTGGAAATGGCGCTAGCTGCAGCCGAGGCGTCCAAGAGCCCCCATCCAAAGGCATAGTCTGGTCCGTCATTGCTCCCACATTCATTGGCGGTATGAATAACCAAAGCCTTCAGGGTGGATGAGCGCATGTACGCACTGTTCAAGTCGTGATAATGCTGTTGGAGCAGAATGAGGGACCCCGCCACATTAGGCGAAGACATAGAGGTTCCGCTGCTATTGGTATAGTCCGTATCGCTGTCATCATCGGTTGAATAGAGACCAATTCCATTTCCGCTGATATCCGGTTTGATCCGGCCGTCGTCCGTTGGCCCCCAACCGCTAAACGAAGACATGCTGACGTCAGAGGGCTGAGTATAGCCCGGGGTTACATCACTTACGGCAGCAACAGTCAAGATATTCTTGGCGGTTCCTTGAGGCCCCACGCAATCGTATCCATCCACGCCACCATCTGGATCTCTAGACGCAGTACTGGTCACCCAACCTCCGCTCCACACTTCATGGGTGCCGTTGTGGTCGTCGTTTCGATCGTTCCCTGCTGACTTGCAAATCAAATAGTATGGGGCAGCTTCGGCTATGAGGTCCCAGGATCGGGCCGATGAATTATATCTCCCGAAGTTATAATCCTCCGTAGCCGATACCGAAGGCGTACCATACCAACGCCAAGTACCGCTGTTGTTATACCAGCCCGATATGGTTCCATAGCTGTGGTTGGAGACTAACAGTCCGTTGGCTGCTTCTGTACTCATTTCGGAATCGTCGCTGTTCCAGTCATAGGCGTGCAGATCGGCTTGAGGTGCCATTCCCTGTGCCGCAGCAACGTCTCCTTCCGCAACCATAGTTCCGGCGACATGGGTGGCGTGCCAGGAGGGTGAAGGATTACTGGCGGCATCTCCTTGAGTGACGCGCGTACTGCCTACGGCAGGATTAAATTCTTGGTGCGTAGATCGAACAGATCCGCCATCCCATTCACCTATGGTCATACCTTGGCCCTCCAGGTTGAGTCCAAGGGAACCTCCATTCCAGAGGTCGTTGGTGTTGGTCGACAAGGCGGCGTCGTCATTGTCTGTGGTGTAATACACCGGGTGCCCGTTTTCGATCCGCATAATCTCGATTTCGGTTCCGTCTTCCGTGACGGTTCGCACAGGATAGTTATTTGCTCGAGCCCAAGCGATGGCCTCGGCCTTTTCAGCGGTGAAAACTTGAGCAAAAGAGTCGGCTAGAAAGCGCAGACGCTCAGTGTCGGTTTGGGGAAGGGACTGGGACCATCCTGCCGTAGGCAGAAAGAATAGAAATAAGAGGCTCAGTACTTGAGCTTTACGGAGTACACACATAAGTTCTAAAGCTACGAATATAAACGCGTGCGCGTGCGAAAGGGATTGTTCTAGTTCAAGATTCGCACCGTTAAATCTTCGTAACTTTGTCGCTCAATTAGCTGAGGTGCCTTATGAGCGATCCGATCAAACACGAATGCGGTATTGCACTGCTTCGACTCCGCAAGCCTTTGGAGTACTATGTTGAGAAGTACGGGACGGCCTTTTACGGTCTGAACAAGATGTACTTGCTCATGGAAAAACAGCACAATCGAGGACAGGATGGCGCCGGATTGGCGAACGTCAAACTCGATGTGCCTGCGGGAAAACGATACATTTCTCGACACCGGAGCATCAAGCCTCAGCCCATCCAGGACATCTTCAAGAAGATCAATCGTCGGTTCAACGAGGCCTTTACCGAAGAACCGGGAAGAAAAAAAGATGTGCAATGGCTGAAGGAGAACTTGCCTTTCAGCGGGGAGCTTTTCCTGGCGCATTTGCGCTACGGCACCTATGGAAAGAACAGTATTGAAGCCTGTCACCCCTTCTTGCGTCAGAACAACTGGATGACTCGGAACCTGATTTTGGCCGGGAACTTCAATATGACCAATGTGGACGAGTTGTTTGATGAGCTCGTGGCCCTGGGTCAGCATCCAAAGAAGAAAGCCGATACGGTGACCATTTTGGAGAAAATCGGGCACTTCATTGACGAGCAAAACGACGAGCTCTACTACAAGTTCAAAGAAGAACTGGGGATCACCAAACAGGAGGCGACGAAGCTCATCGCTGAGCACATGGACCTGCAAGAAATTTTACAGCGCGCTTCAAAAAAGTGGGACGGAGGATACGCCATGGCCGGCTTGGTAGGACACGGCGATGCCTTTGTCTTGCGCGACCCAGCGGGAATTCGCCCGACCTATTGGTATGCGGATGACGAAATTGTGGTGGCGGCCAGTGAGCGCCCAGTCATCATGACCGCCTTTAATGTTCCCTTTGAGTCGGTTTCTGAACTGGACCCTGGATGCGCCTTGATCGTCAAGAAGGATGGCTCGTATGATGTCAAGCGGGTGAAGGATGCCGTTGAACGCAAGGCGTGTTCTTTTGAGCGCATCTACTTCAGTCGAGGTAGCGACGCGGAAATCTATCGTGAGCGCATTGAGCTCGGCCGACGCGTGTGTGGAGCTGTTGCTGAGGCCATTGATGGAGATCTGGATAACAGCGTATTCAGCTTTATTCCGAATACGGCGGAGACCGCCTTCTACGGGATGGTCAAAGGAATGGAAGACTTCCTCAAAGAGGAGAAAAAACAGATTCTTCGAGAGCGTGGATCAGAATTAAGCGAGTCCGAAATGGAGGCGCTTATTGATCGTCGCCCGCGGGTAGAGAAAATTGCCATTAAGGATGCCAAGCTTCGGACCTTTATCACGGATGACGATTCACGAGATGACCTCGTGGCTCACGTATACGACGTGACCTATGGAACGGTAAGGCCTGATGACAACTTGGTCATTCTGGATGATTCCATCGTTCGTGGAACCACTTTGAAGCAGAGCATTCTGCGCATCTTGGACCGTTTGCATCCGAAGAAGATTGTTGTGGTCAGTTCCGCGCCTCAGATCCGCTACCCGGATTGCTACGGAATAGACATGGCCAAGCTCGGCGATTTCGTGGCCTTTAGGGCGGCCATTGAGCTCCTGAAGGACACGGGTCAGGAAGGATTGGTGCAAGAAGTGTATCAGCAGTGTTTGGCACAGACGGAATTGCCCGATAACGAAGTGGTGAACTACGTCAAGCGTATTTACGAGCCCTTCACAGCAGAGCAGATTTCGGATAAGATTGGTGAATTGTTGCGTCCGAAAGAGATCAAGGCTGAGGTCGAGATCATCTATCAGGGAATTGAGGATCTTCACGCGGCCTGCCCGAAGAATTTGGGCGATTGGTACTTTACCGGGGACTATCCAACTCCAGGTGGAAACCGAGTGGTCAACCGCGCCTTCATCAACTACGTGGAAGGCAACAACAAACGAGCATACTAAGATCTATTGACCCAACTTATTGGCATCGGAGGCCTAAGTCAAGCGGGGAAAACGACCCTTGCCGCTCAATTGGCTGCAGGTTGGTCTGACCGTCGCGTGGCCGTTCTTGAAATGGACAGCTTTGGTAAACCCGAATCGGAATTGCCGCTTTGGGTGGATGCTGAAGGGAATTCCTACCGCGATTGGGAGCATCCAGAAAGCATCGATTACGACCTACTTGTTGCAGCCGTTCAGCAGGCTTCCACGGATCACGATATCGTGATTGTCGAAGGCATTTTGGTCTTTCACGACGCCCGCCTTTGGAACCTGTTTGATACCCGAGTGCTCCTAGAAGTGGAAGATGACTTGTTTTGGGAGCGCCGACGGCGCGATGTCCGCTGGGGAGCCGAGTCAGACGCCTATTTGCAGCACGTCCTCGACGCCTACACCGAACGAAAAAAAGGGTTGGACCTCGAAGACCTCATGGTCTTTCGCTCGTCCAACCCCTCTGATGAAGCTTTTAAGCGATTACTCCGCTGAGGCTTCTTCTTTTTCCGCAGCTTCAGGAGCTTCTTCCTGAGCTGGCATTTCTTCTTTTGGCTCTGTTTTTACGATGGTCATCTCTTCGATGATATTCGTTGCACCGCCGTACTTCTCAATAATGAATAGAATGTAACGCGCATCTACAGCAATCGTACGCTGAATCTGATCTTCGAAGGCGATATCACCGCTCATCGCTTCCCAGTTTCCATCGAATGCACATCCGATCAATTCACCTTTTCCATTGATCACTGGTGAACCTGAGTTACCACCGGTGATATCGTTGTTGGTGATGAAACAAACGACCAATTCTCCATCCTCATTGGCGTAGCGACCATAGTCTTTTGCGTCGTAGAGGTCATTGAGTTTTTGAGGTACCACAAACTCGTCATCACTGTCGTCTTCCTTCTCCATAACACCGCGCAAGGTGGTGTAGTGTGAGTAGTGAACAGCGTCACGTGCATTGTAATCTCCTACTGTACCGTAGGTCATACGCATGGTGAAGTTGGCATCTGGATAGTAGCTCTTGTTTGGATTCATTTCGCGCAGTCCAGCGATGAATTTGCGAGCACCTTCCGCCTTTTGAGCAGATGCTCCTCTACGCACAGGAGAAATGGTTCCGATGTAGTCGTTCAAGATACCGTCCATCAATTTGAATACTGGATCCTTCGAGAAGGTCTTCGCTTTTGGGTTTTCCAAAAAGCTCGCGAAGCGCTCTGCATCTGTGAAAACGGACTTAGCATAAACATCTGCTGCCATGCGATCGAAGTCGTTCTTGTACTTCGCGACCATATCCGTTACAACGGCAGATTGTTGATCGGCAGGTACGTTATCTACATACATCTTCATCATAGCCCCGAAGGTCTCTTGGTCGATGTCGTTGTTGATCTCTTCGAAATGCGCAGCTCCCATAGGGCCCATGGCCGCTTGAAGTTGTGCAATTTTCTCCGTGTCTTCGCTTGTTACAGCCGCTTGCAATCCGCGCAATTGGTAAGCGAAGTAGAAGCTTGCTGGACCTTGGAAAATGGCCTCGTTGAGGTATACGTTAGAAAGAGTAGTCTTGGTGAACTCTCCATAAGACGCTTCGATCATGCCAAGAGCGTCGCCGTACATGTCTTGTCGCGCGGCATCTTCTCCAACCCAAGCTGTGAAGCCTTCTTCAATAGCTACCTTTTGGTCGTATACTTTGTTTTTCTTCAACTGCTCGGTCTGGCCGATGTAGTACTTCCAGTAGTTCGCTGTTTGGGCGTAAGTAGAAGCGTACTGAATACGGGTTGCGTCATCTGCATCCATGTACTTCTTCATGATGTCCAATTTCTTGGCGCGAATGTCTACAATAGCCTGGTTTTTCACGTCCAACGCTTCTTGAATACCGTAGCTGGTCAAGTAACGATCGGTGCTGCCTGGGTAACCGAAGATCATCGCGAAGTCCCCGTTCTCCACACCGTCGATAGAGACAGGCAAGTGGTGCTTAGGTACGTACGGAACGTTGTCTTCCGCGTATTCGGCTGGCTTGTTGTCTGCTCCGGCATAAACGCGGAACATGCTGAAGTCACCGGTGTGGCGCGGCCACATCCAATTGTCGGTGTCACCACCGTACTTTCCTACAGATGAGGGAGGTGCTCCAACCAAGCGGATATCGGTAAAGACTTCATAGGTGAACTGGTAGTATTCGTTACCGGCAAAGAAATCTTTGATTTCGATCTTGTACTCGTTGTCCTCAGAGGCTGCATCGATCAATTCTTTGATCTTTCCGCGAACGGCTGCGCCGCGCTCTGCTTCGCTCATGGTATCACCTACGGCGCTAAGCACCTGCTCGGTAACATCGTCCATGCGGATGAGGAAAGTCGCTGTCAATCCTGGAATAGGAAGCTCTTGGTCTTTGGCCAAGGCCCAAAATCCGTTGGTGAGGATATCGTTTTCAACGGTAGAGTTCGAGCGAATGGCGTCGTAACCACAGTGGTGGTTGGTCAAGATAAGTCCTTGGTCCGATACGATCTCTCCGGTACAGAAGCCACCGAAGTTAACCACGGCGTCTTTGAGGCTTGAGTTGTTTACGCTGTAGAGCTCTTCAGCGGTAAGCTGCAAGCCCAATTTTTGCATATCGCGCTCGTTGAGTCGCTTGATGAGCATGGGTAGCCACATTCCTTCATCGGCCCGTAGGGCTGCAGGAAAGGCAATCAATGCCGCCAAAGCGACCAGTACGATTCTTTTCATGTCAGTAGTAATTAGTGAAATTTTCTGTTGGCCGCTAAAGGTAAGGATTTAGCGGGGTTTTTTGAAGACGGGAACCGTGGAACAGGGCTCTCCAAACATGATGCTTTTAGCCACGGGTTGCACCTTTTGAACGAAGGCAGCAAAAGCGTCATTCGGTATGGGCAAGTCGCCACATCCTTTGAGAATAATGCGTTGATCTCGGAAAGGCTCGAGGTCTAAGTCAGCAATGATTTGTTGGAAGAGCACTGACTCGAGTTGCTCTTGGCTGCCGACCACCACCTTCTTGGCATAGGGTTGCAAGGACGTGGTCATGAGCATGTAAGCCCATGTGGGTATGATGGCGTCTTCGGAACAGTGAATGGAGACGTAGGCGTCTTGGTATTGACCGAAGTCGTGGTCCTTTACAGCTTGGCGGAAGTCTTTCTCACGGAGGATGATTCCTTCGTAAAGCCAATCTTTAAGGTCAATAGAAATGCGAGGCCCGGCAGGGTAATACTCCTCCAGATTCACTGGGTGAAGGGAACTTTCCGCAACCTTATTGACGATTTCTTCAGCCATTCTTACAAGAATCCCAGTTCCAGTTTCGCTTCTTCGCTCATCATGTCTTTGTCCCAAGCAGGCTCAAAGGTAATCTCGACCTTGCTGGTCTTCACTTCTTTCAAAGTTTTGACTTTCTCCTCAACCTCGACAGGCAAGCTTTCTGCCACCGGACAGTTCGGAGAAGTCAAAGTCATGAGGATGTGAATGTCGCCTTCGTCACTGACCTGAACATCATAGATAAGTCCGAGCTCGTATATGTTTACCGGGATTTCCGGATCGTAAATAGTAGATACTACCCGGATGACATCTTCTCCTAGCTTCTGTTGTTGTTCTTCGTTCAGCAACATATCAGTTGGCTTTGCTTTGGTACGCTAAGGCGTAGAATTTCATTTGCTTGACCATGGCCAATAAACCATTTGCGCGGGTAGGTGAGAGGTGCTCTTTCAGCCCAATCTCATCGATGAAGTGCAAATCGGCATTCAGAATTTCTTCTGGAGACTCATCGGAAAGTACCTGAATGAGCAGGGAAATGATTCCCTTGGTAATGATGGCGTCGCTATCGGCCGTGAAGCGAATGGCGCCGTCATTGGTTTCGGCATTTAACCAAACGCGACTTTGGCAGCCTTTGATGATGCGGTCGTCTGTTTTGTACTTCTCCTCAATCATGGGCAGAGACTTACCGAGTTCGATCAGGTAGTCGTACTTCTGCAACCAATCATCGAACAGAGCGAACTCGTCGACGATTTCCGCTTGTTTTTCTTCGATGGTCATCAGGCAAACATGGTTTTTACACGTTTCAGGCCTTCGACCAGACGGTCAATCTCTTCACGGGTATTGTAGAAAGCGAAACTAGCCCGAACCGTTCCGGGAATCTCAAAGCGATCCATAATGGGCTGGGTACAGTGGTGTCCGGTACGTACAGCGATTCCCAATTTGTCCAAGACCATTCCCACATCATAAGGGTGAATGCCCTCAATCAAAAATGAGATTACACTGGCCTTTTGGTCCGCTTCCCCGTAGATCTTGAGTCCTTCAATTTCCGAAAGACGCGCTGTACCGTATTCCAGTAGGTCGCGCTCTTGTGCTTCGATGGCCTCCCATCCGATTTCATTCAGATAGTCTAGAGCGGTACCGAAGGCAACAACTTCGGATATGTTGGGTGTTCCAGCTTCAAACTTGTGCGGAAGGTCCGCCCAAGTGCTGTGGTCCAAGAACACTTCCTTGATCATTTCTCCACCGCCTTGGTAGGGAGGCATTTTTTCCAGCCATTCTTCGCGGCCGTAGAGAACCCCAAGTCCAGTTGGTCCGCACATTTTATGGGCTGAGAAGGTGTAAAAGTCCGCTCCGATATCCTGAACATCAATGGGCATATGAGGTGCGCTTTGAGCGCCGTCAATCAGAACGGCCGCCCCAACTTCATGTGCGGCTTCGGTAATCTCTTTTACCGGATTGATGGTGCCCAAAGAATTGCTGATGTGATTCACGGCTACAAGAGCGGTATTCTTATTCAGCATTTTGCGGAAGGTCTCTAGATCCAATTCACCCTTGTCCGAAATCGGAACGATTTTCAGTCGAGCCCCGCGCTGAGCGCAGATCAACTGCCACGGCACAATGTTGCTGTGGTGTTCCATATTCGTAATGATCACTTCCTCTCCCTCTCCGATGAAGTGTTGACCAAAGCTAGAGGCCACAAGGTTAATTCCGTCCGTGGTTCCTTTGGTGAAAATGATCTCATGCGCATGCTCGGCATTGATGTGTTTTCTCACCTTTTCGCGGGTCTCCTCAAAAGCATCGGTAGCCTTCTGGCTTAAGGTGTGGACACCGCGGTGGATGTTGCTGTTGATCTGTGTGTAGTACCGCGTAATCGCTTCAATAACGGGAGTCGGTTTCTGGGACGTTGCCGCATTATCAAAGTATACCAAGGGCTGTCCGTGGACTTCCTCAGACAGAATGGGAAAATCTTCCCGAATCTTTTCCATGTCTAAAGTCTCCGTGCTCATAGCTCGAAATCAATATCCACATTCAGTTTATTGGCAATGATGCGGTTGAGGCGCTTGCGCAGGGCCGGAATTTTCACCAGTTCCATAGCATCGTGCTTGAAGGCATATAGAAGAGCTGCCTTGGCCTCCCGATCTCCAATTCCTCGGCTTTTCAGGTAGAACAAGGCGTCCTTGTCTAACTGACCGATGGTGCATCCGTGACTGCACTTTACGTCATCTGCGTAAATCTCCAGCTGCGGTTTGCTATCAATAGTAGCCGTATCTGTCAGCAGTACGTTGTCATTTTGCTGGAAGGCATTGGTCTTCTGCGCGTCTTGACGAACGATCACCGAACCATTGAAAACACCGTGACTCTTCTCGTCGAAGATACCCTTGTAGAGTTCGTTGGATTGGCAATTCGGCACTGCGTGATCCACAGTAGTATGATGATCTACGTGCTGACGCCCGTCCAACAGAGAAATTCCGTTCAGGTTGGCTTCGGCATATTCACCCGCAAAGGTGAATCGCAGGTTGTTACGCAAAAATTGACCGCCCGTTGAAAACGTTCCAATAGACACGTTTGATCGTCCTTCTTGAACAACCGTTGTCGTGTCGATCAAGCTCGCTGAGGATACATCGTTCTGAATTTTGTACAGAGTCAGGCGTGCATCTTGATGGGCATAGATCTCGGTGACGGTGTTGGTAAACGTCACATTGTCTTCGCCGAGGCTTTGATGTCGTTCAATAAGCTCGACTTCGGCATTCTTGCCCACGACAATCAAGTTGCGTGGCTGTACCATAAAATCTCGCTCTCGAACAGAGCTGAAGTAAACGACTTGGACCGGTTTGGTAACCGTTACATTGTCTGGAACTTCAATGAGGGCACCTTCATAGGCAAAGGACGTGTTCATGGCCAAAAGCCCGTCATTTTCGTCTGAAGCAATCTTCGAGAAGTACTCTTTAACCACCGGAGTATTCCGCTCCAGTGCATCGCAGAGACAGCCTACGTGAAAGTCCTTGCTCGGTAAGTTGGAAAGCCATGAGCTAAACATCCCGTCGACAAATACAATACGATAAGAGTCAATGTCGTGCACGAAGTATTTCTTGACGTCCTTGTATTCCAATGCCTCATCGGCGTTGGGTTTGAAGGAATATTCCCGTTTGGTGATGGGAATCAAAGACGTGTACTTCCAGTCTTCGTTCTTTTGATTGGGGAAGCCCAATTTTTCGAATCGATCAAAAGCCTCAGAGCGAATCTTGTGGATGGGCGATTTAGAGTGCCCATTCAAACTCGCTTCAAAGGCCATGAAGGAGTGTATGATATCTTCTTTCAGTGCCACCTTTAAACGGTTTCTGCGAGTTCTTGTTTGATCCAGTCGTACCCTTTCTCCTCAATTTCGAGGGCCAGGCTTTTGTCTCCAGACTTGACGATTTGACCGTCCATCAAGACGTGTACAAAATCCGGGACAATGTAGTTCAGTAAGCGCTGGTAGTGTGTAATGACAATAACGGCGTTGTCTTGGCTTTTGAGTTTGTTGACCCCGTTCGCCACAATACGCAAAGCATCAATATCCAGCCCTGAGTCGGTTTCGTCAAGGATAGCCAGCTTGGGTTCGAGCATGGCCATTTGGAAGATCTCGTTACGCTTCTTTTCTCCACCGCTAAATCCTTCGTTCAAGGAGCGATTCAGGAATTTGCGATCCATCTCCAAGAGTTCCATCTTCTCGCGCATCATTTTGAGCATGTCTTTGGCAGACATTGGATCCAATCCTTTCGCTTTACGCGTCTCGTTGATGGCTGTTTTGATGAAGTTGGTTACCGTTACTCCAGGAATTTCAACCGGGTATTGGAAAGAGAGAAACACTCCTAGGTGTGCTCGCTCTTCTGGCTCCATATCAAGTAGGTCTTCTTTCAAGAAGCGAACTGAACCTCCGTCCACTTCATAGTCTTCTCGACCGGCAATAACGGAGGATAAGGTTGACTTTCCACTACCGTTAGGTCCCATGATGGCGTGAACTTCACCGGGGTGGACTTCAAGGTTGATGCCCTTGAGAATATCTTTGCCTTCAACTGAGGCTTTGAGGTTGTCTATTTTAAGCATGACTTTGTTTGCTGTTTCAATGATTAACCAACGCTTCCTTCCAAGCTGATCTCCAGAAGCTTTTGGGCTTCTACCGCGAACTCCATAGGAAGTTTGTTGAGGACTTCTTTTACGTAGCCGTTCACAATTAGGGCGATGGCCTCTTCCTCTCCTAGTCCGCGCTGCTTGCAGTAGAAGATTTGATCTTCACCGATTTTTGAGGTCGTGGCCTCGTGTTCAATTTGTGCGCTGTCGTTTTTGACTTCGATATACGGGAAGGTATGTGCCCCGCATTTGTCACCCATGAGGAGTGAGTCACATTGCGAGAAGTTCCGGGCATTCGAAGCATTCTTCATGATCTTCACCAATCCTCGGTAACTACCGTCCGAATGACCAGCGGAGATACCTTTGGCGATGATGGTACTCTTGGTGTTCTTTCCAATGTGGATCATCTTGGTCCCTGTATCCGCCTGTTGGCGATTACTGGTCACCGCAACGGAATAGAACTCACCGATGGAATTATCACCCTTCAAGATGCAAGAAGGGTACTTCCATGTTACGGCCGAGCCCGTTTCCACTTGTGTCCAGCTGATTTTTGCATTTTCGTGACAAATTCCGCGCTTGGTCACAAAGTTGTAGACCCCACCTTTTCCGTCTTTGTCTCCTGGATACCAGTTCTGAACGGTGGAATATTTGATTTCCGCATTGTCTAGAGCCACGAGCTCTACTACGGCTGCGTGTAGTTGGTTTTCGTCCCGTTGAGGTGCGGTACACCCTTCCAAGTAACTCACATAGCTGCTGTCTTCAGCCACGACCAAGGTGCGCTCAAATTGACCCGTACCCGCCGCGTTGATGCGGAAGTAGGTGCTCAGCTCCATAGGGCAACGAACACCCTTAGGAATGTAGCAGAAAGAGCCATCCGAGAATACAGCCGAGTTCAAGGCGGCGAAGAAGTTATCCGTTACGGGAACAACCGTACCTAAGTATTTGCGCACGAGCTCTGGATGCTCCTTGATGGCTTCACCCATCGAGCAAAAGATAATTCCAAGCTCACCCAGTTTTTCTTTAAAGCTCGTGGCTACAGATGAGGAATCCACCACCACGTCCACGGCAACTCCCGTCAAACGCTTTTGCTCTTCCAAAGAAATTCCCAAGCGCTCAAAAGTTTTGAGCAATTCGGGATCTACTTCTTCCAAACTATCTGGACCTTCCTTCTTCTTGGGTGCGGAATAATAGGTGATGGCCTGGTAGTCCGGGCGCTCATACTGGACTTTTTGCCAGTTGGGCTCCTTCATTTTGGACCATTTCCGAAAGGCGTTGAGGCGCCATTCCAGCATCCACTCGGGTTCTTCTTTTTTCGATGAAATCAAACGAATGACATCCTCGCTCAATCCTGGAGGAATGGCATCGTTTTCTATATCGGTATAGAAGCCGTATTTGTATTCCGAGGTGGTTACCTCTTCTAAGACTTTATTTTCGTCACTCATATCGAGTCGAAATTCAATTTAGACCGCGAAGCTTTCACCGCAACCACAGGTGCGTGAAGCATTCGGATTGTTAAAAAAGAATCCTTTGCCGTTCAGACCTCCGCTGTATTCGAGCGTTGTACCGACTAGGTACAAGAAGCTTTTCTTCTCGACCACGATCCGAATACCCTTGTCTTCAAATAGCTTGTCCGCATCGCCCATATCTCTATCGATTTTGAGCTCATACGACAAGCCCGAACAGCCGCCACTGGTAACCCCGACGCGCAAGTAGCTGTCGGTCACAGTGCCTCCTTCTTCCGCCATAAGCTGGATCAGCTTGTCTTTGGCCGTGTCAGAGACTTGAATCATAGTTGTTTATAATTAATCTAAATCTGCCGCAAAAGTACGAATTACACTGCAAACGCGCTTTCTAAGGTCAATGTTTAAATGGCTACTTTTGCCGCATGAGCATGCTTGAAGACAAAAACCCAAAACGCACTCCACTGTCGGAATTAGGCGAGTTTGGATTGATCGACCATTTGACCCAAAATTTCCCTTTGCAAAACAGCACCTCGGTCCACGGAATCGGGGATGATGCTGCCGTCATTTCTGGAGGGGATGAGAAGTCCAAAGTGGTCACCACGGATATGTTGGTGGAAGGGGTTCATTTCGATTTGAGCTACGTGCCGTTAAAGCACTTGGGATACAAGTCGATGGTCATCAATTTCAGTGACGTTTATGCCATGAATGCTGTCCCTGAACAAGTGACGGTCGGTATTGCGGTGAGTAATCGCTTTCCAGTGGAAGCGTTGGAGGAAATCTACGACGGAATGCACGCCGCTTGCACCCGATATGGGGTTGATTTGGTGGGTGGAGACACTACATCCAGCACTTCAGGTCTCATTTTGAGCATAACCGCTATTGGCTCTGCTCCGAAGGATGAGGTGGTCTTGCGATCAACGGCACAGGAAAATGACCTCCTCGTGGTTTCTGGTGATTTGGGGGGCGCTTATATGGGACTCCAAGTGCTTGAGCGCGAAAAGGCCGTGTTCAAAGAAAACCCCAACATGCAACCGGACCTTCAAGGCCACGAATACGTTTTGGAGCGGCAGTTAAAGCCCGAAGCGCGGAAAGATATTCCCGAGTTGCTGCGACAATTAGAAGTCAAACCAACGGCGATGATCGATGTAAGCGACGGATTGAGCAGCGAAGCCTTGCATCTGGCCCGGAAGAGCGGGCTCGGCGTTCGCTTGTATGAAGATAAATTTCCCATTGACCCCGGAGTGCTGCGATTGTGCGATGAGTTCCAGTTGGATCCGACCGTTCCTGTATTGAATGGGGGAGAGGATTACGAGTTGCTGTTTACCGTTCCTCAAGAAGACTTCGACAAGATCAAAGGTAATCCGGATCTCACTGTGGTAGGCCACATGACCAAGGAAGAAGCGTACTACTTAATCAGCAAAGACAGCAAGGCACATCCGCTGAATGCTCAGGGTTGGGATGCCCTTCTCAAGAAAGAAAAAGAATAATTTGACCTAACCGTGAACTTTGGGTTGACGTATCAGTTAATAGATGCGAATGTCAACCGACTACGACATTCCATAGGTTTAGGTTTTAGGTTTTGAAAATCCCTCTTGTCCCCCAGGAGGGATTTTCTATTTCTAGGCCGATTTGTCCAGAAAATCTTGGAGGGCTTGAACCGCAGCGTCCGTTTCTTCTAGATGACTCATATGTCCTGCCTGCGGCAGGATGATGGTCTCCACGCGCGACTCCTGTTCCAGAAAAGAAACCTCCCTTTGCGCATCTACAGCCGGATCCAGCATACCCACCACAGCGAAGGCATTGGGTGAAGCGGTGAACAGCTCTCGGCGATCGGGACGATCCCTCATTCCCCTCATGGCCGCTGCAATTCCACGCGGATCGGTTTGAATGGCCCACTGGGTAGCTTGCTCAATCTCTGCGGATTTCTCTTCCCGCAAATCGGCGGCAAAAAGATTGCGAACGGCCTCCTTGATAAACATCACTCGACCCTCCTCAATGGCCTTGACGGCGCGGTCGCGTTGGACCTTTTTCTCCTCATTGTCTGGATAGGCGGTGCTGTGGTAGAGCATCAGCGCCTGTACGCGCTCTGGATAGCGCTCGGCATAGGCCAATGCAGTGTATCCACCCATAGAGTGACCAATGAGCCGGACGGGTCCGGTGATTTCGGCGTCGCGAAGCGCTAATTCCACGCACTCCGCCATGAAATCCATGCTGTGCGTATTGGAAAAGGAATCCGTATTTCCGTGGCCGGGGAGATCAATGAGGATGTGGGTGCCATCGAGCCGTAGGCTCTCCCAAAGCGGCGTCCACATCAAGCTGTGCTCTAGAAATCCGTGAATCCAAATGGTGGTTCCAGAGCCCTCGTAATCGGCGCGCAGGTAAGAGACTTCTCCCTCTCCAAGGGGATAGCGGTGACTGCTGGTGGGGAAAACAGCCATGGTTTAGGCGTTCATGTATTCCTCGATTTCTTCGACCTCTTTCGGGGCTCCTTCCGTGAAGTTGATCAGGCCATTTTCGGTGATCAACACATCGTCTTCGATGCGGATCCCGATGCCCTCTTCGAGGATGTAAATTCCCGGTTCGCAGGTAAAACAGTTGCCCACTTCCATTTTCACATCCCACAATCCGTAATCGTGCACATCCAGTCCCAAGTAATGGCTGGTTCCGTGCATGAAGTACTTCTTGTACGCCGGCCATTTGGGGTCCTGATTCTTGATATCGGTTTTATCAATGAGCCCCAAGCCCAGGAGCTCGGACTCCATGAGTTTACCGACTTCTTTGTGGTATTCGTGCAGCTGATTGCCCGGGCGCAGTAGGTCCAAGGAATCTTTTTGGACACGAAGCACGGCGTTGTACACGTCTTTTTGTCGCTGTGTAAATCGCCCATTTACGGGAATCGTACGGGTGATGTCGCTCTTGTAGTTGGCCAATTCACAACCGACATCCATTAAAAGGAGATCGCCATCCTTGCACTCTTGATTGTTCTCAATGTAGTGTAGGACACAGGCGTTGGCGCCGCTGGCAATGATGGGGTCGTAGCCAAATCCGCGTGAGCGATGACTCAGAAATTCATGGGCGAACTCCGCTTCAATTTCGTACTCCATAACGCCTGGCTTCACGAACTTCATTACGCGTTTGTAGGCTTGTACGTCGAGCGCACATGTAGCCGCCATCAAAGCTGTTTCTTCCTCCTGCTTGACGCCGCGAATTTGATGCATGATGGGGTTGGAGCGATCGAATCGGTGAAGGGGGTACTGCTCTTGAATCTTCTTGCGGAAGCGGTCATCACGCGTTTCCACTTCGTTGCTTTGACGCAGGTGTTCGTTTCCGTTGAGGTATACCACGGTCGCTTCCGACATGATGGTTTTCATAATGGTCTCGAACTGATCGAGCCACTGAATATTCTGAATGCCGCTGATTTCACGAGCGCGTTCCTTGGTGAGTTTTTCACCCTCCCAAATGGCGATGTGCTCGTTGGTTTCCTTCACGAACAGAATTTCTCTGTGACTTTCGTGGTAGGCGTCGGGGAAGAGCACCAAGATGGTCTCTTCTTGGTCAGCTCCGCTCAAGTAGAAGAGGTCGCTGTGCTGAATGAACGATCGCGTACCATCCGCATTGGTCGGGTAGATATCGTTGGCATTGAAGATGGCCACGGCATTGGGTTTGATCTGCGCAGTGAAGCGTTTTCTATTCTTGACGAACAGACTGGATGGGATGGGATCGTATTTCATAGTCTTTACTTTCAGAGGTAGTGAAGACAAATCTACAATTTGACCCCGCATTTCCATAGCCCTTCCGTATGCGTTTAGAAGCAGTCTATATTAGCCTTGAACCTATTTTACAAAGCCGATGTTTTGTATCTCGAAGGGTCACGCCGTACATTTGCGTGCAAAGTGCTAAAAACCAACCCCAATGAGTAACTCTGGATTGCTAGGATCTTCGTTAGTCAAAAAATATTGGATGGCCGCGACCGGCCTGTTCCTCTGTTTGTTTTTGATCGGCCACTTGGCCGGAAACTTACAGCTCTTTATCCCCGGATATGAAGGCAAGCTGGCCTTCAATGAATACGCGGTTTTCATGACCACGAACCCGGCGATCAAATTGCTTTCATACTTGACTTATTTCTCTATTCTCTTCCACGCGGTGGATGGAATCCTTCTGACTCGCCAGAACCGGGCAGCGCGGCCTGATCGCTACGTGATGGAGAAGTCTTCGGTCAACAGTAACTGGAGTAGCCGCAACATGGCCTTCTTGGGCATTATTACGCTGGCTTACATTGTATTTCACATGGCCGATTTCTGGTATGAGTACAAATTCGGTGAGATGGCCTACATGACCAACGAATCCGGATGGGTTATGACCAAAGAAAGCGTTGCTGTTGAAGCTGGAGTAGTTCGTGATGGACACGTTTTCGATACGGCCGGAATGGATATGGGTCCAGCAATGAAGGATCTCCACGGAGAGGTGGTAGAGGCCTTCAAGGTGTGGTGGATTGTCTTGGCCTATGTGATTGGAATGATCGCTATTGCTTTCCACTTGTGGCACGGCGTACAGAGCGCTTTCCAGTCTATTGGAGTCAACCACGAGCACTACACACCGACCATCAAGAAAGTGGGCGCGGCCTTTGCCGTAGGAGTACCGGTTCTTTTCGGACTCATCCCGGTTTACTTGTTCTTTGTTTAATCTGAAGCATCCGACGATATGAAACTCGACGCGAAAATACCTGAAGGGCCACTGGCAGATAAGTGGACCATCCACAAGAACAATATTCGACTGGTGAACCCAGCCAACAAGCGCTTGATCGATGTCATCGTGATCGGAACCGGATTGGCTGGTGGATCAGCGGCAGCTTCCTTGGCGGAGATGGGCTACAATGTGAAGGCCTTCTGTTTCCAAGACTCTCCTCGCCGTGCGCACTCGATTGCCGCACAGGGAGGGATCAACGCAGCAAAGAATTATCAGAACGACGGAGACTCGGTCTACCGATTGTTCTACGACACCATTAAAGGTGGCGACTATCGCTCACGAGAAGCGAACGTTTACCGCTTGGCAGAGGTGTCCGCTAATATTATTGACCAATGTGTGGCGCAGGGGGTTCCTTTTGCCCGCGAATACGGAGGTCTCTTGGACAACCGCTCCTTTGGTGGGGTTCAGGTAAGCCGTACGTTCTACGCCAAAGGACAAACCGGACAGCAATTGTTGCTGGGCGCTTACAGCGCGATGAGCCGCCAAATCGCCAAAGGAAAAGTGGCGATGTACAGCCGTCACGAAATGTTGGACGTGGTCATCGTCGATGGTAAAGCTCGCGGAATCATAGCCCGTGACTTGGTCTCTGGAGAGATCGAGCGTCACTCAGCGCACGCCGTAGTCTTGGCCTCTGGTGGTTATGGAAACGTTTTCTTCTTGTCGACCAACGCCATGGGGTCCAACGTGACCGCGGCTTGGAAAGCACATAAGAAAGGAGCGGCTTTTGCCAATCCATGCTACACACAAATTCACCCGACCTGTATTCCGGTTTCTGGAGACAATCAGTCGAAGTTGACCTTGATGTCGGAGTCCCTACGGAACGATGGTCGAATTTGGGTACCGGCAGATGCCGACGATGCTAAAGCCGTGCGAGAAGGCTCGCTTAAGCCAACTGATATTCCAGAAGATCGAAGAGATTACTACTTGGAGCGTCGTTACCCGAGCTTTGGTAACCTAGTGCCTCGAGATGTAGCCTCGCGAGCAGCCAAGGAGCGCTGTGATGCTGGTTACGGAGTAAATCAAACAGGCGAAGCGGTATTCTTGGACTTTAGTGATGCCATCATGCGTTACGGAAGCACGGAGGCCCATGTTCGCGGTATGCACAACCCATCCGATGATGAGGTGCGCAAACTCGGAAAAGAAATCGTTGCGGCGAAGTACGGTAACCTCTTCCAGATGTATGAGAAGATTACCGATGATAACCCGTACGAAACACCGATGAAAATCTATCCAGCGGTTCACTATACCATGGGAGGTGTATGGTGTGACTACAACCTGATGACTACGGTTCCAGGATTGTACGCCACTGGAGAAGCCAACTTCTCCGATCACGGAGCCAACCGCCTCGGAGCCTCTGCCTTGATGCAAGGACTGGCGGATGGATACTTCGTACTTCCCTACACCATCGGTGAGTTTCTCGCTGATGATATCCGTACGGGACCGATCTCCACGGATAGCCCAGAATTCGACGAAGCCGAGAAAAACGTTCAAGGACAAATCGACCGCTTGGTCAACAATAACGGAACCAAGACGGTTGATCATTTCCACAAGCGCCTCGGAAAAATTATGTGGAACGAGTGTGGAATGGCGCGGAACAAAGAAGGCTTAGAACAAGCCATCAAAGACATCCAAGCTTTGCGCGATGAGTTCTACGCTGAGGTGCGCATTCCTGGTTCAGCCGAAGGCTTGAATCCTGAATTGGAAAAGGCCCTTCGCGTTGCTGATTTCTTGGAATTGGGTGAATTGATGTGTCACGATGCCCTAGACCGCGAAGAGTCTGCAGGAGGTCACTTCCGCGAGGAGTACCAAACGGAAGAAGGAGAGGCCTTGCGTCGCGACGATGAGTTCGCTTATGTCTCTGCTTGGGAGTATTCAGGAAATCCAAGTGAGCCGAACCTGCACAAAGAAGAGCTCGTGTTCGAGAATGTTGAGTTGAAGACACGTAGCTACAAATAAGAATTGGAAAAACACCAGATATGAATCTTACACTTCAAGTATGGCGTCAGAACGGTCCTAACGATAAGGGCCGAATGGAGGAGCACAAACTGAGCGGAATTTCTCCAGATCAGTCTTTCCTCGAAATGATGGACGTATTGAACGAGCAGCTCGTAGAGAGCGGAAAAGAGCCTGTGGCTTTTGATCACGATTGTCGTGAGGGAATCTGCGGTGCCTGTTCCATGTTCATCAATGGAGAAGCGCACGGACCTGGTCGTGGAATCACCACCTGCCAGTTGCACATGCGCTCTTTCAACGATGGTGATACCATCTATATTGAGCCATGGCGTTCAGCTGCGTTCCCAGTGATTAAGGACTTGATGACCGACCGCTCTTCGTTTGATCGAATCATCCAAGCGGGTGGTTTTGTCAGTGTGAACACCAGTGGAAATACCTTGGACGCGAATGCTATTCCAATTCCAAAAGAAGACGCAGATAAGGCCTTTGATGCAGCTACTTGTATTGGTTGTGGAGCCTGCGTAGCGACCTGTAAGAATGGGTCGGCGATGCTGTTCACCAGTGCGAAAGTCTCTCAGTTGTCGCTTTTGCCACAAGGTAAAGTGGAGGCATCGGACCGCGTCTTGAACATGGTGAAGCAAATGGACTTGGAAGGCTTCGGAAACTGTACCAATACGGGTGCTTGCGAAGTAGAATGTCCAAAAGGTATCAGCCTCGAAAACATAGCTCGCATGAATCGCGAGTACCTAGTGGCCGCCGTTACGGATTAAACGACCACGAATCGAGGTCTACATTACCTCCCGTTAGAATAAGCCCGACGCGTTTCCCACGAAATGTGTCGGGTTCTTTTTTGACCACCGCCAGCGGAACGGCGCAACTCGGCTCAATAATGATCTTCATCCGTTCCCAGATCAGGCGCATGGCCTCGAGGATCTCCACGTCGGTCACCAACACGATGCGCTCTAGCAAGGGGTGAAGCACGGCAAAGGTGTGCTCGCCCAAGGATGTGCGCAGGCCATCGGCAATAGTATGAGCCTCGTCCAACGGAATGATCTCCCCGGCCTTTAAGCTTCGGTAAGCATCATCGGCCCCAATAGGTTCCCCTCCGAGGACGCTGGTGTCCGGAGACCAGTAGTGGGCGCTCAGGCAAGTTCCAGCGGCCAGGCCTCCGCCGCCTACCGGGGGGATGATGTAATCCAAGTCGGACACCTCTTCAATGAGCTCCTTGGCGCAAGTCGCTTGTCCGGTGATGGTTCGAGGATCATCAAAAGGGTGTAGGAAGTAGGCTCCGGTTCGCTTTTGAACCTCGGCCAAATAGGACTCTCGGGCCTGAAGGGTAGGGGGGCATTCAATGACCTCTGCACCGTATCCCTTCACCGCTCTTTTCTTGACCTCTGGGGCATTGGAGGGCATCACGATATAGGCAGGAACGCCGTATTGTTGTGCGGCCCACGCGACGGCCTGGCCGTGATTTCCGGAGCTGTGGGTACAAAGCCCCGCGGCTCGTTCTTCATCACTCAGGCTATCCGTAAAGTAGGTGGCTCCTCGGGCCTTGAAAGCCCCGATTTTTTGGAAATTCTCGCACTTGAAGAAGAGTTCAGCTTCGGTCATCTGATTGAGTGCTGAAGAAGTCAACACCGGTGTGCAGTGAATTTTAGGGCCGATGGCCTCGTGGGCTTTTTCGATATCAGAGGCGGAAATGGTCGGGGTGTATTCCATGAGGACCAAGCTAAGAACTATGGAGGAAAAACTATCTTAAGGGCATGAATGATTTTCCAGATTTGCGTTCGAAACTACCCAACGTAGGAACGACCATTTTTGCCACAATGTCGGCCATGGCAGCGGAATACAACGCCATCAACCTTTCGCAGGGATATCCGGATTTTCCGGTGGACCAAGGTCTCCTAGATGCTGTAGCCCAAGCGCTACACGACGGAGAGAATCAGTATGCTCCAATGCCCGGCTTGCCAGCGTTGCGAGAGGCCCTCAGTGCCAAGTACAAACACGACTACGGAATTGAGGTGGATCCCGATGGTGAAATCACGATTACTGCAGGGGCGACGCAGGCTATTTTCAATGCGATTACGGCCTTTGTCCGGGAAGGGGAAGAGGTCATACTTTTTACACCCGCTTATGATTGCTACGCTCCGACGGTCGAGCTGGCCGGAGGGGTGCCCAAGTACATTGCCCTTAAGGCCCCGGAGTTTGCCATTGATTGGGACGAGGTTCGCGCTCAGGTGTCCCACAAGACCCGAATGATTGTCATCAACAATCCGCATAACCCAACGGGAACGACCTGGAGCGAAGCGGATATGGGAGAGCTGAAAAAATTGGTGGAGCGCTACAACTTGATCGTATTGAGTGATGAGGTATACGAGCACATTGTTTTCGACGGCGAGCCGCATCGGTCCGTATTGGCTGACCCGGAGTTACGGGCACGATCGATAGCGGTGTTCAGCTTCGGGAAAACCTTTCACGCAACGGGGTGGAAGGTGGGCTATTCCATCGCGCCGCAGGCGCTGAATAAGGAAATCAGAAAAGTGCATCAGTATGTGACGTTTACGGTGCATCGGCCAACGCAGGTAGGGCTGGCGCATTGGCTTCAAGATCCGACTCATTGGACCGGAATTTCCGCGTACTATGAGGCTAAGAGAGATCTGTTTTTAAAGGAATTGGAGTCGAGTAAATTCAGCTTTTTACCGAGTTCGGGAAGCTATTATCAGGCCGTGGATTATTCGGCGATTAGCGATCTGGATGATGTGACGTTTTGTGAGTGGCTGACCAAAGAGGTGGGTGTTGCGGCCATTCCGGTAAGCGTGTTTTATCACACACAACCAGCAGGGCAACAAGTGGTGCGTTTGTGTTTTGCCAAGAAGGACGAAACCCTGATGGAAGCCTTGAATAAATTAAAAGCCTTGTGATGGGAGATTTGAATATTTCACTGATTCAATCAGCGCTCATATGGGAAGACCCTGAAGCCAATAGAACGGCACTCGGGGCCAAGCTGGAGGCTTTGCCACTGGAGACGGATGTGGTAGTGTTGCCCGAAATGTTTACAACGGGCTTCAGTATGACGGCAGGCCCGCTCGCAGAGGATGTGGACGGCCCGACTTTTAAATGGATGGCCAGCCACGCAGCACGGCTCGATGCTGCGGTGACAGGAAGCTTTCTAGTTCGCGAAGAGGGGGGTCTGTACAACCGATTGGTTTGGATGAATCCGGATGGCACCTACGAGGAGTACGACAAACGCCACCTATTTACGATGGCCAACGAACAGGCGCATTTTGAGGCCGGAGAGGAGCGGCTCATCGTTGAATTTCGCGGATGGAAATTTTGTCCCTTGATTTGCTATGATCTTCGATTCCCAGTATGGGCGCGAAACGGCTGGGACGCTGCGGCGGGTCCAGATTACGACGTTTTGCTCTACGTGGCGAATTGGCCTGAACGGCGCTCAAGCGCTTGGCGTCAATTGCTGGTAGCCCGAGCCATCGAGAATCAGTGCTATGTGGTGGGCGTGAATCGGGTAGGGCCCGATGGAAAAGACGTTCCGTATCGCGGAGATTCTGCCTTGATTGATACCATGGGCGATACCTTGGTCACTTTTGAACCGGGTGAGGAAAACGAAAAAACCCACGCCGTGAGTCGTGAAGACCTGACGCGGGTTCGAGAACGCTTGCCGTTTTTACCGGACCAAGATCGATTTGCGATCGGCTAGGTAGATGGGCATCGGCCCGTAGGGCCAGAAATTATTTCTCTTTGGCTAAGATGTAGTAGTGCGCGGTAACGCCATTGCGAACGGCCGCGTATGAGGACTCCAGTTCCCAGCCCATATCGCCTGCGGCATTTAGGGCTTCCATAGGGTCGCGAGCCCCTTCAATCCCCTCGCCAACTCCAGAGTCGAGGTTTCGAGGATCTCCGACAATCGTGAACCGATACTGCACTTCCTCGAACATGATCATGGACATTTTTTCCTGGTATCGAGGGTCACTCATTTCTTCCTGTGAAAAACTACCCATCTCCGCTCCATTGATCTCTATGCCTCGGACAACAAGGTATTCAATAGCTTCTGATTCTTTGGACTCACTGCGGTCCACTTTTCCTTTCTTCTGGGCAAACGTAGCCGTTGTGGCAAAGCACAACACCATCAGTACGATGACTCTTTTCATTCTTCTAATTTCAGGTTTAATTCGTATTCCAATTCCCAATTCGCACGGACCTCGAGGGTGGTCTCACTGTAGAACACCCGCTCGCTAAAAACTTGCGTCCAGTAGTCTCCAGGATCCCATCTTCCGTTTTGGTTTCGATCTTCAATCATCCTCAATCGAAACTGTCCGGGCGGAAGGTCCCGAAAAGTACTGATTTCTTTAGTCTCGGCCTCCACGGCCGGATGCGTTCTTCGCGCGAGCAGTTCATTTTTCTCCGAGAGCAAATCGAGAATATAAGGGTGACTCGATGAAGTGGTCCACTGGACAATGAGGATACCGAGTTCATCGACCCGTGGATAGGTTAGGGTGGCCGTAAGGGTGTCTTGGATGGAATCCCTCACGGTCCCGGCGGCGTTGGGAAGCACTTCCACTTGATAAACGGTGCCGTATGCACGTTCGACATAGGCCTGGTAACGGAAGGCGTCGGTTTGTGCCCAAGTCAGTTCTTGTTCAATGCTGTCGGCGGTCATTTCAATGACCTCTGGATTGAAGTAATTAATAGGTAGACTGTTGTATACTGTCAAGGTGTCGAAGGTATTCCACGTGCCTGTGCTCGGCAATAATTTCCAAGGCGTTTCGGGCAGCTCGCGTTCTTTCCAGGTGATTTTTGCGGTATCGATAACTGTATCCAATTGTACGGCGAACAAAAGGCTATCGTATCCGTGATCCGGTCTCAAGAAACCGAGCAGGGTGTCGGGGCGCAAGGGCACGGTGAAAAAGGTGTCGAGCGGGTTAATGGGTAAAGGTGTGACCGTCGGTCGTTCACCACCGACCGTGTAGAATTCAATGCTAATGGCTGTTTTCTGCCGAGCCTTTAGAAATGCGGGGCGATCACTAGGGACAAAGCTGCGCAGGGTAATACGGCCGGAATCACTAGGACTAATGGTCTCTGGGAGATAGGCGATTTCTTCGTTGGGCAGATCGTACAAGTAGTTGCGATTTCCGTCGACCAGGGTGAAGAGTTTATAGGTGTCGTGTCGTAGGTAGTCCAAGGTGAATAGGCCGGCGGCATCCGTCCTAGTGGCATAATCAGGACGTCGTAGTACGGGCAGAGAATCCCGTGGGATGCTCACTGTGTCCAAACCACCGTACAGCATGACCAAGGCACCTTCAACAGGCTTTCCCGTGTAGGCATTCTTCACTTCTCCTTGGAACACCAATGAATCGATAAAGGTCCCGGTGGAGAAAACGTACTTGAAATTGGTCGGGTTTCCTTCTGTGAGGTCAACAATGGATTCTCCAAAGTTCAAGGTGTATGTGGTGTTGCTCCTCAAGTCTTCTTGAAACTCGATGACCAGTGATTTTTTCTTCAAGTAGATGTCCGGTTGTTCCTTCATGGGCGGGGATATCAGCAATTGCTGATTCAACCCATTCAGTTGGATGTATTCATTGAAAGGAACCGTGATTTTTTTCGCAGAGAATTGAACGCTTCCGAGTGGAGGCTGGGCTTCAAAAGCTTCTGGTGGATCGAGATCCTTCGGACCACCTGAGGGACTTCCTGGCTGCGCACAGGAAAAGGTAAAAATGGCGACTATATATATAAGGACGCGTTTCACGGTGTCAAAAGTAGGATAACTTTCTTCGGGCAGGAAATATGTTATGGAGGCTTTATTTTTTTGGCAAACAACGTCACAATCGCTAAATTTAGCGCCGGTTTGCCATTAACCTAAACCATTAAATTCTATGAAAAGACTACTACGATGGCCCCAATTGTGGGCTGTAGCGTTCTTTACGCTTATTTCAACAAACCCTGCATCAGCGCAGTGTATCAACACGTTGTCGTTTGGGGCGGGAACGGTAGATGCCACCACTACGGTGCCCATTACCATCTCTACCTGTAACTATACAACAGAGTATTCTACAATTACGGTAAATGCTCCGGGACAGTATACATTTACGGTTGCATCTACTCCTGGTTATGTAACCATTACGGATGCCGCTAATAACGTGATTAGCCACGGGCCATCACCTCATACATCCCCGATTGCAGGAACTGGAACCTATCGCGCTCACTGGACGGACGATGCGGCCTGTATGGGAACTTCTAGTTGTTACTTGACTACTGCAGTTTACGCTGGAGCCTTGACTGGCTGTATCCAGCCATTGTCTCTGGCAGCAACTGGAGTGACCAGCAACAGTGCCAACATTTCTTGGGCTCCGTACAACGCCACTCCACCAACAGGGGGATATGAGTACGTAGTCACTACCGTTCAGGGTCTTCCTACCGGTTCAGGTACGGCAACCACAACGCCTTCAGCTGCTCTTACTGCTTTGGCACCATCAACGCAGTACTACTACTACGTTCGCTCCATGTGTGGAACGGATACTAGTGCGTGGGCACAGGCAAGCTTCTTTACAACGTGTGTGGCAGTAACCGCTCCATGGGTAGAGAACTTTGATGGTTCCACTTGGGTTGCTGGAACTGGATTTAATAACGGCGGAGCTGTTTTGGATCCTTGTTGGGATGCGATTCCAACGGTTACCGCATATGCTTGGGGTACGCGCACCGGAACTACGGGTTCTACAGGAACTGGTCCGGACAGCGATCACACGACAGGAACAGGCAACTACGTATATGTTGAGGGTTCAAACGGAGCCAACGGTTCTGTTGCTGAACTATACTCTCCATTGGTCGACTTGACCGGGGTAAGTAATCCGGCACTTTTCTTCTGGCAACACTTCTTTGGAACTGCTATGGACACGTTCTACGTTGACGTGAACAATGGTGGTGCATGGCAAACGATTTACACGTACATCGGATCTATCCAATCCGCAAATGCTGATCCCTGGGTTCAAGAAATCCTCGACTTGAATGCATATGCGAATACAACAGTTCAAATCCGTTTCCGTACGGCTCCAAAGACTGGATTCTCTTCTGACTACGCTATTGATGATGTAAGTATCCAAACGGGACCTCCATGTTTCCGTCCAAGCTCTATTTCGCTTGTAGCGAATGGTGTAACCGACGTTACGGTTGATTGGGTTCCTAGCTCAGGTACTTCTTGGGAGGTTGCTTACGGAGCACCAGGATTCAGTCCTGACTCTGCCGTAGGTTCTCCAAACGGTCCTATTGGAGTAGTAACAGCTCCATCTCATCCGTTTACTGTTACCGGATTGACCGCTAATACGGATTATGACTTTTACGTTCGCGAGGCTTGTTCAAACGTTCCTGGAGCATTTAGCGCTTGGAGAGGAACAGTGAGCACGCGTACGAACTGTACCGTATTCTCCGCTCCATTTACAGAGAACTTTGACGGTGGTAACTGGCTGACCGGTACAACCACCGGAGCTATTGATCCATGTTGGAGTCGAAGCAATACGCCGTTTGATCACAGCTGGTACGTAGCAACGAACAACTTTAGTTCTGCAAATGGACCTTCTGGGGATAACACAACTGGAACGGGTCAGTACCTAGAGGCTTCCTTCGGTGCTGCTTTTGCTCAGACTGAAATCATCAGCCCATTGGTTGATTTGGCTGGTTTGACAAATCCTGCTGCTCAGTTCTACTACCACTTCTTCGGAGACGACATTGGTAAATTGTATATCGATGTTAATGCTGGAGCTGGTTGGATGCGTATGGACTCCTTGATTGGTCAATACCAAACGGCTAAGTCTGATCCATTCTACTACTTCGAAGTACCTCTTGGAGCTTTTGCCAACGATACAGTTCAAGTTCGTTTGGTATCTGAGCGTGGAGCGCTTTGTTGTGACTATGACATCGCGATTGACGACTTTGCTATCGACAATGGATCACCATGTAATATCCCAGGTATTCCTTCGGTAACTGCAGCTTCTTCATCTCAATTGGATGTAGCTTGGGTTGACGTAGTGAATGTAGCTTGGAACGTGGTTTGGGGTCTGCCTGGATTTGATCCGGACAGCGCCGTTGGATCTGCTAACGGTCCTATTGGTACTCAATTGGTCTTCTTACCACAGCACTCGATTACTGGTTTGACCGGAAATACGCAGTACCAGGTGTACGTAAACGCATTCTGTCCTACAGGAGGTGTTTCTTTCTGGGCTGGTCCTGGATCTGGAACGACGCTTTGTGATATTTATCAAGTTCCGTTTACTGAGGACTTCGATGGACCAGCTTGGACTCCATCTTTCCCAGGAACGGCTGATCAATGTTGGGGAGGAGATCTTCGCCCAATTATTACCAGTGGAAACATGTGGGAGATTGATGACTTTTCTTTCTCTTCAACTACGGGACCTCCCGGACCAAATTCTGGAACTCAGTACTTATTCTTTGACTATGGATTTAGCTCTGGTACTCCAGCGCGTGTAGAAAGTCCATTGGTGGACCTTACTCTTGCTGCTTCACCAGCAGTTGGATTCTATGTTCATGCCTTCGGTTCTTCTATGGGAACCACCTACATTGAAGTAGACAATGGAAATGGATGGGTAGTCATTGACTCGATTGTTGGTCAGCAAACTGCTGCCAAGAATGATCCATGGCAATACCGTGAATTCTCTCTATTGGCTTACGCTGGTCAAACGGTGAAAGTTGGATTGAGAAACATTTCTACCAGCAGTATTTCTGAGTTTGCCATTGATGACTTCTATATTGGAAATGGATCACCATGTCCGTTGCCAACGCAATTGTCTGCATTGGGTAGTACAACCACTGACGTAACCCTAGGTTGGTTAGGTGCTGGAACTACTTCCAACTGGGAGATTGCTTACGGAGCACCTGGTTTCGAACCTGACTCAGCTATTGGATCTCCAAACGGACCTATTGGTGTTCAGGCATTCACAAACGATACCGCTACGGTTATTGGATTGAACCCTGCTACGATTTACAGTTTCTACGTTCGTGAGAATTGCGGTACTCCAGGAATCAATTCATTCTGGACGGGTCCAGTGAACTTCACGACTCAATGTGTGCCTTATACTGCACCTTACATTGAAAACTTCGAAACTACTACCGGCTGGGTAGCTGGAACGAACTTTAGCGCTGATGACTGTGTCATCGGTACATGTTGGGACCGACTCGGTGCTACCACGACCTACGGATTTAATGTCCGCTCAGGAACGACAGGTTCTGGAGCTACTGGACCAACGGGTGATGCAACGACTGGATCAGGTCAGTATATCTACACTGAGGCCTCAAATGGCTCTTCAGGAAATGAAGGAATCATTACAAGTCCTCAAGTAGACATCTCTGGTTTGACTAATCCAGCTCTAATCTTTGCACGTCATTTCTATGGAGTTCAGATTGACTCTATGAGAGTTGAAGTTTCTATTGACGGAGGAGTTTCTTGGACTCAGGTTGCAGGTTACTTCGGTCAAACACAAACTGCAGATTCTGATCCTTGGATCACTGAGGTACTGGATTTAGCGCCATTCGCTGGAGCTACTGCACTCTCTGTACGCTTCCGTGCGACATCAGCCGGATGTTGTAGTGGTGATGCTGCGATTGATGACTTCCAAATTGTTGAAGGACCAGCATGTTTTGGACCAACCAACTTAGTAGCCGTAGGAAACTCTTCTACAGCTATTGATGTGGCTTGGACTCCTAATGATTCTTTGGCTACGAACTGGGAGATTGAGTACGGACCACTTGGATTCCAATTGGGTAGCGGTACTGTAGTCTCAACGGGAGCTACTCCGTTTACTATTTCCAACTTGAGCCCAGGAACGGTTTACGCATTCTACGTTCGTGAAGAGTGCGCTGGTGCGCCAGGACAGTTCTCTTTGTGGACAGGACCAACAAGCGCAGGTACCTTTATTGCCCCTCCTTATTTCGAATCGTTTACACCAACGTTTAATGATGCTGAATTCGGTGGTGCGGAAGGGTTAATTAACGATCCAACCATCTTTACGGGAACATTCTCAAGCTGGGTGGATGATGGCTTCGGTAATGTCGGATTTGACGGTGCGGCTAAGCTGAACATCTGGAACACCTTTACAGATGACTGGGCGTTCTCTCCAACCATTGAATTGAACAACTTCGGACAATGGCAACTTGAGTTCGATTGGACTTGCCGTGAGTTTAGCTCTTCTACCTTAGGTGGTATCTGGGGCGGAGATGATACCGTATATGTGGTGATCTCTACAGATGCGGGTACCACTTGGAACCGTGCGGATCACCTTTTGATGATTGACTCTGCTACAGTAGCAGCTGCAGGCACCGATACGATTCATGAGACGATTGATATCAGCATGTATGCAGGTAACAATGTTCAGATTGGATTCTACGGTGAGTCTACCATCTCGAATGAGGATACGGACTTCTTCGTGGACAATGTGCGCATTAGCGATCCTTCATTCAACCCGCTTTCTTGTGACGATTTCGAATCGTACAATACAGGAGCCTTTGCCGGTCAATCAACAGATTGGTTGCCATGGGGTGGAGCCTTCGGAACTGAGGATACAGAGATCTCTACAGCGCAAGCCCATGGAGGTTCTCAAAGTATGCACGTCCACGACGGAGGTACCAACGGTGCATCTGATATCGTACGCGGTCTTGGAGACTTCAACGGAGGAACACATGAAGTAAGCTTCTTCTTCTACGTGCCTTCAACCGACGGGGGTTACTTCAACTTGATGCATTTCTATGATCCTTCAGGTGTAGGAAACACTTGGGCACTGGAGACGTACTTGGACGGTACAACCGGCGCTGGTGAATTGCTACGAGGATCTGCAAATAATGATACCATGGCAAGCTTCACCTTCAACGGTGGTGCTTGGAATGAGGCTGAGTTCCTGATCGACTTGGATGCGGACAGCGCTGAGTTCATCTTGAATGGAGCGAGCGTACACCAATGGATCTGGTCTGCTGGCTTGCCAGGAGTCTATGGAAACTTGGGAGCGTTCAATGTCTTCTCAGCAGCACCTCCGGGATTGGCGGCGACCATCTACATTGATGACTTCTGTACAGGAGCGGTTAATGCACCATGTGTGGTGACTACAACACCAACTACATCTGATGTAACGGTTTGTGAAGGCACACCAGCAACCTTGACTGCGACTCCAGGTAGCGGAACAGCGTTCCCAATCTGGACGAACAGCAACGGTGACATTATCGGTACGGGTACGCCATTCGTTACAGATACTTTGTTCGCTGACGAGACCTTTAGCGTACGTGATGGTGAATTGGTTGGATCACAATTCCACGTGGGACCAACCCCTGACATCGCAGCTACTGGATTCGGAAACTTCACCAACGGTATCTACGTGAACGTGATGAACGACCTTCGTTTGGATTCGATCACCTTGCGTTCTGACGGACCAATGGTAGTAGGAGTGAACTTGTATACAGCACCTCCTTCTGCGGGTGGTACTTTGCTTCAGACTTCTAAAGCGATCACCTTGCCAGGTGCAGGAGATCACCAAGTATCTGTTGACATGGTTATCCCACAAGGACAGTACTTCTTGAACATGCGCTACGACGATGCAGCGAATGGAGCATTGTTCCGTTCAACTGCGGGAGCGACTTATCCATATGTCATTCCTGATCTCGTGAGCATTGACAGTACAGACTTCGTTAACCAGCTTCGTTACTACTACCTATTTGACTGGGTAGTGAATCAAGTATGTTTGAACGGTCAAACTGCTGATGCACAAGCGACAATCGACCTTGCACCAACTGCTGCCTTCACTCTGAACCAGACGGGTGGTGGTCAGGAAGTAGTTGACTTCGATGCTAGTGGTTCTTCTGCTGATGCAGTGAGCTACGATTGGGACTTCGGTGATGGTGACACAGGATCTGGAGCTACCGTACAGCATACCTATGCTGGAGGTGGACAGTATACCGTTACCTTGACTGTAACCGATGATTGTGGAGGTCAAGATGTGACGACTCAAACCATTGATGTAACCATTGGTTTGAACGAGATCGATTTGACAGACATCAACTTGTATCCTAACCCAACGCGCGACGTTTTCACGTTGAGCTTTGAGTTGACCGAAGTTCAGGATGTAGATATCTACGTCTTGAATGCAATGGGTCAAGTGATGTACTCTGAGTCACTTGAGAACTTCACCGGAAGCTACTCTGAAGCCATCAACTTGGCAGGAGAGGCTAAAGGAGTATACATGGTACAAATCGCGACTAAAGACGGCGTTGTTAACCGCCGAGTGAGCTTGCAATAAGCTTAAGCGAAACCTATAATTCAGGGCCCCGCATGATTTCATGCGGGGCCTTTTTCATTGCCTATATTTGAGCATGGCCAAAGAGCATGTAGAAACCCAGCTGAAGACCATTCCGGAACGACCGGGTGTCTATCAGTACTTCGATGAAGAGGAGAAATTGCTCTACGTTGGAAAGGCCAAGAACTTAAAGCGAAGAGTCAATTCGTATTTCAATAAGGTTCAAGATTCCGGACGGTTGAAGGTGCTGGTCAAAAAGATTCGACGCATTGAGTTCATTGTCGTCGAAACAGAGGTCGATGCATTGCTATTGGAAAACAACTTGATCAAGGAGCATCAACCCCGCTACAACGTGATGCTCAAGGACGACAAGACCTACCCTTGGATCTGCATCAAGAAGGAGCCCTTCCCGCGCGTTTTTCCTACCCGAAATGTGATAAAGGACGGATCGGAGTACTACGGACCTTATGCCTCGGGCCGCATCATGAAGAATGTCCTGGAATTGATCAAGGGCATTTATCCCTTGCGCACCTGCAACTACAACCTCACTAAAGAGAACATTGAAGCTGGTAAGTTCAAGGTGTGTTTGGAATACCACATTGGAAACTGCTTAGGCCCCTGTGAAGGCTACCAATCGCAAGAGCATTACGACGCCAATCTTCAGAAGGTACGGGAGATCATTAAAGGGAATGTGGCCGAAGTTCGCCGAAGCCTACAGGCCGATATGGAAGAACAGGCCGCCTCGCTTCAATTTGAGGCCGCTCAGCGCACAAAAGAGCGCATCGACCTACTGAATCGATATCAAAGCAAATCGACCGTGGTGAGTCCTAAAATCCACGATGCCGACGTTTTTGCCTTGATCTCGGATGTCCAGAGCGCCTACGTCAATTATCTACGTGTTGTGGACGGCGCCGTAATCCAATCCCACACCCTGGAATTCAAAAAGAAACTCGACGAGACCGATGAAGAGCTCCTGACGCTAGGAATGTTCGAGCTCCGTCAGCTGTATCAAAACCACGCCAAGGAATCCTTGGTCAGTCATGAGCTTGACGTCGAGCTTGACGGAGTGAAATTCCATAAGCCCCTACGGGGCGATAAGAAAGCCCTCGTGGATCTATCGATTCGCAACGCCAAGCAGTTCCGCCAGGAGCGATTGAAGCAGATGCAGATCGTGGATCCGGACCGGCACGTAAACCGCATCATGGCTCAAATGAAGTTGGATTTGCGCCTTTCCGAAGAACCTCGACACATCGAATGCTTTGACAACTCCAATATTCAGGGAACCAATCCGGTCGCGGCCTGTGTGGTTTTTAAAAACGGAAAGCCAGCCAAAAAAGAATACCGTCACTTCAACATCAAGACGGTGGAAGGCCCAGATGACTTCGCCTCGATGGAAGAGGTCGTGTACCGACGATATAAGCGCCTGGTGGAAGAAGAGCAGCCCTTGCCTCAGCTCATCGTGATTGATGGGGGAAAGGGTCAGCTGAGTGCCGCTCTGAAGAGCTTGGACAAGCTCGAGTTGCGCGGAAAGATCGCCATCATCGGAATCGCCAAGCGCCTTGAAGAACTCTTCTATCCAAATGATCCGGTGCCCCTCTATCTGGACAAACGGTCCGAGACGCTCAAGATCATTCAGCAACTTCGAAACGAAGCCCACCGGTTTGGGATTACCCATCACCGAAACCGAAGAAGCAAGAGCAGCTTCAATACAGAGCTCGAGTCCATCCCGGGGATCGGAAAATCCACAGCTCAAGATCTGCTCAAGGCCTTCAAATCGGTCAAGCGAATCAAGGAAGCAGACCAGCCCGCATTGGAGGCCATCGTGGGTCGATCAAAGTCGATGAAAGTCTGGCAATATTTCCATCAAGGTCCTGATAATCAGAGTCAATAGAAACTTGGTATCTTTGTTTTTCATGAAGCTGAGCAGGGTCATATTATTTGTTTTCGCGTGGTGCTTGAGCATCGCGCCGTTGAAGGCGCAGGAAACGGCCAGCGACGTCGTAATGGTGCTCCATGGAGGGGCGGGAACCATTGCCCCAAAATACATGACCGAGGAGCGGGCCGCAGAGGTCATCGCTCGTATGGAAGAGGCACTGCAAGCAGGCTATGCGCTTTGGAAAGATGGAGCGACTTCGGAGGAAATGGTCGTGGCCTCCATCAAGATCCTAGAAGACTCTCCCGAGTTTAACGCTGGTCGCGGAGCCGTATTTACGCACGAAGGACGAAACGAACTAGACGCCTCTATCATGAGGGGTAAAGACTTAGAAGCTGGGGCCGTCGCCGGAGTGCGGACCGTTAAGAATCCCATTACTGCGGCTCAGGCCGTGATGAATGAAAGTCCACACGTGATGTTGGCTCGTGAAGGAGCGCAAGAATTCGCCGTCGAGCAAGGACTCGAATTGGCAGACTCCGCATGGTTTTTCACCCCGGCCCGATTCAAGAGTCTACAACGGGTCCTCGAGGAGGAAAAGAAACAAGGGGCCATCACAGGGCCTATCGATCAAAAAATGGGAACCGTGGGTTCTGTTGCACTGGACCGCGAAGGGAATATCGCCGCGGGGACGAGTACCGGAGGAATGACCAATAAGCGATGGGCGCGAATTGGAGATTCTCCAGTCATCGGTGCGGGAACCTATGCCGACAACCGAACCTGTGGAGTGAGTTGCACGGGCCATGGAGAATACTATATTCGCGTCGCCGCTGCACACGATGTTCATGCCCGAATGATGTATGCCGAAAACAGTGTCGGCGATGCGTCGAAGGGTGTAATGGACAACTTAGGAAGCATGAAAGCCGCAGGTGGCTTGATTGCGCTGGACAGTGAAGGAAACATGGCCATGGTCTTCAATACCATCGGGATGTACCGAGCGTACATCACCGTGGACGGGACCATGGAAGTGAGATTCTACGAAATGGAGGATTGATGAAGAAGACGTGGACGATCATTTTAATTGTGCTTTTTGCTCTGGCCTGCGCTCGTGCTGTTCGGCCCAAAGGACTGTATCAGGGTAAATTTGATACGGCGAGTGGTGAAAAGTTCTCCATGAGAGCGCTCAAGAAGAACCATACGAATGTCTTCTACTTTATCTCTCCGGAATGCCCCTTGTGCGTGAATTACGCGAAGGACATCAAGGATATACAAGAAGAATACGGCAACGATTCCACGGCCTTTATTGGGGTGGTGTCGGGCAGTGACTATACCCCGCAAGACGTTCTTGACTATCTGGATGAATACGACCTTGACCTCACCGTGGTCATGGATCCCAATTTCCGCTTGGTTCAGTTCTTCAAGGCGACCATCACCCCTGAAGTCTTTGTGGTGAACAACAAATCCAAAGTGCAATACACGGGCAAAATTGACAATTGGGCGGTCAGCCTTGGGCAACACCGCCAAGTGGTCACGGAGTTTTACCTCAAGGACGCCTTGGCGGACATTGGCTCCGGCGTTCCCGTCCGCCTTGATCAAACTGAGCCCGTCGGCTGTTTTATTGAGTGATGTATGAAGAAAATGACCAAAACTCAAGTGGCCTGGTTCGTCATCGCCCTCGCCATTCTCGCCGCCCTCGGTTGGCTCAGCTGAGCACGCATGCGCTTGCTCTTTTTCTTTTCGTAAGCGCCCTCACGGTCGGATGCGCTCCTTCGCCCACCGCAGACAACCCTTCAAGCACCACTTCAGAGCCCACTTGGGCCAAAGATATTGCCCCCATCGTATTCGAGAATTGTGTACCCTGCCATAGGTCTGGTCAACCCGGCCCTTTCTTGCTCACTTCCTACAAAGATGTTGCGAAACGATCCAAGATGGTGGCTCACGTAACGCGGACCCGATACATGCCCCCTTGGCCAGCGGACCACACCTATCGGAGCTTCTTAGGGGAAAAAGTCTTGACGGATGAGCAGATTGACCTCATTCAGCGCTGGCATGCGGCCGGGGCCCCAAAAGGGGATATGAAGTTAGAACCGGAATTACCCACCTATCCGGAGGGGAGCCAATTGGGTGAACCCGATCTTGTCCTCTATGTAGAACCCTATTTGGTGCCCGGAACCAATCGCGATGAATTCCTGATCATGAAAGTGCCCTATGAGATGGAGGAGGAGCGATATGTTCAGGCCGCGGAGTTCATCCCTGGCCCCAATCAGCTGGTCCACCATATGAACGGGCATTTGATCAAGTACGAGGACGAAAAGAAGAGCGATGTATTTGCAGGGGAGTACATCGTGGACTCGGAGCTTTTTACGGATGATGAGATCTACCGTTTAATGGACATTCCAAACGATGATGGTTCCTTTCCTGTCCTGGACCCATTGGTCGTGAATTACCTGCCTGGTGTGATTGCCAGCATCTACCCTCAGGGCATCGGCGGATTCAAAATGTCCAAGAAAGGGGCCTTTATGATCCACGATATGCACTATGCGCCCATCCCGAAAGAGGCGTGGGACAGCAGCCGGATCAATATCTTCTTTACGGATGAGCCTCCGGAGCGTCCAACCTATGAGATCCAAATGGGAACCTACGGGATCAGCCGCATTGTTCCCGACTTCATTATTCCTCCGGATACGGTTATGACATTCCACACGAAAGCTGAAGTGGAAGACGATATTTCTCTGTTGACCATTAATCCACACATGCACCTTTTGGGCCGTGACTTTTGGGCCTTCGCCCTGGAACCATCGGGGGATACCATTCCACTGATTAAGATTCCGGAGTGGGATTTTCATTGGCAGTATTTCTACACCTTCGAGCGAATGCAGAAGATTCCGAAGGGCTCGGTCATTCACATTTACGCGACCTTTGACAACACGGTCAACAACCCCGAGAATCCCTTCAATCCTCCCAGACGCATCGATGCACAACGCAATACGTCCATGCGGACCACGGACGAGATGCTGCAGTTCATCATGACCTACCTGCCCTATAAGGAGGGCGATGAGATGATTTCGCTTAAATAAAGACGGAGATCTCGTCTAAGGGCTTGCGCTCGAGATCGGGAACGACCGCGTCCTCGGCTGGGTAGCCTACCGGAATCAACAGAAAGGGCTTTTCGTTTCCGGGGCGCTCCAGGATTTGCTGGAGAAAATTCATGGGCGATGGTGTATGGGTCAAGGCGACCAGCCCGGCATTGTGAATCGCTGTTAGCAGAAATCCAGCCGCCAGTCCAACACTTTCATTGACGTAGTAATGCAACCCTCGGGAGCCGTCGGGATTGAGACGATAGCTTTGTTTAAAGACTATGATGAGCCACGGAGCGATTTCGAGAAAGGGCTTGTTCCAGTCGGTGTCGAAGGCTTTTAAATCGTTGAGCCATTCTTCGGACATGCGCCCGTTGTAGCTTTCGTATTCTTCCTTTTCCGCTGCCTCGCGAATCTTGGCTTTGATTTCTGGATTTTCTACCGCCACAAAAGTCCACGGTTGCTTGTGCGCACCGCTCGGTGCCGTAGACGCCGCTTTGATCAGGTTTTCAATGACCGACTTGGGGACGGGCTTATCGGAAAAAAACCGCAGCGAACGGCGCTGATCGAGGTGCTGGAAGTACGCATCGGTCCGTAGGACCATCTCTTCTTCTTCTACAAATGGGCGGGTATAGGGCAGAAATTTTTGTTCGTCAGACATCAGATTCAATTCACGTTATAGGGAATGCTCGAGCAATCTACTAACTTTAGGGGCATGGACAGCATCTGGTACTTCGAGAACGTCAACCTTTTTGACATCCTTTGCCCGCACAAGTTTGCGGAATGGGCGAATGACCCGCGACATTTTCGGGTCTTTGACAAAAACGAAACCGTCTATTTCAGTGATGATAGCGCCGATACCATCTACCTGGTGGCGAGCGGGCGGGTCAAAATTGTCCAGTACACGGAGGCTGGAGATGAAGTGGTTAAAGGAGTCCTAGAACGCGGTGAGATCTTCGGTGAAATGGCGCTACTGGGAGAGACCCGTCGGTCTGAAGTGGCCCAGGTCGTCGAGGAAGGAACTACGCTTTGTCCGGTCAATATCGAGATGATGCAAGACCTGATGAAGGACAATCAGGAGTTCACCTTGCGGATTTACAAGATGATCGGCGTGAAGATGAAGAAGATGGAGCGCCGGATCGAGAACCTCGTCTTTAAGGATGTTCGCGCTCGATTGGAAGACTTTATCCAGGAGTTGGCGAATGAAAAAGGGGTCGAAATTGAGAATGGAGCTGTTAAGGTGACCCATTTTTTCACCCATAAAAACATTGCCAATCTGATCGGGACTTCACGCCAGACGGTGACGACATTGCTGAATGAATTGCGGGAAGAAGGTTATCTCGAGTTTGACCGCCGATCCTTTACCGTGAAGAAGCCCTTAGTCTAAGCCTTACTTCATTTTATCGGCCAGTTTGGCTACTTGCTTTCTCGGAGACTTTCGTTCGTAGAGCACCTTGTACACCATGTTGCAGATGGGCATGCTGACATCGTGGAGTTTTCCCATTTTCTTGACGCAATCAACGGCGTAATATCCTTCGGCTACCATATTCATCTCGAGCATGGCGGAACGAACGGAGTAGCCCTTACCTACCATGTTTCCGAAGGTCCGGTTCCGGGAGAATTGTGAATAGGCGGTTACCAAGAGGTCACCGAGGTAGGCGCTATCCGTAACATCGCGCTTGTTCGGGTAAACGTTCTTGATGAAGCGCTTCATTTCCTTGATGGCATTGACCACCAAAACGGCTTGGAAGTTGTCGCCGTAGCCAAGTGCATGACAAATCCCGGCAGCAATCGCAATGATGTTCTTCATCACCGCGGCGTACTCGGTTCCAATGATGTCATCCGAGGTGGTGCATTTGATGTAGTCGCACACCAAGTTGCGCTTAATGGTTTTAGCCACATCGTTATTCTCCGAAGCGGCCGTCAAGTAGCTCAAACGCTCAAGTGCGACTTCCTCGGCGTGACAAGGCCCCGTAACAACAGCAATGTTGTTGAAGGGGATCTCGTAACCTTCGTGGAGGTATTCGCCCACGATTTGATTCTCATCTGGAATAATCCCTTTAATCGCAGAAACCACAATCTTGTCCTTGAGGGACACGGTTAGAGGTTCGAGGGCCTTTTTAAGAAAGGCCGAAGGAACAGCAAAAAATAAGATGTCGTGCTCTTCGACAATCTTGTTGAGATCTGTGGAGAGTTCGAGCCGCAAGGGGTCAAAGTAAACGGAGCTGAGGTAGTTTGGGTTGTGTCCGTGCAAAACGAGGTGCTCGATAGCCTCCTCGTTGCGCATCCACCAGCCTACGCGCTCATTGTTCTCGGAGAGGATTTTCACCAAGGCGGTAGCCCAGCTACCCCCTCCGATCATGGCCACTTTTGGTTCGGCGCTCATCAAAAGGTTAGTTGAGCAGTTCCTTCTTTACCGTTCCGCAAAAAGGTAACGGTCACTTCATCTCCTTTTTCAAAAGCGGAAAGCGCTTTCATGTACCCTTGCATATCGGCCACGCTCATATCTCCGATTTGAAGAACTACATCACCTTCTTGCAGACCTGCGGCTTGAGCAGGGCGATCTGGAATAATGCCGTCGATCTTCATGCCCGGGCCTTCAAAGGCGTAATCGGGCATAACCCCTAAGGTCACCTTGAACTTGGGAACGCGCATGCTTTCCTGCTGAGTAGTCTCGCTGAAGGCCAATGCAGGCTGGTCATTAAGGCCATTGATTAAGGCTTTCGTGAACTCGACAATCTTCACAGCTCCGGCCATGTTCAAGGTTCCAGGATCATCGGTGGGTTTGTGGTAGAATTCGGTAGCTCCGGTGAAGAAGTGAAGGCTTGGAATATCCTTTAAGTAGAAACTGGTGTGGTCGCTTGGTCCAATACCCGACTCGGTCGTGGTGTATTTGAGGTCACATGCAACGGCCGCCAGAGCATCGTTCCACGAAGGGCTAGTGCCCACTCCATTGATGATGAAGCCGTCTTTTACATCCAACGAGCCAATCATGTCAAAGTTGATCATGTAGTTGACTGCATTGAGGCCGATGGTCGGGTTCTCAACAAAGTACTTGGAGCCCAGTAATCCTTTTTCTTCAGCGCTGAAGGCGATGAAGAGGATGTTGTTCCCGGTCATCTTCTTTCCTTTCTTGGAGTAGTAGCTCGCAAGTTCCAGGATACCCGCGGTACCGCTGGCGTTGTCGTCCGCACCGTTATGGATCATGGGCTCAGTACCGGTGTAACGAGACCCTTCTCCACCAAACCCGAGGTGATCATAATGCGCTCCAATCACAATGGTCTTGTCTGATCCCCGGTCTAAATACCCGATCACGTTGTATCCTGTGTCTTCAACAGGGTCCATTTTAACCGATACGCGAACACCTTTCTTTCGAATGTCGTCGTTGTCATACGAAGTCCAGAAGACTACGGGTACGCCAACTGGGACCGCCGTTTTAAAGGAGCTTTCCGGATCTTCGGCATTCTCGTCAGTGTTGAACAAGATGATGGCTTTCGCTCCTTTCTCAACGGCCAATTCTAGTCTTTTCTGAACATCGTGATATGCGCGGAATTTTGAATGAGGGTGTGTTCCGTCAGGAGAACCGATGTCCAAGAAGAAGACCTTATTCTGGTATGCCGTAATTGTATCTCGGTAGTCCGTATACCCGAGTTCAGGAGCTTCGATCCCGTAACCAACCACGACTGCATCTCCATTAAACGTTCCGTTGCTGCTGTACTTTGTCGGGTAAAAATCCTCTCCTAATCGGAAATAGGGGCCCTTCCATTTCATGTAGGTGGATACGTTGTCAATGCTCATGGGGCGCTTGAAGGAAAAGGCCTGCAAGTATCCCTCAGATCCCTTGGGCTCAAGACCAATGGCCTCCATCTCGGAAACGATGTAATCCCGTGCTGCGGCTTCACCATCGGTCCCCGCTTCACGACCTTCTAAGGCGTCTGAGGCGAGGTATTCCACGCGACCTTCGAAGTTTGCAAGGACCTTTTTGTTGACCTTATTACAGTCTTGAGCGGTGGCGCTCAGAAGACATCCGGCCGTGAGGCCGATCACTAAATACTGCTTCATATCTTTCATATTCCGCAAAAGTAACACATACGGAGCGGATTAGGGTTCAGGCAATTTGTATTTTCGTGACTATGAATTTTAAGGATAAGGTCGTCTGGATTACAGGAGCCACATCGGGAATCGGTGAGGCGTTGGCATTTGAGTTTGCGAGTAAAGGTGCTCGTCTGGTCCTGTCGGCCCGTAGACAGGAACAACTGGAGGCGGTCGCTACGTTAGCACGTGATCGCGGTGCGCCAGAGGTTATGGTTCAAACATTGGACCTTGCCGATGCCGAAACCTTGCAGCCGGCCGCGGAAGCGGTTCTTGCCAAAATGGGCCGGGTCGATGCCCTCTTCAACAACGGTGGCATTAGTCAGCGGGACAAGGCCCTGAACACACCCCTTGAAGTGGATCGCCGGGTCATGGAAATTGATTTCTTTGGAACGGTAGCGCTAACCAAAGCCGTTCTGCCCAGTATGCTGGAGAATGGAGGAGGCCATATTGCCGTTACCTCGAGCTTGGTCGGAAAATTTGGTAGCCCATACCGTTCGGCCTATGCCGCAGCAAAACATGCCCTCCATGGATTTTACGACAGCTTGCGCGCCGAGCTTCACGACCAAGGCTTGAAAGTGACCATCTTTTGCCCCGGATTCATCCGTACTCAGATTTCGGTGAATGCGGTGACCGGAAGTGGAGAAAAACTCGGAACGATGGATGACGCGCAGGCCAACGGAATGCCCGCCGAAAAGTGCGCCGCCATTATGGTTCGCTCCATGGAACAGGGCCGCAACGAGGTTTACATCGGCGGTCGCGAGAAGCTCGGAATCTACGTCAAGCGCTTCTTCCCGAACATCTTCGCTCGCATCATTCGAAAAGCTAAGGTGAGATGAGAATTACTCTATTTATTCTCGCCCTCACGGGCGGATGGCTACTGGCTTCCTGCCAAATGAATGAGCCGAAAAGCGCCGCATCAGAGGAGGTGTCTACTCAAGCTCTAGGATATCAAATGATTGATACCATTCGTGAGTTCATCGTTGAAGAGGGCAGCGAAGGCTATGTCCGGATTGAATTGGCCTTCCCCTCTTTTTACGGGCCGGATTATGCGGAAGACCTAAACCGATTGGTAGCTTCAAAGCTTTGGGCGCAAAACCGAACCACGGGCCGAAGTTGGCAGGAGCAAATGAGTTTTTTCATCGATCAATACAAAGAGCTTCAGTCGGAGGTAGAGTACGTTCAGCCCTGGACCCACAAAGAATCTCTTTCCATTCGACGATTGGACGAGCACGTTCTGACTTTGGAGCGTGAATACAGCGAATACAGTGGGGGAGCGCACGGACGCCATGAAACCCATTACTATAATTTCGACGTCGCTACAGGAGATACCCTGCTCTTGGATGATTTAATCAAACCCGGTGCTCGCGAGGCCGTAGAAGCCCTAGTTGATTTTCACTACCGCGAACAACAAGGGATCGATGCCGAGGCTTCATTGATTGATGAGGCTGGCTTGAATGTAGCGTCCATTCCTTTGACGGAAAACTTCGCACTCGACGAGAAAGGCATCCGCTTCTTCTACAACCCGTATGAAATCGCTGCCTACGCCGCTGGAGCCATTATGGTAGATGTTCCGATGACGGACTTAGCAAATTACTTGCTCGATTGAAGGCGGTAGACATTTATAGATTTTTTCACCGATTTCAGCTACCCCATCTTTTTGATAGGTACTTCATAACGGATCGAAACATTCTGTTCAGGTGGGCACTTAGATTCAGCCATAGGTTTAGCTTTAATCGGACGACTACGATTAACGGAGTTACTTTTCGAACACCCGTTATTAAGGGTACAGGTTGGAATAACTTGATCGTTGAACATGAGTCTTGGATGTCAGACTTCTTGCGTGAAGCATTAAAAGATGGTGGAACATTTATTGATGTCGGGGCCAATACAGGACAAACTCTCCTGAAGGTTAAATCCATAAATGAGGAAGTAGAGTACGTGGGGATTGAGCCAAATCCGGTGTGCGTCGAGTACTTGAAAAATCTTATCGAACTCAACCAGTTATCGAATGCAAGGGTTTTTGGTCACGCCTTGTCTAGGGACAAGGATATCTTGAATTTGAAACTGAGATATTCGGAGGATCAACTGGGCACAACGACAGAGAATTTCCGGGTCTTCACGAGGTATGCAATTGAGGTAAAAGTACCCGCGGTCACTGGGGATGCTTTCGTGACCGACCACAAGCTGAAACAAGTCGACGTTATTAAACTTGACATTGAAGGTGGTGAAAGTGATGTACTTCAGAGCTTTCGAAAAACAATTGAGCAATATCGCCCGTCTATTATTTGTGAGGTCACGCCGCTTCAGTCTAAATCAAAGAAGGTAGAGAGATTTAGGCAGGAATCTGCACAGTCAATTCTTCAGTTTTGCTACGAATTGGATTATTTAGTGATAAACTTGAAAACTCAAGTGAGCGTGCACGTAATAGATGATTTTTCCAAATCCCTTGAAAGTTGTAACTACCTTTTGAAGCCGAATTCCAAGGAGTAAAAGAGATAATTGTCACATTTAGAGCTGGACCTTTTTTGGTACTTTGTACATCATGAATTCGAAAGTATTCAAGTTTATAGGGGTCTGTCTTTTGTGCATCGGACTGGTGTCCCTACTGGCTTGGATCATTGAGAAGAACTTTTAAACCTAGCATTATGATCAAGAATATGGGTGCTGCGGATCGCATCATCCGCTTAATTGTCTCTGCCGTTCTCATTTACCTCGCCTATACCGGAGTCGTTTCCGGATTGATTGCGACGATTTTCTACATCCTTTCCGGGGTATTCATTGTGACGAGCCTAGTGCGCACATGTCCGCTGTACATGCCATTTGGTATTAGTACATGCAAGACCAAAGAGGCCTAGTCCGCTGGCCCGTTCAATTTATATTACCCTATTACTCCTCAGCCTAGGCCAGACAGCGTGGGCTCAAAGCGACTCTACCCTAAATCTCCAAGAATTCTGGTGGGATTTCAATTTGGGTATACAAGCTACTGACCGCTGGTATTACGGGGGTGATGCCGGCTTGCGCTCTATCTTTAGCGGCCAAGATGGGCGACAGTTTTATGTTAGGCCTACGGCCCGATATCTGCTTAATTCCAATGCGACAGCATCTTTTGCAGCAGCAAACTTCACTACTTGGGGCGAAGATGTTCCAAACACCTATGAACTCAGGCTTCATCAAGAATTAGATGTTGATTGGCCCCGGTCCATTCCGGTTAAAATCAATCATCGATTCCGGCTAGAAGAGCGCTTTATTTGGACGACCGGAGATGCGCAGTACATCGGAATCCGACCGCGATATCTACTCGGCGTCACCACGCAGACTTTTGATTTATTCAAGGTGTTAAAAGAGTTCTACTTTGTTGGGCAGGGAGAGCTCTTTGCGCCTATCGATATTTCCACGGTTGTGCCTGAGAACTACGTGATCAACAACATTCGTCTTCACCTCGCCTTTGGTCAATACCTCTCGGAAACGTGGCGCTATGAATTCCACTACATCTGGCAGAATTCTCGCATTCTCGATCTCGGCACCCTCGAGACTACCGAGCATCTATTGCGTTTGAGGATTTACCTGAAAGCTTAACTTGATAATCCATTGGCTTTCGGCTCCTGGAATTATTAATTTTTCATAATTCTCAGGGGTTTCGCGAAATTCAATTCGCCGTTTTAAGTGAAAACCGCAAGTTTTGGGCAAACTTTTAATCCTCAAGAATTATGGAATCCAGTTTATTGACCTCTGTTTTTTTGCCCCTAGCACTGGCCATCATCATGCTCGGGATGGGTATGTCGCTTACGACAGATGACTTTAAGCGGGTGGTCGTTTATCCCAAGGCAGTAATGCTGGGATTAATCAACCAGCTCTTTTTACTTCCCTTGATTGCCTATGGGCTGGTGTTGGCCTTTGGCTTGACAGCTGAATTAGCCGTTGGTATTATGATCCTCGCTGCCTGTCCCGGAGGCGCCACTTCAAACTTACTGTCTCACTTGGCCAAAGGAGATGTAGCCTTATCTATTACCTTGACCGCGGTAACCTCCCTGGTTACGGTCATTACTATTCCGCTGATCGTCAATTTCGCTTTAATAAGTTTCATGCCGAATGGAGAGGCCATGCAACTCGATGTTCTCAAAACCGTCATTAGCGTGGTCATTGTCACTTTAGTGCCCGTGACCATTGGAATGATCATTCATCGCTATCAGCCAAACTTCTGCGCCCGAATGGAGCGTCCGGTAAAGATCATGTCGGCTGTCTTTTTGGTCTTGATCATAGCCGCCGCAATTCTAAAGGAGCGCGACAATATTCTTGGATACTTCGCACAAGCTGGACCGGTTGCATTGGCACTTAACCTATTGACCTTGGCACTCGGATTCTACTCCGCTCGTTTTCTGAATTTGAGCTCACAGCAGAGTCGGACTATCTCCATTGAAACAGGTATTCAAAACGGCACCTTGGGTATTGCCATTGCAGCAACCTTAATTGGAAATTCCCAAATGACTATTCCCCCGGCCATTTACAGCCTAATTATGTTTGGGACGGTGAGTGTTTTGGTCTTTGCCAGAAAGAAGGCCGAGGAATAAAATTACTTACCTTCAGACCGCTAACTTAAAAACCTAGACAATGAAGAAGGCCTATTCCCGGATTGCACTAGCGCTCATCTTTTCCCTACCACTTGCAACAAATGGTCAGGAATTTGAATTTATCTTGGATCAAGCTGAGGATATTCCTCTCGTCACGAGCCAGTTTGTAGCAGAGTATCAAAGGGACATCAATCAGAACATTGGAACTGCTTTTTTTAATGTGGCTCAATCAGGTTTGAGCAATTTGAATAAGAATGAATTTTCTATTTCGCTCGTAGGAGGATCTTCTTATTTAACGGAAAGTAATATTTCGAACCCGACGAGCCTGGATGTCTCGCCTTCCGGTCTATACTACTTTTCAGATGCCATTCCCACCATCTTTAATTCTGCAGACGGAACGGATTTAATTTATGGTTTTATTGATCCTGCCACCGGACAACCATTGGTAGATCCGACTACCGGTGACAATGTTGAAGTGGCCGTGGGAGTTCCTGGAGGTCAAGGACTAGGTTTCGGTGCCACCCCCGCCGGAACGATTGGTGTCGGTTACGGAGTTGGTGCGAATACGACTATTTACGCGACGTTTACGCCAATGTTATACAGCAGCATGGGTGATCAATTTGATGAGCTGTCTATCGAGAATGATTTCTCTTTCGGATTTCATGTAAAACATGAATTCGGTTCTTGGATCCCTTTCTTGGCAGACAATGGTATTCTGACCAGCTTGTCTTTAGGATACAATCAGTATTCCATTTCCGGAAACTCTGCGACCATAGACCCAACCGTTGTTGATGTCTCCATGGGCTATGAATTGCGCACGTCTGCTCTTGAATTTGACTTTGCCACAGTACTCAATACAATAGGAACGCGACTTGATATTGCCAAGAGATTCGGATTCATTGAGGTCGGAGTTTTTGGAGACTATGTAACGAGCTCCTACACATCCACTTCTGACGGAACCATGGATGTTGATCTCGTGAACACGGACATGAATGAAATTGAGGACAGCAGAACGCTTGCTGACTTTGCCAACTATGACGATTCGGTCAGTTCAATTGGAGGAGGGGTCAATATAACCCTTGGCCAGGGTTGGTTCCGCGGCACCCTGAATTATCGTTATTCAGAAGTACAGAACTTTGGCTTTGGACTCCTTTTCGTTTTGAATAGGGAATAAGCCCCTTGGTTTAACCCATCCAGGCTTGAACCTCGTCCAGCTGAAGGGCGGGAAGGCCTAGCTTTTTCTTCTTACGAAGTCCGTTCATTTGCTGGTGGACCTGTGTGTGCTTCAGCTCGCGCATGGCTTCAATGCTGCCGTACTGTTCCAAAAAGTGAGGCGCCCAGTCTGCGGAGATTCCCACAGCTTCAAATTCGGCGGGAGTTACCACTGGCGCTTGCTTTTCCGGTTTCATTTGCGGGAAGAACAACACGTCCTGAATACTGGCGCTGTCGGTCATGATCATGCTCAAACGATCAATTCCGATACCTAATCCCGCCGTAGGCGGCATTCCGTATTCAATGGCACGCAGGAAGTCTTCGTCCAGTACCATGGCTTCATCATCACCTCGTTTTCCGAGTTCGAGTTGTTCCTCGAAACGGGCTCGCTGATCAATTGGATCGTTGAGTTCCGAGAAGGCATTGCAGATTTCTTTTCCGTTGCAAATGGCTTCAAAGCGCTCCACCAAGCCGTCTTCGCTGCGGTGCTTTTTGGCCAATGGCGACATCTCCACGGGGTAGTCGGTAATGAAGGTAGGCTGAATGAGTTTGGGCTCACAGTGCTCGCCGAAGATCTCGTCGATGAGCTTTCCACGTCCCATGCTGTCGTCCACATCCACACCGAGCTTTACCGCTGCAGCGCGCATGTCTTCTTCATTGAGTTCGCTGACGTCCACGCCGGTGAATTCCTCAATGGCGCCGTACATGGTGTATCGCTTCCAAGGGCGTTGGAAGTTGATGACGTGGTCTCCACAAGGAACCTCGGTGGTACCGTGCAGGTCGAGAGCGATTTTCTCCACCATCTCTTCCACGAGATTCATCATCCACTCGTAGTCCTTATAGGCTACATAGAGTTCCATCTGGGTGAACTCCGGATTGTGGAAACGGCTCATTCCCTCGTTGCGGAAGTCTTTGGCGAATTCGTATACGCCATCAAATCCACCCACGATGAGGCGTTTGAGGTACAACTCATTGGCGATGCGCAAGTACAGCGTCATGTCCAAGGTGTTGTGATGGGTCTTGAAAGGTCGGGCCGCGGCTCCTCCATAGAGGGGCTGCAGGATAGGCGTTTCCACCTCCAGGTATCCCTTGTCGTTCAGGAACGAGCGCATGGAGGTCGTGAGCTGGGTGCGCTTGACAAAAGCCTCGCGAACGTCTGGGTTAACCACGAGGTCCACGTAGCGCTGGCGATAGCGTTTTTCCGGATCGGTAAAGGCATCGTGTACGTTTCCGTCCGCGTCTGTTTTGGGAAGGGGCAAAGGACGAAGCGACTTGGTGAGCATGGTCAACTCCTTCACGTGGATGGAAATCTCTCCTACCTGTGTGGTGAAGACATATCCTTTAATACCCACAATGTCCCCGATGTGCATGAGTTTTTTGAAGACCGTGTTGTACAAGGTCTTGTCTTCGCCGGGGCAAATTTCGTCTCGGTTGACGTAGATCTGAATGCGACCAGTGCTGTCTTGAAGCTCGGCAAAGGAAGCCTTACCCATGATGCGTTTGCTCATGATGCGGCCGGCAATGGTGATGTCCTTGTACTCGGTTTTGTTGACCTCGTAGTACTTCTTGATGGACGCCGCAGAGGTGTCTACCGGATAGAGATCGGCCGGATACGGATCGATCCCCAATTTTTTCAGCTCTTCCATTGCCTCGCGGCGGATGATTTCCTGTTCGCTCAATGCCATTTTTTCCTTCAAATTTGAAGGGCAAAAGTACTAAAAAGCGACCGACTCTTTTGTTACCTTAGCCATATGAAGCAACTGATTCAAGACTTTCCACAACACCTAGCTGATGGCTTGCACATTGCACAGCAAGCCAGTTTGAAACCTGCTGCTCGTGAAATCCGTCAAGTGGTCATCACCGGCCTTGGCGGATCGGGTATTGGAGGAACCATCGTCTCCGAGCTGATGGCCTCGCGCTGCAAGGTGCCCATCGTGGTCAATAAGGGCTACAGTTTGCCCGCTTTTGTCAATCCCTACACCTTGGTTTTGGTGAGCACCTACAGCGGGAATACTGAAGAGACCCTAAGTGCCTTGTCGCATGCGGATGCTGCCGGTGCTGAAATTGGCATCATCACTTCGGGTGGTCAAGCGCTGGAATACGCTCAAGAGAAAGGCTGCAATCACATTGTGGTTCCAGGCGGAAATCCGCCCAGATCCATGTTTGGATACAGTTTTGTTCAGCTGCTGAAGTACCTCAGCCACTACGGATTGGTCGATGGTGAAGTCATGAACGAGGTGAGCCACAGCATTCAGCTATTGGAGGAGGAAGGAGCCACTCTTCGTGCCGCAGGCACTGAGCTTGCGGGTTTCCTACAGAATAAGATGCCGGTGGTTTATGCCGGAGATGGCTTCGAAGGAGTGGCGGTCCGTTTCCGTCAACAGTTCAACGAGAATTCGAAGATGGTTGGTTACACGGGAATGGTCCCGGAGATGAACCACAATGAGCTGGTCGGATGGGCTGGAGGCGGCGATCATATGGCCGTTGTCTTTTTCCGGAACGAGAGCGATGATGCTCGTGTACAAAAGCGCATGGACATCAATAAAGAGATTGTCGAGCGCTACACGCCGCATGTTCGTGAGGTTTGGAGCAAGGGTGGAAACGACATTGAGCGAGCCTTGTATTTGATTCACCTTGGGGATTGGGCCAGCTATGATCTTTCTGAGCTGAATGACGTTGATGTCATGGAAATCGAAGTGATCGATTATCTAAAAAGCGAACTGGCGAAATTTAAAGCATGAGCGTAACGACCCATTTCCAGGATCTGGGGGTCATCGAGTATAAAAAGGCATGGGACTATCAGCAACGTCTGTTTGATGGCACTGTGCAGATGAAATTCGACAACCGCAAACTCCCGGAGGAGGAGCGGCCGAAAACCCGGAATTACTTACTGTTTTGCGAGCATCCGCACGTGTACACCCTCGGAAAGAGCGGTGATATGGCGAACTTACTCATCAATGAGGAGAAGCTCAAAGAAATTGGAGCGACCTACTTCCCAATCAACCGCGGGGGTGACATTACCTACCACGGACCGGGGCAAATTGTGGCCTATCCCATTTTCGATTTAGACTACTTTTTCACGGACATCCACAAGTACCTGAGGTTCTTGGAGGACGTCATCATCAAGGTCCTCGAAAAGTATGGCCTCGAGGGCCAGCGCTCGCCTGGGGAGACCGGTGTATGGCTCGATGTAGGCACGGATCGCGCCCGCAAGATCTGCGCGATGGGAATTAAGGCTTCACGCTGGGTCACGATGCATGGCTTGGCCTTCAACGTCAACAGTAATCTGGAGTATTTCGGATACATCGTGCCGTGTGGAATCACGGACAAGGCGGTGACCTCTCTAGATGTTGAAGTCGGGCGCACCCTGGATTACGCCAAAGTCAAGCAGGAAGTGAAAGAGGCTTTTGCCGAGGTCTTTGACCTCAAGTACGCGTGAGGTAGCCCAACACCAAGTCCCGCAATTCCATCGGCTTTTGGGCGTGCACCCAGTGGCCCGCCCCGTCCACCGTTTCCACTTCAGCCGAAGTAAAGTGCTCTTGAATGTGGGCAAAAGTTCCCGCATTGATGTAGTCGCTTTCGCCGCCGGCAATAAAGAGCGTTGGTCCTTCGTATACCTCGCCGTTTCCAAGCGCTTCACCCACGTTTCCAATCTGGTCGTTCAGGCCGTGCAAATTAAACCGCCACGCCAAACGCTCCTTCTCAATCCAATAGAGATTCTTGAGCAAGAACTGCTGAACACCCGGTTCGGGAATGCCTTGCGCCAATTGGTTTTGCGCCTCACGGCGCGATGTCACCTGATCCAAGTCCACACTCAACAAGGCGTCTAGAATTTCACGGTGGTGAATGGGGTAGAACTGAGGACCAATGTCCACGACGATGAGCCGATCCACCCGGTCGGGGTTATCCAGAGCAAAGCGCATGGCCGTTTTTCCGCCCATGGAGTGCCCCATGACGTGACCGCGCTCAATTCCGTGATCTTCGAAATACTCCAGTAAATCTTCGGACATGGCCGTATAGCTGTGCTCCTCACTGTGGGGGGAGCGGCCGTGGTTGCGCTGATCCACAAGGTGCACTTCAAAATGCTCCGCGAATTGACCGGCGAGTGTTTTCCAATTGTCCAACATGCCAAAAAGGCCGTGCAGGATCACCAAGGGTTCGCCCTGGCCTTGAATGAGGGAGTGCAGTTTCATCAGAGTTCGGAGAGTTGGAGGCGATACATTTGAATAGTGTTCTCCAAGCCATAATACAGCGCATCGCTGATCAGGGCATGGCCGATGGACACTTCCAATAGACCGGGGATATTCGTGGCGAAGTAGTTGAGGTTTTTCAAGTCCAAATCGTGTCCGGCATTGATCCCTAGTCCAGCGGCATTCGCCGCTTCCGCCGTGGCGATATAAGGGGCAATGGCCTCTTCCTTTTGTCCGGCGGCAAAGCCCACGGCATAGTCTTCGGTGTACAATTCAATACGGTCTGTTCCCGTGGCCACCGCCGATTCGATGAGGGTGGGGTCGGGCTCCAAAAAGATGGAGGTTCGGATGCCTCGGGCCTTGAGGTGAGTGATGATTCCTTTGAGGAAGTCGCCTTTCTCACGGGTGTCCCAACCGGCGTTGGAGGTCAGGGCCTCGGGCGGATCGGGTACGAGGGTTACTTGCGCTGGATTGACTTCGAAGACCAGTTCCATAAAATCGGGGCCTGGATAGCCTTCGACGTTGAATTCCGTGGTCAACTCGGGCTTGAGTTCCCGGACATCGCTGTAGCGGATGTGACGTTCATCGGGCCGAGGGTGGACGGTGATGCCTTGGGCGCCAAAACGCTCGGCGTCAAGGGCGACTTGAAGTAAGTTGGGGACCTTTCCCCCACGGGCATTTCGCAGGGTGGCTACCTTGTTGATGTTGACGCTGAGAAGAGTGGAATGAGCCATGGCTAAAATGGAAGTGCAGTGAAGGCAACAAAGTTAAAAAGGTTATGTTTGTTTTAGACAGAACCTGCGGTCATGCTTAGCAAACAAGTCTTACAAAATGAGATCGAACCGATCACTCGATCGGACTCCGGATTATACGCCTTGGGCATCATGGATGAATTCAAGGTGGAGCATCTTCCCGTGGTGGAGGATGGCATGCTGGTCGGTCTGGTTCGCGAGTTGGATTTGCTGGACATGCATCGACCCGAAGGGTCATTGGCCGAACAAGAAGTTCCGCTCACTCAGGTCTTTGTCAACACGGATGATCATTGCTTTCGCGCTCTGGATTTGATGGGCGAAATGTCTGTGACCCTCCTTCCGGTGGTTGATCGTCAAAACCGGTATGCGGGTTATATCACCTCCATGAATTTGATCGAGTGCATGAGCGAACTCACTGCGGCTCAAGAGCCCGGGGGATTGTTGATTCTGGAGATCAATCAGAACGATTACAGCCTTTCGGAGATCGCACAGATCGTCGAGTCAAACGACGCCAAGATTTTGAGCGTATACGTGAGCAAGCACGCGGACAGTACCAAGATGGAGGTCACGTTGAAGATCAATCGGACCGATTTGGCCGCGGTGATTCAGACCTTTGAAAGGTATGAGTACCGAATCACGGCCACCTACCACGAGAACGACGATTCGGATGAAATGAAGCGACGCTTTGGGCTCTTCATGAATTACTTGAACATGTAAGTATGCGGGTCGGGATTTACGGGAAAGAGATTAAGAGCGAACATCTGAAGTTCGCGGAAGAGCTGTTCGAGTGCCTGAAGGCCTCGGGCTGTGAACTGATTGCGTATTTCCGTTTTGTCGAGCGCAATACCCAGTATTGGTCTGCGGACATTTTTGACGATACCTTCCAAGATCACTTTGACATGATGCGCAAGGAGGTAGATGTTCTTATTTCCCTTGGGGGAGACGGGACCCTCTTGGACAGTACCATGCTGGTCGTGAATAGCGGTGTTCCGATAATGGGGGTGAACTTTGGGCGACTGGGCTTTTTGGCCAATATCGCTCGAGAAGACATCCGCAAGGCTATCGAACTTTTGACCACAGGTCAATACGAGAAAGAACCGCGCAGCGTCATTCGCTTGGATACCCAGCGCGACCTTTTTGAGGGCATGAACTTCGCATTGAACGAGTTGACGGTGAGCCGAAAGGATACCACCGCCATGATTACCGTTCACGTCTATTTGAAAGACCAGCTCTTGAATTCATACTGGTGTGACGGGCTCATCATTTCTACACCTACGGGCTCTACAGGGTACTCTTTGAGTTGTGGCGGCCCCATCATTATGCCGGGCTCGCGAAACTTCGTTCTAACGCCTATTGCCCCGCACAACCTGACGGTTCGGCCATTTGTGCTGAGTGATCAAGTGGAGCTTCGGATCCGCGTCGAGGGCCGAAGCGAAGAGCATTTGGTGTCCTTGGATTCACGCGTTCGGAGCATCACGTCAAACGATGAATTGATCGTGAAACGAGCCAATTTCGACATCCATTTGGTGCGCTTTGAAGGGCAGACTTTTTCCGAGACCCTTCGGAACAAATTAATGTGGGGCATTGACAAGCGAAATTAAGCCTGGTCAAAATCCCATCCTCTTGGGCTAGAGGCCTTTGATTCACTATATTTGCAGCCTCCTAAGAAATGCCCAATAATTTCAGCTATTGGGCGTTTTCGTTGAGGACCGAAAAGGTGTTGTTCATGCGTAGAATCGCAATGTTGATGTTGATGGTGGTTACCGCGGGTTCCCTAAGGGCGCAAAGCCCTGAGGTTGGCTTGTGGATTGGTGGGTCACAGTACTACGGTGATGTCGGCATCATCGAAAGCTTCTATATGCCTGAAGATCTGGCCTTTGGAGGTTTTATCCGCTTCAATTTTAACGACCATTTGGCCCTTAGAACAGGGGTGGGATTTGCCGGTGTTCAAGCCGCGGATTCCCTGAGCGTGGTGCCTTATCGCGTGAACCGAAACTTGAGTTTCCGTTCGAGTATTTTCGAAGCCGATGCGCGTTTGGAGCTCAATTTTTGGCCCTACATCATCGGAGTTCCCAAAAAACACAGCCTTTACGTCTTCGCCGGACTCGGCTTTTTCACTTTTAAACCTCAGGCACTGTACCAGGACACCTGGTGGGATCTTCAGCCCTTGAACACCGAGGGTCAAGGAACCAACCTGGCGCCGGACCTCGACACGTACAATCAGTGGAGCTTTAGCGTGCCCTTTGGATTGGGGTATAAAGCCAATATTGGCCGTCGATTCGCGGTGGCGGTTGAATTCGGAGCACGAAGAACCTACACGGATTACCTGGACGATGTGAGTGGCCGATATGTAGATCCCACGCAATTGGCTGCCATCAATGGAGCTGTGGCTGGGGCCTTGAGCGATCGAAGCATCAATCGGGCCGCTGGAGAGGACAATACTTTTTATCTTCGAGGAAACCGAGAGACCAATGATTGGTACTTTATCTCGGCCATCTCGATGAGTTTTAAGATTTTTGATAACCCGGAGCGCTGTCACGACTTTGACGATTAACCTATGGGCCTGAAAGAACAAATTAACCCTGAACGCATACCGCAGCATGTTGCCGTCATTATGGACGGGAACGGACGCTGGGCACGCAAAAAAGGGATGATGCGTGTCTTTGGCCATCAGAACGGGGTTAAGGCCGTGCGCGATACGGTAGAAGCCTGTGCGGAGTTGAACGTTAAGGCCCTGACGCTTTACGCCTTCAGCACAGAGAATTGGAACCGACCTAAAAGTGAGGTGGATGCCTTGATGAGCTTGCTGATCTCGACCTTGAGAAAGGAGCTCCACACCCTCACGGAAAACAATATTCGCCTTCGCGCCATTGGCGACTTGGACGCTTTGCCGCCCGACGGCCGCCGAGAGCTTCAGGAAGTCATGGACAAAACAGCCATGAACGGGCATATGGACTTGGTTCTGGCCTTGAGCTACAGTGCGCGTTGGGAAATGATAGAGGCAGCCAAGAAGATGGCCGAAGCTGTGGCCAAAGGTGATTTGATGCCGGATGAGATTGATGAGTCCTGTATTTCGAACCACTTGAGTACGGCGGGCATTCCCGATCCGGAGCTCCTGATTCGGACCAGTGGGGAAACGCGGATCAGCAACTTCTTGCTTTGGCAGATTGCCTACACGGAACTGTACTTCACCCCAACCCTGTGGCCGGATTTTCGCCGCGAGGATTTGTACATGGCCATCTTAGATTTTCAAAAACGCGAGCGCCGCTTCGGTAAAACGAGCGAGCAAATTCAAGAACGACTGTGAAGGGATTGTGGAGTAAGGTACTGTTGTTGATTGGCTTGACGTTGTTCACGCATCGCGCCGTTGAGGCGCAAACGGGCGTGGAATACGCTACCCCAAGAAATTATGAAATCGGCGGTATTGAGCTGGCCGGAAGTGAAAACCTCGACAAAAATGTGGTGGTCCTTTTGAGTGGACTGCAGGTTGGGGATCGCATTGATATTCCGGGCACCAAGATCACCAAGGCGATTGAGAAGCTCTGGGATCAGAAGCTCTTCGACGAGATTGCCATTTCCATCAAAGAACGTATTGGGGATGACGTGGTCATCCTGGAGATTTACCTCAAAGAATTGCCGCGGCTCTCGAAGTTCTCCTTTACGGGAGTGAAGAAGTCGCGCATTGATGACTTGCGGGACCTCATTCAGCTGAACCGTGGGAAAGTGGTCAATGACAACTTGATTGTCAGCACCAAGAACCGCTTGGAGAACTACTACATCGAGAAGGGATATTTGAACGCGAATATCCAGATTGATTCGAAGCCCGATCCGAATGAAGCCAATGGAATGATCTTGGACATTGCCATTGACAAAGGGTCACGGGTAAAGATTGAAGAGATCATATTCCACGGTAACGAGCAGGTCGAGTCCGTCAAACTGCGCCGGACCATGAAGGACACGAAGCAGATGGGAATTGCCCGTATTTTCAAGTCTTCGAAGTATCTGGAAGACGAGTACCGCGATGACTTGCAGAAGATTGTGGGTTACTACAACACGCTGGGGTATCGCGATGCCTACGTGGTCAAAGATTCGCTCTACAAGTACACAGACGCCACCGTCCGTTTGGAGATCTGGATCGATGAGGGAAGTCAGTACTACTTCCGAAACATCTCTTGGCTCGGAAACACCAAGTACACGAATGCGGAGCTTTCCAAGGTTCTCGATGTTGAAAAGGGAGACGTCTACGACCAAGGTCGTTTGGACGGACGTCTTTACGGTTCGGTTGACGGGAACGACGTGACGTCCATGTACATGGATCAAGGACACCTGTTCTTTGATATCCGCCCGGTCGAAATCTATGCGGAGAACGATTCCATCGATATTGAAATGCGGATTCGCGAAGGGCAGCCTGCGCGCATCAACCGAGTTTACGTCACCGGAAATACGCGGACCAATGACCACGTGATCATGCGGGAGATCCGCACTAAGCCGGGTCAGTTGTTCAGTCGTACGGATGTGATGCGGACTACGCGAGAGCTGGCCAACTTAGGATACTTTGATCCGGAGCAGATTGTGCCGACACCGAAGCCTGATCCCGAGACGGGGATGGTGGACATCGAGTACAACGTAGTAGAGCGTTCAACCAGCCAAATTGAGCTTCAAGGAGGATGGGGTGCCGGACGGGTTGTGGGAACCTTTGGGGTGACCTTCGACAACTTCAGCACCAAGCAGATGTTTGCCGAGAACGGATGGAATCCGCTTCCCCAAGGAGACGGCCAGCGCATCAGCCTACGGGCACAGTCCAACGGACGATTCTTCCAGTCCTACAACGCCAGCTTTACTGAGCCTTGGTTGGGAGGAAAGAAACCGAACTCCCTTACGGTGAGCTTCTACCATTCCGTACAAAACCCAACAGGGCGTCCCAAGGATGACCCCCTTCGTCAAGAGCTTTCAATCACGGGTGTCGGTATTGGAATTGGCCGTCGTTTGAAGTGGCCAGATGACTACTTCACCCTTTACACAGGGGTGAACCTCCAGCGCTACAACCTTTTCAATTACCAGAACTTATTTGCCCTGGGCTATACCGATGGCCAGTCCTACAACTTGAACCTGAAGATCATTTTAGGTCGCAGCTCTGTGGATCAGCCGATCTACCCACGTCGCGGATCCAACTTCGCCATTACCGCCCAGATTACTCCGCCATTCTCGCTCTTGATCGACGAAGATTGGGGCACGGTGGAGCCAGAGGTGAAGTACAAATTCATCGAGTACCACAAGTGGAAAATCGATGCGTCTTGGTACACCCGAATCATTGGCGACCTCGTCTTTAAAACCCAGGTCCAATTTGGATTCTTGGGACAGTACAACCGCGAATGGGGATACTCTCCATTTGAGCGCTTCTACGTCGGAGGAGACGGACTACAGGGATTCGTCTTGGATGGTCGTGAAGTGATTGGTTTGCGCGGTTATCCGAACAACTCCGTATCGCCGATTGGCGGCGGGGTGATCTACGACAAGTTCACCGCGGAACTTCGCTATCCACTAACCCTGAACCCCAACTCCACCATTTATGGCCTGCTGTTTGCAGAAGGAGGTAATGCATGGGGGGACTTCCGCCAGTTCAAACCTTTCGACATCAAACGCGCGATGGGTTTTGGTGTGCGGATCTTCATGCCGATGTTCGGTATGCTTGGGGTTGACTTCGGATACGGATACGACCCACTCGGCGGACCGTTCGGCATTCCTTCCGGATGGCAGACACACTTTATTTTAGGACAACAATTCTAAAGCACATGAAAAAGATTTGGGTATTGCTTTTGGCCCTCGGGCTGATGTCAACCAGCGCCTATGCGCAAAAATTCGGTTACGTAGATACCAAGTACATCTTGCAGAATATTCCTGATTACGATCAGGCACAGACCCAGCTCAATGATTTGAGCGCCAAGTGGCAAAAAGAGATCGAAGAGAAGTACGGGGAGATCGACCGCCTTTATGAGGCGTATAAAATGGAGAAGATCCTCTTGACCGATCAAATGAAGGAAGCACGCGAGCAGGAAATCCTCCGCAAGGAGAAGGAAGCTAAGGAGCTCCAGCAAAAGCGCTTTGGGCCGCAGGGAGACTTGTTCAACAAGCGTCTAGAGCTCATCAAGCCTATACAGGATCAGATTTACAACGCCATTCAGGCCTTGGCTGAACGCGGTAACTACGCGGTGATCTTTGACCGCAGCAGTGAACTGCGCATGATCTTCGCGGACCCCAAGTACGACTTGAGCGACCGAATCCTCGACGATTTGGGCTACGGCTACTAAAAACCCTTGCGGATGCAGGAAAAAACGGTTTTCTTTGCACCGCTTCATAATTTAGAATCAATCACTTACAGATAGAACAGATGAAAACGGCAATGAAAACTTTGGCTTTGGGCCTTTTGATGATGGTGGGAACTGTGGCTGCCCAAGCACAAGACTCTAAGATCGGACACATCAACGTTGATGAGTTGATCTCCTTGATGCCAGAAACCAAAGAAGCAGAAACAGCGCTTCAAGCCTACGCACAGTCTTTGGAGACCGACTTGACCGACATGCAGACGGAATTGCAAACCAAGGTCAACAACTTCCGCGCAAACGAAGCGGTGATGACTGAGCTCTCTAAAGAGACCAAGTACAAAGAAATCCAAGACCTCGATCAGCGTATCCAGGAGTACCAAGTGAAGGCACAACAGGATCTTCAAGCGAAAGAGATTGAGCTTTTGACTCCGGTTTTGGAGAAAGCACAAAACGCAATCACGGAAGCGGCTACCGAAGGTGGGTTCTCATACATCCTCGACAGCTCTAACAGCAAAGGAAACGTCATCTACAACGAGGGCGGAAACGACATTATGCCTGCAGTGAAAGCCAAGCTCGGCATTCAGTAAGCATTAAAGATTTTGGCCCTACGGGCCGATGCTCGAGATCCCGCCCCAGGCGGGATTTCTTATTTTAGCTCACCATGAACGCGGATTTACCCATTGGCATCTTTGACTCCGGTATCGGTGGACTCACCGTAGCTAGCGCATTGCGTGCGGAGCTTCCAAACGAATCCCTGATCTACTTCGGCGATACCGTTCATTTGCCCTACGGAGAAAAACCCCCGCACGATGTCCGCGACTATTCCCTGGCTATCGCCCGCTTTTTGGCCGAATACCCCTGCAAGGCCATCGTCATTGCCTGCAACACGGCCTCAGCGGTTGCCTACGAAGCGGTCAAAGCCCAGCACCCACAGCTGCCCGTCTTCAACGTTATTGATCCCGTGGTCGATGCCGTTCAGGACATCCCTGGACAGGTTGTCGGCGTAATTGGCACCCGCACCACGATCCGAAGCGGCGTGTACACCGATAAGCTCCGCGAGCGTCATCCGGCCCTCGAGGTCCACTCCGTGGCAACTCCCTTATTGGCCCACATGATTGAAGAAGGCTTCTACCACAACCAGATTTCGCGAACTGTCCTGGACAAGTACCTGGACGACCCTTCCTTGAAGACCGTCAATCAGCTCATCTTGGGCTGCACCCATTATCCGTTGATCGAAGCGGAAATCGATGAATTTTATGCTGGACGTGTGAGCATCCTGAATTCCGCCCGCATCGTGGCCCTCGAGGTCAAAAGAGTGCTGGGAGGGGTGGACGGCTTATCACCGGAACACCTCGGTGCGGACCACTTTTTGGTCAGTGAATACACCGCCAGTTTTGAGCAAAGTGCTCGGGCCTTTTTTGGAGAGCGGATAAGGCTTGAGGAGAAGAAGCTCGGCTGATCACTTCTTATACCACCCCGAATACATCACATAGCTTTCAGCAATTCGGTCGATTTGTCCGCGGACGAGTTCTTCGCTGACGTCCTTGACTTTTTTGGCGGGTACTCCGGCGTAAATGGAGCCGGCTTTGACGTGTGTGCCTTCCAGGACGACGGCTCCGGCGGCGATGATGCTGCCGCTTTCTACAACGCAATCGTCCATCACAATGGCGCCCATTCCAATGAGCACATTGTCGTGGATGGTGCAGCCGTGCACCAAGGCGTTGTGCCCGATGCTCACGTTGTTGCCGATGTTGGTGGGGGATTTCTGGTAGGTGGCGTGAATGACTGCCCCGTCTTGAACGTTGACCCGATGGCCCATTTTGATGTAGTGGACATCTCCGCGGATGACCGCGTTGAACCAGACCGAGCATTCATTACCCATAGTCACTTCACCGGTGATGGTGGAATTCTCGGCGAACCAGCAATCTTCGCCGTATTGGGGATGAATGTCGCGTACAGGAATAATTAGTGCCATGGGCCGATGATTTAGAACCTAAAGGTAAGAAGGCTGTTTTTGCTGTGCGGCCCTTTAGCCGTACTTTTGCAATTCCTCAAGTAACGAAGTAATGTCAGAGCAAAAACTACCCTATACCGTTTATGCGGAAATGACTCCGAATCCGGCCGTCCTCAAGTTCGTGGCGAATAAGCCATTGGTCGAAGGAGATCAGATCCTCGAATTCAAGAATATTGAAGAAGCGAAGCCCTCGCCTTTGGCCTCTCGCTTGTTCCACTTTCCTTTTGTGAAGGAAGTGTTCATCACCGAGAACTACGTCAGTGTCACCAAGTTTGACATTGTCGATTGGGAAGAAGTGACCTTGGAGATTCGCGAGTTCATTCGCGACTACCTCCAAAGCGGGGAGCCCGTGTTGAGCGCTCCGGTGAACACGGCCACCAGCTCCGCAACAGCAGCCGAATTGGCCCAACCGATTGAGCCGCTGGAAGGCATTGACAAGAAGATCGTTGAGATCTTGGACGAGTATGTTAAGCCCGCCGTGGCACAAGACGGCGGAAACATAAAGTTTAAGAAATACGATGCTGGTCAAGTTCATGTAATCTTGCAAGGTGCGTGCAGCGGATGTCCGTCGAGCACCATTACCTTGAAGAACGGAATCGAGACCATGCTCAAGCAAATGCTGCCCGGTCAGATCAACGAAGTCGTGGCAGAGAACGCCTAACTCACCGCGACCCCTAACCGAACCTCGAAAACCATGAAACCTACTGAAGCCCACGCCTGGGAGAAGCTTGCTGAACACCAACATCGCCTCGTGGATGTCCACATGCGCGAGCATTTTGCACAAGATCCCGACCGTTTCCAACGCTTCAGTGTGGATTGGAACGGGGACATTCTCTTTGACTACAGCAAGCACCGCATCGACGCTGAGGCCTTCAAAAGCCTCATGGACCTGGCCCATGAAATGGGCTTGGAAGAGCGCCGTGCCGCGCTTTTTGCCGGAGCCAAGATCAACGCCACCGAGCACAGAGCGGTCATGCACATGGCCCTGCGCAGCACCCGAACGGCCTACCAGGTCGACGGCGCCGAGGTGATGGATGAGGTGGCCCAGGTGCGCGATGCCTTCTTGGACTTCGCCGATCGCATTCGCGAAGGGGAGTGGAAGGGGTATACTGGTAAGCGCATCACCGATGTGGTGAACATCGGCATTGGCGGAAGTGATTTGGGGCCCCGAATGGTGACCCGCGCCCTTCAAGACCTGCAGCCCGAGCACCTGAACGTGCACTACGTGGCCAACGTCGACGGAGCGGACATTACCGAAGTCCTTCAGGGCCTACGGCCCGATACCACCCTCTTCCTCATTGCCAGCAAGACCTTCACCACCCAAGAGACCATGACCAACGCCCATACGGCACGTCGATGGTTCCTCTCCGAGGCCCAAGAGGCCGATATTCCCAAGCACTTTGCCGCCTTGAGCACCAATGCTGCTGGAGTGGGTGAATTCGGTATTGCCGCCGAGAACATGTTCCCCTTTTGGGAGTGGGTCGGGGGCCGATACAGCCTTTGGAGTTCCATCGGACTCAGTGCCGCCATCAGCATCGGAAGCAAGAACTTCCGCGAGCTTTTGGCCGGAGCCGAGGCGGCCGATGAGCATTTCCGGGACACGCCGTTTGAAAAGAATATTCCCGTCCTCATGGCCATGCTCGGGGTGTGGTACCAGAATTTCTGGGGCGCCCGAACACAGGCCATCATCGCTTACGATCAGCGTTTGGAAAAACTAGCTCCCTATCTCCAGCAGGCCGATATGGAAAGCAACGGTAAGCGCGTCGACAAGCAGGGCAATGAAGTGAACTACCGCACAGGAGCGGTGGTCTGGGGAGAACCGGGAACCAATGGGCAACACGCCTTTTTCCAGCTCATTCATCAAGGAACCCAGCTCATCTTCTGCGACTTTATTGCAGCCGTCAAGCCCGGACACGGAGAGAAGGACCACCACCGCAAGTTGTGGGCGAATTTCTTGGCCCAAACCGAGGCCATGATGAAGGGCAAAACCGAGTCTGAAGTACGGGCCGAATTGACTGCCGCAGGACTGGAAGGAGACGCTTTGGAAAAATTGGTGCCCTTCAAGGAATTTCCCGGGAACATTCCGACTTCCAGCATCGTTTTGAAGGAACTAACGCCTTTCCACCTAGGCGCGCTGGTGGCTTTTTACGAGCACAAGATCTTTACCCAAGGGGTGATCTGGAACATCCACAGCTACGATCAGTGGGGTGTGGAGCTCGGAAAGCAACTGGCGAAAAACATACTGCCGGAATTGGAAGACCCTCAGGTCCAAAAAGAACACGACGCCAGCACCCGCGGTCTCATTGAATATGCCCACCGCAGCTGGCCCAATTTGAGTGAATGAGTAGTTGGCGAGATAAATTAACACCACCGTTTCTAAGACCCTACACCAAGATCTATCGGGAAGAAGGCTGGCGCGCCGTGGTCAAGAAGGGCGGCTGGAAGCTCATAGCCATCGTCGTTCTCTATTATCTGATCCGCGACAGCATCTTATACCTCCTAATACCCTACTTGGTGGCCCGCGGCCTGATGTCGGCCTAAGTCCTTACTTTTACATCGCGCCGTAGGCGCATAAAAAGAATATGGCCCTACGGGCCGATAAAAACCTTCAGCTATGCATACTGGAATGCTTCATTTGCACTCAACGATCGCACTATTGGTCCTCTTGTTCCTCGTCTTCGGTATTGTCCGCGGCGCGATGGGCGGAAACCGCGAGGCCTTTGGGGCCATCGACAAGCGCATCACGCTTTTGACGCTCATTTTTGCCCACCTTCAATTGTTGATCGGTCTCTATTTGTGGTATACCCGCATGAGCGGCTGGGGCTGGGACATGGGCATGATCATGCGCGAACCGGGCATGCGCCTCTTGGGCGTGGAGCACTTCACTACGATGTTGATCGCTATTGTGCTGATCACCGTGGTGCGTAGCCGGACGAAGAAGATGACGGAAGCGAAGAAACAGTATCGTTCGATGCTGATCGGTTATGGTATTGCCTTGTTGCTCGTACTGATCCGCATTCCGTGGAATCAGTGGAGCTTGATACAATGATCGAAACCGGAAGGAAGACCCAAGGAGCGAGTACGGCCGTACTCATTGGAATCATCAACTTTGAACAGGATGAGGTTCAGGTCAAGGAATACTTGGATGAACTCGAATTTCTGACCCTGACAGCGGGCGCTGAGACCTTGAAGCGCTTCACGCAGAAGATTGATATCCCCAATCCCAAGACCTTTATTGGCTCGGGAAAACTCAGTGAGGTCAAGGAGTACATGCTAAAGAACAAGGTGGACCTCGCCATCTTTGACGACGAATTGAGCCCCTCCCAACTTCGAAACATCGAGAAGTTCTTGGAGAAAGGAGTTTTGGACCGAACCAACCTGATCTTGGACATCTTTGCTGGACGTGCTCAGACGAGCTATGCGCGCACCCAAGTGGAGCTGGCCCAGTACGAGTACTTGCTGCCGCGATTGACCCGGATGTGGACGCACTTGGAACGTCAGCGCGGGGGTATCGGTCTTCGGGGTCCAGGGGAAACGGAGATCGAAACCGACCGCCGGATTGTGCGGGACAAAATTGCCCTGCTCAAGAAAAAATTGCAGAAGGTGGACAAACAAATGGCCACCCAGCGAAAGAATCGTGGAGCCCTAGTTCGCGTCGCCCTAGTAGGATACACCAACGTCGGCAAGTCCACGCTGATGAACCTGCTTTCCAAATCGGACGTGTTTGCCGAGAACAAGCTCTTTGCCACCTTGGACACCACAGTCCGAAAGGTCGTGATTGGCAACCTCCCCTTCCTTTTGAGCGATACGGTCGGATTCATCCGCAAGCTGCCCACCCAACTCGTAGAGTCCTTTAAAAGTACGCTCGATGAGGTGCGCGAAGCCGATCTCTTGATGCACGTGGTCGACATCAGTCATCCGAACTTCGAAGAGCACATCGCTTCGGTGAACCAGATCATCGCGGAGATCAAGGCGGCCGATAAGCCCACCCTGATGATCTTCAATAAGATCGATGCTTATTCATATGTGGAGAAGGAGGAAGATGACTTGACGCCCAAAACCAAGGAGAACTGGTCCTTGGAAGACTGGCGCAAGACCTGGATGGCGCGTCAAGACGTGGAGTCCATGTTCATCTCCGCCACGGAGAAAGAGAATATCGATGACTTGCGCGAGCGCATGTATGAGCGCGTGAAGGAGATTCACGCCAAGCGCTATCCCTACAATTCCTATTTATATTGATTTAAACGGTGATGCCGGATCGCTTCAACAAGCCTTCCTCTGCGATGAGCTTGATGCCGTGATCGTCCACTCCGATGAGGCCTTCGTCTTCAAACTGCTTGAGCAGGCGATAAATCGTGGTGCGTGTGGTGCAGATGAGGTTGGCCAAATCCCGCGGCGTAAAGCGCACGCTAAGGTGTCCATCAGGTTCGGTGCCGAACTTCTTGCCCAAGGTCAACAAGGATCCCGCGAGCCGCTGTGCGCTTGGCTGCTGGATCAAGTTGGTGGCTCGCATTTCAAGTTCGCTGAGCGCTTCGTCCATCTGACGCATTAAGGCATAGCTGATGTTGGGGTTTTGAGCCAGTGAAGCCAGGAATTCCCCTTTGTAGATCAAGATGGCTTTAACCTCGCTCAGTGCCTGGGCCTGTTTGGTATGAACCCCTGTGCCCAACAGATCAGATAGACCGAGAACACCCCCGGCAATGTGGATGCCTGAAATGGTGTCGCTTTGTGGGCCGGGAACCACGGTTTTCAGATGGCCGTGCCAAATCAAGTAGATCCCGCGGACGTCGTCGTCTAGGTGAAAAAGCATATCACCGGGCTGCAGATCCAGCTCCTGTCCTTGCTCGGAGCAGAAACGAAAGACCTCCTCGTCAGCCCAGTCAAAGACCTCTAAAAAGGGGGATGCATTTTGCCAGTGGTTCCGCGACATGATAATACCTCAGGTTCGAAACCAAATGTAGAACTACCCCAAAGGGAGTTAAATGACATACGTCAGGTGAAAAGATGATAATAGTTTCACTCAGGTGCTCAGTCGTACACCTTTCCTATGCGCGTGAGTTCCGGGGCATTGAGGATGCGCAGCTTGCGCCCTTTGAGCTCGATAAGCTCGTCTTCCTTGAACTCGCTCAAGAGGCGAATCACGCTCTCCGTGGCCGTTCCCACCATATTGGCGAGCTCTTCACGGGTTAGAGAAATGTCCACCAATCCTTCTTCGGTCTCCCCAAAAGTTGATTGAAGTACGAGTAGGACTTCCGCGAGTCGTTCCCGAACGGATTTCTGGGCCAAGTTGGTGATCAGCTTTCCAGCCTCTCCGAGCTCTCGTGACATTTCCTTCATGATGCGCAGGGAGAATTTGGCATTTCCTTCGATGCTCTCAAACAAGATTTTCTTGGGCACAAAGCAGGCCGAAGTATCTTCAAGAGTGGTTACCGTTGCCGAGAGGTTTTCGCCGCTCAAAATGCTGCGGTAGCCAATGATTTCACCGTCCTTGGCGAATCGGATAATTTGTTCTTTTCCATCGGACCCTAAGCGGCTTAATTTTGCCTTTCCCTTTCGGATGCAATAGATTCCTCCAGGTCGATTTCCCTCGTGGAAAATGATCTGACCTTTCTTGAAAAAAGTACACGATTTGATGTTCTCGAGCTTGCTCAGTTCTTCGGCTGAAAGCTCGTGAAATGGCGAGTCAACGCGGCTTGGGCAGTTTTGGCAATCGAAATGTTCCATAGTTCTAGGGCTATCAAATATACGACCGGGCCGGCGAACCCCCAAAGAAAACCTGACCAATATCATATGCCTACTTGACTTTTGTTCAGAGGTTTGTACCGATGTCAAAAACCGTTTCGGAAGCTGTGGAATGCGCCCATTGCGGGGCCGAGTGCCGAGAAGATGAGGTCGTTCTTCAAGACCTTCATTTTTGCTGTACCGGTTGCCGTACGGTGTATGAACTGCTCAGCGAAAATGACCTCTGCGATTACTATGAGCTGGAGGAGCTGAGTGGTATCGCGCCGAAAGGCGCATTCAAAGGGTCTTATGACTATCTGAACGACGAGGGTATTCAGGACCGACTCCTTGAATTTACGGATGGGCAGACGGCCGTTGTTCGCCTTTATTTGCCGGCCATTCATTGCAGCAGCTGTATTTGGCTGTTGGAGCACATGGACCGATTGACTCCGGGGATTTTGCACAGCGAAGTGAATTTCCCGAAGAAAGAGATCCGGGTCACCTATCAATTGGAGAAGCAATCGCTCAGCCAAGTCGCGGAGTTTTTGGCGATGTTGGGCTATCCGCCCAATATAAATTTGAGTGATTTGGATGGAGGTGAGCGAAAGCAGAATAGAACGCTGATATACCAATTGGGCATCGCGGCGTTCGCCTTTGGGAATGTTATGCTCTTGGCTCTGCCCGAGTATTTCGGAACGGATGTCTGGCTGGCTCGTTACGCTCCATTCTTCCGCTACATTATGATGATCCTGTCGATTCCAGTGATCCTCTATAGCGCTCGCGATTACTTTCGCAGTGCTTGGTCGGGATTGCGGCAGCGCTACATCAATATTGACGTTCCGATCGCCTTGGGAATCTCAGTGCTCTTTATTCGCTCCTCTTATGAAGTACTTTCGGGGATTGCGCCGGGGTATTTTGACTCCTTGACCGGGCTGGTCTTTTTTCTACTGCTTGGACGCGTCTTCCAGGCGAAGACTTATGAACACTTGAGCTTTGAGCGCGATTACCGTTCCTATTTCCCCGTAGCGGTGACACGCTTAAGAGGTGGAACGGAAGCCTCGGTGGCCATCAACGAATTGGAGGTCGGAGACCGCATTGTGATTCGCCATGGCGAGATGGTCCCGGCAGACAGTCGCTTGATCGTGGGAACGGCCCTGATCGACAACAGTTTTGTCACCGGTGAGTCGGATCCGGTGACCTATGAAACAGGACAGCGCATCTATGCCGGTGGAACCCAGAAAGGGGGCGTTATTGAGCTAACGATTGAGAAGCCTGTTTCCCAGAGCTATTTGACGGAGCTCTGGAACAACGATATTTTCCGGAAAGAGAAGGAGGGGCGATTCCAGAATTTGACCAACCGAATCAGTGCTTGGTTCACGGCGGTGGTCTTGGTGATTGCCGGCGTTTCTACTTTTTATTGGTGGGGCATTGACCAGCGGACGGCTTTGCATGTGTTTACCGCCGTATTGATTGTGGCCTGCCCCTGTGCCTTGGCTTTGTCGGCTCCTTTTGCTCTGGGGAATATGCTTCGTTTGTTCGGGCGTCGAGGCTTTTACTTGAAGAGTGCAGAAGTCATTGAACGGTTGGCCAGCCTTACGTCCTTGGTCTTTGATAAGACGGGGACCCTGACGGAAAGTGCGCACAGCCAACTGGAGTTCATTGGCGATACGCTGGCGGAAGTTCAAGAGGCCTCTATGGCTGCTCTTTTTCGACAGAGCAATCATCCGCTCAGCCGTTTGATCAGTGATCACTTGGACCGCAGAAGCGGTGAACGTGTGATCGAGTTTGAAGAGCACACGGGAAAAGGTATTCGGGGGAACATTGGTGGGCATTCCTATCTGTTGGGCAGTGCTTCATTCGTGGGGGCGGAAACTTCGGGCTCTTCGAATCAAACCCGTGTTTATGTGCGGGAAGACGATCGCCTTCTCGGGTATTTCTTGATCAAGAATCAATACCGCCCTGGAGTCAGTGGACTCATTCAAAGGCTTAAGGAGCGTTTTAAGCTTCAGGTGTTGTCCGGGGACCGATCGGGCGAAGCTTCAACATTGAAGGCTATATTCGGAGCGGATGTTCCACTCTTGTTTGAGCAAAGTCCTACGGATAAACTGGAGTATGTTCGAAGCCAGCAAGAGGAGGGAGCGCGCGTTTTGATGATCGGAGACGGATTGAATGACGCCGGCGCACTTCAGCAAAGTGATGTGGGCGTAAGCCTTAGCGAGAACATCAATACGTTTTCGCCCTCGTGCGACGGTATTTTGGCAGCAGAGTCTTTGGAAGAGTTCCCTGAATTCTTGCACTGGGCGCGCAAGACGGTGCGCATCATCTATGCGAGTTTTGCGCTCAGCTTTGCCTACAACTTGGTCGGTATGTACTTCGCGGTGACGGGTCAGTTGAGTCCGATCGTTGCTGCTATATTAATGCCGCTCAGCAGCATCACTGTGGTGTTCTTTGCCACAGCGGGAACGAATCTGGCCGTAGGCCAAAAACCCGCGCCCCGCGGGGCTTCAGACAAAAGCTGATAAAAGTCATCTTTTTCTCTGACGCTTGTCATAAAGCTCCCTATGGGCTCGTCCTAAATTCGCATCTGTAAACCTAAAGTCTATGTCTGTACTGTTTATCCTGATCATTGTGAGCCTCTTGGTCGCCTTGGTATTCTTGGGTGCCTTCATTTGGTCGGTGAAGAGTGGACAGTATGATGACGACTATACACCATCCGTTCGGATGCTGTTTGACAAACCGAAGAAATCACAATCCAAACCGTAACCTATGGAACTCGAGAAGTTTTATTACGACAATAAGTCGGTTCGCAACTTCGCCTACGCCACCTTGCTTTGGGGGGTCGTGGGTATGTTGGTCGGGGTGCTGATCGCCCTCCAACTCTTTGTCCCATCTCTGTCCTTTGATCTTCCCTGGCTGACCTTTGGTCGCCTTCGCCCGTTGCACACCAATGCGGTGATTTTTGCCTTTGTGGGGAATGCCATCTTTGCCGGAGTTTATTATTCTTTGCAGCGCTTGCTGAAGGCCCGCATGTGGTCCGATAAACTCAGCGCCATCCACTTCTGGGGTTGGCAGTTGATCATTGTTGCTGCAGCAATCACCTTGCCTTTGGGAATCAGCTCGAGTAAAGAATATGCGGAATTGGAATGGCCCATTGATATCGCGATTGCGGTGGTCTGGGTCATTTTTGGTTGGAACATGTTTGCGACCATCTTAAAGCGTCGCGAGCGCCACTTGTACGTGGCCATCTGGTTCTACATTGCCACCTTTGTGACTGTAGCCGTACTCCACATCTTCAACAACTTGGAGTTGCCCTTGACCTTCTTAAAGTCCTACTCGGTCTATGCCGGGGTCCAGGATGCCTTGGTTCAATGGTGGTATGGGCACAACGCGGTAGCCTTCTTCCTGACCACACCGGTCTTGGGGCTGATGTACTACTTCGTGCCAAAGGCGGCGAACCGTCCCGTGTACAGCTACCGACTTTCCATCATTCACTTCTGGGCACTGATCTTCATATACATCTGGGCTGGTCCTCACCACTTGCTCTATACTGCGCTTCCGGATTGGGCGCAAAGTCTGGGTACCGTCTTTAGTATTATGTTGATTGCGCCATCCTGGGGAGGGATGATCAATGGACTCCTGACGCTCCGCGGAGCTTGGGATCGCGTACGGGAAGATGTTATCCTCAAGTTCTTCGTGGTGGCGATTACCGCCTATGGTATGAGCACCTTTGAAGGTCCAATGCTCTCCTTGAAGAACGTGAATGCCTTAGCGCACTATACGGATTGGATTCCCGCCCACGTACACATCGGTACCTTGGGATGGAACGGTATGTTGGTCTTCGGTATGCTTTATTGGATGATGCCACGTATGTTCAACACCAAGTTGTACAGTGAGAAGGCCGCCAACATCCACTTCTGGATTGCGACCATGGGAATCATCTTCTGGGCACTTCCTATGTATTGGGCAGGATTTACCCAAAGCTTGATGTGGAAAGACTTCAACCCAGATGGAACCTTGGTGTACGGTAACTTCTTGGAAACGGTACTTCAACTCGTTCCGATGTACATCACTCGTGCTCTTGGTGGTACCCTGTACTTAGTCGGTATGGTGATGATTGCTTGGAACATCATCAAGACGGTTAAGACCGGTAGCTTAATCGCCAATGAGGAGGCTGAGGCCGCTCCACTGGCTCCAACTTATAAGAAGAAGAAAGGCGAGTACTGGCACCACGCTATTGAGCGTCGTCCTGTACAGCTCATGATCCTCAGTATCATCTTGATCTTGATTGGTGGGGTCGTGGAAATTGTACCGACCATCATGGTCAAAGAAAACATTCCGACCATTGAATCCGTGCGCCCGTATACGGCCCTGGAGCTAGAAGGTCGCGATTTGTATATCCGCGAAGGATGTAATGCGTGTCACTCACAAATGGTGCGTCCGTTCCGGTCCGAAACTGAGCGCTACGGCGAATACAGCAAGGCTGGGGAATTTGTCTACGATCACCCATTCTTGTGGGGTTCCAAGCGGACTGGTCCGGATTTGCACCGAGAAGGGGGTAAGTACCCGCACAGCTGGCACTACAACCACATGTTGAATCCGCGGAGTATGTCTCCAGGATCACTGATGCCTCCGTATCCTTGGTTGTTTGAGAACTCGCTCAGCACCAAGAACACCGCCGGCAAGATCAAGGCCATGCAGAAACTCGGTGTACCCTACAGCGATGAGTACCGCGGAAATGCCGTGGGATACCTCGAAATGCAGGCTCAAGAGATTGCCGATGAGCTGAACAAGGATCCGAATATTGAGATTACGGCTGATCGCGAGATCATCGCCCTCATTGCCTACTTGCAGCGCTTGGGTACGGACATCAAGGGCAGCGATGATGTTTGGTTGGGACCAGAGGACCCAACAATGCCAAAATCTGTTTCACAACTCCAAAACTAAGACGCCATGCTGAAATTCATAAAAGGACATATGGCTTCGATGGACAGCATAGAGATCTTCCCACTGATCTCGCTTGCACTGTTCTTCCTGTTCTTCTTGGGCTGGACCATCTACGCACTTGGAGAGAAGAAGGAGCACGTGAAGCATATGAGCAGTTTACCCCTAGACCTAAACGAAGAACCCAAACCTACTAGCCATGAATAATTACGCGGAATTACTGAACGATCCAGTGACCATGATCTTGGTCTTTGCGGTGTTTGTATTGTTGGTCACCATCTTGGTGTTGCTCAATGCCATTTCGACCATCGTTCGTCTTCAGCACCCTGAAGTAGCTGAGCAGAAACGAGAGTCTGCATGGGCGAAGTTGATGAAGCGGATGACGGATTCAACGCCGGTAGAAAAGGAACACACCGTTATGTTGAACCACAACTATGACGGAATCCGAGAGCTCGACAACAACTTGCCACCTTGGTGGGTCTGGGGCTTTTACGCATCCATTGTATTTGCGGTCATTTACCTTTTGAACTTCCACGTATTCAAGACCTCTCCACTTCCTCAACAGGAATACGAAACAGAGTTGGCGGATGCAGCCGCTGCCATTGAAGAATGGAAGAAGACGGCTCCGAGCTTGATTGACGAGTCCAATGTGGTTTACTTGGCAGATGCTTCTGCGCTTTCTGCCGGAGCGGAAATCTACAACGTGAACTGTACCCCTTGCCACTTGGCGAGCGGAGGAGGTAGCGTTGGACCTAACTTGACCGATGACTACTATATTCACGGTGGAACCATTCAAGAAATCTTCAGTACTATTAAGTACGGGGTGATTGAGAAAGGAATGATTCCATGGCAGACGCAACTCAGTGCAGATGAAATGCAGCAAGTGGCTTCGTATGTGATGAGCCTGCGTGGAACCAACGTAGAAGGAGGGAAGGACCCGGAAGGAGAACTCTTTGTACCTGCAGTGGAAGAAGAACCCGCTGCGGATTCTACAGCAACGCCAGAAGTTGAGGAAGTTCCAGCGGACGAAGTAGCTCTGCGCTAAGCAATAAAGGAGGACATCATGTCGGAAGAAATCTATGATACCGAAGAATTTCGCGACCACGTTGGCACCATAAACGAGGAAGGGAAACGGAACTGGATTTATCCGAAGAAACCGAGCGGTTCTTTTTATACCGCTCGTACCTGGGTCAGCATTGGGTTGCTGGCCTTCCTTTTTGGAGCCCCTTGGATTCGTTTGAACGACGAGCCCTTTATGCTCTTCAATGTCTTGGAGCGGAAGTTCATCATCTTCGGAATCGTCTTTTGGCCCCAGGACTTTCACCTCTTCTTTTTGGCCATGATCACCGCCGTGGTGTTCGTTGTCCTGTTTACGGTGGTCTACGGACGGATATTTTGCGGGTGGATATGTCCGCAAACCATCTTCATGGAGATGGTATTCCGCAAGATTGAATACTGGATTGACGGGGACCGAGGACAGCAAAAGCGCCTCGCCAAAAAACCCTGGAACGACGGAGAAAAGCTTCGCAAGCGCGCCCTAAAGCACACCATATTTTGGGCCATCAGCTTCTTGATAGCAAACACCTTCCTGGCCTATTTGATTTCGACCGACGAACTCTTGCTCTTGGTAAAAGAAGGGCCGGTGGCCAACATGGGCACCTTCGCTGCCTTGGTGATCTTCACTACGGTATTCTACTTTGTCTTCAGCTGGTTCCGGGAGCAAGTCTGCATTGTGGTATGCCCCTATGGTCGACTTCAAGGAGTTATGCTGGATCGCAATTCCATTGTTGTGGCTTATGATCACAAACGGGGAGAAGGAGAGCAGGGAAGAGCGAAGTGGCGTAAAACGGAAAATCGGGCCGAGACCGGAAAAGGAGACTGTATCGACTGTGGGGCCTGTGTCGATGTCTGTCCAACGGGAATCGATATCCGTAATGGTACGCAGCTGGAGTGCATCAACTGCACCGCCTGTATTGATGCCTGCGACCACATCATGGAGCGAGTGGAACTGCCCACGGGTCTGATCCGATACGCCTCGGAAGAAAACATTGTCACCGGAACTAAGCCCGTGATGAACGTACGACGGATTGCCTATTCTGTAGTTCTCGTTCTCATGGTGACCATCACCACGGCATTTTTGGTCTCTCGTTCCGATTTGGAAGCGACCTTCTTACGGGTGCCTGGGATGCTGTATCGGGCCGAAGATGATGGGCGCATCAGCAACCTGTATAACTTTAAGTTGATCAATAAATCCCACGAGGAGATTCCTGTGGAAGTCCGAATGATTGAACCAGCGGACGGAGAGGTCATGCTCATTGGGAATCAAGATCGCGTATTGCCGGTCGGGGAGTTCATCGAAGGAACCATGTTCATCTACATTGATCGTGAAGACCTGGAAAGCCGAACGACCCACATCAAGATCGGGGTCTACAGCGGTGATGAACTGGTTGAGACTTTTAAAACGAATTTTAACGGACCCATTAAGTAAGCAGCTATGAAGTGGAATTGGGGATGGAATATTGTCGCGGCCTTGGTCCTGTTCATGACCATGATTGTGGTGATGGTGGTCAAGAGCGTCAACACCAAGGTAGACCTTGTGGCTCAGGATTACTACGCCGATGAAATCGCGTACCAAGACCGAATCGATAAAGAAGCAAACGCCAAGGCCTTGAGCGGCCATTTCACTTGGCAACGCACCGAGAAGGGAATTGCCTTGGTCTTCCCGGAGGATTTCAACGCTGGTGATTTCGTCGGCAAAATTCAATTGTACCGCCCGTCGGACAAGAAGCTGGACCGCACGTTTGAGGTTGAAGGAATACAAGATCAACAGTACACCATTTCCAAGGAGAACCTGATTCCCGGAAAATGGGAGGTTCAAGTAGAGGGTGAATCCGAAGGTAAGGCCTATTACTTCGAGCAAATCGTCAACCTATGAACGAATTGGTCTACACCGGCTTCGCCTTAGGCATCATGGGCTCCGTCCATTGCCTCGGCATGTGCGGCCCCATCGCACTCTCGCTGCCTGTAGACCGCAGTCGTCCACTATACGCGGTACTCTCTAACTTATTCTATCAACTCGGCCGCGTCACGACCTACGCGGCCCTCGGCCTTCTTTTTGGCTGGCTGGGGCGCGGACTACAGCTCGCCGGCATACAGCAATACCTATCCATCGGCGTCGGTATTGCCATGATCGTTTTGGTCGTATTCCCTCGCGCGAGCAGCTTTTTTTCTAGGCCCTTAACGGGCCGATGGTTGACCTGGACCACACCACTCAAGTCCGCGTTGGCACGAACCATGCGCGCCGATCAACCTCAGAATCGGTATTTATTTGGCCTCTTAAACGGCCTTCTGCCTTGTGGCTTGGTCTACATTGCGCTCGTCGGCTCTGTTGGCGTGGGATCGGCATTGGGAGGAGCCACCTACATGGCCCTCTTTGGCCTAGGCACCATTCCCATGATGTTCTTGGCCATGTTTGCGGGGAACGTTCTTCACGTGTCCTTGAGACAGCGATTGCAAAAGATGATCCCAGTAGTGGTGGTGATCATTGGAGCACTCTTCATCCTTCGAGGAATGGGCCTCGGAATCCCCTATGTAAGCCCGCCCGATACGGCCCTGGAATTGCGCACCGAACAGGGGCTTGTAGGAAGCGACGAGGGCTGTCATTAAATTTCCACGAAATGACAAGCCTCATGTGGAAAGTTCACATTTGTGTTTACCTTTAACCATGCACAAATAAGCAGCTTATCATGTCTCTAAAGACCATTCTTTTTCCGACCGACTTTTCTGACTATTCGCGCACTGCGATGCACTTTGCTATGGATCTCGCCACGCGTGCGGGAGCCCAAGTTGTCTTGTTGAACTCTTATGAGTTGCCGTATTCAGATACGGTAATGACGACTTCATTGATCGACATCATGCGCAAGAACTCTGAGGAGCAATTGGAATTACTTCAAAAGGAATTGAACGAGCAGTATCCGGATGTTGATGTGAATACGCGGAGTTCATTGAACAACACGATTCGCGCGATCAAGAACAATGCAAAGAAGTACAAGGCGGATTTGATTGTCATGGGAACCAAGGGAGCCAGTGGGCTTCAAGAGGTGCTCATCGGCTCCAACACCACGGCGGTGTTGAACAGCAGCGATGTGCCTGTTTTGGCGATTCCGGAGAAGTCCACGGTGAAAGCCATCGAAAAGATTGTGTACGCAGCGGATTTCCAAAAGGAAGGCGATAAGGACCGCTTGCGCACACTGTGTGACATTGCTCAATTAATTAAGGCAGAAGTCATGATCCTCCACTTTCAAAAAAGAGACGCCGTTGGTGGGGTTAACCGCGACATCATTGAAGATGTGCTGTGCGATATTCCACACAGCTACCACATTGAGCCCGAGCAGGATATTGAGCAGGGCATTCATGACTTTGTCGCCGCTAAGAATGCGGACATGGTGGTCATGATGAAGCGTAAGTACGGATTTATCGAGAGACTCTTCCACGAGAGCCAGACCAGTAAGTTCGCGTACCACACTACGGTACCATTCTTGGCCTTGCACGAGGCATAAGCATCGGCCCGTAGGGCCTTAACAAGCTATTCACAAAACATTGCCGGGACTACGCTGTTAGTCTCGGCAAAGTTTTTTCTGGATGAAATATACACTGAGCTTCATCTTCGCGCTGGTCGCCTTTGCGGTTGGCGCGCAAAACGCTGTGATTCGCGGACAGGTTGTCGATGCGAAGAACAACGAGCCCCTTCCCTTCGCCAATGTCATTGCCCAGGGGACCCAATTTGGGACCACAACGGATATTGATGGGAACTTTGAGCTACGGGTCGATGCCGGCTTGTACAACCTAGAAATCAGCTTTATCGGTTACCGGACCAAGATCGAGCCCGAAATTCAGGCCTCGCCTGCTTCACCAGCCCAGATCACGGTTAAACTCGATGAGGATGCAACGCAGCTCGCCGAGGTGGAAGTGGTCGCCAATCCTTTTGAAAAGGACGCCGAGAGCCCCGTGAGTGTCCAGAACCTCGGGGTGAACGAGATTCGTCGCAGTCCAGGGGGGAACCAAGATATTTCGAGAGTAATTCAGAACCTTCCGGGAGTCGCTTCGACGGTGAGTTTTCGAAACGATTTGATTGTCCGTGGTGGAGCGCCTAATGAAAACCGCTTCTACCTGGACGGTATTGAAATTCCATCCATCAATCACTTCTCCACGCAAGGTGGAGGGGGAGGTCCTGTGGGGATCATCAACGTAAATTTCTTGGAAGGTGTAGATTTCTACACGGGTGCTTTTCCCGTGAACCGGGGATACGCGCTCAGCTCGGTCATGGACCTCCGCTTCAAGGATCCGCGTATGGACGGATGGGGCTTCAAAGGACAAATTGGTGCCAGTGATATTGGCCTTACAGCTGAAGGGCCACTGGGTGATCGCACGGGCATGATTTTATCGGTCCGCCGTTCTTATCTCCAGTTCCTCTTTAGTTTGCTGGAACTGCCCTTTTTGCCCACCTACAACGACTTCACCCTTAAGGTCAAGCACAAGATCAATGACCGAAGTGAAATCACGGTACTCGGGATTGGAGCCATCGACAACTTCGACCTGAACTTGGACGCGAATGAGACCGAGTCTCAGCAGTACATTTTGAACAACCTGCCGGTCAACGAGCAGTGGAACTACTCCACGGGAATCAAGTACACCTTGTACGGTGAAAACGGGTACCAGAATTTCGTTTTGAGCCGGTACCACTTGAACAATACCGCGGTCAAGTATGAGGGCAATGACGAAAGCAGCGACGACAATCTTATTCTCGACTACGAATCGCAGGAAATCGAAAATAAATTCCGGTACGAGAATATCTCGCGCTACGGAAACCAGCGTATTGTCTACGGAGTAAACCTCGAGCATGCGCGCTACAAGAACAGTACCTTCAACCGGACGGTGGCCAATGGCGAGCCCATTACCGTCGATTTCAATTCGCAGCTCGATTTGTGGAAATACGGTCTATTCGGGAACTACAGTTTTGACCCACTCCCGCGTTTAACCGTATCCGCCGGGTTCCGAATTGACGGTTCTGATTACAATGATGAGACCAGCAATCCCTTCAGCCAGTTCTCTCCGCGTTTGAGTTTGAGTTATGGCATTACGGATAAGTTGAGTTTCAACTTCAATACGGGAATATTTTACCAATTGCCGCCCTACACGGTGCTTGGATATCGCGACAATGATGAGGTCCTCGTCAATCAGGAAAACGGGATCGGTTACGTACAGAGTAACCACCTGGTCGCTGGAGTCAGCTACTTGCTTCCGTTCAACTCCAAGGTCAGCGTAGAAGGATTTTACAAGACCTACGACAATTACCCACTCCTTACGCGCGACAGCATTTCTCTGGCCAACCTAGGGTCTGATTTCGGTATTATCGGTAACGAGCCCGCGATTCCAACATCGGACGGACGTTCCTACGGAATCGAAATCCTATACCAGCAAAAGCTCTTCAAAGGGTTCTACGGAATCGTGAGCTACACCTTCGTCTTGAGTGAATTCACCAACGGTGGATCCGAGTTTGTGCCATCGAGCTGGGATAACCGGAATTTGGTTTCCCTTACGGGAGGAAAAAAGTGGGGCAACAATTGGGAAGCTGGATTCCGCTGGCGTTTCTTGGGCGGCGCACCGTACACGCCCTTCGACCTCGAAACCACTGCGCTCAAAGACGTGTGGGATGTAACCGGCCAAGGCGTTCCAGACTACGATCAAATCAACACCCTGCGCAATGGCAACTTCAATCAGTTAGATGTTCGGATTGATAAGAAGTGGTTCTTCGAAACTTGGAATCTGAATCTCTATTTCGACGTCGAGAATGTCCTCGGATTCACTTTAGAGCAGCAACCGTTTGTGGATGTGGTTCGCGATGGAAATGGCAACCCCGTGACGGATCCCAACGATCCATCTCGCTACTTGCTCAAGGAATTGGAGAATACGACGGGAACAACCCTACCCACCATAGGGGTAATCATCGATTTCTAACTACAGAACAAAGGTTAGGCCTACTCGTCCGGTATAGATGTATCCGGAAAATTCGGCCTGAATGGCCAGTTTCGGATTGATGTAATATCTCGCGCCCACTTGCCCTGCGAACAAGGTCTCGGAATAGCTGCCGCCATCAACAAAGTACAAGACATAGGTGGTCAAGTTTGCTCCAGCGTAGACGTCCCAATTGGAGTTAATGCCCCACCAGTTGTTGAAGTGATAGTTACCGTTAACTTGATAGCCCCACAAATTTCCGCCAATGGTTAGATCGCGAAAGATCTCGGCTTTATAATCGCGGTAATTCACATTGAATCCAATGGTAATGTCGGGGTGGACCGCGTAATCCACACTACCATAAAACACGGTAGCATCTACTTCATCAAAGCCCAAGCCTAGATTGATTTGAGCCTTTCCTTTGGACAAGGCGTTTTGGGCTTGGGTCAATGTAGGAAGAGCCAACAGGAACGTCAATACATACAAGAGCCTTTTCATGAGCCGGAGGATTTGGTTCTCCTCAAAGTACTCAAATCAAGTCGAAGCGATCCACCTCTTCTAGGGTGTCCGGATTCAAAACGCGTACTGAGATGCGATCGCCTTCCACGTCAATCAAGACCAAGGCGTTCTGGGTGGTGAAGCCTGTGGTCTGCTCCGTCCATGGGGTTTCCTCTTGAGCGTAATAGGGGGCACCGGCGGCACCGTTGTTGATTTGCCAGATGGTCCGACTAATTTCTACGCGCTCCTTGTCCCAGTCTTCTGGATAGATCTCGGTTCCTGGGCTAATCTCCGTTTTGCAGTAATTGTGTTCGTCCCCGGTCAAGATTGCACGGACCTTGGAGCTCTCATTGATCATCAATTCCAAGAGCTCATCGCGACGCTCTAAGATGCCTTGCTCAAGCGGCTTCCCAGCCACCCAGGTGCGCACCTCGTTGTTTCCGTGGTACCACATATCATCCTTCACGTGCCCTCCATTGGGGAAACAGGGCGTGTGCTGGGTGACGAACACGTGATCGATTTGCTCGTCCTCCTCCAAGGCCAATATGGTCTCTCGGAACCACTCCAATTGGCGATCCATAATGTAGGCGTGTTGACCTCCGCTCGTTGCATCAATGGCGCTCTTATTGGTTGCGTACCAGTAGTTCGAATTCAAGACAACCACGGCTACGTTTCCATAGGTATAGTGGAAGACGGTTTCGTCGTACTTGGGAAAGTCGACAGTTTCCGGATTCGGATCGTAAGACATTCCATCTTCAGATCCTGTCAGCCCCGTTGGATTGATAAAGTTTCGCGTAAAGGCCACTTCACCGCTTTCGGTGTCGTAGGGCATGCGGTCAATACCAATGTATCCTCCATCCTCAGAAATCAAGGGGTGATTCAAGGACTCGTGGTTCCCAAAGGAAACATAGACGGGCATGTAGTGCAAGAACGATTCAATCGATCGCTTCCAGTTGGCATATTGCAAATCCATTTCATCCCCATCCGATAGGTACCCGTCGATGAGGTCCCCGCTAAACTGCATGAAAGCGGCTTCCTGCTGCGTCGCCAGAGCCATCATTTTCTTCATGATGTAGGCATTGGCCCCGTAGAGATTACGCTCGCCACCTCCCTGTCCGTTGCGCGAATCACTGCAGTAGGCAAAGGTGAAAGCTTCTTGAGACCCAGCTGCCGGCGCCGTCTTGAACCCGTGTTCTTGACGGTAACCGTCAAACAGCAGTGAGTAACGATAATCCGATTCTGCGTCCAGCCCAGAAATGGTGGCCACATAAAGATGCTCTTGACCCTCGTGACGCACTTCCTGATCGATGGAAATGCTCATACTCGTGCTGTTGCTTCCCTCTTTTTGAAGAGAGAATTGCGCCTCCACGGCGCGATCCATGAGCCAGCTCACCTGAACCGAGTCTGGCCCTACGTTGTGCACAAAGGGGCCTTCAACAATAGTGGCGGCCGTCTCAAAAGGTCCTGTTCCCGAGAAGGCGATACGGCCTTCATACAGCAATGCTCCATCTGCGTCTGCGACGCGATACCCAATGACACCATGACCAGACTCTTCCCAGCCAATCATATCGTACTTCCCGCGCAATTGGTCGATGTCGATTTCGCCCTTTCCGGATTCGATCTTGGCTGGACGCTTGAAGAAGACAGGCTGCGGGTGCTTGTAATCGTCAAAGGGAATGAATCCGAAATACAGTGTTCCGTTGAATTCGGAACCGAAGTTGAAACTCAGTCCATTCTCGCTCCCGCGGAAGGCTCCCCTAAACTCGGACAATACATGAAAGGTAGGAGGCTCAACTTCCGTGAAAACTTCGCCATCCACGGTGGCAATGAGTCGATTTTGATCATCCCAGCTAAGGTTGTGGTGCGATGCGGGAATGCGGAAAGTATCTTCCCGAAAAAGTTCGGTAGAAGTGTCTTCGTTTGGTTCGGTTGAAGTAGGAGTGCAGGCCGCGAATAGGGCCAAGGCGGAGGTCGCCAACAAGAATTTTCTCATGATGCCATCGTTGATGGCTACAATTTACTCCGTCCAGATTAAATAACCGTGAAATCAGTCTTCTTCTGACCAGCGATAGGTGTCTAAATCAAATCCCGCTAAGTCGAGTGCCCGATCGACAACCGTCAATGCCAATTCTTCAAAGTTCTGTGGACGCGAGTAGAAGCTCGGTGCTGCTGGAGCAATGATGCCACCAGCCTCCGTGACCGTCTTCATGTTGTTGATCTGAATCAAGTTCAGCGGTGTGTCTCGGGTCAAGAGGATCAATTTGCGGCGCTCCTTAAGGATCACATCGGCGGCCCGTGTAATCAGGTCGTCACTGAGACCATGTGCAATACGTGCAAGGGTACCCATGGAACAAGGCGCTACAATCATGGTTCCGTAGCGGGCTGATCCACTAGCGAAGGGCGCCATGAAGTCTTTTTTACCGTAGATCTTAAAGGGCAGTTTTTCGAAATCGCGGTTCCCGAGCTCGTATTCCCAAACATCCCGGGCGTTGTCGCTCATCACTACGCCCACTTCGTCCCATTGATCTTTGTGCTCGAGTAGGCGGTCGAACAGAACTTTGGCGTACACAGAGCCTGATGCTCCCGTTACCGCCACCACTATTTTACGGTGTTGTGACACTTACAAACTTATTTCCTCGACTTGGAGCACCTCGAAGGTCGCCATGTCGTAGAGGAAAGCCACCACGTGACAGTTTTGTTCATTCCATTCCGCGTTCCAGGAGGTGGAATAAGTCTCAGTGTATGGAGTGAGCACTTCTACGGGCCCAGAGCTGATGGTATCTCCCCAGGTGCTGTTCAATGAAGTGCGCAAAACATGGTTGTGCTCGTAGTCGGGAATGGTTTGCCCCACGTATACCTGTGGAGCAATGATTCCGTCCTCGGTGATCCACACCACGGCGGCATAGTCACCATCTAAGTCTGTTTGGTAGATAACCTCTACATCGGCCGTTACCGTATTCCCATCCAGTGATGCGGTCAAGTTCAAATCCGCGCGAGGTTCGTCGAGTAGAGCATCAGCTACCGCTGGTGGCCAAGCCTGGAAGTTCAAGACATGTTGACCTGGATAGCCTTTTCGATTGACCATACCGGTGGGGTACGCTGCAAAACCAAAGAATCCGTTCATCGCATCTCCCTCAGGAGTCGTGAAATCGGTTTCAAAGCCCGTACTCGGAGAGGCGAAAAATCCGGCGTGCACCGCTACAATGACCACTTGATCACCGTAGATGGCCTTGAGGTCTTCAGCCTCTGTTGCCGCATCCGGACAGTTGGGGCACTTGTGGCCCGTGTAGTCTTCAACCAGTACTTTTTGAACTAGAGAATCGGTCGGATTTCCACCGCCGCTGTCCCCTCCTTGGATGGGGTCGTCGATGTAATCGCATCCGGCCGTGAGGCCGAAAACCAAGACAAATAGAAATGCAATCTTCTTCATAGTGCTTAGAATGTTGATGTGATGGTGACGCTCAAACCATTACTGGCTGGAACGTTTCGGCACACACCGCCCACACAGAAAATACCTTCTTGCTGTTTCCCGTAATTGGCCAGGAAACGTGTTCCTCCTCGGGTATAGCCCATGGAGAATATATAATAGTGAATTTGACGGATTTCTTCTGGGTTGCCGTAGTTGTAGGCATCCTGTACGGCAAAGAACCAGTTGGGTGAAATGCTGTACTCCACCAAAAGCATGGCCCAATCTCCGCGATCTTGATCGGTCCACATTCCCTGTGCTTCAAAACGCAAGGTGTGGTTTCTGGAGATCTTGTACTGCGCCTCCAAAATGGCGGCTTGCATATAGATGAACCCGGGCTTTCCTTCGATGACAGCGCGGTTGTATTCCTCGTAAATGTAAGTTCCGATAAACTTCCATTTACTGTTTACTTTCTTGGTGATCTCAATATTCAAGTCTTGGAAATAGCGCTCGTCTCCCCATGAAAAGAAGTCACTATCGTAACCATCCGTTCCCGGTTCGTAGATGCCGGTGGTGTCGTTCAACGGATTGAGGTCTAGAGACTGAGCTACAGAGTAATTCAGAGCGACCTGAGTTCCGTATTTTCCACCCAATGGGCTGTTGCGCTTGAAAGTATAGGTAAGCTCCCCTTGAAGGCCCATTTCTCCATTCGGTTGTGTAGCATAGGGATACAGAGCGGGTAGTCTATAGGTATGCTGCTTGGTCATTGCCGGCAGGTAGTTGATCAACAAGTCATTGACGGTCGCGGTCCGATCACTCCGGTAGTTCATGTTGTCTATGCGCTTTGCAGCCAGCAAGAGTCCAAGACCTTTACGCGAATAAGTCAAGTTCACCAGTAGGGCGTGTCCATCCTTGTAGATGTAGTTGTTGACCGTACTCGGGTCATTGATTTTGTAGGCGGCTTCGGTAAACAGCGTCCAGCGACCACGGCTGATGGTAGCACGTCCGGCCCAAGACCCTACGTTCAGAGGAAGGTTGTATCGCGGATCGCGATCCTCTTGGTATTTGGAGACGAAGCTACCTCCCAAGATGACGCGCCAGCGATTGTTGGCCAGTGAATCAATACTCTCGTTCAGGTTCCAATCGACGTCAATTCCCCGAACGATACCTTCCCCTTTATCGAAGTAGAACCGCTGCTGTCCAATAACTCCAGTTAGACGAACCCCTTTGGTCGGCTGAAATTTGACCCGGATACCGTCCATGGCATTGTCAAACCCAAGTCCTCGTTCTTCATAGGCTCTGAAGATGAGGCCAGATCCGAACTGCTCATAAAAGTTACCGGCTGTGATTTCCCAATCGTCTTGCGTATACGTTGCGTACCGATAGGGGATGCCTGTGCCCTTGTAGCGTGGATCGAACCCGAGCAAGGCATTCTCATAGCTCTCGAAACGAATACCTGCTTTGAAGTTTCCCCGCGTGTAGTTCAAATTCATGAACCCGTTCAACAAGAAATCCTCAGGAACATCAGGGGCACCAATCAAGGTGTCTTCCCGATAGTACTGAAAGTCTGTTTGAAAGTTACCGTGGATTTGCCCCAGGTCTGTATTTCCGATTTGTCCGAATACCGTTGTGGTACAAAACAAAAGGAAAAGAAGTCCGACTACTCTATTCCCTCGCATGGTTTAGGCTTTAGTGCGATAGGTCTTCGCCGTTGACCAAGCGAATGACATTATCGTATAGGTCCCCTTCATCCCCAGGGGCATATCCGCTGTGTTGCCAGACAATCTGACCATCTCCATCAACCAAGAAGGTGTGAGGAGGGTTTCCGACGTTCATAGCGCGTTTGAAGTCTGAATTTGGATCTAGGTAGATCTCGTATTCCCATCCGCGTCCGTTGACAAAAGGAGCAACGCGCATGGAATTTCTGGTATCGTCAATGGATACGGCAATCAACTTGACGCCGGTTTCATCTACCCAGTCGATGTATTCATCGTGAATAGCACTCAATTCGGTCACGCATGGCTTGCACCAAGTTGCCCAGAAGTTGATGATCATGGGTTTTCCATCGTTGTTCCATTCTGTTGTATTCACAATGCTACCTTCTAAATCTTGAAGGTCAACGGATGGAATGGTGGCTTGCGCCATCGAGGCGGTGGCCATACCAAGAAAAAGAAAGGCGAGTAGAATTTTCTTCATCGGTTTAGATTTTGTGTAATGTCAAAAGCAGTCCCGGCACCAGAGTACCAGGACTGCCCTGAAATTCATTGGTCGATGTTCTTAGTGGAGAACGCTCAACTTCTCAACGGATTGCGTTCCGTTGTACTCCAAGTTGATGTAGTACAATCCAGCTTCCCAGTTGGTTGTTCCGAATTCAATGCTGTTCGCGCCTTCGGTTCCGTTTACTGTTCCGCGAGCAACTTCTTGTCCGATGGTATTGACCACGGTGAAGTTAATGTCTCCGTTGGCTGGCAATTGCAAGCTCAAGGTCGCAGATTCATTCGCTGGATTCGGGAACACTTCAACACTGTTGAGTGCTGTTTCTTCCATGCTCACGGTAGCTGTGTAGTCGAATGGGTGCTCAATGTCTGTTGTGTAAACTCCATCCCCTTCAACAAAACGCACTAAATCCAATTGCTCGATCCAGTATTTACCTGCACCGTAACCTGCGTTGATTCCGTCACCGTAGCTATCCAATACTTCTAGGGTATGGCACTCTACATCGGTCAAACTCAAGTTGTGTGTGTGGTCCATTGTGGTGTTTGAACTCAAATCAGAGTAAGGACCGCCGCTCTCAACGATCAAACCTTGCTCGTTGCGAATTCTCCAAGTGATTTCGCTTCCGTAGCGGTCTTGACGCATGATGAGCTTCAATGTACCCAAACCAGAGTTTTGAGAAATTCCGCTTTGTGATCCGCTGTTGTCCGTAGCATCTTGATCGGCAGAACCGTTCACATTCACGATGTCCACGTTCAAGGTGTTGCTTCCATTATCGGTAAAGGCGATTGCTGGAAGAGCAATGGTCTGATTCGCCAATGGCAACAAGGTTCCAGTCCAGTTGTGTGTTTGTGTGCCTGAACCGTTTACATCGTAGCTGAAGTCGATGCTGGTGATGGTATCGCTTCCGAAGTTTTGGAATTGAACCGTAGGATTTACCTCCAAAGCACAAACTTCAGTTTCTGAGCTTACCCCGCGCATTTTCGCGTTAGCAGTGAACGGGAAGTTCACGTAGTCGATGGTTCCACCCGTACCAGAAACGATGTCTTGTTGCGTTTCTGAAACGAACACAACCACTTCCAAGTCAGCAATCTCTACTGGAATGCTGTTGATGTTGGCTGGAATAGTCCAGGTATACGAACGACTGATGAGTGTACCTGCAGTAGTCGTGTCGATATCGGCACCCCACTGGCCGGTCATCAAGTGACGCAGCATGTGCTGGTGATTGTAGGTTCCGTCTGGGTTCAACATCTCTGGGTACAAGGTAGCGGCTCCCACCTGAGGTCCAGCAACACCGTTTTGCAAAACAGCAATGTTCAATTTGTTTTGTGCAGCACCGTCAGCGGTGTAGTACACTTCAACATCAACAGTCAAGGTGTTGGCTGTTACGTCAATGGTTGCATCAAAGGCAACGTTCAAGTAGCTCGAATCAGCAAGAACTAAGTTTCCAGCGTCATCCCAATCTCCACGGCTCATAGCAGTACCTGAAGAGTTTTGAGAATACGTAGGGCTGAAGTCCTGACGATTGATGGTTCCTGCAGGATATCCTGCCAAGTTGGTTTGGTTCGCGATGGACGATCCGAAAGAAGTGGTGAAGTTCGGTTGTCCTGGTCCAGGATTGGCAAATCCGCCAGTATGGATGTTGATCAAGAATACATCTCCTGGGTTAGCAGCAGCGTATTGATTGGCCAATTTGTGTCCGTCAGGGCACCATGTACAGTTGATTCCGGTGAACTCCTCTAACACTACATTTCGGTTTTCTGGTGTAGTGCTCACTGGGAGCTGTGCGAAAGCGGCAAACGAAGTCATTGCCGCTACACTTAGTAGTAGTCTCTTCATAATCCTATTTAAGTTTTAGACAAAGTAGATTCGGTCAAGGCCGGTAAATTTAATAAAGTTCCAGCGAAATTAATTAACTTTACATCCCTTTTGTCGTAACATAAATGGCTTAAAATGAAGAAAATTCTACTCCTTCTCATTGCATTTTCAGCGGTCACTTCCTTGACGGCCCAAACTCTTTGGCTAGAAAAGTCGAACGATGTGGAAATCGGTTCCGCCGGCGATTTTGAATTGGTGTCCTACAATCCGGTTGTGAATACGGGAACAACTCCTATGTCCATCAAGGTGACGCGCCGCATAGTTTCAGATAACCCTTCTTTTGACAATGCGATTTGCTGGCAGTTGTGCTACTTGCCAACGACCGACACTACTCCAGATCCCTTGATGTTGAATCCAGGAGATACAATCTTGAATTTCAGCGGACACTTGTATCCGAATGGAACCACGGGCTCAACGACTATTGAGTACATCTTTTACGATGAGAATAACCCGAGCAACCAGTGGACGTATGAAGTGGAGTACAACGTCTTCGGGGTGAGCTTGGAAGAGAACGAATTGGCTTTGAGCGCACCGTATCCAAACCCTGCAAGCGATGTCGTTAAATTCGACGTGCAAAACAGTTCAGCGGCGACCTTGGAGATCTTCGATATGTTGGGTAAGAAAGTTGGCGAGCGCCACTTATCGGCCCGTGAGGGCCAGGTGACACTTCAAGTGTCTCACCTGCAGCCAGGCTTGTATTTTGCGACTGTACGCAGCGATCGTGGAGATGCCGTAGAGACCAAGCGATTGGTGATTCAGCGATAAGCTTTACAACCAAACAACCAGAACAAACTAAAGCTCCGCCCGCGCGGGGCTTTTTTTTACCTTTGTGGCCCAAACCGACCACTTGTGAAATCGAGGAAAAAGGAGGCTCTGGACTACCACGCAAAAGGTAGGCCGGGCAAGATCGAGGTTACCCCCACAAAAGAATACAGTTCTCAACGCGACTTGAGCCTGGCGTACTCGCCTGGGGTGGCCGATCCGTGCTTGGAGATTGAGAAGAATCCATCGGATGCGTACAAGTACACCGCTAAGGGAAACTTGGTGGCGGTTATTTCGAATGGAACAGCCGTTCTGGGCTTAGGAGATATCGGGCCGTTGGCCGGGAAACCGGTGATGGAAGGAAAGGGTCTGCTCTTTAAGATCTTTGCGGACATCGACGTTTTTGACATCGAGGTAGATGCCACGGATGTCGACAAATTCGTGGAGACGGTAAAAGCCATTTCGCCCACGTTCGGCGGAATCAACCTCGAAGATATCAAGGCGCCCGAAGCTTTTGAAATTGAAGAGCGCCTAAAGGAGGAGCTCGACATTCCGGTCATGCACGACGATCAACACGGTACGGCCATAATCTCGGCTGCCGCTTTGTTGAACGCTCTAGAACTCGCAGAGAAAAATATTGAAGACATACAGGTTGTGGTCAGTGGAGCAGGAGCTGCGGCCATTAGCTGCGCCAAGTTGTACTGCGCCCTCGGAGTGAAGCACGAGAACGTGGTCATGCTCGACAGTAAGGGCGCTTTGCGCACAGATCGCGAAGGCCTGGACAAATACAAGAGTCAGTTTGTGACCGAGAAACCGGTACATACCTTGGAAGACGCAATGAAAGGAGCGGACGTCTTTCTGGGACTGTCTAAAGGAGGACTGGTGACCAAGGAAATGGTGCAGTCCATGGCGGATCGTCCAATTGTCTTTGCCTTGGCGAATCCCGATCCGGAGATCAGCTATGCCGATGCGATGGACGCTCGTCCCGATGCCATCATGGCGACCGGTCGATCGGACAATCCGAACCAGGTGAATAACGTATTGGGTTTCCCCTACATATTCAGGGGAGCTATTGATGTTCGAGCCAAGTCCATTAACGAAGAAATGAAGGTCGCTGCCGTTCGCGCTATTGCGGAATTGGCCAAGCAGCCCGTGCCTGAGGAAGTGGTTTTGGCCTACGACGATCGCAACTTGAACTTTGGTCCGGACTACATCATCCCTAAGCCCTTCGATCCACGATTGATCAGCACCGTAGCACCTGCCGTGGCGCAAGCCGCCATGGAAAGCGGAGTGGCCCTTAAGGACATCGAGAACTGGGAGCTCTACAAGCTCGGTTTGAACAAGCGTCTGGGGATGGACAACAAGCTCCTTCGACACATCACGATTCGCGCCAAGCGCAATCCAAAGCGCGTAGTGTTTGCAGAAGCCGAGAACTACAACGTATTGAAGGCCGCGCAAATCACTATGGACGAAGGGATTTGTAAACCGATCCTCCTCGGAAATACGGAGCGCATCAAGGAGCTGATTCACGAGCACCAGATGGACTTTAACGGGACCCCTATTTTGGATCCCAAAGCGGAGAATACCCGCGAAACCCGCCACAAATTTGCCGAGGAGCTCTGGCAAAAACGCCAGCGCATGGGGATCACCCTTTACGAGGCTCAGCGCTTGATGCGGGAACGAAATTACTTTGGCAGCATGTTGGTGGAAATGGGTGAGGCCGATGCCCTCATCAGCGGAGTATCGCGCAGCTACCCCAACACCATCAAACCAGCGCTTCAATGTATTGGACGTGCTCCTGGAGTGAAGAAAGTCGCCGGGATGTACATTTTGATGACCAAGAAAGGACCTCTTTTCTTGGCCGACACCACCATCAACGTCAATCCGACGGGAAGTGAGATTGCGGACATCGCTTTAATGGCGGCCCGTACCGTTCGTGAATTTGGTATTGTACCGCGTATTGCATTGCTGAGCTACAGCAACTTCGGAAGTTCGCGCGACGCGAATACGGAGAAAATGGCCTACGCCCGGGATTTGCTCAAGCGCCGTTTCCCAGAGATGATTATCGACGGAGAGATCCAGTCGAACTTCGCCCTCAACGTAGAGCTCTTGCAGGAGACCTTCTCATTCTCTGACTTGGCTAAGTACGGGGCAAACGTCTTGATCTTCCCAAGCCTAGAATCGGGCAATATCTCGTACAAACTCATTCAAGAATTGACGGGCGCTGAGGCCATTGGTCCGATCCTCATGGGGATGAATAAGCCCATGCACGTGCTGCAACTGGGAGCGGGTGTACATGAAATTGTCAACATGGTCACCATTGCTGCGGCCGAAGCTCAAATCAAAAACCGATGATTACACATTTGCGCGGAAGACTCGTCGAAAAGAGTCCAACTCATGCCGTCATCGAATGTAATGGAGTAGGGTATCAAGTTCAGATTACCCTGAGCACCTATGAGAAGCTGCCATCAGACGAGGCGGTCTTCTTGTATACGCATTTGCAGGTGCGCGAGGATGCGCATACCCTTTACGGTTTTGCCGATGCAACGGAACGAGCGTTTTTCAGACTGTTGATCAGTGTGAGCGGAGTCGGAGCCAGCACTGCTCAAGTTGTCTTAAGTAGTATGAGCCCTGCGGAACTGCAGCAGGCACTGGTCACGGAGAACGTAGCGGCCATGCAGGCCATCAAGGGTATTGGCGCCAAAACGGCCCAACGCATCATCATCGACCTCAAAGGAAAGGCCGCTACACTCGAAGTTGATGGTGAAATTTCTTTACCGACAAGCAATACGGCCCGAGACGAGGCGTTAACTGCATTGGATGTGCTAGGCTTCCCGAAGGCGAAGTCGCAAAAAGTAGTGGATGCCCTGCTGAAAAAAGATCCCGATTTGAGCGTGGAGGTCTTGATCAAGCAGGCGTTGAATAATATTTGAGGGGAAATTAGAGGTGGCATTGCGTCATAGTACACAGAGCCTGCGATGGCTATTTTTGTTGTTAACGGTTGCGGTTTTTCTGCCTACGGCAGGATGGGCCCAGACCGACACGTCGGATACCGGCGGTTCTGAGCAGGGCGATCTGATACTGGATGAGCCTGGGAACGTCACGGAATCCGTTCAATACGACCCCGTATCCAATCAGTACGTCATCCAGCGGATGATGGGTGATTTCCCACTCGGCCCTCCACAGTTCCTGTCTCCCACAGAATACCAAGACTACGTTTTCAGTCAACAGAACGATGACTACTGGGACAACAAATCCGGTCAAGGCGGCAATAGCGGTCTGGGGAGCGGTCTTGAAGAAGCCGGGGGACTTCTTCCCCAATTCCAGGTCGGTGGTGAAGATTTCGATCGACTCTTTGGCGGTAACACCGTAGATATCCGACCCCGTGGGTCGGCTTCTTTGATTTTCGGGGCCATGATTAACCGCACGGATAACCCCGCCCTTCCTGAACGAAATCGCCGTACGGCTAGCTTCAACTTTGACGAGCGCATTCAGATGAACGTCACCGGTTCCATCGGAGATAAACTGCGCATCACAACGAACTACGATACCGAAGCTACCTTCAGCTTCGAAAATCAAATGAAACTCGAGTACACGGGGGATGAAGATGAAATCATCCAGCGACTCGAAGTGGGAAATGTTGGTTTGCCCTTGAACTCCACGCTCATTACTGGGGCCCAAAGCCTCTTCGGGGTTAAGGCGCAAGCTCGATTCGGAAAAGCCACCGTAACTACTGTATTTTCCGAACAGAAGAGTGAAACCAGCACTATTGATGTGGAGGGCGGTGCTCGTACCCAGGAATTCGAGATTCGGGTCGATGAGTACGAGGCCAACCGACACTTCTTCTTGAGCCAGTACTTCTATGAGAACTACGATCAGTGGCTCGAGCAGCTTCCCGTCATCACGTCGGGAATTGAAATCACCAAGATTGAGGTCTGGGTCACGAACAGAACCAACATTACCGATGATACCCGAAACATTGTCGGTTTCATGGACCTCGGTGAGCGGAACATCAACAACCCGGTCATCGCGTACAATGGCGGAACCTTCCCGGATAACGCCATCAACACCCTGAATCCAGAGGACTTCGCCAACCCGCAAACACGGGACATCAACCAGGTCAACGATTACTTGAATGCCTTCGGATTCCGCGAGCAAATCGACTACGCTGAACTGGAAACGGCCCGCCGACTCCGTTCAAACGAATACACCTTCCATCCGAACCTCGGTTACATCTCTTTGAATCAGAGTCTGAACGCCGATGAGGTCCTTGGGGTAGCCTTCCAATACACCCTGAACGGTCAAACCTATCAGGTAGGGGAATTCTCCAACGACGGTATCGATGCTCCTCAGACTTTGATGGTGAAGTTGCTGAAGAGTGTCATCGTTGCGGTGAATCAGCCGATGTGGGATTTGATGATGAAGAACGTCTATAACATCGGTGCGTTCCAAGTCAACCCACAAGATTTCCGATTGGATGTATTGTACGCCAATGATGAGACGGGACAACCGATGAACTTCATTCCAGAAGGCGAACTTTCCAACGAGATTCTTCTTCGCGTTTTGAACGTCGATAAACTCAACAACAACAACGACCCTTTCCCCGATGGGGTGTATGACTTTGTGCCAGGACTCACCATTATTCCCAGCAACGGGCGAATCATGTTCCCCGTGGCCGAGCCGTTTGGAGACCACCTCAGGAGTCAATTTGAAGCTGTAGGAGACGGGGCACTGGCGGATGATTACGTTTACGATCAGCTTTACGACAGTACCAAGTTCGTGGCCCAGCAGGACGCTGTGCACAACAAATTCCTATTCCGAGGTAGTTATCGATCGAGCAGTAGTAGTGAGATACCGCTGAACGCCATGAACGTCCCTCAGGGTTCCGTGACTGTAACCGCCGGTGGACAGCAACTTGTGGAGAACGTTCACTACACCGTAGATTACAACCTCGGTCGAGTAAAAATCATCGACGAAGGATTGTTGAATTCAGGAACGCCTATTCAAATCTCGCTCGAAAACAACTCGCTCTTTAACTTCCAGGCGAAGCGATTCATGGGGGCCCATGTCGACTACGAGTTTAGCGACGACCTCATGCTCGGGGGTACCATTCTCAACCTTGGGGAACGTCCCTTGACCCAAAAGGTCAATATGGGAGATGAGCCCATCAACAATACGATTTGGGGTTTAAATGGAAACTACTCTACGGAGTCTCGCTTCCTGACACGTATGGTGGACGCCCTTCCCGGTATCAGCACCAAGGCTAAATCGACCATTAACGTAACGGGTGAATTTGCCCAGCTGATCCCCGGTTCTCCTCGAGGGATTAAGATCGATGGGGACGGTACCAGCTACATTGATGACTTCGAGAACAGCCAAACGACTATTGATATTCGGACCGTTACCCAATGGCAGATTGCCTCAACCCCACAGGGGCAACCCGAACTTTGGCCTGAAGCTGAACTCAGCGACGATGTCGCCTATGGTCTAAACCGAGCCAAGCTTGCTTGGTACGTGGTTGACCCACTTTTCCACCGAAACAATACGCTTACTCCAGATCACATCCGCAACGACCCCGACCAGCAGAGTAACCACTTTGTCCGTGAAGTCCTGATTACGGAGCTCTTTCCAGCGAAGGATATCCCGAACGGTCAACCAACCAACATGGCCGTGATGAACATGGCCTTCTATCCGGATGAGCGCGGACCGTACAACTTCGATGTGGAGCCGACAGCTTTTTCAGCTGGTTTGAATGCAGATGGATCGCTGGCTCAGCCTCAAACGCGATGGGGAGGTATTATGCGCGCCATTACCCAGTCGAACTTCGAAACGGCCAATGTCGAATTCATCCAGATGTGGATTTTGGATCCCTTTGTTTACGATCCGGACGGAGAAGGGGGAGACCTGTACATTCACTTAGGAAATATCTCTGAAGACATTCTTCGCGATAACCGAAAGTCCTTTGAGAATGGTTTGCCAGAAGGGACGGATTTAATCGATGTCGATTCTACGGCTTGGGGACATGTGCCGACCAATCAATCTATTGTCAATGCCTTTGCCAATGATCCCGATGCTCGTGCTCGTCAGGATATCGGATTGGATGGATTGAACAACACCTTGGAAGCCAGCTGGCCGTACAACAATGTAGACGGCGCACCGACCTATTTGGACTTGATCGCAGCCGCTTACGGAACTAACTCTGGCGCTTACCAACAAGCCTTGCAAGATCCGGGTAATGATGACTACCATTACTACCGTGGATCGGATTACGATGACGCGGAAGTCAGCATCTTGGACCGCTACAAGCTGTACAACAATACACAAGGGAACTCTCCTGTTGGAACCAGTATTGAGCCCTATCCAACCGCCGCCACAACACTGCCTGATGTCGAAGACATCAACCAAGACCAGACCCTAAGTAAAACTGAGGCGTATTACCAGTACCGAATCAGTATCCGTCCGGAAGACATGGTGGTCGGAGAGAACTACATTACCGATGCAGTAACGGCTTCGGTTAAGCTTCAGAACGGACAGGTTGATGAGGTGACTTGGTATCAGCTTAAAGTGCCCATTTTTGAGCCAGATCGCGTTGTTGGAAACATCTTTGATTTCCGAAGCATTCGATTCATGCGAATGGTGTATACAGGGTTCCAAGATTCCTTGATCATGCGTTTTGCTCGTCTTGAGTTTGTGCGAAGTGATTGGAGACGTTATCAAGACAACTTGGCTGTACCCGGAGAAAATCTAGATGACGATTCGGACGACGACACCAACTTCGATTTGACGGCGGTTAACCTCGAAGAAAATGGTCAGCGTACGCCGATTCCCTATGTGATTCCTCCTGGAATTGATCGTCAGGTCCTTTTCGGTACCACCAACCTACAGGCACAGAACGAGCAGTCGATTAGTCTCCGGGCATGTGAGTTGGAAGACGGGGATGCCCGAGCAGCCTTCAAGAACATCAACATGGATATGCGGAACTACAACCGCATCAAGATGTTTGTCCACGCGGAAGACGCGCGTGACGGTGATGATCTCCAGGACGGCGATATGACGGCCTTCATGCGAATCGGATCCGATTTTACTCAGAACTACTATGAATATGAGATTCCGGTAACCGTTACACCTTGGGGAACTTCAGATCCGGATTTGATTTGGCCAGAAGAGAACGAATTCGACTTCAGTTTTGATGAAATCACACAGGCTAAATTGGCCCGGAACAACGCCATGCAGGGCAATCCGGATGTGAATTTGACGACTCCATTTACGGTCATCAATGCCAAGGGTCACCGAATTACTGTTGTGGGTAACCCGAGTTTGGGGAATGCCCGTACCATCATGCTCGGTATGCGGAATCCGAAAAAACTGGGGCCAAGTGATCCGGATGACGGCATGAGCAAATGTGCCGAATTCTGGTTCAATGAGTTGCGTCTAACGGACTTTGACCAACGTGGAGGATACGCAGCAACCCTTCGTGCCGTTGCCAAGCTGGCGGATTTCGGTACGGTGAGCCTTTCGGGTAACTACAGCACCATTGGATTTGGAGGCATCGACAAGGCCGTCCAAGACCGAAACAAGGAAGAAATTCTGGAGTACAACTTCCAGTCGAATTTGAACTTGGGTCAATTCTTTGGAAACTCGGGTATTCGCATTCCGATGTACTTCGGGTATGGAGAGCGAATTGCCAATCCAATGTTTAACGAATTGGATACAGACATCGAAACGTCAGAAGCATATGACGCATTAGATACCCGTCAGGAAAGAGATTCCCTCAAGAACATCATTCAGGATTACACGCGACGGACAAGCGTTAACTTCACCAATGTCCGCAAGGAACGAACCGGTGGAGGTGGTCGACCACAGCCGCAGGCTGGGCCGGGTGTTCCAAGAGGTCCCGGAGCGCCAACGCAGCAGGCTCCGAAAAAGGAAATGCCTTGGGATATCGAGAACTTCTCAGTGACCTATTCCTATAACGAGACGTACCACCGAGATGTAAACACGGAGTACTCGGTCATGAAGAATACCCAAGGGCAGCTGGCGTATAACTTCAATACCCGACCGGAGAACGTTCGACCTTTCCGAAACGTCAACTTCCTTCGAAGCTCTAAATGGTTGCGCCTGTTCAGCGAAGCGAACTTCTACTATCTACCTAGCCGATTTGCCTTCCAGACCAACATTCGACGTGATTACGCGGAGACGAAGCTGAGAAACAACAGCGATGCGATTCTACTGATTGAGCCAAACTACAACAAGGCCTTTACAATGGATCGGATCTACGACTTGAAGTACGATCTGACCAAGAACATCAAGATTGACTATACGGCCACCTCGAATAACCGGATTGACGAACCAGAAGGGGCCATAGACGACAGTGCGCGTGATACCATTTGGTCGAATTTCTGGAGCGGGGGACGTTCAACGCGCTTCCACCAGACCTTGAACTTCAATTGGAATCTACCTGTGAACTTGATTCCGATTCTTGACTGGACTAATGCGACCTACCGCTACACCAGTAACTACGACTGGACTACGGCCTCACAGACGCGTTTGAGTTTTGGGAATACCATTCAGAACAGCAACACCCAACAGTACAACCTACAGTTCAACTTCACACAGCTCTACAACAAGGTCGGATTCTTGCGCAATGCCAATCAGCGCCAGAACAACACGCGAAGAATGCCTACGCGTCGACAACAAGAGCCGGGCGCAGGTGATGAAGAAGAGGAAGAAAAAGAGAAGAGCGGCGAGTTTGGCAAAGGCGTTCTGCGATTCTTGATGATGGTGAAGAACGGTAACATCAGCTACACGGAAAACAATGGAACGCTTTTGCCGGGTTACTTGCCGGGCGTATCGTTCTTCGGACTCACCTCATACAATGGCAGTATGGCACCTTCTCTTGGGTTTGTCTTTGGATCTCAAGCGGATATTCGCCCTGAGGCCGCACTCAATGGCTGGATCACAACAGATACCCTGCAGAATCAGCGTTATGCCCAAACGGTGGCTCAAAACTTGAACCTGCGTTTGAATTTAGAGCCTATACGCGACTTCCGAATTGAATTGACTGGTAACCGCACCTATGCGGAGAACTTCGAGTCTTTCTTCCGCTATGATCCAGATACTGATGACTTCGTGGATTTGAACCCGATGTATCGCGGAAACCTGAGCATTAGTTTCTTGAGTTGGTCTACAGCCTTTGAGAAGGTCAGCTTTAGTGACGGAACGTTCCAGTCTGACGCGTACGATCAGTTTCTAGAAAACCGATTTGTCATCGCCGAGCGACTAGCCCTGGACCGAGACGGGATAGTAGTCATTGACGATTCTACTGGATTCCCCGTCGGTTATGGTCCAACCCAACAGGATGTATTGATTCCCGCGTTCTTGGCAGCTTACCAAGGCCGTGATGCTTCATCCTACAACACAGCCACTATCCGAAATACGCCGCTCCCGAACTGGCGAATTACGTACGACGGATTGATGAAGATTCCGTGGGTTCGCGAGACCTTCCGAACGGTGACCTTGAGCCATGCTTATCGCTCCAGCTATACGGTGGGGAGCTTCCAAACAGACTTACGGGTTCAGGACGATCCAGATGGAATTGACCCTGGTGGAAACTATTATGCCGAGTACCAGATTCAGACGGTGGCCATTCGCGAATCATTCTCCCCATTGGCTAAGATTGACGTTACCCTGAACAACAGTTTGACCTCACGGGTCGAAATGCGCCGCGACCGAAGCATGACCATGAGCTTTGCAAACAACCAGATTACTGAAGTCGCGGGAAGGGAGTACATTTTTGGACTTGGATATCGCTTCCGAGATGTTCCGTTCCGTGTAAAAAGCGGTGGACGGACACGTCGAATTGTATCGGACTTGAATGTTCAGGCGGACGTTTCGATTCGACAGAACAGAACCATCATTCGACGAATTGTTGAAGGAACCACCTTGCCTACCGGTGGTCAGAGTTTGGTGAAGATTCAAGTCTCCGCCGATTACGTAATTTCTCGACGCTTTAACGTTCGACTCTTCTTCGATCGTGTGATGACCAATTACGTGGTATCCACAGCCTTCCCAACGGCGAATACCAACTTCGGAATCGAGATGCGATTCACTCTAGGTCAGTGATAGAACTTTCTCTATTTTAGGGCCTCAATAAAGCACTACCAAATGAATATCCCAGAGGATTTAAAGTACACCAAAGACCACGAGTGGATCCGCAAAGAAGGAGATCTCTACGTCGTGGGTATTACTGATTTTGCCCAAGGCGAATTGGGGGACATCGTTTACGTTGAAGTGGAAACGGAAGGCGATGAATTGGACGGAGAAGAAGTCTTTGGATCTGTCGAAGCCGTGAAAACCGTATCTGATCTATTCATGCCCATGGCGGGAGAAGTGGTTGAATTCAACGCTGCACTTGAGGATGATCCAGAAAAAGTCAATGACGACCCCTATGGAGAGGGTTGGATGATCAAGATCAAGGCGAGCAATGACGGCGATTACGACAGCCTGTTGGATGCAGCCGGATACAAAGAAGTCATCGGTGCTTAATACGGCCCTGCTCCGGCGATTCGTACCCTCCATACTTTGGATGTGCGTGATCTTGCTCACTAGTTTGACGCCCGGAGGAGATATGCCAAGGGTCCAGTTCTCCGATAAGTTTGCCCACGCATTTGTCTATTTTGTCTTGACCATTCTGCTGGCCCGCGCTTGGCTCAAACAAGATCACAAGGTAGTTTGGCGCAATAGAGCGTTCCTTCTCGCGTTTATTGTGAGCATGGTTTTTGGGATAATGTTGGAGCTCTTTCAGCATTATTTCATCGAAGGCCGGAAAGGAGAAGTCCTAGATGTGGTGGCCAATATGGCGGGCTCGCTCTTCGCTTTTCCCATGCACCGCTTACTCAAAGGAGGAAGCTTTACTTAAAATTAATGGCACTTTTTGGTGTCCCGTGGGCGAATGCCTATTTTTAACGCTCAATTCTGAAAGGCAATGCAACAGAAGAAAAATCCACAAGCTGATCTAGAACGCTCACGTTCGATCTTTACGCTCGTAGGGTTGATCATCGCCCTTGGGGTCGTGATCTTCGCTTTCGAGTGGAAAACGTACGAGCGCGAGTTGATGGATCTCGGATCTCTCGATATGGAGATCGATGAAGAAATGGTTCCTGTGACCATCCGTCAAAAGAAACCACCACCCCCTCCACCTCCTCCCCCCGAAGTGATTCAAGTCGTTGAAGACGATATTGAAATTGAGGATGAAATCGAGATTCAAGATCAAGACTTCGATGAGGAAGAGATCATTGAAATTATTGAAGAGCCGGAAGAGGAAGTACTGGAGCCCATGAACTTCATGGTTGTAGAAAACAAGCCGGTCTTCCCGGGCTGTGAGCACCTCAAGGATTCACAAGAGCAGTATATGTGCTTTAATCAAAAGATTGCCGAGCACATCCGCACCGTCTTCAAATACCCTCCTATTGCCAAGGATATGGGTATTCAAGGAAAGGTGTACGTCACCTTCGTTATCGATCAACAAGGAGCCATTACAGATGCAACTGTTGCTCGTAGTGTGGATAAGCACCTCGATGCGGAAGCGGTACGAATTGTGGAGACTTTACCAAAAATGACTCCAGCCAAGCAGCGTGGAAAGTCCGTACCGGTTGCCTTTACGGTACCGATTAACTTTAAGCTGCAGTAAAAGACTTGCTTCATAAAGAATAGAAGAGCCCTCGGAATTTTCCGGGGGCTTTTTTTTGGGCATCATATTTGGAGCAGTTTAGATAACCACCCGGTTTAATCTCTCTTAAACTGTTGCTCTATGGAAGTCAAAAAGTCGCCCAAGGCGGATCTCGAACGCCACAAATTTGTGTTCCGGCTCATTGGATTGAGCATTGCCTTAGTCCTGATGATTACCGTTTTTCAGCTCAAGTCCTTTTCCGATTTACCCACCCAGGATATTGTCGAACGGGTGAACCCGGATACGGAGGTTCTGCCGCCCGTGGTTTATCGAAGTGAAAAAGCGGTCCCCGAGAAAAAGAAAACGGTAGAACCCAAGAAGTTGGAGCCTAACAAGCCCGCGAAAAGACCCAAGAAGCTGGTCGCGGTCAACAAGACGATTCAAATACCTGATAAACCTTGGGAAGAGGTGCCTGAAATCATACCTGGTCAGAGCAAACACGAAGTGCTCGAGGCCATTCCCTTTATTTCGGTGGAAGAACTCCCCGTCTTTCCGGGATGCGAAGGACTGCGCGGAGAAGATCGCGAAAGATGCTTTGTAGAAATGATGTGGAATCACATCCAGGACAATTTTCACTATCCTGAGATTTCAAGAGAAATGAGAACGGAAGGCAAGGTCTTTGTCTCCTTTGTCATAGACGCTGAAGGAAAAGTTACACAAGTAGAGGCGGTTCGAGGACCGGATAAACACCTGAAAGCGGAAGGTGAAAGACTTCTAAATTCCATGCCTGTCATGGTTTCTCCTGCCAAGCAGAGGGGGAAGCCGGTGCCGGTTTCTTATGCGGTCCCCATAAATTTTCAGCTACAATAAAGAATTTCCGCAATTAGGCGCTAGAGCCCTCGGTCTACTCCGAGGGCTTTTTTTATCTTGCTTTGAACTAAAACCCAAACGATATGAAGAAGATAACCATGATCGCAGCGGCATGCTTGGCATTCGGCATGTACAGCTGTATGAGTGACCCAGCATCCAGTTCAGACGCTGAAGGAACGGACAGCACACAAACGATGGAGGATAGCACGGCTGAAGGTTCAGATGAGGGCGCTATGGAAATGGACTCTGCCTCGGCTCATGAGACCGAAGAAGCGGCGGATGTAGATCAGCGCTCCGCGGAGATTCACCATGAAGTATCTGCTGAAGTAAAAGACGCCCATATGATGGAGGGCCAGGAAATCGAAGATGAAGACGAAATCGTCATCACCATGGCCATGGCCGATCAAAAACCTGCTATGCCAGGTTGCGAAGAAATCGTAGAGCCTGCGGATCAGCGCGCTTGTTTTGACGAGCAATTGGCCGCGCACATCCAAGATGAGTTCACCTACCCGGAGCGCGATCTACAGCAACGCACCATGCTCGAGAATAACCGCGAGCGCGGAGTGGTTGAAGTTTATTTTGAAATCAACGAATTGGGCTTAATCGAGCGCGCCAAGGTCGTTCGCAGTGTGAACGATGAGTTGGATGCAGAAGCTCTTCGCGTGATTGAGAGCTTGCCTCCGATGGAGCCAGCTCGTGCAAATGGTCGGGCTGTTCAGGTACGCTACGTCGTGCCGATCAGCGTGAACTTGAATTAAGCACCCTATGAAATACACCGCGGACGGCGGCATAAGCATTGATCGCATCGGGCTGGAAGAACGCGCTAAGCGCTTCCAGACCCGGAGCATCAAAAAAGCAGCGAAGGTCGATGGGCTCAAGACAGTCCTTTCGATGGTCGATTTAACCACGCTTGAAGGAAAGGATACCCCAGCGAAGGTCAAGCAACTGTGCTATAAGGCGCAGCACCTGCATGATTCGTACGAGGACTTGCCCAACGTGGCGGCCGTCTGTGTTTATCCGACGCTCGTCCGCGTGGCGCGCGAAGCCTTGGGCGATAGCGGAATTAATGTGGCCGCAGTAGCGACCTATTTTCCGAGCGGTCAAAGCAGCCTCCAGGTGAAGCTCGACGATACCCGATATGCGGTAGATGAGGGCGCCAACGAAATCGACATGGTCATCAGCCGAGGGAAGTTTCTCTCGGGGGAGTACAGCTATATTTTCGATGAGATCGCGGCGGTCAAAGAAGCCTGCGGCGAAGCTCATTTGAAGGTCATCCTCGAAGTAGGGGAATTGGACACCTACGACGACGTACGCTTGGCTTCGGATATTGCCATCGACGCTGGTGCCGATTTCATCAAGACCAGTACGGGAAAGATTCCCAAGGCGGCTTCCATTCCGGTAACCCTGGTCATGTTGTACGCCATTCGCGACCACTATTTGAAGACAGGTAAGCGCATCGGGATGAAGCCCGCGGGCGGTATCAGTAACAGCAAATTGGCCTTGCATTACCTGGTGATGGTCAAGGAGACCTTGGGCGCCGATTGGCTGACCCCTGACCTGTTCCGCTTTGGAGCCAGCTCCTTGGCAAACGACGTGCTCATGCAGCTGGAAAAACAGCGCACGGGCAACTATCAGAGTATGAATTACTTCAGCATCGACTGATATGGTGGACGAAAACGCATTTGATTTTCACAGTGGCTGGGCCTACGAGCCCGCGCCGGAAAGCAGTGATCACGTACACGTTGCGGATCGCTATGAACTCTTTATAGACGGTGAGTTTTCTGCGCCTACGGCGCGATCCTATTTTCCCACAATCAATCCAGCTACAGAGGAAGCCTTGAGCGAAATTGCCTCGGCGGACGCTTCGGACGTGGATCGCGCTGTGGCATCGGCCCGTAGGGCCTTTCCTTCATGGAGCGGTATGCCCGGAAAGGAACGAGCCAAGTACCTGTTCCGTTTGGCGCGTATGATACAGGAGCGCTCGCGGGAATTTGCGGTCATCGAAAGCTTGGATGGTGGAAAGTCGATTCGGGAGAGTCGCGACATCGATATTCCGCTCGTGGCGCAGCATTTTTTCTACTACGCCGGGTGGGCCGATAAGCTCGATTATGCTTTTCCGCGCGGTGCGGAGGCGATTGGCGTTTGCGGACAAATTATCCCGTGGAACTTCCCGCTGCTCATGGCGGCGTGGAAACTCGCTCCAGCACTAGCGGCTGGAAATACGGTGGTCTTAAAGCCGGCGGAAACGACTTCGCTGACCGCCTTGAAGCTCGCCGAACTCGTCGCAGACTGTGATTTCCCGAAAGGGGTGGTCAACATCGTTACGGGCGCAGGAGAAACAGGTGCGGCATTGGTCAATCATCCGGATGTGGATAAGATTGCCTTCACGGGCTCCACGGAAGTGGGCAAGATCATTCAGCGCGCCGTGGCGGGGACCAACAAGAAATTAACCTTGGAGTTGGGCGGGAAAGCCGCTCATATTATTTGTCGGGATGCGGCCATTGATCAGGCCGTGGAGGGCATTGTCAATGGGATCTTCTTCAACCAAGGACATGTCTGCTGCGCGGGATCACGCTTGTTTGTGCAGGAGGCCGTAGCTGATGAGGTGGTCGCCAAGCTCAAGATGCGCATGGAAAGCCTCATCGTCGGTGACCCTCTGGACAAGAATACGGACATCGGGGCCATCAACAGCGCCGGACAGCTCAAAACCATTCAAGAGTATTTGGCCATCGGCCGATCGGAAGGAGCAGAGGTTTATACGCCTGAAATAGCCCTTCCGAAGAAAGGATATTGGTGCGCGCCAACCCTCTTTTTGGAGACCGCGCAAAGCCACCGCATCGTCCAGGAAGAAATTTTTGGACCGGTGCTCGCCATCCAGACTTTCCGCTCTTTGGACGAGGTCGTCACCAAGGCGAACAATACGCCCTATGGCCTGAGCGCTGGGGTATGGACTCAGAAGGGAGCCAAGATTTTCGAACTGACGAGTAAAATGAAGGCCGGAGTTGTTTGGGCGAACACCTACAACAAGTTCGATGCGGCCAGTCCGTTTGGGGGTTATAAGGAAAGCGGCTTCGGTCGCGAGGGTGGCCTTCAGGGCCTGCAATCTTATGTGAAGTGATATGAGCAGACTCGACGTACAAAAGACCTACAAGCTCTACATCGGTGGAGCCTTTCCTCGGACTGAAAGCGGACGATATTTCAAGCTTGAACACAAGGGCCAGCTCGTGGCAAACCTCTGTCAGGGATCGCGAAAAGATTTTCGAAATGCCGTAGTCGCGGCGCGTAAAGCACAGAATTCTTGGGCGGCTCGAACGGGATACAATCGCGGCCAAATCCTGTACCGCGTGGCCGAAATGCTCGAAGGACGTGCGGCTCAGTTCATCGCCGAACTCGGCGCCGTTGGGGTTTCAGAAACAGACGCCCGCGATGAAGTCATGGCCGCCATCGATGCCTGGGTGTACTACGCCGGCTGGTGCGACAAATATCAACAGCTGGCGAGTTCGGTCAACCCTGTTGCCTCACCGCATTTCAACTTTACCGTACCGGAGCCGACCGGCGTAGTAGCCGCTGTAGCTCCGGTGGACAAGGGACTCCTCGGGTTGACCCGTACCCTGGCCCCGATCATGGCCAGCGGTAATACCGCAGTCGTTTTGGCGGCAGAAAACTTCGGACACGTGGCCATTTCACTGGCCGAAGTCATCCACAGCAGCGATGTCCCAAGCGGGGTCGTAAACCTCCTGACCGGGCATGCCGCCGAGCTCTTGCCGCACATGAGCAGTCACATGGACGTCAACGCACTTGCCGTAGAAAATCCCGGTGAGGAAGAGCGCACTGCGGCAGCGCAAAATGTAAAGCGTGTCTTGGCCCTACGGGCCGATGATGGGCTCGAGAACATCACTGATTTTGTCGAGTACAAAACCACCTGGCATCCTATTGGGGCTTGAGGCCCAATTCGTAGTTTTGCCACCAAACAGCTATTACCATGAACATGGATCATCTTGTATCCCTCAGCATAGAGGCCAGCATCGCGGCCGGAAAAGAAATTCTCGACGTCTACGGCACCGAGTTCTCGGTTGACATCAAAGACGACAGCAGTCCCCTTACGGAAGCGGATCGCCGAAGCCACCTCAAAATCATGGAGTATCTGAAGGATACCGATTATCCGATCCTCAGCGAGGAAGGAGATTTGGCGGACTACAGCAAGCGCGCCGATTGGCACACCTTCTGGCTGGTCGATCCATTGGACGGAACCAAGGAATTCATCAAGCGAAACGGAGAGTTCACGGTGAACATCGCCCTCGTTCGTGAAGGCGTTCCCATCCTCGGAGTGATCTACGTTCCAGTAACCGACACGTTGTACGTCGGAGCGGAAGGCATTGGCGCTTATAAGGCGGAACAAGGTCATAAAATTCATACGATTCAGGCCCTACGGGCCGATGGCCAAGCACTACCCATTCCCAACGATGGTCCCTTCACCGTGGTGGGAAGCCGGAGTCATATGAGCCCAGAAACAGAGGCGTTTATGGCGGAATTGGAAAAAGAGCACGGGGCCATTGAAATTCTGAGCCGAGGAAGCTCGCTCAAATTGTGCATGGTAGCCGAAGGTTCAGCGCAAGTCTACCCGCGCTTTGCACCCACCATGGAATGGGATACGGGAGCTGGACATGGAATTGCCCTGCACGCGGGATGTGAAGTGGTTCGGCACGACACCGGCGCTCCTCTGACCTACAACAAAGAGAACCTCTTGAATCCTTGGTTTATCGTTCGCCGGAAGTAAGATGATTCCGGCCGAGTATCATATCTACATCGTTTCCATCACGCTGGCTGGGCTCATTATTGCCCTATTCCGGAGAGGGAATCGAACGGCGTTGACCTTCTTCATCGCGGTCCTGATGCTCATTGTGACCGGGGTATTGACCACGGATCAATTTCTCAAAGGCTTTGGCAACCGGCAAATCGCCATCATCTTCGTTTTGATCTTCATCACGGGTGCTCTGCGCGATCACTTCAACTTGCTAGGCTTGCTGGACCGGCCTTTTCGAGGGGCCAAGACCCAAAGTGGGATGCTCCTGCGCATGTCCGCAATTGTGGCCTTGGGCTCGAGCTTCTTAAACAATACCCCAGTAGTAGCACTCATGATTCCCTATGTGAGCGACTGGTGTAAAAAAAGAGGTATTGCACCTTCACAGCTGCTCATTCCACTGAGTTACTCGGCCATACTGGGTGGGATGATCACCATCATTGGAACCTCCACTAACTTAGTTCTGAATGGTTTCTTGGAGCAGAGTGGAGAGCCTTTGTTTAGCTTCTTTGATTTCTTAATTCCGGGATTTCTGGTCACTATCGGTGGAATAATATTCATGCTCTTTGCGGGACCACGTCTTTTGCCGCAGCGGGAAGATGTACTGGACCAGCTTTCTGATCCTACGCGGGACTATGTGGTTGAAACGAAGGTGCGTTCAGGGTCACGCTTGATTGGAAAAAGTGTTCAAGACGCCGGCTTGCGGAACTTGAGCGGCGTGTTCTTGGTGGAAATCGTCCGGGATGAACGAGTTATTACCCCAGTTGAACCAGAAGAAGTGATTGAAGAAGGAGACTCGCTGCTTTTTGTTGGGGAAACGGAGCGCGTCGTTGACTTGACGGAGGGCATGCCCGGCTTAGAAATGAGCAAGCATGCGGATTTCGAAGATGCGGAAGGACGAAACATCATTGAAGCCGTTATCCCGGCCAACTCCTCTTTGATTGGATCTACGGTGAAGCAAGTCAATTTTAGAGAGCGATATCAAGCGGGAATCTTGGCCATTCATCGAAATGGAGAACGCGTCAGCGGGAAGATTGGAGAAATGCGATTTCAGGCGGGTGACCTGCTACTGCTTTCCACAGGTAAGAGCTTTGCCCGGAATGAGTTCCGATTCAATAACCTGTACATCGTCAAGCGCATCAAGAATCCATCCGTGAAAAAGGCACCGCCTAAAAGGGTTTTTGTAGGTGTAGTGGCCTTGGTCGGTATTGCCGGAATCTTCGGATATGTGAACCTCTTCATGGCCACGCTGATCATGTTGGCGGCGCTCCTGGTCCTCGGTTTTGTTAACGTCGATGGCATGAAAAAAGAAATGGATGTCAAGCTCTTGCTGATTCTGGTGAGTGCTTTGGCCTTAGGCCGCGCCATGATTGAAAGTGGAGCGGCAGATGCTCTCGGCGGTTGGATTGGAAGCGCCCTTTCTGGGGGAGGTCCCATTGTGATCAGCATCGCCTTGTTTGTTTTGACCTTTGTCTTGACCAGCTTTATCACTAATGCGGCAGCGGTATCGATTGCGTTTCCGATTGCTTATTCTTTAGGAGCAGTCGCAGGGCCTGATGTGGCCGTTGGATACTACATGACCATTGCCTTTGCGGCCAGCTGCGCCTTTCTCACTCCGATGGGCTATCAAACGAATTTAATGGTCATGGGGCCAGGTGGATATCAGTTCAAGGACTTTCTTCGGATCGGAGGTCCGCTATCTTTCCTTTACGCGCTTATTTCACTTACATTTGTTTGGATTCATTACGGCTGGTTATGAGCGAAAAACTTCACATCATTCCACATGATCACAAGATCTCCAAGGAGACGCGAAGTCAATCTTTGGGCCAGCGACCTTGTGTTGTTTGGTTTACAGGCCTTTCCGGCTCAGGTAAGTCAACGGTAGCCAACGCTGTAGAGCAAGAACTCGCTGCGCACGGATTTCATACCTACTTATTGGACGGCGACAACGTCCGTTCGGGACTGAATGGAGACCTTGATTTTACCGAGGAGGGTCGCGTAGAGAATATTCGTCGACTTGGCGAACTCAGCAAGCTCATGGTCGATGCTGGACTCATAGTGCTGACGGCCTTCATTTCACCCTTCCGGGCCGATCGCGCCAGTGTTCGCGAGAAATTGGCGGAGGGAGAAATGGTTGAGGTACATGTAGATGTGCCGCTGGAGGTGGCTGAATCCCGCGACCCAAAAGGATTGTATAAGAAAGCACGGGCAGGTGAAATTTCCAATTTTACAGGAATCAGCAGCCCGTTTGAAGTGCCGGAGAACCCGGAGATAAGAATAGATACGGATAAAGACGATATAGAAGAGAACGTCCGGCAGGTACTGGAAGTCCTTCTCCCTAAAATCACCCTTAGCGATGCATAGATATTATCTGAAACACCTCCGCGAACTGGAGGCCGAGTCCATTTACGTGATTCGTGAGGTGTATGCCCAATTCAACAACCCTTGTCTGCTGTTTTCTGGCGGAAAGGACAGCATCATTTTGACCCACTTGGCCAAGAAGGCTTTTTGGCCCGCACGTGTACCCTTTCCTTTGGTGCACATCGATACGGGTCACAACTTCCCCGAAACCATTGAGTTTAGAGATGCTCTCGTTGAAAAACTAGGGGCTCAGCTCGTGGTTGGTTCGGTACAAAAGGCCATTGATGAAGGAAAGGCTTCTGAAGAAAAAGGGGCGGATGCAAGCCGGAATGCGGCCCAGATTCCTGCGCTTCTAGAGGCCATTGAGGCCAACAAGTTTGACGGCGCAATGGGAGGTGCCCGTCGAGATGAAGAAAAAGCTCGTGCTAAGGAGCGCTTCTTTAGCCACCGCGATGAGTTTGGTCAGTGGGATCCCAAGAACCAGCGCCCCGAGCTTTGGAACCTCTTCAATGGAAAGAAAAGCTACGGTGAGCACTTCCGGGTGTTCCCTATTTCGAACTGGACAGAAATGGATGTTTGGCAGTATATTCTCTTGGAGAACATCGAAATCCCAAGCCTGTACTTTGCCCATGAGCGCGATGTGATTTTGCGCGATGGCCAGTACCTGAGTGATTCGGAGTTCTTGAACAAGAAGGACGGTGAAGTGGCCGAGCGCAAACAAGTGCGTTTCCGCACGATGGGCGATTTGACCATTACGGGAGCCGTAGAGTCCGATGCGGATACCTTGGAGAAAATCATTGAAGAAGTAGCCTCAACTCGAGTCACGGAACGCGGGGGACGCGCGGATGACAAGCGTAGTGAGTCTGCGATGGAGGACCGGAAAAAACAAGGGTACTTCTAGGAATGTATCGCGCCGTAGGCGCAGAAACAAAAGAAAAAATTGACCATGGAAACGAACGGTTATTTGGATATGGAATTGTTGCGCTTCACCACTGCGGGAAGCGTAGATGACGGTAAATCGACTTTGATTGGTCGTTTGCTGTACGATTCAAAAAGTATTTTTCAAGATCAAATTGAAGCGGTAGAAGCGAGCTCAAAGACGCGTGGTTTGGACCATGTGGACTTGAGTCTTTTCACCGATGGGTTAAAGGATGAGCGCGAGCAGGGGATTACGATTGACGTAGCTTATCGCTACTTCGCAACGCCCAAGCGTAAGTTCATTATTGCCGATACTCCGGGACATATTCAGTATACCCGAAACATGGTGACTGGGGCCTCTACGGCGAACCTGGCCTTGATTTTGGTCGATGCGCGCAAAGGGGTAATTGAGCAGACCTGCCGTCACAGCTTTATCGCGAGTCTATTGAAGATTCCTCATGTGATCTTGTGCATCAACAAGATGGACCTCGTGGATTACGACGAGGCGCAGTACAATAAGATTGTGCAGGAATTCAAGGACTTCAGCGCCAAGTTGGAGATCGGAGATATTCGTTTCATTCCGATTTCAGCATTGCACGGAGATAATGTGGTGAACCGTTCGGAAAAGATGCCTTGGTACAATGGATCAACGCTTTTGAACACCTTGGAAACCATTCACATTGGATCGGACCACAACCACATTGACGTGCGCTTCCCAGTGCAAACCGTAATTCGTCCACACAGTGATGAGTACCATGATTTCCGTGGGTATGCAGGTCGTGTTGCCGGAGGAATCATGAAACCAGGGGATGATGTCATTACCTTGCCCAGCGGATTTACGAGCATCGTAGACAAGATTTACGACGGAGATCGCGAGGTCGAAGAGGCCTTTGCGCCGATGAGCGTTACGGTGACCTTGAAAGATGATATCGACATTTCTCGCGGTGATATGATTTGCCGAGTCAACAACCAGCCCGAGCCCACACAGGACTTGGACGTGATGATTTGCTGGTTCAACAGTAAGCCCATGATCAACGGAGGTAAATATGGCATTCGCCACACCTCTACCGATGCCCGCGCTATGGTGAAGGACATCGTGTACAAGGTGGACATCAACACCTTGCATCGGGATGAAGAGGACAATACGATCGGTATGAATGACATTGCCCGAATTCGTTTGCGCACGACCAAGCCATTGTTGGCGGATAGCTATCGAAAGAATCGAAATACTGGGAGCATCATCCTAGTCGATGAAGGGACTAATGAGACCGTTGCGGCGGGGATGATTATTTGATGGAGGCGAATAAGCCATCAATAATTCAGCGCGTTGTACTTTCCCTGGGCATTCTTGCTATGTTGTATGCGGGGATATCTGCGGTTAACTATCTGGATAAGTACATACACTTAAGTGATGAGGTCAGCACGTATAACGGCTTAGCTCATGCTGTTGAAAGTGGGGTTCCACTAGCGGCTCCGCATCCAGAAAGCGTCAATTTCAATCCAGATCTGGAGTATAAGACTTATGATTCTCACCGATTCATACTGTACTTCAACGTACCGGCCTATTTCATACTCCAAGCATTAAATGTATCCGTTGAGAAGTGGTACGGAGGATGGCCCTTTGTGCTCACCATGCTCATCATGCTCTTAGCTCTTTGGATTCGACCGACAGATCAAGGTCCAAAGGAATTGGCGATACTTTTTTTACCGACGATACTGTCGAGTTGGACCATGTCCTCCCTTCATTTTATCCGGTATTACGGCTACATGTATGTCTTTGGAATTGTCTGTTCCTTTGCAGCCTACAAGATCTATTATTCAAAGAGACCCTATGGAGTCAGAGTCCTTGCAGCTTCACTATTACTCCTAATTCCTGGACTGTTCCATCAGACGCTCTTTTCGATTTTAGTCTTTGGCCTTTTGGCCATGATCGTGGACTTTTTCACCTCTGGATTGCACAAAGAGTATCCGAGAAAATTACTCCTTGCTGGGGGCGGGGCATTGATCGCCCTTCTGGTGGCGGCAGCCACTATTCCTGCGCTAAGGCTTAACGTTGCCATTGGTCGTTTCTTCCGAGAATGGGACCCTTCAACTTTTGGCCAGGCGCTGGGAAACTATATGGACGTCAATCACCCGGAAGGGGCTGGTTGGTTTCTGTTCAATTTAATAATGCTCTTTGGAGGTGGATATCTTGCGCTCAAGCGCAACGACTTTTACGGTCGTTTTTTCCGAATCTCTGCGGGCTATTTCGTTTTTGCTCTAGTACTCTACTCGATGATCATGGGTGGTACCTTCATTCCCCCGTACGGTTTTAACCGGTACTACTTGATTGTCCATGTGGCGTACTTGGTTTCCATTGGCCTCTTCGGTGTTATGGCTTTTGAGTTTGTCGCTGAGAAACTAAAGAAGAATTGGTCTCCTATTCCGGTCTACGTAGGGGTCATTGTTCTCGCATTTTTAGCCGTAGGAAACGTTTTTTCGCCGTTTTCGATGGACGAGCAAAACTTCAGTTTGGTTCCGAGGTACGAACGAGACGTTCTGGATTACTTGGATAGCCAAATTCAGATCATTGAAAACAAGGAACGCGAGGTCATTTTCGTTACCGGTCAAGTTGGACTGGTTCAGCATTATTATCCGCAGTACCGGGCTATTAAACTGGGGCCAAAGACGCGCATGGAGGACTTCTATGAAATAGGGAAGGCAAATCCGAAAGCCGTCTTGTATGTGGTGATGGCCAATAAACCTCCGAGAAATGATGTCGCTGAATTCCTACGGGCTATTTATCCCAAGTTTAATGGTGAGATGAAAGTTCGGGGTAAAGAGATGGTTCGGGCATATGAACAAGAGTCACCTCGCATTAAAAAGAAGTACGGACTTATAGACTAATTTAGGCTTAAACCTAACCACTCAGATTCATGGCCAAGAAGAAAGTGACAAAGAAGACGACCAAGAAGGAAGCCTTGAGCTTTTCTTTCTTGCCCGAACAACTACCCTACAATTCGTGGCTTTGGATTTTAGGAGTTCCAGCGCTTTTGGGTTTCTTGGTGTTCTCTCCATTTCTATTCGGAGGAGACCTCTATATTTTTAAGGACATTGGGAGCGATACTTTGAACCTCAAGTATCCCAACCTTTTGCATTTGGATCGATATCTGAGTGAAGAAGGATTTCCGATGGCGTGGTCCTTTTACATCGGAATGGGTCAGAACATGTACTCCGGTTGGCACTTCGGAATTGAAGAAATCTATCATTGGTTTTTTGGATTGCTATCGGGGTCGGTAGCGGAGAGAATTGCATGGTTGGCTTGGGCTAAGGCTGTGACCATATCTGTTTTCACTTTTCAATGGCTGCGCCTTCGCTTGACCAATGAATGGATTGCCTTATTCGGAGGATTGGCGATGGCGTTTAGCGGTTACGCCATTGTGGGAGGGTCTTGGTATGTTCACGACGCTTTTGTGCTCAATGCCGTTTTTGTTCTATGGGGTCTTGACCTCGTATGGACCCGTAAGATGTATTTCGTTCTCCCCTTGGCCTTGTACAACTTTGGTGTAGATCCGAAGCTCTTTTTCTTCTTCCAATTTGCCTTACTCTACTTCATTGTCCGCGGGGTAGAGCTCAAGTGGAAGCCGATGAATTGGGCGGTTCAAGGCGCTTCAGCGGCCGGATTGGCTATTATTGGGTTTCTGGGTAATGCTACAGGCCTATTGACGCGTGTGACGACCGTAACCAACAGTCCGCGTATGTCAACTGCGGCCACTCTTTCCGATGACCTGAGTGCCCGCCCGCTCTTGGCGGTTCACGATGGAGGCCACCTGCTGACGACTTGGATGAGGACTTTGAGCAATGACTTGTTGGGAGCCGGAAGCGATTTCAACGGCTGGAACAACTACCTCGAGGCACCGCTTTTCTACTGCGGAATACTCATGATCTTCCTTATTCCTCAATTGATTCTTCTGGGTAACAAGAATGAAAAACGACTTTGGGGAGCTGTATTGATCATTGCCCTTTTGCCTTTGCTTTTCCCTTATTTCCGCTACGCCATCTACCTTTTCCAAGGAGACTACTATAAGAAGGCCTTAAGCCTGTTCTTGCCATTGATTTTTGTCTTAATGAGTACAAAAGCCTTGGATGTGATACAAAGGGAAAAGAGCGTTCATCTCATAGGTCTTTTATCGACTGCCGTGGTCCTGCTTATTTCACTTCATTATCCCTACTACGACGGTCGTCTTGAATTGGTATCCGCCATTCAAGGGCTTGACACTATGGTGATTCTCATGCTCACGGGAATCTTCGCGGGTGTACACTTTAAAAAGCTCGGAGCCCTTGTTCCATATGCCCTGTTGCTCGTCATGCTTATTGACCTTGGATTCAACGCGGGTTACGGTTTCCGTCAAAGAGATACCATGACCAAGAGAGAACTCCGTCAACGGGTTGGGTACAACGATTTTACCGTTGAAGCCCTGGACTACATACACGCGCAGGACGATCAATTCTTTCGGATCACCAAAGACTACGCCAGCGCCAACAGCATTCACCGTTCTCTAAATGAAGGTCGTGTACTCGGGTTCTACGGGACCACTCAGTATTCCAGCTTTAATCAGGCCAACTACATCCGATTCCTGACCAAGATGGCCCTCGCTGACTCTACTGCTGAAGTTGAGACTAGATGGGCAGTAGGAGTGGAGCGAAATCCTCTTTTATATCCTTTTGCTGGGGTGGACTATTTGTTGCGCCAGTCCGATGTCGTGAACCCCGTTTTGGCCAACACCTACAGTCCAATCGGGACCGTTGAAAACATCACCATTTACCAGAATCAGCATCGCCTGCCCTTCGGGACTTTTTACGGTGAAGCCCTTTCGGAAAAAACCTTCTTGGCCCTTGGAGAAGGCCAGAGGGAGATTCAGTTGTACCAGCGAATGGTGCTGTCTGAAGAGGACATGACGAGCGCTGAAGTACCAATAGAGCGTATTCCGGTCAAGAACATGACCGTAGCTCAGTTTCAGGATGTTTTGCGCCAACGGCGCGATGCAGGCACCTTCAAGCTTTCATCCTTTGGCCAGAATCAAATCGAAGGGAGCTTGAACGCCCCGACCAACGGATGGCTCTTCTTCACGATACCTTTTGACGAAGGTTGGGAAGCTACCGTTAATGGTACTCAAGTGTCGCCCGTTCGAGGTCAACTCGGTTTCACCGCTGTTCCCGTGAGCGCTGGCGAAAACCAAGAGGTCGTCTTGAATTTTGTTCCGAAAGGATCGGTCATGGGAGGATACGCTTCACTGGCAGCCTTGCTCTTGTGGCTAGGGTTGGTCTTCGTTGATTTTCGAAAGACTCGCGCTTCAGTGGAAGCCGCTCAACCTGAAGAGGAAGAGGCATGAGTGCCCGGGAGCGTATTAAAGCCCTGAAAAGGCGTGCTGAGGACGCTCAAAAAACAGTGGGTTTTGCGATAAGACCCCCAGAAAAAAGAACCGGTCCGTTTCCCGATTTCCTTTGCATAGGTGCACAGAAATCTGGAACGACGTGGCTTCAAGATTGCCTCATTCATCATCCCGATATTTTTCTTCCTCCCGAGAAAGAAGTTCACTTCTTCGATTGGAAGTACTATCGCTCTTACGATTGGTATCAGAAGAAGTTCTCGACGGCAGGGGAGAGGCTTATTGGAGAGATCACACCCGGGTATTCGACCATCGCCAAGCACCGCATTCAGCACATTGCTCGCTTTAATCCGTCCGCGAAGATTATTTTCCTCCTGCGCAATCCCATTGAACGGGCTTGGTCCCACTCGAAAATGGTTCTCTGTAAAATTCAGGGTCGTCCTTTCGAGTCCATTTCCGATGATCAATGGAAGGCTCATTTTGATGGATTTAAGTCAACAAAACGAGGTTCCTATACCGAGGTGTATCAGGATTGGGCGCGCGTTTTCGGGAATGATCGTGTGTTTGTCGGATTCTATGAGCAGATTGTTTCGGATCCTGAAGGATTGCTTCGAGAAATCATGCAATTCCTTGAAGTCTCTGTTGATATAGATACGCAGAAAATGCCATTCGGTAAACGCTCAAACGTTGGCCTCCAGGCCGAAATTCCTCCGCAACTGAGGCCTTACCTTCAGGCCAAGTACAAAGACGAAATTGAAGCGTGTTGTGCGCTCTTTGGTAAAGGCGCTTGCAATTGGTCTTAACCAAGTTTACCGATGAGTTCACGCAGGGTTTTCCAGTCGGACCGCTTGGGAAGGAGTAGAGTGGACCACGGAATATCCATATGGCGTTTGACCGTAACTCCAATCATAACACAGGACAACCCGTAGGCACAAAGCGTCGCATAAGCCGCACCCAGAATACCCAGTTTTGGGATGAGTAGGAGATCGAGGACAACAGTGATGACCAAGGCCGAAATATTGGCCATGAGATTAAACCGGACACGGTCTTTGGCATTGTTGTACGAGGAGAAGTAGTTTCGAACATAAGCAAAGACTACGGCAATGGCCATGATTTTAAGGGCTGCTGCGGCGGGACCAAAAGCACTTCCGTAGATCAAGTTGACCAAGGGATCTGCCAGCACAAGTAAGATTATGGCCGGTATCAATAGAATTCCCGTGAAAACTCTCAAGTAAACGGGATAGGTCTTCTCTGTTTCCTCTTCATTCATGGTGGTGAGGTAGGGAAGAACAACTTGGTTCAGAGGCTGGACAAAGTCCAACAGAAAATTGGTCAGGCTTGTGGCTACTCCATAATGCCCTAAGGCCGTTGATCCGGAAATAAACTGGACGAAATAGACGTCGAGGCGCTTGTTGAAGAACTTGCTGAACATATTTCCATAGCCCAAGGACGTGTAGCCGAAGTAGGTTTTTAACTCTGACCGAGACCAACTCAAATTCCATTGAGGTCTAGCCTTCGTGTAATACCCACAAAAAGTCACGATAAGGAGGGCAAGTTGAAGACCGGTTAGCGCCTGGAAGAGCAGCGCGATATTGGCATCGAAACCTCCAGCAACGAGTAGGTAAAGTGAACCGCTAACCGCTACGTTCAGGACTCCGCTGAGCATCAATAGGTTGTTCGAACGGATGAAGTTCTTCTGCCCTTTGAGATGAGCGTGCATGAAAACCTGGGCAAAGTGATACAAGAATGCCGCGAGAAAATAGATGGCAAAGGGCGTTTTTTGGAAGCCTTCAGGAAGGATCAAAGGTCCAATGCCTCCGCTCAAGGACCAGCCGAAGAGAAGGGATGTCAATAGGGTAAAAAAGACCAGAAAGATCAGGACCATCATGGAGAAGATCTTCGATTGAGCTATCCGTTGAGACGCCGTGAAGTACATGATTCCGTTGGTCATGTTGAAGCCGATGGCCATCACCAAAAACTGGACATTGGTCGTGATGAACTGAAACACTCCAAAGCCCTCAGGCCCGAGGAGGCGAGTAATCAAAACGGAGTGGGCAAATGCCAAACCGGAGATCGGAATCTTCGACAAGAAAGTGGCCCTCATGTTTTTTTGAATGCCCTGACTCATGAGAAGCGACGATCTAAGTACTGCTGTTGTTTTTCATTGAGCAGCTCTTTCCAGTGCTCATCGTAGAAGAAGCCCTTAAAGCCATCGCGGAATTGATCAACAGTCCTCGGGTTTCCCGTTCGAATGTGGTACTCTCGGGAAGCCATTTGACTTTTGTATTGGCTGTAGTCCAGATCCAAGAACTGGGAGATCTTACTCATGGCCTCAGCTTCTTTCAAGGCCAGGTCTTCATGGGAGAGTTCGAGTACCTGATCTCCAGCATTCTTCTTCAGCCACAAACGACTCAAGCGGTGGAAGAGCCCGTATTCCCGAACCGCCTTTCCGAATGAATGCCCGTGCTTTATATAGGAAGCCACGTTTTCTTTGGCTCCCCTTCGCAGGTAGACGATTTTGACCTCAATGTCGGGGTTGTACCACAAGGCAAAAAGTCTCCAGAGGCTTTTTGAGGTGTCGACGAGCCATTTGCTTTGGGGTTCAAAAGTCTTGGCGTGCTCCAGACTGGCGCGCAGCATTCGAGCATCTCCTGATTCCTTTGGGGCCCTCACGGGCCGATGCAGCAAGATCCTCACCGTATCCTCCCATCTTTTCCACGAAGATCCGCGATTGAATACGGTCAGACCTTGTTGGTAGAGCGGCCCCCAGTATTCGCATTCCAAGGTAGGACGGGTACAGGTACAAATGCGCCCCAAACGATGCTCCCTCGGAAACACCTTGACTTCACCGAGGTTCCATACTTCTGGGACGGCTCCTAAGACAAAGCCCAAGAGGCTTGAACCTGAATAGCTCATGCCCAGCACGTAAATGACTTTTAACTTGGGAGTGTAAGCTTCTATGCCAATAGACTTTTAGGAACTCAAAAGTAACGGTATTTTTGCTCTTCGAAAATGGAGACGACGAAGGACAAGCGGGTAGAGGTGATTGGAGTAGGTCCGCCGAAAACGGCCACGACATGGGTGGCCGATATTTTGCGCGACCATCCTCAAGTGTATGTGCCGATTGAAAAGGAACTTCACTATTTCAATCCTTTCCAGCACTATCATCGCGACGTTCCTAATCGCAATGCGGCGCAACCTCCTGCTTGGTATCACGCTTTTTTCAAGGAGGCTTCGCCAGAGCTCGTTTGGGCAGAATTCACTGTGAGTTACTTCGAATTCTCAGGATGCGCTCAGGCCATCTTTGATTACAATCCGGAAGCCAAAATAATCATCAGCTTGCGCGAACCTGTAGCTCGGGCCTTTTCTCATTTTCTATTCCTTCAAAATCGAGGAGTCATAGGTCCGGAAGATTTTGAATTGCACGTTGCTCGTGATCCCTATGTCCTGGAAGTGAGCACATATGCCAATCGATTGGAAGAGTATCTGAGTGTCTTTCCCCAAGACCAGGTTTTGGTCTTACTGCACGAAGACCTCAAGAAGGACGCCCAGGCCTTCTATCGCAGTATTGCGGACTTCTTGGACCTCGATAAAGATGTGGAGGTCGATTTAGAGCGCGTCTCCAACGCTGCCACCAAGGTCAAGTCCCATAAAGTGAATCAGGCGTATATGCGGCTTCGTGATTTCATGCATCGCTATAAGCTCCACGGAATTTTGGATTTCTCTCAGAAGATTGGGTTAACGCGTTTTCTCGAGTGGATACGTGATGACCTCAATATGTCCCCCAACACCAAAGCGCCAAAAATGCCCCAGGAGCTGAAGGCCAAATATTCGAGCCGCTTTGCGGAAGACAAGAAAAGAGTGGAAGCGCTCTTAAATCGTACCTTGAACGAATGGGACTAAGCGACCGCGGAATCCAGTTTATCGGATTAGGGGAGATGAAGTCGGGTACCTCATGGGTGGCCAACGCACTTGCCCAGCACCCCGATGTTGGATTGTCCTTCCCTAAGGAGCTCCATTACTTCAACGACCGTTTTGCGTACTACAATCCCCAAAAATCTAAGTACGCCCCTGACCTCAGAGGTTATTGGTCACACTTCAAGCACGCCTCAAACCAAAAAGTCCTTGGTGAATTCTCGGTCCATTATTTGTTTGATCCGGTAGCTGCAGAGCGCATACATCGACATTTTCCAGACGTAAAGCTCATCGTCTGTCATCGCGACCCCGTCGAACGGGCGTACAGTCAATGGACGTGGTCCCACTTTCACAAAAAACAAGAGTCCAGATCTTTTGAAGAGGTGATGGCCACAGAGGGCGAGTTGATCGAACGTGGCCTCTATTTCCAGAATATTCAACCCTACCTGGAGTTGTTTTCGGAAGATCAGTTTCTCTACCTCTCCCTGAAGGATATACGGCAGAACCCAGAGGACACCCTATCGCGAATTGCCGACTTTCTTGAGCTCTCCCCTTTTCCGAGCGACATCGATTTGTCGAGCCGCAATCGCGCTAAATCGACTAAATCGTCAGCGTTATACGGTCTTCAACGGTTTATCGGAGAGAACCTCCATCGATTTGGCCTATCGGGACTAGGAGACTCGGTGCGCCGATCGGGATTGGGAAAGGCCTTGTCCAAGGTGAACAGCAAGGCAGAGGATCTTCCCCCCTTCAAGGCCGAATACCACGACCAATACGATCAGCTCTTCAGCGAAGATCAGGAACGATGGACGCAATTCGTTTCGCGCGCTCCGTCCAAGTAAACTTCTGCGCGTAGAGGCGATTGCCTTTGGAAAGCGCCTTACGGCGCGATGCATCTTTCCAGGCAAATTCCACTTGCTTCAAAAAATCCCCTTCATCCTCCGGCTGAAAAAACCATGCATGATCCTCTGATAGAACCTCTCGAATGCTGGGTAGGTCAGACGCCAGTATCGGCAGTCCAGACCCCAAGTATTCGAACAACTTCAAAGGACTGGTGTACCGAGCACTGATGCGTTCGCGATTATTGGGCAATAAGGCGAGGTGTGCACGAGCGACATCGGCCCGTAGGGCCTCTTCATCCAAAAAACCAGCGAATCGCACGCGGTCATTCAATCCAGCTTCTTTCATCTGTGCTTCGTACAGCGCGATTTCCTCGGGCTTTCCTCCGCACACGGTCAGCTTCCAACCCTCTTTATTTTTCCAGCCTTTCAAGGCATTCAAAACGGTGTCCAATCCTTTCCAGGACTGGAAGGAGCCCGTGTAGATCATCTGGAATTCATCCGATTTGGGATAAGGCGTCTCTGGCGGTAGGTTTACGCCATCGGGAACAATGTGATGTGGCTTTTTAATACGGAAATCGTGCTCGAGATCGGTCCAAATTCCCTCCGTGATCGGCGCAAAGACATCCACTACTTGAAGAGCTTTTCCTTCAACCCAGCGAGGGACTTTGTCGCTGGCCCGATGATACACTTTATGGGGCTCGTAAATCACCTGAAACGACCATCGCTTTCCCAGGATTTTTTGAACCGCCAGAAAGACGAGGAAGCCAAAATCACGCGTGTAAACCACTTCGGTGTTCTGGGCTTGCAACCAAGACAAGGCTGCTTTGCTCCAGGCCCATCGACTTGTGAATTCCGACAGCAGACCATTGTGGCCAAGTTCAGGTCCAACGGAAACCTGCGGGGGCGGACTGCTGATGCCTAAGCGGGCAAGTACGTTTTGATGTTTTTGAGGGTCGAATGGTGCCGTTAGCCAGGTCAAATCGACCTGTTGAGCTAAAGCTTGGGTGGTCCAAAGGCACTGCTTCAGGTTCGCTGAGACCTCGTTGAGGTCGTTTTGATATACGAAGGCCCAACGCTTCATGACGAGTGCCTTGTAGTGGCGTTAAAGCTGTTCAAGAAGAAGATTTTCTTCTGCTCCTTGAGCCACTCGGCGGCATTCGGGTGAATGCGATGGTCGGTCACCGGGTGGAGAAGGTCGTTGACGTTCATTCCAAAACCGCGTTTGGGCTGGTTCAAAACTTCTTTTGGTAGCCGAGGAAGTAACCACTCCTTGTAAAGTCTTTTCAATTCACCTCCGTAGAGCACGTCAGGGTGGAGCTTGGCGGACCATTCAAAGAGCCGGTGGTCCAAGAAAGGGCTTCGCAATTCAATGCTGTTGGCCATGGACATTCGGTCCGATTTCACCAAGATATCGCTCAAGAAATTCTGAGACCAATCAAAGGCCTGGGCTTGCTTCACTGTGGGCCAATCCTGTGTGGGCCAATTCTTTCGAACCTCCTCCGCCGGATTGTAACCATTAATGCTCTTGCGGTATTCCTTTGAGAGCAAATTCGGCCATTCATCCTGGGTAAATCCCCCTCGCAACTTGATATAGAAGTCTTCAAAGGTCGGTTTGGCCAGAAACCTCAGCGCCTTATCTACATCATGGCCGGGCAAGAGTCGACGACTCAAGGCGTGCGCCCCTCGCATCAGCACCGTTCCACCTCCTTTGGAATAGAGGTCGAGCTGTTTGTATCGCTTGTATCCGTAGAACAATTCGTCGCCCCCATCTCCGCCCAGCATCACAATAAAGCCCTTCTTTCGGGCTTCGCGACAAATCCAATAGGTCGGGATGCTCGAATTATCGCCGAATGGGGTGTCAAAATGCTTCATGACGTGATCGAAATCACCTCGATAGTCGAATTCTTCGGGCGTGGCCACCACAAGATCTGCCTCTTTTTCGGCCATCACTTTCTCGACCAACGCGTGCTCGTCTTCATTCAAGGCCACGTGTAAGCCTGTCCAGGGGCTCTTGAAAAGTGTGGTCATGCCCATGCTGTCCAGTCCACCACTGAGAAATACCCCTAGCGGAACATCGGCCCGAAGGCGCAGCTTCACCGAGTCCTGAAGCAGTTCGTTTAACTCCTCGAGTGCTTCCCGCTCACTGGGTCGCTGTACATCCCAGCCGGGCGACCAGTATTTTCGGACGGGCCCAAGTCCTTGATCTCGATTCCATTCTCGATAGGTTCCCGGCTCCAAGGCAAAAATGTCCTCATACGCCGTTTTGGGTTCAGGGTTGAATCCGAAAGCGAGGTATTCCGCAAGGGCCTCAGCTCTTTCTTTTCCGATACCTGGAATCTGGAGGAGCGCTTTGATTTCCGACGCAAAGGCCAGACCAAAAGAGCCCTGGGTGTAGTACAGTGGTTTTTGACCAATTCGATCCCGGCACATCACCATTTGATGGGTCTTGGTGTCGTAGATAACCAAAGCCCACATCCCGATGAACTTTTTGAATGCGTCAGCCCCCCAAACCTTATATGCGGTCAGAAGGACTTCCGTATCACTCTCCGTATCAAAGCGATGGCCTAGTCCACGAAGCTCCTCGCGAATTTCGAGGTAGTTATATAGTTCTCCGTTGAAGGTCAAGACCAAATGATCTTGAACCCTTGGCTGTGCACCTCCTTCGCTCAAGTCGATAATGCTCAGTCGCCGGTGGCCGAGGCCAATTTCTTCATCGACATAGTAGCCTTCAGCATCCGGCCCGCGATGCACCATGGTCCGGTTCATCCGCTCAATGAGCCCTCGGTCATTCGTCGTTATTCCACTGATGCCACACATGTCGTAAAGGTGCAAAAAAACAAAGAGCCCAATTCCGAAGAAGTGGGCTCATGGGGTTGATATCAGTGTATGCTCTCTTTTCTTGAAGAAAGCTTACTCATATTTGTAATACGATTTAAACCAATTGGCAAACCTTTGAACACCGTTTTCAATACTCGTACTCGGCTTGAAATCGTAGTCTCTGATCAGCTCAGAAACATCAGCATAAGTTTGCCGAACATCCCCAGGTTGCATGGGCATCATGATTTTCTCCGCCTTCTTGCCCAAAGCCTTTTCTAAAGTCGAAATGAAGTCCATCAGTTTGACCGGGGCGTTGTTTCCGATGTTGTAAATATTGAAAGGAATTCCGTCTGCTTGTTCGTGTGAAGGCACATGTTTGTCGAGCACTTTTATAACACCTTCAACAATGTCATCAATGAAGGTGAAATCTCGCTCCATTTCCCCATTATTAAAGACCTTGATGGGTTCATCATTCAATATTGCCTTGGCAAACAACATCGGCGCCATATCTGGTCTCCCCCAAGGTCCGTAAACGGTGAAGAATCGTAATCCAGTCGTTGGCGTTTCGTACAAATGACTGTAGACGTGGGCCATGAGTTCATTGGATCTCTTGGTGGCCGCATAAAGCGAAATGGGATTACTCACCTTGTGCTTCGTGCTGAAGGGCACCTCCTTATTCATCGCGTACACGCTGGAGCTGCTGGCGTATACGAAATGCTCCACCGGATTATGCCGCACGGCCTCAAGTAGATTTAGAAAGCCCACCATATTACTTTCCATGTAGGCTTGGGGATTCTTCAAGCTGTAGCGCACTCCCGCCTGCGCCGCAAGATGGCAGACGTGGGTAATACCTTCCTTGTCAAATAAATGCATCAGCTCTCCAGCGTCTCGAAGCTCCATTTTAATGAACTGCAGATTCGGGTACTTGGTAGAGGTGATAGGGTCGTACGAGTAGAAGGCATCGCTTTCGATGCCTAGGTCTTTCAGGCGGTCATATTTTAGACTAACCGGGTAGTAGTCATTGATATTGTCTATGGCGATCACGGTTTCACCGCGTTCGGCCAATTGTTTGGTGGTGTAGTAGCCGATGAATCCAGCAGCGCCTGTTACGAGTATTTTCATGAGTCAAAACTAATCTATTCGCATTAATTTTAAATTCGGAAACGCGTACCGAATGAGCAAAAGGGACGTAGATGCCATTTTGCAAAATCTTAACACATTCCTTACTAAAGAATATGTCAAAGCTGTACATTTGGCGCTTCTGCGCTGTGTCTCATAGGTAATGAGATGATCTATTTATCATTTTATGGATATCAATAAAAAAATTGCCATCATAGGCTTAGGCTATGTGGGTATGCCTCTTGTGGCTGAATTCGGAAAGTCGAGAAAGGTTATTGCCTTTGATATTAATCCTGAACGAGTTGATGAACTTTTGGCCGGTTATGACCGGACCTTGGAAGTTTCGAGGGAAACTTTAACTGAAATTCGAGATAATGTAGAGTATACAACGAATTCTGCGGAATTGGATCAAGCGCAGATATTCATTGTAACGGTACCCACGCCTATAGATAAAAATAATACCCCCGACCTTACCCCACTTCAAAAGTCCTCTGAGTCGGTGGGGCTTCATCTTAAAATTGGGGATATTGTGATATATGAATCCACGGTTTACCCGGGAGTTACTGAGGAGGTTTGTGTGCCTATTTTGGAGCGAGTTTCTGGCTTGAAGTTCAATAGAGACTTCTTTGCGGGGTATTCACCAGAACGTATTAACCCAGGTGATAAAAAGAATACTTTAACCAATATTATCAAAGTGACTTCAGGCTCTACACCTGAGATAGCTGATGAGGTTGACGAGCTATATTCCTCAATTGTGAAGGCGGGTACCTACAGGGCTTCAAGTATCAAGGTCGCAGAAGCTGCTAAGGTTATTGAAAATACTCAAAGGGACATAAATATCGCCATTATAAATGAACTCGCCCTCATTTTTGATCACATGGGTATTGATACGCGAGAAGTTTTAGCAGCCGCAAGCACTAAGTGGAATTTTCTACAGTTTCAGCCTGGTTTGGTAGGAGGGCACTGCATTGGGGTAGATCCTTATTATTTGATGTATCGTTCCGAGGAACTAGGATACAGACCCAATTTGATCTTGGCCAGTCGCCAAATCAATAACGGAATGGGAAAATTTATAGCGGAAAAAACAGTCAAGCTACTCATTGGTCGAGGACAACGCGTTCGTGGAGCTAAGGTGCTTATTCTCGGTGTTACATTTAAAGAAAACACGCCTGACGTAAGAAACACGAGGGTGGTCGATATCATGCAGGAGTTGAAGGAATACGGTTGCGAAGTTTCCGCTTACGACCCTTGGGTAGACCCCAATGAAAAGAATAAGAAAGAGCGGTATCTGCTCATCGACGATCCATGGGCAGGCAATACCAAATACGATGCGATCATTGTTTCAGTTGCACACCGGGAGTTTGTTGAGTTGAGAAGAAGTGATTACGATAGAGTTCTATCTCAAAGCGGTATATTGATCGATGTTAAAGGAATTGTAATTTCCCCGGACTGGAGGCTATAAGACAGCGATATGGAAAGGAACTGGTATAGAGTTTTTTGGTTGCTGATGATATCATCGCTACTCACGGGTTGCATTGGGAACAAAAAGCTCACCTACTTGCAGGAAGAAGGAGGTGAAACGAAGGACTATTATGGTGCAAAACCAACAGATTATCTGATTCAAGAAAATGACATTATTTCGATTAGAATTAGGTCTTTGGATACCGAATCCAACGACCTGTTCAATACCTTGTCAGAAAGCCAGCGAATAAATGGAGTTAATGGAGGGGATTTGATGTTCTACTTGAATGGGTATACGGTAGATAATGCAGGTGATATCGAGATCCCGGTATTAGGAAAAATAAAAGTAGCTGGAAGTGATATCGAAACAGTGGAGGCCAGGGTCCGAGAAGGGCTGAAGTCTTATTTTAATGACGTTTTTGTTTCTGTCCAGCTATCTGGAATCAGGTTTTCAGTAGTAGGCGACATTTCAAGACCAGGAAAATATTTAATCTATCAAGACCAGGCGACTATTTTTGAAGCCTTGGCACTTGCGGGAGACGCACAGTTTACTGCAAACAGGAAGGAGGTACAAATTATTAGAAGCGGCCCAAATGGGGTTTCGATCAACGAAATAGACCTTACCGATCAAAATGTAATAGAGAGTCCATACTTCTTTATTCATCCCAATGATATTATCAATGTGAAGCCATTGAAGGTGAAGAGCTATGGAATCGGTACTACGGGTTTCAACTCCATTGCATTATCACTGTCGGCAATTGCCAATGTACTATTGATTATATCCTACTTTAATAATATTTAATGCAATCTAATTCAAACGATACAGGGGGGGCAACGACTGATTTTAGAACAATTTTAGGTCAGCTGTGGCATTTCAAACTGCCCATATTGTTTTCAATTCTCTTGTGTTTGATTGGGGCGTTTTTGATTAATCGATACTCTGATCGAATCTTTCGAACTCAAGCGATCGTGTTGATTGGTGAGGATAAATCCAATGATATGGACATGACCATGTCTAACGTGATGACGGCGATTGGCTACTATAATCCTAGGTTGTCCTATGAAAATGAGGTGATCAAACTCAAGTCTTTTCGATTGGCTAAACGCACCATCAGCGTATTGGATTTTGGAGTGGAAATACATGCTATTGGGCGTCTAAGAACCTCGGAGGTGTACCATGAAGAAATGCCGTTTAACGTTGAAGTGGATACCGGTCATGTCCAGTTGGTAGGTGCCGAGTTCTCCCTTGAAATTGTTGGAGGATCCAAAGCAGTTATAGAACAAGTAATTTCTGGCCAACCGTATTCGTACGCCAGTGACGATTTCATGGACTTATCTCCGGTGCCATTCCTGAGACAGGAAGTTGAGTTTGGTCAGTGGATAGAATCTAAAAATTATAGATTCAGACTGGTAAAGTCACCGTACTTTGCTAAGCAGCAGATTGAGGGAGAAAAGTATAATGTTGTTTTTAGGAACCCTGAGATCCTTGCTCTGGCTTATCAAAAACGGCTAATTGTTGAGCCCACGGCGGAAGGGGCATCCGGAATAAACCTAATACTGGAAGGGCCGACTTCCTACAAGAACGAGGTTTATTTAGATGCACTTATCGAAGAGTATTTCAAAATGGGAGTCGAGAAAAAAAACGAGCGGACTCTCAGGACGTTGGAGTTTATTGATGATCAGCTGGGTAGAATCTCCGATACTCTTGCAGTAACCGAGGGTGCGTTAGAAGATTATCAATCCGACATGCAGATTATTGACCTCGATAGTGAGGGTCAGGCTTTCCTTGAGCAATACAATAAATTAGAAACGGACAAGAACTTTCAAGAGCTGAGCTTGGAGTATTTCAGGTATTTACAAAAGTCGCTGCGCGAGGAAGAAGAAACCGAAGTTATAGCCCCTAGTGCGGTTGGAATACAAGACGCGCTTTTAGTTGAGCTCATAGATCAATTGAATCAACTATTGTATGAAAGAAGCGCCCTTACCCTATATGCTACATCGGAGAATCCAAAGGTTAAGGAGCTGGATAGGAGAATTTCGACGGTTCGAATCAGTTTGGATGAAAATGTTTCAAATCTGATAAAGAGTACAGAACTCCGAGTTAAAGACTTAAAATCTCGGATGAAGGAGTTAGAAAAGGCCATTCAAAAATACCCGAGTACAAAGAGGGCGTTAATGAATATAGAGAGGCGGTTCATGGTCAGTGAAAAGCTCTATAACTTCTTACTTCAAAAGAGAGCTGAGGCCGGAATTGCTCAGGCGGCCAATACAAGCGAAAATGAGGTTCTAGACTTTGCGAGAACTGAAGATGAATATATTAAGCCAAAAGAATACAGAAACTATTTCTTCGCATTAATTTTTGGATTCCTACTTCCTTTAGCTTTTGTATATCTGCGGAATTACTTTGATGTAAAAATCCATACAGTAGAACAGATTAGAGAGATGGTATCCTTTGGCTTCGCTGGAGTGTTAGGAAGCTATGAGAAAAGTGGAAACTTGGCCATCTATGAAAGTCCAAAAAGCGGGGCATCTGAAAGTATACGGAAACTCAGGTCGAACGTTCATTTTCTTCTACCAAAAAGGCCAGACGGAAAGGTGATTATGGTGACCTCAAGCATAGGTGGAGAAGGGAAGACGTTTTGTTCGATGAACTTGGCCGGCTCCTATGCACAGTCGGGCAAAGAAACACTGTTAATGGGCGTGGACCTGAGGAAGCCGAGGATCTACGACGATTTTGAGTTAGCTAATACTGTTGGCCTGACGACCGCATTAGCCGGGGACGAGAACTGGAAATCTTGCATCCAAAAAAGCAAATTCGAATGTCTCGATATTCTTACTGCGGGCCCTATTCCTCCGAACCCCTCTGAGTTACTAATGACAACTGATTTCGAAACTGTTATCAGAGAAGCCAGAGAAAAGTACGACATCATTGTTTTGGATTGCCCGCCCTTAGGTCTTGTTACGGACGCTATTGAAGTGAGCAAGTTGGCTGATGTAAACCTATATATATGTCGACAAAATTACTCGGAGCTTGGGCTTTTGAATTACCCTAATCAATTAGTTCAACAAGGGGTTATTCAGAACCTTCACGCAGTGCTTAATGATTTTAGTCAAAAGAAGAGTTATGGCTACGGCTACGGCTACGGCTATGGCTACGGTTATGGCTACGGCTATGGTTACGGCTATGGTTATGGTTATGGGTACTACGACGATGAAAAAGGTCAAGCAAAAGGAATCTTCAATCGAACTAGAAAATAGAAATGGCTGATAAAATGAAATTGCAGGATGCGCGCGTACTCGTTATAGGTGGCGCTGGGTTTATTGGTGGGTTTGTAGTCAAAGAACTGCTGAAGTATCCCGTAAAGGAGGTTATCATTTATGATAATTTCGCTCGGGGTAAAATGGAGAATATTGCGTCCTCACTTGCGGACGATCGTTGTCGAATCTATGAGTTTGGTGGAGACCTTCGCGAGACTGATATACTGGATACAGCCATGGATGGTGTTGACTATGTATTTCACTTAGCCGCTATGTGGCTTCTTCACTGTAAAGACTACCCACGTACGGCTTTTGACGTGAATATAGCCGGTACATTCAATGTTCTTGAGGCATGTGTCAAACACAAAGTGAAGAAATTAATCTACAGTTCTTCTGCTTCGGTATATGGTGATGCTGTTGAGGTGCCTATGACCGAAGACCACCCATTCAATAACACCAACTTTTACGGCTCAACTAAAATCGCGGGCGAGGCGATGTGTACGGCTTTCAATGATAGGTACGGCTTGGATATAATTGGCCTGCGCTACATGAATGTGTACGGACCGGGCCAAGATCAGCACGCTGTTTACAGTGGGGTCGTTCCCATTATGCTTAACAAAATAGAAGCGAATGAGGCTCCAACGATCAATGGAGATGGGAGTCAGGCCTACGACTTCATCTACGTGGAGGATGTGGCAAGAGCTAATGTGGCTGCCCTGGAAAGTGATACATCTATGGGGTTCTATAATGTTGGAACCGAAGTACAGACTTCGATAAGAGAGCTGTGTGAAACAATTTTAGAGCTGAAAAATTCGAATTTAGAAGTGAGCTATAAACCGTATGCAGCCGATGATGCTCGTCAATTCGTTCAAAACCGAATAGGCTCGAAACAGAAGGCAAAGGCGGAAATCGGGTTTGAGTTTAAATACGATCTGAGGCAAGGACTTCAGAAACTTATTGATTGGAGGATCGATGCCGGAATCGACAATAAATAATTGAATGATAGATCAAAAGAGAAATATTCCTATTTCGTTGCCTGTTACAGGTGAAGAGGAGTGGATGGCCACCAGAGAGCCCTTGATGTCAGGGTGGATTACATCAGGTCCAAAAGTTAGGGAGTTCGAAGGGTTGTTCGCTGAACGACACAACGTGGAGCACGCCATCGCGGTCACCAGTGCTACGACTGCGCTACACTTGGGTATGGCAGCTTTAGGTATTGGCCCTGGGGATGAAGTCATTGTTCCAGCATTTACATGGGTGTCCTCTGCTAATGTTGTCTTGTACCAAGGCGCCACTCCGGTATTTGTTGATATTGACCTCAATACCTTCAATATTGATCCAAGTAAGATAAAGTCGAAAATAACGGATAAGACAAAAGCAATAATCGCCGTCCACCTTTTCGGCCTGTGCGCTGATATGGACGCCATTTCAAAGGCTGCGCCGGGTATTCCGATTGTAGAAGATGCTGCGTGCGCCGCGGGGGCCGAGTACAAAGGAACTCCAGCTGGTGCTTTGGGCAGTATTGGTTGTTTTTCTTTCCATCCCAGAAAATCTGTTACCACAGGAGAAGGAGGTATGGTAACGACAAACGATAAAGCCTTAGCAGAGCAAATTTCTTGTTTGCGAAACCACGGTGCAAGTGTCTCTGAAGAACAGCGTCATCACGGCCCTAAGCCCTATATTCTTCCCGACTTCGATATGATGGGCTACAACTACCGCATGACAGACCTCCAAGGTGCAGTTGGTATTGTTCAAATAAAGAAACTGGATCGGTTCATCGGCGAACGACAGCAATGGGCCGAGTACTATCAAAGGGAGTTATCTGGAATCGATTGGTTGACACTTCCGCAAGTTAATGAAGGGTACAAACACGGCTGGCAGAGCTATGTTACATATGTCGATGAGTCTAAATCACCGTATACGCGGAATGAGATCATGGAAAAACTGCAGGATGCTGGAATTTCGACAAGGCCAGGAACCCATGCAGTTCATATGTTGAACTACTATGCCGAAAGGTTCAATATTTCGCCTAAAGATTTCCCCATGGCCCAAAGGGCAAATGACCATTCGATGGCCATTCCGTTGCACAACAGAATGGAAGAAGAAGATTTCAGGTATGTAGTACATCACTTGAAGAGTTTGTAGAATGTGCGGTATCGTCGGTATATTTCAACTTAATGGTGAACCTGTTTTCCGACAAGAGGTCCAGCAGATGGTGCGTCAAGTTGCACACCGTGGCCCTGACGGAGAGGGGATCTATATCAAGGGCTCAATTGGCCTAGGGCATAGGCGGTTAGCGATACTCGACGTTTCAGAAAAAGGTGCGCAACCCATGTCATCCAAATGTGGGAAATGGTCCGTAGTGTTTAATGGATGTATATATAACTATTTAGAACTCAAGAAGGACCTTCACTCCAAGGGGCACGTATTTATTTCCCAGTCCGATACGGAAGTTTTAGTCGAAGGACTTTCACATTACGGAGCCGATTTTTTTGAAAAGATCAATGGAATGTTTGCTGTCGGCGCTTGGAATGAAGAAGAGCGCTGCATTTATCTATCAAGGGATCGTTTCGGAATTAAGCCTCTGTACTATTGGTTCAATGGAGAAACTTTACTCTTCGGATCAGAAATAAAAGCATTCTTTCCATATAAGAAGTTCAAAAAGGAGATAAATCTGGAGGCTCTAAATGAGTACTTTACGTTTCAAAACCTCTTTACGTTTAACAGTTTTTTTAAGGATGTACACTCACTTCCTCCGGCAAATACGGTGCGTGTAGATTCTACCACAAGAGAAATTAAACATCACTCTTGGTGGGACTATGACTTCACCGATCCGGATGAAAAAATGACATTCGAAGAGGCCAAAGAAGAAACCGAACGACTCTTTAAGCAAGCAGTAGCGCGGCAAATGATTGCCGATGTGCCTGTTGGTAGTTACTTGTCGGGCGGAATGGATTCGGGCTCTATTACTTCGATCGCTTCTCAACACGTACCAAGACTCTCAACTTTTACATGTGGATTCGACATGAGCGGGGTTACCGGTGTTGAAGCGAATTTTGACGAACGGCGCGATGCCGAACTAATGGCCAACTTTTTCCGCACCGAGCATTACGAACAAGTCATTAATGCTGGCGACTTGAGCTGGTCACTTCCAAAAGTTGTTCATCACTTGGAAGACCTTCGAGTGGGTATGTCGTACCCCAACTACTACATTTCGAGGTTGGCCTCCAAGTTCGTAAAGGTGTGCCTGCAAGGTACGGGCGGAGATGAGTTGTACGGGGGCTATCCATGGAGGTATTATAGAGTATTCGATTCTTTGAATCAGGAACACTTCATTGATCAATACTATAGTTTTTGGCAACGATTGGTGCCCGATGATCAAAAAAACAAGATGTTTCAAACCAGTGTGTTGAACCAAGTTGACTTATCTCAACCTCGTAGGATATTCGAAAGAGTATTCAAGTTCAATGACCACATGAAATTTGATCGACCCGAGGAGCACATTCAGAATTCACTTTATTTTGAGATTAAGACTTTTTTGCCTGGGCTATTCTCGGTTGGGGATAAGTTATCCATGTCGAATGGATTGGAGGAGCGCTTTCCTTTTATGGATAATGACCTTGTTGACTTTGCACAAAAGATACCCGTTAGGCATAAGTTAGGTAATCTTGAGAGAGAGATTGGTCGCATTGATGAGAATACGGCCATGAAGAAAAGAGCATATCGTGAATTCTCGGACGGTAAAAACGTATTGCGCAAAGCTATGATGGATTTTATACCTGAGGAGATTATCAACAGAAAGAAACAAGGCTTTTCTGCCCCGGATGAAAGTTGGTACAGAGGCGAAAACGCTGACTACGTTAAGGAGCTCTTGCTCAGTGGGAGATCATCGTCTGCCGAATTCATCAATCCTGATTATGTAAAGGGTATTGTTGACGAGCACATGAATGAACGAATCAACCATAGGTTGTTGATTTGGTCGTTTATGAGTTTTGAGTGGTGGTGTCGTATTTTTTTAGACGGGCAAAATCCAGAGTAAGATGAGAATAGTATTCTTGGGTTGTACGCAATTTAGTGAAGCGATACTTCAGCATTTGATTGAAATTGGAGCTGAAATAGTTGGAATATGCTCCATACCCAAAAGCTTTAAGATTAGCTACAGTTCAGAAGAGGTAGTCAACTATAACTATGCAGATCTAAGGCCGTACTCAGAACAATTAGGTGTTCCATATTTTCTTGTGAATTCTCAAAGTGGGTGTAGGATGTCGGATTATGCGGATTCACTCAAGAAATTGAACCCCGACGTCATGCTCGTCATGGGCTGGTATTACATGGTGAATAAATCCTTGAGGTCAGTAGCAAGGCTTGGAGCATGGGGGATTCACGCCTCACTGCTTCCAAAATATGCAGGTGGAGCGCCATTGGTATGGGCTATGATTGAAGGGCAACACGAGACAGGAGTTACTCTTTTTCGTTTTAAAGACGGAGTGGACAATGGGGATATTATAGCTCAGAAACGAATAGTAATAGAAGAGCACGATTACATCAAGGATGTGTACGAAAAGGCCACTCAGGCTTCAAAAGAAACACTCACGCAAGTATTGAATGCTGAATCAGTGAATTTCGTACCGCAGGATGAAGACAAGATCGAAATTTACCCCCAAAGAAGTCCAAAGGATGGAGAGATTGATTGGGATCAGAGTGCCAAGGAGATTTATGACTTTATAAGGGCTCAATCTGAACCCTACCCAGGGGCATGGACTACGATAAAGGGCAAGAAAATAACTATTTGGAAGGCTACAATAGAAGAAATATGATTGAAAGGCAAGGCGACATCAATAAATCGAACCTTCAGATTTGCTCTCGTTGTATATACGATGAGCGAGTTAATGGAATTGAGTTTGACGAAGATGGGGTATGCAATTATTGTAAGCAGGTAGATGATTTAAAGGAGCAGTTCGGGACAGGGCAAGAAAAAGGTAAAAAAGCCCTAGAAGATATAATCAGCGAGATCAAGAAAGACGGAAAAGGTAAAAAATACGACTGTATGGTCGGTGTGAGTGGGGGAACGGATAGTAGCTATATGCTCTACTGGGCCGTTCAAAAAGGGTTGAGGCCTTTGGCAGTACATTACGACAATACATGGAATTCGGCAATCGCAACTGAGAACATAAGGAAGGTGACAAGCGCTCTCAATATTGACCTTTTTACCTTAGTTGTAGACAATAAAGAGTCGGACGATATATTCAAATCTTTCTTTAAAGCAAGTGTTGCTGAAATAGAGGCTTCGACGGATTTAGCATTGGCTGAGACGTTGTATCGAGCCGCTTCCAAATACAAAGTCAAGTACGTTTTAGAGGGACATTCCTTTGTAACGGAGGGGATTACGCCTGTAGGTAGAAATTACTTTGACGGAAAGTACATTAAGTCCATCCATAAGAAATACGGTAGCCTACCAATGAAGACCTATCCCTTAATGACCTTTTGGAGGTTTCTTTACTGGACTGTTTTCAAACGGATAAAAAAAATCAGGCCTTATTGGTATATGGATTATTCAAAGAGCGAGGCCAAAGAGTTTCTCTCGAAAGAATTTAACTGGGAGTACTACGGCGGACACCATTTAGAGAACAGGATGACGGCATTTTTTCATAGCTACTATTTGCCGAATAAATTCAACACGGACATGAGGAATAATACCTTGTCTGCGGAGGTTCGAATGGGCTTGAAAACACGAAGCGAGGCCTGGGAGGAGTATAACAGCGAGCCTCACATGGAAGAAGAGCTGCTTGAGTACTTTAGAAAACGACTAAAGTTATCGGAAACTGAATTCGATGAAATTATGTCGCGTCCACCGAGAAGCTGGAATGAATTCCCAACGTATAAAAAGCGCTTTGAGCGGTTAAGGCCATTATTTAAGGTTTTGGCTCATAGCAATTTAGTTCCAATGAGCTTTTATTTAAAATATTGTTTCCCAGCAAAAGTTGATTAGATGATCACTATCGTTGATTATGGAATGGGAAATTTGGGCTCTCTTCGAAATATGTTCAAGAGATTGAAGACTCCGGTAACCATTGAATCAGACCCAGATGTGGTGCTTCGAGCATCAAAGATTTTGTTGCCGGGCGTTGGGGCCTTTGATTCAGCCATGAAAAGAATCAATGAATCCGGCCTTCGAGAAGCGCTCTTGGAAAGCGTTGTAACTCAAAATACTCCGATTTTAGGGATATGCTTAGGTATGCAATTGCTTGTCGAAGGATCCGAAGAAGGGAACCTCGAGGGTTTGGGGTTCATCAAGGGCTATGTGCGCCGGTTTAAGTTCCAAGATAACTCACTGAAAATTCCCCATATGGGCTGGAATGAAGTTTCGGATTACGGAGGAACGCAACTTTTTAAGGGATTGAACGAACTCACTCTTGAAGAGGAAAATCCGCGCTTTTATTTTGTACACAGCTATCACGTTGAATTATCCAATGACGAGGATGTTGCCTTTAAGACGGAATATGGTCATGAGTTCAATTCAGCTTTAAAGCGAGGACATGTTTTGGGAGCGCAATTCCACCCAGAAAAGAGCCATAAGTTCGGTATGCAGTTCTTGAGAAATTTTATAGAATACGAAGGTGCTTAGGACTCGAGTTATTCCGACTTTGTTGCTTTCGGGTGAAAGCCTAGTCAAAACAAAGAAGTTTAAAAAACCCGGATATATCGGTGACGCCGTCAATACGGTCAGGATATTCAATGAGCTCGAAGTTGATGAAATCGCAATTTTGGGTATAAATCAGAGTAGAAAAAAGATAGAACCCAATTTCAATCTTCTCGAAGAACTGGCGAGCGAATGCTTTATTCCCCTCTCGTATGGTGGCGGAATAACAAATATTGAACAGGCGAGAACCCTGTTTCAAATAGGGTTCGAGAAAATAATTATTAATAGTGCCGGGTATTATAACCCCGAGCTTATTACTGCGTTGAGTGAGCACTATGGAAGTCAGAGTGTTATTGGATCTGTAGACTATAAAATGAGCTTTCGCGGAATTCCAAAGGTTTATTCTCACGGTGGATCGAAAAGACAGAAAGGCAGTCTGCAGGAGCACATTTCCAGATTAGTTGAACACGGAGTTGGGGAGATACTTTTGAATTCTATTGATAGAGATGGCAGTTGGTTGGGTTTTGACCTCGACACGATCAAAGCCATTTCAAGTGAACTCGAGGTGCCTCTGGTTGCTTGTGGCGGTGCTGGAACCACGTCAGATTTAAAAGAAGGAATGGATGCTGGCGCCTCAGCCCTTGGAGTAGGGAGTATGGTTGTGTACCAAAGTAAAGGCATGGGAGTTCTCGTGAGCTTTCCGGACCGACAAAAATTGTATAATCTGTTGAGATGAAAGAAGAGACGATTGTCCATATTGGATTGCATAAAACTGGAACGAAGTATCTACAACATCACCTATTTCCTAAGCTAGATGTCGAAGGCTTCAACTACAACCCTGAGCCTTTCACTCAATATGCGATGGACTACATCAAAGCGGAGGCTTCGGACCGCCCTTTGGTATTGAAGGCCATAATACGCGAACGTGAGGAACTAAAGAAGGATAATCGTAAGAAGCTCATATCCAAAGAAATAATGTGCGGAGATCTTTTCTCAGCATATCGTAACTGGAAGGAGAACGTGAAAGGATTGAAAGACGTCTTTGGCGAATGCAAGATTATTGTAAGCCTCAGGTTTCAGCCCAATTGGCTCATTTCTTGTTACAGAGAATCTGTTCACGAGCACCATTATCAACCAATAGAAAAATTTTTAGCCTACGACTCTGAATCCGATGAGTTCTTGCGAGATGTTTCACCACGCAATAATCTCGGATTTGCTCAATTAGATGCGCTTCGACTGGATTATGAGAAGATGTTATCCGAGCTATACCAGACATTTGATAGAGAGAACGTATTCGTATATTTTTTCGAAGATTTCAAGCGCGACCGAACTGCTGTCATAGAACGAATTTTAGATTTCATTGGAAGCGGTGCCGTGGAGCCGAAACCTATTTCCGGAATCCCGAATAGAGGGTATTCGGCGGCGTCCATAGAAAGGTCTATTGAACGATATAAAGAACTCAGACATTCCGATAAGGCCGGGATGATCCACAGACCAATTTTCTTTCATGGAAAAAACAGCATTCCGGCTGGAAACATTGAACTTTCAGTATTGGACAAGGATAAGTATTGGGGACCACAGTTTTTGAGAGATAACGAAGAAGTAAGGTCACCGAATTACCCAAATTTATCTGATAAGGAAAGGACGGATCTGGAAAATTCATGGAGATACCAGGTTAAAAATGTTTTCGATAAAGAAAAATACACGGATTGGGATTTACTGGGTGACCTAAGAGAACCCTTGGAGGATTATTACACTGACTTGAATGCCAAGCTTAAAAACGTCATCGATGGCTCGGTGCCTGAGATTTATTTTCACGGGACGAGAACCTCGAAATAACGAAGCTTTATATGGAGGTCATACTTCTCCTTTTCTTTAACTTGATCTTGCGAATACCGTTTCTCGCGACCAATGACTCCGATGAGTGGGCTACATTTCATCGCATCAGAATGCAAAAGGGATACAGGTTGAAACCTAACTTTTTTCCCTCCGATAGTTTGCAGAACGGGTTTATGGGAGCCCCTCGACTCCAGTACTTCATTGTAAGTTGGTTACCGGAAAAGTGGTGGGCCATTTTTGGAAATGCACTCAATATCATCTACGATATTCTTAGTGTAATTCTCATCTATGTCATATTTGGAGATATTCATGCTGAGCAATGGCATTTTTCACCTTCCTTTTGGATTGCTTTAGTTTTTGGATCCTCTCCTATTCTATTCAGCATTACAGCGCGCTTAACAGGGGTCAAGGCCAGAACCCTTGGTCTACTGCTGATTCTTATGTACCTGTCTTGTCTAAAGCCAATTGTACTTGAATCAAATTATGCTTTTATAATTCCCGCTGTAGTTCTTGGAGTCCTTTCTATTTCGGCTTCGGCTTTTGCGATGCAAAATTTAGTTTTTTTAAGTATTTCGGTTTCAGTACTGCTCGGCGCACCAAATGCGTTGCTTGTTCTACTTTTTGTATTTATCGCGGCTTGGTTCGATCCATTTTTGGGGACAAAAAAAGTATTGATACATAAGATCAATCACTATTGGTGGTATGCAAAAAGTTATTCGGGAACAACGGCTTCGGATAAAAATAGGATTTCGGATTTCTTCAAGTTGCCCCATTATTTAGTGACAAAACCTTTGAGGTTTTTAGAAATCGTCCTTAAGAAGAACAGCTATACGGTTCTGCTTATATCAACACCTTGGATTTGGTTTTTGCTTTGGGCCTATTTGAACGGATTTGATCTCCATCAGACAAAAACCGACATGCTATGGAGTTTCGCAATCGTGGCGTCGACTTTAATTATTTTCTTCCTCACCACCTTGCGGCCGTTTCTGCTGTTTGGTGAAGCTGAAAGATACTTTGAATACGGGGCAGCATACCTCTCGTCAATCGGAGTAACGCTGATTATTTCATGGGGTATGAGTGAAGTAATATTGGCTATTCTGGTATTGGTTCAGGCTTCGATAGTATTGGTGTTTTTAATTTACAGGCTTAAGGGGGTCATTAAGAAAGGTCTTGATCCCTTGGTAAAAAATGATCATCTCGACGATTGTATCGCATTTTTAAGAAATGGCCATAAGGCGATCAACGTATTGACAATACCACTGAAGTACGGGTATTACTTGGGGTTTCACACGTACGACTCCGGTATAAAACTATACCATATGTTCATCTCCAATGAGATAGATGGATTCAAATACATGCGGAATGATTTGGCAAAGTATGATTATCCCAAGGAAGACATCCATGAACTAGTTGATCAATACGACTTGGATTATATGGTCGTCTCCAAGCGATATCATAGAAAAGACATTCAAGACTACGATTTTACCGGGCTGGGTTATGCTGTTGCTCACGAGAATCCTGAATTTGTGGTATACTCACTGAAAAAGGAATAGTGTGGCAAAATTCCTCAAAGAAGGACTCATTTATGGCGTGGGGGGGGCACTAAGCAAATTCACGGGTATTTTCCTTACTCCAATTTATACCCGAATGTTGGATAAATCCGAATTCGGTATCCTGGATTTTGGAACCATAACGACCAGTATTTTAATTCTGATCTGTGAGGCTCAACTGGTCAGTGCTTTTATGCGGTTTTATTTAGACCATAAGAAGAGCGAGACACTCGGTAATCTCGTTTATACGGTCGGCGGTGCCGTGTTATTGCAATCATCACTTTTATTGCTTGGGCTGACCGGTTTATTGGTGTGGAAGGGTATCCCATTTGATCAAGTTAATTGGGCTCATTTAAGACCTATTCTTCTCAGTGTGCCTTTCGCAATTTTAACCCAATTGTATTTGGCTCACCTTCGAATGGAGCGAAAGCCGAGAGCCTACATTTACGTTTCTATTGGGCTTACTTGGATGTCGGCCTTTCTGGGAATTCTGTTCTTATTTTTATTGAAGAAGGAGGCTTTGGTCATTTTTTGGGCGTTGTTTACCGTCAGATTTATCGTTGGGGTGTACAGCTGGACTCAACTTTCTCGTTGGAAGGGAAGCTTTTCGTTGGGCCTCTTCAAAGAAATTCGAAAATATGCCTATCCCATATTGCCTGCCGTACTGAGTAATTGGTCCAACAGATACATCAGCCGGTACTTTATTCTTTCAATACTGTCTGTATCTGCTTTGGCCTATTTTGGCTTAGCTGCTAAAGTAGCGGCCATATTTTTAGTATTCGTCACGGCGTTCCGCATGGCTTGGAACCCCCTTGCATTTCGGTGGTTCGAAATGGAGAATACAGAGAAGAATTTCGTTGCGGCCTTCGATGTGTATTACTTCATTGGCGGTTCGGTATGGCTGGGCTTGAGTGCGCTCACTATTCCTCTTGTGTATTTTTTTGGAGGTCCGGAATATTTGGTGTCCATTGCGCTGGTGCCCCTGGTCATTGGCGGGTATTTTTGGGATGGTGGAATGAATATACTGGCCATAGGAAATAATTGGAGCAAAAAAACGGCATACAACCTCATAGGAAGTTCCGTCTCGACAATAATGACGGTAGTCCTGTTGTGGTACTTTTTGGAAACCTACGGCGTCCTTACTGCCGCGGTCGCCTACTTTATAAGCAGCCTGCTCCAGTCGCTTTTGATCTTCATTACGGCCCAATACAACAGGAAGCTTCCTTTTAAATATGCTAAAGTGGCCTCTGGCTACGTACTGTCCATATTCCATATGTTCGTTTTTTATTGGGTCCTCAATGCGCATTGGTCCAATCAGGCAAAAACCTTTAGCTTGTTGATGTATGTTCTGGTGATCTCTTTCGTGTTGTATTTTACCTACTTGAACAGCCAAACCAGAAAGGAGATACGCGATGCCATTTTGAATCGAAGACTAATTTCAAAAGCCAAATGACAAGCTCTCAGCAATCCATAGCACTGCTGGTTACCCGCTTTCCGTACGGAGGTGCTGAAGTTCAGGCTGCGCACTTAGCTCGCCGGCTCATCGAATTGGGGGTGTCGGCAAAGATCGTGGCCATCGCCAACCCGAAAGGCGAAACAGAGATCGATGGTTTGCCGGTTCGTGGATTGGGCTTGGTTCCTTGTGCCTTCGGCACGAAAAGGTTGCTTCGTTTTGCAGGATATAATCGAAGGTTGTTATTGGAGCTCAAGAAGGGCGGATTCGATACCGTTATTTCGTTTCCGCAGAATTATTTTTTGGGTTGGCTTGCACCTAAGGGCCTGAATACGGTGTTGTCCATTCGCATTTTCTATCCGAACGTTCTCTCACCTCTACGAAGGTGGTTGCTCCAACATTATGACCTTGTGCTTACGAATAACCTACCTCAGTACTCCTTGTTGAACGCGCTGAACATTGAGGCGGAATACGTGAATAATTCGGTAGATATTCATCGTGCCGTTGAGGCACCAAGACTGGAAAAAACATTTTTATTAGTAGCGAATATCAAGCGGCGAAAGAATATTGACGTTGCTGTTGAGGCTTTTAATAGGCTTGAAGATCGGGGTTACAAGATTCAGATTGTCGGCGAAGTAGAGGATGATGGGTATATGAAAGAGCTCCGTTCAGCGGCTCATGACAACATTGAGTTTTTGGGTCGATTGAGCAAAGAAGATGTTCATGAGCTCATTCAACGGTGTGACGCACTTATTCATCCAACGGAACGCGAAGGAGCTGCGAATGTGATCCTTGAGGCCATGGCACTTCATACGCCTGTGATTGCTTCGCGAATACCTGAAAATGTGGCTCTTTTAGAGAACTCGAATCACTTATTTACGCTGAAGGATTCTGAAGATCTTGAGCGAGCCGTTGTGCGATTTGTTGAACTGCGCGAAGCTGCGCCGGATCAACTTTACGCGGAACAGTCTTTTTTAGCTGAAAAGGTGCGTTTGTTTTATCACGAGGAAAGCTTAGATCGGCTGGTAAAGATGCTGGTTCCAAAATCGGTGGCAAATGATCAATAATTTACTGAAGCTTTACCTCCTCACTTTTGGGATCAACGTATATGGAGTTGATGTACTTGGTTTTTCCCTTACTATTCCGACCATAGTGGTATTGACGTTGGTGCTTTATTCTATTCCAAATCGGAAAATGAAGACCAATATCGCCGTGCCCTTGTTCGTTTTCATCGGTTTCTGTTTTGTTTCAACTATTCTGTATCACGATATCGGCTTCATTTATTCTTTGGGGATGCTCACGGCTATGGCGTTGCCCTTGGTCTTTGAATACGAAGAGCGCGATTTAGTTGGGTTTGAAAAATACTTGAGATATGGGTTTATTCTGACACTTCCGATCGTGGCTTATGATCTCGGTGTAACCTTTTTAGGGTTGGAACCCCTGGAGGCCTATGTGCCCTTTTTCCGAAAAGCCACGAATTCGCCCTTGTCGAGTTATTTCGGCTACTACCGAGTTAAATCGACCTTTACCGAGCCGTCGTACTACGGCATCTACCTTTGCACGCTCTTGTATATAGGGCTTAAAAGTAAAGCCCCTTCTCGGTATTTATGGGTAATCTTTGGTGTGATCCTGGCCACTGTTTCCCTTACGGCTGTGGTAATTTCGGGGTTCATTTTCGCCCATTGGGCATATTCAAACGGTAGAATTGGTTTTCGATATGTTTTGCTCTTTGTGGCCATACTGTTGTTTTTGCCAGCCGGATTCGACCTTATCATTAATCGGATAACAGAGACTTTTTCAAGCATCAGCAGCTCTTCTTTTGAAGGTAGCGAAGGAGTACGGGCCAACAGTATCTTTGTTATGTTCAATTACCTTAATGAGGGTGGGGTGAAGCAGTTTTTCTTAGGTGAGGGATATTCACATTACGACAAATGGCTCATTGAGCGATTCAAGGGAAACCCGCTCATTGGATATTCAAGGGGGCAGATCTTCAATGCCTTTGCAGTTGTAGGCTTGTCGGTTGGAGTTTTGGGCCTATTGCTATACCTGAACCTGCTTTTCAGGTTGTCGTTGGATTCGAAATTTAACCGTTTCGAAATAGGATTGCATGCTGCGATTCAGTTTAGCTTGGCTTTTATCGTGAGTTATTTATTCTGGGGGGTACTTATTTTAATTGGATTATCGAATGCGCATTCGAGGTTCAAGCAACTGAAAAATCATCCGCATGATCGATAAAGTCCTGAGAACGATAAGGCACGAGGGAATGGATGCCGTTTTGGATAAAGCAAGAAAGCGGCTATTGTACAAAGCAAAACGCGCCCTTCAACCAAAGGATGACCGCTTTGAAAACTGGGCAAACCTCAAAGGTGCATTTAAGGGCAAACGTGTCTTTTTATTAGGCAATGGGCCTAGCCTGAATAAAACTCCTCTGCATTACTTGGAGGGCGAATACGTCATGTGTTTTAACCATTTCTACAATATGGAAGAACGGATTCCATGGACTCCTACATTTTATATGTCCACGGATAATCTGGTACTTCAAGATCTTTTAGGGCAGCTCAATGATCTAATTGAACGTTACGACTATAGTTTCTTCCCTGACATTCATTTTCGGGGAGCGGAATTTTACTCGAAAGTCGACAATAGAGGAGATGCTTATTGGCTCAAGCAGGTGCATGGGCTAGGGTTTTCTCGAGAAATGCCCGAAGTTTATTTGGGGGGATCGGTGATCTATGAAGGCTTTCAGGTACTGGAGTACTTGGGTTTTGACGAAATCTACTTTATCGGAGTGGATATGAGTTTTGTGGTTCACAAATCCTCAAAAAAACTGAATAGGAATCAAACGGATATAGAATCGAATAAAGACGATGATCCAAACCATTTCGACCCTCGTTACTTTGGAAAGAAAAAAAGGTATCATCAGCCCGAACAATATGTCATTGATAATATTAGGAACCACCTCGCTTATTTATCCGGTATCAATGGAGTTGGAGAAAAAATAGTCAATGCTGGGATAGACAGTACCGTGAATGATTTTAAGAGAGTGAATTTTACCGACTTATTCTCCAGAACGCTAGAAGAAGAAAAGACCCTTGAGGGTAAATTAATCTCGAAATATTGTCAACATCAATCCCTTGAAGATTTCATTAGAGTAGAAGACGAATTGGGAATTGATGTAACGGAAACTCAAGGGTTAGGTAATTTTTATACAACGTCGGAGCGCGGCCCCGACATGGTAAAATTGTCTATTTTTACGCATATTCCCTTGGGCCCATTCCGGGAGCACTATGTCTTCATCAAAAGAAAACCCTAGAAACCATTAAAAAATGACAAAAGTATTGTTGTCGCCCTCCTCTATAGGCCAGTGCGGAAGCCAGCCTATGGATTTGCTACTTAAAAACGGCTACGAAATAATTCCAAACCCTTTCGGGCGTAAGCTAACACCCGAGGAGACCATTGAGCTAGCCAAAGATGCTGCGGGTGTCGTGGCAGGTGTCGAGACCTATGATAAATCGGTCCTGGATTCATTGCCCAATTTGAAATGCATTAGCCGTGTTGGAGTTGGAATGGATAGCATTGACCTGGATTATGCCCAGGAGCGGGGTGTTATAATAAAAAACACTCCTTTTGGCCCAACGAAGGCCGTTGCCGAGCTTTCCATTGCACTGGCCATGAACCTACTTAGAAACATAGGGTACTCCGATAGGTCTATCCGAGAAGGGGTGTGGAAAAAGTCGATCGGAAATCTGATTGAAGACAAAGAGGTTGGAATTCTTGGGTTGGGTCGAATTGGCAAAGCCACAGCTATGAAATATCAGGCTCTGGGTTGTCGGGTGAGCGCCTATGACCTCTATCCTGATGAAAAGTGGATGTCGGAGAACGGAGTCTTGTCAAAAAGCTTTGAGGAGGTTCTCAAGAATTCCGATTTAATCTCTATTCATGTTCCCGGCGGTAGTTTCGATGGGGCTGTTATTGGAAGGGCTGAATTAAATTTGGTCAAACACAATGCCGTTTTAATAAATCTTTCCCGGGGAGGCGTTGTGGATGAAGCTGCCTTGTTTGACTTTCTCAAAAAAAATGAAACGGCCAAGGCCGCTTTGGATGTATTTAGTGAGGAGCCGTATTCAGGGCCATTTACAAAATTGGAAAATGTGGTATTGACACCCCATTTAGGGTCTTATGCAAAGGAAGGTAAACTAGCCATGGAGGTTGACGCGGTGAAGAACCTGATGGATGCACTTGAAGAAACGAAATGATTGAAGGAAAAATGAAAATTCGAGTCGGTATCATAGGATATGGAAAAATGGGGCAATTGCGTCATCAGGCATCTGAAGCCACTGGATTATCTGAGGTAATAGCCATTTCTGAGCCAAACTTGGTTGATGGGGTGGGTGAAGGACTTCCCAATCTGAGTCATGATGAAATTGTTTCGAGGGAAGATATAGATGCGATAGTGATCTGCACGCCCAATTTTTTGAATAAAGAACTTACCATTGCTGCTCTGAGAGCGGGGAAGCATGTCTTTTGTGAAAAGCCGCCCGCATTCACAGGTAAGGATATGGAAGAAATCATTGCAGTAGAGCAAGAAAGTGGAAAGTGTTTGATGTATGGGTTCAATCACCGGCACCACGACAGTGTCATGAAGATCAAGGAGATCATTGCTTCCGGAGAATATGGATCAGTACTTTGGATGCGCGGGCGATATGGAAAGAGCGTTACGGATGATTACTACAAGCAATGGAGGTCAAAGAAAGAGTTAGCGGGAGGAGGCATCCTCATGGATCAAGGAATCCATATGATGGACTTGTTCCTGTATTTGGGTGGAAAATTTGATACGGTGAAAGCGGAAATCTCCAATTTGTATTGGAAAATGGACGTGGAGGACAATGCTTTCGTTATTTTAAAGAATAATGATACCGGATGTGTTGCTTCGCTGCACAGCACTATGACACAATGGCGACATCTGTTTTCGTTGGAGATTTTCTTGGAGAAGGGGTATATGGTTCTGAATGGATTAATTACCGGATCAATGTCCTACTCCATTGAGGGTGCTGAACAGCTCTCCATAGCGAAGAGTAGAAGCGCCGCGCCTGCAGCTACATTCGAAGATGAAGAGCGACTCCGTTATCATACTGACAACAGCTGGAATTATGAGATGGAGCATTTTTACGAAGCCATTGAGCAAGGATTCGAGATAAGCAAGGGCAGTAGTAAAGATGCTCTTGATTTGATGCGTGTTATGGATAAATGCTACGAACAGAAATCATTTTAAAGGACTAATCATGGACAGAAAAGTATTGATTAAAAATCATTTTGAAGATTATAAAGGCCGCTTGTTGAAGTTGATCGATGAAGTTGATCCAAATGTGCTCGACCAGATCGCAACTTCCTTTATTACAGCCTTCAAGAACGATAAGACCATATGGTTTTGCGGAAATGGGGGAAGTGCCGCTACGGCTTCTCACATGCAGGTAGATTTCGGTTATTTTGTGCGGTACTTTTCGAAAAGAAGACCAAGAGTTCGGGCACTTACCGACTGCACTCCAATCATGACTGCCATTGGAAACGACAATAGTTATGATGCTCTTTTTACAGAGCAAATGCAAGACAACTTCGATGCGGGTGACGTTATCATTTGTATATCGGCAAGTGGAAATTCCATGAACGTTGTGAATGCTGCAAAATATGCATCCGAATTGGGAGGCACATCCATCGCTTTTGTAGGGTTTGAAGGAGGTAAGCTCAATGAAGTAGCCGACATCTCACTCTTTACGCCAAACCCGAAAGGAGAGTACGGACCCATCGAAGATTTACATACGATGATCATGCACATCTTGGTATCGTACCTTGAAAAGGACGAGGAGTACTTGTCCGTTGCGAATCCGTCGTGAGCATGGAGATCAACTTTAAGGGAAAGCGAGCATTAATCACCGGAGGTTCCCGAGGAATTGGGTTTGAAATCGTTAAATGCCTGTCGGAGAATGGGGCTGAAGTTGTATTTACGGGCACCAAGGAAGAGTCTTGCCAGAGCGCACTAAGGGAGTTAGAGAGGAATGGTAATTCTGAAAATATCGAAGCCGTTGCAGTTGATTATCTTGATAAGGATAATTTTGACTCATTTCTTGCCCACGATGAAATGCAAAAGGGCTTTGATATTGTCGTGAACAATGCGGGCACGAACATCATCAAACCTTTTGAAACTTTTGAGGAAGTCGACTACGATAAATTGATGGATCTGAATTTCCGAGCACCATGGAGTATAACGCAGGCCGTTGTTCGTGGAATGCGTCAAAAAAATTATGGAAGAATAGTAAATATTTCTTCCATATGGGGAGTGATATCGAAGCCTCATAGGGCTCTATATACCTCCAGTAAGCACGCTATACTTGGATTCACAAAAACTCTGGCTGTCGAGTTTGGCAAACACAACGTTTTGACCAACGCGGTTTCTCCAGGGTTCACTTTAACTGAACTAACGAAGAATAGCCTGAGCACATCAGAAATGGTCGAGCTGGGTAAAAAAGTTCCTGTAAATAGAATGGCCGAGCCCATTGAAATGGCTAGAACCGTTGCTTTCTTAGCCAGTGACCTTAATACATATATAAACGGACAAAATATCGTTGTAGATGGCGGATTCACAATTGTCTAATTTCCGAGTAAAGAGCTCTATTCAGGATTATGAAGTGCATTTCACGAGTGATTCGAAAAAGGCTTTGCTTGAAACATGGAAATCCGGAGACATGATCATTATAGATCGGGTTATTTATCATGAGTATCCCGAGCTATTGGCAAACGGGCCGTGGAAAGAGGAAGAGGTTATTGTTGTGGACGCAACGGAGTCGACAAAGAGTTACCAAGGTGTAGAACCCGTGATAGAGTATTTGATCAAAAATGGATTTAGACGTAACCATAGGTTGATCGGAATAGGGGGCGGAATCATACAGGATGTTACAGCGTTCATAGCATCTATACTTTACCGCGGTGTCTCCTGGTTCTTTTTCCCCACGACGCTTTTAGCACAAGGGGATAGTTGTATTGGTTCAAAGACCTCGATAAACTTTAAGAATTTCAAAAATCAGATTGGGGGCTTTTACCCCCCTGTTCGGATATTTATTGACAAGCGGTTTTTGTCCAGCCTATCTATGGCAGAATTGAAATCAGGATTAGGCGAAATGTGTCATTATTTCGTTGTTCAAAGCCAGGAGGACTTTGACCGCTACAAAACGGATTATCCAAAGGCGATCGAGGATCTCGACGTAATTAATGGATTGGTACAACGGAGCTTGGAGATCAAAAAGGCGTATATAGAAATCGACGAATTCGACAAGAATGAGCGACAGGTTTTTAATTACGGTCACTCATTTGGGCATGCGATCGAAAGCTATTATCAATATGCTATTCCGCATGGTATAGCTGTTTCTTTTGGAATGGATATGTCAAATTTCGTATCCATGAAAAAGGGTTATTTAGAGCGGCCGGCCTTTGACCATATGCACGAGTTATTTGAGCAAATATGGAGTGATTTCAGCATTTCGGATTTAGACGTAGATGCACTGATGGACGCCCTGAAGAAAGACAAAAAGAACGTTGACCACTTATTGGGTTTAATCTTGAATAAAGGATGTGGACGAGTGTTTAAGGATTTGACTGAGCCTAATGAACTTTTTGTTGATTGGATGCATGAGTACTTAAGAACATACCACCAGAGCAATGATAGTTGATACACTAGAGAACATCGAGATTTACAAGGGACTATCTCCTGATATTTACGCTGGATTAAAGTGGTTAAAAGAGGCTGCGAAAGAGCCTTCGATCCAGCTTGGCGTTTATGAGATCAACGAGCGAGTAAAAGCCATAGTGTCGGAGTACGAAACGATTGAACATTTTGAAAGAGGTTTTGAATCGCACCGTCATGTCATTGACATTCAATACCCAGTGATCGGGCTCGAACGTGTTTTGTGGTCTCCAATCATCGGGATGGAAGTAAACATTCCTTATGATCAAGCAAAAGATCGGACCTTCTTTAAGAACCCACACCCACAAAGCACGCATGTAGATATCGGTAATGGTGTATTTGCGATTATGTTCGAGGAGGACGGGCATGGGCCTCAGCATTACGTTAGGGCTCCCATGCTCATTAAAAAGATCACGGTTAAGGTAAGCACGAAGTCTGCTGAACCAGAATGAAAAATGGAGGAATGATTACCCAGAAAGTTACTGCACTTGTTCCCATGAAGGCGCATTCAGAAAGAGTGCCTAATAAGAATACCCGTCCTTTAGCTGGGAAACCAGCATGTCACTGGGTTTTGGAAACATTAGAGTCCTGTACGGAAATTGACGAAGTCATTGTCAATACAGATTCCACTGAAATAGCGGAATTAGTTCAAGATTTTGGGAAGGTAAAAGTATTGATGCGGCCTGAATATCTTTGTGGTGATGAGGTGAGTATCCAGCCTCTTATTGAATATGACCTGAAGCATGCCACAAACGAGGTAATTCTACAAACCCATAGCACCAACCCCTGCATATCAAGTAAGACTATTACTAGGGCTATTCAACGTTTTCTGAAGCAGGATGATTTTGATTCGGTGATGACGGTGACGCCAATTAAGCAGCGATTTTATTTTGTTGATGGTAAACCTGTAAATCACGATCCAAATCATCTCATCCAGACTCAAAAACTAGAGCCACTTTATCATGAAAATTCCTGCTTTTACATTTTTACCAAAGAAATGAATGCTTTGAGGCAAAACCGTCTAGGATCAAATCCATTGTTTTTCGAAATGGATCCTCTTGAAGCTGCTGATATTGATGAATGGGAAGACTTTTATTGGGCGGAGTATTTATTAAATCGCAAAAAAGAAAAGTAACATGCTGACTTATTTGTCCCACGTTTTGGATGAAAACACTCCGTCATACGGAGACCGAGATCGGCTGAAAATTGCACCAAAGAGTACCATAGTGGATGGCGTTGGGGCAAATACCAGTACTATAACGTTCACCAACAATCATATGGGGACGCATATGGATACTCCATTTCATTTCTGCGATAATGGAAAAAAAACACCAGAGTATTCAGCTAGCGAATTGTACTTTGATAAAGTTGCGCTTATTGACATTCCTTGTGAAGGGGCAAAATTGATTCAGATCAGCGACCTTGACTTGAGAAATGTATCGAATGAGACAGATCTTTTGCTCATTCGTACTGGATACGAAAAATGGCGTTCAAATGATAAATATCACAACGATAATCCGGGACTGGCGCCCGAGATCGCTTCTTATCTGAGGGAAGAATTCCCCAATATACGTGCCGTTGGTTTTGACTTTATATCGCTTACGAGTTGGAAGCACAGGGAAGAAGGAAGATTGAGTCATCGAGCTTTTTTATGTGGAGAAAATCCAATTGTAGTTCTTGAAGATGTAGCATTAGAAGGCTTGACTTCAGAGCCAGAATGGGCCATGGTTGCCCCACTAAGAACAATAGATGGTAATGGCGGACCAGTTACAATTATAGCATCTGTTTAGAGAACAATACATAGAAGAATGCAAAACACGAGCTTGAAATCTAAAATTCGAAATGGTGAGCTGACTCTAGGGTCATGGATTACTATAGGTCACCCGAGCATTATTGAAGTTTTAGCAGAGTCCGGTTTTGATTGGCTTGCAGTGGATGTCGAGCATAATTTGATTGATCCGAGTAGCCTTCAAATTCTGATTTCAACTATACAGTCAAGGGGAATGGCTGCGCTAGTTCGTGTTCAGCAAAACGAAGAAGTATATATTAAGCACGCAATGGACGCCGGTGCTGATGGGGTAATAGTCCCTATGATTAAAACAAAACACGACGCCTTATCAGCCGTGAATCATGTACACTACCCCCCATTAGGGAAACGAGGTGTGGGCTTGTCAAGAGCACAGAGATATGGACAGGGATTTGAGGATTACAAAAAATGGTTGGTAGAATATTCAGTCGTTATAGCCCAAATAGAACATTACGAGGCTATTGATAATTTAGAAGAAATCTTTGAGGTTCCTCAGCTTGACGCGGCTATGATTGGTCCATATGATCTGTCTGGGTCTTTAGGAATGCCGGGTTCATTTGAGGATTTTGGTTTTAAAGCTAAGCTTCAGAGGTTTAAGGAAGTTTGCTCGAAGATGGGAATTAGGACAGGATATCACGTAGTTCCTCCAAAAGGGGATTTAATGCTGGAGGCCATTGATGCAGGTCATACTTTTCTAGCCGTTAGTACGGATTTTATGCTGCTAGGCGATAAGTCTCGTGCTTTAATAGAGGAGATAAATTCTCTGAGTAAGTAATTTCATGAAGAATTTTAGCGGGGCGTACAAGAGTTGTATAGTACATGAAGTAACTCCGAGCAACATAGGACGCTATGTGTTGCCTCTTCTTAAGAAACTTAAATCACGGCTTTCGGATCTCGAGTGTTACGTTCAAATCGAACCTTTTGTAAACGAAGAAGAAGTTATTTCCATTTGTTCCAACGAGAATGTTAAAGTACTTCGATCAAATGAAGTTCACGGGTTCATTTCGAATCAAAATGTTCAAGAAGTATTATTCCTTACTTACAGTTATCGAATTCCTGATCTCTATTGGACAAGTATATATAGGCTTCATGGTGTGATGACCGCCCAGATACAACATGGCATGTATATGAAATACTTGTCAAGAGATGTCGCAGGGTTTACTTCAAATTTAGAACGAAAACTAGTCTATTTAAAAAGATTCGTTCAGCTTATATTGGCGAACAGTAATCGTTTGAGATTAATGGGCTTTCTCTTGAATAAGGACTTTCTTAATTCGGAGAATATTAGGAAATGGTTGCTTAAAGGAGATTTATCGAATATTCAGTCTGATCATTTATTTGTTTGGGGCGAATATTGGGCCGATTGGTTTACAATGTATCACTACTATCCTGAGAATAGGGAGTTCTCGGTTATTGGCAACCCAGACTATTTCAGCCACCGGAACTTATTGCAAGAAGATCCTGAAGATGCTATAACCTATATTTGCCAAACCTTGGTTGAAGATGGGCGTATGACGAAGAAAGAGCATGATTCATTGATGGGACGCGTGAGTTCTTTTTTGCCTGACAGCCGAAAGGTGTATTTCAAGCTGCATCCAAGAAGTGATAGGTCTTTGTACGACGGTGTTTTGAAGAATTCGAACGTTACTCTTCGAACAGACTTTCCTTATACTTCGCATTACCTTGGCCATTATTCTTCTATGCTGATTCTTGGTGTTTCCGAAAAATCTGGGCTTGGGTTAATTGAAATTGATCAACATGAAGTTCCGGAGTTTTTTGAGCAATTAGCGGAAGCAAATTCGGGGGATCCGGAGAAATTAAAGGTCTTTTTAAAAGAGCCCTATAAAGGGACTAAAAAACCTAGAAAAATCGACTACTTTTTTCTACGAGGAACAAAAGATCCCGACTTTGTCATAGTGGATAAAATAATGAAGAAGTAAGGTGAAAATCAGCGTAATCGGGGGGAGTGGGTTTATCGGAACCTATTTAATCAAAAGACTAAGAGGGCTAGGGCAAGATGTAGTCAATATTGACAAGTCAATGTCTACAACTTTTCCGGAAATAACCACGCTTGCTAACGTCCAGGATACTGAACTGATTGAAACAGCATTAGTAGGCACTGATATCGTCATAAACTTAGCGGCTGAACATAAAGACAATGTGATGCCGATAAGTTTGTACTATGACGTAAATGTGGGTGGGGCAGAGAATATTTGTAAAGCTGCTAGGAATCTTGGAATTCAAAAGATAATATTCACTAGCTCAGTAGCCATTTATGGATTGAACAAGGATAATCCAGATGAGTTGTTCCCAGAAGATCCGTTTAATGATTACGGGAAAAGCAAATGGGAAGCCGAAAAGGTATTTGAGAATTGGGCTCATGAAAGCAACAATCGAGAATTAGTCATTGTAAGGCCGACTGTTGTTTTTGGACCTAACAACCGCGGAAATGTGTACAATCTTCTTCGCCAAATTGCAACAGGTCGATTCCTGAGAATTGGAAAAGGGATCAATCAAAAGTCAATGGCCTATGTTGAGAACTTGGTAGAATTTATTGCTTATAACTGTGAGTCTTTGCATCACGGCGTAAACATTTACAACTACGTAGATAAGCCTGATCTTAGCATGAATGAACTCGTTATAGCCGTCGAGGCAGCGATGAATATCAAAGTGCCTAAAATTAGAATCCCGTATGTGATTGGAGTTGTCCTCGGTTATAGTGTTGACCTATTGAGTAGGATAACAAGAAAAGAGTTCCCCATAAGTGCTGTACGAATCCGAAAATTTTGCGCCACTACTGTTTTTAATGCGGAGAAAGCTCATGGTTCAGGATTTGTAGCGCCTTTCTCCTTAGAAGAAGGGTTGAGAAAGACAATGAAATCTGAGGATTGGAATTGACCTTTTTCCTCATAGAATAATTAATCTTATATCTTTGTAAGCGCGCTGTCTCCTTAATATTCTATTGTATGTGGTGGACGAGCCTTTTATCTTCTCACGCTGTTGCTATCATTAGCGGTCTACTAGCCCTTAGCTTGACGGCAATGTCGATTCCAGTAATTATTCGGGTTGCAAGGATAAAACACCTTATGGATGTGCCCGGTGAAAGAAGTTCCCATTCTAATAAAGTACCGACCTTAGGCGGTGTCGGAATTTTCTTCGGACTCTCAATCGCTCTTTGCATTTTCGCAAGTTTTCAGGGGTCTAATGAATTATTTGTAATGCTAGGGGCGCTTATTATACTCTTCTTTACAGGCATAAAAGATGATATATTAGTCCTTGCGCCGATTACTAAGTTTACCACGCAGATTATTTGCGCGGTAGTATTGACAGTACTGTGTGATGTTAGGATTGAAAAATTTCAGGGCCTCTTAGGCATTCATGAGCTACCATATTTGGTGAGTGTAGCTTTCACTGTTTTTGTGTCTGTTCTCATCATCAACGCTTTTAACTTGATTGATGGAATAGATGGACTGGCCGGGGGTATAGCCTTAATAGGTACTGTTTTTTTTGGCACGTATTTTTATCTGGATGGAGATACGGACTATGTTCTTCTTTCAAGTGCGCTTATCGGCAGCCTCCTGAGCTTCCTTTGGTTCAACTTTTCGAGGCGACAAAAGATTTTTATGGGAGATACTGGATCGATGATAGTCGGATACCTCTTGGCGTTTCTTGCCGTTAAGTTTATTCAGTTGAATCAATCATCAGAAAGTCAAATCATTGTTAGGAATGCTCCTGTGATTGCAATCTCTGTTCTGTTTTTTCCTTTAATGGATACTTTACGTGTTTTCATAGTGCGAATACTCAATAAGAAAAGCCCATTTGAAGCGGATAAGAACCATATTCATCACAGACTATTGTCACTTGGTTTATCTCATACCCAGTCATCCATTATGGTGTATATGTTTAGCTTAATTGTCATTGGCTTTTCGCTTTATTTCAATCATAACGGGATACATACTCATTTGATAATGCTGTTATCCTTTGGCATTCTCCTATCCTTGATTCCGTTTATGATTGAACGGAAAGATGGTTCGATTAAAATTTCCCAGCTGTTGCAAACGGATGTAAAGAAAGAAAAGGAAGATGACCAAGTAAGTCATTAAAGCTAAATTAGTCCTGTGGTATTACATGCGATTAATTTTGGCATCTATTTCCCTCGGGCATTTACATGCCAGTTTCAAATGAGCTTATATAGGAGAAGTCTCTACCCAGTTGCGGTATTCTTTATATCCATCTTGCCGTATTCGTTGGTAGCTCAATACCCTACCGTGCCCTTGAATGCCGATTTGGTGTATAGTGCGCAGGCCGAAGGAGGGGTGGAGCACAGCTCCTTTCTGCCGTTGATTGACGAGGGGAAGTGCCGCATCGAGCCGCAGGCTCAGAGTCAAAGAAACTGGCTCTATCGCAAGCTATTTGAAGAGCACTTAGTCGATCAGAACACCGAGGATTATCATATTACGATTGACCCGGTGGTTGATTTTCGTTCTGGATTTTCGAATAATTCTCGTTTTCCGTTTACGGATACCTACGGGTTTAGCGCAGAAGGGCGGATCGGGAAGAATGTTTGGTTTCAAACCGGCCTGTACTTTGGATTTGAGCGATTCCCGGATTACGTTGACGCGCGGGTACGATTATTAAATGCGGTTCCCGGTCGCGTGGTACCCCAAAATGACCCGAATGGTGCTCTTTCCTGGTATTGGGGGCGCGGTACGATAATGTGGCGACTGAACAAGTTTTTTACTCTTCGAGGGGGAACAGATAAGCACTTTATTGGAGACGGCTACCGCTCATTGATTTGGAGCGATAACGCGATGAACTCGCCGTTCTTTGAAATTCGCACCAATGTGGGCCAGTTCCAGTATGTGAATCTTTGGACCGTTCAACGCGATATAAACTGGACTCCGCCCAGTCAGAATAGCTATTTCAGAAAGTATGTGAGCGCTCACTATCTGAGTTGGAATTTTGCGCCGAAGTGGGAGTGGAGCCTTTTTGAGACCATTGTTTGGGCAGGCGATAGCAGTGGAGTAGGGAGAATGGAACCCGAAATGCTGAATCCCATTATTTTCCTGAGGGCGGCGGAGTACGCAGTCAATTCGGGAGGAGGAAATGCTATGTTAGGGACCAACCTCAGGTATTCCTTGAATGACCATTTCACCTTTTATGGGCAATTCTCCTTAGATGAACTCAAGTTTAGTGAGATCCTTTCGGGCGACGGCTGGTGGGCCAACAAGTTTGCTTGGCAATTGGGTGTGAAGGGATATAATTTGGGCATTGAGGGCCTCCATGCGCAGCTGGAGTACAACCAGATCCGCCCCTACATGTACAGCCATCGGAGTACCTTCACGAGTTTCACCCACTACAACTACAGCAATGCGCATCCGGCAGGTGGAAACCTGAGGGAAGGTGTGGCCATTTTCCGTTACAACAAAGACCGATGGCGCTTCAAGGCTCAGTTCAATTACCTGGTTCAAGGGCGCGATACCCTTGGTTCGAATTGGGGCGCCAATCCGCTCATCAGCTATGACGAGCGCGAGCAGGAATACGGCAATGAAATTGGCCAAGGTGTTCGGACCGAGGTCTTCTTTACGGATCTTCAGGCCGCGTGGGTGGTGAATCCGGCGACGAACTTGCAGATTGAAACGGGCGTCATGATTCGTAATGCCAATTCAGAAGTGACGGACGAGTCCTTTACGTACTGGTATTTTGGCCTTCGGACCTTGTTTGCAAATTACTACTACGACTACTGACCCCTTTTAAGTCCGCAAGTGTTATCTTTGCACGCACTTATGAAGGAGGCCCAAGAAATCACTGCTACACAGACATCGAGCTTCAAGGATTACGTCGCTTTGGCGAAGCCGCGCTTGGCCACAAGCGTTGTGTTTAGTGCCGGAGCAGGTTACCTGATCGGGATGCCGGCCTTCGATGGCTTCATGTTCACCCTACTTCTTTTGGGTGGCTTCTTGGTTGTGGGTTCTTCGAACGCTTTTAACCAGGTGATTGAGCGCAATCAGGATGCATTGATGGATCGGACCAAAGACCGCCCTGTCCCTGCGGGACGATTATCGGTTCTCCAGGCCTTGATCGCCGCGACCGTTATGGGACTTGTAGGTCTCGGTTTGCTGTACTGGATCAATCCGCTGTCGGCCATGTTCGGGGCATTGAGCCTCTTCATTTATACGGCCGTATACACCCCACTTAAGGGCGTGACGCCACTCGCAGTGTTCATCGGGGCCATTCCAGGAGCCATTCCATTCATGTTGGGCTGGGTGGCCGCCAACAACGACTTTGATATTGAGCCGGGCATGCTCTTCGCGATGCAGTTTTTCTGGCAATTCCCTCACTTCTGGGCCATTGCCTGGATTCTGGACGATGACTACAAGAAAGCGGGCTACGTGCTCCTTCCTAGCGGTAAGCGGGACAACAGCAGCGCCATTCAGGCCGTGTTCTACACCGTTTGGACCGTCATTGCTAGTCTGATTCCGGCGACCGGACTGACCGGGAGCCTCATTTTAAGCACACCAGGTGCTGTAGCGGTGGCTTTGGCAGGCGGACTTTTCCTCTGGCAAAGCTGGAACCTTTTTAGAGGCCAATCGGTTGTGGAGGCAAAGAAATTGATGTTCGCGAGCATCATCTATATGCCCGTGGTTCAGATCATTTATGTGCTTGACGCGATATGGTAGATTCAGTACTTAAGGAGCAGAGAAAGAAGGCGGCGAAGCCGATGTTGTGGATCGGCATGGTCAGTATGGCCATGGTATTTGCGGGGTTGACCTCGGGATACATCGTTCGTCGGGCCGAAGGCAATTGGATCCTCTTTGACCTTCCGCAGGATATGTACATCAGTACGGTGGCCATTGTCCTGAGTAGTGTGACCATGATTTTTGCGACGCGCGCTGCCAAGGCTCAGGACCGGAACAAAATGCTGAGCGGTTTGCTCGGAACCTTTATCCTGGGCAGCATCTTCGTATACATGCAGTTCGAGGCGTTTGAGACCCTAATCAACGGTGGGATTTACTTCACCGGGGAGTCGTCCAATGCGGCGGGGAGCTTCTTGTACGTCATTGTTATTGCGCACTTGGTGCACGTGGCTTTTGGCTTCATCAGCCTTCTGTACATGATGGTCAATGGCCTTAGAGGAAAATACGACAACGGAAATATACTTGGATTGGAGATCGGCGGGCAGTTCTGGCACTTCTTGGACGGGGTGTGGATCTACCTTTTTGTCTTCCTTCTACTGGTGCGATAAACACTGGCTTTTTGCAAAAACTTCGTATTATTGCACCACCTAACTAAAGACCCTTTTAATGGCAACGGTTGCAGCAGAAGAAAACGTGTGGGGCGGAGGTAATCGCCCGTTTGGTGCGAGCTACGGAAAACTTATGATGTGGTTTTTCTTGGTGTCGGATGCGCTGACTTTCTCCGGATTTTTGACCGCTTACGGTCTGATGCGCTTCAAGTTCATCGAAACTTGGCCCATCGCAGAAAACGTTTTTACCCACTTCCCATTTGTTGAAGGAGACCAGCCACTTCTTTATGTGGCCTTGATGACCTTCATTCTGATTATGTCTTCTGTGACCATGGTATTGGCCGTGCACGAAGGGGAGCACATGAACCAGAAGAAAGTGGCCATGTGGATGTTTGCTACCATCATCGGTGGATTCATCTTCTTGGGCTCACAGGCTTGGGAGTGGTATCACTTCATCATCGGAGATAAGGGGGCCATCGAATTGACTACAGGTGAAATCATGCATGTGGTGGATGCCGAAGGGGAACACATTAGTTTAGGTACGGTCGTTCACGGTCCCGATCATCACGGTGCCCACGGACATCACGAGCACTTTGAAATTGCTCAAGTGCAAGAAGGATTTGCAGCTGGAGAGTACAGCCTGAAAGAACCCGGAAAAGAAGGGATCACCATGAGTAAGGAAGAGGCCTTGGAGCACTTCCCAGAAGCGATGGTGGTACAGGGAGCCAACATGACCCGAAACGAGTACGGTCAGCCGCTCTTCGCGAACTTCTTCTTCTTTATCACCGGATTCCACGGATTTCACGTGTTCTCTGGTGTGGTACTGAACATTGTTATTTTCATCAACATTTTGGCAGGTACCTATCAGGCGCGCGGCCACTATGAGATGGTTGAAAAAGTTGGATTGTACTGGCACTTTGTAGACTTGGTGTGGGTATTCGTCTTCACCTTCTTCTACCTGGTCTAATAGGAAAAGTTTCATCGGGCCGTAGGCCCAAAGCGATAAGATTATGTCTGGAATTTCTGTTAAGCGTATTTGGTTCGTTTTTTGGTTGCTTTTGGTCGTCACGACTGTTGAGGTAGCCTTGGGTATCATCAAGCCGGATGTGATGATGGTGAACGTCATGGGCACCAGCCTATTGAACTTGACCTTTATCATCTTGACCCTCGTGAAGGCGTACTACATTGTGATGTACTTCATGCACTTCAAATACGAGCGTTCTGGAATGAGATGGGCCATTGCATTGCCCGCTTTGATCCTTATTCCTTATTTGGTGTTTATTCTTTTAGTTGAAGGTGGATACATCTACCAAGTGATCAGCTAAAAGAAACGTTACATGAAATCCAAAGCGCTCAGGCAGGCCGTCATACTACTGGCGATCCTCGTATTTCCCTCAGCCTTTTACATTGCCCTGACAACGGGACGGCACAACTTTGTGCACTTGAGCTACATCGGCCCGCGTTTGGGTGTAGACACCATTGAAGTCGACGGCCGACCGGTCGTGGACACCATCTACCACAGCATTCCCGACTTCTCCTTGATTGATCAGGACGGGGAGGAATTTGAGTCTTCCGCCTACGGCGGGATGGTATACGTCGCGGACTTTTTCTTCACCTCGTGCCCGACCATCTGCCCGGCCATGCAGCAAAGCATGCTTCGCCTACAGAGCCGCTTTGAGGAGTACGACGACTTCGCCCTGCTCAGCTTCAGCGTAGACCCCGAACACGACACTTCAGAAGTGCTGAAGGCCTACGGTGATGATATCGGGGTCAACTGGGATAAATGGACCTTTTTGACCGGCCCGCGCGACAGCATCTACGATGTGGCCACTCGAGGATATTTTGTCAACGCCATGGTCGACGACTTGGCCCCTGGAGGGTTTTTGCATTCGGAATACTTGGTCTTGATCGATAAGGACGGACACATTCGTTCGGGCATCGACAAGCGCGGAAATCCAAGAGCGGTGTACGATGGCACCTCAGATGCAGAGGTGAATGAACTTATTGACGACATTAAGGTGTTATTAGCAGAGTACCGTCTTGCCACCAAACGGGCCGAAAAGAAACGAATGGAACATGGCAACAACTAATCTGAACGACAAGGTCTGGGTGCCGATCATCATCGCGCTCTCCATCATTATTCCTGTAGCCGTCGCGGTCTTGATCTACTTCCCCATGGATCTGGTCAACATCGACGCCAACTTCCCGCTTTTTCACGCCACCATCAACGGTACCGTTTCAGTGCTCCTTGCCTTGGGTTTGTGGTTGATAAAATCGGGTAAGCGCGAGGCCCATCAGAAAGTCATGTGGACGGCCTTCGTCCTGAGTTCCTTCTTCTTGGTCAGCTATGTCCTTTCTAAGGTCAATACGCCTCCAACTCCTTATGGGGGAGAGGGGATAATGCGCAGTGTGTACTACTTCATCCTGATCTCTCATATTTTCTTGGCCATCTTCATCGTGCCGTTGGCACTCTTCAGCATCTACCGAGGCACCAAGGGCGAGTTCGACAAGCATCGCCGCATCGCCAAGATCACCTGGCCCATCTGGTTCTATGTATCCGTAACCGGTGTGCTCGTCTACCTTTTCATGGCGCCGTATTACAGCTTCTGAATTTTTACAAAATCCCACATCATATTCTCATTATGAGAATATTGACGAAGGTTGTGTGACTTAAGTCACTGATACACAGGATTTAGTAAAATTGGCAAAATTTATGACACTCTGTTGCTTGTTCGTCCCACCTGACGGAACGTGTTGGATTTGACAGAGCTGGTCAAAGCAACGGGCATGAAACAACAACTGACGTCGTAAAACGTCGATGACGTTGGTTACGTATTTGCCGTTTCAGACGGTGGGGAGAGCCCTAAACTCTAACCCGTGCCCGTATGAAAGCACTTATACGCTCCTTCCAAAAGTCACTCGTCTTATTATTTATTTCTCTATTGGTTCATCCTTTGGTTTATGCCGAGGGGTCGAAAGAGGCTAATGCCAATGGTGGGCCTACCATCCAATTAGAGGTTGGTCGTAGTTTAGCTGGACAAAATCTTGGGCCGTATTTTGGTTCCGATGCTACACAACGTATTTACGTTACGTTGGACAATGCAGATGAGGCTCTATACTTCGGGTTTGACGAAGATGGATCAGATAATCTGTGGGTTCGAATTATGGATAGTGGGGGAAATAAAGTTTGGCCGGCTGGCACAAGCCAATCTATCCCAGGATCTGGAACAGGATATATCGATGGGCAATCTGAGGCAGACAATGGCCCAAATTATCCGACTGGGTCTGCAGCTCAATCTTCTGGCTATGACGCTTTTGTTTTCTCACCAGCTCAGGCCGGAGAATATTACATTGAATTCAACAACAATAGCGGAACATCATGGAGCGGTGGTTTCGGGTCTACTGGAGAGCTCGTTAACCTTTGGGATTTCACCGTTATTAATACCGTCACACATACCATCCAAGAAGGTCGACTCTGGAATCGAAGCTGGACTTTGCGAAATGATGATGGCTGGGGTACTCCATTCTCGAATGAAACCTTTATTTACACTGCGGACGGTACCGTAACTAAATTTTGGGGGGATGATTTTAACCCTTTCGCTTGGAATACTTTTGCCAATTCTACAGGTACTGGAAATACTGGAGATATAGAGGAAGATCGTAAATCAAGAACGGGATATGCTGGAACGCCAGAGCACAAACTCTTTTGGAATGAACCGGATATCAATGTATTTCCGAATGGAACCATGCCTACCGTATCAACCGATACTCCCGTCATCGAAGGATGCTTGGGCGACTATTGCGTTCGAGCTCGATTTAATAATGCCGGAGGCCTAGGAAGAATCTTGCTTGACCTTGACGGGCCGGACGGGGTATATACCCCTGGTACGGCTGATGTCTTACTAGAAGAGGATGTTCCAGCGGCTGGGTGGCATTGTTTCGTTTGGGACGGTAAAGATGGGCTTGGCGCTACAGTTAGTACAAGTGTTTCTATGAACTTGAGTGTCGATATCATTGCGGGGGTGACGCACTTTCCGACGTTTGACACGGAATGTAATTTGGACGGTTACAAGGTAGAGCGTGTTCGTCCACAATCAAATGTACCCGATTTGTTTTGGGACGACTCAGAAGTTCCGGATCCAAGCAATGAGAATCCAGATGAAGAAGAACTACAAGGGTGTACGCCCGTAATTGCTGGGTCCGGTTGCCATACTTGGACCGGTTGTACCAACGGTACATATGGAGATGCTCAAACGATCAACACCTGGTGGTACTCCTACATTGAGTCCAGTACTTTTAACTCGATTCCTATTTCATCGAGCATTGGCCAAACCACAGTTACTGCCTCTGACCCTCCCTCTTGTAACGGAGAATCCGATGGTGTCATTACCGTTTCCGTGAGTGGTGGCTCATCACCGTACACCATCGTCTGGAATTCGGGTTCAACGACAACAAACAGCAATACATATTTGGTTACTGGCCTAGCAGCCGGAACGTACAATTTCACCGTTACGGACAACGATGGTTGTACCAATAATCCTGGACTTACTCTTACAGAACCAGATGTACTTAATGCTGGTGACGATCAAGTCAATGTGGACATCAATGGACAAAGTACTGGGTCAGCAACCATTTCAGCCTCGGGGGGAACTACTCCATACACTTTTGTTTGGTCGAACGGTGAGTCCGCGAGTGGAGTGAGTGAACTTCAAATAACGGGGCTAGCCGCGGGAACCTATACGGGGACGGTGACGGATGCAAACGGCTGTAAGGATATAACGTCAGTGACCATCACCGAACGAGATTTATTGGAGGCTGGAGTAGATGCTCAGTCCCCTGCTAGCTCTTGTACCAACGCGGATGGTAGTGCTACAATTTCTGCTTCAGGCGGAGATGGTTCATATACCTACACTTGGCCAGGTGGCTCTACGGACAATCCAAACAATAGTCTGGCCGGTGGTGATTATCAAGTGACCGTGACTGATGGCGTGGGAGCCAAAGCTCTGGTCGACGTTACCATTGGAGAGCCTGCCAGTCCTACGGCCATTTCGGGAGTAAATACTGATTTCAACGGTTCGGATGTCAGCTGCGCGGGAGCGTCAGATGCCAACATCGGAGTTACCGCTTCAGGTGGAGCAGGAGGATATAGCTACGAATGGAATACGGGTTCGACCGACCAAGACGTGGATGGTCTTGGAGCAGGAGAATACCAAGTCACTGTAACGGACGCTGGAGGGTGTACCGTCATTGTCGGTGTAACGGTCACCGATCCATCATCCTTAAGTCTAGACAATTCAAGGGTCAGCGATAACAACGGCTCCGCGGTTTCCTGTAATGGTGGTTCAGACGCAACCATCTCAATTACTGCTTCTGGTGGAACAGGTTCTCTGACCTATGGATGGACCGGACCTTCTTCGTTCTCTTCAAGTAGCGAGGATCTGACGGGCTTAGAGGCCGGGGTATACGCATTGACTATTACGGATGCCAATGGATGTACGGTAAAGCAAGGATATACCTTAACCGAGCCAACAGCTCTAACCTTCGCTGCTACGGACGTAAGCGATTACAATGGCTCAGATATCAGCTGTAATGGTGCTGATGACGCCACTTTAGGGGTTACGGCATCTGGAGGTACGGGAGTCCTGACCTATGCTTGGACGGGCCCTAGCGGCTATTCAAGTACCAATCAAGACATAAGTAGTTTGGAGCCCGGAACGTATAAAGTAACCGTTACGGACGCAAATAGCTGTACAACGGAACAAAATTTCACCCTTACAGAGCCAGCGTCGGTGACCATTAGTTCGAGTGATCAAAGCAGTAATAATGGCTTTGGAATCACTTGTAATGGCGCAGACGATGGAGCGATTGGCGTCACGGCGTCAGGGGGAACAGGGGCCTTAGCATATTCTTGGACAGGACCAAGTGGTTACACAAGTTCGAATCAAGATATCAGCAACTTAGAACCCGGAACCTATAGAGTTACGGTAACAGACGATAACAGCTGCTCCACAAAACAAAACTTTACGGTTACAGAGCCTACTGCATTGACCATGACGTCCACGGATGCAAGCGATTTCAATGGATCAGGGGTTAGCTGTAATGGGGCTTCTGATGGGACGCTTGGAGCTACGGCTTCAGGTGGTGCTGGTACTCTGGCGTATAGCTGGAGTGGCCCAGGATTTACAAGCTCTAACCAAGATGTTTCCAACTTGGGAGCCGGCGTTTATGCGGTTACGGTAACAGATGATAATGGATGTGAGTTAAAACAGAGCTTCACGGTCACGGAGCCAACGGCCCTCTCAGGAGGTGCATCGGCTACAACGGACTATTCCGGCTTCAATGTGTCCACAAATGGAGGAAACGATGGTGCCGCCACCGTGACTGCGTCAGGAGGAACCCCGGCCTACTCTTACGAATGGTCAAATGGTTCTAACCTTCAGTCACCAAGTGGATTGTCTGCGGGATCCTATGATGTCACCATTACGGATGCCAACGGGTGTACCTTGGAACGAACCGTGACCTTGACAGAGCCCAATAATTTTGATGCGGGTACGTCCGTTACAAGCAATTACAACGGCGCGGAAATTTCGTGTGCATCGGCAAACGATGGTACTGCGACGGTCACCGCTTCAGGAGGAGCGACTCCGTATACCTACTTATGGGAGAATGGAACGTCAACTGCGAATGTGTCCGGTTTGAGCTCTGGAAGTCATCAAGTCACGGTTACCGACAACAACGGCTACCAGAATATTCAAAGTGTTAGTCTTACCGCTCCTTCGGCGGTTACTGCTTCGGCAGATGTAACTTCTAACTTCAACGGTGCAGATGTCAGCTGTGCGGGAGCTTCAGATGGTCAAGCAGGTGTGACAGCATCGGGGGGAACAGGAGCGTACACTTATCTTTGGAGTAATTCGGAATCTACCCAAACCATATCTGGATTGAGTGCTGGAACCTACGACGTAAGCGTGTACGACGTGAATAGTTGTTTAGGTACGGCGAGCGTTACCATTTCGGATCCCGTTCAAATTTCGGCCTCGGCCTCGGTGACCTCAAGCTACAATGGAAGTCAAGTTAGTTGCAATGGTGCATCCGATGGTCAAGCCAGTGTTACAGGTTCTGGCGGAACAGGAGGGTACACATACCTATGGAGCAATTCGGCTACGACACAGATGATTTCTGGTCTTGCTGCGGGATCCTATGACGTATCGGTCTACGACGACAATGGTTGTCAGGCTACAGCCGGAGTGACGATTACCGCGCCAACGGCGATTACTAGCGGCGCAAGTGTTTCTTCAGACTACAATGGATTTGATATCACTTGTGTGGGTGCTAGCGATGGTAGTGCATTGGTCACTGCATCTGGCGGAACAGGAGCGTACACCTATCTATGGAGCAACGGCCAAACAAATTCGACTTTGCAGAGTGTTGCTGCCGGGATATATGGAGTAACTGTATATGACGTGAACGGATGTACGTCCACGGCTCAAGTGACTTTGAGCGATCCAACCGCATTGACTGCATCTGTTGGCGTTACCAGTGGATATAATGGTCAAGATATTTCGTGCAATGGCGAATCAGATGCTTCGGCTGGATTCACCGTTTCCGGTGGAACTGGAAACTTTACCTATCTCTGGAGCAATGGTCAGACCACGGAAAATTTAATGTCCGTGGGTGCCGGAACTTATTCGGTAACCGCTACCGACGAGAATGGATGTACGGTTCAAGGGGCTTTGACCATAACGGAACCGGAAGTACTCACTGCGGGAGCGTCTGTGAGCAGCAACTACAACGGACGTGATCTTTCTTGTAATGGGGCTGCCGATGGATCGGCCTTGGTAACGGTATCTGGTGGAACCACCGGTTACAGCTATTCATGGAGCGACGGACAGACTACTGCTACGGCCAGCGGCTTGAGCTCTGGTGCCTATGGAGTGACCATTACCGATGTCAATGGTTGTATGACTTATGCCACGGTTACCCTCACAGATCCACCTTCTTTGACATCTTCCGGTATCACCACTGATATTTTGTGTTTTGGAGAATCAACAGGGGCCATTGACTTGACGCCAAGTGGAGGAACTGTTGCATTGGATTACTCCTATCAGTGGTCCACAGGTGCGGCCACTCAGGATGTGTCCAACCTGTCCGCCGGAACTTATTCAGTTACCGTTACGGATGACAATGGCTGTACGCATGTTAATTCATTTGTTCTGACCCAGCCCGCGGCGGCATTGGACGTCTCAGGTACGTATACAGATGCCACTAGTGGTCTGAATAACGGAACAATTTCTGCGACTATTAACGGAGGTGTAGCTCCTTATTTCCAGGACTGGAGTGATGCTGGTTCAGGTTTGAACCGCATGAACCTAGCGCCGGGAACCTATACGCTAAGTGTCACCGATGCGAATGGTTGTTTTGACGAGCAGACTTGGGTCATTGATGGTAATGATCCACCAGTAGCTGTTGGACTCACCGTTTCGACGCCAGAGGATACACCAATTTCTATTCCAGTGACCGTTAATGACTACGACATCGATAGCAATATTGACCCAACGACTGTCACCATTACCGGTCAACCTTCGAATGGTTCGGTTTCCGTTGATCCAGTGACTGGAGCAGTAACGTACACTCCGGATCCTAACTTTAACGGAACAGATACTTTCATTTATCAAGTTTGTGATGATGGAACACCTTTACCCGCATTATGCGATACGGCCATTGTTGAAGTGATTGTCGGTGGAATCAATGATGATCCAGTGGCCGTCAACGATACGGTTCTCAATCTCCCAACGGGAGACACCACTTTAGTTGATGTTCTCGCTAATGACTTCGATCCTGATGGAGATCCAATTTCCACATTTACCATTTTGGTGCCTCCTACAAGTGGTACGGCCACGCAAATCGGGAATGACATTCAGTACATCAGCACGCCGGGTACTAGCGGATTGGATTCGCTTCAATACGCAATTACCGATGGTCTAGGAGGCTTTGACACCGCTTGGGTATACATTGACGTAATCATTACCAATTTACCTCCGGTAGCTATAGATGATATGGAAACCACGAGCGTTAATACGCCGGTAGTCGTAGATGTATTAAACAACGACAGTGATCCGAATGGTAACTTAGACAGTACTTCGGTTGTGCTTGTATCAGGGCCAAGCAATGGAACGGTTGTGATCGACCCCGTAACTGGAGAAATCACATACACACCAAACCTTGACTTTGAAGGCAATGACACCTTGACCTACGCGGTTTGCGATACAGGGATTCCGATCTATTGTGATACTGCAGAAGTGGTCATTACGGTGGAGCCCAGAACCTTGACCATTAACTCCACAAGCTACTGCGAAAGCGACGTGGCCTATTTGGCCTGGGAGGTTGTCGCCGATAATTTCCCTAGCCCGGGATTGGTAACCATCACCTTCTTGGACAACAATGGAAACCCAGCGGTTGTGTATACGGATATGCCTATGACGGATACCATACTCTATCCGGGAATGGTTGTGGATGCCAATGGCAATCCTATTGATTGGCCCGGATGGATTTTCCAGAATGGCCAGTGGATGATGGCAGATGACGGTTTCCAAGACCTTCGCCCCACAGCAAGCGTGGTCTTCGCAGTGAACCCATCAGATACCATTGTGGTGTCGTACCCTCCGGCGACTCCAGCGTGTGCGGCGACTCCGCCTATCCCGCCGCAGGCGGTAAATGACACCTTGTTTACGCCTATCAATACACCGGTAAGCAACTTTATCCTTCTGAACGATACGGCCTATGGAGCCAATATTGATCCCGGTAGTGCCGCTTTGACCATTGCACCTCAGAATGGAAACTTCTTCTATGATTTTACGACTGGATTCTTCCAATACACTCCGAATAATGGATTCTCTGGAATAGACAGTCTCCAGTATTCCATTTGTGACGACCATGCTGTTCCTCTTTGCGATACCGCGTGGATCTACATCACCATCGGTGCCGGAAACGATATGCCTATGGCTGTAGATGATTACGACACCACGAGTGCCAATACACCGGTTACTGTGGATGTGCTGGTCAACGATACGGATCCAGAAAACAACATAGACCCGACGTCGGTGACCATTACTGATCAACCCTCGAACGGAACAGCAAGTGTTGATCCGGTGACAGGGGAGATTACCTATATTCCGGATTTGGATTGGACGGGAACGGATACATTGACCTACCAGGTTTGTGATACTGGTATGCCCATCCTCTGTGATGAGGCCGAGGTGTACATTACCGTGGAACCTCGGACCATTACCGTGAATACGGGCTCTGCTTGTATTAGCGATGTGGCGTATTTGTATTGGGACGTCTCAGCGGACAATTTTGCTAGTCCGGGATTGGTGACGGTCACCTTTGTCGATGCACAAGGCGGTACCATTGCTTCTTATGTTGATCAGCCTATGCAGGATACTTTGTTGTGGCCGGGTATGGTGGTTGACGCGAACGGCAATCCAACGGACTGGCCAGGCTGGGTGTATACCAACGGAACATGGGTACAAACGAGTGATGGATTCGAGGATACTCGTCCTGTTGCGACGATTCTCTTCACGGTGAATCCAACGGATACCCTGTTTGTGAGTTACCCACCAGCTACCCCAGCGTGTGCTGCGGCTCCTCCTACGGGTCCTACGGCCACTTTGGATAATGCGATGACTACAGTCGGCATGCCTGTTGACATTAGTGTACTTGCTAACGACATACCCGGAAGTGCACCGCTGGATTCTGCGACTTACGTGGAGCTTACAGCGCCAATGAACGGTACTGCTTCTTATGATCCAGCTACCGGAGAATTGACCTACACACCAAATCCTGGTTTTACCGGGCTTGATAGTCTTGAGTACCAGATTTGCGATCAGAACACACCTAGCCTTTGCAGTACAGCTTGGGTAATGATTGACGTAACGGATGCGCCTAACATGCCTCCGGTTGCCGTCAATGATTCGGCTTCGACTCCTCAGGGATCACCTGTCACAATTGATGCTCCGTCCAACGATTCCGATCCTGATGGAGCAGTGGATGAAACGACCGTGGTGATTACGAATAGTCCAGATAATGGTTCAGCAACAGTTGATCCGATTACGGGTGAAATTACCTACACGCCAGGAGTCGGTTTTGCGGGAACGGATAGCTTGCAATACAGCATTTGTGACAACGGCAATCCGACGTTGTGTGATACAGCGTGGGTGTATATTGATGTTGAAGGCCCGACAGGTCCAGTAGCCAATATGGATACGGCTACAACAAGCTGGAGTACACCAGTGGATATCGACCTTCCTGCGAATGACTTCGGAACATCTAATCCGTTGGATTTGACTTCAGTGACTGTTCTAGACGGACCGAACAATGGAGTCTATAGCCTTGATCCAAATACAGGTGTTTTGACCTATGTGGCCGATAGTGGCTTTGTAGGTGTCGATACCATCACCTACCTCATTTGCGATCAAGGAAATCCAGCATTATGCGATACGGCAATAGCCGTGGTCACGGTTGAAGAACGAGAGTTTGTTATTCTCTATGCAGACAGTTTCTGTGCGGATAACGTTCCATATGTAACGTACTCGGTCCAAGTGGTCAACTTCCCTCCACCTCCAACCATTACCCTGTACTGGATGGATAGTTTGGATGTAATCGTTCAGGTGGATAGCGGTTTACCATACACGGGTATTGTACCATGGGCAGGCGTTGTATTGGACAATAACGGAAACTGTGTTGACTGGCCAGGTTGGGAATTAATCAATGGCCAGTGGTTGCCGGCAAACGATGGTTTTGGAGCGACTGCACCAGCGGCTAATTTGATTGTTTCGGTTAATCCTACAGATACGATCAACATTCCTTATCCGCCAGCGAGTGCAACTTGTCAGGCCATTCCGTTTAGCAATCCAATTGCTGTGAATGATACGGTTGGAGTGAATGAGGATACACCAGTTACTATTGACGTAATTGCTACTGATATTCCTGATGGAGCTTTCTTTGACAGCACATCTGTAGCCATCATCCAAGGCCCTTGGGAAGGTACAGCAACGGTGGATCCTGTGACCGGTGAGGTCATCTACACACCTGGGCCTAACTTCTTTGGACCAGACTCGTTGCAATATGTGATCTGCGACCAGAATGCTGTGCCGCTGTGCGATACGGCTTGGGTATATGTTTTCTTTGTATTCCCCGTAAACGACCCGCCGGTGGCTGTTGATGATTACACGGGAACACCGCCCAATACGCCTGTTGACATTGATGTTTTGAGCAATGATTACGACGTCGACAATGACCTCGACACCAATTCAATGGTCATTAATACGCCGCCTGCCAATGGTATGGTGACGATTGATTACACGACCGGCTTACATACGTACACGCCGGATCCAGGGTTTAGTGGTCTGGATACTTATGTGTACACGGTTTGTGAGGATACGGTGCCAGCCTTGTGTGATACCGCTACCGTCTACGTATTGGTAGACGTGAATGGTGTTTCCATTATGCTACCACCAGATGCGGTGAATGACACGGCTTCAACACCTGAGGACACCCCTGTGGTCATCGATATTCCGAATAACGATACGGACCCTAATGGACACTTGGATTCGACCAGTGTTGCCATTCTCATGCCCCCAACTGGTGGAACTGTTGTCGTGGATACGCTCAACGGAAGCATCACCTACATTCCAGATCCGAACTTCGATGGCCCGGATAGCTTGCAATATGTGATTTGTACCGATCCACCAGCTCCGACACCGAGCCAGTGCGATACGGCTTGGGTGTACATTGACGTCATACCAGAAAATGATCCCCCAGTAGCGGTCAACGACACAACGTTTACCAATCCTGGGCAGATTGTGGGCGTACCCGTGGTCAATAACGACTACGATGTCGATGGAAATATTGACAACTCTACGCTAATGGTCATTACCGATCCAACAGCGGGTAGTTACTTCGTGGATCCTGGCTCTGGCGTTATTGCCTACACACCAAACGGAACCTTTACCGGTGTAGACAGCCTTCAGTATGTAGTTTGTGATGATGGATCTCCATTGCCAAGTGCGTGTGATACCGCTTGGGTATATGTCACGGTACAAGGAAGTCCGAATATTCCAGATGTGAATTTGCCGCCGGTTGCCATAAACGATACGGCCACGACCAATATCGATACACCGGTGACCATTCACCTTACCGGAAACGATAGTGACCCGGATGGTATCATCGTGCCAGCCACGATTTCTGTCCTACAACAGCCATCGAATGGTTCAGTGGCGGTTTCTTCAAGTACCGGGGAGGCCATTTACACGCCGGCACCAGGATTTGTTGGAACCGATAGCTTGCTCTATCAAGTCTGTGATAATGACGGCCTATGTGATACGGCCTGGGTCTACGTAACGGTAGAAGATGTTCCGGCCAACCAGCCACCAGTAGCCGTCGTGAATTACGCGGCCACTGGACTGAATACTTCTGTTCCAATCAATGTCTTGGTGAACGATTACGATCCTGAAGGTTATCCTTTGGATTCAACCTCTGTGACCATTGTGGATTTCCCGAATAACGGTAGTGTGACGGTTGATCCGAATACAGGTTGGTTGAACTATACGCCTGATCCAAACTTCAGTGGATGGGATTCCATCATCTACCAAGTATGTGATTTCGGAATTCCATCACCTGTAGAGTGTGATACGGCATATGCCATAGTATACATCTACCCGAACATCATTCCAATTGATCCGCCTGTTGCGGTCAATGATACTATGAGTACGACACCTGGGGATTCGGTCAGCATTGTTGTTGTCAATAACGACAGCGATCCGAACAACGAGGTGATCACGGTGATTCAAGAATTGACACCACCGAGCAATGGAAGTTCTTATTGGAACGGAAATGAATTGGTGTATACTCCGGACAGTTCCTTTAGCGGAACCGATAGCTTACAATACGTCATTGTGAATGAGAGTGGAGGCACCGATACTGCTTGGGTATACATTACGGTGGATCCAAGTCTTAGTGCGGTGGTGGATAGCTATTGTGATATGGACGTACCGTATTTCCAATGGGATGCAACCTTGCTTGGATTGCCGAATACGACGACCTCGGTGTACATTTACGATGCCTTTGGGGTAGCCGTGGATACACTTCAGAATCAACCCTTAATGGGTAGCTCATTGTGGCCGGGATACGAGGCATTGCCAAACGGTATCGTTAATTATCCAGCCGCGAACCTAAGGCCAATTCAAGTGCAGTTCGAAGTCAACCCGACTTCTCCAATGTATACGGTGGCTTATCCATCGGCAACACCAGCGTGTTACCCAGATAACCAGCCTCCGGTAGCAGTCAATGATACGGTGAGTACGACGGATACAGCTTCTGTAGTCATCTCCATTCTACCGAATGATGATGACCCTGAAGGTTACTTGGATAGCACCAGCGTCACTATTGTCACTCCTCCTGATTCAGGAACGGTTGTGGTTAACCCAGACGGAACCATTACCTACACACCGACGGCTTGTTTTGTAGGGGTAGATTCTCTGGTATATGAAGTATGTGACAGCTGGTCGCCAACTCAATGTGCTCAGGCAACGGTTTACGTCAATGTAACCGAGTTGACTCCGCCTACAGCAGTATGTCAGGACGTAACGCTGTACTTGAACGATCAAGGCTGGGCATATTTGGCTCCTGGAATGATTGACGGTGGTAGTTTTGATGCCTGTGGTCCAGTGACGACTATAGCCCAGCCGGATAGTTTCTTCTGCGCCGATATAGGCGTACAGCAAGCGACCTTGACGGTAACTGATGAGGCCGGAAATACGGCGCAGTGTATGGCTAATGTAACGGTCCTTGATACCATCGCACCAACCCTCACGGGAAGTGATCAGTTCAGCTTTGATTCATACACGGGAGCTTGCGCAGGCGTGGCCAACTTCAGCATGCCAATGGTCGACGACAATTGCGATGCTCAATTGGTGGGTACTCCGAGCATTATGCCGGGAGACACCTTGTCTGTTGGCGTTCATACAGTGGATTACACCTATGAAGATGCATCGGGTAATACCGTATCGATGACGGTGACTATTACGGTTGTTGATGTTGAACCGCCAGTAGTGAGCTGTCCTGCGAATGATACGATCTACGCGACCAACAGTTCCGGGGCTTCATACACTCCACCAGGAGCAAATGCTACGGATAACTGTGGAATTCAGTCCGTCGATTTGACCACGGCGCCAGCACCTGGACCATTGCAGCCCGGTGTCTATACCTACGGTTATACCGCTACGGACGTGAATGGTCTGCAAGACAGCTGTACGTATACCGTGACCGTGATCGATGCGAATCCTCCACAGTTAAGCTGTCCAAATGATATGGTTCTTCCTAATGATCCAGGACAATGCGGTGCAGTAATCGCCATGATTCCGATGCCAACCTTTGTTGGTGGCCAAGGAAGCGACTCGCTCTATCGTGCCGATGGCACTGGCCTTATGGATGGGGATCTATTCCCAGTGGGTACAACCACCATCACCTGGGTTGCGGAAGATAGCTTTGGAAATACGGATACCTGTTCATTCGACGTGACCGTCAATGACTTAGAAGCACCCGTACCTAATTTGCCTGCTGACTTTACGGTGAGTAATGACCCAGGTCAATGTGGGGCAACAGTGGTTTACGGTCCGGTTCAAGGTATTGACAATTGTACCGCGGCCGCAGATCTGATCTTTACTCTGATCAGTGGTCCAGCGTCGGGAGACTTCGTAGGAATCGGAACTCATTCGGTTGTTTATGAGGTTTGCGATTTGGCTGGAAACTGTGTCACAGAGAACTTCGTGATCACGGTTGAAGACAACGAGGCTCCGGTCTTGACGGTACCTTCTGACATCACGGTTCAAGCAGATTCTATGGACTGCTCGGCTATCGTGAATTTCCCATACCCAACAGCTACGGACAACTGTCCGGGCGTGACCATCATTCAGACTTGTGGTCAGAACAGCGGTAGTACCTATCCGGTAGGGACTACAACGCAGTGCTATGAGGCTGTGGATGCCAGTGGAAATGTGGTTACGGGAACCTTTGATATTACCGTAGAAAGTTCCTTTACCATTGACTTAGGGCCGGATACGGTCGGATGTGGCTTTGTTCAGCTGTGGTCACCGACGGGCAATAAGTGGAACTATGTGTGGCAGGATGGCTCAGGCCTTCCTTACTACAACATTACCCAGTCCGGATGGTACTCAGTGCAGGTGACCAATGGTCAGGGATGTGTGGCTACAGACTCCGTCTTTGTCGATATCCTTCAGCCGCAAGACAGCGTTGACTTGGGTCAAATTCCATCTTCGGTATGTTTGACCGATAATCCAGCACCATTCCCATTGAACCCGAATGGAACCTTGACCATTACCGGTCCTGGGGTGACGAACAACATACTGGACCCTGCTGCTGCAGGCTTGGGTACGCATACCTACTACTACACCTTTATTGACGCCGCGACGGGCTGCGAGACCAGCGGTAGCTGGCGTATGGATGTAGTGGATTGCACCATTGGCTTGGATGAAGGCGGATTTAAAGAAGTCCGCTTGTATCCGAACCCAACCAGCGATCATGTGACCTTGGATTGGACCATCAATGGGGCAGATCAAGTCACGATTCGCGTGATCAACGCACTCGGTCAGCTGATTTATGAAGCTGAAGCTGAACCATTTGCCCAAGATCACGTCATAGAAGTTGGACAATGGTCCGCCGGTAACTACACCGTAGTATTGGAGCACGCGAATGCGGTCGAGCAACGCCGATTGGTGATTACTAGATAATTCGCGCTATGTGAACGAAACCCGCAATGGTTTTGGAGCCCTCGCTTTTTGGCGGGGGCTTTTTTTTATCTTGAGCGTGATGAAACTTCGACTGCTCATTTGCATGCTGGCCTCGGCAGCGCTCACTTATGCGCAACGGGCAGATTCTTTTGATCAGCGAGTCCGTCAAACCCACTTGAATCCGACAGGGGAGACGGGAATGGAACCCTTGAGTGACCCCAACGACAGCTACTTCCGTTCGCTGGCCTATTTCCTCCAGGGAGATTTTTCTCGTTCCAATCAATGGCTGGATTCTGTGGCCCTCCACGGGCCGATGTCCGACGAGCACATCAGTAGATATTACCTGCTTCGCGGTCGGGTGAATCGTTTAGTTGGCGACAACCTAGGTGCCGTAACCATGTTTGACTCCGCGCTCATCGTCAGCCAGCGAAATCAGAGCGACGCAGACATCTTCCGTGTATATGTAGACTTATTGGAGCACTGCCGAGCCTTAATCATGTTTGAAGAAGGGGAGGTCTACAAAGACCAACTGAACAAACTGGCCAATAACTCTCGAATCCCACCGGATTTGCTGGCTCGATACATGCACCGCAAGGCAGCCTACTTGATTGAGGCTATTGACTCAACCGATATCATTCCGGGGCTACTGCAAAAGTGCATGGCCTATTGCCAAGTGCACGACCTTCCTTGGCATGAGGCTACCGCTGCTCAAGACTATGGGTATACCCTGCATTACCGAAAAGCGCCCGGCTCACTGACCTATTATGAGCGGGCAGAAGCGATTTGGTCTGAGCTTGGCTACCGAAGAGATCTTTCCCAAGTTCGCTTCAATATCGCACGGGCCTATTCGGATGAGGGTCGGTATCAAGAAGCCCTAGATAAGTTGGAAGTCGTATTGCGCGATGCAGTGAGTTATGGATGGAAGGTACCAGAAGCAGATGTTTGGCGAATTCGGTCCGAAGTATATCAGAAACAAGGAAACCCGAATGAGGCACTTGAGGCCTATCGGGTGTATCACGATCGCTACACCCACATTTTGGCCGATCGAATCGACGATCAGGTAGCCGAGATGATGGCGAAGATTGGAGCTCAGACTACTCGGAACGACCTTCTTCGCACCGAAAACGCTATGCTCACTACACAGGAAAAACTAGAAGCGGAATCCAACCGTCGTCAGCTTTTCTTACTGCTGACCGTAAGCTTAGCCATCATTTTAGGAAGCCTCTACGTATTCTATCAGCGATCCCGTCAAGCCAATACCATGCTGCGGAGCCAGCAAGAGGTCATCGAGTCCACGAACAGGAAACTAGAAATGACCCTGGATCAGAAAAATCACCTGTATCGAGAACTACACCACCGCGTCAAGAACAACTTGACCACGCTTTCGGGCTTGCTGTATATGCAGAGCCGAAATTTGGATAGCGAGGAGGCCAAGAAAGCGCTTTCCGAGGCTCGGGGCAGAATCCAATCCATGTCCTTGATCCACCAAGGACTGTATCAGCGGGACGATGAGGTGCAAGTCAAGTTATCGACCTACCTAGAAGAGCTCCTCCCGAATTTGTTGAGTTCTTTTTCAAGCGAATCTCAAGGCGTGGATTGGTCCATAGACTGCGATGATATTGAGCTCGAAATTGAAAAGGCGATGTCCCTCGCTATGATTGTCAATGAGCTTGTGACCAATTCATTTAAATATGCCTTTAAAGATGTGATAAATGGAGAGCTTCGAGTCACGGGAAAGAAGCTTCATCCGGGATGGATGGTAAGTGTCCAAGACAATGGTCCGGGTATGCCCGCGGGCTACGATTGGAACAGCTCCAAATCCTTAGGCCTGCGCTTGGTTAAAATTCTCGTTGAAGAAATGGGCGCTCAATTTAGTTACACCTATTTAGACCAACGTGCCCGATTCAGTATTGTATTTGAAGGAGAGGAAGATGAGGCTTAGACTTTTGGCATTTGCATTGTTGATCTTTACTGCTGGGTTTGCTCAGGATGACGCCTTTGAGCAGCGCTTCGTACAAACTCATTTTACACCCGAAATCGAAACGTTGAATGAAGTCATTTCTAGTCCTGAAGACTACTACTTCAAATCACTGGCGAACTTTTTAATCGGGGATTTTCGGCTTTCGGAATACTGGCTAGATTCTTTGGCCCTTCACGGGCCGATGAAAGGCGCACGACAAGGGCGTTACTACCTCCTTCGTGGTCGTGTCCACCGCCTTCGCGGGGATAACCTTAATGCCGTCCATATGTTTGACTCGGCGTTGGTTACCTACGAGGCCTTAAAGGACAAAGAGGGGGTCTTCAGGGTATACGTAGACATGCTGGAACACTGCCGCTCAAGTGGCGTGTACGAAGAGGCCTTTGTCTATTTAGATCGACTCAATGCCATGTCTTCGGATCCTTCGATTTCACCGAGTTTAAGGGCTCGGTTCCTCCATCGAAAATCCGCGCTTTTCATCGAGGCCGCCTATGATTCCATAGATGCAGCTACCGGTCATTTAGTTGAGTGTATTCAGTTGTGCAGAGAAAACAACGTTCCCTGGCATGAGGCCACCGCATTGGTTGACTTGGGCTATATCAATCACAATTGGGACGGAGAGAACCCCATGCCCTATTACCAAAGGGCTAAGAAAATTCGAACCGATTTGGGACATTGGCGTGATTTAGCACAGGTCCGTTTCCAAATCGCTCGTCTTTATTCAGGTACTGGGCGCTTTGACCTTGCCTTGGCTGAAATCGAAGCGATGGAAATGGACGCCATTCGCTATCAATGGCCCATTCCTCAAGCGGATGTTTTTAAGCTAAAAGCTCAGGTGTACTATGATCAAGGTCAATACAAGGAATCTACAGAAACCTACTGGGCTTATCACGAATTGTACTGTGACCTTCTTGAGCAGCAAATTGATGAGCAAATTGCGGAGACCATGGCAAAAGTCGGTGCTGAATCTGCCCGAAACGACCTATTGCGGGCAGAAAACGCTATGCTGGTAGCGGAAGAGCGACTTGAGATGGAGTCCAACCGAAAACGGCTGCTCATACTTTTGTCCATGAGCCTGATCATCATTCTGAGTAGCCTATTCCTGTTTTATCGACGATCGCGTCTGGCCAATATCATGCTGCGCGATCAACAAGCGGTCATTGAATCTACTAACCGCAAGCTCGAGATGACCTTGGAACAGAAGAATCACCTCTACCGAGAATTGCACCACCGCGTCAAAAATAACCTGACCACTCTATCAGGCTTGCTATATCTACAAAGTAGGAACCTCGAATCGGACGAAGCGAAAAAAGCGCTCGGAGAGGCGAGGGGCCGAATTCAGTCCATGTCCCTCATTCACCAAGGACTCTATGAGCGCGATGAGGAGGTACAAGTGAAGCTATCTGGGTATTTGGAAGAGCTTTTGCCCAACCTGCTGAGCTCCTTTGCCCAAAAGGCAGAAGGGGTGAGTTGGTCCATAGACTGTGCGGAGATTGAACTGGATATCGAGAAAGCCATGTCATTAGCTATGGTAGTGAATGAATTGGTCACCAATTCTTTTAAGTATGCTTTTAACGATACGGATACAGGCGAACTAAGAATTATCGGGAAGCTAATTGGAAAGGACGGTTGGATTTTGTCCGTGCAAGACAATGGCCCCGGTATGCCCGAGGGATATGACTGGAAGAATTCGAGGTCCTTGGGGTTAAGACTGGTCAATATCCTGGTTGAGGAAATGGGTGCGAGCTTTAGCTACGGTTATTTTAGCGGATTTTCCGATTTTAGTATCGTGTTTCAAGAGGTGGATGATGAAGCATAGAGTATTCATTGTAGATGACGAACGTATTGTTGCCGAAACGGTAGCTGCCATGGTCGAAGATATGGGCCATGAAGTGGTGGGTATGGCGCATACTTTAGCATCGGCCCGTGAGGGCCTAAACCAATGCGAATGTGACCTCGCCATTCTCGATATAAACCTCAAACTCGGATCCGAGGGCATCAAACTCGGCGAACAATTGAGCGAGAGTGGGGTCCCGTTTTTCTTTGTGACCAGCTATTCAGATATGAGTACCGTGGAAGCGGCTAAAAAGGTGCGCCCTGGAGCATATGTGGTTAAACCATTCACAGAACAAGACCTATACGTGGCCATTGAGATGACCATGATGCGTGCTTCGAGTGGAATTGAGCGCGGAGTATCGGTCCGAAAAGGAAATGCACACGCCCGCATCCCCCTGCAGGATATTCGCTACATGAAAGCGGAAAACATATACGTGGAGCTGTACACACGCGATAAGGTATGGTTGAAGCGAAGTTCCCTTAAGGAACTTCTTCAACGCATCGAAGATGAGCATTTCATCCAGACTCACCGGTCCTATGCTATTAATACTAAAGCAGTTACGGGATATTCTTCTAATGAGGTTCGCATAGGTGATGAAGTCATCCCTCTTTCTCGGAGCCACCGAGATGAGGTGATTGATGCCCTTTCCGGCATCTAATTCCATTCACAACAAAATTTGTGCGGTTTACAACATTCCTTTTTTAGGAAGGCCATTGGCATATAATTTCGGTAGCGGTTGAAGGCTATGGTCGTGAAACAACGAGCATCCACCCGCTTGCCATTCCCTTCTTCCATTTGAGCTGAATTTCGAGGAGCCGCCACGCTTCTTGGAGTTCTTGTGTTCACTAAACCTAACAACTCTGATGAAAGAATTCTACGGGTTTCCTATTGCCCCGGTCAAGGACCACAAACGGCCTCAGCGTCGTTTGTGGACAGAGTTGCGCTATTCCGGATTTCTTTTTTAACCCAAATGGGGACTCCTAATCCCCGCTACAACCTAAATCTCTCACACACACCCTCTAACCTCCCATCTTATGAAACTAAATTACTCTTCTACCCGTTTGTTGGTGGTCTTTTTTGGGCTCTTTACTTTTTTGAGCACGACTACCCTTTCTGCGAACAACTCTGTAGCGTATGGAGCCAAAGAATTTGGTCCATCACCAAATTTAGATGAAGGCCCCTCCGGTGCTTTTAATCCTTTGCTTCCTCCGATGAATATCTTTCTGGAGGATTTCAGTGGACTTGCCGGTGGTGTTTATTTCGCGGGACAATCTATCAACTCCTTTACTGTAACTGCCGGTTCGGTTGACGTTGGAGGCTTTATTTTTGGAAGTAATTCAATTGATCTTGCTGGTAATTCCGATGCTACCATAGAGAGAACCCAGTTCTTATCTGCAGGACAATATACTTTTAGCTTCAGGCATCTTTTAAATAACAACCCTCCTGGTTCGGAAGCGGTTGTTGCTGAAGTCTTAGATGGTGGTCAGGTCATCGGAACTGCGACCTTTACTTCGACTTCTTTTGCACAAGTTTCTTCAGTCGATTTTGGAGTTTTTAGCGCCGGGCCAGTTACGTTTAGACTTTCTCAGTTTTCTAATGGGTCTGATGCCTCAGGGAGTTTTGTTGATAATATTAGAGTAACCTCGGTTCCTGGTCCGGTTGCTGTTTGTTCTTCCGGTCTTATTTTCGGTGTAGGAGCTAATTGTCAGTACACGGTGGACGCTGTTCAAGTGGCAAATGGGTCATATGATCCAAATACTGGATCAAATATCGGTCTAACTTATTCTTCGAGTCCTCCGGTCGTTGGCTTGGGAACGCACTTAGTCACAATTACGGTGACCAATCAGTCCGGAGAATCGTCTTCCTGCTCTACTACCATCACGGTGCAAGACTTGGACAACCCAACCATGGTGACGCAACCGGCAACGGTTGATCTCGATGTGAATGGAGATGGGAGTATTGTGCTTTCGGATATCCTTGTCAGTACCGCGGATAATTGCGGTGTTGCGTCAGCTTCCGCAAATAAGCTGGATTTCGATTGCAATGATGTAGGCGTCAATACCGTGGTGGTTACGGTCACCGATGTAAATGGAAACGTAGCGCAGCAAAATGTGACGGTGACCGTCAACGATGTTGACACTATCAATGCTGGAGCAGATTCATTCAATCTGACGAACTGTGGTCCTTTCACGTTCTCTGCGGCGGACCTATTGTCCAACGATACTGATCCGTACAACCAAAACTTAAAAATTGACTTTGTTGGAAACCCGAGTTCTGGAACCATTGTCGATAACAACAATGGGACTTGGACTTATACTCCAGGAAGCAATACCAATCATTCAGCGACAGCCTCCTACATTGTAAAAAGGGATGACGGTACAGTAGTCTTTGCGGATAACGGTCACTTCTATGAATTCATTAGCTGGCCTGGAGTTACTTGGTCGCAAGCCCTTGCCGATGCTGGTACAAGATCATACAACGGCCAACAAGGATATTTGGTAACCATTACTAGTGCAGCTGAAAATGCTTTTGCCGTTTCCAAATTAGCTGGACAAGCTTGGATTGGTGCCAATGACTCTCAAGTTGAGGGAGAGTGGAGATGGGTTACAGGTCCAGAGGCTGGAACCTTCTTTTATAATCAGAATACCGGTCAAGCGGTCAATGGAGCTTACACGAACTGGGAGCCGAATGAGCCCAATGACTTCAGTACGGGTGAAGATGTAGCGCACTTCCGGAATTCGGGCCTTTGGAACGATTTCCCCAACAATGCCGGTGCCCAGATCTTGGGATACATTATTGAATATGGTGGATTGCCAGGGGATTGTAATCTGAACTCAACAACGAATGGTGAAATTACCTTCAATTTGAATGATAACGTACCGCCAACGGCAAGTGCTCAGAACGTTACTGTACAAATAGACCCTTCCGGCATTGCGACGGTCTTGGCCTCTCAGGTCGACAATGGGTCTGCTGATGATTGTGGCGTAGCGTCACTTGGCTTTGAACTACCTGGAGGGATTTCAAGTATCTCGCATGACCCAAGCCCCATTACCAATAACAATGATGTTGGCCATGGACAGTCTTTTACAGCAACTACGACGGGTTTCTTGACCTCCGTTAGAATTAAGGTAAATGCCGCTTACACCAATAGGAATGTACACTTCTACGCGGGCGGTAACGGAAGCGGAACACTTGGATCTATAGGTACTCCACTCTACACAGAATCAGGAGTAAACCTCGTAAATAGTGCAGGAGGAACGATTTGGAGCGAAATAACTTTGAGTACCCCATTGGCTGTCACGGCGGGTCAACAGTACACCTTCATCATTGAGGGCTACACCGACATTCATTACTCTTGGACAAACACCTATTCAGGAGGGCAGTTTATTTGGGATTATGACATAAGCTCAGGGTGCTGCTCATGGGGGGATATATCATTTGAACTTGGTTTTGGAGGCCCCGTTCCTCAACTAGAGTACAGTTGTTCTGATCTAGGTGCAAACCCAGTGACCTTACTCGTAACGGATGTCAATAGTAACCAATCAACCGCGCAGGCTGTCGTTACCGTAGGTGATGCCAACCTTAATTGTAACCAACCACCTGTAGCTAATTGTGTGGACTTACTCTTGCCGGCAGATGCCAATTGTCAAGCGAATCCTACAGGAGCTGATTTTGCAGGAAACAGCACGGATCCAGATGGTGACCCTCTGACGTACTCACTCAGTCCAGCACCCCCTTACGGATTGGGAGTTACAAGCGTAGTTGTTACCGTTTCGGACAATAATGGCGGAGTTTCGACCTGTTCATCCACTGTGACGGTACAAGATATTGCGGGTCCTACCTTAGTATGTCAAGACGCCACAATCCAATTGGATGCAAATGGACAAGCTACACTTCAGCAGACCGATGTTGTTTCCGTAGTTCAGGACAACTGTTCAACACCAACGGTAACCATCAGTCAAACGAGTTTTGATTGTTCTGGGACTGTCTCAAATCCTGCGAATGCCGGAGTATTGACCGGAACACTTTCTGCGGATAATGGCTTTTTTGCCTACATCAGCACAGATGACAATGTGGCTGGGACGCTCATTTCCCAAGGGAATAGCTGGCCAACCGCTTTTACCTTGAACCCAGCCAACCTTACTCCAGGTCAGCAGTACTACCTACACGTTCAAGCGTACGACCAAGGTGGACCTGAGTTCTTTGGCGGAACCTTCCAGGTGTCTGGAGCTTTTGAATTTGCCAATGGAAGCCAAACGATTGGAACAAACACCACTGATTGGCAAGTGGGATTGAACGGGTGGAATAATTATGGTACACCGTTATTCATATCAGTCAACGGATCAAGTCCAATTTGGGGAACTTCGACTCTTCCATTAGGGCCATGCGACCTGATTTGGGGAGGAACCTTTAATACTTCGGGATCTGAAACACGGTACTTTACGACACCGATTAACCCAGTTTCCTCAACGGGTGTAACTATTACAGCTACTGATGCTGCAGGGAATTCAACAATTTGCCAGGCTAATGTGACGGTCGAGGACAACATCGCGCCGCAGGCGATTGCACAAAACATCACCGTTAATCTAGACGGAAATCAATCAGCTACTGTATCAGCTGCTGATGTCGATGGCGGAAGCACGGATAACTGCGCGGTGGTTAGTATGAACATCACAAGTGGACAAACATCGTTCAGCTGTGCGGATTTAGGACAGAGCTTCCCCGTTACCTTAGAGGTAGCTGACGCTGCGGGCAATACCGCAACGGCAGTGGCAACCGTAACGGTAGGCGATGCCAATCAGGTATGTAACCAGCCTCCAGTAGCCGTTTGTGCTACTGCAAACCTCAGTGTTGACGCGAACTGTCAAGTCTTTGTAACTCCTCAAGATGTTGACGGAGGGTCTTCAGACCCAGATGGCGATGCATTAAGCATGTCGGTTTCTCCAAATGGGCCATTTGGTGTAGGCGTTCACACGGTAACCTTGACGGTTACAGATCCAAGCGGTGAGAGCTCAAGCTGTTCAGCAACAGTGAATGTTCAGGATAATACTCCTCCGAGCATGAGTGTTCAGAATGCCACAGTACAATTGGATCAAACAGGGAGCGGAAGTATTTTACTTACGGATATTCTCCTGAGCAGTGCAGATAATTGCGGCGTAGCGAGTGAATCTGCTTCACAACTTTCATTTGATTGTAATGAAGTCGGTGGAAACAGTGTAGTCGTGACCGTTACAGATGTCAACGGAAACGTTACTCAGCAAACAGTGACTGTTACGGTTCTTGACGTTCAGCCCATTGTAGCTGGCGCCGATGTATTTGACTTAACGAATTGCGGACCCATTACCATTACAGAGGCTCAACTTTTGGGTAATGACAACGATCCATACAACCAAACGCTTAAGGTTGATTTTGTAGGGAACCCATCGAGCGGAAGCATCGTGGATAATGGAAATGGAACTTGGACGTATACACCAGGAATCAATACCAATCACTCTGCTACGGCATCCTATATCGTTAAGCGTGACGATGGTACCGTTGTATTCTCTGGAAACGGACACTTCTACGAGTTCGTTCCTGCTCCAAGCATCACTTGGGCAGCGGCGAAAGCAGCGGCAGAACAAATGACGTATAATGGTCAACAAGGATATTTGGTGACCATCACCAGTGCGGCTGAGAATGCCTTTGCAGCTTCTAAGCTGCCAGGGGCCCAGGGTTGGATTGGCGCAAATGACTCTCAAGTAGAAGGGGAGTGGCGATGGGTAACAGGCCCAGAGGCCGGAGATCTCTTCTACATTGCCGGTTTGGGTGCTCAGAATGGAGCATACAACAACTGGGCTTCTGGAGAACCCAATGACTTTACCACAGGGCCTCCCTTCCAATTTGGTGAGGATGTAGCTCATTTCTTGACCAACGGTCAATGGAATGATTATCCCAATGCTATTGGTTCTGCCATTGCGGGATACGTAGTAGAGTACGGAGGACAAGCAGGAGACTGCTCTGTAAATTCTTCCACGAACGGGCAAATCACCTTCAATTTGAATGACGCGGTAGCTCCAGTAGCGGTAGCGCAAGGTGTGACGATTCAGTTAGATGCCAATGGAAACGCGAGCATCACTGCGGCTCAAGTTGACGCTGGTTCTTCAGACGATTGTGGGGTAGCGAGCCTTAACGTAAGTCCAAGTAGTTTTACCTGTGCTAATATTGGCGCTAATTCGGTGACACTAACCGTAGCGGATGTCAACGGGAATTCATCGACGACGACAGCTACAGTTACTGTACAAGATGTCACTCCACCTAGCGTATCGGTCCAAAACCTCTCTGTAACGCTTGATGCTCAAGGACAGGCCAGCGTTACTGCGAGTCAATTTGATAACGGCACTTCAGATAATTGTGGAGCCTTCACTTTCTCTGCTTCAAAGACGTCATTTGATTGTACAGATTTAGATGGTGCTAATGTAAGTATCACGGTTACGGATTCGAATGGAAATTCTAGTACGGCTGTGGTCCAGGTAGCGGTAAGCGATAATACTGCACCTATAGTAGTTGGTCAGAATATCTCTATTTCCTTGGATGCTAATGGTGTGGCAAGTATTACGCCGGCTGATGTGGATAATGGAAGTTCCGATAATTGTGGAATAGACGATTTGACCATTGATATTTCGGACTTTGATTGTGGTGATGTTGGACCTAATACGGTCACTTTAACTGCGGTAGACGGAGCAGGCGGACCAGCTGGAACATTTACAGATGTTTCGTCCCAATACACTGCTTTGGGTTCTGGCCAAGGCACAGACTTCTTGTCCGTGGACATCAACCAAGACGGCCTGAGTGATTTGGTTTCTGCCTATCAGGTACATGTAGCCAACGGATCTGGAGGGTTTACCTCACAGACCTATGCTTCCTTTGGTGGTAACATTGGAGGAGTTGCCGATTTGGATGGTGATGGGGACTTAGATATTTCCGCTGGAGGAAAGACCTACCTCAACAATAATGGAACTTTCCAATTCTATGATGACCACAACATGTCGCCTTCTACTAACGTAGCCTTCTTTGGAGAAGATGCATTAGCTGATTTTGACGGAGACGGGGATATTGACGTTTACCACGCTAATTATTATACCTCGGCGAATTTGTCGGCATTCATTTTCAATGATGGAACGGGAGCTTTTGACTATACAGCTCCGAGTACGCAGACGTTTAATAAGTACTTCGAAATGGGGGCTTTTGCCGCTGATTTCGATGGCGACGGTGATCAGGACGTTATAAGCTTCGGATACGTTGTAAACCTCTACGTAAATGACGGTACGGGTGTATTTACTCAGAATGCGATTATTCCAGGTAGTCCGTCTGCATATGGATTCATTGAGAAGCTCACTGACTTCGATGGAGATGGAGACATAGACTTTGTTTATGCCAGTACGGATGCCACGCAACCGGCTAAGTTGTATGTCAACGACGGTTCCGGAAACTTTACCGTTCAGGGTATTACGGGTACGAACTCAGCCTTTGGAAATCAGATTTACACAGCCTGGCATGACATCGCTGATGTCAATGCTGATGGTTATGATGACCTAGTTGTGTTTGATCGCAATTATAATGTCGGAGTGACCATTTGGAGCAACGACGGATCTGGAAACTTCACAGGTGTTGAGGAAGCACTTGTCGGGATGCCTCAGATTTGGAATATGACTGCTGCCGATGTAAATGGAGACTCGTATGTAGACTTCGTTATGAACCCACTCAATTTCGGATGCTGCGGTGCTGCACGAGTTTATACACAGGATGGATCGACAGGAAATAGCGCGAGTACTAGTGTTACTGTAACGGTAGTCGATGACTTAACACCTATTGCTATTTGCCAGGACGTCACCATTCAGTTGGATGCCAGTGGACAAGCTACCATATCCGGGGGTGATGTTGATGGTGGAAGCACTGACAACTGTGGCGTTGCTGCTGTTTCGGTTTCCCCAAGCAGTTTTGATTGCTCGAATATCGGAGCCAATACAGTGACCTTAACGGTTACCGATGTGAACGGAAATGTCAGTACATGTTCTGCAACGGTAACAGTTGAAGACAATGTAGCACCGGTCGCGATTTGCCAGGACATAACCATTTCCTTAGACGCGAGTGGTTCGGCGAGTATTACTGCCACAGATGTTGACGGAGGAAGTTCAGACGCATGCGGAATCGCAAGCCTTTCAGTTGACAACACAAGCTTTGATTGCGATGACTTGGGCGCCAATACAGTGACCCTATCGGTAGTGGATAACAATGGAAATGTCAGTACGTGCACAGCTACTGTGACCGTCGAAGACAATATTGCCCCTGTTTTGACCAACTGTCCTGCAGACATTACGGTTAGTGCCGTGACTGGTGACTGCTCGGGCTTAGTAGGTTGGACTTTACCGACGATTTCAGACAATTGCCCAACTTCTGTTTTGGTGATGAGTATGGCCCCAGGTGCGACGATTGTAGGGAACACGATTGGATTGTTCCCAGTAGGAACTACGCCAGTAACGATACTTGTCTCGGACGCAGGTGGCAATGGAGTGTCCTGTACGTTCAACGTAACGGTGATCGACGATCAGGCTCCTCTAATTACCGGTAATCCAGGCACCATTACCGTACCTACGGATGCCAACTCGTGCGATGCCCAAGCATTCTGGGCTCCGTTGGTGCCGAGCGATAACTGTCCAGGGGTAACTCTTTCTCAGAGTCACTTCTCGGGACAGACTTATCCTCTAGGAACAACCACGGTAACAGCTACGGCAAATGACGCAAATGGGAACTCCTCAACAATTTCTTTCGACGTTGTTGTAGTGGACCAGACCCCACCAATTGCTGTATGCCAAGACATCGTGGTTCAGCTCGATGCTAACGGTGCGGCCAGCATTACAGCCGGCGATGTTGATGGTGGAAGCACGGATAACTGCTCCATTGCTAGCTTAAGCATTGATCAAAACGCCTTCGATTGCAGTCATATCGGTGCTAATACGGTTGTCCTAACTGTAACTGATGGTAGCGGCAACGTGAGCACCTGTACCTCTACGGTAACGGTAGAAGACAACGTAGCGCCAGTAGCGAGCTGCCAAGACTTGACCATCCAGTTGGATGCGGGTGGAGCAGCGAGCATCACGGCTCAAGACGTCGACAATGGCTCAAGTGACGCCTGTGGTGTTGCGAGCATTGCGATCGACAACTCAAGCTTCGGCTGTGCAAATGTTGGAATGAACACGGTGACCTTGACGGTAACGGATGTGAACGGCAACGTGAGCACCTGTACCTCTACGGTAACGGTAGAAGACAACGTAGCGCCAGTAGCGAGCTGCCAAGACTTGACCATCCAGTTGGATGCGAATGGAGCAGCGAGCATCACGGCTCAAGATGTGGATAACGGATCGAGTGACGCCTGTGGTGTTGCGAGTATTGCGATCGACAACTCAAGCTTCGGCTGTGCAAATGTTGGAATGAACACGGTGACCTTGACGGTAACGGATGAACGGCAACGTGAGCACCTGTACCTCTACGGTAACGGTTGAAGACAACGTAGCGCCGGTAGCGAGCTGCCAAGACTTGACCATCCAGTTGGATGCGGGTGGAGCAGCGAGCATCACGGCTCAAGACGTCGACAATGGCTCAAGTGACGCCTGTGGTGTTGCGAGCATTGCGATCGACAACTCAAGCTTCGGCTGTGCAAATGTTGGAATGAACACGGTGACCTTGACGGTAACGGATGTGAACGGCAACGTGAGCACCTGTACCTCTACGGTAACGGTTGAAGACAACGTAGCGCCGGTAGCGAGCTGCCAAGACTTGACCATCCAGTTGGATGCGGGTGGAGCAGCGAGCATCACGCGGCTCAAGACGTCGACAATGGCTCAAGCGACGCCTGTGGTGTTGCGAGCATTGCGATCGACAACTCAAGCTTCGGCTGTGCAAATGTTGGAATGAACACGGTGACCTTGACGGTAACGGATGTGAACGGCAACGTGAGCACCTGTACCTCTACGGTAACGGTAGAAGACAACGTAGCGCCAGTAGCGAGTTGCCAAGACTTGACCATCCAGTTGGATGCGGGTGGAGCAGCGAGCATCACGGCTCAAGACGTCGACAATGGCTCAAGTGACGCCTGTGGTGTTGCGAGCATTGCGATCGACAACTCAAGCTTCGGCTGTGCAAATGTTGGAATGAACACGGTGACCTTGACGGTAACGGATGTGAACGGCAACGTGAGCACCTGTACCTCTACGGTAACGGTAGAAGACAACGTAGCGCCAGTAGCGAGCTGCCAAGACTTGACCATCCAGTTGGATGCGAATGGAGCAGCGAGCATCACGGCTCAAGATGTGGATAACGGATCGAGTGACGCCTGTGGTGTTGCGAGTATTGCGATCGACAACTCAAGCTTCGGCTGTGCAAATGTTGGAATGAACACGGTGACCTTGACGGTAACGGATGTGAACGGCAACGTGAGCACCTGTACCTCTACGGTAACGGTTGAAGACAACGTAGCGCCGGTAGCGAGCGCCAAGACTGACCATCCAGTTGGATGCGGGTGGAGCAGCGAGCATCACGGCTCAAGACGTCGACAATGGCTCAAGTGACGCCTGTGGTGTTGCGAGCATTGCGATCGACAACTCAAGCTTCGGCTGTGCAAATGTTGGACCGAATACAGTGACTCTTACTGTGACGGATAATAATGGCAATGTGAGTACCTGCACGTCCACGGTTACGGTGGAGGACAATATCGCTCCATCATTGACCGTGCCGGCGGATATCTTTGTGTGTGATGGTGACGTTGTGAACTATCCTGTTCCTGTTGGAACAGATAACTGTAGTGCTACAACCACTCAGACTCAAGGAATGCCGTATACAAATGGGTCGGTATTCCCATTAGGAGTAACAACGGTAGAGTATACCGCAGTAGATCCTTCAGGGAATTCGGTTTCGATGAGTTTTGATGTTACTGTTCATCCACTTCCAAGTGTGAGCGTTGCACAGAGCGAACTTGGAGAATACTGCCAAGGAGGAGCTATTGTATTGACTGCTGACGCACCAACTGCTGTAGCCTATGCTTGGTCGAACGGAGGGACTTCTGATGTGACTGAGGTATTCGCATCAGGAACATATTCAGTCACGGTAACAAACCAGTTCGGTTGTACTAGTGTAGCAAGCATCCCAGTAACCTATACTGGTGAAGACCTGCTTTCTTCATATACAATCTTAGCAAATAAAGAAGTTAAGCTGCATGATAACAATTTGGTTGTGAACGGAGGTGTTGGAGTCTTGGGGAATAACAGAAAAGCCAAGATTTATAAGAACACAACGGTAGCAGGACCGAATACATTTGTCATGGCCGACGTCATTCAAGTACATCAAAATGCCACAGTATCGAATCAGATTATTGGCCAACCGAATGTTACACTCCCTACATTCTTATATGCCAATTGCGGAGGAAGTGATGTTACCGTGCACCCAGGTACTACGGTCACATTGAATGGTACTAAATATGATGAAATAGAGGTGGAGGATAACGCCACAGTCATCTTTACCCAGTCTGACGTGTCTATCGACGAGCTCGAAATTGAAGATGGAGCAACAGTGAAGTTCGCCAGTTGCACCTACTTGCGTGTCGAGGAATTCGAGGTAGAGAAGAATGTTACGTTCAACCCTGATGGATATAAGGTGGTTGTCTTTACAGAGGATAAGGTTGAAATAGACCGTGGTGTAACGTTTAATGGAAGTATCTACAGTAAAGAGGATCTTAAAGTGAGAAGTAAGGCAAGTAATCCTACGACAATGACAGGGTTCTTCATTGCCCGCAAGGTCAAAGGCTATAAGCACACTATTTGGAACTGGGATACGAATTGTGATAATTCTTGTCCTACTGTTGTGGCTTCGAAAGAAGGAACCCCAGCTATTGAGTTCACAGAAGAAGGAGAGCAGGAGATGTTCGAAACGAACTTGTATCCTAACCCTTCTTCAGGTGTAAGTAACTTTACAGTAGAGATGACAGAAGGACGTGAAGTGGTCATTGAGGTGTACAATATGCAAGGCGTGCGCGTCATGGAAGTACACCGCGGATTCTTGAATCCTGTAGCTCGTCACTACTTTGAGATTAATGGACAGCAACTGGCGACAGGTATGTACCAAGTTGTCCTACAATCAGGCGAAGAGATCAAAGCTCATCGCTGGATCATACAGCGGTAATTCTTTACCGAATGTGAGAGGAGAAGGCCCCTGGATGAAAGTCCGGGGGCTTTTTTATTTCAGGTTTATGCAGAACGAGCAGTTATAGGGCTATAACGGACCCGGGCTCCAAGGGATGAAAAAGGATAAGTTAGGGCACAAAAAAACCCCCGCATAGGCGGGGGAAGTTTCGTTTGGACCGCAGCCGAAAAGTGTTATCGTTGATCCCAGCGCTGCTGTAATATTTGAACGGTACTCTTCCAGCCCCACGATTTCGCAATCATGATAGCCCGCATAGGGCGACGTTCAAAAATAAGTAGCAGTTTCTTGGTAATCGACTTAACTGTATCGGGATGCAATCCTTCCGAAAGTGGAAGTGTAATTGCAATTGACATAGCACAAAAGTTAAGTTAGTCCATGACTGTTACTAAGATAACGCTAATGTTAAGAAATCGTTGCTTGTGGCATGTTAAGTTTTTCACAATCAGGGCGTTTATGTGAAAAACTCCAAATTTAGTCTTCCAGTTCCTGAGCGGAGAGACGTTTTTTGTAGAGGTAGTAGAAAAAGGCCATCGTCCCGATGAGTAAATATGGGAACATCATCAGGTACAGAATACCTGAATTAAGGCCAGCCGCGGTGGTGCCGCCTCCTTCGAGGTCGCTTTCGACTACGGCTTTACACATACTGCACTGCGCGTCTGCTCCAAAGGGGAGGGCGACGAGTACAATGGCCAAAAGGAGGGCGATGCGTTTCATGCGACAAATTTACGCGTTCTAAGGATAAAACCCGAACGGAGTGAAATTGGTTCGTCGAATTTGGAGTTAACAGGGCAAAGGAAACATCGTGCCGTAGGCACAAATCCCGCGCCATAAGGGAAAAAATCTATATTTGTTTAAGCAGAAACACACACAACACATGAAATCGAAACTTCTCCTAATCGCCGCCGTGGCGGCTTTCGGTTTCGGAACGCAGGCGCAGACCGAACCGGAAAACTCGGTATGGTCGCTGGAACAGTGCGTTGCATACGCGATCGACAATAACTTGACGGTCCGTTCGCAAACCATCCAGACGGCTATTGACCAAGAAAATTATCTACAAAACAAGCAAGCCTGGTATCCCAACTTGAATGCCGGTGTGAGTTACAATGGAGGTTGGGGTTTGAACACGAACCCGGTGACCAACATCAACACCACGGAATTTACAGGGCAGAACAGCTATTTCATCGGTACCAATGTACCGGTTTTCCAAGGTGGTCAAATTCACAATCAGACTAAACAGGGCGAAATCAATTACAATGCCTCGCAATTGGACTTGGAAAAGGCCAAGAATGACTTGGCTTTAGCGGTTGCACTGGACTACGTAAATGTGCTCCTGGGAAAAGAGCAGCTGAGGGTTGCCGAAGAGCAGGCCGCTATTACCCAACAGCAGGTGGATCGTACCTCTAAGTTGGTGGATGCGGGTTCAAGCCCTCAAGGTGAGTTGTTTGAAATTGAGGCCCAGTTGGCTCAGGAACTCCAGAATGTAGTCGTCGCACGAAACAACGTTAATCTGACCTTGCTTCAGCTGGCTCAGCGCCTACAGTTGGATGACTACACCGGCTTTGACATTGAGACCCCTGAAGTGGTGATGCCGGATCCGGTTTTGTTGAACTTCACGGCCTACGAAATCTATCAGACCGCTTTGAATACGCAGCCAGATCTTCCGGCAGCAGAAGCGCGTGTGGAAAGCGCACAGCTCGATGAGAAGATTGCTCAATCCGGGTATGTTCCTTCCATTTCCTTGTCGGGAAACTTTTCAACGTTTTGGACGAACCGATTGAGGACTGATCCCTTTACTGGAGAGCCGAATACCTATGGCGATCAGTTGAGTGAAAACTGGAATGCTGGAGTAGGGGTGAACTTGAATATTCCCATTCTGAATCGACGTCAAAACAAGACCAATGTAAATCGCTCTCATTTGAACTACTTGCGTGCGGTGAATAGTCGTGAGACCGTCAAAAACCAATTGCTCCAGCGCATTCAGCAGTCGCATGCCGACGCGGTGGCCGCTTTGGAGGCGTATAACGCTTCGGAACGTGCGGTGAAAAGCAATCGCGAGGCCTTCAAGTACACAGAAGAACGCTACAACGTTGGTGTGGTGAATGTCGTGGACTACAACGTGGCCAAAAACAACCTTACCCAGTCGGAAAGCTCTTTGTTGAGAGCGAAATACGATTACATTTTTAAGTACCGAGTACTAGATTTCTATTACGGAACAATGCAATTGCGCTAAACCATGAGCAAAACGGTTCGCTACATCATCATCGCCGTCGTCGTCCTATTGATCTTCGGCGTCATCGGCAAAAAACAAGGCTGGTTCGGAGGCTCCAACGCAACGTCGGTAGAAACTGACTACGCTGTGCGTCGAACGATTATCGAGACGGTCAGTGCCAGTGGAAAGATTCAGCCCGAGAAGGAAGTCAAACTAGCTCCGGAAGTTTCTGGGGAAATTGTGGCTTTACCTGTTGTTGAAGGACAGCAGGTCAGTAAAGGAGCCCTTCTGGTGCAAATAAATCCTGACTTGATCGAGGCGGCCGTTGATCGTTCCGAGGCTTCGTTGAATCAGAGCAAGGCGAACTTGAGTTCGGCCAAAGCTCAATTGGTTGAAGCAGAGAATAACTACAACCGAAACAAGCCACTTCACGATCAAGGGGTTATTTCTACGGCGAATTGGGACCAGATTGTCCGCGCCTATGAAGTGGCCAAGCTGAATGTCGAATCGGCCGAAGCCATGGTTAAAAATGGCGAAGCATCGGTTAAGGAGGCCCGAGACAACCTGGGTCGAACTACGATTTATGCACCGGACTCTGGAACCATTTCCGCACTGTACGTTGAACTTGGGGAGCGCGTTGTGGGGACCAACCAAATGCAGGGAACCGAGTTGATGCGCATTGCCAACTTGAACAATATGGAGGTTGTAGTGAATGTGAACGAGACGGATATCGTTCGCGTTGATCTCGGTGATTCCGTAGACGTAGAAGTCGATGCTTATTTGGATCAGGAATTCAAAGGAGTAGTCACGGAAATTGCCAGCTCTGCCGACCTTCAAGGATTGAGTGCGGATCAGGTGACCAACTTCGAAGTGAAGATTCGGATTTTGAGAGATAGCTATGCTCACTTGGAAAAGAATGGGAAGAGCCCATTTCGTCCTGGGATGACCGCTACAGTGGACATCATTACGGAAGTAGCTGAGGACATCTTGACCGTTCCGATTCAAGCGGTGACGACACGGGCCGATACCTCCAGCGAAGCGACCCGAATCAGCAACCGATTCAACGAAAGTGACGAGCGCTTTGAAGTGATTTTCTTGTACGTGGACGGAAAGGCTATGGTTCAGTCCGTGGAAACCGGAGTGCAGGATGATACCTACATCGAGGTGACCAGCGGCGTGAGTGATAGCTCAGAGGTGATTATAGGGCCATATCGTACCGTTTCACAGGACTTGCTGAACAACGACGACGTCGAAAAGTAATGGGCCTGCTGCTCCATTTGGAGACCGCCACGCGTAACTGCTCCGTGGCCCTCGGGGACAACGGAGCATTGCTCGACCTTGAAGAGCAAGCCACGGAAGGCTATAGTCACGCGGAGAATTTGCACCCCTTTATCGAACGAATTCTAGAACGCAATAAGCTCCAGGTATCGGATCTGGATGCTGTTTGCGTGAGCAAAGGCCCGGGAAGCTATACGGGGCTCCGTATTGGCGTATCTGCTGCCAAAGGGCTGTGCTACGCGGCTCAATTGCCCCTTATTTCGGTAACGACCAATGAAGTCCTGGCGCATCATCCTGATGTCCAAGCGGAAGGTGATGACCGAATCGTCACGGTCATTGACGCGCGGCGCATGGAAGTCTACGCCCAGTCCTTTAATGCCAAAAAAGAAGCCCAAGGGCCAATAGAAGCCGTGGTTGTTGACGAGAGTAGCTTTGCCGGTAGCGGACGTCTGGTGCTGGTTGGAGATGGTGCAGAAAAGCTAGAAGAGGTGCTTCAGGGCCTACGGCCCGATATTATCCAGACCTTCCCCAGTGCCCGTGACATGGTGGCCTTGGGCGAGTCGGCCTTCACCGAACAGACCTTTGAGGATGTGGCCTACTTTGAGCCATTCTACCTCAAAGATTTCGTAGCCGGGATTCCCAAGAAGTTGATTTAAGGGACCGTTTGCTCCCGATTTCCGAGCCCTTTCATGTCGTATCTTCCAGTCATGAACCTCCAGCGTTTTTCGGCCTTAATTCTTCTGACGCTAACCCTATCCTGCATGAGCACGAAAGAGCAACACGACTTCACCAATGCCCTCATTGAGGAATCTTCACCCTACTTGTTGCAACACGCACACAATCCGGTAGATTGGCACCCCTGGACCACAGAGACCTTGGAGAAAGCCAAGGCGGAGAATAAACTCCTGCTCATTTCTATAGGATACAGTTCGTGCCACTGGTGCCATGTCATGGAGCACGAGAGCTTTGAAGACACGGCCGTGGCGGCGGTGATGAACGACAACTACATCTGCATCAAGGTCGACCGCGAAGAGCGCCCCGACGTGGATCAGATTTATATGAACGCTGTTCAGCTCATGACCAAGCGAGGTGGGTGGCCGTTGAATTGTGTGGCGTTGCCGGATGGACGGCCGATTTGGGGTGGGACTTACTTCCCCAAGGATCAATGGGTCAACGCCCTGACGCAAGTGGCCGCGTTGTGGGATCAAGATCCGGCCAAGGCGGAAGAATACGCGGCGCGGTTGACCGAAGGGGTTCAGATGATGGAATTGATTGAGCGTCCAACAGACCCTCTGGCCCCCAAGGCCAGTACCGTCCAAGAACTCATGGCCGACTGGAAAGAGCGCTTTGACACTGAGCGCGGCGGACCCAACCGGGCTCCTAAATTCCCCATGCCCACGAACCAGGAATTTCTGTTACGCTACGGTGTGCAGTTTGGCGATTCAGAAGTCCGAGATCACGCACACCGCACCCTCCGAAAAATGGTCTTGAGCGGGATCTACGATCAAGCCGGAGGAGGATGGGCTCGATACGCAACAGACGTGGAATGGAAGATCCCGCATTTTGAGAAAATGCTCTACGACAACGGACAGCTCCTTGAACTCTATAGCCAGGCCTATAGGGATCAACCCGATCCGCTTTACGCTGAGGCGGTACACCAGAGCATCGAGTGGCTGATGCGCGAGATGTACGACGCCGAGAGCGGTAGCTTTTACAGCGCCTTAGATGCCGATAGCGAAGGGGAGGAGGGTGCTTTCTACGTCTGGACAGAGGAAGAATTGCGCGAGCACGTGCCCGAAGCCGACTGGGAGCTGTTTGCCGAATGCTACCACATCAGGCCGAGTGAAAAATGGGAGGGCAAGTACATCCTTCACCGCACGGAGGATAAGCCGGAATACGAGCGCCTACGGCGCGATGTACTCCCCGCACTACTCAAGGCCCGCGAGAAGCGCGAACGCCCCGGATTGGACGACAAATCCCTCACCGCGTGGAATGCCATGACCGTCAGTGGGCTGGTCGCGGCCTACCGGACCTTTGATCGCGAAGACTACCTCCAGCAGGCGCGCACGACCGCGGATTGGATCCTGAAGCAACAAGGCACAGAAGTCGGTGGGCTGTGGCACACCTACAAACAAGGAAAAAGCACCATTGATGGATTTTTGGACGACTATGCGCTGTCGATCAAAGCATACCTAGATCTGTATGAATGTACCTTCGACGAGGCCTATCTGCAACAGGCACATCAATGGACGCTCTATTGTTTCGACCATTTCTACTCGGATGAACGCGGCATGTTCTTCTACACTTCAAACAGCGGCGAAGAGCTGGTCGCTCGGTCTATGGAGACGGCAGACAACGTCATTCCGGCGTCGAATTCGGTCATAGCTCATCAGCTGTATCGCTTGAGTTTCCATTTCGAACGCAAGGCTTATCGCGATACCGCGCGGACCATGCTTCGAGCCGTGGAGCCTCAAATGGGGCGATATGCCGAGGGCTACAGCAATTGGTTGTCGCTGTATCTGAACGAGCTGGGTCCATATTACGAAGTGGTGCTTATCGGGCCGCAGGCCCAAGAGCTTCGTAAACAACTGGATCAGAATTACCTGCCCAACGCCTTGACGACGGGCGCCACAGGCGATTCAGATTTGCCTCTGCACAAATTGCGTTTCCAAGAAGGAACCTCCTTGGTATACCTCTGCGAGGAAGGCGCTTGTCAATTGCCAACAGAGGCCTTTGAAATGCCTCCAATCGCGATCGATTAAGACAGGGCTTCTGTGTAGTTCTTGTAGAATAACGGAATGGTTTCGATTCCCTTGTAGTAGTTGAATAGCCCGAAGTGCTCATTGGGTGAGTGGATGGCATCGCTGTCCAGACCGAAGCCGAAGAGGATGCTTTTGCTGCCCAATTCCTTTTCAAACAAGCTCACAATCGGAATACTTCCACCACTGCGCACGGGTACCGGTGTTTTGCCAAAGGTGGCTTCCATAGCCTTGCTCGCGGCGAGGTATCCCGGAGTATCCGTAGGTGCAACATACGGATGTCCGCCATGGTGTGGGGTTACTTTTACTTTCACACTTCCCGGCGCGATGCTCTCGAAATGCTTGGTAAACAACTCCGTGATTTCGTGTGGATCTTGATCGGGAACCAGACGCATGGAAATCTTGGCGTAGGCTTTACTGGCGATGACCGTCTTGGCTCCCTCACCCGTATAGCCGCCCCAAATACCGTTCACATCCAAGGTCGGGCGGATGCTGTTGCGTTCCATGGTGACATAGCCCTCTTCTCCGTGGACATCGCTGAGGTCCAAAGAGGCCTTGTAGTCCTCTAGGTTAAAGGGTGCTCGCGCCATATCGGCCCGCTCATCCGCACTCAGCTCAATCACTTTGTCGTAAAATCCAGGAATGGTGATGTGGTTGTTTTCGTCCTGCAAGGAGGCGATCATCTGCGACAAAATGTTGATCGGGTTGGCGACCGCCCCTCCGTACAAACCCGAGTGCAAATCGCGATTGGGTCCCGTGACCTCGACCTCTACGTAGCTCAAACCGCGAAGCCCGGTAGTAATGCTCGGCGTATCGTTGGCCAACATACCGGTGTCACTGATCAAAATAATATCGCAAGCCAATTTTTCTCGGTTCTCTTTAACAAACCCTTCCAGGCTCTCGGAACCCACTTCTTCCTCGCCTTCAATCATGAATTTGACGTTGCAGGGCAATTCACCTGTTTTCACAAGGGCTTCAAAGGCCTTCACCTGCATGTACATCTGACCCTTGTCATCGCAAGCGCCGCGGGCGAAAATGGCTCCTTGAGGGTGCAAGTCCGTCTTCTTGATGACCGGTTCAAAGGCTGGAGACTCCCAAAGATCATCGGGATCGCTCGGTTGAACGTCGTAATGCCCATAGACCAAGACCGTTGGAAGACCTTCGCCGACAAACTTTTCTCCGTAAATAATCGGGTAGCCCGGCGTTTCACAAATTTCAGCGCTGTCCACACCCGCTTCAACGAGGCGATCGCGAACGGCTTCTGCACACTTCAATACGTCTCCTGCGAAGGCGGGATCCGCGCTGATGCTGGGTATTCTGAGCAGGTCAAGCAGCTCGTTGAGAAAGCGGTCTTTATTTTCTTCGATGTATGAATTGATCTGAGACATGATGATCTTTTTGATTTGTGACCGCCAAGTTAGCCACTACTTGGGGTCTATGCCAACCTCAGGGCCGGATATTTCGTTACTTTTAGGAACGCTTTTTAGCGAACCATGAAAAAAGTTTTACTCCTAGTCATTGGGTTATGCTGTTTTGCGCCTCACGGCGCGATGGCGCAGCTCGTGGTCAACAACGCCGCACCCTTCAATACGGCACAATACCTCGTAGAGAACGTTCTCGTGGGCGGAGGTGTTCAAACCTCCAACTGGAGCTACACGGGCGCACCTGCCGCCATTGGCTTTTTTGACGGTACGGGGTCCAATATTGGTATTGATTCGGGTATCGTCATCACCTCTGGATTCATCACGAACGCCATCGGTCCCAATAACAGTCCGGGTCAAACGGGAGCCAACGGTCTTCCTGGTGATCCTGACCTCACTGCCTTTTCGGGATTCCCCACTTTTGATGCGGCTATCCTCGAATTCGATTTTGTTCCGCAAAGCGACACCCTTCGATTCAACTACGTCTTTGGTTCGGAAGAGTATCCAGAATTCGTTGGAGGATCGGTCAACGATGTTTTTGCCTTTTTGCTCACGGGTCCAGATCCGAACGGAGGCACCTACAACAACAGGAACTTGGCCAACATTGGCGCTTCGTCCGTTCCTGTGACCATCAATACCCTGAACTGCCAAAACTTCTCGGCCCAGTACATCTGTAATGATCCCGCCAATACGACCTGTGCACCTTCTTATTTGTGCACAGCGTCGGGTTCTGGGGTGACCATTCAATACGACGGTTTTACCATCCCCATGCAAGCAGAGGCCTATGTGGTCTGTGGAGCAACGTACACGATCCGAATGGGGATCGCGGACGGTGGAGATGGAATCTTGGACTCGGGTGTATTCATTGAGGCAGGTAGTTTTACTTCGCCGACCTTGACCATCAACACCTTGGCCACCTTCACCCAAGGTCTAACGGATACAGCACTTATTGAGGATTGTGGATCGGCCTACATTGAACTCGTCCGAACAGGAGGACTTGATGACTCACTTCTGGTCCCCTTAAATTTTGGAGGGACGGCCATCAACGGGGTGGATTACAATTTACTGCCGGACACCATCATCATGCTGCCAGACAGTTCAACCTTGCAGATTCCCTTCACCAGCTTTGGTGACGGAATCCAAGAAGGCCTGGAAACCATCATCATCTACACGGACAGCATTGTGACCGGATGTACGACCTATCCGCCAGATACGATCACCCTGACCATTATTGATCAGCCTCCGCTCGGCATTGTAGACATACCAGACACTATTGCGTGTGGAGGAGACTCTATTACTGTTCAGGCTCAAGGAACGGGTGGCTTCGGGTATTTCAATTACCTCTGGGACGATGGTTCTGTGGACTCGGTCCGAACCTTTGCGCCGACCGCGACCACTACCTATATCGTTGAGGTTCGGGACACTTGTGATACGCAGTTGGCCGTAGACACCTTCCAAATCATTGTGCCCAATTTCCCGCCCTTAGCAGTTTCGTTGGACAGTGCCTTCATTTGTGAAGGGGACTCCTTGTATTCGGAAGCCTTGATTACCGGAGGTATACCGCCTTTGTCCATTAGCTGGAATACGGGATCAACAGACACGGCCTTTGGTTGGTACCCGACGGCATCACAAACCATCGGTTTAGATGTGGTGGATGCGTGTGGAAACATGGTGAGTGCTTCAGCTCCGGTGGAGGTGGAAATCGCGCCGCAGGCGCAATACTTCTTCACGCAACTGACCAATCAACAGATTTCCTTTACGAATCAAACCACAGGAGCGACCATCTTCAATTGGAGCTTCGGGGATGGGGCGACCAGTCCAGATGAAAATCCGACGCACAAGTATGATCAAGCCGGATTTTTTGAAGTGTGGTTGACGACTTCCAGTCCAAACGGATGTGTGGATTCGACCTCTCAGTTGGTGGAAGTTATTTCAGAATTCTATTTTTACGTTCCTAATGCCTTTACACCCAATGGAGACGGTAACAACGAAACCTTCGGGGGAACGGGCAAAGGGTTTAGTGATTATCGCCTCATGGTCTGGAACAGATGGGGTGAATTGATCTACGAAACTGACGACGTTAATGCCCCTTGGGACGGGACGTTTAAAGGCGAATTAGCCCCCCAAGGAACCTATTTATACCGGATCGAACTGCAATTGCCGTTGACCGACGAAGTACCAGAGTACTCGGGATATCTGCAATTAATTAGATGATTATGAAGAGATTTTTTCTACTCCTTTTGTCCGTTGTGGCCTTTCATTGGTCCTCGGCCCAGTTGGTGGTGACCAATGCAGCTCCGTACAATTCTCCCCAGTACTTGGTGGATAGTGTTTTGATCGGTCAGGGTATCCAGACTTCGAACATTACCTACATAGGAGCACCTGCCGCCATTGGATTCTTTAATGGAGTAAACTCGAACATTGGATTGGACAGTGGAATTGTCATTACCACTGGAGATATCGTCAACGCGGTTGGGCCCAACAACATCGGATCGGCCGGATCCAGTAACAATGCTCCCGGTGATACTCAGCTTGATCTCTTAACGACGAGCACCACAAACGATGCGTCGGTACTGGAGTTTGACTTTATTCCCGAAAGCGACACGGCGAGTTTCCGTTTTGTCTTTGGTTCTGAAGAATATCCCGAGTTCGTTAACTCGTCGTTCAACGATGTATTTGCCTTCTTCATCAGCGGTCCGAACCCCAATGGTGGGCAGTACGTGGATGAGAATATCGCCCTGATTCCAGGAACTACGGTTCCCGTGACCATTGACAACGTAAATATTGGGGTGAATTCTCAGTATTACGTCGACAATACCGGAGGGCCTACGGTGCAGTATGACGCCTTTACAACGGTTCTTACGGCCCTTGCTCAGGTAATCTGCAATCAGCCTTACCACATTAAAATTGCGATTGCAGATGCAGGAGACTTCTCCTATGATTCTGGGGTATTCTTGGAGGCGGCGAGTTTCTCCTCCAATGGAGCGACCTTGACATCCGTATCCACTTCCGCGTACGCCGAAAACGATACCACCATTTTGGAAGGTTGCGGCGACGCCTTGATTACCGTGAAACTGAACCGTGTGACGCCTACCGACTCCATTGTGCCTTATCAGTTGCTGGGAACTGCAACACCAGGTGTGGACTATGTTGTAACACCAAATGTGCTTTTGATTCCCGCGGGTTCCGATAGCATCCAATTTACGGTGACTGGACTTTGGGATGGAATTGATGAGCCGAACGAAAGTGTCATTATAGAATTCCCCTTCCAAGATGCTTGCGCCGGATTCCAACCGGTGAAGATTAATCTCTTGTTGAGGGATATTGACTCCTTGAAGCTCGATTTTAAGAGTCCGGATCAGGTCTTGTGTGGTCCAGAAGATCTTTACCTCTATTTACAGCCTTCGGGAGGAGTGGCGCCTATCAGCTTTGATTGGACGTACAATGGTCAAACGTCCACGGGTTTCGATCTTTTCGATACGCCCCAAACCAGCACAACGTATTACGTCACCATGACCGATGCTTGTATAGGTCTCACGATACAAGACTCCATTCAAATAACCTTACTCTCTGACGTCGATCCTGTCGATGTTGAAGTGGGCGTAACGGATTACGATCTGTGTTTGGGTGATGTCCAGGCCTTGAACGCATTGGTCACCGGAGGAGGTGGCGCCGTTACCTTTGGGTGGTACGATATGAACGGAGATCTCGTGACCGACAGCACGACCTTGGTACTTGAACCAGAGGAAGGAACAGAGACCTACATGGCCTTGGCCTTTGACGAATGTGGTTCTAGTGATTCTGTTGAGGTGACACTTGTAACCGAGATTTGCGAGTTTGAGGTGCCCAATGTATTCACGCCTAATAATGATGGGAATAATGATTATTTCTGGATTGAGAACTTGGATAAGTTCCCGAATACAGAGGTGTACATCATGAATCGTTGGGGACAGAAGGTTTTTGAAAGCACGAACTACGGTGGTCAGTGTGTGAACAACGGTGATTCGGGATGTTGGAACGGTAAAGTGAACAACACCGGAGCGGATTGTCCAGAAGGGACGTATTACTACATCATTCGCCCGCCAGGAGAAGAAGAAAGAACGGGAAGTCTGACACTGTTCCGGAACTAATAAAAAAAGCCGCATCTGAAATGGATGCGGCTTTTTTGTGGTACCACCTGGATTCGAACCAGGGACACAAGGATTTTCAGTCCTTTGCTCTACCAACTGAGCTATGGTACCAGCGTAGAAGGGCGCAAATGTAATTCTTTTGCTCTGAATACTCCAAATACGAGGGCTAGATTTTGGCTATCTTCGCCGCGAAACAAAGCAGTAAATGAGAACACTTGTTCTGGATTGGGGTAATTCAAGTTTAAAGTACGGAGTTTTTGATGGGTCCGAGCTTTTAGACCATGGCAGAATGACGGATGTTACCTTGGTAGATTTAGAGCCCTGGGTACACGGAATGAATGTCGAAGCTGTCGTCGCTGCGAGTACAGGGCCTGACGTAGAGCCTTTCGTTGCTTCACTTCAAGATGATTATCAGACCTTTATTTTAAGGCCTGAATCCACAGTACCCCTTCATATGGAGTACACCACACCGGAAACTCTAGGAATGGACCGGAAGGCCGTGGCTGTCGCAGCAGCAGTAGCTCGTCCAGATCAGTATTCGCTTGTAATTGACTGCGGTACATGCATCACTTTTGATGTAGTTGCACCAGGTCGTCGATACCTGGGAGGGTCCATTAGCCCTGGTCTCCAGATGCGTCTTCGTTCTATGCACGAATTCACTGAACGTCTGCCTTGGGTCAAGAATGCGCCCGATAATTCTGCTTGGCCGGGAAAAAGTACTCATGATTCTCTTTGGCAAGGGGGCTTAAAGGGCTGGCAGTTAGAGATTGAGGGATACATTCGCCAAATGAAGCAAGAACACCCTCATCTTAACGTTATTTTAACCGGTGGAGATGCGCAGTACTTTGAATCGACTGAAAATTTGGGCATCTTTGCCGACCCGTTCTACGTCCTTCGGGGACTGAACGAGATCTTTACGCATCATGCGGGCACTTAAACACTTACTCTTTGTTCTAGGCTTCACCCTTACGGTGGGAGGCGCGAACGCACAAACCAGTTCTCTGAGTCCATACGCGCGTTTTGGTCCGGGAGAGGTTCAGTTCTACGGTCTTGGACAAAACCAACAAATGGGTGGACTCTTGGCCCCCATGATTGATTCACTTCACGTAAACCCCAGTAATCCGGCCAGTTATACGCACCTCCGCCTGACTTCTTTTGAAATCGGCGCGATTCAGAACTTTTCAGAGGTAGCCACAGCGGAACGGGCGGAAAACAGCAATTCTACCTATCTGAACCACATTGCCGTAGGTGTCCCCATGGGAAAGCGGTTTGGAGCGGGATTTACGATCTACCCATATACCACCTTAGGTTATAACCTTCAAGCCTCTGAGGAGCTCGAAGATATTGGCGGAGTGAATTACTACTACACGGGAACCGGAGGGATCAACATCTTTACTACGGGAATTGCTTATATGCCCATCAAGGGATTGAGCGTTGGCGTGAACTTGAATTATATCTTTGGTCGTCAGGATCGAACGAATAGTGTTGAGTTTGATTCGACGGGCTTTTTCAATACCAGCGAACAAGCAACCCTGCGGGTGTCTAATTTTTACTTGAGCTACGGTCTTCAGTATAAATTAAACCTTGATCAAGGTCGCTTCATGACCTTTGGGGCCGTACTGGGCCCAGAAGCCGAACTCGAGGTTCAATCCGATTTTCTGAGTTACAGCTATACCGGTACCATTTTAGGTACATCGGTTGTTAAGGATACCCTAGAGGCGGTTGATGAAGTCATCGGCAGCATTGTTTATCCCACAGAAGGGAGCTTTGGAATAGGCTACGGCAAGTACAACGAATTCTTCATTGGCGCGGATTACCAGTTCAAGAACTGGAGTGAATATAATCGCAATGGTATTGGAGATAGTTTGAACAATAGCTACCGTTTTGCCGTAGGAGCATATTGGACGCCCGATTGGAGTTCTGTGGGGAGCTATTGGTCTAGGGTCCAATATCGCGCCGGTGCCTACTACGGCGCAACGAATTTAGAGCTGCGTGGAAAGGTCATTAACGATGCTGGTATGACTTTTGGAGTAGCATTACCGTTCCTGAACAAATCCCTCTCCACTTTGAACTTTGGAGTGCAGTTGGGACAGAAAGGAACGATAGAAAATGAATTGATTCGTGAACGCTATGCCCGATTCACCGTTGGGCTGACGATGAACGACAGATGGTTTGCAAAAAGAAAAATTGACTAAAATTTCAATAACGATGAAACAGAAGATCATCCTCGGGATGGCCCTTGTTTTCACCTTTTCCTTTGGAAAGGCCCAAGCTCAGAGCTATGGAACCGACAGTTTAACGTGTAGCGAAAAGCTCTCTGTTTTTTACGAGTTCTACAAAGCAAAGAACTACGGAGATGCCTACAAGCCATGGAAATGGACTTTTGACAACTGTCCCGCCTCAAGCAAGAATATCTACATCATTGGACCTCGATTGATGAAGGCGCGAATAGATGCCAACAAAGAGAACCCTGAAGTTTTGCAGAGTCTTGTGGATACGCTCCTTATGGTTTGGGATGCTCGTAATCAGTACTTCCCAGGTCAAGAAAGCTATATCCAAGGGGAAAAAGCTTCTGTCTTGATGAAGTATCGTAAGAAAGAATCATACGAGGAGGCATACGGTCTTTTGAAAGCAAGTGTTGAAGCGGAAGGGAACGAAGCCGGTGCAACCGATTTGTTCAACTACGTGAAGGCAAGTGCAATGATGTACAACGATGACAAATTGGACAAATTTGAGTTGATCGATGTGTACCAGACTACTATGGGTCATATTGAGTACAACACGGAGTTTGGCGAAGAGAAGTACATGAAGTACTACGATCAAGCTCGTACAGGAATTGACGGGATGTTAGGACCGCTTTTTGAATGTGAAGATCTCATTCCACTATTCGAGGCGGCTTATGACAACTTCGCGGCAGACGAACTTCGCCTTGCGCGCGCGGCCAAACTACTCGAGCGCAAAGAATGTACGGATAGCGACATTTACTTCCGCATTGCGGCTCAAATGTTTAGCTTGAATCCGGATGTTCAGTCAGGTATCGCCATGGGGAACATGAGTATGACTCGTGAAGACTGGCAAAAGGCTGTAGAGTACTATCAATTGGCCGCATCTCGGGATACTGTTGCCAATCGTCGAGCAGAAACCAACTTGAAAATTGCAACGGCCTATCAAAAACTCGGTCAGCGAGCTTCAGCGCGCACCTTTGCTTTGAAGGCTGCAAATGATCGCACGGGATGGGGAGATCCCTTTATCTTAATCGGAGATCTATACGCCTCTACAAAAGGCTGTGGATCAACGGAGTTTGAGGTTAAGACGGTTTATTGGGCAGCCCTAGACAAATATTACTATGCCAAGAGCATTGATCCATCTGCTGCGGATAAAGCGAACAAGCGTATCAGCACGTACAAGGAGTATGCCCCTGACTTTACCTTGGCGTTCAACTTTGGAAAGCACGAGGATGCTAGTGTGCCAGTAGGTTGTTGGATAAACGAAACAGCTACTGTTCGATTCCCGGACCGCGACTAACTTGATCGGGTTATTCAAGAGATATCATTGGAGCATTGCCGTCCTTGTGTCGGCAATGCTTTTTTCGTGCTCTAAACCCGAAAGTGGTGTTATGGAGCAAAGTGCTCCGGTGGATATTCCGGATGAGCTGGCCTATGATATTGAGATCCTGTACAGCGATAGCGGCACCATTCGGTTAAAGCTTGACGCACCTGAAATTGCCAGGTATGCTTCCCTTGAGAAACCTTATACTGAGTACCCAAAGGGGCTTGAAGTCGAATTCTACAACAGCTTGGGAGAAGTGACCACTCAATTGAGTGCGGAATATGCCATTCAATATCAAGATCGAGGAATTACCGAGGCCCAACGAAATGTGATTGTCGTCAACGAAGATGGAGAGAAATTACAGACAGAACACCTAACTTGGGATGAGACGAACGAGAAGATCTATACAGATGAATTTGTTCGGATAACGACAGCCACGGAACAATTAACCGGTTACGGACTTGAATCCAATCAGACCTTTACACGATACACGATTAAAAAACCCGCAGGGGTCATAGCATTAGAAGAAGATGAAGGCAGCAATTAAAGTCATTGAGATTATGTGGATCGTCATTGCTGGCGTTTCCTTGATCGAGCTCGTTCGTTTGTGGAATACTCCAGGCGATAAGAAGTGGATTTTCGGAGCCTTTTTGGTTTTGGCTATCTTTATGTATTGGTTCCGACGTAAACAGCGTATCCGAATGGAAGAGAAGATGCGTGATCGGAATGGCTAACTTGACTCATGGTCTCTACACTTATAGCAATCGTACTGGCCTCTGTTCTCCTCTCCGCATTCTTTTCTGGAATGGAGATTGCCTACGTTTCCTCCAACAAACTGCAGATTGAGCTTCAGAATAAGCAAGGTGACTTTGCCGCGCGCTTATTGTCTCATTTGATGGCTCATCCGAGCCGATTTATTGCCACCATGCTGGTTGGGAACAACATTGCTCTAGTGGTGTACGGAATTTTCATGGCCAAATGGGTAGAGCCTACGCTTTATCAATTCACGTCAAATGATGTAGCCGTTTTGCTGATTCAAACTCTGTTCAGTACGCTCATTATTCTCATTATGGCGGAGTATGTGCCCAAAGCCATCTTTGCTCTGTATTCAAACCAATTACTCCGAGCCTTTGCCTTGCCTGTTCTTTTGGTTTACTATGCTCTTTTTCCAGTGGTGGGGTTCGTTATGGGTATTTCCAGTTTCTTACTGAAGACCCTATTTAGAGCCGATCTGGACGATGAAAAACCCATGTTTAATCGCGTGGACCTGGATAACTACGTACGTCAGCAGATCGAAGACCAGAACAATCTAGAAGAGGTGGAGAACGAAGTTCAAATTTTTCAGAATGCCCTCGATTTTGGAAAGGTTAAAGCCCGCGAATGCATGGTTCCGCGTACCGAGTTGATTGCCATGGATGTGAGTGATTCTGTTGAAGAGTTACGTCAGCGATTCATCGAAACGGGTCTGGGTAAAATTTTGATTTACAAGGAGAGCTTAGACAATATTATCGGCTATGTCCACAGCTTTGAGCTGTTCAAGAAACCCAAGCAAATTCGCAGTATTCTGCTGCCTGTATCCATGGTTCCAGAGTCCATGCCAGCCAATGAGGTGCTCAATCTACTGATTCGCGAACGAAAGAGCCTGGCCATTGTCTTAGACGAATTCGGCGGCACCAGTGGATTGATTACCATTGAGGACGTCATCGAAGAGATTTTTGGCGAGATTGAGGACGAGCACGATCGCCAGGATCTAGTGGAAGAAGAGCTCAGTGAGAATAAGTACTTGTTTAGCGCTCGATTGGAAATCGATTATCTCAACGAAAAGTACAAAATGGACTTGCCCGTTAGCGAGTCTTACGAGACCCTCGGCGGCTTAATTACACACTACTACGAGAGCATTCCAGTTAAAGACGATGTAATCGTTGTCAAGCCCTTCATTTTCACCATCAAAAGTTCCCATCACAACCGCATAGAAGAGGTTATTCTGCGTGTGAAAGAGGAGGAATAGGGGCTTTCAAATTTCTGCCAATACTTGTATCTTCGTGGCCTTAATTAAAATCCATAGGAATGGCCACATTACAGAACATCCGCAAGCGTTCCGGACTTTTGATCGGAATTGTGGGATTTGCCATGCTTGCTTTTATTCTGACAGACCTTCTCAGTTCAGGAGGTTCCATTCTCCAGCGTGACCGAAACACGATCCTCGAGATTAACGGGGAAAAGATCAATTCGATCCAGTTCAATCAACGCGTTCAAAAGAGAATCGACGACTACATTGCTTCATCTGGAGATGTAGGTATGACCAATGCTTCACGAGATCAATTCTTTGACTTGACTTACGACGAAATTCTCCGCGAGGGAATTATGGGAAGTCAGTACGAAGAACTCGGCATTCAAGTAACCGGAAAAGAGCTTTGGGATGTCATCATTTCCAACCCCAGTATCAATACTAATCAAGGATTCCAAAGAGATGGGCAGTTTGACGAGGCACTCGTCAAGATGTACATTGACAATTTAGAACAGCAGCGTTCTACTGATCCGCAAATGCAAGAGGCTTGGGTTCAATGGAAAGCTTTTGAAGATCAATTGTACACGACTCAGTTTCAGAGCAAGTACAACAACTTGATTTCGTCTGGAATCATCGCTACCAATATAGAAGGTGAAATGAGCTTTCGCGATCGCAACACTACTGCGAGCATTAGCTTGATTTATCGTCCGTATACCAGCATCAATGATAGTGCTGTTAGCGTTAGTGAGAGCGATATCAAGGCTTACTACAACAAGAATAAAGAAGAGCTCTACAAGCAAGAAGATGCTCGCGATATTGAGTATGTCGTTTTCAATATAGTTCCTTCTGAAGACGACGTCAATGCTGCCGCACGTCGTTTTGATGAGCTGATGCAGGATGAGGTCGTTTACAACAACGAGACTAAAGAGAATGATACACTTCGGGGTTTCATTAACACAAAGGACGACTCTGCATTCATCAATGCCAATAGCGAGCAAAGTCGCTATTTCGGGCAGTGGTTGACGGAAGGGCTTTTGGACGCGCGCTACGATTCGCTCATGTTTGCGAGTGAACCTGGATACATCTACGGACCTTACCGCGATGGTGACTTTTACCGCGCAGCTAAGCTCATCGACAAAGGAGTTCAGCCGGACTCTGTTCGCGCTCGTCACATTTTGATTGCTTTTGCCGGTGCCGAACGCGCAGCCCCAGAAGTAGTGCGATCTCCACAGGCAGCCCAGGTATTAGCAGATAGCCTCTTTGGTGTGGTTAAGGATGATCCAAGTCAATTTGCAAGTTTGGCCAGTCAATACTCGGATGGACCATCCAAAACTAAAGGAGGGGACCTTGAGTGGTTCCAACCAGGAATGATGACCACGAACTTCAACAACTACGCCTTCAATAACGAAACCGGAGACATCGGTCTTGTGATTACAGAATTCGGGTTCCACATTATTGAAATCACGGATCAAGGTGGTGCTAGTCCTGTGGTCAAGGTGGGAATTTTGGATCAACGTATCCTTCCTTCCAATGCAACAGAGGATCGTATCTACGCTGAGAGCAATGATCTTGCTGGATCAGCAGAGTCGTTGGAAGCTTTCCGCGCCAAAGCGCAAGAGCTCGGAGCAGAGGTTCGTCCCGCAACCAACCTTCGTCCTTTGGATAAAACCGTTCCAGGAATTGCCGACAGCCGCGTTATTGTGCGTTGGTCGTTCGAAGATGGTGTTGAGGAAGGAGAGGTCAATATCTTCGACGTCTCCAATCAGGTAGTGGTGGCTTTCTTGACCAATATTAAGGAAGAAGGATATGCTTCTTTGGAAGATGTGCGCTCTCAAGTCGAAAACCGCGCTATTCGTGAAAAGAAGGCAGAGAGCTTGAGTGCAGAGCTCAGCGGAGCCAGCAATCTTAACGATTTGGCCCAGTCATTAGGAACACAGGTAATCAACGCTACTGCCGTTTCATTTGCGAACAGCAGTGTGAGCGGTGTAGGAAATGAGCCTATGATTGCAGCCGCAGCGGTTTCTCTTCCATTGAATACATTGAGTGAGCCGATTGTTGGAAACTCAGGTGTATTTGTGATCCAGGTGAACAGCCGTAATGAAGCTGCCACTCAGGAAAGCTATGCGACAGAGATGCAGCAAATCACAAATCAATACGGTACGCGCATCACTAACGATGTATTCGAAAGCTTAAAAGCTCAAGCGAACGTCGTAGACAACCGCGCACGCTTCCAATAAGATTTTAGAAATAACGAATTGAATCCCCGTCGGCCTTGCTGACGGGGATTTTTTTTATCGCAGGATGGTCATCCGGTATGCGTCCAGCTTGACAAAGATGAAAAGGAGAATAGTGAATCCCCACAAACTTGACCCACCGTAACTAAAGAATGGTAGGGGGATTCCGATAACCGGAGCTAGGCCAATGGTCATGGCAATATTGATGGCAAAATGCACAAAGAGAATACTGGCGACACAGTATCCATATATTCGGCTGAAGTGGGAACGCTGACGTTCGGCTACGTGTACAATTCTGAGAATCAAGGTAACGAATAGGGCAATGGTTAAGAATGACCCCACAAAGCCCCATTCTTCTCCTACAGTGCAAAAGATGAAGTCGGTACTCTGCTCCGGTACAAAATCGTATTTCGTCTGGGTGCCATTGAGGAACCCTTTGCCCCAAAAGCCTCCAGATCCGATCGCAATTTTACTTTGCTCAGTATTGTAACCGACACCTTGTGGATCTTCCATTTTCCCGAGGAGAATGTTGATTCGATTGCGGTGCCGGTCTTCAAGAATATTATTGAATGCGTAGTCGACGCTTTGAGTAAAGCCTATAGCCCCAATGGTTAGTAGAGAAATAAAGATCCACGCCCTTTTGGTTTTTCGGGTGATGTATGTGAAAACAAGCCCCGCAAGAAGAAGCAGTCCACTCAGCCACCACTGATCAATAAGTAAAGCCAATAAAAAGAGAATGGCGGCGGAAACACCTATGACCAAGTAGTTACCACTCAGTCCTTCTCGGTAGAGGACGAGGAATAAAGCGGTGAAGACCAGAGCAGATCCTGGGTCGGGTTGAGGGATGATGAGCACCATCGGGAGAGCGATAATCCCGAGTGCATATAATTTGTCACGCCATGTCGCAAGGGAACGATTCATGCCACTCAAGAAGGCACTAAGGGCTAGGGCGGTGGCGAATTTGGCGAATTCAGAAGGTTGAATACTGAACCCGCCAAAGGCATACCAGCTTCGAGCCCCAGCAATTTCCTTTCCGAAGAATAAAACGCCGAGTAAGGCAGCCATCATGATTCCATAAAGCGGGAAAGCGAAGGTTCTGAAGAATTTTCCGTCCACAATAACAATGAGTAGGATGAGTACCAAGGAGGTCAAAATCCAAAGGAATTGCTTCCCATATTTCTGGCTCATGTCGAAGATGCTGGCGTGCTCCTCATTGTAAACCGCTGCGTATATGTTCAGCCACCCAAGGAGGACCATAAGACCATATAGTCCCACGGTCAGCCAGTCGATATTTGCGAATGGATTTTTATCGTTCCTCACCGATTCGCTGTGCTTGTTGTTCGTATTCTTCTGCCAAACTTCCTTCGAGCATTCGCTGTTCCAAATCAGTTCGCGAAATACTATCTCTCATGTACTTCTCCACCAAAAGACTGGCCATTGGCGCTGCCCATCTGGATCCCCAATATCCGTTTTCCACAAAAATGCTGATGGCAATTTTAGGGTTGTCTTTCGGGGCAAAGGCGATGAAGATACTGTGGTCTTGCCCGTGGGGGTTTTCCGCAGTTCCTGTCTTTCCACAGATTTCGATTCCCTCAATTTGCGACCAATAGGCCGTACCGTCTACATCTGTATATACACCGTGCATTCCCTCCACTATGGGCTCGAAGTAACGCGGTTCAATGGTGGTGTATTTGGGTTGTGTGAAATTAGTGTCCGAGATGGCTTGTCCATCAATGGCCTTTACGATATGGGGTGTGTAGTAGTATCCTCGATTGGCAATGGTGGCCGATAGATTGGCCAATTGAATGGGGGTGACAAGGAGCTCACCTTGTCCGATGGCATTAGAAATGGTGGTTACGGCTCGCCAAGACCCGGGAGGATAAACTCCGTTATAGTAGGCGGCATCGGGGACGTGGCCTTTTCGTCCCGTAGGGAGATCGTTGCCCATATAACGTCCTAGGCCAAAGCTTTTGACATGCTCTGACCAGGCGTCCATGCCTTCTGCCGTGCTTGGGTATTTTTCAATAATGTCTTTATAGGTTTCGCAGAAGTAGGCGTTACACGACGCCACAATGGCCTTGTCTAATCGATAAGGGCCCGGATCGCTGTGGCATCCAACGTGTAAAGACTTGTAGCGCCATCCGTGTCGGCAGTAATGCGTAGTAGACTCTGTAAGAACTCCCTCTTGCAGGCCAATCAAAGCATTCACAATTTTAAACGGCGATCCAGGGGGGTATTCCGCCAATACAGCCCGGTCGTACATGGGCAGATTTAAGGTGTCTGCGTCGAGCTTCCGGAAGTTGGCACTACGAATACGGCCAACGAGTAAATTGGGGTCGTAGGTAGGTGCACTGACTAGGGCGAGGATTTCCCCTGAAGAGGGTTCTACGGCCACAATGCTGCCTCTTTTCTCGGTCATCAAGGCCTCGGCGAATCGCTGCAAGTCAATGTCTATGGTGGTCGTTACTTCGGCACCGGGTACGGGCACTGTGTCGTATTTCCCTTTTTGAAAGGACCCTTTTATTCGGTTGTGCACATCGACCATGCGGTACGATACTCCTCTTTGACCTCGGAGGGCATCTTCATAGCTCTTCTCAACCCCGGCACCTCCAATGTAATCTCCTGGTGCATATTCTGGTTTTTCTTGAAGGGTGTGGTCCGATACTTCGCGGACAAAACCCAGCACGTTGGCCGCCGACGCAAAAGGATACTGACGAAGGGTTCTTTTCTGAACGTAGAATCCCGAGTAGTTGAAGAGCTTTTCCTGTACCCCCGCAAATTGCTCGCGACTAATTTGTTTGAGAAAGACTGAGGGTTTGTAATACGAGTACCCGCGCCGTCGTCTGAGCGTCTCCCATTGTTTCGCGAACTGGAGCGAGTCGATCCCGAGATCAGTACAAAACGCAGCCGTGTCTAAATCTTTCACCTCGCGAGGAATCACCATAAGGTCGTACGCGGGTTGATTGCTGACGATCAATGTTCCGTTTCGATCGTAGATGTATCCGCGATCAGGATACTGCGTGATGGCACGGAGCACATTGCTTTCTGCGCTCAATTTGTATCGGTCGTCAATGACTTGGAGATAGAACAAGCGAATAAGGAAGATCAGGCCGAGAAGAGGGACGATCAGGTAGACCAGAAGTTTTCGCCGTTCAAAGAGATCGCCTTGGGTCATTCGCTACGTCGATTAAAGATGAGCAGAACCAAGAAGATAAGGGCAACCGTAAAGACGGTGCTTAAGAGTGTCCGAGCCAAAACGGTGAAGAACTCGGAAAGGCGGAAGGCCTCTAAAAAGAAAAGGAGGAAGTGGTGAGCAAAAACCAATAGAACAGTATAGCTCAAGAACTTGGCTGTCCCCATCGTCGAGAGGCCTAAGTATTCCCATTCGTCTTCTCCGCGTGTAGCATATAGTCGTATGGCCCAAGGCCTGAGGTAGGCAACCAAAGTAGTGGCTGCGGCGTGCAGGCCGTAGCTGCCCATGAACACGTCAATGAGCAATCCCGTGCCGAATCCGATAAGCAATAGGTAGAACTTGTTTAAGCGAGGAGGCAGAAGGAGAATAAAGAGGATATACAAATAGGGGTTGATGTAGCCACTGAATTGAACTTGGTTCAAGAGGGCAACCTGGGTAACCATCAGGACGAAAAAGCGGGTAAGATGTAGTCCTGGCTTATTCATTAATGGAGGCAGCTTCCAAGGAATCGCGTTCCCAGGTCAATTTGTTTTCTATGATGTACACATGTCGCAAGCGCGAAAAGTCCGTACTCAACTTAACGGTAATGTCGTAGTAGTTGGTGCCTGGAACCAGCTCTGCATCATCGATGATTCCCAACATGATTCCTTCAGGGAAAATGTTGGAAAAGCCATTGGTTACAATGCTATCCCCGGGTGTAATCTGTGCGTGTTTCGGGATGTCTCGAAGTTTCGCACGCTGATGGTTTTTACCATCCCACTGCAGAATCCCGAAGTGATCCGAACCGCTCAGTTTTGCAGAGATCATAACGTCTCGATGGAGCAGAGGAAGAACTACAGCGTAGTGCGATGAGGCGCTTTTCACAATGCCGACTACGCCCTTGGTGTCAAAGACTCCCATCCTTGGCTGTACGCCGTGCCTGGTCCCGCGGTTGATGGTGACGTAATTGTTGCGCTTGTTGAAGGTAGCGTTGACCACTTTACCTCCATAAAACTGGTATTGCTGCTGGCGCGTACTATCGGTCCGTAGGACCCGCTCCACTCCGTTATCAAAACCCGAGGAAGGGAGCTGACTGTAGAGGGCGGCGTTGTCGTCTACGAGGAGTTTATTGCTCTCGCGGAGGTGGAAGTATTCACGCCAGTAATCGATAGAGGCGTAAAGCCGTCCGGTGACCTCGGTGGTGCCGTTCCAAAAAACGCTGTTTTGAAAGCTGTGGTTGCGCGCGATCAGCACCATGGCAATCAACTCTAAACCAATGAAGGTCAGAGTGATATGGAAGCGATATAGAAATAGAAGGATGCTGCGCATGAATGAAAAACGGCCTACAACTTTAACGCATTAAGAACGTAAATTTGTCGACGTTTTTCAAGGCAATTCCGGTACCGCGAACAACGGCTCGCAAAGGATCTTCTGCAATGAATACCGGTAGTTCTGTTTTGCGAGAAATTCGCTTGTCCAAACCGCGAAGCATAGAGCCTCCACCGGCCATGTAGATCCCCGTATTGTAAATGTCCGCCGCGAGTTCTGGAGGGGGTCATGGACGCGCTTCCATAATCGCGTCTTCAATACGAATGATGGACTTGTCGAGGGCCTTGGCAATCTCGCCAAAGGTGACCGTAACTTCTTTGGGTTTCCCGGTCAATAAGTCACGACCCTGCACAGCGTATGGCTCTGGCTTATTCTCAAGATCTTCAGTAGCCGCTCCAGTTTCAATTTTGATCCGCTCGGCAGTGCGTTCTCCAACGGCGAGATTGTGTTGGGCACGCATGTAGTAAACGATATCACTGGTGAAGACATCACCCGCAACCTTAATGGACTTGTCGGCGACGATTCCACCTAGAGCAAGTACCGCAATTTCCGTGGTACCCCCACCGATATCAATGATCATATTTCCTTTCGGTTCGGTCACATCCACTCCGATTCCGATGGCCGCTGCCATTGGCTCGTGGATGAGGTACACCTCCTTGGCGCCCGCGTGTTCCGCGGAATCCCGTACCGCGCGTTTTTCGACCTCTGTAATCCCGGAAGGAATACAGATGACCATACGCAGTGATGGAGCAAAGAATTTGTTCTTGAGAGCCGGGATGTTCTTGATCATCTCGCGGATCATGTGCTCGGAAGCGTTAAAGTCGGCAATCACACCATCCTTCAGTGGACGGATGGTCTTGATGCCTTCATGCGCCTTTCCGTGCATCTGCTGAGCGGTGCGCCCAACTGCGATCACCTTGCGGCTCATGGAGTCCACGGCAACGATGGACGGCGCGTCCACGACGACTTTATCGTTGTGGATGATCAAGGTGTTCGCTGTCCCCAGATCGATCGCAATATCCTGCGTCATGAAATCAAATAAACCCATCAGCCCCGTGCTCTTTTAGTCAATCCGCTAAAAGTAAAAAAATTAGTGCTTGAAGTGACGCGTTCCGGTGAATACCATGGCCATTTCGTGTGCATCGCAATAATCGATGCTCAGCTGGTCTTTGATGGATCCTCCAGGTTGAATAACGGCCTTAATTCCCGCCTCATCCGCAATCTCCACACAGTCGGGGAAAGGGAAGAAGGCATCACTCGCCATTACGGCCCCATTCAAGTCAAAATCGAAGCTGCGCGCCTTGGCTATGGCTTGGCGAAGGGCATCCACCCGACTGGTCTGTCCGGTTCCGCTCGCCAGAAGCTGACCGTCTTTAGCCAGAACAATGGTGTTCGATTTGGTGTGCTTGCAAATCTTGCTCGCAAACTCCAGATCCACCAATTGAGCCTCAGTCGGAGCCACCTGTGTTCTCGTTTCCATCTCCTCTTTGCGATCGGTCACACTGTCGCGATCTTGTTCCAGAACACCGTTCAAGGTCGTGCGGAATAGCTTCTTAGGCAAGTCCACTTCTTTCTGAATGAGGATGATTCGGTTCTTTTTGCTCTTCAAAATTTCCAGTGCCTGCGGCACGATGCTCGGAGCAATCACCACTTCACAAAATAGGGTGTTGATTTCTTCTGCCGTAGCTACGTCAATAGTCTCGTTCGTGATCAAGATGCCGCCAAAGGCCGATACTGGGTCACCTGCCAATGCATCTTTATACGCATCGACCAAGTTTTCACGACTGGCCACACCACAAGCATTGTTGTGCTTCAAAATGGCAAAGGTACAGGTGTCAAATTCGTTCATCAAGTTCACCGCAGCATCGACATCCAATAGGTTGTTGTAGCTCAACTCCTTTCCGTGGAGTTTGTCGAACATGCCTTCTAGGTCTCCGTAGAACACACCTTCTTGATGTGGGTTTTCCCCGTAGCGCAACACATGCGCAGTGGGGATGGAGCGCTTGAAGCTTTGGTCTTCATCGTGTTGGAAGTAGTGATAGATGGCTGTGTCATAGTGCGAGCTGATGTTGAACGCACGACCGGCGAGGTATTTACGCTGCTCTAGGGTGGTGCTACCGTCACCTTCTTCCAAAATGCGCTGCAGGTAATCGTAGTCGCGTCGTGAGGGAACGATGACCACATCGTTGAAGTTCTTTGCCGCTGCGCGAATCAGTGAAATTCCTCCAATGTCGATTTTCTCAATGATATCTTGCTCTGCTGCCCCGCTGGCAACCGTGTCTTCAAAAGGGTAGAGGTCAACAATCACCAAGTCAATTTCGGGAATATCGTACTCCGCCAACTGGTTTAGATCATCTTGGAGCGGACGTCGAGCGAGAATGCCACCAAAGACTTTTGGATGAAGCGTCTTAACGCGACCACCCAAGATGGAAGGGTAGGAGGTAAGGTCCTCAACTTTCTCGCAAGGGATGCCTTGACGCATGATAAAGTCGTAGGTTCCACCCGTTGAAAGAAGGGTTACTCCATTTTGGTGGAGCAATTGAACTAGGGGCTCCAAACCCTCTTTGTGAAATACCGAAACGAGGGCGGTTTTGATTTTCTTGACAGCCATAAGAATGGGGATACTTTTGAAGACGCCAAAGGTAACAAATTGACCTGCACTTCGCTATATTTGGACTTATGATCTACTTGCGCCTTTTTAACGAAAGCATCAAGTTCGCGCTCCACGCACTTGCTGTGAATCGACTCCGTACAGTTCTCTCCTTATTGGGCGTCACCATTGGTATTTTTGCCATCATTGCCGTATTCACGGTTGTGGATTCACTCGAACGAAACGTTCGAGATGATCTCAACGAGCTCGGTGATAATGTGGTGTACATTCAGAAGTGGCCCTGGGGCGGCGGCGGTGGAGAATACGAGTGGTGGGAGTACATGAAAAGACCTGAAGTCAAGTACGAAGAATTGGAAGTAGTTCAGAAGCAGACCCCAAGTTTATTCGCGGCCACATTCGGTGCTTCGCGAACCGTAACGGTCAAATACGAAGGGAACTCCATTGAACGCGCAGGAGTCTTTGGCGTCAGTGAGGACTACGACGTCATGTGGGAGTTTGACCTAACTGAGGGCCGATACTTCACCGACTTGGAATTCAGAACCGGTCGAAACTTTGCCATGATCGGGGCCCATATTGCAGAGAAATTCTTCCCAGGTGGAGGCGGAATAGGACAGGAGATCCGCGTATTGGGTCAAAAACTTTACGTCATCGGAATCTTTGAGGAACAAGGGAGCAACACCTTTCGGGAACTCCCCGATGAGCTGGTTGTTGTTCCCATCAACTTCTTGAGAAAGTTCATTGATATGGATCGGAGCAATCCGATGATCATGGCCAAGGCCAAGCCCGATGTCACGGCGGAACAATTGAAGGATGAACTTCGCGGGGTGATGCGAAACGTACGCCGTTTGAAACCTAAGGCAAAAGACAATTTTCAATTGAACGAAATCAGTGCGATCTCTGCAGGAATTGAAGGACTCTTCGACATCATTGGGGCCGCGGGAGCCATTATTGGTGGCTTTTCTATCCTGGTGGGTGGCTTTGGTATTGCCAACATTATGTTCGTCTCCGTGAAGGAGCGCACGAATCAAATCGGAATCCAGAAGGCCCTCGGGGGCCAAGAATTCTTCATCATGCTCCAATTCTTATTTGAATCGGTCATCCTCTGTGTCCTTGGAGGTGGCGTTGGATTACTTCTAGTCTTCGGCGGCGCCACAGCGGTCCGAATGGCTGCCGATTTTAACATTGCCATGAGTATGGGAAATGTCATCACCGGAGTCGGGATCTCCGCCTTGATTGGAGTGATCAGTGGATTCATTCCCGCCTACACTGCTTCTCGATTGGATCCTGTAGAAGCGATCCGAACAGGAATGTAATACCCTTATTGTACGCTGACCTTTTGGGTCATTATTCGTCCATTCACCGAAGCTCGTACGAGGTACCAACCGGATGCCAAAGTGGAGGCGTCGAAGAAAAAGCGATTGGTCCCAGCATCCAATTTTCCGTCATGTAAGACTTGGATGACTCGTCCATCTGAACTCAGCAGTTCTACTGTTCCCGTTCCAGCGGTAGGCGCATTTAAAGGCACACAAGTAATGGCCGAAGCTGGATTTGGATAGACGTTTTTGAGCTCTGCGCGCTCTTCTTCTATACTGATGGCATTTGCCAGGACTGTTTCAAAATATCCTTGAGGAGCGGGCATAGGACGTCGTTGAAGTTTGCCGTCATTGGCCACAGCCTCAATGTAGTACTGAAGATAGTCGTATGGGGTGGTAGGTGTAATAACAACCGGGATATTTGCTGACCAAGAATTTCCCGAACCTGCGGTCATGGGAAGGGCCGTAAAGGCTCCTGTAGTTCCATACCGGAAGTACAGTGTGGCCGACGCAATGCCGCTCTTGTGCTGAATCTCTGCTTCAATGAGCGGGACGTTAATGGTCGAAATGGTGTCGCGATTCCAGTGCTGTATTAAAAGCGGCTGACGAACACCAATGCTGTGGGTGATGCAATGTAGGGCTCCGGCCGCAGGAATGATGGCTTCACAATTGATCGGTACAATGTTGTAGCCGGGCAGAGCCTCATCGTAAATGCGCAATGCCGTGGTGTCATACTCTTCCCGATAGGTGGGCACCAATACGGTCTTATTGATGAAAATGCTGTTGGTGAAGGTCCGGTAATAGGCGTTGGGCGCGTAGTTTCCGGCCAAGCTCGGCGGCATAGGAACTCGGATGAGTCGGAATGGGTTTCCGTCACGAGCGGTGTAATTGCTCAAAATGTACTGAAGATTCGCCTCTAATTGAGGCCCGTCAGACACGCCAGCAGGAAACTCTCCAACCAGAAGGGTATTCTCGTTGATGAGTTTCATATGCATATCGATATGCGAAATGATGTCGAAGGGAAGTTCATCCATGCGCACATAAGGATCTATAGCCATGTAGTCCTTCATCAATGAATCGACTTCCGCCGCAGTTTTAACGGTTTGGTTGAACTGTCCGGAGGGTCCGTTCTCCACAACTACGAGCTCACTGGAGAAACCAATTCCGGTTCCCTCACTCATGAAGTTTCCACCAGTATGGACCAAATCGTCCGGAGCTACGGTAGAAGTGTAAAGGGCGTAATTAAATTCGTTGGCGATGCCTTCGGGTACTTGGTCATCCAAGGGACGGGGGCGATTGTAGATCCAATCCACAAGGACCAGGCTGTCGACGTCATTCAAATAGACGCTGTTTTGACCATAATCACGACACCAAACGGAGTTGAACCCCTGCTCAATGAAGCGCAGGTTTTGGTTGGGAACCCCGCGATTTGCTAGGGCACTAATAACGCTGTTGGAGTCATTGCAGGTGATGATCACGGTAACTTCATCCTGGGCGGCATCCACAATTTCGGCCAGAATATCGGCGTATCCTGTCCACGTAATGGTCAAGTATTCAATTTCTTCCCATTCTGCCATGGTGCGCATGGGGCCGGGTGGTGGCGTGGGGATTCCCTCTGGTGAAGGCGGCACATAGGAATCCATAAGCGCCTCTTCGGCAGGGGTCATAAATCGTGGTAGGGGAGTTTCCTGTGCATAGGACAATGAGGAAACGACCAAGACAAGGAGTAGTAGCGATCTTTTCATAGCTCTAATATACGGGAATCACAGGATGACTCGAGATACCCGCAAAATAGATGTATCTACATTGAAAAAATGCGTAAGTTTGTTTCTATGAGCATCGAAGAAGCCATTAAACAGAAGACGTTCAAGACCGAGCAAGAAAAGGCCTTGATCAATATTCTCTACACCGGGAACTTCCTAACCCTGCGTCAGGGACAAGTATTTAAAGCCTACGGCTTGACGCATCAGCAATACAATGTATTGCGCATTCTGCGCGGTCGAAAAGGCGAGCCTGCTTCAGTAAAGTTGCTCAATGAGCGTATGTTGGATAAATCCAGTAATGTGAGCCGATTGGTAGACAAACTGGTTCAAAAGAAACTGGCCACTCGTGAGTTCTGCGAAAGTGATCGCCGACAAGTGGATATCTTCATCACAAAAGAAGGTCTGGACCTACTGGATTTGATTACTAAGGAGCAACCTTCACCTGTGGAAATGCTTCGGGGGCTTTCAGAAAAGCAACTTGAGGAACTCAATGCAACGCTCGATCAGATTCGAGACGTTTTCAATCAATAAAACTCAGCCAATCTTTTGCAAATGGCTTGCAGCAGTCGCTCATCGCGAATGTTGAAGGCGTTTGGCGTGTGGGAATCGATGTCGATTTGACCGACAAATCGATCTCCATCCATAATGGGTACCACAAGCTCTGACTTAGTTTCGATGCTGCAAGCAATGTAGTTGTCTTCTGCTGTCACATCACTAATGTTGATCGTTCGTTCTTGAACGGCACTTTGACCGCAGATACCTTTTCCAAAGGGAATGCGCTTGTGCTCAGTGGGCTCTCCGGCGTACTGCCCAAGAACCAATTCATCCTTCTCTGAATCTTTCATGTAGAAGCCCACCCAATCATAATGCCCAATCTCGTGAAGGAGCAAGTCGCAAATGGCTTTTTGCTTCTCCCGCATACTGAGATTCTTGTCGATAATTTCGATGGCTTTGATCTGTATTTCTTGGTGCTTGGCTTCTTGTAACATGGGCGCAAAAATAGATGTCAAAAATACGAATTAAAGGCCTATTGCCTCGAGGATATGTGGTCCGAAAACCATCAAGCCGATGATGGCTGAAGTGATCGACGCAATCAAGACTCCTCCAGCCGCCATGTCCTTTGCTCGACCTACGGATGGATCGTGCTCTGGATGAAGGTGGTCGAGGGTTTGCTCCAAGGATGAATTGAGCGCCTCAAGTCCGTTGACCAATCCAATGCACATCAACACGGCAATCCACTCGAATGTTTCGAGGTGAAAATACCATCCGCCCGTGAGGGCGATAATGGAAGCCGCCAAGTGAAAGCGTCCGTGACGCTCCCGTGTCCATAAATGCCAGAGTCCGCGGAATGCGGCTTGGAAAGATCGAATTTCCTTCATGATCAATCGGTCAAGATATCCCGGAGTAGTTCGATGGCACGGTCTACGGAAGGGACGTTCTGAAAACTCAAGGTAAGACGATTATTTCGCTCCTTCATGGTGACTGTTCTGAAGTTGTTCTTGAGGTAGTTCAGGATTTGTGTGAAGGTAGCACTCTGGTAGAACGGACTGCTTTGGTCGCTGATGAAGAAGCCAATCATCTTATTGGCCTTTAGGGTCAGTTTTTCGAAGCCGAGTTTGCGGCCGATCCAACGCAAACGGACACTGATCAGTAGATCGTGAACAGCTGGTGGGATTTCTCCGAAACGGTCGATCATGCCTTGCTCAAACTTGCGCAATTCCTCTTCGGTTTGCAGGTTGTTGAGCTGGCGATATAATGCGAGTCGTTCCGCAATATTGTTGACGTAGTCGTCCGGAATCAGAATTTCGAGATCCGTATCCAATAGGGTCTCCTCCGCCAAGAAATGCTTCATCTTGTCCTCTTCCTGTTTGTAGAGGTCTTTGAATTCTTCTTGCTTGAGTTCGTTCAAGGCTTCGCCCAAGATTTTTTGATACATCTCAAAGCCGATGTCTCCAATGAACCCACTTTGTTCGGCGCCCAGCAAATCACCAGCTCCGCGAATTTCCAGGTCGCGCATGGCGATGTTGAATCCACTGCCTAAGTCGCTAAACTGCTCCAGCGCTTTGAGGCGTTTTCGGGCCTCCTCGGTCATCGCGGAGTAGGGCGGAGCAATCATGTAGGCAAAGGCCTTTTTGTTCGATCGTCCTACACGGCCTCGCATTTGGTGGAGGTCGCTGAGCCCAAAGAAATTGGCGTTGTTGATGATGATGGTGTTGGCGTTGGAAATGTCGAGCCCGGATTCGATGATGGTCGTGGAAATGAGTACGTCGAATTCCCCTTCCATAAAGGCGAGCATGATTTTTTCGAGCTTGGCCCCTTCCATTTGTCCGTGGGCCACACCGATCTTGACATCGGGCAGTAGGCGCTGAATCATTCCCGCCACCTCGCTGATGTTTTCGATTCGATTGTGGACAAAGAACACCTGTCCACCGCGGCTGACTTCATAAGCCACAGCATCGCGAATCAATTCTTCGTTGAATCCGCGCACTTCAGTCTGTACAGGGTAGCGATTCGGCGGAGGCGTACTCAGCACGCTGAGGTCCCGTGCGCCCATAAGCGAAAACTGCATGGTCCGGGGAATAGGCGTGGCACTTAGAGTCAAGGTATCTACGTTGACGCGAATGGTCTTGAGTTTGTCCTTGACTCCAACACCGAATTTCTGTTCCTCGTCGATGACCAAGAGGCCCAGATCTTTCCACTTGACGTCTTTCCCGACTATCCGATGCGTACCGATGAGGATATCAACCTTGCCTTCTTCCAAGCGCTTCAAAGTCTCGCGTTGCTGCTTGGTGCTGCGGAAGCGGTTGATGTATTCGACCGTCACGGGGAAATCCTTCAATCGTTCCACGAAGGTCTTGTAGTGCTGGAAGGCCAGAACGGTAGTCGGTACTAGGATAGCGACCTGCTTACCGTTGTCCACGGCCTTAAAAGCGGCGCGTACGGCCAATTCGGTCTTACCAAATCCCACGTCCCCACAGACCAAGCGATCCATGGGCATTTCTTTTTGCATGTCCTCCTTGATCATCTCCGTAGCCTTCTCCTGATCGGGAGTGTCCTCGTAAATGAAGGAAGCTTCAAGTTCCAATTGTAAGTAGCTATCTGGACCGCAGGCAAAGCCCTTTTGCTCTTTCCGCTTGGCGTAGAGCTTGATGAGGTCGTAGGCGACCTTTTTGACCTTGGTCTTGGTCTTCGCCTTGGTCTTGGCCCAAGTTCCCGAACCCAGTTTGTGGATTTTGGGTGCGGTGCCTTCCTTACCGTTGTATTTGGAAATCTTGTGCAGGGAGTGGATGCTGATGTACAGGATGTCGTTGTCCTTGTAGATCAGCTTGATCGCCTCTTGCTGCTTGCCGTTGACATCGATTTTCTTCAGCCCGCCAAAGGTTCCGATTCCGTGGTCGATGTGGGTCACAAAATCCCCAACCTGCAGACTCGTCAACTCCTTTAAGGTGATCGCTTGCTTCTTCTCAAATCCCGTCTTGAGTCGAAACTTGTGGTAGCGATCAAAGATTTGATGATCCGTGTAGCAGACCATCTTGCGCTCGTGGTCGATGAACCCTTCGTGCAGGGTGTAGAGCACGGGCGTAAACTTCACTTCCGCATCAATGTCCTCGAAGATGTCGTGAAAGCGCTCCACTTGTTTGGCCGATGCACAAAGGATGAGGTTCTCATACCCCTGTTCGTCATACTTGTGCAGGCTTTCGGCGAGGAGCTCAAAATTTTTGTTGAAGGCGGGTTGCGGGACGCTCCCAAAGGCGAAGGCCTCATCGGCCCGATGCATGAAGCCCTGACCAAACTCCACCAAATCGAAGTCGTTCAACTCCTTCTTCCAGGCCTTCCGATTCAAGAACAGCTCCTCGGGCGTTCGATGACGAACACCACCGCTGAGCTCCTCAAAGACCTCTTGAGCTTTTTCAAAATTCTTTTCGAGTCGATCGCCCGCCAACTCCGCGTTCTTGGTCCAAATGACCGTCTCCTTGCTGAGATAGTGCAGAAAGCTCTCGCGCTGCTCCACCATGGTTTTGTCGCTCACATTCGGCACAATGGTAATGGCCTTAACGCGCTCTTCGCTGACCTGCGTTTCAATATCGAAGGATCGAATGCTGTCTACTTCGTCCCCGAAAAACTCAATGCGGTAGGGCATGTCGTTGCTGAAACTAAAGACATCGACGATTCCTCCTCGAATGCTGAACTGACCGGGGTCGGTCACAAAATCGACCCGCTCAAAATGGTATTCGTTTAGGGTCTCGTTGAGAAAGTCCGGACTGAGCAGGTCATTCTCCTTGACGCGCAAGGTGTTCTTGGAAAGCTCCTTTCGCGTAATCACCTTTTCAAAGAGCCCTTCGGGATAGGTGACTACAGCTGCCGCCTTACGGCGCGATGAAAGCCTGTTCAGCACTTCCGCCCGCAACAATACGTTCGCGTTTTCCGTCTCTTCAATTTGGTATGGGCGTCGATAACTCCCCGGGAAGAAGAGCACATCCCGTTCCCCCAAGATGCTTTGAATATCGTTCAAGAAATAAGCAGCCTCTTCCTTATCGTTCAAGACAAATAGATGGGGCACCGTGGAGTTCTTGAAAACGGAAGCGGCAATGATGGCCGGTAGGGATCCCGCCAGCTCTTTGAGATGTACGCGTTGTACTCCGGGCTCGTGGAGTTTTTCCGCGACCCGTTTGACCTGCAGGTCCTTTTCGTAAAGCTGCGTAAATTCTTGCTGGTTCATCGGCCTTTACTAAGTCAGCCGCGCATCAATTGTTCAACTTCGGACACCATTTTTGGTGATCCGACGTAGTAAGGGACACGTTGGTGAAGATCCGTAGGCACAATTTCCATGATGCGCTGTTCGCCATCCGAGGCATAACCTCCCGCTTGTTCGATCAAAAAGGCCAAGGGCGCGCACTCATACAAGAGGCGAAGTTTACCGTTTGGTGCCTTCTCCGTAGAAGGATACATATAGATTCCACCTTTCAAAAGATTCCGGTGAAAATCAGCCACCAAAGAGCCGATGTACCGGGCGCTGTATTGACGCTCCTTACACTTGTGCACATATTCTTGAACGCCTTGCGGCGCAGAAAACAAGTTTCCTTCATTGATGGAGTAAATGCTTCCATCTTGAGGCACCTGCATATTGGGATGCGACAGACAGAACTCACCGATGGACGGGTCCAAGGTAAAGCCATTCACGCCCCGACCGCTGGTGTACACGAGCATGGTGGAAGAACCGTAAATCACATACCCCGCTGCAACCTGTTCCGTCCCGGGCCGATAGAACTCGTCCACGGTCACTGGGCCTTCAAATTTTCTCCGGCGGAAGATGCTGAAGATGGTTCCAATGGAAACGTTGACATCGATGTTCGATGAGCCATCCAAGGGATCCATAGCGACGAGGTACTTGCCGTCATCGGCGATACCGTCCAGCACAACAATGTCCTCATCTTCTTCTGAGGCAATGGCTCGGCATTCCCCGCCATTCCGAAGAAGATCCATAAAGAGCGTATTGGCAAAGACGTCCAATTTTTGCTGGTCTTCCCCTTGGATGTTTCCACTCCCTGCAGCCCCGAGAATATCGACCAATCCGGCCTTATTGACCTCGCGGTTCACCACTTTCGCAGCAATGGTTATGTCTCCAAAAAGTCGGGTGAATTCGCCGGTCGCGTGTGGGAGCTCGGCCTGACGTTCAATAATGAATTCGCTCAGCGTTTGTACCGCCATGGTTGAGTTAGGCTTTGAAGCAAATATCGAAATAAATGGTTGAATCCAATGTGTACCTTTGTTTCGATATGAAGGATCACGAAATCAATATCCGTCAAGCCGTTCGATCGGATGTCCCCGCCATGCACGCCTTGGTCCGCGAGTTGGCCATCTACGAGAAGGCCGAAGAGCAGCATACCTTGAGCCTCGAGCAAATGGAGGAAGATGGTTTTGGGCCTGCGGCCCGATACGAGGCCTTCATCGCCGAACGATCCGGCGAGGTCCTCGGGATGGCCATGTACTACGCTCGCTATTCTTCGTGGAAGGGGAAGACCCTGCACCTCGAAGACATCGTCGTTCGCGAATCGGAACGCGGCGCCGGTATTGGAGCACTATTGTTCGAAGCGGTCCTCGACAAGGCCGCCGAGTGGGATGTGGGCCGAATGGAGTTTGAAGTCCTGGGCTGGAACGAACCGGCCAAGCGCTTTTACGGGCGCTATGGTATTACCGGCGATCCGGAGTGGGAATTGTGGAAGGTGATGAATGAAGAGCTGCGCGCTTGGGCGGCGAAAAGAAATGGAAATGAGGGTTCATAAATTCGGAGGAGCATCCATCAAAGACGCTGAAGGCGTTCGGCGAATCGCAGAAATCATAGGTACGTTTGACGACGATGCCTTGGTCATTGTTTCGGCCATGGGTAAAACCACGAATCTCTTGGAGAAGGTGGTAAAACAGCATTACATCGGGGAAACCGAAAAGTCCTTTGCTCTGCTTGCTGCGTGTAAGGAAAAGCACGCGGACATTATGAACGAGCTCTTTCCGGCCGATCATCCGGTGCACGATGAGGTCAACAACCTTTTCGTGGAATTGGAGTGGACCGTAGAGGATCCAGCCCGAGAGGAGTACGATTACAACTACGATCAAATCGTCAGCTATGGTGAGCTCATCAGCTCGCGGATTGTTTCGGCCTACTTGGATGACCAAAACTGGTCGCACGCCTGGCTGGACGCCCGTGATATCGTCAAAACCGACAATCGACACAGAGATGCTCGAATTGATTGGCCCTTGTGTCAGCAGCAGGCGAGTCGCTACATCAAAAGAGGACAGCGCTATTTGAGTCAAGGCTATATTGGGTGTACGAGTGAGAACTTCAATACGACCTTGGGCCGGGAGGGATCGGATTACAGCGCTGCTATTTTTGCTTACCTCCTAGATGCAAAAGAGGTGTGCATTTGGAAGGACGTTCCTGGACTTATGAACGCCGATCCTAATGAGTTTAAAGAATCCACCTTGCTGGAAGAAGTCTCATTTGCTGAGGCTATTGAGTTGGCTTTCTTTGGAGCGAAAGTGATTCACCCGAAGACGATTCAGCCACTGAAAGAAAAGAACATTCCGTTACGGGTGAAGTCGTTTATCGCGCCGCAGGCGCAGGGCTCCACCATTCAAAGCGGAAGCCGCCAGCATCCCGAGGTTCCGAGCTACATTGTCAAGCACGATCAAGTCTTGATCAACATTGCGGCGCGGGATTTGAGCTTTATCGCGGAACAACATATGAGCAGCATTTTTGCCGCTTTCGCTCAACATGGTTTTCGGGTCAATATGATGCAAAATAGTGCGGTGTCGTTCTCGGTAGTGACGGATGACGACGAGCTGAAATTGCCCAAATTGGTCAGTGAACTGGGTGCTCATTTTGAAGTTCAAGCCCAAGGCGGGTTAAGCCTTTACACAGTCCGGCATTATGCCGACAAATGGAAGCACCTGCTGGACGGCCGCAAGGTCTTGTTGGAGCAGCGCACTCCTGAAACCCTTCAACTCTTATTGAGCGAAGCATGAGTTTGGTCGATCCAGAAGAGTTCGCGCAGTTTACGCGTCTAAGTCAGCTGGGCTTGCCGCGCGTTGCAGAGCTCATCATGGAATTGCTCAAACTGGATAAGGTCAACGCTATTTACGATGAATTCAGCGACGCTCCGAGTGCGGTTGAATTTGCCGATGCAGTCTTGGAGAAGCTCGGCGTTGAGGTGGAAATCTCCGAGGAGGAACTCAAACGCATCCCCAAGACTGGTCCTTTCATTTCGGTTTCGAATCACCCTTTTGGCGGCATCGATGGAATTATCCTGATCAAAATATTGGCAGAACGTCGGCCCGATTTCAAGGTCATGGCCAACTTCTTGTTGCAGCGTATTCAGCCTTTGGCACCTAATTTCATCGGGGTGAATCCCTTTGAAAATGCGCGGGAGGCCAAGAGTAATTTGGGCGGATTACGGGAAGCGATGCAACACCTGCTCGAAGGGAAGCCCATGGGAATGTTTCCGGCAGGGGAGGTGAGTAGTTATAAGCTGCAGAAAGGATCCGTCACCGATCGGCGTTGGCAGCGACCCGCCCTCAAGATCATCCGGAAGGCCAAAGTGCCGGTCATCCCGATTTACTTCAAGGGGAGCAACAGCTTCATGTTTCACTTGCTGGGCATGTTGCATCCCGTTTTGCGGACTGCGAAACTGCCCTCAGAGGTGGTGGCCAAGAAGAACAAGAAAGTGGTTGTCCGAATTGGGCATGCCATCTCTGTAGATCAACAAGCCCAGTTCGAGAGTGTGGACCAATATGGTCGATTCTTGAGGATGAAGACCTATGCCTTGGGGAACGCCATGCGCGTGAATCGCTTTTTTCCCAAGGTGCGCCTCGTCCCGAAAAAAGGGGAGGAGATGAAGCCCGTGGTAGAGCCGTTGCCTTCTTCAGAAGTTCATGAAGAACTGAGCCTACTGCGTGATGAGTTTTTTGAGTTCTCTTTTAGAAGCTTTGAGCTCTTTTTTATTCCGGGAAATCGGATGCCGAAGCTCTTGCAGGAAATTGGTCGCTTGAGGGAACATACTTTTCGCGCCGTAGGCGAAGGAACGGGAAATGAAATAGACGTAGACGAGTTTGATTTGTACTACCGTCATTTGGTGCTGTGGGATAAGGATGCGCAAAAACTCGTGGGTGCGTACCGCGTTGGGATGGGAGCAGACATCATGAACCTATATGGCAAGCGCGGATTCTATTTTCAGTCCCTCTTCCGCTTGGATGATCCGGTCTTGCCGATGCTCCGGGAGACCATTGAATTGGGTCGCGCCTTTATTGTTGATGAATATCAAATGAAGCCCTATCCACTCTTTCTGTTGTGGAAAGGTCTGACGATTACGGCGCTCAAAAATCCACAGTATCGATACTTCATCGGCTGTGTGAGCATCAGCAACAACTTTTCGAAGTACAGCAAGTCCCTCATTATTGAGTTCATCAAGAAGAACTACTACGACTACGATATTGCCCAGTATGTGCATCCACGGAAACGCTTTCGGGTTCGCCTGAAAAAGGCCGATCGAATGCTTGTTGATCTCAGCGAAGATGATGTAAACCGCATCGATAAGCTGGTGGAGGAAATGGACCCCGGCAATATGCGCTTCCCCATCTTGCTCAAAAAGTACATCAAGCAGAATGCGCGCATTGTGGGCTTTAACGTCGATCCCAAATTCAACAACGCCTTGGATGGTCTGATGATACTAGACCTGTTGGATACACCGATGGAGACCCTCAATCAGGTCATTGAAGAGATCGGGGACGAAAAGATTATTGAGGCTTTTGTTCAGCGAAAGAAAGAGGAAGGAAAAGACTAGTGCCCTAAGGCGGCTACCTTTTCCACAATCACCTCGGCCAGTCGGCGATGACTTTCGTGGGTCCATCCGGCCACATGTGGGCTCAGGATGACCCGATCATCTTCAAGGAGCTCTTGCAGATCCTTCGGCACCGATGCCCGATCAAAGAGATTCGAAAAGCTGCTGCTTTCGTACTCGAGTACGTCCAAACACGCGCCCAAAACCTTGCCGCTGCGCAGTCCGCCAATCAGTGCTGCTGTATCTACGTTTTTTCCTCGCGCCGTGTTGACCAAGAAAAAAGGGCGGGCGCATTTTTCAATGAAGGTATCGTCTATGTAGTGGTGCGTTTCTTCGCTTTGGGGTAGATGCAAACTGATGATATCGGCTTCTTCTTGAAGCTGTTCTAGGCTCGATTCTCTGATGTGCGCTCCGTGTTCCTGCGGAACGAAATGCGTCTTGTATTTGTCGTGAGCCAGGACTTCTACTCCTAGGCTCGCCAATCTTTGCGCAAACCAAGAGCCCATATACCCGTATCCAATAATACCCACCGTTTTTCCCGCGAGCTCAAGCCCTCGATTGGCCTCTCTCTTCCACAAGCCATGACGAACTTCTGCATCTGCTTTGCGCAAGTTGTTAAACAGGGAGAGCAGCATCCCTAAGGCGTGCTCGGCTACAGCATTGCGATTGCCTTCCGGGGCATTCAAACAAGCGACTCCTTGAGATTCGGCAAAAGAAACGTCAATGTTCTCCATGCCGGCGCCGACTCGTCCAATCCAGCGGAGTTGGGTAGCCGCCTCCAGTAGCTTTTGATCTATAGTAATGCGCGAGCGTATGACAAGCCCATCGTATTCGGGAACGCGATCGAGTACCTCTTGATAGCTCAATTCATATCCTGGTTCGCAGGTATATCCCAATTGGTTCAAGCCCGCTACAAGCGCGTCGTGATTGTGGTCGATGAGCAGGACACGGCCCGCCATTAGAAGCCGAGGATTATTTTACCGATACCGAAGTAGATGCACAACCCAATCACATCGTTGGTGGTCGTGATAAAGGGTCCGGTAGCCAAGGCCGGATCGATGTTGTATTTATCCAAGGCCAAGGGTACAAAAGTCCCGAACAGTGCGGCGAAGATGATGACGGCGAAAAGGGCGATGCTGACGGTTGTGGCCAACATGATTTCCCAGCCGAGCAATTGGCTGATGCCGAATACAAGGACGGAAATGATGGCTCCGTTTAACAATCCAACGCCCAGCTCTTTGGCTAGTTTGTTTCCGATGGTACCTCGTTTAATGCTTTCATTGGCCAGTGATTGAACAATGATCGCTGCTGATTGGACGCCTACATTACCACCCATCGCGGCAATAAGGGGGATAAATAACCCCATGGTTCCATTTTCTTCTAGTGAGAAAAGGTCGAGCATTTGAGCAGCGACGACTCCACCGAACATCCCAACCAGGAGCCAAGGCAACCGTGCTCGAGTTAATCGAAACAGGTCATCGCTTTGCTCTACGCTTTCCGAGATACCGGAGGCCATTTGATAATCGCGTTCCGCTTCTTCCTTCATGACGTCCAGAACGTCATCTACGGTGATTCGACCCAAGAGTCGTCCAAGGTCATCCACAACGGGCAAGACAACGAGATCGTATTTTTGCATAATGCCGGCCACTTCTTCATCGTCGGTCGTGGCTTTTACGGAAATAACCGTGGGGTTGAAGATCTCTTTGACCTTGGTTTTTGTGCTATTGGTCAATAGTTTTTTGAGCGAGAGCGTTCCTTTCAGGCGATCGTCGTCATCTACCACGTAGACGGTGTGGACTTCTTCGACATCCTCAGCCTGACGTCTCATTTCTCGAACGCAGGTCATCACCGACCAATTCTCGTTGACCTTGATAAGCTCCTTAGCCATAAGACCACCGGCCGTGTCTTCTTCATAGGCCAGCAGGTCGACAATGGTCTTGGCTTGCTCAATGTCTTCGATCTCCTCGATCACCTTTTCCTTGACGTCTTCGTCAAGTTCAGCTACGAAATCGGCTGCATCATCGGAATCCAGATTGAAGAGGATCTCGTTGGCGATTACGTCAGGGCTGAGAAGGGAAACTGCGCGCTCGCGCGTCTCTTCCTCCAGCTCCATCAGAATATCTGCGGACTTTTCCTCGTCAAAAAGTTGGTAGAATTGTGCGGCCTGATCTTCGTTGAGCTCCTCCATGATTTCCGCTGCATCTGCGGGGTGGAGGGTTTCAAACTCCGCAACGAGCTCGGCGGTATTCCCCGTGGCTAGGCGCTCTTGAATGTGCTCAATGTATTCCTTAGTCAGTTCCACGGGATGCCTCTTGAAGCTGTTGCGTAAGTTCGATGAATTGCGCTACGGAAAGCTGTTCTGCGCGCTGATTCAGCACTTCCAGCTCTTTCGTAGGCCCGTCGAAAATAAGACTTTTCAAGGCATTTCTCAATGTTTTGCGCCGCTGGTTGAAGGCCATCTTGACCACGGACTTGAATAGGGATTCGTCGCAATCGAGCTTTTCCACATCGTTTCGGACCAGTCTAATGACCCCGCTATTCACCTTTGGGGGAGGGTTGAATGCTCCCGGTTTGACGGTAAATAGGTAGTCGATATCGTAGAAGGCCTGCAGAAGGACACTCAAGATACCATAGGTTTTACTCCCGGGCCCGGCTGCTACGCGTTCGGCAACTTCTTTTTGGAACATACCCACTACTTCGGGTACGTGGTTGCGCTGCTCGTATACTCGAAAAAGGATTTGAGAGCTGATGTTGTACGGGAAATTGCCGATGATGCCGCAGGGTACAGGCACGCTGGACGCGAGGTCTACCCTTAGGAAATTACCGAGGTAATGATCCCGAGGAAACTTCAGGTACTGGGCCTGTAAAAACTCGATGGATTCGGTATCGACCTCGCTGAGGTACAAGTCGATGTCTTCACGTTCCATGAGAAACTGGGTGAGTACCCCTGTACCCGGACCGATTTCCAGGACGGTGGAGTAGTCATCGGCCCGTAGGGCCATAGCAATCTTACGCGCCGTTTCAGGTTCCTTCAGGAAATGCTGTCCCAGATGTTTCTTTGCGCGAACCAATTACTTGTAGAGTTCTTGGATCTCGAGGAGGGTTCTGAAGGCCACGACTTTGTCTCCATAGCGGTCCAGCGTTTTTTGGCGGAGTCCGGGTCCTTCGTGCTGCTGGTATTGCTGGATGGCAATCATGTGGGGGGCCGTGTACTGAATGCTGTAGGTGGTCCCGCTTTCCTCCTGAACAAGGACTTTGGTGAAGCGCGCCTCCATAAAGTGGCCGGTGGCCATGACTTCAGGGATGTGCACTTCTCTCATCCATTGAAGCCAGTCTTCGTGGATGGAGTCGTCTACGTTGAGGGTTACGTTGTAAATGATCATAGGTCTTGATTATCGCCCCGCATTTCGCGGTAGCGTTTTCGGGCTTGGACGGTATAGCTGCTGCCGGGGTATTTGGTTAGCATGTCCCCGTACAATTCAAACGCTTTGTCTGGGTCGTTCAGCTGCACATCGTAAAGGCGTGCGAGGTTGTAGTAAGCATCATCGCCGAGTAAGTCAAAGCTGTAGCTGTCCACAATCTTCTGATAAGCCTCGGCAGCGGCCTCCCAATTTCGGAGCTCGTAGTAGATTTGAGCTCGCTTGTAAATGACTTCGTCAATGAGGGGATGTCCGCCGAAAGAGGTTTCAAGGTAGGTCAGTACGTTCAGAGCCATTTCATACTGCTGCTGATAGGCCAATAGCTCGGCCCGCGCGTAGGTTTCAAGGGCTTCGCTGGTCGTGTCCAAATTGAGGTTGTCTGAGATCAAGAGCGATAAATTCATAGCGTCGTTGGCGATCAGCTTCGAAGTACTGGCCTTCAACACATCGAGCTGCGCTTGTGCCCACTGGAAGTCGCCTTGATAGTAGCTGATCCGCGCACGACGGAACTTGGCTTCTTGTCCAATAATGTCCTCTTTGAAGTCTTTTTCGACCTGCCCGTAAAGTAGAATGGCATCCCATTCTTGATTCTTCAGCAATAGGATGTCCGCAAGCTCCAGTTTCACCTCGGCAATATCAAACGGCCGGGCGTTGGTATATTCTAAGGCTTCTTCTAAGATGCTCTGTGCTCCATCTACGTTCTTCAGAAAGAAGGCCTCAAGGTGGGCGAGGTCTCGGAGCAGAGCTACGGTGTATTCACTTGCGCCAAATTCCTCGATCGTTGAGGTATAGGCCGCTTTGAGTTCAAGAACGTCCTCCTCAGTGTATTGGTTGTCTTGGTCCAATCGCGTTTGATAGACCCGGAGCAAGCCGATTTGAGCTACCTCATAAAATGGGCCGTCTTCACCCACGTCTTCGACAATGTAGAGGTAACAATCAATGGCCTCGTCATAGGCTCCATTAGTTTCGCAGACTTGAGCTAGTTGATACACTTCCGACTGGTTGCCTTTGAGTCGTTTGTCGAGGGCTATTCCTTGCCGAGCGGCGCTGCCGAAGTTCTTTTCTTGTACGTAAACCCAGGAAAGCAGATCACTGTACTCCGGTTGTCCCGTTTGTTGAATTTTTTGAATCAGAGCCTCTTTGAGCATGATGTTGTTTTCATTCTCGGGATCGTCAGAGACGCTTCTACTCAGCATATTTCGAACGGAGCTGAGGTAATTTGGGTTTTCATCAATCATGTTGAGGTACTCCCCGTACATCAAGTCAATCCTTCCCATGGCAGAATAGATGTCGGCAATTTGATAGTGCAAATTGGACTTGGGATTGTTGGCTTGGGCGATGCGGTACATGGCTAAAGCTTCTTCAAATCGTCGGAGGTCCTTGTATCGTTGGGCAATGGACAATGCCTGGTTCGGCCTATCCTTGACGCCTTTTTCGATTTCTGCCCAAACCTTGTCCGCTTTTTTCTGGTCGCCGCTGGCCTCCAGTGCAACCGCCTGATCTACATTAAATCGAAGCTGATTGGCTCGTTTCGCAAATTCTTTAGCCAGTTTGGCAGCTTCATTAAATTCTTCACGAGCCATGTAGACGCCATACAACGACTGATAGGTGTTTCCATTTTTCTGAATGGAATAGGCTTCTTCAAAGAGGGTTTGCGCTTTGGCATAGTCGCCCAACTCTAGGTATTGCTCACCAAGGGACCGCTTTTCCTTCCAGCCTTGTCCCAGAGCAACTTGGGAAATCCCAAGGAAGAGTACGATGTAAAAGAGTCTTTTCATATGCGTTCTTCAACCTGCGGTTGGATGTGATAATAACGTCTCAGGGCAACTTCGAGTATATACCTCAGCGTATCGGCCCGTTCCAGCATTTCCTGAATATGGGCTTCTTCTGCATCGAGGAATTCGTCAACCTCGGCTGGTTTAATTTTTCCTTGCCCAACGTCCGCCTGGAGACCGCTCAGCTGACGTTTTGAATAGTCAATTTGTTCGTTGAGCTGTCCGAGTTGAGCAGGGAGTTGTTGAAGCTCCTGATGACTACGTTGATACAAGGGCAAAACCTCGACCAAGAAGAGGGTGTCCGTGGTGTCCGTGTACGCTGCTCTCAAAGCCTCTAGACTAGTGCCCATACGGCCGACAATCCATTGAAGGCTGTCAATGGGTACCGTTTCAATAGAACCTTCCAAGAAGTACAGCGTCGAATCCAATTCAATGTGCCGAGCACTTTGCTCTTCGGTGAAGGTAAATTGACACGACGTCCAGGCCATCGCGCTGATTGTCGCGAGTAAAAGGGACCAAAGGAAACGTCGAACACTAGGCATTACGAAATAGAGTCACTGCCGAAATAGGGAACCAAAGCTTCCGGAATACGAATACCATCTTCCGTTTGGTTGTTTTCCAGCAATGAAGCTAAGATACGAGGTAATGCCAATGCGCTACCATTTAGGGTATGTGCAATTTGTGGTTTGTTGTTTTCGTCTCTGTATCGAAGCTTCAAGCGACGTGCTTGGAAGGTCTCAAAATTTGAGACAGAGCTCACTTCTAGCCAACGCTCCTGTGCAGCACTCCAAACTTCAAAGTCATAGGTCAAGGCGCTTGTGAAGCCTAAGTCTCCTCCGCAAAGGCGAAGAATCCGGTAGGGGAGTTCCAACTCCTTTAGTAAGCTTTCAACATGAGCCACCATTTCGTCCAATGCTGCGTAGCTCCGCTCGGGATGCTGCACTTGAACGATTTCTACCTTGTCAAACTGGTGAAGGCGATTCAAGCCTCGCACGTCTTTTCCGTAGCTTCCTGCCTCTCGTCGAAAACAAGCACTGTATGCGGTCAACTTCTGAGGAAGTTGATCAGCTGCAAGAATTTCATCTCTGTAGATATTCGTAACAGGTACTTCTGCCGTAGGGATCAAGTACAAATCGTCGGTCTGCGCATGATACATTTGGCCTTCCTTGTCCGGCAATTGGCCTGTTCCAAAACCGCTGGCTGCATTGACGACTAATGGCGGTTGAATTTCTGTATACCCTGCACCCGTATTTCGGCTCAGGAAGAACTGAACCAGCGCACGTTGAAGCTTTGCTCCTGCTCCCTTGTATACAGGAAAACCCGCTCCCGTGATTTTTACGCCCAATTCGAAGTCAATCAAATCGTATTTGTCCGCCAATTCCCAGTGAGGTTGAGCTTGGTCGCCTAATTCGGGTTTCTCACCTCCACCGCGAACCACCTCATTGTCTGCATCGCTATTCCCGGCCGGAACCAATTCATTAGGAACATTAGGTACTTGGGCCAATAGGTCGAAGAGCACCCCGTCCACGGCAGCCATTTGGTCTTGTAGAGCTTTAGAGCGATCCTTGAGTTCGGCAGTTTCCGCTTTTTTGGCTTCTGCTTCCTCTCGTTTCCCTTCCTTAAATAGACCACCGATCTCTTTTGAAATTCGGTTCATGGCCGCAAGCGTCTCGTCAAGTTCTGTTTGCGTTTGACGACGCTCGTCGTCTTTGGCGATGATCTCATCCAAGATTTCGGGTTGGGCAAAATTGCGCTTGGCCAATCCAGCCAAAACGACTTCTTTTTCTTCGCGAATTCGGGCTACATGTAACATGCCTCAAAGATAAAAAAGGCCGACATCCATGAGGAGTCGGCCTTGTGAAAAAATATGCGTTCTACGTATTAGTTCGCCTCCTCAGCTGGGATAACGCTAACGTAGGATTTGTCTCCTTTACGACGCTGGAATGCCACTTTACCATCGGTAAGAGCAAACAAGGTGTGGTCTTTACCCATACCTACGTTCTCACCTGGATAGTGCTGCGTTCCGCGTTGACGTACAATAATATTACCAGCGATGGCATCCTGACCACCGAAGATTTTGACCCCAAGTCGTTTACTTTCCGACTCGCGGCCGTTCTTAGAACTACCTACTCCTTTCTTATGTGCCATGACAAAGAGTTTTTACGGATTATTCAGCGGCTGCTTCTGTAGCTGCCTCTTCCGTTTTGGGTTCAACTTCTTTTTTCGGTGCCGCTTTTTTCTTCGCTGGAGCTTTGGCGGTAATGCCAGAAATTTCCAATGAAGTCAAATACTGACGGTGACCGTTTTTCTTACGGTAACCTTTGCGACGCTTCTTTTTGAAGACGATCACTTTGTCGCCTTTCAAGTGCTCGAGCACTTTAGCCGTTACTTTGGCTCCTTTTATAGCGGGGGCGCCAACAGTTACTTTACCCTTGTCTTCGATCAACAATACATTGTCGAAAGTGACCTTGTCGCCTTCTTTGGCTTCCAAGCGGTTAACGTAAATCTGCTGATCTTTCTCAACCTTGAATTGATGCCCTGCTATCTCTACAACTGCGTACATCGCTATGAATTAACTGGTTAAACGAAAAATCATTTCCCGATTTCGGGACGGCAAAGATAAGAAAGAATTCCTTTTTAACACTGGAATCCAGGGTATAAGTTGGATTGTATTCGACTTATTGACCAATGTTGCAGACAAAAGGATTCTAAATCGGAGGGAAAACCGCGCCAGTGCACGACTTTGGTACGTTCACAATCCTTATATTGCGAATCCTTTGTAAAGACAGTTAATCTGCTCAAATCAAATCTTATCCATTTTATGAAACAGAAACTCCTATTGCTGCTGGGTCTGGTCGTTATGACAACACCTGCAATGGCTCAGCGCGAGATTGAGTTCGAGGAATTCGATCTCGACAACGGATTACACGTGATCCTTCACGAGGATCATTCTACACCTATCGTGGCCGTAACGGTTTTGTATCACGTAGGTTCGAAAAACGAAGTGGAAGGCCGAACCGGTTTTGCCCACTTCTTTGAACACCTCTTGTTCGAAGGTTCAGAGAATATCGCTCGCGGAGAATATTCTGAAATTGTCCAGGCCAACGGCGGTGTACTTAATGCAAATACCACCCAGGATCGTACGTTTTATTACGAAATCCTACCTTCCAATCAATTGGAATTGGGCTTGTGGTTGGAAAGTGAGCGTATGCTTCACGCCAACATTGATCAAGAAGGGGTGGATACGCAACGCGAGGTCGTTAAAGAAGAAAAGCGTCAGCGTATCGATAACCAACCCTACGCCAGCTTCTCAGCAGAAATGTTTGAGCGCGCGTTTACGGAGCACCCGTACAACTGGACGCCCATTGGCTCATTGGATGATTTAAATGCGGCCAAGTTGGACGAGTTCATGGATTTTTATGACGTATTCTACGTTCCCAACAACGCTACACTTTCCATTGCTGGGGATATTGATCCAGATCAAGCTAAGGAGTGGATCAACAAGTACTTTGCTACAATCCCTGCAGGAACCCAGGAGATTCCTCGTCCAAATATTCAAGAACCACCATTGGGTGGCGAGATCGTGGACACCGTGTACGACAATATTCAAATTCCAGCTGTATTTATGGGCTACCGCATGCCTGGTGAAACCAGCGCGGACGCTTATGCTATGAGCATGCTGACCAATGTGTTGACTGGTGGAGAAAGTGCCCGTCTGCCCAAACGTCTGGTGGATGAAGAAGAAAAAGCTCTTCAGGTGTTTGCTTTCCCATACACTTTGGAAGATGAGGGAATTTTCATCGTTCTGGGATTGCCGCAGATTGGCAAGTCTTTGGACACCTTGGCCATGGGCTTGGACGAAGAGATCGAAAAAGTGAAAAGCGAGTTGATTTCAGAGCGCGAACTTGAGAAAGTACGCAACCAGGTTCGTTCACAGTTCATTCAGAGCAACTCAAGCATGTCGGGTATCGCCGAAAGTTTGGCCAACTATCACGTGTACTACGGGGATGCGAACTTGATCAACAACGAGATTGATCGATACATGAATGTTACCCGCGAGGATATCCAACGCGTGGCTCAACAGTATTTGAATACGGACAATCGGGTGAAATTGATCTACCTGCCTAAAGATCAAGAACAAGCATCAGCTGAATAAGAAAATCATGAAAAAGCTAAGTATTCTATTCGTTGCGCTGATCGCTGCGATTGGCCTCGAAGCACAAGAATTAGATCGATCTATTCGTCCGACGGCTCAGCCGGCACCTGAATTGAACATAGGTGAGTACGAAGTCATTGAAATGAAGAACGGACTGAAGGTATTTGTCGTTCAAAACGACCGTTTACCTCGGGTTACCTTCCGTTTGGTTTTGGACCGAGATCCAATTCTCGAAGGAGACAAGTCCGGATATGTGGGTATGGCCGGGTCCATGATGGACCGTGGAACAACCACGCGCACAAAAGCTGAGATCGATGAAGAAATCGATTTTCTCGGTGCTTCTTTGAGCACCTCTTCAACAGGTGTTTTCGGGAATTGTCTTTCTGCTCAAACAGAGGAGTTCTTTGAAATCTATGCGGATGTCTTGTTGAACCCAAGTTTTCCCGAAGAGGAATTTGAGAAGCTCAAAAAGGAGAATTTAGACGGATTGGAATTCGCTAAGGACAATCCGGACGCCATCAGTGCTCAGGTATGGAACCGCCTAATGTACGGTGCTCAGCACCCTTACGGTGATATCGAGCGCAAAGAAACCGTTGAGGCCATCACTTTAGAGGATTGCAAGGAGTATTATGATACCTACTACCGTCCGAATATTGCTTATTTGGCGATCGTAGGAGACATCTCTAAAGGAAAGGCTAAGAAATTGGTGAAGAAATACCTGAGCGATTGGGAAGCGGCAGACGTACCTACGTTTGAATACATCTCGCCATCCAATCCTGCAGAAATGAAGCTAGCCGTGGTAAACCGCGACGAAAGCGTTCAGTCCATTGTCCAGATTGGAAACTTGATTGATCTAGAGCCAGGTCATCCAGACATCGTAAAGGTGTCCTTGATGAACCAAGTACTTGGTGGTGGATCACAAGGTCGCTTGTACAAGAATATTCGTGAAGACAAAGGATATACTTATGGTGCCTACTCTTCCTACAGTACCGATGAATTGGTGGGTGAGTTTAGCGCGAGTGCCAGTGTTCGTAATGAAGTTACGGACAGCGCATTGGCTCAGTTCTTTTACGAATTGAACCGTATTCGCACGGAGCCCGTAGACGAGGCTGATCTTCAGAAAGCAAAGAACTATAAGAACGGAACCTTTGCCCTGAGTTTAGAGAATCCCAATACAGTGGCGAATTTCGCGCTGAATACAGCACGTTACGGACTTCCTGAGGATTACTATGCAACCTATTTGCAGCGTATGTCTGCGGTAACGGTAGAGGACGTTCAGGCCATGGCTCAGGAGCACATCAAGCCCGAAAATGCAACTGTACTTATTGTGGGTAAGGGCGATGAAATTATGGGCGGCTTGTCTGCGATGGGAACCATTGAGTGGTTTGATATCTACGGAGAGCCTACTACAGAGCCTAGCATCCCAATTCCGGCAGGTGTTACTGCGGAGACAGTAATCGAAGACTACTTGGCGGCCATCGGTGGACGCGAGAAGCTTTCTGAAATTACTGAGGCGGAAATCAAGATGGAAATCTCAATGCAAGGCATGCGTCTTCAAATGGATCAGAAATACTCTGAGCCGGATAAAATGGCGCAAGATATGTCCATGGGATCCATGGCGATCTTCAGCATGCGCTTGAACGGAGATGAAGCGAAAATGACCCAGCAAGGTCAGGATATCCCAATGGGCGAGGAGGAAATTGCAGACCTCAAACGAGATGCTTTGATCTTCCCAGAATTGCACTACGAGGAGATGGGTGTTCAAGCAGAGCTCTCGGCCATCAAGCGCGTGAACGGTGCAGCGGCCTATGAAATGGTGCTTACCATGCCGAATGGGGATGAAAAACGCGAGTACTACGATGTTGAGTCAGGATACAAAGTGCGTTCTTCTGTAGAGGCTGAAGGTCCAGAAGGTCCTATCGTTCAGTCAACGGACTACGCCGATTATCAAGACTTTGATGGTGTGATGTACCCGGGTAAAGTGAGCATTCCATTGGGCCCGCAAAAACTTGATGCGTTCACGAAAGAAGTCAACTTTGCTCCAAAATTCGAATCAGGAGCCTTTGATGTGAAGTAATTTAATAAGCGCCTTAGGCGTAAGAATTGCGAAAGGCCTTCCTCACGGGAGGCCTTTTTTGCGTTTAATGCAAAAATGAAAAGGCGGGCGTGGAATTCCGTAGGGCTTTTGAGCTCGGAGTTCGGAGGTTTGGTGTATGGATCAGCCCGACGCGGTTGGCGATAAATGTATATCTTACCCTTCATTAGGTTATGGAGCAATTAGACGGAATTCAACTCAATTTTAGCGAAGGCAACATGCTGTTCATGAACATCTGTTTGGCCTTCATCATGTTCGGAGTATCACTAGAGATCAAACTCGATCACTTCAAGCAAGTAGTGAACCACCCTCAGGCCCTCTTTACGGGAATCTTTAGTCAATTCATCTTTTTGCCCGTAGCGACGCTGGGACTGGTTTGGATTCTTCGGCCGATGCCGAGTCTGGCCCTGGGTATGTTTCTGTTGGCCGCCGTTCCGGGCGGAAACATCAGCAATTTTATGTCTCATTTGGCCAGAGGGAACACGGCTCTGAGCGTGAGTCTTACCGCCTTCTCGAGCGCGTTCAGTATTCTGATGACGCCTTTGAATTTTGCATTTTGGGCGGCACTATATCCACCGACCCACGATATTCTGAAGACCATTGCCTTAGATCCCGTTGAAGTATTCAAAATCATCGCATTGCTCTTGATCATTCCATTGGTGTTGGGGATTGGATTTGCCAACCAGTTTCCAAAGATTACGGAAGCCATTGTCAAGCCCATCAAGAATTTGAGCATGTTGATTTTTATTGGGTTTGTCGTCTTTGCCTTTAGGGCGAACTACAACATCTTTTTACAAGTGATTCAGTACGTGGTCATCCTTGTGTTGGTTCACCATACGGTAGCTTTGACCGGAGGATATCAAATTGCCAAGTTGATGAAACTCGATGTGCCGACACGCCGGAGCATCGCTATTGAAACAAGTATTCAAAATTCGGGATTGGGACTCATCCTAATCTTCAATTTCTTCGACGGATTAGGGGGGATGGCCATCCTTGCAGCGTGGTGGAGTATTTGGCACATTGTAGTCGGCCTTTCCATTTCGTATTTTTGGAGCCGACACGCGCCGTCGCCGGCGATTCCAAGTTAGGTATGGCAAAACACAGAAAGAGTAACATTTACCGACTTCTTCATTTTTGGATAGGGTCGGGTCTGAGAACTTTTTGGAAAATAGAGGTCAACGGACGGGAGAACCTTCCGTGGGGCAAGCCTTTTATTGTGATGCCCAATCACGAAAATGCCCTAATAGACGCCGTTATTGTCATTACGCATATGCCCGATCAACCGTACTCGATTGCTCGGGCTGGCGCTTTTCAGAACCCCGTTGTTGCTCGAATGCTCAAGCACATTCGAATGTTTCCCATTTACCGCCCTCAAGACGGTATCGAGAACATGTCGAAGAACGAGCAAATCATGCAGGACATCGTGGATTGCATGAAGGAAGGTCAGCGAATCTTGATCTATCCGGAAGGAGATCAGAATATGTCGCGCCGTTTACGCCCACTCAAGAAGGGAACATTCCGGATGGCCATGATGGCCTTGAATCAAATGGACGGAGATCTAGATCTACAAATGGTTCCGACGGGACTGACCTACGAATCGCACGCCAAAATGGGCCGCCATTGTGTTGTCAATTTCGGAAAGCCGGTGAATGTCAGGGAGATCTGGGAAGCCAACGAGCGTCACGATGCCAAGACAATCAAGGAACTCTTGCCGGTGATTTCGGATCGGATGAGGGAATTGATGATGAATATCCCGTCGGCTGAATTCAATACGACCATCGAACACCTTCGCGAAATGTATGTCACAAGTGCGTTGAAAGATGCTGGGATTAAGACAAAAAGGTATACCGATCGCTTACGGTATGATCAGGAGTTTGCCAACACCTTTGCGGAACAGGAAGATGCTCGAAAGAAGGAGTTCACGGCCTTGAAGGAGAAGATTCAAGACTTTGAGCATAGAATGCGTGACCTTAAGTTGCGTCAAGGCCTGTTTGCTCGAAAGAACTGGCCCATGCACGAACTGCTCGGTGAAGGACTGCTGTACCTGTTGAGCTTTCCCTTATTTCTCTTGGGATTCGCGATCAATATCCTTCCATACAAACTCGGTCAGCGATTCACCTACAAGATCTTTAAGTCGAAGAATTTTGAGGGAACTGGACTCTTTTTCCTCGGCCTAGTGACCCACACGCTCTGGTGGTCCATTTGGGCTTTGCTGATTGGATTGAGCAGTACCTGGTGGTTCGGACTATACTTTTATTTCTTTGCTTACGCGCAAGGCTATTTCGCCTTTGTATATGCCGGAAGAATTCGGAAATGGGCGGCCAAGTGGCGGTTCCGTGCAAAATATGCGCGACATCGAAAACACATGCAAGGCCTATACGAGACCCGTCAAGAGATTATTCAGACGGCGAAGACGATTTGGACCCCTTCGGTTTAATTCCATTGACCAAATAAACACCACTTAGGATTGCTGCCACACCGATGAAGTGGCGGGGGAGCAGCTGTTCACCGTCAATCACGCCCCAGGCGATGGCAACGATGGGAATGAGGTAGGTGACGGAGGCCGCAAAAATGGGCGTGGTCATTTTGATGAGCCCATTGAAGATCCAAACGGCAACGGCCGTTCCGATAATGCCCAGGATGGCGATGTAGCCCATCGCGCCGTAGGCGCCTGGCTCCTGAACTCTAATGCTTAAGTCTGTCGTCAAAACGTAAATGAGGGCGATGGGTCCAACAAAACTGAAGGCGAGAACTGTGATCGCCAAGGATTTAAGGTCATGTAATTGGAACTTGATGATGTTGGTGCTGATGGCGTAGAAAACCGTGGCTACAACAGCGTAGAACCCGTAGTACCAGTACTGGGCTCCTTCAAAAGAGTCCGTCGGCCACATCAAGATTGCCGCGCCGACCAATCCGAGCAGAATACCGATGACTTGGAGGAGGTGCGTTTTGAGCCCAAACCAGATTATTCCGATCAAGACGACGAAGAGGGGAACCAGGGAGTTTAGAATGCCGACGATGGAACTGTCGAGCCGTGTTTCGGCCTTGCTGAAGAGGAAGGCGGGAATGCCATTTCCAAGAGCGCCGACCAAGAAAAGTGGTAGAGCGTATTTCCACTGGAAGTACTTGTAGTATTGAAAACCGAGCAGGCCTATAAAGACAAAGGCGAAGGTCATGCGCAGCCCGCCCACCTGGTCAAAGGAATAGACCGCTAGGCCCTTCTTCATCAGGATGAATGAGCTCCCCCATATGATGGCGAGAAGGATGAGAATTAGCCAATGTCCGGCTGTTGAATCAAAGCGATTGCGCATGGCCGCAAAGGTGTGGAATAATTGCTCAGGATAAGCGTTTTACCCGTAACTTTGTTTTATGGAACTGAACTTGGAGATTGAAGGAATGAGCTGCATGCATTGCGCACGAACAGTTCAGTCCGCTTTAGAGAGCGTTCCGGGTGTGGAACGCGCTGATGTGAGCTGGGAACGTGGAAAAGCCGTGGTTGAAGGAAATGAGGTTTCCAAAGATCGATTGGTCGAAGCGGTGGCCGAAACCGAAGCCTACCACATCGTTTCAGAATAAGATTGTTAACGAGAAAAATGAGGGATATGAGAAAGGTACTTTTGTCAGGAATCATCACCGCGAGTTTGGCGCTTTTTGCCGCCTGCGGACAGCAAGCGTCAACGGAGGCAGTAGCTTCTGAAGAGGTCAGCACCGAAGTGGTAGCGGCCAGCGTTGAGTTAAGCGTTGATGGTATGATGTGCTCGCACGGATGTGTCAGCACCATTGAAAAAGCCTTGGGCAACACAGAGGGAGTGTCCTATGCCAGTGTCAATTTTGACGAAAGCTCGGCTAAAGTAGAGTTCGATTCGGAAGAGATTTCCGAAGACGAAATCATCGAAGTGATCAACGGATTGCACGATGGAATCTACACGGCCAAATTGGCTTCATGGGACGGATCGGAAGAGGAAGCTGTTGAAGGAGAGAGCAAGAAGAATTGCGACCCTTCCAAATGCGACCCTTCCAAATGTACTTCTGAAATGAAAGAAGCCTGCGTGAAAGCGGGGAAAACCGACTGCGCTAAAGCCTGCTCGGCGAAAATGAAAGAAGCCTGATCAGACTTCGGTCGGTTTCGAAAAGTGTAAAAAGGGCGCTTCGGCGGGATTCACAAAAGACACATCCGTGTCGAGAATCTCTAAAATGACTGAAGCCAGGCCCGATTCAAATTCAGAAAGGTCCTCTTCCGAGAGGGCCTTTTTTTTGTCTCCAAACGTGAGGAAATTCGGTCGATCCGGGCGGCGAAGCCAGTAAATACCTGCAGATATTTCCTGAATTTCTGTGCCTTCGGCACGATGCCAAAGCCAGCGGTAGAGCATCAATTGAACGGCCTTTTCTTGGCCTTCATTTTCACGTACGTGGGTCCATCCCTTCCACGAGATATTCTTCTCTTTGACCGACCCCGATTTGTAGTCAACAATGCACAGTGCTCCGTTTTCGCGGTGAATGCGATCAGCCATTCCTTTGATCTTAACCTCGGTTCCATCGGGAAAAATGAACTGGGTTTCCAATCGCTTCTCTGTGGCGATGAGGTGAATCTCCGTGCTTTCCACCTTCTTGCGCTCCATTTCTAAAAAGCGCCTCACATAGTTCTTGGCTGCCCGACTTCCCAGGTAGTTCTGGCCAGAGTTCGGATCTCCGCCGGCATACTTTTCGGACCAGGAGCGCTCCACTTGCTGTTCGTGCTTCGAAAGCAACTCATCCAGGGCCTCCGGGGTCAAAACCTGACCCTCGAGAGGTTTGTAGAGCTGTTCCAATGCGTCGTGCACCACATCCCCGAAGGTGCTGTCCTCCAAAGACTCTTCTACTTCATCGGCCTCCCGAAGCCGAAGTACGTATTGGAAGTAGAACTCCATGGGAGCCTGCAAATAGCGGTTCAAGGCAGAAGGACTCAATCCTTCGCGCATCAATTCCCGAAGCCGCTCCAAGAGCTCAGGAGACTTTTCGATCTGCCAAGGATTTAGCTCCGGGGCATTCAGGGGCGTGGTCACCACACCTTCTTTGTAGTCAATGGCACTCCTGGTCCGGCCCAATTCGTGCTCGATTTGAGTGATGTACCGACTGCGCTCTCCGCTTCCAAAGTCATCCGTTTGGGTGGTGTGGACCAGGTGAACCTCAGAAGCTCGCTGCAAGAGGCGGTAGAAGTGATAGGCAAAAATGGCGTCCTTTTCGGCTGTGCCTGGAAGCCCGTAGTGCTTTTTGAGGTCGAAGGGAATAAAGCTTTGGCCACCGCTCCCTTTAGGCAAGACCTCTTCATTCACGGAAAGGACAATGACGCACTCAAAATCCAAGGTCCGTGTTTCGAGCATCCCCATGATTTGAAGTCCCTGCAAAGGCTCTCCGTAGAACGAGAGTTCCTGTTGTTGCAGTAATGGGCGCAAAAAAGTACGCAGGGCCGTCAGGCTTTCCAACCGGCCGAACCGACTGTTTAGCTCGTGGAGCTGTACGAGCACTTTGTACACCTGAAAAAGGAATTCGCGCTCCCAGGGAATGCGTTCACTGTCGATTTCGTCTAATGCCGTTCGGAGGTCATGAGCCCAATCCAACAAGGAGGTAGTTCCAGAGGTCCAAGGCTCAAATATTCGCGCCACGTGTGGACTCCAAGTGCCTTCAGCTTCTTCCCATAGGGATTGAAGCCGTCCAGGTTTGAAATACATCATGTTCCGCCCTACAATAGCGCGATGTACCTCTGCTATGGGATCTTCCGGATAAGCCAATTTCCACAGAGGATGCGTCAGCAAGCGGATGACATTTCTATGATACAGGCGGAGGCCTTTTCCGGCCAAGACACCTTTCTCCATCGATTCTTGATGACGGATTAGCTGCTCCAAAAAGTCCACGACAAGTCCATGTCGTATGGAGTAACCCATGGTTACGTTCACGTGCTTAAGCTCCTTTGGAAGGGCGTTGAGTACAGGCAAAAGCAAGTCCTCATTCGCTAAGACCAGCGCCGTTCGAGTCAAGTCTGGATCAACTTCGAGGCGATCCTGAAGTAGGCGTCCGGCATGGTGTGCTTGAGCCATATTCTTGGCCGTGGCCCAGACGCGTATCTTCTTGGCGGTTGTTCCCCAGTAATCCCCAGTCCAAGGAAGCTCTCCGTCTTCCGTGAAGGCATCAATGTGCTGGAAACGCCGCAAGAACATACCCGCTTCGTGTTTTGCCGTCTCGAGGTAGAAGCGATCCACATCCCAGCGCAGCTGGGCATTGCGTTCCTTCACCAACCACTTGAACAGGGTTTCTTCCGCTTTATTGATGGCGTTGAAGCCGGCAATGTACAAGGGACCGGTCCAGGAAGGAGGCCAATGCTCCTGCGCCTGCTCCAAGTCATCGCAGAGGTGTCGATAGAGCATGCCTTGATACGCACCACTTTGCGCAGAGAGTCGATTTCGATAAGCCTGATACAAGGGCCCCAACGTGTCCCAAAAATCCAGGAATTTCTGCATGAGGGGCGTGGGTTCCGGATCTCCATCCGGCATCCAAAGCTCAATGCGCTTGATATCGACCAAGGAACGATATAGCTCCTCCGATGGAACCAAGTAGCGGTCTACTTCGTTAAAGTCCTGAAGTAGAATTTGCCCCCACTTGCTGAATTGGTCTATTGAATCTGGCGGGGAACCGTCTTCCGAGGTGTACACCTCTAGATAGCTCTCATAAAGCTCAAAGGACAGGCGGATCTTGTCAAAGGTTTTCAAACCGCTCCAACGGGACAAAAAATGTTCGATGGATAAGATCTCCGGTCCTAGTACAGGGTTGTCGATAAATTTGGAAAGCGCTTTCCGCAGAAACAATGCTGCACGGTTGCTGGGCAATACGACAATCACATCGCCGAGCTGGTTGCGATGCTCGTTCCAAATTTCCTCGGCAAGTTGGTGGAGAAATCCATTCATAGGTCGAACTCAAAAATGATAAATTTGCCTCGCCTATCATGAAGAAAGCACTCTTTTTTACTGCGAAAATGTCCTTGGTCTGTGTCTTGCTCGTCGTACTGGCGGGAAGCGTGGTACGGATGACCGGCAGCGGCATGGGATGTCCCGATTGGCCCAAGTGTTTTGGCTATCTGATTCCACCGACTGAGCGGGCCGTTTTGGAATGGGCTCCTGGCCGGGCTTTTGAAAGTGGGCAAATGATCATTCGGGATGAGGCGCTATGGGTTGCCCAGAGTGATTTCACCAGTGGCGAAGACTACGACGCCAGTCGTTGGGAAAAGTACACCCGACACGATTACGCCTTGTTCAACGCCCTCCATACCTGGACCGAGTACATCAATCGATTGATTGGAGCCTTTAGCGGTATTCCGGTCTTCTTGACCTTCGTTTTGAGCTTGGCGTGGCTACGCCGAGCGCCCAGCATTCCGCTTATGGCCTTCGGCGTTCTGATTTTGCTCGGCTTTGAGGCGTGGCTCGGGAAGGTTGTGGTCGATGGCAACCTGGTACCTGGCCAAATCACCATTCACATGTTCGGTGCATTGGCCATCGTCGCCCTGCTCTTAGCTCTCTTGAGTCGGCTTCGCCGAATCACCGGAGAGATGGCCCTACGGGCCGATGCTCGCTTTCGACTTATGCTTTCCATCGCCTTAGTACTAAGCCTTATTCAGATACTATTAGGCACACAGGTACGCGAGGAAATTGACGTCATTGCCAAGGCTCTTGGCGGTGCGGACCGCGACACCTGGGTGGACGGACTGCCCATGATTTTCAAGGTGCACCGGAGCTTCTCCATCCTGGTTTTAGGCGTGAACGCGGCTCTTGTTGCCTTCAATTGGTTGCGCTGGGAGCCCATCAAAGAAGTCTACTGGTTGGGTGGCTTGGTCCTCCTCGAGATCATCACGGGAATTACCTTGGCCTATGCCGGTTTGCCCAAGGCATTTCAGCCTGTACACTTGGTATTCTCTTTTCTGATGTTCGCCCTTCAGGCCTATGTCTGGTTTAGGACGGCTGGTTCCACTCAGTCGTCTCCATCAAGTGAATGACGTCGTCGCGTAGGTGCTCAAACACGGGCCGGATGGAGTCGTAGTTCGGCGTTGCGCGGAAGTACAGAGCCCCTCTTAGAAAGTGCTGGGTGCTGTCGGTGATGAAGAACTGAAGCTGAGAAGCTGCATCTCCCGAAATCTCATACATCACGCCATAAACCCTTCGGTCTGGATTCATAAACAGGCGTTCTTGAATACCATCGGCTTTACCGGTGTGGTTGTAGACCAGGTCGCGTGATTCCTCTAGGTATTTGAAGAGATCACCGTCGAGTGGTTTATAGGTTAGGTGAATGTCGGATTTGAAGTCCTTCATTTCCACGGTGCACCAGTAATCGGGGCGCTGTCGCATCGTGCCGTAGGCAGGGAATTCAAAAGTATAGGGGTAGTCCTCAGCAAATCGAACATAGTTGTGTTCCGGAAGATCGATGCGCACATGGCCGAAGGGCTTGGGCACGGGGGCTTCCGAACTACAGGAGCTCAGGATTAGGGCAAAGACCGCCAAGAGGTTAATTCGCATCGTCAGAGGCTTTCGGATCTAGAAGGGTCACTTTGATCCGCTTGATACGGCGATGATCAATCCCTTCTACCTTGAAACGGTATTGAAGGAAATCTATTTCTTCATTCTTATCTGGGAATTTTCCGGAGATCTCCAGGAGAAAACCAGCCAAGGTATCCGAATCACCGCGCTCTTCGTCGAATTCTTCTCCGTCAATGTCCAAGACCCGATAGAAATCGTTCAGCGGCGTCTTTCCCTCAAAGACATAGTTGTGGTCGTCGAGCTTGGAGTAGATGATGGCTTCGTCGTCGAACTCGTCACTGATGTCGCCGACAATTTCTTCTAGGACGTCCTCCATGGTCACGAGGCCAGAGGTACCGCCGTATTCGTCTACGACCAGAGCCATGTGAATTTTGCGCTCCTGAAATTCCTTCAAGAGGTCATCGATTTTCTTGTTTTCAGGAACGAAGTAAGGTGCACGAAGTAGGTTCGTCCATTTGAAGTCTTCCTCGGCATTGAGGTGGCGAAGCAGGTCTTTGATGTAAAGTAATCCCTTGACCTGGTCGAGATTTTCTTCGAAGACCGGGACGCGGGAGAATCCATTGTCCAAGATGATCTTCAGGATTTCTGGATAGCTCATCTCGGTGTCGAGGGCAATCATATCCATCCGCGGTTTCATGATCTGGCGTACTTCAATGGAGCCGAATTTCACAATACTCTCCAGCAGTTTTTGATCGTCGTCCTCCTGTTTGTCGTCCGTGGTTAATTCTAGGGCCGTACTCAAATCTTCAACCGAGATGTTCTGGCCCGAGGGCTTGAGACGTTTCTCAATAATATTGCTAGTACCGATCAGAAAGCCGCTCAGCGGTTTGACCAAGCGCCCCAGAACGACCAGTGGCTGAGACATGGTTTTGCTGAAGCGCAGACTGTTGTGGTTGGCGTAGACTTTGGGAAGTACCTCACCAAATAAGAGCAAGATGAAGGTGATACCCAAGACTTTCACCGCAAAATTCAGAACAACGTTGTTGCCGAAATCAAACAACTGGTCCATCAACAAGGTGGAGATCAAGACGATCAAGATGTTGATGAAGTTATTGGCAATAAGGATGGTTGCAAGAAGTCCTTTGGGCTTGTCCAGTAATTTGAGGACGGTGTCGTCGGCGCTGGTTTTACGTTTTTCAAGGGTCGCAAAATCCGCGGGCGTCAAACTGAAAAAAGCCACTTCAGCACCTGAAATCAAAGCAGAACTCATGAGCAGAACGGCCAAAGTAATGCCATAACCGATCGTCGTCACCGGTGTTTCGAGGAGTATGCTAAGAAGAAGTAAAGGTTCGGGGTCAGGGTCCAATCGCTGGAGGTTTGGTTCGTACTAGAAGGGCAAGTCATCTTCCTCGCCACCGCCGAGGTCGGCCGGTGCGGGTCCGCTTTTGCCTTGTGGGGCAGGATTCACTGGAGCTGCCGCCGGCGCCGAGGGAGGTGCCGGATTGGCTGAGCCCGATCCTGGACCAGGGGCTCCGAGCATCGTCATGTTGATGGCGCGGATCTCCGTATTATATCGGTCGTTTCCTTGGTCATCTTGCCATTGACGGGTGCGAATGCTTCCCTCAATGAAGATTTTATCGCCCTTTTTCAAATACTTTTCTGCCACGCCGGCCAAGCCACGTCGCAAGATGACGGTGTGCCATTCTGTATTCTCCACGCGATTCCCTTCTCGGTCGGTATAGCTTTCGGAAGTAGCGATGCGCAGACGTGCCAAAGACCCTCCATCATCGAAATGACGTACTTCTGGGTCGGCCCCGAGATTTCCGATCAACATCACCTTATTCAAACTACCTGCCATACCTGAATGCTTTCTAACAAATTTAAAATTCTCACCGAATTAAACTAGGCGAGACCCTGAGACATCAACCACTCGTGAATGACCACCGGGACGGCAAAGTTCGGAAGTTCTTCCCGATCCACCAGCACGATCCCTGGAAAGTCGGGCTTTTGCGCACTTTTCACACGCCAAAAGCGCACGTGGAGTAGTCGGTGACTCAATCGATGGACGATGCCCTCCGTCACGGACAGCACTTCTGCTTCGGGGTCCAGAATAGCCTTCCAAGCTTCGCTGTTTTGCGCCTCACGGCGCGATGTCTCCTTTTCCCCTTCGATCAACGGAAAGTCATAGAGTCCACTCCAAATACCCTTGTCCGCTCTTTTTCGGATCGCAATGCCCCCTGGACTTTCCACAAAGAGGTAGTCCATCCACACTTTTTTCACCGCGGTTTTGCCTTCTTTCACTGGGCGTTCTTGAACCTTTCCCACCGCGTGTGATGCACAGCTTTCATTCAGTGGGCAGAACATGCAATCCGGATTCTTAGGCGTGCATTGCCGTGCACCGAATTCCATGATGGCCTGATTGTGAAGGTCCGGACGATCGGTATCCAGCACTTCTTGTGCCAAGGCCGCGAAGTGCTTTTGCCCATTGGGCTTGTTGATGGGCAGATCAATATCGAAGTATCGACTCAGTACACGATATACGTTTCCATCGACCACGGCATGGGGAAGCTGGAAGGCAAAGCTGGCGATGGCCGCAGCCGTGTACGGCCCAATGCCCGCAAGTTCAATCAACTTCTTGTAGTCCGCTGGAAACACTCCGTCATGATGGTCGGTCACCTGCCGAGCGGCCTTTTGAAGGTTGCGTGCCCGAGAATAATAACCCAATCCTTGCCACAGTTTGAGCACCTCGTCTTGCGGAGTCCTTGCGAGGTCTTCAACGGTTGGATAGGCTTCCACAAATTTGAGGTAGTAGGGAAGGCCTTGATCCACTCGGGTTTGCTGTAAAATAATCTCGCTGAGCCAAATCTTGTACGGGTCTTTAGTGTCCCTCCAGGGCAGCGAGCGGTGATCTTCTTCGTACCAGTCGATTAAAATGCTTGAAAAGCGCATAAAGGCCGTGTGAATTCGTTTGACTTATAGTGCTTTAGCACGAGAAATTAAACACAATTGTGTTTTACGGTAAAGGATTTTTTGCTGTATATTTGCACCCCTGAAAAACGACATACCTATGTCGATCGTTCAATTGTAAAATACATATACAGATGACCAAGGCGGATATCGTGGCCAATATAGCGGACAAGACAGGATTAGAAAAGTTGGAAGTACAAGCCACTGTAGAAGCGTTCATGGATGAAGTAAAAGGTTCTTTGGAAGATGGCGAGAACGTTTACCTCCGTGGATTTGGAAGCTTTATCGTGAAAGAGCGCGCTGAGAAGACTGGCCGCAACATTTCAAAAAATACCACCATCATCATTCCAGCACACAATATTCCTGCTTTCAAACCAAGCAAGACTTTTGTTGAAGGAGTGAAAAACAAAGTTCGCGTAGCGAAATGAGAAAAACCGGACCGATCATATTGATCTCGGTCGGTGTTGTTCTCACCGTTCTTTTATATCTAGCGCCTAGAACAGCGCTAAATGAAACCACACCGGAAGTCACACAGACTTCTAGTGTAGATGAGTTAATCGACGAAGCCATTGAGAAAGTTCGTGGTGATGCCCCCATGGAAGGGATCATGAGCCTCCGCCAAATCGCAGAGGAACACCCGAATAACCCAAAAGCACAGTTTTACCTTGGATTGTTTAGTATTCAATCAGGTCAGTATGAAAAAGCTGTGGAGCGGTTCAGAAAGGTCGTCGAATTAGATCCAAACAACGTGGATGCCTACCGTTTCTTAGGGGATTCACACCGCAGTTTGGGCGACACGTTGGAAACCCGAGCGGCCTATGGGGCTTACCTTGAGTTGAGTACCGACGAAGAAGCCAAAGCTGAAGTGCAGGCGTTGCTGGATCAATGGAGTAATTAAAATATTATTAACGTCTTAAAGCAGAGCATTATGCCTAGCGGTAAAAAACGTAAACGTCATAAGATGGCGACCCACAAGCGTAAGAAACGTTTGAAAAAGAATCGTCACAAGAAGAAGTAAGTTCTTTCTTTTCCTTTCCCTATTGCTTTGAGCATCTGGCCGAATCCCTATTTGTAGGGACTCGCTGGCCAAAACTTTATTATTGTGAGTACCGAACTGATCATTGATAGCAGTAACGGTTCCGATGTACAAATTGCGTTGCTTAAAGACGGACGTCTGCACGAATTGCAGAAAGAAGTAGAAGGACGCCAATTTCAGGTAGGGGACATCTACCTCGGAAAAGTAAAGAAAACAGTTCCCGGTCTCAACGCCGCATTCGTTGATGTAGGCTACGAGAAAGATGCCTTCCTCCACTACCACGACCTAGGTCCTCAGGTCAAGTCCCTTTTGAAGTATCAAAAGAGAACGACAACTGGACGTCAAAAGTGGGCGCTTGAAAATTTCGAGCGGGAGAAGGATATCAATAAAAACGGGAAAATAGATGAGGTCCTCAAGAAGGGGATGGACGTCTTGGTCCAAGTGGCCAAAGAGCCCATCTCCACGAAAGGTCCACGTATCAGCTCTGAGATTTCGATCGCAGGCCGATACTTGGTACTGATGCCTTTCTCAGATCGCATCTCAGTTTCTTCCAAAATTCCGGACAAAGAAGAACGGAACCGACTTCGCCGATTGATTGAATCCATTCGCCCGAAGGGTTTTGGAGTCATCATTCGTACCGTGGCTACCGGGAAAAAAGTAGCCGACCTTCACCAGGATATGAATGACTTGGTGAAGAGGTGGAAGAATATGCACCGACTCTTGCCTCGCAAGAAAGCGCCGTACCGTATCCTGACCGAAATGGATCGTGCGACAGCTATTCTCCGGGACATCTTTAACGAAACGTTCACCAGCATCGTCGTTGACGATGAAGAGCTGTTCAACGACGTGAAAGAGTACATCGGAACGATTGCTCCCGACAAGGAGAATATCGTGAAGCTGTACCAAGGACGCATTCCGTCCTTCGAACACTTCGGAATTGAACGGCAGATCAAGGCCGCCTTTGGCCGGAGCGTTTCCATGAGCAAGGGAGCCTATTTGATTGTGGAGCACACGGAAGCCCTTCACGTGGTGGATGTGAACTCTGGAAACCGCAGCAACAGTAAGGAGAACCAAGAGCAGAACGCGCTTGAGGTGAACCTGATCGCGGCCAAGGAGATTGCCCGACAATTGCGCCTGCGCGATATGGGTGGTATCATCGTTGTCGACTTCATCGATATGCAGAAGAAGGAGAACCGTCAGGCCTTGTACAAAGGCTTGAAGGAAGCGATGGACGAAGATCGCGCCAAACACAAGATCTTGCCTCCGAGTCGATTTGGGCTGGTCGAGATCACTCGTCAGCGCGTGCGCCCAGAAATGAACATCAAAACCCGAGAGGAAGATCCAGACGGTGGAGGAGAGGTGGAAGCCCCAATCCTGATCATCGATAAGATGGAAGCGACTTTAGAAGCTTTGATGAACAAGGGTGAGAAGGTTCACGAATTGCATACCCATCCCTTTATAGCGGCTTATCTCAACACCGGTTGGAGAAGCATGCGCAAGAAGTGGAATGCGACGTATAAAATGAAATTCAAGGTGATTCCCCGAGACGCCTATAAGTATCTCGAGTTTCATCTTTTCGATAAGAACGGCGAAGAGTTAAACGCCTGACGAGTCGATACTAAGTGCGCGTAGGTTTTTGTAGTCGATCAGCAGCGGTATAGCCGATGCGGCGACGAACAGTCCTCCAAACAAATACGCGTATCGGACCGTAGGTCCACCCATGAAATAGGGTAGGCTGAAGACTCCGATAAGCACCGAGCGCACAATTAAATTGATTACCGTAAAAACACTATTCGTGCGACCGATCACGTGGTTAGGGATTTGGTTGAAGAGAAAGGTCACGCGAATGATTCGAGTACCGGCATTGGTGATACCTGTAAGGAATAGGCAGGTGTAGAAGAGCAGGGTCACCTGGCCGAGACTCAAGTAGACAAAGACCGAGCCCGCCAAGAGCATCAGGATGATGACCGAGGCGATGTTGTTAGTTCGGGAAAATATTCGCCGAATGGCGAATCCGGCCGTGAGCGCGCCGACAGCGTAGTACGCCTGTCCACTCGCGAACAGGTCGGGTCCGGAAGACATCCATTGGTTGACGTACTGAGGGAGGACGACGAGGATTTGGACCAGAACGAAGGCGAAGAGCGAATGTGTGAAGAGTCCATATTTGAAGACCAAAGGATGTTTACGGAAATAGCGGAATCCCGCTTGGAGTCGATCGAGGACCCTTCCTCGGTCGACTTTTTTCTTTTCCGTAGGAGTGTATTTGATCCGGCTGATCAGCAGCATGGCCAAGAAATAGGTCGAGGCGTCAAAGGCAAAGATTAAATGTAGATCCCAAGCTTCAATGGCAAAGGGTAGCTCCACATTCAACCCCAATACATTGATGGCTTCGTAAGCTACGGTCCCGCTGATCAAAACGGCCGCTGTTGCCCCGCTGAAGACCTTGGTTGCTTGATTCTGAATCTCGAAGAGACTGTTGATGCGTCCGTAGTCTTTCGGGTCAGTAATCTCTTGCCCAAAGGCGTAGAGGGCGGGGTAGTGGATGTTGAAGAAGAGCGAGGTCATGCCAAAGACGGACAGGATCATCCAAGAAGGCATCGCGCCGTAGGCGAAACCGTAAATGGCCGCTAAGGCAACTAATGAACCAGCGATTAAATTGGCGTATAGGAAGAGTGATTTGCGCGAATAACGATCAATGAGCGTTCCTGCATAGAGGCTCCAGAATAGACTTAAAAAGGTGACGAGGCCATAGACAACGGCGAAGAGGCTGCTCTGGTCCAGGACGTCCGCAAAGTACCACGGCACGGCGAGAACCGAAATGCCCTGGGCAAAGCCCGAAACGATGTTCGAGCTGAGGAGAAAAGTCAGGGCCGAGCGGTTTTTCATTTGGGCCGAAGGTAGGTATCTTTAGTACATGTCAACATCAGAATCCTCATCAAGTTCTTTTGCTGAAGTCCGCGGTGACTTAGAGCGCTTTTGTGCGTATCAAGAGCGCGCCCAGTTTGAGGTGGAACAGCGCCTTCAGAAGTACGATCTAGATGCGGAACAATCGGATGAATTGATGGTGCACCTGATTTCGAACGGCTTTTTGAATGAGGAGCGCTTTGCACGTTCCTTTGCACGGGGGAAGTTCAGGTCCAATAAATGGGGACGATACAAAATCCGGCAGGCTCTGAAGCTCAAACGCGTATCCGAGGTCTGCATCAATGCTGGCCTTTCGGAAATTGATGATGAGGAGTACTATCGAGTACTCACCGATCTACTGGAGCGCAAAGCGGCCAGTGTCAAAGACAAGAACGCCTTTACGCGAAATCGGAAAATCGCCAACTACGCGCTTCAGAAGGGATTTGAATCAGACCTGGTCTGGGACATTCTCAACTCAGACCACTAATCCGTCCGTGATCGTCGACGTCCATGTGGTAGGCTGCCGGTTCTTTCGGAAGTCCGGGCATCCGCATAATGGTCCCGGTGATCGGAATCACAAATCCCGCACCCGCCGCGATCTCAATCCCGCGCACATGTAGAATGTGGTTTTTCGGGCGGTTCTTCAGCTTCTCATTGTCCGATAGACTCTTCTGCGTTTTGGCGATGCACACCGGTAGTCCATCCAATCCTAGGCGGGCGATGCGACGCAAGTCCCGTTCCGCATTGGAATCAAATTCGACTTCCGAAGCTCCATAGATTTCTTGAGCGACCTTTTCAATCTTCTCTTTCACCGTAAGATCCCAGGAGTACAGGGTCTTGAAGCTCCCTTTGCGCACTCCGTTCACGGCTTCCACTACAGCACGTGCTAGGGCTTCCGTACCCTCACTGCCTTTGGCAAACCCCTCGCTCACCACCGCTTTGACACCGTGTTGTGCACAGAGTTCCTGAATCAAAGCATGCTCTTCAGGGTCATCGGTATGAAAAGCGTTGATGGCGACCACCGGTTCGATGTGGTATTTACGAACGATTTCGAGGTGCGCCAAGAGGTTTTGGAAGCCCTTTCGGACCGCTTCTACATTGGTTTCTTTCAATTGATCCAAGGCTACACCTCCGTGGTAATGGAGTGCTTGTACCGTCGCGACCACTACCGATGCGCTGGGCTTCAAGCCCGAGTATCCACACTTGATATCGAAGAATTTCTCGGCACCCAAATCACTGGCAAACCCGGCTTCTGTCACCACGTAGTCCGATAAGCTCAAACCCATCTTGGTCGCGATGACGGAATTGGTGCCTTGCGCAATATTGGCAAAGGGACCTCCGTGCAGTATTGCGGGGTTTCCTTCGAGTGTTTGAACGAGATTCGGTTTAATCGCATCTCGAAGAAGTAAAGCCATGGCGCCTACGGCGCGAATATCACGCGCATAGACCGGTTCAAGCTTCCTCGTGAAACCGACCAATATATTTCCTAGGCGCTCCTTTAAGTCTGCGAAGTTCTCGCTCAGGCATAAAATGGCCATAATCTCAGAGGCGGGGGTGATATCGAAGCCACCCGTTCTCGGGAATCCATTTGTGGGTCCGCCCAAACCTACCGTGATCTCGCGAAGTGAGCGATCATTCATGTCCGTCACCCGCTTCCACAGAATGCGCCGAGCGTCAATCAAGGGCTCGTGCCCATAGTGCAGATGATTGTCAATCATGGCGGCCAAGAGGTTGTTGGCGCCTGTGATCGCTGCGAAGTCGCCCGTAAAGTGGAGGTTGATTTCTTCCATGGGGACCACCTGGCTATAACCTCCACCGGCAGCACCTCCTTTGATTCCGAACACTGGACCAAGACTCGGTTCGCGAAGAACCACAGTCGTTTTCTTCTTGATTCGGTTCATACCCTCGGCCAGTCCGATGGAAACCGTTGTTTTCCCTTCACCCGCAGGAGTAGGGGTCATCGCCGTAACGAGGATGAGCTTTCCGAAATGACTCGGATCTGGATCGAGGTATTTGAGTGGGATTTTGGCCTTGGTTGGCCCATAGAACTCGAGGTCCTCGGCGTTCACGCCAATTTCAGAGGCCACTTCCGCCAACGGGCGCATTTCATTTTCCTGTGCGATCTCGAGATCTGACTTCATGGATTAGAAGTATTTGATGTATTCGTAAAGAGAGTCGATTTGTTGGTGAAGGCGTCGATGGAATTTGACCCGTTCCTTGGATGAGCTCTTGCTCAGTAGGATGCTATTGTCCATTTGGTCATGCGCCCACTTTTCAATTTCTCCGCAGTAGTTCTGGTCTACGGTGCTCAAGTAATTCAGCCCGCTGTATGGGGCAAAATAGAGTTTACGATCCTCAGTCAGGCCCAAAACGGAATTGTCCATGACCAGGAGTTCGTGGTAGTATAATTTGAAACTAGTCCCCGGGATGGGCTCACCGGTGGCCGGATTTATTTTTTGACCCAATTTTGCCTGCTCAATGACCAAGTCTACTTGCTTCCGAACATCATCAAGTATGGAAAGGGCAAGGCGCTGAGTCTTGATGGCTCCCATTTCATAATAGTACTTCAGTTGTTTCAGGACACTGGAAATTGTGCTGTCCGTCCAAAACTCGGTACTGGATAGCTTCTGGTAGTTCAAGGCCATTTGTTGTCCCGCCTGAAGCAAGGGTTCCGGTGCGCTGCCTTCACTGTATACCTCTTGCTGCTCATCGCTAAAGTTGTAGAGGGATTTGGCCCAAACAAAGGATTTAAATCCGCCGATTTGGCCGAAGAGGAAGTTGTAGAAAATGGGAATATCCTTGGCCATATAGAGCATGTGTCCATCTTCTTGCCTCAAGGCACTGATGTGACCGTCGTTCTCAGAATAGATCTCTCGAAGTCGGTCCAGATTGTCGATGGCTCCTAAACGCTGAAAAGCAATGTGGGTGCTTTGCCCACCAGTGAGTGCACCGTTTGAAAGTCCCGCATGCTGCATGAGCTGCATGCCTTCGTCAAAGCTTAGAGCGGTGTCTCCTCGCAGTCTTCGGTAGGCGCTGTCAAGACTGACATGAAGGGTTTCGGAAAGGACTTTGGCGGCTTCTTTGGTATCCGGTAAACGGTTCTTCCAAAGCTCCAGGAGCTCGGACTGATATTTCATGTTGTTTAGGTTAGGACTTAGGTTGACCCCAAGTACGGAAAAAGCACCTGACCAAACAAAAAAAGTCCCTATGCCGAGAGTGCCGACATAGGGACCTTAAAGTTGATTATGAAAAATCTTACTGAACGATCAGTTTAGAAGTGTTCACTGATCCAGCCTCGTTTACAACGTTCAAGAAGTAGATTCCCGAAACGAGGTTTCCGCGCTCGATGCTCACGTTTCCGTTCACGCCGTTCATGTTGCGAACAATGCGGCCGGTTACGTCAACCATAACAACGTCAAACTGTCCTTCTGTTGGAAGAGCAATTACAGCTCCTTCAGACATTGGGTTCGGCATAATAGTCAAAGACTCTTTGCTGAATTCATCAACGCTGATGCTCAACTCTGTACAGCTGTTGAATACGTGCTGGAAGATGTGCATTTGATCGTCCGTACGCGTTGCAATCCGGTTGTCTGGGAATGATCCGTTGACCACACCACATCCGTCTTGTGCAAAGTCGTAATCTTCTTCAACTGTTCCGGTCGCATTTGGTGTACCGTTCACGAACTTGTACTGCGCAGATCCTGGGCAGAAGTCGTTCAATACCAATTCGAAGACTGCTGGGTTTGTTGGGGTTGGGCTCAATTGAAGCGCTCCATCTTGCCAGTTAGGCTCGGTGAAGTCTCCCATGATCCATACACCACCAGACTGCAATACTTCATTGCTCATGTCTACGCGGAAAGTAACTGGACCGTTCGCTGGTTTAGGTGCACAAGCACCGTAAACATCAGCACCGAAGCAGCGCACATCCAAAGTAGTATCACTAGACAGGTCGACAATTTTGTCGCCACCGCCTTCCCAGTTATCACTACCAGGCTTGATGATACGAGCTTTGTACTTAACTTCACCAGAGTCTGCCATTACAGTAGTCTCGTAGATTCCGTCTCCATCTGGATCCAATGCCCAAGTACGTGTTCCTCCCCATCCGTTGAAGGTACCTGCAACGTCAACAGAGTCACCGGCAGCAATATCCAACAAACAGCTCGCACTCAAATCTACTTGAATGGTCATGCTGTATTGTGGAAGCGGAGCTGCTGGACAAGCCGTACACATACCGAAGCAAAGTGGTCCCCCCACAGTGTCCCCGGCCAATACGATTTCGCGGTTTCCACCTACTTCACAAGCAGAAGGAACGCTTTCATTGTCTGACCAAGCGTCTCCGTTGATGTACTTGTACTGGTAGGTTCCAGCAGGTACGTAGAAGATACCTTGGTAAACTCCGTCACCCAATACGTCAAACAGCTCGGTTGTTGAAGGGTCCCAGTCTCCTGGTGCTCCAGCCGCAGCTTGGAAGTTACCCGCAACGTGGATTCCGTTTGCACTTGGGGTTTGCATGTTCATGTCCACCATTTGACGCCAAGCAACCATGCCGACCGGAGCTCCTGCTCCATATACTACGGCTGGAAGTGTGGTGTCGCTTACGACTGAAACGAAACGATTGTAGTTACCGTTGCTTGGCTGAATACCAGCAACAGCGGGTGGAGCCTCATCGCTACCCCACGCGTTACCGTTGATGTACTTGAACTCGTAGTTTCCAGCTGGCAACGAAACAGATACTTCGTAGATGGTACCAGAAACCAAGGTCAATGAAGTAGCGGCAGGATCCCAGTCTCCTGGAAAACCGGCGGCTGCTTGAAAGTTACCGGCAATATGTGGTCCATTTGGATCCACAGTCTGTCCGGTCATGTCGACTTGGAAGGTCACATTGTACGGCTGCGCAATGGCAGACCCCCCGAACAACAAACCTGCCAACAGAAAAGTGTAGAGCTTTTTCATAGGTCTATGAGTAAAATTAAATTATTGACTAAGTGTATTTTGTACAATTATAGGCCGAAGGTAAATAAAAAAATGTAAAATTTGCCTGACTTTAGTCAGTAATTGTCATTATTACACTTATTCTAAGACCTATGCGCAGTACAGCTTTGCACACTTTCGGCCTTTTTCTTTTACTGGCCTTTGGAATTTCGGCCTACGGACAATCTCGGCCTACTCGAATTGATCCGCCTCATTGGTATGCGGGTATGTCGAATGATACTCTAGAGCTCTTGATTTCTGGGGAAGATTGGACGGATTGTGGTTTTGGTCTTTCTAAAGGACAGGACGTACTCTTGTCCAACGCCGAGGTTGCATCGAATCCGCGCTACGCATTTTTGACGGTTGTTATCGGGCCGCAGGCCCAAAGTCAGAACTTGGAACTCTATGTCCAAAAAGGAAAACGAAAGAAGACATTTACCTATGAGCTTCGCGAGCGTACTGCACGGCCGATGGGCTTGACTCCGGCGGATGTCATGTACTTGATCACTCCGGATCGATTTGCCAATGGGAATCCGAACAACGATGTGGTAAAGGGCTCCAATAATATGGAGCTGGATCGGGAAGATGGCTATGCTCGACACGGGGGAGACCTCCAGGGTATAACCCAGCATCTAGACTACATTGAGGAATTGGGGATGACTGCCTTGTGGCTTAACCCTGTTTTGGAAGCGAATGAATTCAAGGAGCCTTATCACGGATACGCCATTAGTGACCACTACCGAATTGACCCTCATTACGGAGAGCTTTCGGACTATGGGGCTTTGGTGGACTCGATGCACGCTCGGGGAATGAAGATGGTGATGGATGTGGTGTACAATCACTTCGGTTCGCAACATTATTTAGTCCTTGATCCTCCCTCTGAGGACTGGGTACATCAATGGGAAGCATTTACCAAGACGAATTTTCGAGCATCTGTATTGCTCGATCCTCACGCGCCGGCCTCTGAGCGCAAGCTTTTTGACGAAGGTTGGTTTGACGACCATATGCCCGACATGAACTACGATAACGAGCATCTGGCTCGGTACATGATTCAAAACACGCTTTGGTGGATTGAGACGTACGGAGTGGATGCCTTGCGTATTGATACCTACGCTTATCCGGAACAAGACTTCATGGCTCGATTGGGCGAAGCGGTGCGGCAAGAGCATCCGGGGTACTTTTTCTTTGGAGAAACCTGGGTTCACGGGCAACAGATTCAATCTTGGTTCCCAACCGGCATGGCGCAGCGCGAGGGATTCGATCCGGTTCAAACTTCAGTTACGGATTTCCAGATGTACTACGCCATTGAGGATGCGTCAAAGGAACAGCCTGGTTGGGCCAGCGGGGTAGCGGCCGTATACTATACGCTCGCGGCAGATTGGATGTATGCTCATCCAGATTCGCTGGTCACCTTTGCGGACAATCACGATCTCGCTCGATTCTACGGAGTAGTGGGTGAGGACATGTCCAAATTCCAGTTGGGACTTGGGCTACTCATGACGACTCGCGGAATTCCTTGCGTGTACTACGGCACAGAAATCCTTATGAAAGCCACTAACGGCCACGGGGATATTCGTCAGGATTTCCCAGGAGGATGGGAAGGAGATTCGGTAAACAAATTTGAAGCTTCGGGCCGCGATAGTCTGGAGACCATCGCCTTTGACTACATCCAAGCCTTGTCTCGTTTGCGTCGAGAGCATACGGCGTTTTCAAGTGGAGCATTGACACAGTACACTCCTCGTGGAGGCGAATACGTTTTCTTCCGGCATGATGGAGAAGCCACCTTTATGGTTTTGGTCAATGGAAGCGACAAGGAACACGAGTTTAATCTCGATCGCTACGTCGACTTTTTGTTCTCCGGATCTACGTTGCAGAATGCATTAGACTCATCCGATCAGCGGAACGGCGAGCCCATTACATTGCCCGCACGCGGTTTTGCGGTGTATCGAGTTCTTTAGACTTCCGTACTTGCGTCCAAAGTTTCGGCCTCCCCGAAAAGGGGCTCTTTAATGCGCAGGGTCAGAATCGCCGCTAATACAAAGAACAGTCCGCCGGTCACCAAGTAGGGCATGGCGTAGTCGTCAAAAAAGGCGTGGATGATTGGACCTCCAATCAAACCGTTGATGATTTGAGGGATCACAATGAAGAAGTTGAAGATACCCATGTAGATACCCATCTTGTTGATGGGTAGCGAATCAATCAGCAGGGCATAGGGCATGGACAGAATACTTGCCCAGGCAAATCCGATGCCGAGCATGCTCAAGATCAACCAGTCTGTTGGCAAGAAGTACAGCCCAAGTAAGCCCAGACCTCCGCTCAACAGCGCGATGAAGTGGACAAATTTACGGCTGGTCCTCTTGGCTAATGGGGTGAGCAAGAAGGCAAAGGGAAGGGCAAAGGCGTTGTACCAACCAAAGAGGTATCCCGTCAGATTACCCGCTTCATTGAAGTCAGCCGAATGGGTATCCGTAGGAGAAAGACCGTAGTGATGCGTTGCCAAAGCTGATGTGGTGTAGACCCACATGGTGAACAGTCCAAACCAAGAGAAGAACTGAACCCAGCCTAAACGCTGCATTCGTCGAGGCATTTTCATGGCGTCCGCAAAGATCTCCTTGAACATGTTTTGCTTTGGACCTTCTTCCTCCGCCGATTCACCCATGTATTTCTTGAAGTCTTCAGGGGAGTATTCCTTAATGGTGGCAATGGTGTAAATGATGGTGGCCAGTAGAAGAATAGCACCGATGTAAAAGGACCAAACGACGCTCATCGGAACGGAGCCTTCCTCGGCTACGTTGGATACACCGAAGAAATTGGTCAATACATAAGGCAGCCAAGAACCAATAATGGCGCCGATGGCAATCAATATGGTCTGTACACTGAAGCCAATGGTCCCCTGAGATTTTGGAAGCATGTCTCCGACAAGCGCTCGGAAGGGTTCCATACTGATGTTGAAACTTGCATCCATCAAGGCCAAGAAAAGAACGCCGATCCAAAGGACTGCGCTGATTCCGATAAACTCAGTTGCCGAGAGTGACTCGCCCGCCAGGAGGTTCGAATTCGGGAGGAAAATCAAACCTAGCGCAGCCATGATGGCCCCGATCAAGAAGTAGGGTTTACGTCGGCCGAGTTTGGTCCATGTATTGTCTCCCATGTGCCCAATGATGGGCTGCACAATAAGACCGGTAAAGGGAGCTACAAGCCAGAACCAGCTCAGTTGATGAACATCGGCGCCAAAGTTCTGAAGGATTCGACTCGCGTTACCGTTCTGAAGGCCAAAGCCCATCTGAATTCCCATAAACCCCATGCTGAGGTTAATGATGGTCCCTAGACCTAGTCTTGGTTTTTCAGCGGCTGTTGCTTCGCCGTGGGCGTGGGGTACAGATTGTGCCATAGTTCAGTTTTTCAAGTTTAGCCTTGAGTATTATTTGCGGAACATCATGAACTGCTTGCCTAGGACTACGATATCTTCTGCTTTGTCTGCATCCCAGCACACTTCATCTTGCCCGTCGAATACCCAATAAACGCTGTCTAATTCCAATGATTCAACGCTTTTTTGAATGGCCTCATCACCGAAATTGAAAAGCATGGTAACTGAGCTTTCGCCTAATTGTCTTCTGTAGGCGTAAGTTCCTTCCTCGTCATTGACGATGAGCGGAGTGAAGTCACCTCCATAGGCTCCATTGTATAAGGCCGGCGTTTTGTGGTAGATATCCATCATGGTGGTGTAGAAGTCCTTGTAATTCCAGCCCGTTAGCGAATCCGTCTCCACCGTCCAATCGATTTCATCTTTGTCGAAGAAAACTAATCTGCGGTTCAAACCGACTTCCTGTCCGCTGTAGATCAAGGGCATGCCTCGATCAAAAGTCATACAGAAGGCGAACCATTGGAAATGTGCTTTTCCATAACGTTCGAAGACCGTTCCGTTCCACGAATTCTCATCGTGATTGGTCGTAAAGTACATGCGAATATCATCACGGGTGTAGTTGCTGTCGATGACGCTTCGAAGTGCTTCAATATCACTTGGCGATTTATGTCCTTGGGCCACTTCATTGGTCATGTGGTGCACGTCCCAACCGTAGTTCATGTTGAAGTTCTGCATGTCGGTTGGCTCTGCCCATTCTGCCAGCATGAACAACTCTTTCCCCCATGTCGCACGTTCTTCTGTCAAGAAATTCCAGTATTCAATGGGCACAAATCCAGCGACGTCACAACGGAAGCCGTCGATGTCGGTTGAATCCACCCAGAAGCGCATTTCGCCAGCCATGGCGGACCAAAGATCTCGGTTGTCAAAGTTCAAGTCTGCAACATCGGTCCAGTCGGTCAAGAACCCTTCGTTGTCTTTGGCGACGTTGATATTGCCGTCTTCATCATAGGTGTAGAAGTCGGGATGATCGACGGTCCAGCCGTGGTCGAATGAGGTGTGGTTGGTCACCCAATCTAGGATGACCTTGAAGCCCAATTCGTGGGCTTGGGAGACCATCGCTTTAAAATCGTCCATCGTCCCGAAACTCGGATTAATGGCGGTGTAGTCTTGAATGGAGTAGTAGCTACCCAATGGACCTTTTCGGTTTTTTTCGCCGATGGGTTGAACGGGCATGATCCAAAGGATGTCAACGCCTAATTCTTGCAATCGCGGTAGGTGTTCAGCAAAGGCATTGATGGTCCCTTCAGGCGTGTATTGGCGAATGTTGACTTCGTAAATGGTAGCCGAAGCAACCCATTCCGGATGACGGCTCTCCATGGCTTCTGGAGCTTCGGATTGTGCTTCCATAGCTGACTCTTCTTGTTGAGGTCCGGCACAGCTCAAAGCAATTCCGGCCCAAATAAATACCAATAATTTCTTCATCATTTATTCTTTGATATAGACAAAACTGTGTGCTTCTAATACGTTTCCATCATCACCTTCCACGAGGTGGCCTGCTAGAATGCCCTCGGAAGAGGCATCGCATGGAACTGGCGCAGACCCTGGATTGATCCAAATCTGGATTTTATCCCCGAGATAGGTTCGCGTAATGTGAATGACGCTTTCACCGTCGATCTCGATCTCTGTTTCTCCGTAGAGCAGTGCCATCTCGCGAGTTCGAGCTGCTGCGAGGGCTTCTACATCGGCCCGTAGGGCTGCCTCATCCGCATCATAACCTGTGAACTTCATCATTTTCCGGTTGTCGGGATCGTTGGCGCCCCACATGCCGTACTCATCACCGTAGTAAATGACCGGAATACCGGGAATGGCGAAGTTAAGCGCATGCAGCGTAGCCAGCTGGCGATAGGCCGTTGGTTGAGGCTTCGGAATGTCTCGTGTCCAACCCGCGAGCTTCTGATCTTCGTCCATTCGAACGTCACCAGAGGCGAGGGTAATAAATCGACTGCGGTCCTGATTCCCGGAAATGTAGCCCATCAGGTTGTGGTAACCGTAGGTGTTCCAGCTTTGCTTCAGGGTTGTCACCAAGTTCTCTACAGAACTGGCGTCCTCATTCACGAAGGCGCTCACCGCAGCGTCGTACACATTGAAGTCAAATTGAGCGTCGAGCATCCCGTTGCTCACATAGCTGTTGATCAGCTCGGGGGAGCCGTAGGTTTCACCGATCTGGTAAATGCGACGATCGAGTTTGGCTTCTTTAATCTTCCGTGTCAAGGTCCGCCAATACAATTCGTCAATATGCTTTGTGGCATCATGGCGGAACCCGTCAAAATCGTAATCGGCAACCCAAACCATAGCCGAGTCTGTCATGACATTGACGACTTCCGGGTTTCGGAGTTCTAAGGTGGGCATGAAGGTGTCAAACCACGTGGTCAGGCGCTGATCGTCCCATCGCTCGGTGTTGAGCGTGCCATCCGGCAAGTACAGCGGCGTAGCCCAATCCGGGTGATCGATAAAGATCGGGTGCAGCTGGTGGACGTGGTTGGCTACGTAATCGGTCAATACATTGAAGCCTCGATCGTGAGAGGCATCGAGCAAGGAGCGAACTTCTTCCGGCGTTCCAAAGCGAACGTCTGGACGGACATTCGAGATGGGCCAATACCCGTGGTAGCCGCTAAACTTCGAGGTGACACCTCCTTTGTCCCAAAGACCCCAGGCATCCCAAGGGTTCTGAACGATGGGAGAGATCCAAACCGTGTTCATGTGCAATTCGTCGAAGAACCCGGATTCAACGACTTGCGTGATCCCCGGGATATCGCCCCCGTAGTAGTTGGCAATCGGTTTGATATCCGGGTCATCCACGGCGCTGTCGTTCTCGGTTTTGCCATTTTTGAAACGGTCCACCATCATGAAGTACATGCGTGCGGTCTGCCAGTCGGAACGGTCGAGCGCGTCAACGTCGGTAATAATATTTCCGGCGTCCAAGGGAATCAAGAGGTCGTTGGAGCGCTGAAAGTTCCGAACGCTGAAGACACGAAGGTGACTGCGCCCTTCGGCATAGCTCGAGCTCTCGTCAATTTCGGGAATATTGATTCGGTAATGGCCTGAGGATAGACTATCCAGTTCTAGTCGCTGGTTTTGCCAGTAGGCCAAAACGTGCTGATCGTCCGCGAGTCCTTCGAGCTCAATGGTCCGCTGATCGGCCAGCTTGGGCTCGAGCATGGCAGGACCTTCGCCTGAATGCGGGACCACTAGGTTGGAATTGAACCCTCCCATGCCATTGGAGATGCTGTCCATGGACACGTCCACCACTTCGGTCGCAGTGCCGTTCTTCCAGACGTAGTATTTGAATTGATACGTGTCGGGGGCAAGTTCCAAAGTCGTGCGGAAAAGATTGCCTTGATCCGCCATCTTATCCGCTCCCCGGTTCCACGCATTGAAGGTTCCAAAAATGAAAACGGAATCGGCAGCCCCTCGATACTCAAAATTGATGGGTTCAATAGGAGCAAAGAATACGGGGACATCATAGGAGTCACCATTCATGGCGTGCAATTCCACCCATCCGTATTGATCCTTCGATGACTCCGGGTACAATTGGAAGGCCTTGTCGCGCGCAACTTCCATGTGCTCGAACTCTAGGCGATCCAGACTTAGGGTATCGACGATGTAGTCCCCAGGGTAGAAATCAGGGTTGTCTTTGGTCAACACTAAGGGACCGGCCAGACCTATCATCTCAGGGCCTTGATGGAGCTTAGTAGCTGGTCCACGACTACAGGCCGTTGCGAGTAATACTCCGGCCAATGCAATGGCAAAATTCTTCATCATCTTAAGCTTTTGACGCCCCCGTCACAGCCGCTGCTCCGGGTTGAAGCGAGTGGTGTTCTCCGAGGAGGTTAAATTCAGCTGGTACAGAACCTTCATTCGTGATCTCCATTTCTTCCGGAGTAATGTTCACCGCCAAGTGGGTCCCTCTCCAGGTAATCCGGAAGTTCAAGCCCTTCCATTCAGAAGGCAAATAGGGGTCAAAGTGCAGGGCTCCGCCGTGCACGCTCATGCCACCAAAACCTTGAACCACACTGATCCACGTTCCTGCCATACTGGTGATGTGCAGCCCCTCATGGACTTCGCGATTGTAATCGTCGAGGTCTAGGCGCGAGGTTCGGTGATACATCTCCAAGGCCTTTTCCTCATAGTCGAGTTGTGCCGCGAGCACCACGTGAATACAAGGTGATAGACTGGATTCGTGAACCGTCATCGGCTCGTAGAAATCGAAGTTCCGACGCAGGGTCTCCCGGTCGAATTCATGACCGAAGAAGTACAGTCCCTGCAACACATCCGCCTGCTTGATGAAGCAGGAGCGGAGAATGCGGTCCCAGCTCCAATGCTGGTTGATGGGGCGTTCGCTGTCCGCTAGTGAATCCGCTCTGCGGAGTTCTTTGTCCAAGAATCCTTCTTGCTGCAAGTAAACGCCACGATCGGCATCTTCCGGATAGTACATCTTCTCGATGATCTCGTTCCAGCGCGTGCGCTCGTCCTCCGACCAGTTCAGATCGGCTGCGATTGCGCTCCATCGGTCGGCATCATTCTCCCGAACGTGATCCATCGCTTCGCCTGCATAGCGCAAACACCAGGTGGCGATGTAGTTCGTATAGAAGTTGTTGTTGATGTTGTTCTCGTACTCGTTCGGCCCGGTGACCCCATGCATGACGAACTGCTGCTTGTGTTCGCTCCAGTGCACGCGTTGACTCCAGAATCGGGCAATACCAATCAGCACATCCAGACCAAATTCGCCCAAGTAGGCGTAGTCCTGGGTGTGTTGAACGTAGTTGTAAATCGCATAGGCGATGGCCCCATTCCGGTGAATTTCTTCAAAGGTGATTTCCCACTCATTGTGGCATTCTTCACCGTTCATGGTTACCATTGGGTATAAGGCCGCTCCATTAGTAAAACCGAGTTTCGCAGCATTTTCAATGGCCTTTTGCAGGTGCTTGTGACGATACACCAAAAGGTTTCGGGCCACGTGCGGTTCGGCTGTCGCCAAGTAGAAAGGAAGGCAATAAGCCTCCGTATCCCAGTAGGTCGATCCCCCGTATTTTTCTCCAGTAAAGCCCTTCGGGCCGATGTTCAAGCGCTCATCCTCCCCCGTATACGTCTGATGCATATGGAAGATATTAAAGCGAATGCCCTGTTGTGCTTCGGCATCGCCCTCAATGACAATGTCCCCATTGTTCCATCGGGCCGCCCAGGCCTCCTTTTGCTCCTGCAATAACTGCGTAAATCCAGCTTCACGACCCTCTTGTGCACGCTCGCTGGCCTTAGTGACCAAGTCTTCTTTCGCGTGATTCATGGAGCTCAGAATCCCCACATACTTTTGGAGCGTGATGCTCTGGCCCTCACGGGCCGATACCTTCATCCGGTTCCCTACAAACATATTGCGCTCCTCGCTGGTCTCTTCGGCCGGTTCGGCCACTCCATCGCGCAACACTTCATAACGCATAGCTGCACATACGTGGAAATCCAACTTCTTGGTTTTGGCCGTTACATGGGCTGCCGCTTTTTGGGTGGCTTGGTTAACGCCATCCCAGAACTTCTCTTCCCAGTTGGTGTCTTCGTTTTCTACGTCGAAGTCCAAGTAGGGGAGGAGGGTAATCTCACCATCGAAATTCAAAGGGGTAATGCTGTAGCTCAAAGCACCAATTTCGTCGCGCTTCATGCTGTACAATCGCTGAGCCTGAACGCCAATCCGCTCACCACCTGGGAAGGTGACTTCAAAGGAGCGCAGCAGGTAGCCCTCTTGCATGTTCAATTCACGGTAGAAAGAATCGACTTCGACCTTTGCTAAATCGAGCATTTGGCCGTTGACTTCAACATCCAAGCCAATCCAGTTCACGCTGTTGAGGACCTTCGCGAAGTATTCGGGATAACCATTTTTCCACCAGCCCACTTTCGTTTTATCTGGATAGTAGACTCCGGCGATGTAGGAACCGCGCAAACTCTTTCCGCTATACTGCTCCTCGAAATTGGCCCGCTGACCCATGCGGCCGTTTCCGATCGAAAAGATGCTCTCTGATTTTGGATGATTTTCGGGGTCCCAGTGACGCTCGATGATGCGCCATTCATCGACCTCTAGGTATTTCGCTTGCATAGGTAGTAGTGTAGAGTAGGTTTTAACTTAGGTATGTTGCCGTATTGAATTCATGGAGTCCTTCGACGTAGACCTCTGCGCCGGGAAGAATTTCCGGAGTTCCAATGGCCACCGTACGCATTCCCCCTGCGATGGCCGCTTCAATACCCGCTTTGGAATCCTCAAAGACGACACATTCTTCTGGCGCTACGCCAAGCGCCGCAGCACCTTTCAGAAATACTTCAGGGTGCGGTTTGGAGTGTGTAACCTTGGTTCCGTCAATAACGGCTTCAAAAAAATCTTCTAGTTCGCATTGCCTCAATATCATAGGTGCATTCTTCGATGCAGATCCCAGGGCAATTTTAATTCCGTGTGCCTGAGCTTGTTCGAGACATTCTTTGGCTCCAGCAAGAGTTTCATTAGGGTTCATGTGAGCGATCAGTTCAAGGTACCAATCGTTTTTCACCTTCATCCAGTGCTCGATTTCTTCTTCGCTCAATTGAATATTCCCCCATTCCATGATCTTCTCAATACTTCCGCGACGGCTCACTCCTTTGAGCTGTTCATTTTCCTCTTCGGTAAAATCCACCCCCAACTCGTTGGCGAGTCTTTTCCACGCGATGAAATGATACTTCGCCGTATCGACAATGACCCCGTCTAAATCAAAAAGGAAGGCTTTAATAGGCATGGGATGATCAGTGTTTCATCCGTTCGGCCATTTCTTTGCGAATATGACCCAGGATCATCAATTCAGCCGTAGCCGTATTGGTGGCTAAGGGAACATTTTGACGAATACATATTTCAATTAAGGCTTCGATATCCGGATGGTGACGCTCTTTCACGTCCGGATCCACGAAGAACAAGACGAGTGTTACCTCACCTTTCGAGATCATGTCATTGATCTCCGAATATCCGCCGCTTTGACCAGGGCTCAGGTGTACAATGGGAACTTTGAATTCGTTCTTTTCCAGGAACTCTGCTGAACGTCCGGTAGCGACCAAACGTTTTCCCCACAACCACTCTTCACGTTCTTTAATGAACTCGGCCATAGTCGGCTTCATGGCATTGTGGGCCAAGATGACGATATTCTTAATCATGCTTCGAGTTGAATTTTGTGCTTCAAATGATAGGCTACCAAACCGTCCACGGGCTTCTTGATTACTCTACCGTATTTGATGTCTAAATCCTTACACGCCCGACGAAGGAGGGATTCCATGTGATAGGCAACGGACCCCACAAAGTTGACCGTCGTGTTCTTGGATTCAGGGAAACAGAGGACATGCATGCGCAAGAAGAGCAAAAAGCCCTCATAGATGATTTTTTCGAAAAAGGGATCCTCCTTGTGCTTACTGACAAATCGAGCAAAACCGGCCAAGTATACGTTGGCGTTGGGTTGATTATATACGTTGTCAATGATTTCGTCCTTATCTGTATGATAAGTGGCCAAGAAGTCCTCTTCAATACTCTTGGGTAGCTGTTTGTAGAGAAAGGCACTCAACAATTTTTTCCCCAGATAGGAACCACTCGCTTCATCACCTAAGATAAAGGCCAATGCCGGAACCTCTTCCCGTAAAGAGTGCCCGTCAAAATAGCAGGAGTTCGAACCCGTACCAATGATACAGGCGATTTCTGGTTCCCCATTATAGGTGGAATAGGCAGCGGCAACCAAGTCGTGATCGACTTCGATCTCTGCGTGTACAAAGACCTGTTCTAGGCCTCGTTTAATTTCTTGTTTGAGCGGTTCGGTAGAGCATCCGGCTCCGTAAAAGAATATCATCTCGACATCCTTTCGGAGCTTTTGCACGCGCTGTAAATTGCGCAAATGCTCAGCGACGAATCGGGCGCTGTGGAAATACGGGTTGAAGCCCATCGTAGAGAATCGATCGGCTTCACTTCCATCTCGGTTCAACAACACCCAATCGCATTTGGTAGAACCACTTTCTGCGATCAGGATCATACTACTTACATATTGGCCAAGCGGACCATCAAATCAACGGCACGAGCCGAATAACCGGCTTCATTGTCGTACCAACTTACGATTTTTACCAGGTTTCCACTGGCTGAGGTCAACTCTGCATCAAAAATACTGCTGTACGGATTTCCAATAATATCGGCGGATACAATCGGGTCTTCCGTGTATTGAAGGATTCCTTTCATAGGCCCTTCAGCTGCGGCCTTCATGGCTGCATTAACTTCTTCTTTGGTGACATCGCGATCCAGAACAACCGTTAAGTCGGTTGCTGAACCGGTCGGCGTTGGAACGCGCATAGCCATTCCGTCCAATTTGCCGTTCAATTCAGGCAATACCTTACCAACAGCTGCTGCTGCCCCTGTACTGGTTGGAATTACACTCAAGGCTGCGGCACGTGCTCTTCTCAAATCACCGTGAGGAGCATCCTGAAGATTCTGATCCGCCGTGTACGCGTGTACCGTCGTCATGAATCCTTTTTGAATGCCGAATTCCTCGTGTAATACTTTAGCTACTGGAGCAAGGCAGTTGGTGGTACAACTAGCGTTGGACACGAGTGTGTCATCCGATGTCAATACATCGTCATTTACGCCGAGAACAACGGTTTTCACATCACCTTTTGCTGGAGCACTAAGTACTACCTTCTTTGCACCAGCCTGGAGGTGCAATCCCATTTTTTCAGCATCGCGAAAAACGCCAGTAGATTCAAGAACGATCTCTACACCGAGATCTCCCCATGGCAAATCCGCAGGATTGCGCTCGCTGTAAATTTTGATCGCTTGTCCATTCACAGTGATCACGTCACCCTCTTGGCTCACTTCTCCGTCGAAACGGCCGTGAATAGAATCGTATTTCAACAAATGAGCCAAGGTAGCGGGATCAGTAAGATCATTGATCGCTACAACTTCCAACGCATCGTTCTTAACGAGGTTGCGGAAGCTCAATCGGCCAATTCGGCCGAATCCGTTAATGGCTACTTTAGTTTTCATTGTGTGTTAAGGATTTTGGAGATCCGGAGTAGATCCTGATCTATTTGTGCTTGATTTTTAATCGCTTGTAAAAAGAAGGTATGGGTCAAATTGTCGTCCAATAATCCAACCATGATATTTGACTTTCCGTTTAGAAGTGCTTCGACCGCTTCAACGCCCAATCGACTTGCAATGACTCGGTCAAAGCAGCTCGGGGCTCCTCCACGTTGTAGGTGACCCAATATGGTCACTTTCGCTTCTGTTTGTGGGAGCTCTGCTTCAGCTCGCTTTTTAAGTTCGTAGGGATCACCTAAGTGGTTGCCTTCTGCAACAATGATGATGTTGCTTGTCTTGCGAGCGGCCTCACCTTTTTTAATGTCTTCAACAAGCTGCTCCCATTGTGTATTTCGTTCAGGTAATATGACCGAAAGTGCTCCGGTCGCCAATGCTGTTTGCAAAGCAATGAAGCCTGTATCGCGACCCATCACCTCTACAAAGAACAGTCTGTTGTGCGAACTCGCTGTATCGCGAATCTTGTCAATGGCTTCGACCACCGTGTTCGTTGCGGTATCATAGCCAATAGTGTAATCCGTACCATATAGGTCGTTGTCGATTGTGCCCGGAACACCGACAATGGGAATCTCGTGTTCTTCACTCAAATGCATTGCACCAGTGAAGGACCCGTCACCTCCAATCACTACGAGTGCGTCTACTTCGTGTTTCTTAAGTTGTTCAGCTGCTTTAGCACGGCCTTCCTCTGTGCGAAACTCTTTTGATCGAGCAGATTTTAAGAAAGTCCCTCCTTTGGAAAGGATGTGCTTGACGCTCTTCGATTCAAGCTCTTCAAAATCCCCTTGAATCAAACCGTCATACCCTCGGTAGATGCCGTAGACTCTCTTGTTATAAAAAAGTGCCGCACGCGTCACGGCGCGAATCGCCGCATTCATTCCAGGTGCATCCCCACCGGAAGTAAGTACGCCAATGGTTTTGATCTTTTTCGAACTCATTTTCTTTCTTGAAGTCAAAAACAAACATAGTGTAAAATTTACACTTATTTTGGCCCTTTACTTGAATTTGTATACTTTTTCGGTCTCGAATGGAAGCATTTGAGACTTAAAACCTTCTACTACACTTAATTATCGGGGGAATGGGTCAAGGAGTTAATCCGAACGTATCTGTGGATTGCGTAGTGTTCGGATTTGACAATACGCAACTAAACGTATTGTTGATTAAGCAAAAAGAGCTCAAGGAGGGCATGCATTCACAATATGCATTGCCCGGAGATTTGGTGCTACAAGATGAAAGTCTAAATGACGCGGCGAATCGCGTATTAAAGGAATTAACCTTATTAGAGGGGATTTTTCTGAGGCAGTTTCACGCTTTCGGAGATCCCAATCGTGTAAGTAATATCAAGGATTTAGACTGGCTGCAGTCCTATCGTCAGAATCCTCAAGCACGGGTCATTACTGTGGGGTACTTAGCCCTCGTTCGCATGGAGGACTTCAGCCCTGCCGCATCTTCCTTTGCGGAGGAAGTATTCTGGAAAGAAGTCCATGAAGTTCCTTCACTGGCCTTCGATCACGATGCTATTTTTGACGCTGCATTGGCGCGGTTAAAGGAGGATTTTACCCACCAAAAAATTGGCTTGGAGCTTTTGCCAGAGAAGTTTACGCTATCCCAATTCCAAGCATTGCACGAAATAATTCTGGAGAAGAAACTCGACAAGCGAAACTTCAGAAAAAAGGTTCTTAAAGAGAAGTGGGTTGTTCCTCTTGAAGAGAAACAACAAGGCGTTCTACACAAGCCAGCGCAGCTCTTTGCACTCAATCAGGAAGAACTGGTCGAGGAAGGATAAACGTCTAAGTGTATTAAATACACTTTACGTCTTTTTTGTACATTTGAAATCATTACGGATAAACATGGGTCTATTATGAGGAAGTTCTACACGGGCGTCTTGACGCTCTTTCTCGGGCTCTGTCTCGGATTTACCGTCAACGGACAGAGCATTTCAGGAACCGTAATCGATGAAACCAATTTGCCACTACCGCAGGTCTCGGTTTTGGTTAAGGGTACATCGAACGGTACTGCGACAGATTTTGACGGTCGGTACACCATTTCCGGGCTTGAACCCGGTGAGGTGACCCTCGAATTCTCGTTTATTGGATATGCCACTGCAACGAGAACAGTAACAGTAAAAGCAGGTGAGAATACCGTGGTCGATTTGACCATGGACCCTGAAGCCACGGATCTCGATGAGGTTGTAGTGGTTGGGTACGGTGTTCAGCGAAAACGAGAGCTTACTAGCTCGGTAGTCAAACTTGGTTCGCAAGAACTGAACGACATGCCAACACCTTCTTTTGAAACTGCAATCCAAGGAAAAGCTCCTGGGGTCCAAGTCATCACCGGTTCCGGTTTGGCAGGGTCAGGATCACTTGTGCGAATTCGCGGAGTTGCTTCAATCTCTGCAGGTGGTGACCCACTTTATGTAGTCGATGGAATCCCCATCACCCAGGATTACTTTATCAAAGGGAATTCGGGAGCGATGAACAACAATCCACTCGCTACGCTGAATCCCAACGATATTGAGTCTGTTGAGATCCTCAAGGACGCGGCAGCGACTGGTATCTATGGATCTCGTGGTTCGAACGGGGTTATTCTGATTACAACCAAGCGTGGTAAAAAGAGCGGTTTGCACTTTAGCTACAGTGCGCGCTTAGGAACTTCGAATCCAACGGCCTTGCCTGAGATGTTAAATAAGGAAGAGTACCTTCAAATGTATGAAGAGGCTTGGGTCAATGATGGAAACATCGGAACACCTGTACTTCCTGGCGGTGTAAGCTGGGAGGAAGCTCAGGCGTTTGAAGGAACCGATTGGGTGGACCAAACCGTTGCCACAGGCTTCAAGCAGAATCATGACTTCTCAGTCTCCAAGGGAGCAGAGAAATACAATTTTTACGCGGGACTCTCATACAATGATAATGAGAGCTTCCTCGTCGGTAACCGTTTCCGCAGATTGAGCTTGCGTTTGAATGGTGACGTGAACCTGACCGATGACCTACTCTTGAGCATTTCTACCAGCTTTGCCCAAGGAGTTAATGACCGGGTGGATGCCGCTTGGTCTGGAGGTCTTGGTGCAGCAATGTCCACTGCTTTGCCTATCTATCCCATCTACGATGCTGAGGGTGATTATTTCATCGGAGGAACCAATCCGGTTCGCGTTCAGGATTTGAAGCAGTGGAGAAATACAGAGAACCGAACCATTAACAACGCAGCTCTGACGTACCGTGCTTCTGAAAAGTTGACGTTCCGAGGTTCCGCCTCTTTGGACTACATGAAGATCAACGAAGATATCTATGAGCCTCAGGAATTGATCAACAGCGACCATGCTGGGGTTTCAAAGAGAATCCCAACAGAGGTCATTAACTACAATGGGTCATTAACTGCTCAATACAACCTGAGTCAAAATACCTTGCACAACTGGGACTTCTTAGTTGGAACAGAGGCACAGCGCTCTTATAGCCGCTCCTCTTATGCGGAGGTGATTGACGCCACCGACCCCTTCTGGGAGGATAAGGCGATGCGCGATTCAGTAGACTTCATTTTCAACGATCCAGCGAACGAATTCACGTTTGTGAGTTTCTTTGGTCGCGTGAACTACAACTTGGCAGGCAAGTACTTTGCTCAAGTAAACTTCCGTGCTGATGGTTCGTCTAAGTTCGGCCCGAATAATCGTTTCGGTTATTTCCCAGCGATCTCTTTTGGTTGGATTATCACCGAGGAAGAGTGGTTGAGAGACAACAATACCTTGAGCTTTTTGAAGCTAAAAACAGGATATGGATTGACAGGAAACGCAGCGATTCCACCAAATCAATGGCGGGCGAATAATGTGAAAAATGTCAATGGATACAACGGATCTCCGTACTACTATCCAACCATTATCGAAAATCCTAACCTGCGCTGGGAAAGCTCGTACACTTTTGACGCGGCGATTGAGTTTGGATTGTTTGATGACCGAATCCATGGAGAGCTCGGTTATTACTACAAGGATACGCGCGATGTATTCCTGCAGGTGCAAGTTCCGCAAGCCAGTGGTTTTGCCAACTTGTGGGATAATGTTGGAGGTATCTACAACACCGGGGTTGAATTCAATGTGACCACGAGAAATACGGTTGGTGACTTCAAATGGACTACGGACTTCAATATTGCACGTAACTATAACGAGATTACCAGTATTGGAGGGTATAGCGAAGATGCGGTAAGTGGAGGTACGAATGATACGCGTACCGTTGTGGGACAGCCGGTTGGAACCAACTTCCTCGTTCGCTTCTCACACGTAGATAAGGAAACGGGAGCGCCGGTTTACCTTGACATCAATGGGAACGAAACCTATACATGGGATCCAGTCAACCGCGTGACAGTAGGAAACGTACTCCCTGATGCCGTCGGTGGGATTACCAATAGCTTCTCTTACAAGAACTGGGATTTGAGTGTCCTCTTCGTATTCACCATCGGAGGGAATATCTACGACTCTTCCAGTAAGCGTCAATTGTCCATGGTATCGGATTGGAACATGACGCGTCACGTATATGATCGTTGGACGCAACCCGGAGATGATGCGCGTTACCCACGCCTTACACTAGACCCTGCGAACCACGGTTCTACGACACCTTGGATCAACACCGACTTATGGTTGCACGACGCCAGCTACATGCGCTTGCGAAATGTGACGTTAGGATATTCCATCCCTACGGATAAAGTACGCCGCTGGGGGCTTCAGAGCATTCGTTTGAGTGCTTTGGCCACCAATATCTTGACCTTCACCAAATTCCCTGGTGTTGATCCGGAGATTGCCCGTGACTTTGAGAATCCAACGGACCGTAACATGAGCCCGAACATTACGTACTTGACACCTCCTCAGGAGAAGACGTTCATTTTCGGACTTGAAGTTCAATTTTAATACCTAAGATCATGAAAAGAATAGCACTTGTATTCAGTTCTCTTGCGTTGATCTTGGTATCAGCGTCATGTGAAAAGTTTTTGGACGTGAAGCCCGATGGTTCACTCACAACTGAGGAGGCCATCGTCAATACGGATTCACTTCAGATGTTCCTCAATGGAGCATATAGTTCGATTGGCGACTTTGCCAATGGAAACTTCCAAACCTTTAATGAATTGCTGAGCGATAATCTCGCGCGGCCGATCAGCAACCTCGATTACCGCGAGATCTACAGTTTCAATACACTTTTCTTCAATGGGACTATTGGAGGGACGTACGGGAACATGTATCGTGCAGCCATGCGGGCAAACTTCGTCATCGAGAATTTCGACTTGGCCACGGATTTGACGGAAGCGGATCGCACCAGAATGGAAGCTGAAGCTCGCTTTATCCGTGCCCTAGCTCATTTCGAGATCGTTCGATTGTTTGCTCAGCCATGGGGATATACACCGGACAATAGTCACGCGGGAATCATGATTCGCACTACCGTCGATTTTGAGATTGGGGCGCGAAACTCTGTTCGCGAAGTGTATGAAAACCTCATTATCCCGGATTTGATTTTCGCCAAAGAGAATCTTCCACAAAGCAACGGAAACTACGCTACCAGCTATGCTGCTCAAGCGGTACTGGCTAAGGTGTACTTTCAGCAAAACCGCCTTGGTGATGCGGCGGCAGAAGCTGCTCCAGTCATTCAAGCATTTCCATTCGACACCAGCGCCGCTGGGTTGGATCGATTCGTTTTTGGAGATACCAGTTCCGTTCAAAGTGAATTTATTTTCCGTGTTGTGAGTACCTCGATCAACAATACCGTGGATAACCGCGGAGGTGCGTTCACAGGAAACTACAGAAGTGATAATAACCCAAATCCGGAATTGAGAACGGATCGTACGTTCTTGAATCCTTATTCTGCCAACGCGGATGATAGAAGGGTGCTGCAGTTCTTCCAAATTCGGAATGATGGTGCGCCCAATGAGTTCGTGGCGGTGAGTAAGTTCGATCGCGACTTTGTCAGTGTTCCTCTGATTCATACGACCAGTATGAAACTTATGTATGCCGAGTGTATTGCGGGAACAGATCCAGCCGCTGCTGCAGGGCATGTCAATGACATACGTCGACGTGCATATGGGACCAATGCTTATGATATTCCATCCAGTTCATCACCTTCAGAAATTCGTGAGGCGATTGAATTTGAACGTCGTATTGAGCTTTTTGCTGAAGGAGAGCGCATTCAGTGGATTAAGCGTCGTGGTGCCTTAGGCGAACAGCGCGAAGTGCGCAATGCTCCATGGGATTGTGACGGAATGATTTTGCAGTTCCCTATTTCAGAGCAAACGGATCAATTTGAGTTGAACCCAACCGGAGGTTGCTAAAATATATAGAGATGAAAAGACAATTTTCCATAGCCGCCCTAGTTGCCCTTTTTATAGGGGTAGCATCGTGCCGGCCAGATATTCCATCAGACATTGGACCTAGCTATGACGCTACTTCCGGATTCTCCGGAAAATGGCGCCTAAGCCAAGTGGATATGGTGGATAAGCAAGAAGCCTTGCAAGAAACTCGTGATATTACTCCGTTCTATGCTTCGGACTTTGGAGCAGTTACCTTGAGCGGAGGAGAGGGAACCTATACAGTTGAAGAAGGAGCCGGTGATTTCTTTATAGGGACTCAAGGGACCTACTCATTTGATGATCCGAGTTTCCCGAGCAACATCATTTTCTACACGGACGCCGGTGATACTGTTACAGCGTCATTGTCTAGAATGGTACGCGAGATCGATAACGACATGGGCTTTAATGTCCCTCGCGAAAAATGTGATGCGCCAAGTGTTCAGTATAACTTTTCATTCACACGAGAATAAGATAGAGCTATGAAGAAGTTAGTATTTACAGCAGTAGTATTGTTCTCGGGATTGATGGCTTTTGGTCAAGTAACAAGTGACCCACCCGAGTTCACACCAGACCAAGAAATCAAGATCATTGTGAACTTGAACGAGACCTCGAATGACTGGGGGATTATTGAAATCGCCGCGGGAGGCGAGGATATGTATATCTGGACTTGGAAACCCTATGAATGGGGAGCCAATGATTCTTTGGCCAATGGGCTTGGCTCTCAGGCGTGGAAGAATTCAAATCCAGCGCTGAAGATGACCAAGGAAGCCGAGGGCATTTACAGCTACACCATGACTCCGACGGAGTTTTATGCCGTGGACGCTTCGACCGTATATGACGAAGACATCCATTTCCTAGTGAAGCCCCTCGATGGTGGAGGATATGGAGATCCAGATCGTAAGACAGAAGATTTGATGTTGGCGGTAGATCCGGCCATTACGGTGAAGAATCCTGGTTTTGCCTTTCCTTTGAATCCGGCGAGTGATGACGTAATCCAAATCATTTACGAGTACGCTCGTGAGGATACAAGCGATAGCCGTATGACGCGTCGCGATCCATCCAATTGTTCCTCTTCTCCATTGGGGTCTGATGAGGTTTGGATGTTCGCAGAGGCCACAACAACGGACAGCGCTAAGTATGAGATTAGTTCGTTTTTCACCACCACTCAAAATCCAGATCTCTTGATGGATTATGAAGGTGATGGGGTGTATAAGCGATATCTCATTCCAGATGAATTCTTTGCAGATGTGGTTCCCGCTGAGAAAGAAATCATGTCGGTACGATTCGTACCCATGACGGATTACTTTATTGTCAATCCGGCTGGAGCGGGATGTTCCATCTCAGAAAACCGGACAGCAACTGATATCGTCATCCAGTTGGCTTGCCCCTAACCAAACCTAGGTCCAATCAACTGAATAAAGCCATCGCCAACGCGGTGGCTTTTTTTATACGGCTGAAGGCAGTTGTGTGAGTAGGTGTTCGAGCTGCCCTTGATCGATGTCCAAGTGCATTACGATTCTTAGTTTTCCCTCACCCATGGAAACGATTTTAATGCCTTGAGCATCCAGTTTTTGAATCACAGCCTCGGGATCGATTCCGTCCGCTACGTAAAAGATCACAATATTGGTTTCAATGGGTTCTAGAGACCGTACCCAAGAACACGATTCCAAGCAGGATTTCACAGCCTGAGCCTTGGCATGGTCGTCGGCAAGGCGATCAATGTGATGGTTTAGGGCGTACTGCCCAGCGGCAGCCAAGATTCCCGCTTGACGCATACCGCCACCCATGCTTTTGCGCAAACGGTAGGCGCGATCAATATGTACTTTCTTGCCTAGCAGAACGGAGCCCACGGGGCAGCCAAGTCCTTTGCTCAGGCATACGGAAATGGTGTCAAAAAGGGCACCATAGGCTTTCGGGTCATCACCTTTTGCGACGAGCGCGTTCCATAGTCGGGCACCATCCAGATGGTAGGCCAAACCATACTCTTCGGCTTTGGCCCCGAGGGCCAGCAGAGTATCCCATTCGTAGCACGCACCACCACCTTTGTTCATGGTGTTTTCCACGGCCAAAAGACGCGAATAAGGCGCGTGCGGGTCCTGTGGATTGCGAACCAAGACATCCACGTCCGAAGGCGTCATAAGGCCCCGAGGGCCACGAGCGAGGTTCACGGACGCACCTGAGTTCAGAGCGATACCGCCACCTTCATAATTGTAGATATGGCTGTACCCATGGCAAATCACTTCGTCACCAGGACGTGTATGCACGCGAATGGCGATTTGATTGGTCATCGTCCCGGAGGGACAAAACAAGGCCGCCTCCGCACCGAAGTAATGGGCTACTTCTTCCTCTAAAGCGTTGATAGAAGGGTCCTCGCCAAAGACATCATCACCGACGGGAGCGGACATCATGGCGTCCATCATGCCCGGAGTCGGCCGGGTCACCGTATCACTGCGTAGATCTATAATCATCACTTGAATTTATAGAAGGGAATCAACATTGGCACTTTGTCCTGGTAGTCTCGATAGGCCTTGCCAAATTTTTCGACCAAGCGCGCTTCTTCGAGTTGAGCGCCAATGATGATGTACAAGACAATCCAAAACATGGTCACGAGGTACACGTAGCTCGGCGAGCGAAGCAATCCTCCAAAGAGGAATACTAGAGCACTGAAGTAGAGTGGGTGCCGCACCAGTTCGTTCAGTCCTTCGGTATTGAGTTTTTGGGCGCTTTTGGGCTGCTCTAAGCCGATAAACTCCCCAAGGGAGTAGCCTTGAAAACACTTAAAGGCGAGATAGACCGCCGCTGCCATAAGGAGAAGTCCGAGGTATTCAATGAGGACGTTGGGCTCGGTCATCAGCGTGGGTTTAGGCAAACTCCAATGATAGATGAGTGGGGGTAAAATACCGAGGATCGCCACGATGTTGTACAGGACGCGGTATCGGTTTTCAGGAAGCCCGGTGAGTCCGAGGATGTTCTGTTTGATCTTTGGAGCGAGCATGGCGCTGTGCATCACGAAATAGCAAATCCATAGGAATGAGAGCAGTACGAAAGACATGTTCTGTTTTTTACAAATATAAACGTTCACCATCGCCGATTGTGTAAATTTGCGCCATGATTACACAAGACCAGTACAAGGACTTAGTAGGACGCGTTGACGCGTTAAGGGGGTATCTTTGACGTCGATCACAAGAAACTACTGATCGGAGAAGAAGAAGAGAAAACGGCCGACCCCGAATTTTGGAATGATCCCAAGGCCGCCGAGATCGTCATGAAGAAAATCCGCCAGATGAAATTCTGGGTGGAGACTTATGAGGAGATCGAAACCATGAAAGATGACCTGGGCGTACTGCTCGAATTTCATGAGATGGGTGAAGCTTCTGAAGAAGAAATTGACCAGAACCACCTAGCATTGAAGACCAAGGTAGAAGACCTTGAGTTCCGCAATATGCTTTCGGCGGAAGAAGATCCTATGAGCGCTGTTCTACAGATTACTTCTGGTGCTGGGGGAACTGAGAGCTGTGACTGGGCCTCGATGCTCCTTCGCATGTATGTGATGTGGGCGGAAAAAGAGGGCTTCAAAGTCACCGAACTCAATTATCAAGAGGGCGATGTGGCAGGAGTGAAGACGGCCACCATCGAAATTGATGGGGATTTCGCCTTTGGTTATTTGAAAGGCGAAAATGGCGTTCACCGATTGGTGCGTATTTCTCCCTTTGACAGCAACGCCCGACGACATACCAGTTTTGTTTCTGTGTACGTCTATCCGCTTGCGGATGACACCATCGAAATCGACATCAACCAGTCCGATATCGAATGGGATACCTTCCGTTCTGGAGGAGCAGGAGGGCAGAACGTAAACAAGGTAGAGACCGGAGTGCGCTTGCGCCACAAACCTTCGGGCATCATTATCGAGAATACGGAGACGCGCTCTCAGTTAGGGAACAAGGAAAAGGCCATGCAGCTTTTGAAGTCTCAGCTTTACGAACTGGAATTAGAAGCACGCCGCGCTAAGCAGAGCGAAATCGAGGCGGGGAAAAAGAAAATCGAGTGGGGATCACAGATCCGGAACTACGTCTTTCATCCGTATAAACTCGTTAAGGACGTCCGCACACAGCACGAGACCAGCGATGTAGAGGGCGTCATGAACGGTGATCTCGAGGCCTTCATTAAGGCCTACTTGATGCAGGAAGGCAAAGGGGTAACTAACGAAAACGAATAGGCGATGAGCATGAAGATTTACCACAATCCGCGTTGCCGCAAGAGCCGGGAGACCTTGGCTATCATTGAGGACAATGGTGGTAATGCCGAGATCGTACTCTACCTGGAGGATCCGCCGACCGTGGATGAATTGCGCGATTTGTTGAGCAAATTGGGCCTACGGCCCGATGAGCTCGTCCGCAAAGGAGAGGCCATCTGGAAAGAGGAGTTCAAGGGTAAAGAGCTAGGCGACGAAGAGATTTTGCTCGCTATGGCAGAATACCCCAAGTTGATTGAACGACCAATAGTGGTGAAAGGAAAAAAGGCCGTCCTGGGACGACCTCCTGAAAATGTTTTAGAACTGCTGTAAGTCTTAAGACTCGGCAGCGACGTCGGCTTCTTCTTCTACCTCGTCACTGAACAGGTCGATGAAATATCCGACGATCCAGAAAGGGAGGAATCCGGTGATGAAGAGCATCAACCAGAAAGCCATCAAGAAAACAGCCAAAAACAGGAGGAATCCGATAAACATAGTTCTGTTCTTTAAGAGAGTCCAAATTTAATAATTAACCGCATAAAAAACACAACATGGAATTTCGCATTGAGAAAGATACCATGGGAGACGTTCAAGTCCCTGCTGACAAGTACTGGGGCGCCCAAACAGAACGTTCCAGAAACAACTTCAAGATTGGTCCAGCGGCCAGCATGCCCCTGGAAATCGTCTACGGTTTCGCTTATTTGAAGAAGGCCGCAGCCCATGCAAACTGTCAGCTGGGTGTTTTGGCCGAAGAGAAAAGAGACTTGATCTCTCAAGTCTGCGAGGAAATCCTCGACGGGGAACACGACGATCAATTTCCCTTAGTGATCTGGCAAACGGGGTCGGGAACTCAGTCCAACATGAATGTCAACGAGGTTGTTGCCAACCGTGCGCACGTGTTGAACGGCGGAACCCTGGGTGAAGGAGATCGCGTGATCCACCCGAATGACGATGTGAACAAATCTCAATCCTCGAACGACACCTTCCCAACGGGAATGCACATCGCCATCTACAAGCGCGTGGTGGAGACGACTATTCCAGGAGTTGAGCTGCTGCGCAATACGCTTCAGGCGAAATCTGAAGCCTTCATGGATGTGGTGAAGATCGGTCGTACACACCTTATGGACGCAACGCCCTTGACGCTAGGTCAAGAGTTTTCAGGATATGTTTCACAGCTCGATCACGGACTTAAAGCACTTCGCAACACCTTGGATCACTTGAGTGAATTGGCGCTCGGAGGAACGGCCGTAGGTACGGGTATCAATACCCCGGAAGGGTATGCGGACCTCGTGGCGGCGAAGATCGCTCAGTTCACGGGATTGCCCTTTGTCAGTGCGGAGAACAAGTTTGAGGCACTTGCGGCGCACGATGCCCTAGTGGAAACACACGGTGCATTGAAACAGCTCGCGGTTTCTTTGAATAAGATTGCCAATGACGTTCGTCTTTTGGCCTCAGGACCGCGCTCGGGAATTGGTGAGATCATCATTCCAGCGAATGAGCCAGGAAGCTCGATCATGCCTGGAAAGGTTAATCCGACTCAGGCGGAGGCCATGACTATGGTTTGCGCTCAGGTGATTGGAAACGATATGGCGATTGCTGTAGGGGGTGCTCAAGGGCATTACGAATTGAACGTGTTCAAGCCAGTGATGGCGGCGAATGTGCTGCAGAGTGCACGTCTGATTGGAGATGCTTGTGTTAGCTTCAACGACCACTGCGCGGTGGGCATAGAACCCAACCGTAAGAACATCGAAGCACATGTCAACAACAGCCTGATGTTGGTCACAGCTTTGAATACCAAGATAGGATATGAGAAGGCGGCCAAGATTGCCAAGACAGCTCATGAGAATGGAACGACCTTGAAAGAGGAGGCCGTAAATCTCGGGTATTTGACTCCCGATGAATTCGATGAGTGGGTGCGTCCGGAGGATATGACCGGAAGCTTGAAGTAAGCATCGAGCCGTAGGCTCAAAAAAATAAAGCCCTGCTTATCGGCAGGGCTTTTTTCTTACATCCTTTTCTTCAGGAATTTGATTTGTCCGTTGTGGTTGGATTCGTGCTCACAGACGTGAAACCACTTAGCGTAGTTGTTCGTTGGCTCGTTGCCGAAGAACTCCTCGGACTTCCAAAGCCAATCGTCGTCCAGTGTGGCGAACCAGCGTTCGGTTTCCGCACGAACACCGTCGAGCTTTTCGAAATAGAAATCAATGTTGTTGCCTTTGATCTTTTCACGGCCTTCCTCGCCTAGACTCATAGGAAGATCCCATTCGGCCTTGATGTCTTCACTCCATGTACCCCATTCAAGGTTCTCAAAAGTGTTCAGTTGGTAGTAGCGCTCTGTGGCGGCTAAGTGCCAGAGCATGGCCCCGATAGAGTTCGACTTGTCGTCAATCTGCCAATCGAGTTCTTGCACGCTGAGGCTTTCGACCTGATTTTTGACCCATGTTCGCATCATGTTCATGGTGCCCAATAAGGTGCCAATAAAGGGCGCATAGCCTTCCGTCGGTCCAATAAGGTAGAGTCCCGTTCCCGTTTCTTGCGGTCGCGGAGTTGCGAATGCTCCCGCAATCGGGGCAATAGTTGTCGCTGCGGTCAGTGCTGCGGTCTGCTTGAGAAAGGATCTTCTGTTGGCCATGATTTATGATTTTAAAGATTGATTCAACAAGTTGATGATGGTCTGTATTTGCCGGTCGATGTCTTTAATTCGACCGATACTGAATATGATGGTGCGCTTTCGTCCGTCCGTAAGGTCGTCCCATATACGTCGCGCATTTTCGTCTTGCTCCAGCAGGACCTCGAGCACCTCAGACATTTCGACGCCCAAGGGTAGCGGGTGCTCTTGAACGGTGTATTGAACTGTTTCTCCAATGTCTTTGCCCACTTTCTTGCGGTTCCGCTTAGCGAACATGAAAAAGTAGTCTCCGTCCCCAAAACTGGTGAGCCCACAAGGCAGCTCCACCATATCTTCTACCACCACCAGCAATCGCGTGCGGTTCTTCTTGGGCAATTGAGCCACAATGCTTCCCGGAACGCGGAGTCCGGCATATGAGGACATGGTTCCGCCCAGCTGTTCAATGGGTCCTTCGAGATGAAACACCCCATCCATCAGTAGCGTACTACGGCAATGCTGTCCTGACTCAGTCGGACCTTGAGCCAACGAGCCATTTGTTCTTCCATCTCTTGCATGTCTCGACTTCGAGTCCCTTTTTGCCATTGCACCATGAGTAGGCAAAGAGTATCGGTTTGAGCGAAGTCGGTCCCGTAGGCCTGGCCAAAACTGAAGCGTTCCAATTCTTCGTACTGAGCCTTGAGTTCTCGACCAATGGTTTGGAAGGGGAGCGTGTCCCGAACGATGTAGGCCAACTGTTCTTCAAGTTCTTGTATGCGGACTTCACGCTCGGCCAGGGCCTCTTGATTCTTGGAATACAAGTCGGAGAAGGTTTCCGCTCTAAAGTCATTCAGCACCGATTGGTAGTGGTCAGGATCGAACTGGGAAGACTGCACGACCTTGAGTTGTGCCTTGTCCAGCTGGTATTCCGGAAGGCGGGCAACCCATTGCTCCTTAACCGATATGGGTACACTTTTTCCACCTTCAAAAACGACAATGATCTCTTGTTCTTCTGCGGTATACTCCAGCATCCGGTCCGTAACGAGGTTTTCATCGTACTTGATCACTTCGCTGATGAAAACGTTTGCTCGGCGGTAGAAAAGAGACTCTTGGACCACGTTGTAGAAGATCCACAAAGAGGGAAGGATGATCAGGATGGTGAAAACGAGAATCAATCGACGAGCGCGGCGTTCTTTGGTGGGGTCCAAGAAATCGACCATCGGGAATCGCAGATAGCGAACGATGATGACCGTGGCCAAACAGATAAAAATGGAGTTGAGCAGGAAGAGGTAAAAAGCACCAAAGAAATAGTTCAGCTGACCGGTCGCCAGACCAAAACCCGCGGTACACAGTGGTGGCATCAAAGCGGTTGCGATGGCCACGCCGGGGATTACATTGCTCTTTTCTTTTCTCGAGCCCGCCATGATTCCCGCCAAACCACCAAATAAGGCAACAAAGACGTCGAGCAAGGTAGGATTCGTCCGGGCCAATAGCTCTGATTGTGCATCGCTCAATGGAGTCAAAAAGAAGTAACTCGTGGAGGTCAGAATCGCTATGACCACCATAGTGGCAAAGGAACGAAGCGATCTTCGCAGAGTACTGACATCATTGGTTGCAAGGGAAAGCCCGACCCCGAGGATTGGACCCATGAGGGGGCTGATTAACATGGCTCCAATGATGACCGCTCCTGAGTTGGTGTTGAGTCCAATGGAAGCGATGTAAATGGAGAAGATTAGAATCCAGACATTGTGACCCTTAAAGTCAATGTCTCGTTTGATACCTGCTGTCGTGTTTTCAGGATCGGTGCCCTCGTGGATATCGATGGTCTTCCGGGCATAGGCCAGAAACATCAGAAACAGGCGACGCGGTCCGTGCGTCACTTTTTCTTGAACCTCTTTTTCTTGGGATTCATCAGCCATGAAGGAAAGATACTCTTTTCTTCTTTTTGGCTGAGCGGGGCTTTAGACGTATTTATCGCCCTTTTCAATTTTGGCTTCGGCAACGAATTGCTTGATCATCTGCTCGTCTTCTTTCTTGCAAATCAACAAGGCATTGTCGGTATTCACCACGATAAAGTCCTCCAAGCCTTGAATGACCACGAGTTTATCGCCTGACGTACTGACCATGTTCCGTTTGCTGTCGTACAGCATGACCTGCTTGGCCCCAACGACGGCATTTCCTTCACCATCGCGATCAACATGCGTATAGAGAGAGCCCCAAGTTCCTAGGTCAGACCAACCAAATTCGGCCGGCACCGTGTAGACGTTCTTGGCTTTTTCCATGATGCCGTAGTCAATGGAAATGTTCTTGCACGTGGGATAGATGCGACCGATGAATGCCTGTTCATCAGGAGTATTCAAAGCGTCAACTCCTTCCTCAAAGAGAAGTCCTACTTCGCTCAGATGCTCGTTGAAAGAGCTGATAATGCTCTTGGACGACCAAATGAAAATACCACTGTTCCAAAGGAAGTCGCCGCTTTCGAGGAACTTCTTAGCCAAGTCAAGGTCCGGCTTTTCCGTGAAGGTCTTAACCTTACATACTTCGTTCGAGTCCAGGATTTGGTCTTCGTTGTACTGAATATATCCATAACCCGTATCAGGTCGACTCGGGCGAATACCTAAAGTCAAAAGGGCATCATTGTTGGCCGCCGTATCCAAAGCGAGTTCGATCACGCGGACAAATTCATCCTCTTTCAGGATGAGGTGATCAGACGGGGCAACGACAATGTTGGCCTCTGGATCCAATCCGTGAATTTTATACGCCGCATAGGCCACACATGGTGCAGTATTTCGCCGGGCTGGTTCGAGGAGGATTTGATCATCACCCATTTCCGGAAGCTGTTCTTTGACCAGATCCCGGTATTGTTCGTTGGTCACTACAAACACTTGCCCTTCGGGAGTGAAGCGTCGCATGCGCTCGTAGGTCTGCTGGATCAGGGTTTTGCCAGTCCCGAGTATATCGAGAAACTGCTTCGGATTCGTGGTTCGGCTCATGGGCCAAAAACGACTGCCGATACCGCCAGCCATGATGACACTATATGTATGGGTGTTCATCGCAATGGTTTTGATGTGGCAAAACTAAGAAAATCAAGAGACGATCGGGGCTAGACCGGGAACTAAAAACCATCGACCCGAGCTGATTTCCTGACACTTATACCGCGTTCGCTGCTTCGGACCCCGTCGGAACCTTCGACCTCCTGGGAGCTCGAATTCCTGGCCCTCCAGCAACATGGATACCGTAGTCACGTCATCTTCTTCGTCGTAAACCCGGAAGGCTTGAACCAATGTGGGATCGCTGAAGGTTGATGCCTTGGGCTTCCTCAAGTGACGTTGCCAATGAGCTCGAAGCTCCTGTGGAACGTATTCGACCTCTGTCAATGGCCACATTAGATTTTGAAAGGTCTGTTTCCATTCAGGACCATGAGGGGCGACACGCTGCCTATAGGTCTCATACACGTGAAGATGGGCGATTTCGTGAACGAGTACCCAGAGAAAATGAAATTCATTGAGGTTGCCATTCACCGAAATTTGATGCCCTCTTTTCCCGGGACGGAAATCCCCAGTTTTGGTCCTTCTGGCACGTGAAACGCGCACATCGACCCGAAAGGGTCTCAGTAATTCGCTAACGTAGTTTTCCGCCTGCGGCGGGATGTGGGAGCTCCATGCCATTTAGGCGAGCAATTGATAGGTGATTAGGCTGGCTACGTAGGCCATGGCACCCATGAAAAGGAATTGGGCCAAGGGCCATTTCCAGCTTCGCGTCTCCCGACGCACAACGGCTACCGTACTCATGCATTGAAGCGCAAAGGCGTAGAAGACCATTAGGGATAATCCCGTAGCAAGGCCATATTGTTTCTTCCCGGTGATGACGTTTACTTCGTCTTGCATTTTCTCTCGAATGGAGCTTTCGTTGTCTGGATCTCCCACACTGTAAATGGTTGCCATAGTACCTACAAAGACCTCTCGGGCCGCGAAGCTCGTGATCAAGGCGATTCCGATCTTCCAATCGTAGCCCAAGGGGCGGATCGCTGGCTCGATGGTCTTGCCAATGATTCCAGCATAAGAAGCTTCCAGTTTTTCACTGCCCATAGCTGCGCGTAGACCTGCGTCGAGTTCACCGTCTACGGCCAAAGCCTCGTATTTATCATTGATCTTGGCCATTCGCTCGCCAGGGCCATAGCTCGACAAAAACCACAGCACAATGGAAATGGCCACGATGATCTTACCTGCATCAAACAAGAAGATGCGTACTTTCTCAATGAGTGTGAATCCAATAGTTTTCCAATCGGGCCATTTATAGCCCGGGAGCTCCATGACAAAGAAGCTGCGATCGGCTTCGTTCAGCCAGAGGTTGAGCAAGAAGGCTACGACGATGGCCGCGACAAATCCGAGTAGGTAAAGTCCCATGAGGATAAGTCCTTGGACATTGAATATCCCCCATTGTGCATCACTGGGGATCACCAGGCTGATGAGCAGGGTGTAGACGGGGAGCCGAGCGGAACAGCTCATTAATGGAGTGATCAATATGGTGATCAAGCGCTGTTTCCATCCGCTAATGCTTCGAGTGGCCATGATGGCTGGAATGGCACAGGCAAAGCCGCCAACCAAGGGAATCACGCTTCGTCCATTGAGTCCAAAACGCCTCATAAGTTTGTCCATCATGAAGCTCACTCGGGACATATATCCGGTGTCTTCGAGGAGGGCGATGAAGAAAAAGAGGAAGGCGATCTGAGGTACAAAAACAACCACACCACTCAAACCAGCGAGTACACCGTCGGTGAGTAGGCCGGAGAGAATTCCCGGTGGTAGGGAGTTGGCGAGGTATTCGGTCATGCTGGTAAATACGTATTCAATCCATTCCATGGGAAGAGTTGCCCAACTGAAAACAGCTTGAAACATGACAAATAGAATACTCAGGAATATAACATAGCCCCAGACTTTGTGGGTGAGGACGTTGTCAATTCGTTCTGTTAAATGCTCACGAGTACTCTTGGACTGGCGGACATTTCTCGCGATAATTCCAGGGATGAGCTCGTAGCGCTTTTTGCTTTCGTCCGCTTGAAATCTGTAGGGCTTAAACTCGTGCTCCACAACGAGTTCCTGAATCCGTTTGCTGCGCTCCGGGTGATCCTTGAAATAGCTGATGAACTTGTAATTGCACGCAACCTGAAACGCGGCATAATCACTGTTCACGTTAACGGATTCTCTAACGCGTTCCAGAAGCTCTGGAGAGAATTCACCGACCTTGATGAAGTCTTTTTCAGGGGCCTGAGTTTTAATCGCCAGGAGAGCCTTAAGCTTGCTCAGGTCACTTTTCTTTCTTGCATTCATAAGGACCACAGGCACTCCCAGTTCTTTTTGAAGGCGAAAGAGATCAAAGGTGAGTCCGTCCTTTTCTGCTAAATCCCCCATGTTCAAAACCAGGATGGTGGGCAGGTTGAGTTCGATGACCTGCGTGGCTAAGAAAAGGCTTCTCGTCATGTTGGTGCTGTCGGCCACCACTATGACCTGTTCTGGGTAGTCTGGATTTTCTGGATCACAGAGCACTTCGAAAGTGACCAGCTCGTCTACGGACTTTGGATAAAGGCTATAGGTTCCAGGAAGGTCAATGAGTTCGAACCTCTCCTTTTGACCTTGGGCATTCTGAATCGAGAATGATCCCATTTTCTTATCTACAGTAACCCCAGGAAAGTTGCCTACCCGCTGATTCAAGCCCGTTAAAGCATTGAATAGCGTGCTCTTTCCGCTGTTGGGGTTCCCTATGAGGGCGATCTTCTTGCTTCCCTTGGCCAATCCTTATTGAATTTTTTCAATCTTCACCGCTTCTGCTTCATCGAGCCGAAGGGCGAGAATACTGCTTCCAATTTTGATGGCAATAGGATCACCCGCAGGAGCGCGGCGAACCAAAGTCACCAATTCATTTGGAATCATGCCGAGTTCCATAAGCTTGAGTGCGATATCTTCTTGATCGTAGGATTTGATCAAGGCTCGGTCACCCATGCGGAGTTCAGCTAGTGTCAAAAGCAGTTATTTAGATTGATTCTAAGCGGCAAAAGTAAGCAATTGACCGCAAATCAAGAGAGCCTTGAATCAGCTTTTTAACGGCGCTTCGGCGCTTTGGTTCATGCCGAAGGTTGGGCAATCACAACCGCGCTTTCCTGCAGAGCACGAAGAGAGAATTAGGGTCCCCAAAAAGAGGACGCTGAGAATAAGTTTTTGGATTGACTTTCGTTCCTTCAAGACCATGTAAAGTAATCGCTTATTTTAGCGTAAAATTATTGGAATGAATTTTTTCTTCCACGTTGGAAGGTACTTTTTCTTACTCTGGCGAGTGCTGCGCATCCCGGAAAAGTGGTCGGCATTTCGCAAAGAGTTGTCCCGCGAAATCTGGGACATTGGAGTAAGCTCTCTGGGTATCGTCATATTCATCTCCATTTTTGTTGGCGCTGTTGTTGCCCTTCAGCTGGCCTTTAACATTCAGGACAGTCCATTTTTGCCGAATTGGTACATAGGATATGGAACGCGTCAATCACTGGTATTGGAGTTTTCACCAACTATGATTTCTCTGGTATTGGCCGGAAAAGTAGGCTCCAGTATATCCTCGAACATAGGGACCATGCGCAGTTCAGAGCAGATTGACGCCCTTGAAGTAATGGGTGTTAATTCAGCACAGTTTCTGATTCTTCCCAAAATCATTGCCTCGATCTTTTTTAACCCTCTATTGATCATCTTGAGCCTTGCTGCTGGTATTCTCGGCGGTTTGGCTGCCGGACCTTTGACGGGTTTGTGGACGGTCGGAGAATTTGTCGATGGCGCTACCTTAGAGTTTAATGCCTACAGCTTCACCTATGCCATGATCAAGACGATCATTTTTGCTTTTGTGATTGCTACAGTCAGCTCCTATCATGGATACTATACCAAAGGAGGTTCTTTGGATGTAGGACGTTCCAGTACTCAAGCGGTGGTCTACAGTTCCATCACCATCATTATTCTGAATTTCGTCTTAACACAGGTTCTGCTATGATCACAGTAGATAACATTACCAAGAGTTTCGGCGAGAAACAGGTTTTAAAGGGGGTAAGCGCTCAATTCGCTGAAGGACAAACCAATTTGATCATTGGTCAAAGTGGATCGGGGAAGACCGTATTTGTGAAAAGTATGGTCGGCCTTCATGAAATAGACGGTGGGACCATTTCATACGATGGACGCGCTTTGAATGAAATGGACTACGATACGCGAAAGCGTCTTCGCCAAGAAATGGGAATGGTGTTTCAGGGCGGCGCCTTGTTCGACTCTATGACCATTCAAGAGAACGTTATGTTTCCTTTGAACATGTTCTCCGACATGTCCGAAAGCGAGAAACTCGATCGAGTCAATTTCTGTTTGAAGCGGGTCAACCTTGAGAAAGTCAATCAGCTCAGGCCGGCAGAAGTCAGTGGAGGAATGCAAAAGCGCGTGGCTATAGCGCGCTCAATAGTTATGGAGCCCAAGTACCTCTTTTGCGATGAGCCCAACAGTGGATTGGACCCTCAAACGGCGATTGTCATCGATAATCTTATCCAGGAGATTACACACGAGTTTAACATTACCACCGTGATCAATACGCACGACATGAATTCGGTCATGGAGATTGGAGAGCATATCGTCTTCATTAAAGAAGGATATAAGGCTTGGGAAGGGAATAGTGAAGAGCTTATCAGTACAGGGAATGAGGCCGTAAGCAACTTTGTCTTCAGCTCAAACCTCATGCGGAAGATTCGAGCGAAAATTTAGCCTGGCAAAAATCAAATCATAAAAAAAGCCGCTCCCATCAGGAGCGGCTTTTTTCAATGTGTTTGGGCTTGCTTATCGAGTCAAGACCATTTTCTTAGTAACGGTTCCACCGTTCACGTTCAAGCTGTAGTAGTAGATACCTTCAGCCAATCCTGGAACCATCAACTTGATGGTGTGGGTTCCGGGCATTTGCTGACCTGCTTCAGTTGAGAAAACGACCGCTCCAGTAAGGTCATACACCTCCAAAGAAACATTGGCACTGTTGTCCAAAGTGTATTCGATGTTGGTGAATTGGCTAAATGGATTAGGGAAGTTTTTCACTTCAGTCAAAGCACTTGGCAATTCCTCTACCGAGATATCATCCTCAATGGTCAAAGAAACACCGAAGTTGATGTTTTGTGTAAAGTGCTCTCCATCAATTCCTGGATCGTATGCGTTGTTCTGGTTGCAATCGTAGTAGATATCTCCTCCTGCTGCTTGAGGCAATAGTCCAGCGAAATCATACTGAGACAACAAACGGAAGCTGTTGTTTGGGAACAAAGACTCTAATGCTTTAGGCGTAGTACCCGTGCAGATTCCGTCTTCGTAGAAACCAGCAACGATTCCGAAGGTGTCCAATTTAGATCCAAAGTAGTTCACGCGAACACCGAAAGGCTCGTTCAACGTCAAGTTTGGAAGGAACGGACGGAAAACTGAGTTCGTCCAGTTGTCTCCACCGGTAAAGCTGGTGTCCGTAGTGATTGACTCTTCCCAAAGAACGTTGGTCGTTGGGCGACCCTGTCCGTCCAAGGAAACGATTTGTACGTTCACCGTATCCAACTGGCCACTGTTGTTCTCATGACCCATTTGAATCCAAACCGTATCGACAGTAGCGCTGATTACGTTACTCCAGTCAATAACACTTGTTCCGTTTGGATCATCCCAAGCTTGAAGCGTTGGATAGGTTACAATAACGTACTGGAAGTTCAAGTCTGCAGAATCCCCGCGAGAGTGAAGGTCCCAGATGAATTCAGTTTGTGGTGTACCGTAGATCTCTCCTTCGGTAGAACCATACCATACAAACATCTCGCTGATACCTCCGCGGTATTCAGTAGAGGCCTTTGGATTAAGGCTGTTCATACGTTGTGTTGGTGTGAGTTTGACCTCACCTGCAGTCTGGCGGTATTGACCGAAAGCTGCAACAGTTGCCATCATTACGACAGCTAAGAGTACTGATCTTTTCATAATCGTAAAAAATAAAAGTTAAAAACCCGAGGTAAAGATAAACAATACCTCGGGCTTTTGTTCAAAGTTTGAGCAATGTTATAGGGTCACCAGATTACGTACAAAGGTGTATCCTAAGAACAAGTGCCATCCCACGCGAGTCGTTGGGCTAAACTGTGGTTTTGATCCACCAAAAACGTATGGGTTTGTTGGAGGTACCGCACCGTTGATTCGCTGCGTGTGCTCATAAGCATTTTGCTTAGAGACGTAGTTCACTTTGTCGCGATTGACATTGTGATCTGGCAATGTTTTAGAAACGAAGCTGTTTCCTTCGTGCCCTTGGTTCCACGTAACGTTGGTTTGTGCAAATGCAGAAGTTAATAGGAGGGCGAATACTGAGGTTAAAATTGTTTTGCGAAGCATGATAATGAGTGTTAAGTGTTTCTGCCATAGAATAGTCAACCGGCGTGCCAAGAACATAAACACCTGAAAATCAGAATAATAAAGTTCATACCACAATTAAAAAGTGTTCCTTTTTGAAACAAAAATGTACTGGAATGGAACACTTTTTGGAGGTGATTGAGCTTGAATTGAGCTCGCTTCAGGCCATTTAAAGGGTGTTGTTTCATTCTGAATCAAATAGAATGAACCCGTTGGAATTAGATTAAATGGAATTGAACCATATAGAAATGGATCAAATTGGGGTGGGTCAAAAGTTGGTGTACAAAAAAAGGAGCCCTGAGGCTCCTTTTCAAAGTGTGTTAAGTGTGTTGGTCCTTATAGGGTCACCAAGTTGCGAACAAAGGTGTATCCAAAGAACAAGTGCCATCCCACGCGAGTCGTTGGGCTAAACTGTGGTTTTGATCCACCAAAAACGTATGGGTTTGTTGGAGGCACGGCACCATTGATTCGTTGCGTGTGCTCGTGAGCATTTTGCTTAGAGATGAAAACCACCTTGTCTTTATTGACATTTTGATCTGGCAATGTTTTCGATACGAAGCTGTTGCCTTCATGCCCTTGATTCCACATGACATTGTTTTGTGCAAATGCGGACGTTAATAAGAGGGCGAATACTGAGGTTAAAAGTGTTTTACGAAGCATGATAAAGAGTGTTAAGTGTTTCTGCCATAGAATAGTCAACCGGCGTGCCAAGAACTTAAAGTGTTGATAATCAGTATACAGGGGTTTGTGCCAGAATTGAGAAGTGTTCCTTTTTGAAACAAAAATGTGCTATTATGGAACACTTTGGAACAGGTTTGTGGGGAGCTGGCGTAAAAAAGGTTGAATAGCCGAAGAGGATGTTTCAGATAGGTACAAAAGCAAAGATCCACCCGCGAAGGTGGATCTCTGATCTCACTGTATATTAACCCAAACTTACACTGAGAGGAAAACCTGTCGTCTGGCTACAGACGTTCGTGTTAACGAAAGGTCTACGATTGCTACACCCGACTAAAGCCAATTGCCGTGCCAAAAAGTATAAGAAGTTGAAAATCAAGGGAAAACAAAAAAAGAGGCCCGGAGGCCTCTTTTGTAATTGTATCAATTCGAAACACTGAGTGTTCCATTTGCGAACATTAAGCCATGCTTTCTGCCGTTTCTTGCACATAGGCCTCCATGGGTTCGCAAGAACACACCAAGTGTCGATCACCATAGGCTTGATCGATCCGTCGCACAGTTGGCCAGAATTTATTGTGCTCTATCCAAGCGAGAGGAAAAGTTGCCTCCTGGCGGGAATATGAATGATTCCATTCACTGGCCATAGCCATCTCCAAGGTGTGTGGCGCATTCATCAGCGGATTATCATCTTTTGGTACGCGATCCTCTTCCAGGGCTTTAACTTCCTCGCGAATCTGGATCATGGCATCGCAGAAGCGATCCAATTGATTCTTCCCTTCGCTTTCCGTAGGCTCGATCATCAACGTACCGGCAACGGGGAAACTCACAGTAGGTGCGTGGTACCCATAATCCATCAATCGCTTCGCGATATCGGTCACTTCAACTCCGGAAGCGGCCTTGAAATCGCGACACTCCAAAATGAACTCGTGAGCGCAACGTCCATTCTCGCCAGAGTAAAGGATACCGTAGTGCTCTTCCAAACGCGTTTTGATGTAGTTGGCGTTGAGGATGGCATACTCCGTACTTCTAGTCAAACCCTCGGGCCCTAGCATTCGGATGTAGGCATAACTGATCAACAAGATCAGTCCGCTTCCCCATGGGGCGGCACTCACCGCGCTCATACCGTCAACTCCACCGACTCGAATCATGACGTGACTTGGCAAAAAGGGTACCAAGTGCTTGGCAACACAGATAGGACCCATTCCAGGACCGCCTCCACCGTGTGGAATGGCAAAAGTCTTGTGCAGGTTCAAGTGACAAACGTCTGCGCCAATCATTCCCGGGCTGGTCACCCCGACCTGGGCATTCATGTTGGCCCCGTCCATATAGACTTGTCCACCGTGCTGATGAATGATGTCGGTGATCTCGCGTACGCTGGCTTCGAAAACTCCGTGCGTGGATGGATAAGTGATCATCAATGCGCTCAAGCGGTCGCTGTACTCTTCGGCCTTGGCTCGAAGGTCTTCAACGTCGATATTACCGCGCTCATCACAAGCGACAACCACTACCTTCATTCCCGCCATAACTCCAGAGGCCGGATTGGTTCCGTGGGCACTGTTAGGGATTAAGACAATATCTCGATGATAATCTCCACGACTCCAGTGGTACTCGCGAATCACCATGAGTCCGGTATATTCTCCCTGAGCTCCAGAATTAGGTTGCAGTGAAGTCGCTTCAAGACCGGTGATTTCGGCGAGGTAGCGCTCCAACTCGCGGAACATTTCCTGATAGCCTGCCGCCTGCTCTACTGGAGCAAATGGGTGAATATTCGCCCATGTTGGCCACGTCAACGGAATCATTTCCGTAGCCGCGTTCAACTTCATGGTACAGCTACCCAAAGCGATCATGCTGTGATTCAAAGACAAATCTCTGCGCTCCAATTTCTTGATGTAGCGCATCATATCGGTCTCCGAATGATACTTGGTGAAGATGTCGTGTTCCATAAAGGATGACGTACGCTCTAATCCTTCTCCGAGTTTTGTGCCTAACGGCACGATGGCTTCTGGCACCTCCACAGATGCCCCTTTGGCCGTTGCAAAAATCTCTAGTATTTCTTGAACGTCGCTCAGGCGAGTGGTCTCGTTCAACGCGATGGAAACCGTGCGATCATCGACGTAGAGGAAGTTCATTTCATGCTCTTCCGCCAATCGTGCAATCGGCTGTGTTGAATCGCCCGTCCATAGCAGGGACTCGCCCAAGTCAATCGTCAGGGTGTCGAAGTAATTCTCGTTTTTAATGGCATAGCCCAAAGAGGTCAAGCCTTCGGCAAGGGCACCAGCCAGGCCGTGAATTTTTCGCGCGATGTTGCGCAGTCCGTTGGGCCCGTGGTGCACCCCGTACATACCGGCCATAACGGCGAGCAGTACCTGTGCCGTACAAATGTTGGAGGTGGCTTTATCGCGTTTGATGTGCTGTTCGCGGGTCTGCAAGGCCATGCGTAACGCAGGCTTTCCGGCAGCATCCATAGATACTCCGATGATTCGACCAGGAACGTGACGTTTGTAGCTCTCTTTCGTTGCGAAGTAAGCAGCGTGTGGTCCACCATATCCTAAGGGGATTCCGAATCGCTGTGTGGTACCGACAACCACTTCCGCTCCCCACTCTCCCGGAGGGGTCAACAGCACCAAGCTCATGATGTCCGCGGCAACGGCCAAGGCCAATCCAGCTTCTTTCATTTTCTCCGACCAAGCGCGGTAATCGAATACTTCTCCACTACGTCCTGGATATTGAACCAAAGCGCCGTAGAATTCATCGGTCGGTTCGAAGGTGCGGTGATCGCCGACGACGATTTCAATTCCAACCGGAACCGAACGCGTCATCAAGACGTCCAAGGTGTGGGCAAAGATCTCTTCAGATACGAAGAACTTATCCGCTCCTCGTTTTTTCTGATCACGAGGGCGAGCAGCGTGAAGCATGGTCATGGCTTCTGCCGCCGCAGTTGCTTCATCGAGCAGTGATGCATTGGCGATTTCCATTCCGGTCAACTCCATGATCATGGTCTGGAAGTTGACCAAGGCCTCCAATCGACCCTGTGCAATTTCAGCTTGGTATGGCGTATAGGCCGTATACCAACCCGGGTTTTCCAAGATGTTGCGTTGGATCACTCCAGGAAGGATGGTGTCATGGTATCCGAGACCGATGTAGTTTCGGTGCAGGCGATTCTTTTCACCAAGCTCGCGAGCGTGGTTCATAAATTCATATTCAGACAAGGCGATCGGCAAGTCCAAATCCGCCTTTGAGCGGATGCCATCGGGCACGGTTTCGGAGATCAATTGCTCCACTGAATCGGCGCCAATGGTTTCCAGCATTGCGGCCACGTCTGCTTCGCGTGGGCCTACATGTCGGTACAAGAAAGAATCGGTGTTCATATCTTAGCTGAATTAAGACCGCAAAATTACAAAATGTACCAGCTTCCACGCGTCGGACGTTACTTCGTTTACACGAATATTTTCGTGGCGCTCTGTACGGCCGCTCTGGTTCATTCGTCGGTCATTTTGCTGGACTTAACCAGTTCGCGCATCACTTGGTTCACCTTCTTTTCCACCTTGGCGTCGTACAATTTCATGCGACTCTATCAACTCCTAGATCTCAAGGAGGCTCCGAAGGCTCCTTTACACCGCTGGATCAATGAACATCGACTCTTGATAGGAGCCCTAGTCGTGATCGGTTTGTCCGGATCGGCCTATCATTTTTTTCACTTCGAGCGCTTGACTCAGTGGTTCATTATTCCACTTGGGGGGCTCTCCTTTTTATATGCGGTTCGCTTGCCCGGAAAAAAAGGCCGACGACTGCGCGAAGTGCCGGGATTCAAAATCTTCATGATCGCGCTTTTGTGGTCTCTTGTGACCGTTACTCTGCCCGCCATAGAAGCTGGTGCATTCGGTAGCGTTGAGGGGGCCTTACTGACTGCTGAGCGTTTCTTGTTCATTTTTGCCATCACCCTGCCTTTTGACATTCGGGATTTGCCCTTTGACGGCAAAGAGCTCCAGACCATTCCTCAGCGCTATGGAATGAATGGGGCCAAGGGAATTGGACTCTTCGCCATCTTGATCATGGACCTGCTCATTGTCTGGCAATGGGGCCGAGGGTTTTATACGCTGCCCGAAATGATCGCCCTGATCGGCGTTGCGGAATTGGCCGCCGTTGGCCTATTTATGTCGAATCCCGACCGACCAGAGCCTTATTACAGCGTTGGAATAGAAGGCTTGAGCTTGCTTTGGTTGATGGCGCTGTGGCTGGCTCAGTTGTTTTGAAGTTTCCTACTTTTAAGGCCTCAAACCTAAGCTGAATGGACTACCAGTTTTCCCTCGAATTTGCCCGTGAACAAGATCGATTGGACCCCTTGGGCCATTTTCGTCAGGAGTTTTACTTCCCACAGCACGGAGGGCAGGACGTTGTCTATCTCACGGGAAACTCCTTAGGTCTTCAGCCGAAGAAAGCCAAGGAGTACATTCAGCAGGAATTGGATGATTGGGCGACCTACGGCGTCGAAGGCCATTTTCAGGCAAAACGCCCCTGGATGCCTTACCACGAATTCTTTTTGGAGAGCCTAGCTCGACTGATGGGAGCCAAGCCGAGTGAAGTCGTCCCGATGAATGGCTTGACCACAAACCTTCATTTATTGATGGTCAGCTTTTATCGGCCCGAAGGGCCAAGAACCAAAATACTGACGGAAGCCAAGGCCTTCCCAAGCGATCAGTACGCGGTGGAGTCCCAATTGAAGTTTCACGGTCTAGATCCCGAAGAGCATTTGATCGAGGTTGGGCCCAGGGAAGGGGAACACCTGATTCGCGAGGAGGATCTTCTCCAGGCCATTGAGGAGAATGGGGGTGAATTGGCGCTGCTTTTTATCGGTGGAGTCAATTACTACAGCGGCCAGCTCTTCGACATGGAAAAAATTACGCGCGCTGCACACGGCGTTGGAGCCCGCGTTGGCTGGGACTTAGCGCATGCGGCAGGGAACGTTGATTTAAAATTAAATGAATGGGGACCCGATTTTGCTGCGTGGTGTAGTTATAAATACTTAAATTCAGGTCCAGGAAGCGTCTCCGGAATCTTCGTCCACGAACGCCATCACGCAGATAAAGCATTACACCGTTTTGCGGGTTGGTGGGGCCATAACAAGGAACGCCGTTTTCTAATGGAACCCGGCTTCGAACCAATCGAGTCGGCCGAGGCCTGGCAGCTCAGTAACGCCCCGGTCTTTGCTATGGCGCCCCATCTAGCTTCCCTCCATCAATTTGATCAAATGGATTTTGCCCTACGGGCCGATAAGCGACGAGACCTCACGGGTTACCTCGAATATGTTATTGATTCAGTCGCCACGGCCCACCAAGCTTCCTTCGAAATTATTACACCGCGTGAGGTGACTCAGCGCGGTAGTCAGCTCAGCGTGTTGATGCACGGTCAAGGGAAAGCGCTTTTTGACAAGCTCACCGAAAAAGGTGTGATTGCCGATTGGCGGGAACCGAACGTTATTCGGATGGCACCTGTTCCGATGTACAACAGCTACGAAGACATTTACCGCTTTGGCCAATACTTGGATGAAGCGCTCAACGAATTAAAATCCTGAACCATGGGTCAGAAGATCAATATTAGCGGAGCCGGCTTGGTCGGATCTCTATTGTCTATTTACCTCAAAGACCGCGGTCACGATGTGAACATCTACGAACGTCGGCCCGATATGCGAGCAACGGACATTTCTGCCGGAAAGTCCATCAACTTGGCCATGAGTGATCGAGGTTGGAAGGGACTAGAGGGTGCCGGAATCGCGGATGACGTGCGCGATGTGGCCATTCCCATGTACAAGCGTGTCATGCACGCCAAGGATGGAACCTTGACGGACCAAGCCTACGGGAAGGAAGGCCAGGCGATTTACAGTGTATCGCGCGGTGGGTTGAATGCCCGCCTTATGGACCTCGCGGAAAAGAAAGGAGTCAAACTCCACTTCAACCAGAAGTGCACCAATGTAGATTTAGATACTTCGACGGCGCATTTTGAATCCTACGAAACAGGAGAGCGCTCCATCGTTGAAGGGGATGCCCTCTTTGGAACAGATGGAGCATTTTCAGCGGTGCGCGCTGTGATGCAGAAAACCGATCGCTTTTCGTACGAACAGCAGTACATCGAACACGGCTATAAGGAGCTGAACATTGAACCCAATGAGGACGGTACCCACAAGCTGGAAAAGAACGCCTTGCACATCTGGCCGCGGGGGCATTACATGCTCATCGCGCTTCCCAATACGGACGGAAGCTTCACGTGTACGCTCTTCTTCCCGTACGAAGGAGACCCCAGCTTTGATACGCTGAATACCAAGGATGAGGTGCGTGCCTTTTTCGAGGAACAGTTTGCAGACGTCATTCCCTTGATGCCAGACTACGCCGATCAGTATTTTGAGAATCCAACAGCGAGCTTGGTCATCATTCGCTGCTTCCCTTGGAGTCGCAACGGAAAAGTATGTTTGATGGGAGATGCTTCGCATGCCATCGTACCGTTTTACGGGCAGGGGATGAACAGTGGTTTTGAAGATTGCTCCGTTTTTGCCGAACTCTTGGATATTCACGGTGATGATTGGGCCAAGGTCTTTCCGAAATTTGAAGCCTCGCGCAAACCTAATGCAGATGCTATTGCGGATTTGGCTATGCGCAACTTTGTCGAGATGCGCGACTTGACGGGTGACCCAGAATTCTTGCTTCAGAAGCAAATCGAGGCGCGGTTCTACGCCAAGTATCCGGAAAAGTGGATGCCGCTATATTCCATGGTCACCTTTAGCCATATTCCATATTCCGAGGCCTTAGCAGAAGGAAAGCGTCAAGACAAGATCATGGCGCAAATTATGGCCATGCCCGCCATCCATCGAATGTGGGACACCATTGAGGTGGAAGAGAAGATGCTCGAACTCTTAGAAGAGTACGCTTAACCCAATGGGGTTTATTCCATGATGATCACGCGCTCGCGCTTGATCTGATCCCCATTGCTGCCCTTGACCACTAGTACGTAGTGACCGGCAGGTAGATGAGCCGTATCGAACGAAAAGCGATGCGCTCCAATGGGTGTTTGTCGCTTTAGAAGCACGTCCGAAAACTGTCCATTCACGCTTACAATTTCGAAGGTCAGCATCTGCGCCGAAGCCAATACGAATTCAATATAGAAGTGGTCCGCGCTGGGGTTTGGGAATAGAATTCCTTCAAACGTCTCATCGGGAATTGTCGGAGGAAGGTCAATGGTCGGTGCGTGTAAATGTCCGGCTCTGGTTCCCGTGACCTTCCCAAATCCAGAACGCCCATAACTTCCCGTAGCCCACACGGCTCCTGGATTGCTGTAATCCCTTTGAGCACCTGTATAGTCTCCCCAGCGTTCGTTGATGCTGGTCAAGACATTGACTACACCATTTCCTTTCAAAATGGGTGTGATTCGGCTGTACTTTCCGGCGTTGTCGTAGTAGATGGCTCCGAAGCTGGCGTACTGAGTTTCTCCGCTGTAGAGAAAAGTAAGCATGGCATCGTTTTCCAAGAAGCTCTTTCCGGTATAGGTCAAACTGGAGTAAGCCAAATCAATGGTGTCTCGAGAGATCACATTGGCCCAAGTTTCATACGATCCGGTGGAGATATTTTTGATTCCGCCATGGTAGATTCCCGCGCTGTTGTTGGTGAAATCTCGTGTATTCAGAACAAACTGGATTTGATCGTTCTCCATGAAGGCGTCTTGGACGCGGCCGTCATTGGTGTCAAAAGTAGGAGAACCTTCTTGTCGCGCTTCAGGAGGAAGACCGTACGGATTTTCCATGACCACGGGAATGATCTCAAGATCGGGATCGCCAAGGCCGTGGTCAGTCACATGCACCAAGAATACGGTGTCGTTCTGAGGGTCTAGGTTACGCGTGTTCAAAAGATAGAAGTCCGGGCCGTAGAGCTCAGAGCCGCCTTGGACTCCGGTGTGGTTAAACATGGGCTGATTGCCGTATTCGAGATCGTAGTAATAGTTGCTTTCTGTCAACGTTCCGTCGTACATCTGTTGCAATGGCACTTGCCAAAATGTAGATTCTACATATCCACTGTTGTTGGATGAGCCATTGAAGAAGGTGTTGAAGGTGATGTACAGATCGTGTGTCGACAAGGAAATGTGCGGGTAATCGCTCCAAGTGTCGTTTTCCAGTGGATTGCCCGGTAAAGAATAGAGAAGCCAGTCATCCGATGGGTCCGGGCTTGCACTAACCGCAATAATGACTTGGCTGGTTTGATAGGTGAATCCATTGAGCCAAACGGCAATAAAGCGATCGGCGTCTGGGTCATAGACCACCCTTGGGTCGTACTTCGCGTTTCCGAAACCGAGATCAACACAGAATGAACCCAATGAGCTTTGCCATAAAGTGCTGTCTCCTTCTAAATCGTGACAGCGAATCCGCGAGTTCAACACGGTAATCATGTATCCATTTTTGGATACGGCGCCGGAGTTGTCATTGGGCACGCCGTCCGCAGAGTTGGCGGCCCACTCCTTGATCAGGATCGGTCGGTCCGCGGTATCGGTCAGCGATTGCCCGGAAGATTTGTGCGTCCCAAAGCGCGCGTTCGCCTTGATCTTGGCCAATTCTTTAGGGCTGACTTGCTTCCCAGGAGTAGGCTTTTCAAGGGTGATGAGTTGGGGCGAATAATCGACCCGTTCGGCCATGGGATTGACGCGAACGACCTTGGTCGGGGCCACTTTAATGCGTTTATGGCTAATCTGGCCGTAGGCCGAAAAAAAGAAACTCAAAGCGACAAACGAGAGAAGAAGTCTTTTCATGAAGTTAAAAATAGGGAAAAGCCAACATTTGACGCGTTTTCCACGTTTTTACCCATGCAACCCGCCGAGGATATTTGTTATCTTCGGTAGTTCACTGATCAGTACATTGCTCAAAAAGTTTTCGACATACCTGGTGCTCCTGGGCGTATTCCTGGGCAGCGGCTTCAGCGCCGCCGGTCAGTTCTATTACGGTATGCAACAAGAATTCGGTAAAAACCGTGTTCAATACAATGATTTTCTCTGGTCTTATTATCGCTTCGAGCGGTACGATGTATACTACTACAAGGAGGGAAAGGAGCTCGCTCAGTTCGCCGCTCGTGAGGTCAATGCGCATCTGAAGGAAATAGAGAAATACCTTGATTTTCCAGTCGATGATCGGCTTCAAATTCTGGTGTTCAACAACATGTCGGACCTCAAACAGAGCAACATCAATCTCAGTACAGAGGAGGACTACAATACGGGTGGGCAAACGACCATTGTAGGAACGCGCATGTTCGTCTACTTCAATGGGGACCACAATGACTTTATCCGGCAGATTAGGGCTGGAGTGGCAGAGATCGTGATTCAGAACCTGATTTACGGGGGTAGTCTGAAGGATGCGGTTCGCAGCAGTACCCTTGTTCACTTGCCGGAATGGTACACGGAAGGCTTGAAGAGCTTCATTGCTCAGCCGTGGAATGTGGAGGTTGACAGTCGCGTTCGCGATGGAATCTTGAGCAACAAGTACAAGCGATTTAATTCGCTGAGCGGTGATGATGCGCGCTATGCAGGACACAGCTTCTGGAACTATGTGGTGAATACCTACGGGGAGAAGGTGATTCCGCACATCCTGTTTATGACCATCATCAATCGGAATGTCGATTCTGGATTCTTGTTTGTACTAGGTTCATCATTGACTAGTGTAGCAGAGGATTGGATGGCCTACTACGAAAAGAGGTATGGCGTGCTGAAGGACTTCAAGCCGCCCGATACGGAAGAGCTAAAGAAGGCCAAAAAAGACCAGGTGTTATCGCAGTTCCGATTTAGCCCGACGGGGAGTCATTACGCCTATGTGCGCAATGAGTTGGGCTTGTACAAGGTGTACTTGGTCGATATCCGAAAGGACAAGAAAAAGAAGATCATCAAAAAGGGGTACAGGATTGCTCAAAACACGGATTACAGTTATCCGCTGTTGACCTGGCATCCGACAGGGAATTTCCTGTCGATGATTTACGAAGATAAAGGCTTGACGTTCTTGGGGATCTACGACCTGAGAAAGAAGAAATTTGAATCTCGTCCACTGTATACGTTCAATAAGATCACGGACATCTCCTATGCGCAAGATGGGCGGCGATTGCTTTTGTCGGCGATACGAAGAGGACAAACGGATGTGTACATCTACGATGTAGTGTCCAATACCTTTGAGCAGATCACCAACGATATTTATGACGACCACCACCCGAGATTTATCCTGGACGATCAGTTTGTGGTGTTTTCTTCAAACCGACTGGGCGATACACTGAACGTTCCCGACACCTTGTTTGAGTTCTCGCCGACCAATGACCTTTTCTGGTATGATTTGAAAAACGGTGGAGATCAACTGCGACGTTTGACCAACACGCCGCAAGTCAATGAAGAAGTGCCTTATGAATACCAGCCGGGGTATATAGCGTACTTGAGTGATCGAGGAGGAACACGCAACCGGCATATGGTGCACATTGATAGTGCCGTGGCCTATGTAGATACCACCACCCACTACCGCTACATTTACGACAATTTCCAGGTCACGAACTTCCCCTACAACATCATCCAGCAGTCCGGAAATGCGGAATCGAATCGATTGGGATTCATCCATTATGAAAAAGGTCGATTCCGGTTGAATGAGGAGGAGTTCATACCCGCTGAAGAATTAAGAGAAATTACCGCCACAGCGCCCTTGGTTGATCCAGCGCCAAGGCGCCGAAAGGAGTACAACTTTGAGGTCGGGGTGATTCAAGAGGTTCGCGAAGTTGATGTGGTCCGAGAAATTGACATCAACAACTACATATTCGGTGAAGAGGTCTACGAGCAATTCAATCAGACTCCCGAAAAGCCGAAGAGCGAATCCTCCGAGGAAAAACAAGTGGCGGACAATCGTTCAGACGTTCCCGAAGTTCAATTTCCCAAGGACAATGTGGCCAAAGCGGGCGCAAAGAACCCTCAGTTCAAGATTCCGCAAGCCCGTAATTATGTTACCGCCTTCTTTACCGATTTCTTTACGGCCCAGGTGGACAACAGCTTCATCAACGAAACCTACCAGCCTTTTACCGGTGGTCAGCCGCTCTTCTTGAACCCGAGCTTCAATGGTCTCTTCAAGATTGGTTTGGGTGATTTGATGGAGAACTACAAGATTATTGGTGCCTTCCGACTCTCCGTCGATTTGAACAACAATGAATTCTTCTTGGTCTTCAAGGATCTCAAGCATCGATTGGATAAGAGCTTGATATTGCACCGCCGTGGTCAGCGCGCGTTCTTGGACAACAACCTTGTGGTGAAAACGCAAACACACGAGGTGACCTACAAGGTCAGCTGGCCGTTTAGTGAAGTCTTTGCCGTCACGGGTTCGGGAACTTACCGCTTCGATCAGAACGTGCTTTTGGCGACGGATCAGGTCACCTTGGATCAACCTAATTTCCAACGCCAGTGGGTAACTGGGAAAGGAACTTTGGTTTTTGACAACACCATCAACAAGGGGCTCAACCTCTATGAGGGCTCTCGCTGGAAGATCTTTGGAGAGTACTACCAGAACTTGACTTCTGGAGGGCACACTATAACGGCAGGATTCGACTTCAGAAAATACACGCCAGTGCATCGAAGCATTATCTGGGCCAATCGATTTGCCGGAGGAAGCAGTTGGGGAAATGAAAAGTTAGCCTACTTCATGGGTGGGGTAGACAATTGGTTTAGCCCGCGCTACAATTTTGGCCGCAGTATTGACTTTAGTCAGAACTACGTTTTCCAGACCCTGGCCACTCCCATGCGTGGTTTTGTCCAGAACATTCGAAACGGTACTTCCTTTGCCGTTTTCAATTCGGAACTACGTATTCCGGTATTCCGTTACTTGTTCAATCGTCCTTTGCGTTCGGACTTCTTGACGAACTTCCAAGTGGTGGGTTTTGCTGACGTTGGAACCGCTTGGACGGGACTGACCCCATATAGCGAAGAGAATTTCTTGAATACGGAGACCATTGAACAAGGACCTATCTCAGTGAACTTGAACACGCAAGTGGAGCCCATCGTGGCGGGTTATGGTTTCGGTCTTCGAACCCGTATGCTCGGGTATTTTGTTAAAGCTGATTGGGGCTGGGGCTGGGAAGACGGCGTCGTACGTGACAGCATCTTTTATATATCTTTAGGACTCGATTTCTAAATCGCGTCCATGAATCTTCAGACCATTTTAATTCTTATTCTCATCGGACTGGCCGCAGGAGTGGTTAGTGGTTTAGTGGGAGTCGGAGGAGGAATCCTTATGGTCCCTGCCATGGTTTTCTTTCTGGGATTGTCCCAGCACGCCGCACAAGGGACCAGTTTGGCGGTGATGCTTCCGCCCGTTGGAATTTTGGCCTGCATCAACTACTACAAGGCTGGAGCCCTCGACTGGAAATTTGCCTTGATCATTGCCATCACCTTTGTGGTGGGGGGCTATTTCGGCAGTAAAATGGCCATTGCGATCGACCAAAGGATGCTCCGCAAGATTTTTGGCGTCATGATGCTCCTCGCGGCGCTCAAGCTCATTTTCGGGAAATAATAGAATCGGCCCGCAGGGCCAGAATCAGGAATTTAAGGCCGTTTAGTTGGCAACTTCGCTCAAGAACTTGATGCGCATTAAGCGTAACTCTTCTTCGGAATACTCGTCATCGAATTCGGCCATAGCTTCGTCAATGGAATCCGTTTCGGCATCCTCCATGAAGTAGTCAAAGATTTCCTCCTGCTGATCCTCTTCGAGCATGTCCGTCAGATAGTAGTCGATGTTGACCTTGGTGCCGGAGTACACAATGCGTTCGATCTCGGTGAGGAGATCATCCATTTGTAGGTTCTTGGCGGCGGCAATATCTTCCAAGGGAAGCTTGCGGTCGGTGGACTGAATGATGTATACCTTCAGGCCGCTTTTATTGACCACTGTTTTGACCACCATGTCGTCTGGACGCTCGATGTTGTTGTCCTGAACGTAGCGTTCGATCAGCTCGACAAAGGGCTTACCGAACTTTCGGGCCTTTCCTTCACCCACACCAAAGATGTTTTTCATCTCTTCGAGATCGATGGGGTATTGGATGGCCATGTCTTCGAGCGAGGCTTCCTGGAAAACGGCATAGGGGGGTAGGTTTTTGGATGCCGCGACTTTCTTGCGCAGTTCGCGAAGCATCTTCACCAGTTCTTTGTCTGCCCCGCCGGTATTACCGGTAGAAGCATTGGTTTCATCGGCCTCTGCAGCAATGTCGAAGTAATGGTCTTCGGCCAGCATAAAGGAAGTCGGCTCGTTCAAGAAAGCCTCTCCAGATGGGGTAATCTTCAAGATGCCATAGGTCTCAATCTCTTTGCGAAGCAGATCGGCCACAATCGCCTGGCGATACACCATCCGCCAGAAGGCCATATCCTTGTCTTTTCCGCTTCCGAATTCCGCGTGCCCATCGAGCTTATAGGTTTCGATGGTCGCATTTCGAATGCCCGATAAGAATTTGCTGAGGTCCTCGATTTTGAAGCGCTCTTTCGTCTCCCGAACTGTTTGAAGGGCTTTGAGTACGAACTCTTTACCTTCAAAATGCTCCTTAGGATAGCGCTGGTTATCGTCCATACCTACGCCCTCGCCATTGCGCTCGTCCCAGGTTTCGCCAAAGTAGTGGAGGATAAACTTGCGTCGACTCATACTGGTCTCCGCATAGGCGACCACTTCCTGCAAGAGTTGATGACCCACTTCTTGTTCAGCGACGGGCTTTCCTTGCATGAATTTTTCGAGCTTCTCAATGTCTTTATAGCTGTAGAAGGAGATGCACACACCTTCGCCGCCATCACGGCCAGCTCGCCCCGTTTCTTGGTAATAGCTCTCCAGCGATTTGGGAATATCGTGGTGCAGAACAAAGCGCACATCTGGTTTGTCAATCCCCATCCCAAAAGCAATGGTAGCCACGATGACGTCCACGTCCTCCATCAAGAAAGCATCCTGATGTTTGGCACGAGTTCCGGCATCCAGCCCAGCGTGATAAGGCAGGGCTTTAATCCCATTCACCTGAAGCGTCTCGGCCAGCTCTTCTACTTTCTTGCGCGAAAGACAGTAGACGATTCCCGATTTTCCTGGTTGACTCTTTACATACTTGATGATCTCTTTGATCACGTTGACCTTCGGCCTAATCTCGTAGTATAGGTTGGGTCGATTGAAGGAGTCTTTGAAGACGTTGGCTGTCTCCATGCCTAGGTTCTTCTGGATGTCCTCTTGGACCTTGGGCGTTGCCGTGGCCGTAAGGGCAATGATGGGTGCGCGTTCGATTCGCGTAATAATGCTCCTCAGGTTCCGGTACTCGGGACGAAAATCGTGCCCCCATTCCGAAATACAGTGGGCCTCATCAATAGCGTAGAAAGACACCTTACACTGCTTGAGGAATTCAATGTTGTCTTCCTTGGTCAAGGATTCTGGAGCCACGTACAAAAGCTTGGTGATGCCGCTTAACAAGTCTTCTTTAACTCGCGTGACCTCCTTCTTGGTCAAGGAACTGTTCAATACGTGGGCCACGCCTTCTTCCTCACTGAACCCGCGGATGGCATCCACTTGGTTTTTCATCAAGGCGATCAGTGGTGAAACCACAATGGCCGTTCCCTCGCTCATCAACGCCGGCAGTTGATAGCATAGACTCTTTCCACCGCCGGTTGGCATAATGACAAAGGTGTCTTCACCGTTCAATACACTTTGAACAATGGCATCCTGTTGGCCTTTGAACTTGTCAAAGCCGAAATACTGCTTTAGTGATTTCTTCAGGGGGGGAGACATAGCGGGCCCGTCGAGTGTTACGGTTTTAATTACTTTTGTAGCGCTGTGTGTCACTCATTTCGAGGGTACTAACCTAAATGTAGTGCATTTTGGCAAGTTCACCAACCTATAGCGCACATTCACTTGGAACATTCTGATAAGATCATAGAGTCTGCATTGCGCACCATATCCATTGAGTCTCAAGCCTTGGAAGGCCTTAAAGGACAAATCGGAGATGAGTTCGCGAATGCCGTCGATACCATTTATCGCTCCAATGGCCGAGTTATTGTCACCGGTATTGGAAAAAGTGCAAATATTGCCAACAAAATCGTCGCGACGCTCAACTCTACGGGGACGCCAGCTATTTTCATGCACGCGGCCGATGCCCTGCACGGCGACTTGGGTATTGTCCAGAAGGATGATGTCGTCCTGGCTTTAAGCCACAGTGGGAATACGCCCGAAATCAAAGCCCTCTTGCCCTTGATTAAGAGCATGGGCAATGTGCTCGTGGGCCTCACGGCCCGATCCGATAGCTACCTCGGAAAACAGGCCAATTTCGTACTGAATACAGCAGTAGAGGAAGAAGCCTGTCCCAATAATTTGGCGCCTACATCCAGCACCACGGCCCAGCTCGTCATGGGAGATGCCGTTGCGGTTGCCTTACTCGAGCTTCGCAACTTTAGCTCTGAAGACTTTGCCCGCTATCATCCCGGTGGAAGCTTGGGGAAACGACTCTACGTTCGCGTGGCTGATCTGTACACTCAGAACGAGCGTCCATCAGTACAAGCAGATGCGTCGGTTAAAGAAGTGATTGTGGAGATTTCGACCAAGCGCCTTGGGATTACCGCTGTCTTGGACGGCTCCGAAATGGTTGGAGTGGTTACCGATGGCGATCTGCGTCGCATGATGGAGCGCGAAGATGATGTCCTTCAGGTGAAGGCACGGGACATCATGACCCCGTCTCCTCAATATGCGGAGCCCCAAACTTTGGCTTCAGAAGCCTTACATCAAATGGAAGACAAGAACATCACCCAGCTCGTGGTGGTTGAGGAAGGGGAGTACAAAGGCATTATCCATCTGCACGATATCTTGAAGGAAGGGATTATTTGATATGAGCGAACAGCCTCCCAAACAAATCACCGACGGCGAAGGCGCCGAAATGGGCTTTTTGGACCACCTCGAGATTCTTCGTTGGCATTTGATTCGCTCCGCAGGAGCCGTTATTCTCTTTGCTATTGTCGCTTTTGTGGCCAAGAGTATTGTATTCGACGTCATCATTTTCGGACCCAAGAACGCGGACTTCGTTACCTACCGCATGTTTTGCCTATTGTCGCAAGCCTTGGGACTGGACGATGCGCTCTGCATGACCGAACTTCCTTTCACGCTGCAAAATATTGACATGGCCGGTCAGTTCACCACCCACATTTGGGTGAGCTTGATTGCCGGATTCATCGTGGCCTTTCCCTACGTCCTTTGGGAGGTATGGCGCTTCATCAAGCCGGGATTGAAGAAATCGGAGAGTCGATACGCGAGTGGAGTCGTATTCTTCAGCTCCCTGCTCTTCATGGCTGGGGTGAGTTTCGGATACTTCATGATTGCGCCGTTGTCGGTCAATTTCTTGGGGAGTTACACGGTCAGCCAACAAGTGGCGAACGAGATTAACCTCGGAAGTTTTATTTCAACCGTCACCACGGTCACCTTGGCTACTGGACTCATTTTCGAGCTCCCAATCTTGGTATACTTCTTCACCAAGCTGGGCCTCCTGACCCCGCAAATGATGAAGACCTACCGTCGTCATGCTATTGTGGTGACCGTCGTTCTATCCGCCATTATTACTCCGCCGGATATCGCCAGTCAAATCCTGGTCTCTTTACCACTTCTGGTACTTTATGAGATCAGTATTTTCATCTCTGCTCGTGTGATCCGAAATCAGAAAAAAGCTGAAGCCCATGGCTAACATCGTCGAAGAATTCAACGAAAACCGCAGCCGCTTGAACGACCTCATTTTGGAGGCCGATAACAAAGTCATCAAGCGCATCTTCAACCTCGACACCAACGCCTTTATGGAAGGTGCTTTGGATGTCCCGACGAAGGAATTAATTGGACTGGTTGCCTCATTGGTGCTTCGCTGTGACGATTGCGTCAAATACCACCTTGGAAGATGCCACGCAGTCGGCCTGAGCAAAGAGCAAACGTTCGAAGCCTTGGCCATAGGACAACTGATTGGAGGAACCATCGTCATCCCACACCTGCGCAGAGCAGCTGAGTATTGGGATGCTCTAGAAAACGAATCCAAAGGGTGAGTCGCATTGCCCTCATAGCCGGACTATTCCTCTTAGTTCTTGGGGCCTGCGGCCCGAAAACTTCGGCCATCCGAACCGAGGAAGTCTCCTTTACCTCGCTGGGCGATACCCTCCATGGCGTATTGAGTAAGCCCAAAGGGAAGGGTCCTTTTCCAGCAGTGGTTATGATTCACGGTGCTGCCCCAGCGACCCGAAAAAACTATCAAGAGTTTACGCGTGCTCTAGTACATCAGGGCGTAGCGGTCCTCAATTACGACAAGCGGGGCTGTGGCGCAAGCGGAGGAGTCATGTGGTATGCGGATTTAAACGATTTGGGATCCGATGCAGCTGCTGGCTTATCTCTTTTGAAGAATCGAGAGGACATCGATTCGGACCGATTGGGCTATTGGTCTATTGCCCAGGGTGGATGGGTGATGCACTTTGCCCATGACCGCGCTCCAGCGGACTTCATGCTGGGCATCTCTACGCCAAACATCACACCTCGTGAGCAGATTCGATATCAAGTGGCTTCCGTTGTTTTAGAGAATGGCGGGACAGAGCAGTTTGCCGAGCGTTTTACACGATACTTAACGGGCTATGTGGATTACTTGCGCACCCGTGAAGGGTACCAAGCGTGGATGCGTGAAGATTCACTCCTCAGAGATGATGAGCGCATGTACGATTTAGAAGACTTCTTTGCCTTCAGCGATCTCGTCCATCGCGAGCCTCCCTCGGAGTTGCCTCCATTTGACTCTTGTCAAGTCAATCCGAGCGCCCGCAACTTGGATTTCGATCCCGTGAATTCTTATGCCTCCCTGGACATTCCGGTTCTCTTGATTTACGGCCGGGAAGACCAGACCCTACCCTTGCGGGACAATATTGAGCGCGTACTCCCGGTGGCTAAACGCGAAGGACAAATTCAATTCAAGGCCTATTTCCACGCGGATGAAAGCATGCGCGATCAAGGGCGATTCCCGGAAGGTTTTATGGACCTCATGGGCGGCTTCGTTCGAGAGCCCGGCATGCGAATTCCAACCGAATAGCGTTACTTTAGCAACACGTGAAACTCAGAGCAGAACATTTGGTCAAGCGCTACAAGCAGCGCACGGTAGTGAAAGGCGTCAGTGTTGAAGTCAACCAAGGCGAAATCGTGGGGCTGTTGGGTCCCAATGGAGCGGGAAAAACGACGAGCTTTTACATGATTGTAGGCCTTATAAAGCCCAATGAAGGCGGTGTTTTCCTCGACGATGAGGACATTACCAAGCTTCCGATGTACAAGCGCGCTCGAAAAGGCGTAGGCTATTTGGCTCAGGAAGCCAGCGTGTTTAGGAAGCTCAGCATTGAAGACAACCTTCGAGGTGTGCTTCAAATGACCGGGTTGTCCAAGGCGGAACAAAAAGATAAACTCGAGGACTTGTTGGACGAGTTTGGCCTTCAGCACATCCGCAAGAACCGTGGAGATTTGCTGAGTGGTGGGGAACGCCGACGTACCGAGATTGCTCGAGCATTGGCGGTTGATCCAAAGTTCATCTTGCTCGATGAGCCCTTTGCAGGTGTAGACCCCATTGCGGTGGAAGATATTCAGAGCATTGTCGAGAAGCTCAAAGAGAAGAACATCGGAATCCTCATTACAGACCACAATGTTCAGGAGACCTTGAGCATCACCGACCGAACTTACTTGCTCTTCGAAGGGCGCATTCTCAAGTCCGGTTCTGCTGAGGAATTGGCGGAGGACGAACAAGTCCGTAAGGTATACCTCGGCGAAAAATTTGAGCTCCGTCGCTCCTAATCTCTGAGCTTGATGAATCAACTGATCCTCATTACAGGGGGCTCCAGCGGAATTGGTAAAGCAGCTGCTCGAATCCTTGTGAACGAAGGCGCGAACGTTGTTCTCGTTGCTCGCAATCAAGAGAAGTTAGAAGCCGCGGCACAGGAGCTTGACCCAAGTGGAGAGCACGTCTCTACTTATTCCATCGATTTAAGTGACCCCCAGGCTGTTCAGCGCGGAGCTTCGCAAATCACCGAGGAAAGAGGTGTTCCCGACGTGGTCATCAACAGTGCTGGTGCGGGCGAATGGCTTTCGCTCGAGGAGTCAACCGCCGAACATTACTTCGAGACCATAAAATCACCCTATCTCGCTACAGCCTATACCGTGAAGGTTTTCTACGATCTCATGAGAAAGCGTGGTACGGGACATTTCATCATTGTCAACTCGGTAGCCAGCTACGTGCCTATTCCGGGTGCCATTGGATACGCCACTTCCCGTTCAGCCATGCAAGGCTTTGCGCAGTCGCTGCAAGCAGACTTGCACTCCACGGACTTCAAAGTCTCCTTGATCTCTTTGGGGAAAGTAGATTCACCCTACTTCACCACCAATGCGCGAAGTGAGGAGCGTATTCCAAAAGTGGTGGATTGGTTGGTGCGCACGTTGACGGAAGAGCAGGCAGGACGCGCTGTTGCTCAACTGGTGCACAGGCCAAAAAACATTACCATCAAGCCCCCTATGATGCGGTTCTTGATCGTCTTAAGTCGTTATTTTCCGGGAACCTTCCGCTGGGCGATGCGCCGAACGGGATATCAGAGTTCGAAGAGCTCGAACTCGTAGTTTTCCATGATCTTGTTGCAGAGAAGCTTCTGACACGCTTCGTCAACTTTGGCTTGAGCTGTATCGCGATCAGCCGCCTCAATTTCCAAGTGGATGTGCTTTCCAATACGCACCGAATCGATCTCGGCCAAACCGACATTTTTCATGTTGGTAGACACCGCTTTTCCTTGTGGATCTAAGAGAGCGGGTAAGGGCATTACATTGATTTCTGCGCGGAATCTCATGACTTCAATAATCGGTTAAAATGTATTCGGCTAAAAAGCAGGTACAAAAGTAAGCTAATCGGTATACCTGTCCAACCAAAGAAGCCAAGACTCGCACCCATGGAAAAGAGCATCAGATATTTCCACTTATTCTCTGCCCATCCACGGCCCGATCCTTTAAAACTCATCAGCGGAATATTCGAGACCATCAGCAGCGAAATCACCACCGACCACACCGCAATAAGTAGCGGACTCAGCCAAAGACTATCGCCCGCTCCGTACGTGTAGTAGAGCGGAATGAACAGCGAGGCCAAGGCCATAGCTGGTGTCGGGAGGCCTAAAAAGTGTGTCTTTTGATCGGTACTGATGTTGAATTTGGCCAGTCGAAATGCGGAGAAAAGCGGAATCATTAAGGGTGCCTGCGGCACGATGTCCCAAGCCCAGTTTCCAGTTCCTCCATTGGCTCCGCCCAACTCCGCCGATAAGGTGTACAGTAAGAGTCCTGGTGCAACCCCGAAGGTGACCACATCGGCCAGTGAGTCCAGTTGAACACCCAATGGGCCAGCTACGCCTAGCGCTCTGGCGGCAGCTCCGTCAAACAGGTCCGCAAGGGCTCCTAAAATGATGCAAAAAGCCGCCCACTTGAAGTTGCCGTGAAAGGCATAGATAATCGAAAGTAAGCCAAAGAGCAGATTGCTCATGGTTAGGGCGTTGGGTATGGCTGATCTCCAATTCATGTGAAGCGCAATATATCGAGTTTTCTGTTGTTGTATTGAAATGTTATCCATCTTTGCAGACATGAAGCGCCTCTCTTTTGTCGCCTTATGTGCATTCTTGCTTTCTGTTCCAGCAGAAGCCCAGGTACGTAAGTACAGCAACGAGTTTTTATCCATCGGGGTGGATGCTCGCGCATTGGGTATGAGCAATGCCGTGGTGGCCAGCGTACAGGACGTAACAGCGGGTTATTGGAATCCAGCCGGTCTGGTCCATTTGCGCGAGCGCTGGGAAATCGGCTTGATGCACGCGGAATACTTCGCCGGCATTGCCAATTACGACTATTTGGCGGGGGCTACTCCCATAGATGATCAAAGCACCTTTGGGGCCTCCCTGATTCGTTTTGGTGTGGACGACATCTTGGACACCAGTGAGCTCATCGACCAGGATGGAAACATCGATTACGACCGCATCAACCTCTTTAGCGCAGCGGATTACGCCTTGCTCTTGAGCTACGCACGCAATACCAATATTGAGGGCCTAAGTGTAGGTGGGAACGTCAAACTCATTTACCGAGGCATCGGAGATTTTGCAGATGCCTTTGGGTTTGGATTCGATCTGGGAACGCAGTACCACACCAACGCCTGGAGCTTCGCGGCGACTTTGCGCGATGCCACCACCACCTTCAATGCATGGAGATTCAATACAGATAAACTTGAAGAGGTCTTCATCGCAACAGGCAACGAGATCCCTACAGATGCATTGGAGTTGACCGCGCCCAGATTGACCCTGGCGGCGGGACGCGCCTTTGTGCTCGGAGACAACTTCAGTCTGTATAGTGAAATTGACCTGGTGACCACCTTCGATGGTCGTCGTCCCACTTTGATTTCCAGCGATTTTGCCAGTATTGACCCTTCCTTAGGGCTCGAGTTCGGATACCGTGACTTTCTCTTCTTGCGCATGGGCGTCGGAAATGTTCAAGAGGCCATTGACTTTGACGATAGCTCCTATTGGACCTTTCAACCCAACTTGGGCATTGGCTTCCGCTACCAGAACATTTCTCTGGATTACGCCCTCACCGATATTGGAGACCAAAGTGTAGCCGTGTATTCCAACGTTTTCTCCCTAAAGCTTAACTTCGCTCGTAAGCAATCGTAAACTATGCTTCGGCGACTCCTACTAGCCCTCGCTTCTGCCTTACTCCTCATCCTCGCTTGGCCGCCACGGATGCTAGCCCCCTTGACCTTAGTCGCCTTCATTCCACTGCTTTGGGTGGTACGCGAAATAGACTACGATACTGAATTCAAGGGCAAAAAGGGCTGGGCCGTTTTTGGGTACAGTTTTATCGCTTTTCTCATTTGGAACGTCGCTTGCAGTTGGTGGATCTATTACGCCGCGGCGATTGGAGCCGTTTCCTCCAGCCTGTTCAACGCAACAGCCATGGCCTTGATGATGGTCCTGTACTATAAAGGTCGTAAGAACTTGGGCCCCCAGAGAGCCTTAATTTCGCTTCCGGCCTATTGGGTTGCCTTCGAACACTTCATTTTACGCTGGGATTTGTCCTGGCCCTGGATGAACCTCGGAAACGCCTTTGCCGGTGCTCCAGACGCGGTTCAGTGGTACGAGTATACCGGAACATTGGGAGGAACCCTTTGGATCTGGGTGGTCAACATCACCCTGTACGCTTGGTTGGCCAAGTTTCAACGTCAGCACCAAACGGTGCGACAGTGGTTGCGCTTGGCCTTGCGGCTTGTCCTCTTCATTCTAGTGCCCTTAGCACTAAGCTTGCAGATAGGAGCCCAATATGTGGCCCTCGGGGACACTGCAGATGTGGTCGTGATTCAACCGAATGTGGACCCGTACACGGAGAAGTTCAATACGGATGACATCGAGCAAACCCGCAGAATTCTGGCCATTGCCGATTCCGTGATGGACGATCAGGTGGACGTTGTTTTGGCTCCCGAAACAGCCCTTCCGGGCGGGTTGAATGAAGATCGCCTAGATCGCGAGCCCACGATTAGATTGATTCAGAGTTGGCTCCGTCAGTATCCAAATACACAGTTTGTGATTGGTGCGAGTACCTATAAAGTATACGATCGCCCCCAAGATGCATCGCCTACGGCGCGATACAACGAGCGAGCGCAATACTACTGGGACAGCTTCAATACCGCCATTTCCATCACTTCAGATACCATCCAAACCTATCACAAGTCCAAGCTGGTGGTCGGGGTGGAGCAAATGCCCTTTAGAAGTACTTTGCAACCTCTACTCGGTGAAGCCATTCTGGATCTCGGTGGAACCACGGGCACCTTGGGCATGCAGGAAACCCGAGACGTCTTCCCACACGGCACTAAGGACCTGAAAGTGGCCCCGGTCATCTGTTGGGAGAGTGTTTTTGGGGAGTTTGTGACCGATTATGCCAATAATGGAGCGGACTTTTTGGGGATTATCACCAACGATGGGTGGTGGAGGGATACCGACGGGTACAAGCAGCACTTTGCTTATGCGAAGCTTCGGGCCATTGAAAACCGAAGAAGCGTCGCTCGGGCGGCCAACACGGGAATTTCGGGCTTTATCGACTTTAAAGGAAATACACTTCAGCGACTGGGTTGGGATGAGCGCGGAGCTCTGCGCCAGGAGGTATTCTTGTCCAATGCTCCGACCCTCTACCAGCGCTATGGTGACGCTATTGGGCGATTGGCGTATGCTCTGGCCATAGCCTTCTTGTTGTACGTTTTTGTGCGAGGTCGAGTGAAGGCTTGAAAGAAGGGGCAAAGGGAGCATCGCGCCGCAGGCGCAAATCCATAGACAACACCCATCGCATATCGACAAATGAAAAGCTCGGAAAGAGGCTATAAGCAGTGCATTAGTTACCTTTGAAGCCTCAATGAAATTGAATTGATAAAATCATCATAATGAGTACCTACGACGTAACCGTCATTGGATCAGGACCGGGAGGATATGTAGCGGCGATTCGCTGCGCTCAGCTCGGCATGAAAACAGCAATCATCGAGAAATACGACAGCTTGGGCGGAACTTGCTCCAACGTGGGTTGTATTCCTTCGAAGGCATTGCTCGATAGCTCAGAACACTACCACAACGCCGCGGAAAAATTCGAAACGCACGGGATCGAATTGGCCGATTTGAAGGTGAATATGCCGCAAATGATCGAGCGGAAGCGCGGAGTGGTTAAAGGGAATGCCGACGGTATTGCCTTCCTCATGAACAAGAACAACATCGATGTCCACACTGGATTGGGTTCCTTCGTGGATGCGAATACACTTAAAGTCACTGCTGCCGATGGGACGGAGACGGAAGTGAAAACTGGAAAGGTCATCATTGCGACCGGATCCAAGCCGAACAGCTTGCCGGGAATCGAAATCGACAAGGATCGCATCATCAGTTCTACGGAAGCCCTGGAATTGCAGGCTGTACCGAAGAAAATGGTAGTCATCGGTGCTGGTGTTATTGGACTCGAGCTCGGATCGGTTTACCAGCGTTTGGGAACGGAAGTGACCTTCTTGGAATACGCGGATCGTGCCGTGCCCATGATGGACAGTGCGATGAGCAAGGATTTGACCCGCGCGATGAAGAAGTTGGGCGTGAAATTTAATTTCTCCCACAAGGTGAAATCGGCGGAGAACACCGGAAAAGGTGTCAAGGTAGTCGCCGATAACAAGAAAGGTGAAGAGGTCACTTTTGAGGCGGATTACTGCTTAGTAGCTGTGGGTCGGAAGCCGTACACGGCTGGATTGAACGGCGAGGCCATCGGATTGGAGATGGACGACCGCGGACGCGTGGTGATCAACGACCAATTCGCGACCAATGTAGACGGCGTTTACGCCATCGGTGACGTGGTTCGAGGAATTATGTTGGCGCACAAAGCCGAAGAAGAAGGTGTGGCCTTGGCTGAGCTTTTGGCCGGTCAGAAGCCGCACATCGATTACAACTTGATTCCTAATGTGGTTTACACTTGGCCAGAAGTGGCTTCTGTAGGTAAGACCGAAGAGGAATTGAAAGAAGCCGGGGTGAAGTACAAGACTGGATCTTTCATGTTCAAGGCGAGTGGACGTGCGCGTGCCTCGATGGACACGGACGGTCAGGTGAAAATGCTGGCAGATGCGGCAACCGATGAAATTTTGGGCGTTCACATCTGTGGGCCTCGTGCCGCGGACATGATTGCAGAGGCAGTTGTGGCCATGGAGTACCGCGCTAGTGCGGAGGATATTGCGCGCATGAGCCACGCTCACCCAACATATACGGAAGCGATTCGCGAGGCGGCTCTTGAAGCCACAGAAAACCGCGCTTTGCACAAGTAAGATGATCCGCCGAACGGTACATACCTTTCCCGTTACCGATAAGGCCGCGATCAAGAACAAACTACTGCTCTGGACCCGACGGTTCAGGGCAGTTTGTGTTTTAGACAACAACGATTTTCGATATCCCGGGCGCTTTGAACCCGCCTTTGAAATGGCGGTAGCCGTGGAGGCTGTGGACTCCCTTTCGGCTTTTGCCGGGGTCGCGTTCGAGGCATTAGATCAAGCGCGACTAGCCCGACCAGACTGGTGGTTTGGCGGTTTGGGTTACGACCTTAAGAACGAAGTAGAGTACCTCACTTCGGCGAATACGGATGGTCTTGAATTTCCGGACCTGCGCTTTTTCAGTCCGCGCTTTTTGTGGCTATTGAAAGGGTGGAAGGTGGAGCTCCACATGCTGGAGGACGAAACAGAGGACCCCAGCGAACTGTGGCGCCAGGTCCGAACGACTGATCCTCGCCCTGAAGGCCAAGTAGTGGCCCCGAAGGCCATTTCCTGGGAAAGCCGATTGGATCGGGAAACTTATTTGGAGCGCTTTGATCGCATTCAAAAACACATTCGGCAAGGCGACATCTACGAGATGAATTTTTGCCGGGAATACTATGCTGAAGATGCTGAAATTGATCCTTGGCTGGCGTTTCAGGCCATTCAAAAACGAACTCAGGCCCCTTTTTCGGCCTTTTGGCGTTGGGAAGAAGAATATCTCCTTTGTGCTTCCCCTGAGCGCTATCTGCGCAAAGAGGGACAACGCGTGATTTCCCAGCCCATCAAGGGGACTGCGGCCCGCTCGAGCGATGAGCCGGAGGATCTCCGCTTAAAAGAAGCCCTTCGCAACAGCCGAAAAGAGCGGGGCGAGAACGTCATGATCGTTGACTTGGTTCGGAATGACCTCAGCCGGGTAGCAGCAAGGGACAGCGTTCACGTAGACGAGCTCTACGGCATCTACAGTTTTGAAACCGTACATCAAATGATCAGCACGGTTCGGGCCGACCTCGCCCAGGGCAAAACGTGGTCTGATCTGTTGCGCGCCACCTTTCCTATGGGCAGCATGACCGGAGCGCCTAAGGTTCGCGCCATGCAGATCATCGAGGAGATGGAAGAAAGCCGCCGCGGATGGTACTCCGGAGGTTTGGGGTACATCGACCCGCAGGGTCAGGGCGATTTCAACGTCGTCATTCGTTCCCTTATCTATCGCGCGGACCGTCGCTATCTGAGCCTTCAAGTAGGCGGGGCACTGACCATTTTGAGCGACGGTGCGGAGGAATGGAACGAAACAGAACTCAAGGCGCGCGCCCTATTGGAGGCGGTGCGTCAATCAAACCCCAGCCATGAAACCGCTGAATAAAGTCATAAGCGATTGGGCGGAGGCGAATCTTGCGCCTACGGCGCGATGCCTCGTTGCCGTCAGCGGCGGCGTGGATTCCATGACGCTCGTCCACTTGCTTCATTCAGCCGGTGTCGACCTCTCCTTGGCCCACGCCAACTTCCAGCTGCGGGGCGATGAATCGGCCGCCGACGAGGCCTTTGTTCAGCAATACGCCCAAGAAGCCGGTATTCCCCTTCATTGGCGGCGCTTTAGTCCTGAGGAATTGGAAGATCAAAGCGATGAATCGGTCCAAATGTGGGCACGCCGAAAGCGCTACGATTGGTTTGCGGAGGTCATGCGGGAAGAGGGTTTTGATCATCTGTTGACCGCCCATCATCGGGATGATCAGCTCGAGACCATTTGGTGGAATATGATTCGCGGAACAGGGGTCAGTGGCCTTCGCGGTATACTGGCCGAGCAGGAGTTTGCGGGCGCTGAGCGCGGCCTATTGCGACCGCTCCTGACCGTAGGGAAGGATGAGATTCTCGCTTATGCGGAGGAGTCTGGAGTGGCGTTTCGGACGGATTCGTCGAACGCCAGTCTGAAGTACCGGCGAAACGTGATTCGCCACAACATCGTGCCGCAGGCACTCGATATTCAACCCGCTTTAAGTGCCAATATCACGGACTTTGCCTCTCGAATGCGCGATTTGGAGCATCTGCTTGCCGACGCGGTGGGCGAGGTACGAAAGGCGGCGTTTAGCGAGAAAGAGCACTGGACGGAAGTGCGGATGGCCCCGATTCAAGACCGGGCGGGCTCGGCTACCCTGTGGCATGAGCTCTTACGCCCTTATGGATTTACGGCCCTTGGGGACATCCTTCGGGCGATAGACGAAAAGACGGTGGGTGCGCGTTTCTTTAGTCCGAAGTACCGCTTGACGATGGACCGGGAGCACTTGGTGATTGATCGACGGGCGGATGAGGAGCAAAGTACCTACACCTGGTATGAAGGTGAAGCCCTCAATGACCCAATCGTTTTGCGCGGGGAGTTGAAGGAACGACGCTTGGTGGATATTCCGACGAGCCCGTTACGAGCTGCTTTGGATTATGATAAGCTGAGCTTCCCTCTGACCTTGAGGCGATGGAGGGCGGGTGATGCATTTAAGCCCTTGGGCATGAGCGGAACCAAGAAACTTCAAGACTACTTCACCGATGAAAAATGGAGCCGTACCGCCAAGGAAAATGCCTGGCTTTTGTGCTCTGGAGATGACATTATTTGGCTCGTTGGGCACCGTCTTGACGACCGGTACAAAATTGGAGACGCCACCGAAAAGGTGTACCTTGTGGCGCTTTTGGAAAATGAAATGTAAGGCATAATGCGGAAGCTGATCTACTCACTACTCTCCCTGTTTTTCTTTGTCTCGACGGCCTTTGCGCAGATTTTGGAGCCCGTTAAATGGAGCTATTCCACAAATCAACTGAGCGACAACGAAGCAGAACTTATTTTCAGCGCTACGATTGATCCGACGTGGCACTTGTACAGCCAGGATATCCCTGATGGAGGACCCATTCCTACCGAATTTATCTTTGAAGATGCCATTGGCTGGGAGGCCATTGGTCCTGTAGAAGAGCGCGGACATCTGGAAGAGGAGTACGATCCGAATTTCATGATGGACCTCAAGTACTACAGCCTGGAGGTTGATTTTGTGCAGAAGGTGCGCATTACTTCGAGCGATCCCGTAAAGGTGGTTGGAGAGCTCACGTTCATGACCTGTGACGCCACCCAGTGCTTACCCCCAGAATACATTGACTTCGAATTCTCCTTGGCCGGTTTCACCCCAGAAGGAGGTAGCGAAGATTCCGGTGAAGAGGAAGAGGTTCGTCAAACCGACGACGAAGCAGCTGGTGATGAATCCGTTGAAGAGGAGTCAACCATTGAGCCTTTGGAAAACTCCGGTGGATTTGATCTTTCGGGTGGAGAAGAAGAGGTAGTCGAAGGCGAAGAAGTCGTTGAAGAGGCAGCGGTTTCTGTAGGTTCAGGCCCCGCCGAGCCGGTGGCTAGTCGATCCTTGATCAGCATCTTTTTGCTCAGCTTTTTGGGTGGATTTGCGGCTTTATTGACGCCTTGCGTCTTCCCGATGATTCCTTTGACGGTGAGCTTCTTTACGAAGCAGAGCAAGACCCGTGCAAAGGGTATTGCTAATGCTATTATCTACGGTAGTTCCATCATCGTCCTTTACACCTTGATCGGACTTTTGATTACCGTATTGTTCGGGCCTGATGCACTGAACGCTTTCAGTACGAACCCGTACGTCAACATTGCCTTCTTCTTGATTTTGGTGGTCTTTGCCATCAGCTTCTTTGGGGCGTTTGAAATTACCTTGCCCTCGAGCTGGGTCAACAACGCCGATCGCGCCTCTGAACGAGGAGGGTTGATCGGAATCTTCTTTATGGCCTTCACCCTAGCTTTGGTTTCCTTTAGCTGCACAGGACCCATCATCGGTTCCTTGCTCTTTGAAGCCTTCAGCGGGGGAATCCAAGGACCGCTAGTGGGAATGTTTGGATTCTCTTTAGCCTTGGCTTTGCCTTTTGGGCTGTTCGCGGCCTTCCCTGGTTGGTTGAATACCCTTCCAAAGTCTGGAGGGTGGTTGAACTCTGTGAAGGTGGTCCTCGGTTTTATCGAATTGGCTTTTGCCTTGAAGTTCTTAAGTACTGCTGACCTGGTGTGGCAAGCAGGATTGCTCAAGCGCGAGTGGTTCATCGTGAGCTGGATCGCCATCTTCGGACTTTTGACCTTGTACTTGCTGGGCAAGTTCCGCCTGCCGCACGATAGTCCATTGGAAAAGATTTCAGTATCACGACTCTTCTTCGCGATCTTCAGTTTGATGTTCACCATCTACTTAATCCCCGGACTTTGGGGGGCGCCATTGAAGGCCATCAGTGGATTTACTCCGCCGATGTTCTACAGCGAGTCACCCGAAGGGTTTGGGGGAAGCGCTACAGCTGTTGTGGCTTCAGGAACTGGTGAGATGGTTCCAGAAGGTGCAGACCCGGCACACTGTCCGCACGGCTTGAACTGTTTCCACGATTTTGAAACCGGTAAGGCCTATGCAGAAAAGGTGGGCAAACCCATCATGTTGGACTTTACCGGTTGGGGCTGTGTCAACTGCCGAAAAATGGAGGAGCAAGTGTGGAGCGATCCACGGGTGTTGGAACGCCTGCGGAATGAGGTGGTCTTGATATCGCTCTATGTAGACGAGCGCGAGCGCTTACCAAAGGAGGAACAATACACCAGTGACATCACTGGAAAGAAGGTGAAGACCATTGGAAACCTGTGGAGTGAATTCCAAGCAAAGCACTACCAAACCAACAGTCAGCCCTACTATGTGATCATTGATCATGAGGATATGGATCCCTTGATTGAACCCACCGCCTACGACCCGGACATTCCCAAATTTGTGGATTGGTTAGATCGCGGCGTTGCAGCATTCAAATAATGATTAGAGAAGAACTTCTTGAGGCCCAAAAAGTCTTGGCGGAGTTTCTCGCCGATGACGAAAACATCACTCGGATTGAACAGGCCGGAGCGCTGCTTGTTAATGCACTGCAGCAGGATGGCAAAATCTTGAGTTGTGGGAACGGAGGCTCGATGAGCGACGCGATGCATTTCGCGGAGGAATTGAGCGGCCGCTTTCGAGAAGATCGGCCCGCATATGCGGCTTTGGCCTTGAGCGATCCGTCGTATTTGACCTGTGTGTCGAATGACTACGGTTACGATCAAGTGTTTTCACGGGGTGTAGAGGCCTTAGGGCGCTCTGGAGATGTGCTACTCGCCATTTCGACTAGTGGGAATAGCGCGAACGTTCTTCGCGCCGTAGGCGCCGCAAAAGAGAAGGGAATGAAGGTCATTGGCCTCACCGGTAAAACGGGTGGTGCTTTGGCGAAGGAGTGCGATGTAGAAATTCGCGCACCGCACAGTGACTTTTCGGACCGCGCTCAAGAGATTCACATCAAAGTCATCCACTGCCTCATTCATTACGTGGAGCAGCATGTGGAACGATGAACCCCAACTTCCGGAAGAACGCTATCGCATTCGACACGATGAGACCATTGTCGGTTTCATGCGGGTGATGTACGGAAGAAGTACCTTTTACAGCAAAGACGGCTTTTGGTGGACGGGAAAGGCCATGGACTACAATGTGCGCGATGAGTTCGTGGGCATTCGAGACAAGAACAACAAGCACATTTACGAGTGGGATTTGGTCAAGTACAAGATCGATCCCGATGAGCCATATCGCGAAGGGGCCGTGTTGTGGCAAACCGACCGCGAGCGCTATGTGATTCGAGACCTGGAGGAAGAGCTTTATGTGCCCTTCGAAGTCGATGGGCTACAGATGTTCAATCCCGCCCAATTGGAGGTCTTTAGCTACCTCTTTATCAATCCAGACCTGCAGGAAGTTCTAGGCGTATCGGAGTAGATTTAGTACCTTCGATAGTACATCACACTACACCTACGCCATGAAACCGCCACTCTATTTTTTGGTCGATGACGACCCAATCAACAATATGATCAATGAACGGATGCTGAAGAAGCACTTCAACGATCAGCTCACCATTGAAGTATTCCCGGATGGGCAACCTGCGTTAGATCGCCTTCGTTCGGGCGGGGAAATGCCGAGCCTTATTTTCTTGGACATCAATATGCCGGGGCTAGATGGCTGGCAGTTCCTGGAAGCATATGAGAAGGACGGATTCGATTCGGCCGTGGTGATGTTGACCTCTTCCATTGACCCCAGTGATCAGGAAAAGAGTCAGTCGTTCCCAAGTGTAGTGGATTTTATTTCGAAGCCGCTCATGCCCGCATCCTTGACCGAGCTCATGGAGCACCTGAATCTGGAGTCATGAAAACCCTCAGTGGTGATTTGAGACCAACGAGCTGGTCGGAGCTACAGGATTGCCTATTTAGTCATACCTGGGACGACCGAATCAATCGATATCGATCTAATTTCATCTATCGCGGACTGGATCAGTCCAATTTCGAGTTGCTGACCAGCCTTCAGCGCATAGGAGGGCCTTATCCAAAGCTCGAACGACATTTGCTCCGGAACTTCCAGAAATATGCCCACCGCGATGCGGCCCCGGGGAACAGTATTTGGAACTGGATGGCGACAGCCCAACACCACGGGCTACCCACGCGTCTTCTGGATTGGACCTATTCTCCCTACGTAGCACTGCACTTTACAACGAACGACCTTACCAAGATCAACGAGGATGGGGTCATCTGGTGCTTGCACTACACGGAGCTCAATTCCTTTCTTCCCGACAAATTACAGCAGGTCATTCGACGCGAAGAGTCCAATGCCTTCACCGCAGAAATGCTGGAGTCGGTGTGCGATCGCCTAGAGATGTTGGACGAACTCGTCGAGTCGGAGGACTTCATTCTCTTCCTCGAACCGCCCTCTTTGGATGAGCGTATTGTCAACCAGTTTGCCTTATTCTCCCTAATGTCTTCGCCAACGGTACGTTTGGACGACTGGCTTCAGAAGCACCCCGAGCTTTTCTTCCGCATCATTATTCCCGCCGAGCTGAAGTGGGAGGTTCGCGACAAGCTCGACCAGGCCAATATCACCGAGCGCGTTCTTTTCCCTGGACTCGGAGGACTGAGCGAGTGGCTCAAGCGACACTACAGTTCTAAAAAATAACATCTCGGTATTCTTTATTCGGTGCCTACGGCACGATGTGGCCTTGAGCTTTCCCAGCTTGCAGCATGATCGTGAAGTTGCACTCCGCCTCCTTGATTGGCATTCGAGCTCTACCCGTCACTGTTGAAGTCAGCACTTCACCTGGATGGAAGTGGCATATTGTCGGCCTGGCCGACAGCGCCATTCGGGAGAGCTACTATCGGATTCGTTCAGCCATTCGCACAGGTCAGAAGTGGCCTGGATTTCAATTCACCGTCAACTTGGCGCCGGCAGACCTCAGGAAAGTGGGTAGTTTATACGACCTACCCATTGCTTTAGGGGTGCTGGCCGCAGCTCGGCGAATATCATTGTTGGGACTTGAGCGGTATATGATCGTTGGAGAGCTTTCTCTCGACGGATCACTCCGTCCCGTTCGAGGTGTACTAGCTATGGCACTTTTAGCTAAATCCTTAGGATATGTTGGCATTTTGGTCCCAAAGGAAAATGCCGAGGAGGCAGCCGTGGTCGAAGGTCTGCGGGTGCGCTATGCCGAGCACTTTAAGGAAGTTTTAGAGGCCTTATCTGGGGTGCGAAGTTGGCAAGTACGGCCTCCATCCGTTTTTGAGCCATCCGAGCAAAGGGATTGCCCCGATTATGCAGACATCCAAGGTCAGAAGGCAGTGAAGCGCGCTCTGGTCATTGCGGCGGCAGGCGGGCATAACATCTTGATGATTGGACCGCCTGGTTCGGGAAAGACCATGATGGCCCGTCGCTTTCCAGGAATCCTACCCGCTCTTTCCAAAACGGAGGCTTTGGAGGCTGCCTTGGTCCATTCTATTTCCGGTAAAAGTGGACGAATTGGCCTGATGAGGACGCGTCCCTTCCGTCACCCTCATCACAGTTGTACGGCAGCGAGTATGGCAGGGGGTGGTGTGCCTCCAGCTCCAGGCGAAATATCGCTTGCGCACTGTGGAGTCTTGTTCCTCGATGAGCTTCCGGAATTCTCAAGATCCGTGCTGGAGTTGCTCCGTCAGCCTTTGGAGGACCGAAAAGTGACCATTGCTAGATCCAGGTATTCCGTTGACTTTCCGGCAAATTTTCAACTCATTGCCAGCATGAATCCGAGTCCCTCCGGTTCGTTTGAAGAGGCATCGAATCCCATTATTCAGGGTCGATACCTCGGAAAGCTCTCACGTCCACTTTTGGATCGTTTGGATATGCACGTTGAAGTCAAAGCTGTTCCTTGGTCAGATCTCAACCATCACCAGACCTCATGGACAACGGAGGAAATGAAAGTACAAGTAGAGCGTGTCATGGATCTTCAATCTCGACGGTATTGCGATTTGGAAGTACAGCGCAATGCCGAGCTGAAACCTGACCAACTAAAAACCTATGCCGCTTTAAACCGAGCATCACAAACACTGCTCAGGGAGGCCGCTCACAAATGGAACTTTTCGGCAAGAGCTTACCACAAAATCCTGCGCGTTGCACGTACCATAGCCGACCTCGAAGGTCAGGATAATATCGGATTGACTCATTTGTCCGAGGCCATTCAATACCGCATACTGGACCGGGTTTCTGGCCGTTGAAAAAGCGTACTTTAGCTAATCTATATGCTGCAGTGCGTGGTTCAACATATGGTGCGGTTGAAGTGGGTTTATGCCCTTGTTTTGTTGTCTACTACGGTACAAGCTCAAATCACACGTGTGCGCGGTACGGTATTGGACTATGAGACCAGTGAGCCCGTCCCCTTCGCCAACGTCGTCTTCCCGAACACGAGCATCGGTACCATAACCGACTTTGACGGATCCTTCGAAATTCAAACTGTTCAGAAGGTCGATTCTATTATTGCCACTTATCTGGGTTATCAAACGACATCACTGGCCATTGTCCCCGGCCAAGATCAAGAAGTAACCATACGGCTGAAAGCTTCGAGCATTAGTCTTAACGAGGTGGTGGTCACCGCAGACCCGAATGAAAAGGAAAAGGAGAATCCGGCGCATGTGATTCTTCGAAATATCTGGGCCAACAGGGACAAGAACTCACCGGAAAATTTATCGGCCTACGAGTATCAGAAGTACGAGAAGATAGAGTTCGATTTGAACAACATTGATGATAATTTCAAGAATCGAGCGGTCTTCAAGCCCCTCGATTTCATTTTTGATTATGCGGATACTTCTGATGTGAACGGTAAGGTATACTTGCCCATTTTCATCATCGAATCGGCCTACGACTATTACTATCGGCAAGACCCCAAGCTCGAGAAAGAAATTATGCGGGCGACCAAAAATGCGGGATTTGACGCCAATGCTGGAGTCCAAGAGTTCATGGGTGCTCTATACCAAGACTACAATATCTATGACAATTACCTGCCCATTTTCGAGAAGGGATTCGTCAGTCCTATTTCGAGCTTAGGACTATTAAGCTATAAGTACTACCTCACCGACAGCACGGAGGTAAACGGAAGTACCCAATTCAACATTCAGTTCATTCCACGCCGGAAGCAGGAATTGACCTTCAAAGGGGAAATGTGGGTCGATGAAAAAACCTGGGCGGTGACGGATATTGACATGAAAATGACCGGCGATGCCAATGTGAATTTTGTCAATGACTTGTCTGTGCGCCGCAGTTACGAGTTGTATCACGATTCCATCTGGATGTTGAAACAGGACTTTATTATCGTTGACTTCGCTGTTCAGGACAACAAGGATGCGTACGGGCTATACGGTATTAAAACGACAGAGTTTAACGACTATGTTATCGACCAACCCAGGCCTGAAGAATTTTATCGAGAAGAGGAGTTTAGCCGGGAGGACATGATAGCCAACTCCAACGATGACACCTATTGGAAGGACGTCCGCAACAAGGAACTTACGGAGCAGGAGCTGGGCATCTACAGCATGATTGACACGCTGAAGAACACGCCGGCTTTCCGGACCTATTTGGATGTCATTGCCTTTGTCCTTTCAGGTTATTGGGAGATGGAAGGTTATGATTTGGGGCCCTTGCTTTCGACTCTGGCCTTCAACCCCGTTGAAGGTATGCGTTTGCGTTTTGGCGGTCGTACTTATTGGGACCGAAATGATCTTTTTCGCATATATGCTCATGTCGCCTACGGCACCAGAGATGGAATCTTAAAATACTCTCTGGGTGGGAAATGGCTTTTCAAGGACAAGCCGCGCTTGGAGCTCGGTGCGTACCACACCTATGATATTGAGCAGATCGGTGCACGATACACCACGGCAGCAACGCGTACGGGGTCTTTTTTGAGTTCGGTACTCGCTAGAGAGCCCTTTGATCGATTGAGTTTGGTTCGGGAAACCAAGACTTATTTCCGAAGTGAATACATCAAAGATTTAGAGGCCAAGGTAGAATTCCGTCGCCGGGATGTGTTTGGTGTTGGTGCCGTAGATTTCACCGAGATTAGTGCTGAAGCGGGTCCTATTTCTACTTCCGAAATTGAGTTGAATCTCCTGTATCGTCCGGGCAAAAAGTGGCTCGGCGTTGGAGTCGAACGTTTGGATGTGTATACGCCGCATCCAACCTTCATTTTAAACTACTCCTATGGTATTCCCGACTTCTTGGGAAGTGACTATGAGTTTCACAAAATATATGCTGGATTTACCAAGCCCTTCTTGTTGCCGCCTTTCGGTAAGTCTATCTTGACTCTTGAGGCGAGTAAGGTGTTTGGAACCCTGCCTTTTCCCTTGTTGGATGTGGCGCCAGGTAACAATACCTATGCCTATGCACGGTACTCCTACAACCTTATGAATTTCTTTGAATTCACAACCGATCAATACGCGAGTTTTAATCTGGAACATCACTTCGTGGGGCTTTTCTTCAATCGAATTCCCTTATTTCGAAAGCTGAAGTGGCGGGAGGTAATCACAGCTCGTGGAATGATTGGAACCTTAACTCCAGATAATATTGAGTTGAATACCACGGAAGACGGAACAACGATTCAGGCCCCTGATCGCGGGTATTATGAAGTTGGAGTAGGTATTGAGAATATTTTCAAATTTCTACGTGTGGATGCCATTTGGAGACTCTCTTATTTAGAAGAAACAGCCTTTTCGACTCCGAATGCATTCGGAATTCGCGTAGACCTAGCAGTTCGATTCTGATGGAAAATTGTCAACGCTGTGATGCGGAATTAAACGGACGATGGTGTGCTCAGTGTGGTGAAGATAATGCCACGCCAAGAATTTCCTTTGGGAACCTGCTCCGAGAATTTTTCGGGAGCTTTTTCTCCTACGACAGTGGCTTCAACACCACAATGAGGCTTCTTTTGCTGCGGCCGGAAGAGCTCATTCGCAATTACATCAAGGGGATTCGAAGCCCGTACTACAACCCCATTCGACTGGCGATTATTTTCGCCACGATAAATGCTATTCTGTTCGTTCAACTTGACTTGATGGATGCCGTTACGGTCCAGACCGTTGAAAGTAAACAGCAGGAAATTGCCATGCAGTACATGGGTGGATTGATGACCAAGTACATGAATTTTCTGTCGGTCGGGGTCATTCCGTTTTTAGCTTTATTCACATGGCTTTTCCTCCGAAGTGAGAAATGGAATTACGCCGAACATCTTTTGATGTCCACCTACCTCTACACCTTTGTGATCATACTAGGTGTTGTGACTACACCTCTCCAGATTTTTCTGAGGGATTCACCAGAAATTAACGTCTTCTTGGGGTTCGGAATCTCCCTCATATATCTCGTCTACGCCTTAGCCCGAATCTTTGGCTTTGACGGGGCCGTCATTGTAAAGACCTTGTTGGCCTATGTGTTGTCCTTTGCCGTTTTCGTAGTAGCGATGACCCTGGTGGTGTCCTTGAAGATGTTCATTGATTTTCGCAACGGAAATCTGCCGATGCTCGATGCTAAAGAAGATTTATACGGCTACTGGGAATTGCAGTCTATGGAGCGTGCGGATTCCCTGACGGGTGAATGGGCCCCCTATCGAGAAGAAGGGATGATCGGAGTGCTTAATTACGACCGAAATGGCCACGTAAGTCTTCACCTGCAGTCTATTGACTATTTCTACACAGGAACCTATGAATTACTCAAAGGGGACACGGTTGTGCAACATACTCGCTTAACGCATTCTGACTCATCAGAAGTGGGTGTAAAAGTAAAACGACGCATAGAATGGTCTGGAGATACATTGATTATACGCCCCGTTGAAGAACAAAATGCTGCTTTGCGCCTTAAATGGCTGAAGCAAGAATAAGGTGGTAGTACTTTCCTTTTATCGTTTTCCTAAAAACCGCCGCTGGTGGGCTTTTCGACAGATGGGCCTGGCTAAAGAGCGTTTGGAAGAAGGGCCAAAGCCCAAGTTTGTCAAGTTTCTGGGTACTGGAGCAGGGGAAGGCTTTTCCATGAAGCCCGACTTTAGAACATATGGTCATCTAACCGTATGGGATTCTCCCGAAGAGGCCAGAGCTTTCTTACAGTCACCGATGAGTCGAGATTGGCAAGCTCATGCCGAATCCCATGTTCACCTCGACTTGAACACTGTTAAAGCACATGGGAAATGGCACGGGGAGCAGCCGTTCCCTGTACATCATATTTATCAGGATGGCCCTCTGGCGGTGATGACACGAGCGAGAATTCGCACTAAAAGACTCCTTGAATTCTGGCGACATGTTCCCGTAGCGAGCAAATCCCTGACAGAGAATAAGGAAGTGCTTTTTTCTAAAGGAGTGGGTGAGTTGCCTTGGGTAGAGCAAGCCACTTTTTCCTTGTGGCCGTCGAAGGAGAGTATGTTTCGCTACGCCTATGAAGGCGATACGCATCGGAAGATTATCGAAAAGACCCGAAAGAGGAAATGGTATTCTGAAGAGTTGTTCGTTGAATTTGTTCCGAAGATTATCGAGAACGACGGTTTTATCCCAGAAGGCGTCTTACCAGCTTGATCCGTGAACCGTACGGGGCAAAACGAAGGGGAATACTGAGCCACGTGGGCGTCTTGGTGATCCCTTTGATATGGGAAAAGGTCTGAAACGAATAGCGCCCATGGTAGCGTCCCATGCCACTGTCACCCACGCCGCCGAAGGGCAAATGGTGATTGGCCATATGCATGATTACATCGTTGATGCAGGCATTCCCGAACGAGAGTTCGCGCAGAATTTGCTTCTCATGTGAGCTGGATTTTGAAAATAGATACAAGGCAAGCGGGCTTGGCATGGTCTTTAAACGGGCTATGAGCGCATCCCAATTGGAATAGCTTAGGATCGGGAGAATGGGGCCAAAGATTTCCTCCTGCATGATGGGATCCTCCCACTGAATATTGTCGAGAATCGTTGGTGCTAAATATCGATCTTCCGAGTCGTGTTCTCCACCGTGAACAAGCTCACCATCCCCTAAAAACCCAATAAGTCTATCGAGATGTCGCGGGGTTACAATGCGCCCGTAGTCTTCATTCTCTTTTGGATTGGCCCCCCATTGATCAATAGTCTCTTTGACGATCAGTTCAATCAAACGGTCCTTTACGCTCTCGTGCGCAACTACAAAATCCGGAGCGGTACAAGATTGGCCCGCGTTCATGAAACGCCCCCAAACGATTCTTTTGGCCGTAATGGCTAAAGAGGCTGTTTCATCCACAACAGTGGTGCATTTTCCGCCTAATTCTAATGTCACCGGGACTAAGTGCTCTGAAGCGGCCTTCATCACGATTTTTCCGACTGCCGTGCTGCCGGTAAAAAAGATGTAGTTGAAGGGCTGGGAGAGGAGAGCATTTGATTCTGGGACTCCTCCTTCGACCACATGGAGATATTCGGAGTCAAAGGTTTCGGAGATCATGCGCTTGAAAACCTTGGACATGTTTGGAGCGAGTTCGGAAGGCTTGAGCACAGTGGTATTCCCGGCAGCAATGACTCCGACAAGCGGGAGTAGAGCTAATCGAACCGGGTAATTCCATGGAGCAATCAGGAGCACATTCCCATAGGGACTCGCGTGGTTGAAGTGCCGCGCAGGGAAGGTGGCTAGCGCATCAGAAATTCGCTCATCCCGCATCCACGAGCGCAAATTCTTCAAGGCAAACTTGATGTCCGATTTGACCAAGGCAATCTCGTGCGTGTAGCCTTCAAAGCGACTTTTCCCAATATCCGCAGCCATAGCATCGAGCATGTCCTGCTCGTAGTGGTTCATCATGTTCAAGAACCGGCGAAGCTGTTCTTTTCGAAAAGCGTAGGAGAGCGTTGCTCCAGTGTTAAAGTATTCCCGCTGTTTCTTGTAGATATCCTTGATCTCCTCCATGTCCCAAATAACGCCCATTTTTCGCACTTTTGCAGCACCTCTATGAACTACCTGTCCATTGAAAATCTGGCCAAATCCTACGGGGAACGCATTCTGTTCCAAGGCGTGAGCTTTGGCATAGATCAAGGCCAAAAAGTGGCCTTTGTTGCGAAGAACGGGACAGGGAAGAGCTCTCTGTTGCGCATCCTGGCCGGTTTGGAAGGCCCAGATGAAGGAGCCGTGACCTTCCGAAAAGACATTCAAGTGGGTTTCCTGGATCAAGACCCCAATCTCCCGGCAGATAAATTGATATTGGATGCTATGTTTGATGGGGATGATCCCATTACTCAAGCTATTCGTCGCTATGAGCTCAGTCTCGAGCACCCCGAAGAAGCTGAGGAAATGCAGGCCGCTTTCGACGAGATGGAAAAACTTCAGGCTTGGGATGCAGAAGTGCGCGTGAAGCAGATTCTAGGTAAGCTGAATTTGGACCATATCGACCGTCCCATAGGGGATTTGTCAGGGGGGCAGAAAAAGCGCGTGGCGTTGGCTAAGCTGCTGATTCAAGACCCCGACCTCATTATTCTCGATGAGCCGACCAACCACATGGATATAGAGATGATCGAATGGCTAGAGGAATTCTTAGGTCGATCTGAAGTCACGGTCTTCATGGTCACGCACGATCGATACTTTTTGGATTCCCTCTGCGATCACATCATTGAATTGGATCAAGGCCAGATCTTTAAGTACCAAGGCGACTACGAGTACTATTTGGCCAAGAAAAACGAGCGCTACGAGATTCAGGCCACAAATGTGGAGAAAGCCAAGAACCTCTATCGCAAAGAGTTGGATTGGATGCGCCGCCAGCCCAAGGCACGCGGGACCAAGAGTAAGGCTCGGATTGACGCCTTTTACGACATCAAGAAAGAAGCGCATAAGCGCAACAAGGACGAGCAGGTGGAGATGGAAATCAAGATGCAGCGCATGGGTGCTAAAATCGTTGAGCTCCACAACGTCAAAATGAATTTTGACGATTTGCCCATCCTCAACGGCTTCAGCTATACCTTCAAAAAGAAGGACCGAATAGGCATTGTTGGGCGCAATGGAACGGGCAAAACGACCTTTCTGAAACTCATCACGGGTGCCTTGGCTCCAAAAGGTGGAAAAGTAGTCATTGGGGATACGGTTCAGTTCGGCTATTACACTCAAGACGGAATTAAGCTCAAAGAAGATCAGCGGGTCATTGACGTGGTCAAGAACATCGCCGAGGTTATTCCGCTCACTAAAGGACGCAAGTTAACTGCGGCTCAAATGCTCGAACGGTTCTTGTTTTCTCGAGATGATCAATGGACCTATGTTTCTAAGTTGAGCGGAGGAGAACGCAGAAGATTGTATCTGTTGACCGTCTTGATGGCCAATCCCAACTTCTTAATCCTCGATGAGCCGACCAACGATCTGGACCTGATCACCCTGACCGTACTAGAAGATTTTTTACAGGAATTTGAAGGCGTTATTATCGTGGTCAGCCACGACCGCTATTTCATGAACAAGCTGGTCGATCACCTTTTTGTCTTCGAGGGTGCGGGCGCGGTTAAGGACTTGAATGGCAATTATCAGGATTACCGTGTTTACATGGCCGAAAAAGAGCAGCGGGAAAAAGAGCAGAAGGCCGCCGCACAAGCCAGTAAGTCGGTCGAGACTAAAGACGAAGCGCCCAAAGAGAAGAAGCGCTTGAGCTACATGCAACAGCGCGAGTACGACGGGCTCGAGGCAGAAATCGAAAAGCTCGAAACGCGTAAGGCGGAAATTCACGATTCGTTTGCCTCAGGTAACTTGGAAGGGGAAAAAATGGAGGAGCTGAGTATTGAACTCGCTGAAGTGCAAAAAGAAATTGAGGTCAAAACGGACCGCTGGCTGGAACTATCGGAATTCGCATGAGTTGGAACGCATACAGAATGATGGCCTACTTTCGCCACCGTATGATGGCGAGGAATGCACATGCGCTTCACTCCCCATATCTCTTTCAGCTCTATAACGAAGTCATCAAAGATCGTGAAGAACCGAGGACTCAGGATATTGAGCGCCTACGGCGCGAAATGATGCGCGATCATCGCAAAATCGATGTGGAACAGCGCACTTCAGGAAATCACGAGACCCTCGAGCTCAAGGAACGACGTGTTTGCGATGTCGCTCGAAGATCCAGTGTCCCCGCTAAGTACGGTCGGCTATTAATGCGCTTGGCGGAGTACACGGATGCAGATCGCGTTCTGGAGCTCGGTACTTCCATTGGTCTAGGGACTACTTATTTGGCGCGAGGCTCATCGGGAACTGTAACTACGGTGGATTCTTGCGCCTCTTTATTGGAAGTGGCCAAGGAAGGACTCAAAAAAATTGGACTATCGGATCGTGTTCTGGTCCGACACGGCAAGTTCGATGAACTACTTCCCACTTTAATGAAAGTTGGTGAGGAGTGGGATATAGTGGTGATGGACGGAGAGCACAATCCCAATGAAGTACATGATTACTTCAATCAAATCTTGCCTCATCTGCACAAAAACTCCGTTGTGATTATCGATGATATATATCGTTCTCAATCCATGACGGCTGCTTGGGATGAACTCTGTCGTCGTCCTGAAGTGCGCCAGTCCATTGATCTCTTTAGATTCGGATTGCTCTTTTTCCGCACGCAACAGTTACGGGAACATTTTCGGTTGCGCCTTTGAGCATTTTGGTTAAGTTTGATTTCCCATGGAAAACGTAATCGAATTATCCGACATCACCCGGAATTTCCGGATGGGCGCCGAAGAACTCAAGGTGCTTCGCGGTATTTCCTTGACCATTAAAAAAGGAGAATACGTGGCCTTGATGGGGCCATCTGGATCGGGAAAGTCGACCTTGATGAATCTCTTGGGTTGCTTGGACACCCCAACAGGAGGTCAGTATGTCCTGAATGGCACCGATGTCAGCGGATTAACGGACAACGATTTAGCGGAGATCCGGAACAAGGAGATTGGATTCGTTTTCCAGACCTTCAACCTATTGCCTCGATCTACGGCTTTGGACAATGTGGCCTTGCCGCTGGTTTACGCGGGACAGTCCTCCGAAGACCGCTTGAAGCGAGCGGAGGAAGTGCTCGGTCTAGTAGGCCTTAGTGATCGGATGACCCACCGCCCGAATCAACTCTCCGGTGGTCAACGTCAACGCGTCGCGGTGGCAAGAGCTTTGGTCAACCGTCCATCCCTTATTCTGGCCGATGAGCCTACGGGAAACCTCGATTCCAAGACTTCGGTGGAGATCATGGCCCTGATGGACGAGATTCACGCTAATGGGAATACCCTCGTGGTCGTGACCCACGAAGAAGATATTGCGCAGCATGCGCACCGAGTCATTCGATTGATCGATGGACAGGTCGCTTCGGATGAACAGATTCGCTAGAAAGGCGTTCACCTTAAAATTTCGGACATGAAGATCTACACGAAAAAAGGGGACAGTGGAGCGACTTCCTTAATTGGAGGAACGCGCGTGGCCAAGCACGACTTGCGGATTGCATCGTACGGAACCATCGATGAGCTCAATTCCTACCTCGGGGTCGTTCGCGACGCCGCGGGGATGGATCAGGTGACCGAACAGTTGATCGAAATCCAAGATCGCCTCTTTACCATTGGGTCTTCTTTGGCCAGTGATCCAGAGCGATCCAAGATGGCCATTCCGGATTTGCGCGATAGTGATGTTCAGCTCTTAGAGCAGTGGATGGACGAAATGGACGCAAAGCTCCCCGAGCTAAAAGCCTTCATTTTGCCTGGGGGTCATTTGGCCGTAAGTCACAGCCACGTTGCGCGGACCATCTGCCGCAGGGCGGAGCGCCTTGTGACCGAACTGCGTGGACAGAGCTTTGTGGATCCCTTGGTTTTGACCTACCTAAATCGACTCTCGGATTATCTTTTTGTTATGGGTCGTCTCCTCGGTCAAGAGCTTGGAGCGGTTGAAACGCCTTGGGAGCCAAGAAAATAAGGGCCCTTCGGGCCGATGAAAAAAGACTTGCACATGTGGAAATTAAAATTACATTTGCAAAAAATTTGAAAGCACCATGTACTGGACCTTAGAATTAGCTTCTTATTTGAGCGACGCCCCTTGGCCAGCGAGCAAGGACGAATTGATTGACTACGCTATTCGTACGGGTGCGCCTTTGGAGGTGGTTGAAAACCTTCAAGCCATCGAAGAAGGAGAGAACGAAATCTACGAGTCCATCGAAGAGATTTGGCCCGACTACCCCTCGGACGAAGACTTCCTCTGGAACGAGGACGAGTACTAAGCCTACATCCCGCCACGAGCGGGATTTTTTTTGCCCCGATGTGCCGATTTGGCATGAGCCAAATAAATGGAGGGGTTTTTGACTTAGGGAGCATCGCGCCGTAGGCGCAAAAGCCTATTTTTGTTTTCCCAGGAATTAGAAGGATATGAGTTTTCTAAATAAAGCATTGAAGTCGGTCTTTGGCAGCAAGGCCGATCGTGATTTGAAAGAGTTGCAGCCGTACGTCGACCAAGTGAATGCGGCGGCGGTTGGTCTCGATGAGCTGTCTAACGATGATTTGCGGGCGAAGTCAGATGAATTCCGCGAGCGGATTCGGGCGGCTGAAGCGCCACAGAAAGAGCAAATTGCAGAACTGCAGAAGCAGATCGATAGCGATGAAGTCGAGGTGGAGCAGAAGGAAGATCTCTACAAGCAAATCGATGCCTTGGAAGAGCAGTCGCTCGAGGAGGTCGAGAAAGTGCTGTCGGAGATTTTGCCTGAAGCCTTTGCCGTAGTTCGCGAAACTGCGAGACGTTTTGCGGGCAACGAATACGTTGAAGTGACGGCGCGCGACTTCGACATTGAGCTTTCGCACCGTAAAGAGAACGTCGAAATCGACGGAGACAAAGCTCGTTGGGCCAACAATTGGATGGCTGCGGGGAACCGAATTACCTGGGATATGGTGCACTACGATGTGCAGCTGATTGGGGGTACGGTACTGCATCAAGGAAAGATCGCGGAGATGGCGACAGGGGAAGGGAAAACCCTTGTGGCGACCTTGCCGGTCTTTTTGAATGCCTTGACGGGCCGAGGGGTACACCTGGTTACCGTGAACGATTATCTGGCTAAACGGGATAGCGAATGGATGGCTCCAATTTTCGAATTCCATGGCCTTACCGTGGATTGCATTGATCGCCACCGTCCTAATTCTCCGGAGCGCCGCAAAGCGTACAAGGCGGACGTTACTTATGGGACCAATAACGAGTTCGGCTTTGACTACTTGCGTGACAATATGGCGCGTAGCCCGGAAGATTTGGTACAGCGCAAGCATCACTACGCCATTGTCGATGAGGTGGATTCCGTATTGATTGACGACGCGCGTACTCCCCTGATTATTTCGGGACCGGTTCCCAAGGGAAGCGATCAGCAGAAGTTTGTCGACTTGAAACCAAAGGTGGAGCAGCTGGTGAACGCCCAGCGCAAGCTTATGACTCAAAACTTGAGCGAGGCCAAGAAATTATTGGCGGAAGGCGATGGAAAAGAGGGAGGTTTCAAGCTTTTGCAAGTCTATCGCGGACTGCCCAAGAGCAAAGCGCTCATTAAATTTTTGAGCGAAGAGGGTATTCGCGCTCAGTTGCAGAAGACGGAGAACTTCTACATGCAGGATCAGAGCAAGGAGATGTACAAGGTCGATGAGGATCTCTTCTTTGTGATCGATGAAAAGCAGAACAGTATTGAACTGACCGATAAGGGTATCGACCTGATTTCGGGCAGTGAGGATCGCGACTTCTTTGTGCTTCCAGACATTGGGGCCTTGATGGTTGAGATCGAGAAAATGGAGGGATCCGATCAGGATCGGGCCGCGAAGAAGGATGAAATGCTCCGCGATTACTCTGTGAAGAGCGAGCGCATCCATACCTTGAACCAATTGCTGAAGGCCTACACGCTCTTTGAAAAAGACGTGGAATACGTCTTGATGGACGGCAAAGTGAAGATTGTGGACGAGCAAACGGGTCGGATCATGGAAGGCCGTCGTTATTCGGATGGTTTGCACCAGGCAATCGAGTCCAAGGAGAACGTGAAGATCGAGGACGCTACCCAGACCTTCGCGACCATTACCCTTCAGAACTACTTCCGGATGTACCACAAGCTAAGTGGTATGACGGGTACGGCAGAAACGGAAGCTGGTGAATTCTGGGACATCTATGAATTGGATGTGGTGGTGATTCCAACCAACCGTCCGATTGCCCGTGATGACCGTCAAGATTTGGTCTTCAAGACTACGCGTGAAAAATTCAACGCCGTTGCGGACGAGATTGTGAAACTCCGTGAGGCAGGGCGTCCGGTCCTCGTGGGTACCACGAACGTCGAGATTTCGGAAATCTTGAGTCGTATGCTCAAGATGCGGAAGGTTCCGCACAACGTTTTGAACGCGAAACTTCACAAGAAGGAGGCCGACGTTGTTGCGGAGGCCGGTCAGCCAGGAACCGTTACCATTGCCACGAACATGGCGGGTCGGGGAACGGATATCAAGCTGAGTCAAGAGGTGAAAGATGCCGGTGGTTTGGCGATCATCGGTACCGAGCGCCACGATTCACGACGCGTTGACCGTCAGTTGCGAGGTCGTGCTGGTCGTCAAGGAGATCCGGGTAGCTCTCAGTTCTACGTATCTCTTGAAGATAACTTGATGCGACTCTTTGGTTCTGAGCGAATCGCCAAACTCATGGACCGTATGGGTCTTGAAGAAGGTGAAGTGATTCAGCACTCGATGATCAGCAAGTCCATTGAGCGTGCCCAAAAGAAAGTAGAGGAAAACAACTTCGGTATTCGGAAGCGTCTTCTCGAGTACGATGATGTGATGAACTCACAGCGTGAGGTGGTGTACAAACGCCGTAAGCACGCTTTGTTTGGAGATCGCTTGAGCGTCGATTTGGCCAACAACATGTACGATACGTTGGATACCCTCATTGATATCTACCAACAAGACAAAGACTACGAAGGCTTTAAGCTCGACATGATCCGCTTCTTTAGTATGGAGGCGCCGATGGACGAGCAGACCTTTATGAAGTCCAACCACGAAGAGGTGGTGACTCAGGTCTATGAGGCTGCGCGGACGCACTACAAAGAGCGTATGGTTCACGTTGCCAATATGGCCTGGCCAGTCATTAAGGACGTCTACGAGAATCAAAAAGGCCAGTACGAGAACATCGTAGTTCCCTTTAGCGATGGAACGCGCATGCTTCAAGCCGTTGTCAACTTGGAGGACGCCTACAATTCAGGCGGTCGCGCCTTGATTGCAGCCTTTGAAAAGAACATTACGCTCGCGATGATTGATGAGCAGTGGAAGGATCATCTGCGTGAAATGGATGACTTGAAGCAGTCTGTTCAGGCGGCGACTTACGAGCAGAAGGATCCGCTTTTGATCTACAAATTTGAGTCTTTTGAGCTCTTTAAGCGCATGCTGAATACGACCAACCAAGAGATGGTCAGCTTCTTGTTCAAGGGAGAGTTGCCCACGCAGAACCCTCAAGAGGTTCAGCAGGCACGCCAGCCGCGTCAGGACATGAGCAAGCTTCAAACGAGTCGCCCTGGTGATCCCGGTTCAGGAAATGGTCAAGCAGCTCCTCCACGTCAGGTGGGAGGAGGTCAGGCACCGCCCATGGGGCCACAACGCCCTCGTGTCACTGAGCCCATCGTTCGCGAAGAGCGAAAGATTGGACGGAACGACAAGGTGACCATCAAGCACCGGATGTCCGGGGAAACCAAGACGGTGAAGTACAAGGTTGCGAAGCCCTTATTGGATAAAGAAGAGTGGTTGCTGATTGATTAATCAGCGTCCTCTTCGAAGGCACTCTTTTTGAGCATTTGAGCGTCGGTGACTAGGCAGACACCGCCGTACTTGGTAATGACTGGCCGAAAGGCCTCGACAATCTCTTCGACCCGTTCAGGGTCACAGGCAATAAGGACGTACCAATTTCGCCCAATATCAACGGGTAAATCTCCTCCTTTGAAGCCAGAGGATCCCTTTCCAATGACTTCGCGGATGACGCTGTATCCTTCAATGCCCCACTCATCCAATTTGGCGAGCAATCGATGCTGTGCGTAGGCACTCGGAATAATGAGTTCTATTTTACTGACGGCTTTCATGGCTTACCAAATTAGTTGAATCAAATAGTAATAAAGTGGAATCCCCAAGGTGATGTTGAAGGGGAAGGTAATGGTCAAGGACATCGGCACGTACAAGCTGGCGTTGGCCTGAGGAACGGCGATGCGCATAGCTGCAGGAACGGCAATGTAACTGGCCGATCCGCAGAGTAGGGTGAAGAGCAAAGCATTCCCTGGAGACAAGGCTAAGAGGTAGGAGACACCGAGTCCGAGCAATCCCGAGAACAAGGCAAAACCGATACCGAAACTAACGGCAATCTTGGCCGTTTTACGCAGTACTTTGATCCGACGTGCGGATGCCAATCCCATGTCCAAAAGGAAGAAGCAAAGCATTCCTTTGAACAGGTCCTTGGTAAACGGCTTCAGGGCTGCTTCGTATTCAAGATCCGCAACGTAACCGATGAGCAGGGAGCCGAGAATCAGGACGACCGATCCATTTAGGAAGGCATCTTGCATGAGCGGTTTCCATTCTACTTTTTCTGTTTTGGACTTTCGTCCATAGCGGCTGGCCAGATAGACCCCCACGATGATCGCAGGACTTTCCATTAGCGCCATTGCCGCGACCATGTATCCGTCGTAGTTCTCCGAAAGCTTCTCCAAGAAAGCGACAGCCGTAATGAAGGTTACGGCACTAATGGATCCATATGTGGCGGCCAAAGCGGCGGAGTTGTAGACTCCGAGAAAGCGACGCAGCAGGAAAAAGGCTACAAAAGGAGTGACTGAAGCCATCAGTACGGCCGCTCCGAGCGTTCCGAAGACTTCACCGCCTCCCGACGAATGCTGCAGGGCAAACCCTCCTTTCAGACCGATGGCCATTAAGAGGTATAGCGAAAAGAGTTTTCCCAGGGTCGAAGGAATCTCCAGATCCGACCGCATAAGAAAAGCCCCTATTCCCAAAAAGTAAAAGAGAATAGGGGGTGATAAGAAGTTGTGCAGGATAAGCGATAAATCCATATCGGGTGTTTAGCCTGCAAAGATAATAGCAATACTATCGAAAATGCAAGAGTTGTTGAAAACTCCTTAGATGAACTCGACCACTCCGTCACTGAGACGGTAGTAGGCAGGTACCACCTCCACAGTTCCTTCCCGGTGTTTCGGGCGGATGTACGGATCGGCGTCCATGATGTTTCGAGCCACCATTTTTGCATTGATTTTGACGGCGTTGGTCAGCAAATCGCCTTCCATTTCTTGAGCTGCTAAGACTGCAGGTCGAATTTGATGGACCAAGGAGTTGATGTGCCCGCCAGGTAGATCGATCTCCAAGGAAGCACCCACCGCCCCGCAGCTTTCATGGCCCATGACCACGACCAAGTTCACTCCCAAATGGGCGACGGCGTATTCAATGGTTCCAATCACTTTATCCTTAGCCACATTCCCGGCAACTCGGATGACAAAAAGATCTCCCAGACCTTGGTCAAAGACAATTTCAGGCGTTACTCGACTGTCCGAGCACGTGACGATCACGGCATAGGGTTCTTGTCCATCGACCAGTGAAAAACGCCAGCTCATATCCTCGTGTGGGTGGCTCAATTGGTTGTTTACGAAACGTTGATTCCCCTCTTTCAATTTAGCCATGGCCTCTTCGGCCGATAGGTTTTGACTCATGTTGTACTTTTGATTAAAATTTACGCTCGTGGCGCAGGTTCAGGTTCGGTTTTTTCTTCACAACTACAGCTGGGAGCAAGACTCCGAGGACGCCTATTTGGCCCTCATGCCTGACAATCAGCTCAGCGAGATACGCCAATTTAAGCACTTCAAGGGATATTTCAACGCACTAGCTGGTAAGCTTCTCTTGCTTTTGGCCCTGCGGGCCGATGGCCAATCGCCCCAACGCCTTGCAGAAATCGAAGCAGGCCCCCACGGTAAACCCTTCCACCCGGACCTCTTTCACTTCAATGTCACCCATACCGATGGCCTCGTTGCCATCGCCTGGTCTCATGATCTTCCCGTTGGTCTAGACAGTGAACGCGTGCGCCAAAAGGACCCCTATCTCTTCACCAAGCAGTTTAATCCCGTGGAGATGGAGGGTTTTCGCACATCCGAAGATCCCGTTCGTGCATTTTTCAAGCGCTGGACACAGAAGGAGGCTATTGTCAAGGAAATCGGCGATGGCCTTACGCTACCTTTACGAGAAATCACCGAAGCTCAACCGGGCCAATTTCAATTCCGCGAAAAGTCTTGGAATACGACCCCAATTGAAGTCGGTTCCGAAAACCACTTCGTTCACCTTGCTGTGGAGGGAGAGGCACCAGATGTCCATGTCGAAGCCGTTCGGTTTTAATCCAGTTTGGGAATAATTCTGCCTTCCTGCCACTGAACGAAGGCACGAGCAGATTCTTGTGGAGACTCTTCCATAGGAACATGCCCAGAGTTTGGAATGGGGACAAAGCGGGCATTGCTCATCGATTCTGCCCAATCCTGTCCATTCGAAGGCGGAAACCACGGATCTTCTGTTCCCCATAGAAAAAGGGTAGGGGTTAAAATTTTACTAGCGCTTTCGGCGGTCCAAGAGGGATATTCGGCTTTCAATCGGCCCCGTAGGGCCTGACGGTTTCCCGGATAGAGCAAAAGCTCATAGTGACGATCGATGAGGTCTGGAGTGACCAAGGACGGATCGGCATATACATTGCGCAAGGTTCGAGCGATCAGAAAGCGCGGTGTACAATGAGCAATAATGGGGCCTAAAGGACCTGAGGCGAGGTCAAATATGCTAAACCCGTTGTCGTCTTTTGTCCAGCCACTGGCATTGATGAGAACAAGGCCATCCAAGACGTCCGGAGTATTTACTGCGTAAAGACAGGCCAGTTTACCTCCAAAGGAGTTCCCGATAACCGTCCAGCTGTCGATATCCACATGTTCGCGTAGGCTCTCAAACAACTCTAGATAAAAGGCCGCCGAGTAATCACCGGATTTTGATGGCCCGCTCAGACCAAATCCGGGTAAATCTAAAGCGATGATTCGGTATTGACCCTCGAGCTCTTTTTTCCAGGCATCCCAAGTATGCAAGCTGGAGCTCGTACCGTGTAAAAGGAGTAGGGCAGGACCTTGACCGGAAGCGCTATAGTGGATCCTCTGTCCTTTGTATTCAAAGGTAGCCGAATGTGGGGTTTGGTATTTTTTCCAGAGCTCATCGGCCGGAAGGTCAACACGCCATGTCAAGACTACTGGAAGGCCCAATAACACAACGATGCCGATCAGAACATTTCGAAGCTTGGTCATGTGAACAAGTTCGGAGTTTATATCCAAAGAATTTTCGACCTTAGGGGTATAATTCATTCATCATGAAAAAAGCACTACTCTCCCTTTTTGTTGTATTGGCCTTTTCAACGACTTACGGTCAAGTTTTCCAGCTCGGTGCGCGTGCTGGCGTTGGCCGTTCTGACATCCGAATCAATGAAGAGTTGAGTATCCCTGGGGGTGCCACTGTTGAAGTACGACCAGGAGAGCCTCGTACTGCTTTTCACGTAGGAGCGTATACGCGTTTCAAGGTGCTTGGATTTTATGTTCAACCAGAGCTTCTGTATACCAACCTACCGGCAGAGGTAGATTTCATCAATACCGCTACCCAAGAAGAAGCCGATGTTATCGTCAACATCAATCGCCTAGATATCCCCGTTTTGGTCGGGATCAAATTGGGGCCGATTCGCCTCAATGCAGGCCCAACGTTTAATACCATTTTATCCACATCAGATGATGCGGATGGTGGGGACTTAGAATTCGCAACGGCTAGCTTTGGTTGGCAATACGGAGTAGGCGTCGATCTCGGAAAGTTCTTAATCGACCTTAAAGCGGAAGGGTCATTTGACGACCCCGTTCAAGGTGTAAATGATGGGAACACATCATACGACCTCAATGGTAACATGCACCAAGTGTTGCTGAGCATCGGATACCGAATCCTATAAGCATGAAGCTCCGTTGCCTTTGGTTAGGAGTAATTGTACTGACTCAACTGAGTCTCTCCGCTCAGAACGACACCTTGCGAAGCTTCGAGGTATCTGAGCCCTTTTACCGTCCAAATGTTATCAAATTCAATCCTACGCCGAGCTTGGTTTGGGACGTTCGCAGCGCAGTCATCAGTTATGAGCGAGTCGTCAAGCCCTATCAGAGTTTTGCCATAACCGCAGGGTATTTGAGAATGCCGGGGCTTATCAAGGAGCGAACAGCAGATACAGCTTTATTTAATTTTGATCGGTCAAGATCTAATGGCTATTCTCTTCTTGCCGAATATCGTTTTTACTTCAAGAGTGAAAACAAAGGTTTTGCTCCACACGGATTATTCTTTGCTCCCTACATGGCCCACCACAATCATTGGTGGGAATCCAATGCCAATATTGAATTCGAAAGCGGAGGAATGGCTGGTGTTGATATCAATTCACATCTCTACACCCTCGGGATAGGGGCTCAAATAGGCTATCAATTCAGCTTCTTCAACGATAAATTGGCAGTTGATCTCATCACTTTTGCACCTTCATATGCGCTCTATGGATTTACGCTTGGGACCGAAGGAAATTCCGATGTACCCCTAGACGAGTATTATCCCGAGTTGGTAGAATGGCTTTTTGATGAGTACCCTTGGCTGACGACACTCACAGATGGTGAGCTGGCGACCTTTTCAGGCTCTACGAACGCTTTTAAAGTCGGCGCCCGGTTTGTCATTCAAGTGGGTTACCGATTCTAGCCTAGGCGGTTTTCATATAGTCTTTTCTGATGTAGATCACCAAAAGAGAGAGGAGTAGCAGTACTACATTAGGGGGAAGTGCTTCCATTTCACCGCGCCCTACATGAGTAATCATGGCCCCGACCATGGTCAGCGCTAAGCCGGCTGCTGCTAAGGGAACGAGGTTCAAATTTCTTTTCAAGACGACCGGTAGGAATAAACCAAGAGCTCCCAAGAACTCCAATAGTCCGATGATTTTGATCATCATAGGGCTAAAATCCTTCGTCCAATCCATTCCTTGCGTGACCGAGATTTGGTCATACGGGGTGAGGAGTTTTAGGAGTCCGGCCATCGTGAAGGCGATAATGAGCAAGACCTGGGGGATCCATTTGACAATTTTCATAGCGCAACAGATTTTGATGTATATACATCTAATATACGCATTCGCCAATAAGAAACAAGTGAAGGAGACCTCCTTAGAACTTGAAATCGTAGCCCTTTAAGGTCAGGCGCTGGTATTGCTGCTCATCAAAACTGTACAATTGGGACGGCTTTTTATTACCGGGGGCAGCGATGACTTTCTTGTCGATCGGGAGCAACAATTCAGATCGCGTAAACTTCTTTTGGAAGTTCCTCTTGTCCAATTCTCGTTGAAGAACCTCTTCGTAGAGCAGGCGAATTTCTTTCAAGGTGAACTCGGAAGGGAGCATGTGAAATCCGAGAGGACGGTGTCGAACGCGTCGCTTCAACCGCTCCAAGGCAAACTCTATGATTTCATTGTGGTCAAAGGCCATTTGAGGGATGTGGTCCCGCGTAACCCAGCGATATCCTTCGTCTAATTCTTGACTTTGAACTTCGGACCAGTTGACTAAGGCGAAGTGCGCTACATTGATGATGCGCCCTTCTGGATGACGGTAGACTTTTCCAAACGCGTTGAGCTGCTCCAGGTAGTAATCCTTGAGGTGAAAAATATTCTCGACTAATTCTCCAGCGATTTCATCCAAGCTTTCTGAAGAACCTACGTATGTAGATGGAAGCATAGTGGCGCCGCTAAAGGGCTCGGAGTTCTTCCGGGCTACCAAAAAGAGCAGTTGCGATCCGTCAAAAGAGAAAATGACAATCGAAGAACTGATGGCAAAGTGAAAATCGGGCTTGTTCATGGCTTAGTCTTAGTGTCTAAAATACACTTTCCGTATAAAGAATACGTACGTGGTTCGTTAATTTTTTACTAAGTCATATTCACTTCGCCACGGAAGTACCGTGTTCCACCAGATTCTTGAAGTCCGTCATGAACTTGTAGCTCTGTTTTTTAAAGGCTCCAGGCATTAGCGTGCCCAAAGCTTTCATAAAAAAACCACTGAAGCGAAACTCTGAGACGGAGCGCCACAGGGTTTTTCCACCTTCGATTTCCGTGAAGTAGTTCTCTTGGACGTTGTATACACCTCCTGCTTCATAGGTAGCGTGAAACTGCTCAGGTAAATCGCGGTGCGTAATGACCTCGATCATTTCCCTTTTTCGTTTCCCCCACTGATAGAGGAGTTTGGATTTGGAGCCCGATTGGCCGGGATCCCCACTGATGGGTTCAATAGAAACAAAGCCCCGCTGCCAATGTGGAATTTGCTTTGGGTCTGTGAAAATCTTAATGGTTTCGTCTCGAGGTTTATCGATCTCGATGGAAAGTTGGTATTTCATAGCGTGTAGGTTTTAGTCTTCGACCCAAAAACCAACCGAATATATACTCGTACTGCGACTCGTAACCAAAGAGTCCTCCGGGAGGATCAAGAATCGAATTCGAGTAGAATCTATGTCTTTTTTCTGAATCAAGTAAGAGCGAATAGCAGAGGTGCGTATGACGCCGATCTTATCGCTTTGACTGGAAGCTCGTTCTTGTCCTATATATTCGATGCACTTGAGCTGAATGGGCAAATGCCGTTGGTCTTCTCGGATGCCTTTGTCCACAAAAGCCACAAAGGTGCTGTCGTTGATGTCGAGCTCGTTGACTGCTTCAAATTCTTCTTTGGGTAGGCGATCATCTACCGGGGTTCCATACAGGTACATATGGGCCACTTCAGTCACGGCAAATTTTTCCATGGTCTCGAATTTTCGAGTCATTCGCCTGAACTCTATGTTTAAATCGGGACGTTCTTCCAAGACCTTCGCCATATCGCTCAGCTGCTTTTCATGCTGCTTACTCAACTGCAATTGTAGCAAGCCGAAATCGATCTGCTTGAGGTTGTCTTCATCAATTCCGAACATGCCTCCGATGAACTTGAAGGGGGCCTTGACAATATTGAGGACAATGTTCTTGATGGAAGTCCAAATGGCCTTCGAGTAGTCGTACTCGGGGTCATCCAAATCCCCTTCGATAGGCACATCGAGCACAATGTCTCCATCTTTATCTTTCAAAAGACCCACGGCTAGGCGAACAGGGAGGTTGTAGAACGACTCGTAATCCGACTTCTGGCCAAAGATTAAGTCGTCAAATACAATGTTGTTATTGCTTTCGATGTGGTTATCCCGAATGGTGGTGGAGTTTTCGTAGACAATTTCTCCATTGGTAATGGGGTGCGCCACGTAGGTGTCGGAATAGGGCGTGAAGGGCGAGAGTTCAGTTCCGTATACTTTGTACTCGATGTCCATGTTTCGCAAGTTCTCCGTATAGGTCCGGATATATCCTTCGAAATGGCCCACTTCATTCAGTAGGGCGGAGGCGTTGATTTGCAGGAATTCCTCGTGAGAATCAATTCCATCGGCCCGTAGGGCCAAGTCCGTTACCTCGTAACGGAAAGCGTCACGCAATGTATAGTCATTGTAGGTGAAGGAACTGTTCTTGACCTCAAAGTGATTCAGCTTGTAGTCCGCATCCTTGTAGGTTTTGGCAAAGACCTCAACATAAGCTGCGGCGATGGAGAACGGGTTGTTGTAGTTCACGGACTCACCTGACTTCAGGGTGTCGGGACCTTCGGCAGATGCCAGGGGAAGCATGATCCGCGAATAGGAATCGGTCAGACTATCCTCCCCGACCGAAAACACTTCATAAAGGCCTCTAAAGCCATCCACCTCAAAATCACCTAAGTCAAACTCTGCGGTGTAGAGGTCAAAGGAGTCTAATCCCATATGGAGGTGATCCAAGCCGACCAATTCATCGCCAAATTTGTCGATCATCTGGACATCGCGAACGTCCATAAGCCCGCGAAGCTGGATGTCACTGGATTCGGACCACCCGCCGTGTGCAACGAGGTCCAGATCAATAACACCTTCTAAATCCTCCAATTCCATATAAGCCATCAGGAAGGGTTCGAGGAACTCGAAGTCAAAATCGTCCATGATAAAGTGGCTGGCGAAGGCTGATTCTGCCAGCATTACATCCGTATCAATGGTAAATAAACCGCCTGTGACGATGTGAAAACGAACATGAGAACCGATACGCGCTGCCGTGTCACTGGCCATGGGAACGCGTACTTCAAAGCTGTCGATTTCGAGATCGGGCTGAAGATCACTTTGGTAGAGAATGAAGCCGTCGTTGAGGTGGTAATTTTCCAAGACAAAGTGCCAGGAAGACCCTTTTGAGGTGTCTAAAGGCTCTGCTGTAGAATCGGTATCTGTTGCAGTGGCGAGATCGTCGAAGTTGAACTCAGTTCCATCCTGTACCACATGAACCATGGGGCGATCCAGTTCCACGCGCTTCAAATGGATGTATCCCCGCAGTAGACTCCATAGGTGCAGGTCTGCATGGAATCGGTCAAAGGTGATAAAACTGACAGCCGTATCGCGCTCGCGCATGTCGAAGCCTTCGATTTCCAGTTGCGCGCGCAACCAGCGAATGCGCAAGTCATCCATGTAGATTTCCCGACCGACGAGATCAACATCGTGCTTTTCAACATATCGATGGATGTATCCGGGTGCTAAGGCCAAGATGATGACCACTGCGAGGAATAGAAAGGCAAGGATTCCAAGGACCCACTTTTTCCAGGGTTTCATGGGCGGTGGTATTCAGTAGCGTTTAATCCGTTTTTTGAAGGGAGAGGACGGTTTTCCCAGATTCATCCAACAAAAATAACTGTTGGCCATCGCGCCGATAGGCGCTCACCTGTGAAATTGCCGTTAAGAATGTCTTTTCTACGGATCCTTCGCAGTAGCGTTTGGTTACGGCCATACGCTCATCGAAGCGAACTTTTCCAATGTCGCTTTCCATGCCTCCGTTGAAGTGGTTGCAACTGGTGTATCCGCTGACGCGGCCTTCTGCCGGATAGAATTCGATTCGCGGAGCTTCGATTCCCCTTGGTATGGGTGTGTTTCCGATGGAGTACACGGCCCAAATATCGTGTAGATCGCGTTCGACGCGGTCCAAGCCCAGGGGTTCAGGCTTGTAGGTCAGAACACGCGTATTCTCGCGGAATAACTGGAGTTCTTCTCCAACAATTTGATAGCCGTCCACATCTAAAAACAACTTGGCAAACTGGACATCAAAGTCATTGCCGCAGTACATTTCTGTACTGAATCCAGGCTTGAACAGTAGAGTGGAAGGTTTCATGGATAGCTCACCCCCAATACCATTGCAGCCGTCGGTAGCGGAATACCGTCCAAAGAGCATGTCCATACTTAAGGAAGGCGTTTTCGGCGCTGAGCTGAGGTCTCCTTCGGCCATGTCGGTCAGCACCCAATTCCCTTTTAAGGAGAGTGTCTCGTCCATCAAATAACCACAACCCGAGTAGCGGAGGTCATCGTCCACCACCACAGAGACGGTATATGGATAGCTTTCGTCGGCCATGGTATCCTGACAGTTTTCTTCGGCAATCCGCACGACCAAGTGATGGGATTCGGTTCGCGCATCCAGAACAAGTTCTCTGGTCTCTGAATCGAACGTGCGCTCAGGCATGGGCGTAGAGATCGGTTCCATATCCATGCGATGCAGCATCAGGCCGCGTTCAAAGTCAAGGGTTAATTTCCAATACGGCTCGTTTCCCTGAGCCTGAAAGTCTGAGGGAATGTAGGAGCTATAGGATGGAACAGCAGAACTGCGGACCAAAACTTCATGCGAGCTCCCGTCAAAGCGAGCAACCGATGAAGCATCATTGATCATTTTAAGTTTGCCCTGATGCTCGATGCGCGCATTGAGCTCATATCGAAGTCCCTCTTTAATCCGAGCTGGATCGTAGGTTAGGGAGAAGGCCATGGGCGGTGCAGAAGCGGAAAAAGTATCCGAGGCCAAAACGAGTGCAGCGACGTCCATACGGTTCGCGTCGACCAACTGCACAATGACTCTGGCATCTTCAGGAAGCATGATTCGCTCCCGATAAACGACCGTGCCCTCAAGAGTCGCCGTTGCACTAGCCGTTTCTTGGGGGCCATTGCAGGAGGATAGAATACTCAAGGCCGATACTGCGGAAATATAAAGTAGGCGCTTCATCATTCAGGTTTTAGTAAAAACGTGAGGGGGGTCATCAATCGTGCCTTCCAACTCACTTCGTCATGAGCAGCTCCGGGGAAAAACTCTGTGGTCCATCGGGCCGAAGGCCAACCCAACTCAATCATTAAAGAGTCTACCCGCGCTTGTGCTGGCGCATAAAGCGAGTCCAAGGTCTGGTCACCGTAGTCCATGTAGATGCGAGTACTGTCGGTGGTTTCCGGTAAGCGCTCCTTCATGTATTCAACAAACCCGCCGGTCACCTCGGGGATGTAGCTGAAAACTCCTAGGAAATGAGGCGAAACGCAAGCGGCTGCTTGAAAGGTTTCCGGGTACTCGCATAGAGCGTACATACTCATGAGTCCACCCATGGATGACCCCATGATGTAAAATTGCGATGGGTTAACGCTAAAATTCTCCTCGACAAAGGGAAGGATTTCATCCACAACATACTCTAGGTAGTCATCGGAAAGAGGCCATTCTCCATTCATTCCAACATTTCGGATTTCGTCTGAGATTTCCGTCGGAATATTGTCAAAAGCGCCTTCGGGAAAGTACTCCTGATATCGAATTTCCGATATGTTCCAAAGGCCAACAACCAGTGCAGGAGGAAGGATACTGTCGATAATGGCCTGACCAAAAACGTCATCCACATCCCAGGCTTTTTTGTTCCATGTGGTTGAAGCATCGAAGAGCATTTGACCATCGTACATGAAGATGACCGGATACTCCGTGCCGGGTTGGTACCCGGGCGGCGTCCAGACCGCTAGAGGCCTTGATTCCACAATATCTGATTCGAAGTCGGGATAGTAGTTTATTTCGCCGTGAACAACAGAGGGCTCTTGAGCTTGAACGCCTAAAGAGGCGCACCAAAAAAGGGCCAAAAGGCCCTTGAAGATTTCCTTTTGCATGGAACAAAAGGTACAAATTCTCTTTACGTGCGGTGCTTAAAATCCACCACCTCCCGGAGGACCACCTGGACCGCCTCCGCCAGGGCCACCGCGGCGCTGCATCATCTGCTCTTGGCGTTCACGTTGCATCTTCTTGTATGCTTTCCATTGTGGTTTTTCCAGAATCTCGCGAATTTCATCGTCCCGTTCCAGCATTAAATCCATCATGTAATCACGACTTTCCTCTCGCGGAATCTCCCCGGATCGAATCTGATCACGCAGTTCTTTTCCCTTGGCGCCATAGCGCTCGTTGATCTCGCGAAATTGAGCGGCCTGCTCCTCGTTGAGTTCCAAGGTCAGAATAGTTTTTTCCATTTCCGCACGCATGGCGGCTTCGCGCTCTTCCGGGCTCATGCGCTGTTGTCCACCAGGACCTTGCGCAAAAACACCAAGTGCCAAAAAGGAGAAGAGCACGGCAAAGATGTGTTTCGATTTCATGGGATTGTTTTTTAAGATAGATGGCCCTGCGGGCCGATGGTTTAATCCCTCCAGGAAGAAAGTTTCACCAGGCGCAGTTCGGCCTCATCGGTCCGTAGGACCAAAGCTTCTCCTTCCTCCACAATCATCCAAGAGCTCGGCTCCTCCGAGGAGTCGAAGGGGAGCAAGGTCACCTCAGGCCGATGCCCATCACCGATGTAGTAGCCCTGATGGCGTACCCCGTCACGCGTCCAGACGTAGCGATCATCCCAGCGAATGAAGAGCTCGTCTTCGGTGCCTTCAATCGCCCACAGGCCCTGAAGGAGATCGCGCGGAGCTAAGGGCAATTCCTCGATGGGCAACCACTTGACCGTCAACGGCATATTTTCTTCCATTCGCTGCCAAACCATTGTGTCGCCTCGGAACGTCAATTGAAAGGGTGCCTGATTGTCCACCGGACCTTGATCGGCGATCATGCGTAGCGTACCCGAACCTTCGTCAACGACCCAATGACCGGTGTGGTGTTGTTGCCAGCCGTTGCCATCGAGGTAGCGACCGTCTGGATAAATTTGGGACCATTTCGCCTGTGGAGTCATTTGTTGGTCGGCAAGCTCTACACTGAATACAGACCACAGCCCCACAGGCGATTGGCCCATCACGGATAAAGACAAAAGAGTTAGAAAAGAAAAAGCCGCATGTAATTTCATACGGCTAATTTGGCCCTTGCGGGCCGATGCTCCATCCATCGACCCGGTGACCGGTACGTTCTGAGGGGCGACTGGTTATAAGGGGTACCGATAAACGGCGCGAAGGCTGAATATCATGCCGTCTTTGATGTTTGGATTCGCCGGCTCAGGGCGCTCATCTCCAAACATGAAGGCCGACACGCCAAAGCGTACGCGGTCTTCCTCATCGTAGATGCCAAAGCGACGCCCTACCGTAAAACCGGCTCCGGCTTCCAGGAGGACATTCTTCACCGGCTCAAATCGCCCGTAGAAGTAGAGCTCTTGGTTGTTTTTCTGCAGGTACTCGCCCTGTTCGGTGAAGAAGGGTTTGTTCAAGTTATAGGTTCGGACAAAGGCGCCAAAGTGGGCTCCCGCACTCCATTTTTGATTGAAGGCGTAGTTGGCGTTGGCCGCCAAAGGCAGAGTAATGTCAAACTCCCATGGACTGCCAGGGCGGTGGTAGTAGAATCCGAACAGGGGCACAAAGAAGGCGCCGAAGAGCTCTCCGTTGTAGTAGAGTCCGTACTTCCACTTGAAGTAGTCGTTTTTGGCGTACTTGGCCAAGACAACCCCGCCCAGCTGTATATCGTCGCTTCCAATCTCAATAAAATCCGAGGAGATCTTGGGCAACAACACGTATTGAATGGAAAGACGATCGTTGTGCTGCACGTTCAGCCCAAGCTTCAATGTGGTGCCGAAGACCTGAGTCACATTGGTGTCGTTGGGGGTAAACTTGGAGCTCAAGGACTCCCCAATGAATCCGGTAATCAAGGCGACCCGATCGTTGAGTACTACGGGAACGGTCGCGTCCAGCGTGAATTCATCGATCCGTGCGTTTCCGCCTTCCACGCCCTCATAGCCGTTGAGCGGTGTGCTTTCATAGCGAAACTTGAGCAGGTCAACGTAGTCTTGAGCCCAAAGGGTATTTCCCAATACGAGGCAGAAAAGAAAGGCGGTTAGGTGTCGAAGCGTTTTCATGAGCATCCATTTACTTGGTTTGATGCTTCAAAGGTGAAGGCTTCTCTTCGGCAGACACAACGGAATTCCGCGGCGCCCTGCTCAGATTTGCGTTTTTCGCCAAAAACTGCGGAGTCCATTATGGAGAAATCACAGAGCAATGGTGTTGGCCAGTGTTCCGCGCATAATGGCGTGCATCAATGCCAGTGCAAAGGCCAGTACGAATCCAATGATAAAGACGTTCAAGGAAACTCGGATCTTCTGGTGCTTGCGGTGAATGGACTGTCCTAAGAAGTACACATCGCGAATCATGGCACTGTACATATAGTCGGCGTCATTCAAGATCTGAAGCATAGCCCACTCATAATCGCGCGGAGTCATGTTGTGGAAGTTTCCGAAGTAGAGGGGGTTTCCTTGCTTGTGGCGAATCTGTTCTTCATTAAACTCTCCCTGCGTCCGGTTCGGACGAATGGCGTTGATGGCGAAGAGGATGCTGACAATGCTCGTACTAGCTAAAACGACAACGGGCCAAACGCTCATGCCGTTTTCGGCAATGTTGGTGCCAAATACCCCACCAATGACCAAAGACAAAATGATGGAGTTTACCGTGATCATGATGTTGGCCTTTCGGTCCACCATCTGCGTCAGGGTGTAGTGGTTTTTGGACAGGTTTCGGAACAAGGTCTGAACACCCCGCGCATCCCGCGTTTTGAGTTTGGTCAGGTTCTTCTTGAGCGATTTGAGCTCTTTTGAACTGATCTCCAACTCCTTTTTAAGGATGAGGTGTTCCTGTTTTTCCAGGTCCTTGCGCTCCTCCTCAATCTCGGCCTTCATCGAACGAATGACCGGCATGATGTACTGTTCTCCGTATCCGGTGCGACACCCATAGGAGTCCATGGTTTCGAGTAAGAAATCGTACCAACTCTTTTGGCTGATTTTTACATCGCGCAGCAGGAGCTCTTGGTAGAAAGCTTTAAGGGTGTCCCGCCCACCGGTAGAAATGTCCCGTAGGTTGGCATCGGAGTACACCAGCTCAATGCGTGATTTTGGTGCCGTTATTCGGAAGGCGACAAAGTGGAGAATGGTCTCCATGCGCTCCTCCGGAAAGTTGATAGCCTCTAGTTCCTTTCGTGCGACCGCCACTCGTTTTGGCCCAATGGTCCCTTCGAACTCTTCCTCAAGTGACTTGGAAATGACTTCGTTGTAGCAAATGGCAATGGTCCAAACGGCAACAAATAAGTCGTCAAACTCATCTTCAGTCAGCCCAAAGTGCTCTCCGATGATCTCACAATGCGTGATCATGCGGTTGTAGAAGGCGATATTGTGATAGGTGAGTTCTCGATCGTGTTTACGCAACACCGCGCTGGCGCGGAGCTGCATTTTACTCGCATAGTCGATCTTTTCTATGGTTTCAGTGGAAGCTTCCATATCTATAGGGTCAAAGAGGGTACTTAAAATTAACATAAAACCGACTTCCTTCTGGTGAGAAGAAGGTTCCCGCCGTAATGACGAAGAAGTCGACAGGGGCCATCCAAAGGCCACCACCGTATCCCGCGTGCCAGCGGTCCGAAGATTCGCTTTCAAGCCAAACGCGGCCGTAGTCGAATCCACCAAAGAGCCCTGCAGAGAAGGGGACGGTTTTGTTGGAGGAGTTGATCAGCTTCAAGCGCAAATCATTGCGGTGATAGAAGCGGTTTTCTCCTCTGAAGCGGTCAAATCTATAGCCGCGTAATCCGTGGTTTTCACCCAGGCTTGGGGCCAAGAAGAACTCATAGGTTCCCGCAACACCTGCGTAGCCCAATCGCGTGGCGTACTGCAAACGCTTCTGTGCATCCAAGGTGAAGATCAAAGACAAGTCTGCCCCGTAGTTCAAAGTTTGGTTTCCGTTGATGACGTTGGCATTCCATTCTGCCGTGACGTTCAAACGCGCTCCTTTTGTCGGATACAGGAAGTTGTCACGACCATCATACACCAGTTGCGTTCGCGCTCCAATGAACTGCTTTGGTTCAAAGACTTCGGGGTCTAAATCAGTATCGTCCGAGGAGATGAATCCGTCCTCAGGTTCTTCCGTATCTACCCACCAAAAAGTGGGGCCAATATCCCAACGCACCCGGTCGTCGGCAGCTCTGCGCTGAAGGGCAGGATTCAATCGGAATACGCTTTGGTTGACCCGGTAGTAGTTGATGTTTCGGGTGTTCTCGGTGTTGTTCCCAAGCCCAAAATAGTTGGTGGCAAATCGGTCCCCACGCCAAAGGGCGTTCAGGACAAAATCACTGTTCCCCAAAGCTTCAACGAAGAGCCCTCGATAACTGATTTCAGGTGAATTCGTGGCAAAGCCGTAGCTGGCTTTCAGGCGATGAAGTTGCCCAAAGGGAGATTTCTTGAAGGTGTAGCGCGTCCAGCTCGCGTTGACCCCTAAGACCAATCCTTGATCAGGGTTGTAGGCCACCAAGGGGAGCGGGAAAAGGATGTCGTATTCGTAGTGGTAGGCGCGGCGGTCGTACTGATTCAGTTCGCGTTTCACACTACGACGATCGCGGTATACCTTAGACTCAATATCATCTTTTCCGCCTTTTTCGTCGTAGACCAAAATATCGCCGCGTCCCTTCAGCACTTCTGGGGCCACGTAGCGGTCTTCACCTAAGCCGCCAACAAGACGGAACTTGATCTTTTTACCCGGCGTTCCACTTACGATGAAGTGGTCATCATCCCCCATCGCGTAGATGTGGACTTCTTTGGTTTCGCTGGCGTAAATACGACGCTGTTTCAGCAGTCGCTGCTGATCCGCATCGCCATTGGTGTCCCAGACTTGAACCAGGACGGTGTCTTTCGATTCAAAAATGATGTCGAACCGATCCTTCGCGTCCGATCCAATGACATCGATCTCCGAGGCCAAATACGTGTAGAGTTCTTGCGCAATGTCCACAACATTGTTTCGGCGGGCCCGTAAATGTCCCTTAATCTCTTCTACGCTTTCGTCTTGTGCCTCAGCAGGCCAAGCAGCAAAGGCCGCGTCGATGATGGAGTCCGTGAGGTGTGTTTGGATATAGGTTGCTTCTTGCTCCCAATCGGACCATTCCAGTTCGTTGGTAAAGGAGCGATCAAAATAGCGTGCGCTCCAGCCCGCCCAACGAACGTCGGCGATTTCATCGCTGTACGGTCGGAGTTGGTGCAAGAATCCGGATGGGAAGAGGCGTGCAATGCCGGTAACGACACCGTCGTATTTGGAGAAGGCTTGATCGCGATCCCTAGGTACGGGGCGATAAAACTTTCTACCGGTTGAATCTTCGAGTTCCACCCATCGCCACTGATCATCGTGCCGATCCCAGTCTCCAATGACGAGGTCAAAAAGGCGGGAGCGCACCGCCCAATGCTGATCGATGTACTTCTTATGGTCTTCCGTGGTTTCGACGACCACATCAGGAGTGCTGATAGCGTCCTCAGGACTTCCGATCGAAGCCAGTTCGCTCCATGATTTATGCGGACGCTCCTCCAAGAGGTAGACTTCTCCACCAAAACCGCGGTTGTACATGCCCATGGCCGGCTGTTGAGGCACGTAGTAGATCTCCGGATTGGTGTGGTAGACTTGTGCTGCGTCTGCCAGAGTGGGCACCGCCAGGGCACCAAAAGGATGGGTGGACAGAAAGTTGTCGATGATGAGTCCCTCGGCCGCTGTGGTTTTGTTGAAGGGGTAGGGCAAGAGGCGCGTGGCGTCTTTGGAGAGCGAGCGCATGCTCCATTGACGGTTTTGCGCATCGGCCAGTCGAAGGGAGTTAGTCTGATTTCCCCCTCCGCGCTTGAGCACAGACATCCCGCCGTAGGCGGTATCCAAATCAATTCTGGGGAAGGTGTACTCCTTGGCGTATAGGTCGCGGTAGTGCTCACCCATCCAGAAGTCCCGCATGGGCGTGGCTTTGGGTAGGTCATAGGTGACTGCCGGGCCGGTGAAGGTAGGCTCTTCAATGGGGTACTCTTCGAAGGTCTCGGGTGCGTTTTCTGGAATCAGTTCCAGTGGCCCCTTGAGTTGCTTCGAGAATAGTGGGGTATCGGGCTGTGAGGAGCTCCAGAAAACCAGGCGGACCTGTCCTTGACGATCAATCTCTAATTCTGCAAAACCTGGTTGGGAGGCGGTGAATTGAGCATTTCCTTTCAAGCGCGTTCCTTCCAGCTTGGAGCCGGCGCCACTGACAACTTGGTGCTGCCCTTCGTAGTTGACATACTGAAGGTTGTGCTCGTGGCCCGATACAAAAATGAACTCCCCGTTCTTCTGAGCTCCGGCCAAGACGGCGTTTCGATAGGCTCGGTAGTACCCACTACTGAGGTCTTCACGCGTTCCAAAAGTGGAGCGGAGGTAGGCGGCAATAGAGCCGATCACCGGGAAGGGAATCCACAGGTTGGGGTTCAGTTCGGTCAAGGGGAACAGGTGTGTCTTGGCTGAGTACTGACCCCCGTGCGAGCCATAGCTATCAATGGGGTGGTGGGCAGCGATGATCACATTTTTATGGCGATGCTTCCTGAGGACTTCTTCGAATTGGAAGATGAAGGCCTTGCGGCTCTTGGCATCACAGCCGTCGTTGATCTCGGGCTCGTAATCCCAGTCTTGTAGCCACCATTCCGAGTCCACAAAGACAATAACCAGTTGGTCGTTGATCTCCACGATCTCCGGACCACCACATCCATTCTCCGGATAGAAATACGTCTCGTATTCCTTTTTGTCCTCAACGCCTTTGAATTCTTCGTTGATGTACTTGTTCACGTACTTTTCCTGTCGTTGAACCGCATCGAGGCCGCGCCCCCAATCGTGGTTTCCAGGGACAAAGAAGGGTAGACCCTCGTAGTTTCGGAGGGTTTCGAGTTGTCGATTCAAGGCCACCTCCGCTTTTTCTCGGGCTTCATCATGGCTTTTTCCCGGCAGTCCTTTGGGGTAAATATTATCTCCTAAAAAGATCACGCTACTCTCCGAGCCGGCTTGATTTAAGCGGCGTTCCAATAAATCTAGGGTGGGGTTCGAAGAGTCTTTGCCCACGTATCCCGCATCCCCGACGAGGAACATGCGGTAGGCCACCTCTTCCAGCGGTTCGGATTGAGGCGCCACATTCTTGGCGATTTGGGTCTTGTAGGTAGCGCAGGAGGTCAGAAGGATAAAGGACATCCAGAGGACCGCGCGCTGGTATCGTTTAGGTCTAGGCATCATGCAAAATTGCGACTAAAAGGGCAGGTTGCGACATACAAACTACTGATAATTTGAGACAAAGGACTTTCTATTTTCGTTCACCCGCCAATCAAAAATCGCATAAGCCTTAACCTTTTCGCAGATTTCGCCACAAATGGAGTTGGTTCAGTTTACTATTTTTAAAAAGTCATGAAACGACTTGCCTCCCAAATGAAATTTTGGCTACTAGCCATTGGTTTCCTGGTTCTTTCTGGCCCTACGGGCCGATGCGCCACATCCGAAGAGGATTCCATCCGCGTCCTCGGGTACATCCAACAGGCCTATCGCATGAGTCGAACCAACCTCGACTCGGCCTTTCTGGCCATTGATGAAGCCCTCGACAGCGTTCGAGCCATTGAGAATGAACCACTTCTCATTCGAGGCATCAACGTAAAAGGTATTCTCTATGATATCGCGGGTCAGGACTCAGCGGCTATGGCGGTTTATGAAGAAGCCTTTGCGCTTGCGGACTCGGCCGGAGACCTGAAAATGCAGGCGAGTATTGGGAACAATATTGGGCTGATCCACTGGAATCGCGGCCACTACGATGAAGCTGTGGCGGCCTATGAGGCTTCCTTGGCGCTCTTTCGCGAAATCGAATACTTACCTGGACAGGCCAACAATTTGAACAACATAAGCCTCATCTACGCCGGAGAGTTCCGGTACGAAGAAGCTATTCAAGTCCTTCGACAGAGCTATGCCCTTCGACTCGAGCTGGCCGATGGATATGGGCTCAGTGCGGCCCTCAGCAATTTGGGGTTCTATTATGCCGAGATTAACCAAATAGACAGCTCCTTATACTACAGTCGCTTGGCTTTGATGGCCAAGGATACGGTGGGTGATGAACGGGGTAAGGCTACTGTCTACGGCAACTTAGGGAATGCCTATCAAATGAGGGAAGACGTCGATTCAGCGATATGGGCTTACCGGGCTGCTGTGGACATTGACCGAGCATTGGAAGATTCGGTCCGACTCATTCAACACCTCAATCCGCTGGCCTGGCAACTGCACCTCAAAGGACAGGATGCCGAAGCGTATCGACTGATGAAGGAATGCGCTGCAGTAGCCGAGCGGAAAGGGGCTGTTTCGGAGCAATGGGAGGTATATTATCGATTGGGAGATCTGGCTACGGAACAAGGAGAGTCAGAGGTGGCTGCACCGGCCTATGAGCGGGCCTTCAACTTGTACAACACCCTACGGAACGAAGAAAGGGAAGAACAGGTCATTGAATTCCAGGAACGCTTCCAGACCGCAGAGGCTAAGATCGCCTTGGCCGAAGAGCAGGAAGCGCGGACTCGAGCAGAGCTCGAGGTTCAACGACGGAACAATCTGCTCTTGCTCTTGGCCGCTTCGCTGATTCTTGGCGGAATTGGTGCGGCTGCGGTTTGGAGACGGAGCCGCGAACGACAGCGCCGAGAGCGGGCGGAACAAGAGGTCAAGGAGCAGTTGATGAAAAGCGGATTTGAGCAGCAATTGACCGATCAACGTCAGGGAATCTCTCAAGACCTGCACGATAATGTCGGCTCTCAACTGAGCTTCTTGAGCAGTGCACTACAAAATTTGAGTTTTGCCCTTCAGATGCGGGATCAGCCGGGAACCGAGGTGGCCGGTAGGCTCGAGGAAATGTCCGCGGTGGCTCAAGAAAGTGTTGATGATCTGCGCAACACCGTATGGGCCATGAACCGAGACCAGCTCAACTCTCAAGAACTTTTAACCCGCCTGGAGCAAGGGGTTCGTCGCCTGCCCGAAGGCTTGGGGGCCACCCGGGTGGAATTTGCACATGAAGGCGAGGCGCGCATCCTGCCGCAGGCAGTAGGTCTGGCCATCTACCGCATGACTCAGGAGGCGCTGAACAACGCTTTAAAGTACGCCTCGGCTCAGCATATTTCGGTTTCCATTGCCATCGCCGAAAAAATCTCTTTTCGGGTTTCAGATGACGGTTCAGGGTTTGATCCCGCCGCGGTGGCTCGAGGTTCTGGTTTAGAAGGAATGCAGCGTCGCGCCGATCGCCATGGACTGTCTTATGCCCTGGAAAGTGAGATTGGGTCGGGAACGACTATTGAAATGAGCTATCATGAGTGAGTCTTTGCGCTTGTGGATTGTCGATGATCAGCCGCGACAGCGGCAAGTGCTCCGTGAAAAGCTGAGTTTCTTCTCCGGACTTGAGGTCTTGGGGGAATCCAGTGATGGGCGTCAAGCTTTGCGTGATTTGGAAGGACTGGATATCGATGTGGTGCTGATGGATTTGGAGATGCCCCATATGAATGGGGTAGAGGCCACGCTTCGTCTAAAGTCTTCGGGATTTGTGGGTCGTGTCCTCATTGTGACCGTGCTGGAGGATGACGACAGTGTTTTTCAAGCCATTCGCGCGGGGGCTGATGGTTATGTGCTCAAGGACATTCACCCTCAAAAACTTAAAGAAGCCCTTGATGAGTTGGCCGAAGGGGGAGCTCCAATGAGTCCGACCATCGCCGCTAAGGCACTCCGGCTTTTGAGAACGGGTGTTGTTGAGGCTCCGGTTGAAGAAGAGGAAGTGTCCATCAGCAAGCGTGAGCAAGAGGTCTTGGAACAGCTCGCGCTGGGAAAGGTCTATTCCGACATTGCGGAATCCCTCACCATCTCTCCCTACACGGTGCGCAAGCACATCGAAAACATCTACGGCAAGCTCCAGGTACACAACAAGGTGGAGGCGGTGGCCTACGCCAAGCGGGTTGGGATTATTTGACCTTAGCGCCTACGGCGCGATGGGCTTTCGGCAGCTATGGCACGATGGAGTTTGGATTCCAGTCTATCCTCTAATCCGGGCAAACAAGAGACTTTTCTCTTTTCTTCCTGTTTATTTTGATGACAATTCCAGGCGTCAAAATGGCTAGGCCTATCAAGCCGCCGCTTATAGCAGAAACACCAAAGATCGTGGCATAAGGAGTTCCTTCACCTGAATTAAACCTAAGAGCTTTAGCGCCTATCACTGCACTTCCTAAAAGGAAATATCCTCCAATCCATAAAAAAGCATTTGCCTTGCGGTTGTAGTAGCTTTTATGAACATAGAGCGCTTCATTGCATGAGTTGAATGTTATTGGCACGGTCAATTCCGTTCTTGTTGTCGGTCGGAATGCTCTTCGATCGGGTCTTCTGTACTCAAGAGTTACGGTTTCCATTTTATCCAAGGACCACTCCACAGGTTGCGAGATCTTAAATTCATGAATAATGGCTCCTCCATCTTTGTCCAAAAATGCTTGAATGTACCTCACATGACTCTCCGTCGAGTCCAGTGTAAAGTAGGTTTGTCCTTGAATGGTGAACCCAAGAATCAAAAGGTATAGGAGTGTCATCCCTTTCACAATTTGAAAATTACCAATTTTCTAGTGATGGATAAAGGGGATTTGAGATTACCCCTTCGCACGCGAAGGGTTGATCGGGTGGGGGCCTTTACAGCATTTAAACCCGTTCGCTGCTGCGCAGCGTTACGGGTTTTCTTTTCCCTGACCTTACAGAAGCAAGCTTCTGACGGCCCGAAAAAAGAAAACCCGTCCTCACTTCGTGAAGACGGGTTTAAATGTTGTGGGCAATGAGAGATTCGAACTCCCGACCCCCTCGGTGTAAACGAGGTGCTCTGAACCAGCTGAGCTAATTGCCCAATATTTTAAAGATCGTTGACGGGGACCCGTTAAAATCGGAGTGCAAATATACCACCTTCTTGAGACTAAGCAACACTTAGGTGAAAAAAAGTTGATGAACACATGTGTCACGGTCTGGGTGAAGATTGGCACAATCGTGAACGCCATTCGACTCATCATTTGGCAACTTGCTTTCACATCCAACATCTAGCCGCCATGAAGGTCATGAAACAACCATTGGTCTGCGCCCTTTTGCTGGTTCTTTACTCGAGCGCTTTAGCTCAAATACCCACTGGGATTCCCTTGGTCTCTACGCCGCAGTTGTTCGGCAAGCCGGGGTGCCACATCAGTGTAGCTCAAAATACCTGGGCCATCGGGTATTCCTATCACAGTGCACCCCTTGTACACGGAGGTCCGTCCAACTTGGCGCCGAGTGGGACGGTCCGTGTCTTTGAGTGGAACGGGTTTGACCTTGTGCCCAAAGGCGGTGCCATTGACTCCGTACTCGTCGGGCAGCATCGGAATCTCAGCCACATTCTAGTGGACGAGAATACCCTAGGCGTATCGCGCCGAACTCCTTCAGGACTTCAGGTCGTCGTTTATGACTACCAAGGATCGGAATGGGTCGAGCGCCCCGTTCCAGTCCCTGGAGCCACTGTTTGGCACATGGCCGATGCCAACACGGTAGTCGTGGCCGAACCTTCCCACCCGCAATTTCCGGCCACGTTCACCACCGTTTACGAATGGGATGGGACTCAGTGGAACACGAAGGGCAATCCGGTGAACCCAAACCACAGCCATTCGATGTTCGGTTCCCGCGTCTTCATGCCCAGCGCAAATCGATTGGCCATTGCCGCAAATGGTTTTGACGGACGTAGAGGAAAGGTCTTTGTGTTTTATTGGACCGGAAATGACTGGCATCCTCGTGGTTTGCCCATGGAGGGCGATGCACCGGGCGACCGATTCGGGAGCGATCTCTGGATGCCCGATGACAATACCATTGCCATTGGTGCCATGGGGCATGATGCCGGAGGCGCCAATCAAGGCGCTGTCCGGGTCTTTGACTGGAATGGTCAAGTTTGGATGCAAAGGGGTTCTGACGTCGTTGGTGGCCTGTTGACGAGTCAAGCTGGATGGGGTTTTCAAATGCCCGATGACTATACACTTGTTGTGCGCAGCGACTCCGCGGTCCAGGTGTATCAATACAACGGATGGGATTGGCAGCCTGCCGGAATCCCGGTACTTCCGAACACCTCAAACCAAGATATTTGGTCGGCGGCTATGAGTAACCAGATGTTGGCTCTTGGCAGCGCCTCCGCGGATACCGGTACTTTTCAATTGTACGATTACGCCAACCTTATTTCGGTGTCCGAAGCGCATCAGCCCAAAATCGAGCTTTACCCTAATCCGGCGCATCAGACCTTACGGGTCGATGTTCCCTTTCCTCAAAACTTCATCATCGTGGATGCACTCGGTCACGAGGTGTATTCATCTTCCGAATCTTCCGCAACGAAACATTCTGTACAGATCGATGTGTCCCAATGGGCCGCGGGAACCTACTTTCTGCGGTTTGAAAAACACAGGGTGTCCAAGCGTTTCCAGATAGTGAACTAGTCCAGCTCTGCGATTTTGAGTATTTTGGAGGAGGCATTGGCGCGGTCATGAAACACCCTAGCGACCAAAACCACGTCTTATGCGCCTTTTATCCATTCTATCCGTCTTCTCAATTCTCCTGTTGCTCGGTTGTAACAATGCCGGAGAAAAGTCCGTTTCGCCCGATACTGCCACAGAAACCACAGAGTCTTCTGTTGATGAGTCCATAGACGAAGAAGAATTAGAACCTGTTCTTGAAGTATCAGCGCCCGAACCTCCGATGGAATCTACAGAGCCCGAAGAACCAGAGGTTAGAAACCTTGAAATTGACTGGGACGATCCTTTCATCCGTGAAGAACTAAGGGCGATTGAGGCTGACCATCGAAGTACGGTTGGATTGAGCGCAGGAACAGGGGACGGCGAATGGGGTGTGGATATTGATTTTGGTCATCCCGATGGAGCTACGCCAGCTGCAAAACCCCAAAGGACCATTGAAGAAATAGCGCAAAACTACCTCATTGAAGTAAAGTGTGATTCTGCTCTGGCCAAGAGTGATCATCTGGTGGTTTCCTGGAACATTTTTATTCCAGAAATCGACCACGTGCCGGAAGATTTGCCCGGTCAGGTTGAGGCCTGGAAACCTATTGATGCCTCTATAGGGAACTATGTTCGGGTCACCATCGATGCTCCTGATTTTGTTTTGTCGACGAATGGCCAAGAGCAACAATCCAGTTGTATACGCCTGACCAAGAATGGAGCAAATGATAATTTTAATCTCAAACCGCTGAAGCGTGGCCTTCTGAGAATATCGGTTACTGCGGAGATATACGAAAAGGACGACTGCTCCGGTGCATCGGTTCCCATCAGTACTCGAACCTTGGACGTTGAAGTACGCGTCAATTACATTACCAGCCTTTGGGACGCCTTAGATAAGATTGTGACTTCAGTAATTGACGATGGAGCTGAATTCATCATTGGACTATTCGGAGTCCTCTTTGCATACCTGCTGTTCCGCTTTAGAAGGAGATTATTCGGGAACAATGACCCCGAAGGAAACAACCCAATGGACGAGTAGGAAACGTCAGTGATCGTTTTTGCAACCGGGCTTATCGTCGGTGTGCTGTGTGTTCCAGATCTTTACTATAGAAGTTGAAGCTATACCTTCAACGGTCATGAACACACGCCTGCACAGCGAACGCCTCGATCTCTCACATTGCTTGGTTCGCTGTGCTTGGCTTTCCCCACCGCTCCTCCCTCTAAAAACGACGCATTAACAATCGTTAAGATTCTCCTTAACAATTGGTTAGGATTCGATTGCGTGGAATTCTTCTACATTGCCACCATCAAAACCTCAACCATGAAAAAAGTTTACTTACTCCTTACGTTCGCTGCCTTCTGTTCACTCGCCAGTTGCAGCAGTCCAGATACGCCGGCCACCGAATCGACTCAAAGTTCAGAGACGGATGCGCCTGAAGCGACAGAGGCCGCCTATATGGACCCTATGTCCGATGTGGAGCGACCAGAGCATCACTCCTACGGCGGATGGTATTGTCCAGATAACTTAACCGGGTTTCCACCGGTGGACGTGTCGGACTTGAGCTCCGTGAAGGTCGTGACGGACCGGCTGCCGACCAAGGAAGAAACTCGCAATGGTACGTCCTTGATGTACATCAATACTTCCGAGTATCCCGATGCCAAGCCCATCGACCTGGGCTTACCTCGTTTGGCCCGATACTACAATAAGCACACGCGGAAGAACGAATTGATCGTGGTGATTCAGGGCCTCGCTGTGGCCGGTGACTCGGTCGTGGGTTTTCGTTACGTGAACGGGGGGAATGGATCGGCTTGGCTGGATGAAGTGGATTTTCTCAATCCTATGGAATTGGCCAATCAAGGCGCCACGCCCTTCTTCTTCAGAGAAGTTGAAATGGGCGGAACCACGAAGTCTCTTTGGAATGTGATTACGGGCCATCAGTACTCGAGCCGTTTGGGCAATCACTTCGCTCCGGGCGCTCATGCTGTCAGTGACTATAAACAGGGCTCTCGAGTTCATGTATATGTGGATAGCGTAGAAGTCGCCACGGGAACCATTACAGCATTATGGCCAGAGACGTACATGCAAATCGACTACGATTTCGGAGGGATTTACTACGTCGAGAAGTACTTGATGATGGGTGCCGAAAATGGAGCGGTCAAGCTTCAAGTCGCTTCCGGGCCCTTTGGAGCGGATGCTGCAGATCAGTTGAACTCCTGGAACAATTGGTTCGATGACGTAGTCCAATTGACCTACGAACGCGATAAGGAGGACGACTGCTAAGCAGGCGAATCGGGGCAAATTGAGTAGATTGTAGGTCTAAAACCTACCCTCATGCTGCTTCGAAAAGCTTTGAGCTTGTGCTTGATTACGCTCCTGGTTTCTTGTTCTCCAACCTCGACTTCATCAGATGAAAAGACCCCTGAACGGGCGACGCTCCTGATGGTAACCACGTACGGTGATATCGAGTTTGAGCTGTACAACGAGACCCCACTTCACCGCGACAATTTTGTAGAGAAAGCCTTCGCGGGATCTTTTGATAGCCTCTTATTCCACCGAGTGATCGATGAATTCGTGGTCCAAGGAGGTGACCCGGAAAGCAAGAATGCGGCGCCTGGAGAAGGATTGGGCAGTGGTGGCGAGGGATTGGTTCCCGCCGAAATACACCCCGACCTTTTTCATAAACGCGGCGCCATTGGTGCAGCTCGCGGTTGGCATCCTGACTTTGCTTCCAGCGCTTGGCAATTTTACATTGTTCAATCCGGACCAGTCGTCGACAGTATTATTGACGCCAACGAAGAGCGATTGAACGGTTGGCTCGGGGAGTACCACGCTTTACATGCTCCGGGAAACGAAATGTGGTTGGATTCTGCGCGCAAAGTCATGAACGCCGAAGACTTGGAGACCTTTGTTGCCATGTACGATACCCTCATGGCCATTCAAGAACAGGAGGTCGATTTTGATCCCTACGTCATTCCCGAGGAGCACCGAGCGGTTTATCGCGCCGAAGGCGGTCTGCCATTTCTGGATCAGAACTACACGGTTTTTGGAGAGGTCACTTCGGGGATGGATGTTGTGGATTCCATAGCCGCGGTGGCTACCGATTCACTGGACCGGCCCATTGAAGATGTTCGGATCCTACGGATCGATGTCCTCTATGCCGGACCGGAAAACGCTCAGAGCGAATGATTCGATTCTTTCGGAAGCTCAGACAAAAATTACTTGCCGAGGGCAAGCTCGGCCAATACCTGACCTATGCGGTCGGTGAAATACTGCTCGTAGTCATCGGGATATTGATCGCCTTGGCCCTGAACAACTGGAACAGTGATCGAAAAGAGCGGGACTTGGAGATTAAGCTGCTCGAGGAGATTCACGAGGACCTGCGTGCTTCATTATACGATTTGGAATCGGGCTTAGAGGTTATTAGAGAGAGCCAGGACATGACTCGAGCCCTACGTGACCATATTATGAATCGGGAATCCGAAAATGAGCTGACCACGAAATACATGTTGAGATTAGGAGCCGACGATCAGTATTTTCCACGTGTTTCTGGATATACGGCCCTACAATCTGCGGGGTTCCAAGTGCTCAGCAATGACTCTTTAAGGCAAGACATCACTTTTGTCTACGAATTGATCAATCCGAGGATCGTCGGCTTGGGAAGGGAGCATCGATCCGTGCGGTTTTTAGAAATGGCGAAGCCTTATCAGGACAAGTATCTCATACTCAGCGACAGTGTCTATTATCGGGTACACCGCGATCGCCAAGACAGCACTCGAATGCACTATCACCAAATCGTTCACTACGACGAGCTTTTGGACGATGAACAGTTCAAGAAGGAGCTGCAGTACATTATTGGTAGTCGAGGACATAAGGTCTTCAACTATCTTTGGGCTATAGATGACACCAAAGAATTGATGGCTGCCATCGAAAATGAAATAGAACGGCTTAAAGCCAAAAGATAAATACCCCAGATCATGAAAAAATTCCTCCTTTTCACCTTTGCCCTGGCCTTGAGTGCCACCGCTTTTGGCCAGAACTCCTGGCGCATCGAACTCAACAGCAATGGCGGGGCCAGCACCGGTGACTTTGCTGGGTCCGATCAAATCAATGATGTCAATGGGTTCTCGGAGTACGCCTATACGGGCGATTTGACGACCAAGTACTTCATTGGGAAACTCGGGATAGGAATTCGCTTCTATACGGCCGGATTCAGCCGTGATCACGAGACGTATAAAACCGCATTGACCAGTTCCTTAACCAGTACATCCACAACGAGCTATTTGGAGCGCCGTGCAGGTTACTTGGCGTACGGAAGTCAAATCGGGGTGTCTTATGATTTTGAATTAGCACCGAACATTGGCTTGGAGCCTAGTTTCTACATCGGATATATGGAGTTGCTGATCCCTGGAGACGAACTCGTTTATTCCAGAAACTTTACCACCCGTCATTACGCGACGGATGTCGCATCCGCTCAAGGAGTCGCCTTTACTCCGGGAATCCGATTGAATTGGCAGGTCCACAAAATTGTCGGGATTTCCTTCAACAGTCAGTTTATGTTCACCAGTATGGAAGAGCAGACCATTGAAGGTGTGGATTATACCGCACTGGAATTGGATCCTGTAGTTGCTCTTCGATCGTACCAGCCCCAGGCCTTCACGGTAGGTATCGGCGTTTACTTTGTGATTCCCACCAAGAAAAACCAAGACTAAATGAAACGTATTTTCCTAGGATTCGTAGCAATAGGGCTTCTGGCCTCTTGTACCTCAGAAGCTCCTACATCTGACCTTGATGCCAAAGTAGAACGCATTGAAAATGGCCTCATGGCTCGCGTTCAAATCGAAGGGGTAGAACCGGAGCGATTCAATATTGAAGAGCGGATCAAAGACTATGGCATACCGGGCGTCAGTATTGCGGTCGCTGTGAATGGGGAGCTCGAGTGGGCCAAGGCCTATGGAATGGCAGACAGTTCGGAAAACCGCGAGCTGACCACCGAGAGCTTGCTCCTGGCCGCCTCAATGAGTAAGCCGGTTTCGGCCACGCGAGCTCATCAATTGATGGAAGAAGGTCGTCTGGATTTGGATGCCAATGTCAACGATTACTTGACCAGTTGGCATTTACCGGACAATGAATTCACAAAGAATGAAAAAGTCACGACCCGCCGAATCCTCAACCATACCGCTGGATTGACCGTTTGGGGTTTCCCTGGATACGATAAAGGAGATACCATACCGACGGTACCTCAGGTGCTCGATGGCGAAGGGAACACCGATTCGGTTCGCGTGTACAAGGAGCCCGGTGAAAGTTGGCAGTACAGCGGGGGTGGCTATACCATTATGCAGCAGATGTTCGAGGACATCGATGGTGCTCGTTTTCCCGACCTCATGCAAGAGCACGTACTCGATCCACTGGGGATGACGGTTAGTACTTACGAGAACCCGCTGACTGAAGACAAGCATCACTTGGCTGCCACCGGTTATCGCTACAATGGAGATGAAGTGGAAGGGAAGTGGCCCATTTATCCTGAAATGGCTGCGGCCGGATTGTGGACCACTCCAAGTGAACTGGTCAAATGGCTCGCTGAAATGCAGCGCATTTACCAGAGCCAAGAAGATGGCCTGTTGAAGGCTGAGACCGTCAACGAAATGCTGGAACCCGGTTTTGAAGAATGGGGGCTCGGTCCTTATTCTGGGGAGCACCTCTTTGGGCACGGTGGGGCCGATGAAGGATTCCGTAGCCGAATGGCCGCTTGGAAGGATACGGCCATTGCCGTAGTCGTCATTGTCAATTCGGATAACGGAGACATCATCCCGGAGATTTATTTGGCCTTGGCCGAAGAGTACGGCTTACCCGGAATTGATCCGACCATGCGCAGCATCACCCCGCAGACCGACGAACAGCTCAGCCGTTTTGCTGGAACGTATTACTTCGAACGCTTTGGGGAGGCCTATTTTGAAGTGAAGGACGGTGCTCTTGAAGTGTCCGCCGACTTCTTTGAGTTTACCTACTTGATCAAGCCCGAAAACGATACCATGTTCTTCAGTGAAGAGGATGGCCAGCTCTACAACTTCAGTTTGGAAGGCGACAGTGCGACTGCTTTTGAGGTGGATGGTTTTGTGTTTGAACGAACCAAATAAATTATAGCCATCACCCAGCTGCAGCGCATCGGTTTTTTTGCAGGTCCGTTGGCCTTCGGGGCCATTGCCTTATTGAGGCCTTTTGACACGGCCATCGTCAACAACGTGTTGGCCGTTGCCACTTGGATGCTCATCTGGTGGATCCTCGAAGTTTTGCCCATTTACATCACGGCCCTTTTGCCGATGGTTTTTTTTCCGGCGTTGGACATTTTGCCGCTCAAGGAAACCTTCATGCCCTACGGCAGCCCTATCGTTTTTCTATTTCTGGGTGGCTTTATCATCGCTTTGGCCATGGAGGAGCGACGACTCCACGAGCGCATTGCTTTTGGCCTCATTCGACTGACCGGCACCCGTCCGCGGCAAATCATCCTGGGCTTCATGATCGCCACAGCCCTCGTGGCCATGTGGATCTCCAATACCGCGACGGCCGTGATGCTCCTGCCCATTGGTCTTTCGGTTACTCAGCTCTTGGAAGAACAAACCACGGATGAAACACTCCTGAAGCGATTTAAACTCTTACTGATGCTGGGCATCGCCTATGCCGCCAATATTGGTGGAACCATGACCCTCATCGGCACCCCGCCCAACATCGTTTTTGCCGGGTACTACCTCGAGGCCTACGGCACCGATTTCCCCTTCGCGCGATGGCTGCTTTTCGGACTTCCCGTCGGAGCCCTCTTGCTGTTTTTCACCTACCACCTCTTGACCAAATTTATTTATCCCCTACGGGGCGATGAAATCTCTGGCGTCAAAGAACTCATAGCCAAGCGTTGGACCGAAATCGGCCCGATGAGCAAGCCCGAACGCTCCGTCCTCATCGTTTTCGCCATCACAGTTTTCCTCTGGGTCTTTGCCGCTCCACTGAACGATCTACTCGGTCAGCGCGTGCTCAACAATACCAACATCGCCATGTTCGGTGGACTCCTCATGTTCACCGTCCCGGTCAACCTGAAAAAGGGTGAATTCGTCCTCGACTGGAAGTCCACTCAAAGGCTTCCTTGGGGGATTCTGCTCCTTTTCGGTGGTGGGCTTGCCCTGGCCAAAGGACTCGATACGGCGGGCATCATCAGCTCCATCGGGAACTACGTAGCCGAGCACGTCAATACCTCACCACTAGTGCTTATGTTGGCCCTTACCGCACTGGCCCTTTTCGCCACGGAAGTGATGTCCAACGTGGCCCTCGTCACCGTTTTACTTCCGGTGGTTATAGGCATAGGACAAAGCACGGGTGTTGATCCCTTACTGCTGGCTATTCCGGTCACACTTGCCGCAAGCTGTGCCTTTATGATGCCCATCAGCACACCTCCTAACGCGGTAGTGTACTCAAGTGGCTACGTCACCGTGCGGCAAATGATGCGCGCCGGATTCTGGTTAAACCTCATTTCCATCCTGGTGATTGTAGGAGTGGTCTATCTCCTACTATCTTAGTGGTCGATGAGTACACGAGTCGTTTCCATTCAAGCCCACGACCATCAACTGGTCGCTACCGTATTTGGCGCAGAGGAACCCAAAGCAATCCTCGTCATCGCCTCCGCCACTGGAGTCCTTCAAGGATTCTATGCCAAGTTTGCTCAGTACATGCAGCACTCAGGGGTCACCACCATCACCTTTGACTACCAAGGCATCGGCAAGTCTCGTGACCGCAAGATGTCGGCCTTTTCCAACAATGCGGCCGACTGGTCCCGTCAGGATTTGGCTAGCGTAGTAGGCTATGCCATAGAGCACAATCCGGGTGTGCCCATCGCCCTCATGGGACACAGCATTGGCGGCCAAATGATTTCGCTCACGAAGCAGCCCGATCAAGTCAAGCGCATCATTTTCGTCGCGGCCCAGTCCGGCTATTGGAAGCACTGGAGCGGAAAAGGTCGGCGCCAAATGTGGTTCAATTTCAAGGTGCTCATTCCTGGCCTCAGCAACCTCTTCGGATATCTGCCCTCGAAGAATGTGACCGGAATGGAAAACCTCCCCAAAAGGATGGCGAAACAATGGACGCGCTGGTGCAACAGCCCAGACTATTTTTTGAGCGAATTCCCGCGGGAGGAAACCAACTTCGATCATTTTAAAGGTCAGGTTTCAGCCTACAGCATCGAAAACGACCGCTTTGCTCCACCTGCCGCAGTGGAATGGTTGTATGCAAATTACAGCAAAGCCGAGGTCAAATACCGGCACTTAGTGCCAGCCGAGTTTGGGGTGAAAGACATTGGACATTTCAAGATCTTCAAAGATCAATTTCAAAATAGTATTTGGGAGCTCCTACGGAGCGATGTGCTCGACGAATAGGCTCAATCGTTCTTGAGCGCGCTCAAGCGAAGTTCGAGGTACTCGGTCACCACATCATTAAGAGAAAGACCCTGGTCGCTGAAGGTGCTGGCGTTGGTCATAATGTTCAGCACGAAGTGGTGATCCAATGCAGTCAGCAGGGAAACATTGAAGCGCTTGAACGAGCCTTGCTCCATGCCTTTTTCATAGATCTTTTCGAGTAGGAAGCGTACTTGTCCGGTGAATTCTTCAATGGTGGCCCAGATGTCCGGGAAGTGGTCTTTGAGCTGCTCCAAGTAGCTTATGGATATCCCTTCAATTCCAAGGCTGATGTTGAGGAGCATGTAACGCAGGGCCTGCTCCATATCATTGGCGGCGAGGTTTTCCATCGAGATGGCTGCGGAAATGTCTTTTAGCACCAGGTGAACACTGGTGTGGTAGATTTCTTCCTTGGTGGAGAAATACGAATAGATGGTGCTCTTGCTCTTGCCCATCAGATCGCTCAGGTCATCAAGGGTCAGCTGACTCAGGTCTTTGTCTTGAAGTAGAGGCACGAGTTCTCGTACCCAGATTTCGGCTTTCGGGGTCAGTGCTTTCCGCGGTCTGTCGATGGCTTTTCTTCCCATAGCGACTTAAAAGATAAAGGATTTACTCACCGCTTTTTCCGGTACTTGAGCCATGGCGTGTTCGGCAATGGCGGTAATGGATAGGGAAGGGTTTACGCCTGGGTTGGCCGAGATCATGGAGCCGTCGATGACCATCATGTTTTCGTAGCCAAAGACCTCGTTCCGTTCGTTGATGACACCTTTCTCTGGGCTATCACCCATGACGGCGCCGCCCAAGATGTGGGCTGTGGCGGGAATGCCGAAGAGTGCTTCGGTCACAAAGGAGCTCGCCTTTCCGTTGACTTTCTCGGCGTACTTCTCGGTAAGTTCAATGGACTCCGGAATGTAAGGGGTAGGCTTCTTGCCGGAACCCATTTTGGTCGTTAGTCCGCCGAAGCGAGAGCGCCCGAAGGTCAAGGTGCTGTCCAAGGTCTGCATGAAGAGCAGGACCACGGTTTTCTTGGCCCAGCTGTTTCGCCAGTAGATGTTGAGGTAGGCACCGGGTGCCTTCAGGAAACCCAGAGTCATGTTGGCGTAGCGAACCAAGTGATTCTTGGATGCGCTGTGGGGCAGATGGGTGAGTTTCCACGCATCGGAGCCGTCGCCGTAGCGGCAGATTTCCAAATGGCTGTTTTCGTCCGTCTCCAGAATACTTCCGATGGCGACGCCGCGAGAGGCATCAATTTGGGGATCCAGAGAGGAGACGCTGATGAGGGTTTCGTTGTTGGTGCGGATATCCTGACCGATACGGTCTGATAGCCGAGGTAAGGTGCTGCGCTTGAGTTTCAAGAGGAGCTTCAAGGTACCCAAGACACCACCGGAGAAGATCACGCCCTTGGCCTTTAGGGTCCGGGTTCGTTTGATCCAGCGCGTGCTGTCTCTAAAGGTCACTGCATAGCCCTGAGAGCCGTCCTCTGGCCCTAGGGGCGAGACATCCGTAACTTCTTTTTCGGCCAAGATCTCGGCGCCTAGCTGTTGCGCTAGGTATAGGTAGTTCTTGTCCAAGGTATTCTTTGAATTGTTGGGACAGCCGGTCATGCAGGCGCCGCAGTAATTGCATCCAGTGCGTTCTGGGCCTTTGCCGTCGAAGTATGGATCAGGAACGGTTTCGTTCGGTTTGCCGAAGTAAACAGCCACGTTGGTCGGGGAGAATTGGTCTTCCTTCCCCATCTCGCGGGCCACTTCAAGGAGGGCCTTGTCGCCGTCGAATAGGGCTGGATTCTTTTGAGCGCCGAGCATGTGCAGGGCGGTATCGTAATGCGGGGCCAGATCTTGTTCCCAGTTCCGAAGCTTGGCCCAGCTACCGGTGGAGAAAAAGGCTTTTTTGGGGACGGGTAGGGTGTTGGCGTAAACTAGGGAACCTCCGCCAACCCCAACGCCGGAAAGGATGTTGATGTGGCGCGTGATGGTAAGCTTCATGATGCCGTGCCACTTGAAGAAAGGCAGCCACAGCCAGCGTTTGAAGTCCCAGTTGTTCTTGGCGAAGTCCTTGCCCTCGCGCCATTTGCCTTTTTCGATCACCAGCACCTTGTAGCCCTTTTCAGAGAGCCGAAGTGCGCTGACCGATCCGCCGAAGCCACTGCCTACGATGATGTAGTCGTAATCCACGGTTTAGGCGCTAAGGGGTAGTTCTTGTTGGGCTTGAATGCCACGAACGCGGGGGTTCATGATGGCAAACCAGAGGGGCGGGAAGAAGGAGAGGATCATCATCCCTGGGTAACCGGTAGGCATCTGAGGCGATTCGTCCATGTGGCGCAGAATCTGGTATTTGCGACCGGCGCGGAAATGATGATCGGAATGGCGCGATAGCTCAAAGAGATGGATGCGCCCGACGACGTGATCCGAGTTCCAGGAATGCTGAGGGGTGACCGTTTCGTATCGGTTGCCCTTTTTCTTGCGAACGAGGCCGTAGTGTTCCACGTAGTTGACCGTCTCGAGGAGGAGGTGGCCGAGAAGGGCGGCGATGAGGAAGTAACCGAGGGTGGGCAAGCCGAAGTAGAGCCCGATAAAGAGGAGGAGGGCGCCTTCGATGAGGTGGTCCGTGATCATTTGATTGTGGAAGGAGAGGAAGCGGTGACCATTGCGCCGTAGGCGCTGAGCTTCAAGCCTCCAGGCCATGGCGTAAACACCGGTGATGGAGCGAATCCAAAAGGCGAAGACGGGCTCGCCGTAACGGGCCGACGCCGGGTCCTCCGGGGTGCTGACCGCCGAGTGGTGGTGGATGTTGTGCTCGTGCATGAAGTGCATGTTGAGCGAAGTCATCAGGTTGATTTTGGCCATCCAGGTTTCGTAGCGTTTGCGGCGATGGCCCAGTTCGTGGCCCACGTTAATGCCGAGGATGCCGCAGCAGAGACCCATCGAAAGGACGCGCCCGGCGATGTCGAGCGGGGCGAGGCCGACCTCTTGCAGGGAGAAGAGGAAGTAGCCGAGGGTGAAGAGTTGGACGGGGAGAGTGAGGTAGACCAGGGCGTCGTAGAGCAGGTTATCGAGCCGAGATTTTTCTTCGTTTGTGCTGAAATTGGTTGCGTCGGCGGGGAGGAAGAGCTCCAGCAGCGGGATGAACCCGAAGACGTAAACGAAGGGCAGGAAGGTGGCCCACCCGTGGATGTTGAAACTATACCAGGTCAGAACGGGGAGGACAAAAACCGGTAGATATTTGAGGGCTCCGAAGTGTTTCATGATCGAATTCGAACTATAAGTACAATAATAGTTCGATTTATCGAATTGAGCAAGTTCTTCTAAGGCCGCAAGTGCGGGGCTCGACATTTCTTACCTTGGGGTTCCTTAAAACCCCATCTCATGAAGATTCGACTGAAGGCCCTTGCCGCTTTGACCCTTGTCTTTGCCACGCTCACTGTGGCGGCCCAAGACCCCATTTTGACCCTGGACCGCATTTATTCGGGCGAGTTTCGGCAGGATTATGAGGAGTCCATTCAGTGGATCGACGACGGGGATAGCTACGTCATTGTTGAGCGTACGGAAGAAGGCACCCAGCTGATGAAATACAAGAGTGCTACGCAGGAGGGCTCTGTCTTTGTTCCCACACAGGCCCTTCAAGCCGAAGACGGACCCTTACGGGTCGAAAGTTTCACGCTGTCCCCGGACGGCTCCAAGGTGTTGATTTTCACGAATTCGAAACGGGTATGGCGCTCCAATACCAAGGGCGATTATTGGGTCTATGACTTGACGACTTCGCAGCTCAAGCAGTTGGGCGCTTCCTTGGCCCCATCGTCGCTGATGTTCGCCAAGTTCTCGAGCGACAATACACAAGTGTACTACGTTCACGAGTTCAATATTTACCGTGAGGATTTTGCCTCCGGCACGATAGATCAACTCACTACAGATGGCTCCGTCGACATCATCAACGGTACCTTTGATTGGGTGTATGAAGAGGAATTTGGCAAGCGCGACGGCTTCATGGTCAATTCGGCGAACGACCGCTTGGCCTTCTGGCAGCTCGATGCCTCGAGCATCGGAACCTTCTACATGATCAACAATACCGACTCCATTTATTCCAAGCTGATACCTGTGCAGTATCCGAAGGTGGGTCAAGACCCGTCATCGGCCCGTATTGGAATGATCAACCTGGTCGATGGACAGATTTCTTGGGTGCCGCTTGAGGGCGATCCCGTACAGAACTACATTCCAGGAATGCAGTGGGTGAACAGCGATTTACTCTTGATTCAGCAAATGAATCGCCACCAAAACGAATTGAAAGTCTGGGCCTACACGCCCTCGGACAACAGCATGCGCTTGGTCTACACCGAGACTGAGGACACCTGGGTGGACTTGGGCTATCCGGATATCTCGGCCAATAACTGGGGGAATAACGACCTGCCCATTGTGGACGGTGGCAAGGCCTTTTTGCGCATGACCGAAAACGACGCCTGGCGACATGTGTACAAGGTAAACATCGCCTCAGGGAAGAAGACTTTGATCACGCCTTCGGAGTATGACGTGGCATCAACGCGAGCCGTCACCAGCAAGTACTTGTACTACATGGCCTCTCCGGACAATCCGACTCAGCGCTATTTGTACCGCGCGGACTTGAAGGGGAAAGGGCGGATGGAGCGCATCACGCCGCAGGCGTATTCGGGCATCAACAACTACGACATGGCCCCGAATGGGAAGTACGCTGTGCACATTCATCAGAGTTCTACGGAGGTGCGCACGGTGCGCTTTGTGAGTCTTCCGGACCACAGAACCATATGGACTGTGGTGGACAATGAGGCCTACGCCCAAAAGTTGAGTACGCTGGCCATGCCCGAAGTGCGCTGGACCAAGGTGACCACGGAAGACGGGATTGATGTGGAGGTGCGGATGCTCTTACCTCATGATTTCGATTCCACCAAGACCTATCCGGTACTGTTCTACGTCTACGGCGAGCCTTGGGGCCAAGTGGCCGTCGACGGTCAAACGAGCCTGACCAACGCGATGTACACCCAGCTGGGCTATGTGCTCATCAGCATGGACAATCGCGGTACACCTTGTCTCAAAGGCAGCGAATGGCGCAAGAGCATCTACCGCAAAATCGGTCAGATCAACGTGCGCGATCAAGCGATGGCGGCCAAAGAAGTGTTGAAACTCCCGTATCTCGACAACGATCGCGTAGCCGTTTGGGGCTGGAGTGGAGGAGGTTCCATGACGCTGAATCTATTGTTCCAGTATCCCGAAATCTACCAAACAGGCATTGCGGTAGCTGCGGTTTCGAATCAACTCATCTACGACAACATTTACCAAGAGCGCTACATGGGGCTGCCTCAAGAGAATGAGGAGGACTTCATTGCGGGCTCACCGATTACCTACGCCAAGAACCTCGAAGGAAACCTTCTGGTCATTCATGGAACCGCGGACGATAATGTGCACTACCAAAGCGCTGAAATGCTCATCAACGAACTCGTGAAGCAGAACAAGGCCTTTGACCTGATGGTGTACCCGAACCGATCTCATGGCATTTACGAAGGACCCGGAACGCGTCGCCATTTGGATGAGCTTTTGCTGCGTTATTTGACGGAGCATACACCAGTGAATTAGGGCCTAGTTTATTTAACAAATTTTCCTATTTTCGGAATCCCACCTGAACGAATATGAAACTCTTCAAATCCTCCTATGAAGAATCTTTTGTGTTTGGGCTGGCCCCGACCTCTTGCATGTTTACTTGTTTGCTTTTGCCTCGCAATAGGATTGCATGCACAACCGAACGATAGGCAATCACTTCTCGACTTTACTTCTTCTCTTCAGAGCCTGGCGTCCTTGGACGAAGGAGCCCTGGCCAAGGATGAATATCACCAGAAGAAAATAGGTTGGTACAACGAACCTGGAGAGGCATTTTTTGCTCTTCCCAGTTCGGAATCGTCTTCAGTCAATTGTGTAGAAGGGGATTGCCTATCCGGTCAAGGGACCGCAAAGTATGCCGATGGCACAGTGGAGTATAAGGGCGGTTTTCAGAATGGATATCCCCATGGAGAAGGATTGGTTACCAAGAGCTCTGGAGACACTATGTTCGTTACACACTACGAAGGACTGCTCTGGGGACCCGCTGCGCTCAAACTTGAGAACGACCAGTTTCGCGAATATCTTTTCGTTGAATATCAATCGGGAGATCTTGCAAAGGCCACCAACTTTTACTTACCTGAATACAAGGTGTATTACACTGGGGTAATTGACGACTTTCATGCTTTTAGATCGGGAACCATCTACGGCAACGGCGTTGATGCTGAGGCGTCCTTCTCGGAAGAGGGAGAATTTCAATCCGCTGAGGGTAAGCTCGTTTTTGAGGAGGGCCTCTACTACGAGGGACGAATTGATTGGAAGGATGGGGCTTTTACTTATAGAGAAGAAGGCTACGCATCCCTTCACAATGATCTGGAAGGAATCCGAATTGATATTCTGCTGAGGGACCATAAGCCCAGCTACCAGCAAATGTCCATATGGAAAGGAGATACGCTATATGTTGGCCCTGTGGATGAGAACTTCTTGCCTCATGGTGAACGAGGACGGCTCGATATTGATGGCAGCACGGTCAAGTACGGGAACTGGGAACACGGTATTTATGTGGGTCGAGGGAATACCCGTGAAGAAAATGGTCTTGATTTCTCGCGAAATAGCTCGGCTGGAACAGAAAACCGCAACTATGTCATTAATCAAGTTAAAGCGCGCATAGGGATTGATGGCTTCAACAAATACACATTATATGATGGTGTTCCCACGAGCAATAGCATCACCTTTGAAGCTAATGGAATGCATCACCAGTTCATCGGCATATGGATCATCAATTTTGCCAAAGGCACCCAAGAGGTTTGTCTGAAGCCTCAATTCTCCGGAGGTTCCTCTGGTAAAAAATGTTACACCATGAGTGTTTTAGATGCCAATCAATCCAGTGGTATCGCAACCTTACCTTACAACCTTCCCAGTGGTGAAGGAACCTACCGTTTTGACCTGACTGAAGGCAACGGTAATGACCTGTACATTATAGTCTTTCCTCGATAATTAATTAACCCAATAGCAATGAAGCTTAGATTATTTCTTGTAGTCACTTTGGCTACTGCCCTTTCTTTCTCCTTTTCCAAAAAAGCGGATGAACCAACCGTAAAAGACGCAGATGGAAACGAGTACGCCATCTTCGAACACAACGGGTATTTAATCATGGCAGAAAACCTACGCACGACCAAATTTCAGAACGGTGAAAAACTCTCCAAGACGACGAACTGGAAGAAATGGGAAGCTGGGATTCAAAACAATGAACCCATGTATGCCATGTACAACGACATGAAGGAATTTCAAAAAATGGGTGGTGGTAACCTCTACAACCCAGCGGCCGTAACTTCCGAAAAAGGGCTCGCTCCTGAAGGCTGGCACATCCCTAGCTATGAGGAGTGGCAGGAGATATTCTTTGAAGGTACCGAAACGGAAATACACAATGTCTATACCATTACCGATGAGGTGTTGACCAAGGACCGCAAGAGTGCTAAAAAGAATGGTACGGAGCTACATATTTCCCGGAAGTTTGCTGCATTGGGAAGCGGCTACCGCAGAGCAAATGGGACTTATCCCAGTAAGTCATTTATTACCACTTATTTGGCCATGGCCGACGGCCAAGGTTGCTTCGAGCTGTCATTAATGGGGCGGAATTCAATTGGATCCCACCTTCGTCGAAGCCTTCCAGAGGAGAATGCCGCTATTGCCGTTCGTTGCGTTCGCAAACTATAATCAGCGTACCTTTTTCTAAACTTTTAATTCGGTTCCGCGGGGTTTAGGCCCTGCGGGCCGTTGTCTTTCCACCCCATGCGCATTGCCACCGCTCAAATACAACCTGCCCCGGGCGACATCGCTCGAAACATCGAGCAGCATGTGTCTTGGGTCGAACGCGCAACCTCCGAGGAAGTACAATTCCTCCTATTCCCAGAGCTCTCCTTGACGGGCTACGAGCCTGAGCTTGCCGACGCTTTGGTCCTACGGGCCGATGACCCTCGACTCCAAATCTTCTCGCAACTTAGCACCTCCGGGGGACTCACCGTGGCCCTTAGTGCACCGCTGAGAACAAAAGAAGGCGTCCAGATCGCCCTTTTCATCTTCCAACCAGGCCAAGAGCCCATCACCTACGCCAAGCAGCTGCTTTTTAAAGACGAAGTACCCTACTTTGTGCCGGGCGACCACCAAGTCATGCTTGACCTTCAAGGTCGCAAACTGGCCCCGGCCATTTGCTATGAGTCGATGCAGCCCTCGCACAACACGAAAGCCCTCGAGCTCGGTGCTGAACTGTACTTGGCCAGTACCGCCAAGACACAGGAAGACATCGAACGATCGTACGCGTATTTCCCCAAGATGGCCAAAAAGCTGAACCTCCAGGTTCTTATGGCCAACTGTATTGGCCCCATGGCCGACTTCATCGGCGCCGGACAATCAGCCTATTGGAACGCTCAAGGTGAGCTTCAAGCACAGCTCAGTGCAGAAGAGGAGGGGCTACTCATTGTGGAGGCATTCTAGTCAATCAGGGACACTGTGCAGCAATTAAGTTCGACCAAGCGCCGTTTGACCAACATGAAACCTATTGACCTAAAGCCAACCCTACTGGCTGTTCTCTTTGTGCTCATGCTAAGTCCAAGCGAGACCCATGCCTGCAGTATGTACAAGGTGACCGTAGACGGGAAAACCATGGTGGGCTGCAACCATGATGCCTGGCTGACCACCTCCAAAATATGGTTCGTGAATGCGCCAAGCGCCGATCAATACGGCGCGGCGTTCACCGGAGCCCGAGAGGTGAGTGGCGGAAGAACAACACCACAGTCCGGAATGAATACGGAAGGCCTCGTTTTCTCTCGATTGACCTCGTACCATCCGGAGCGAGAAAACGCCTTTCCGGATCGACTCAAGATCACAGATGAGGCGGACTACCTCACCGGCATCCTGCAATCCTGTGCTACGGTTGATGAGGTCAAGAGGTACATCGAGCAGTATGACCACAGCCGCTTTCTGCACGATGTCTTCATCTACGTGGATACGGCCGGGAATTACTTGGTTGTAGAGCCCTACAGCCTGACCATAGGCACGGATCCAAACTACGTCTTGGCTAATTTTTGTCCTTCAATTACCTCGGTTGAAGACGCCAGAGAGCTTGATCGATTTCGCAACGGGCAGGACTTCTTGAGCGCACGGGAAACGAGCACTTCATTAGAATTCTGTCGCGAGCTGTCGGACACCATGCATGTGGACCGAAAGCGGAATGGAGACGGAACTTTGCTCACCTCCATTTGGAATACCCAAGAGGGGGAGGTCAGTTTGTATTTCTACCACGACTACGACACGGTCGTTTCCTTTAATTTGAGCGAAGAGCTGGCGAAGGGCGATCACGTGCTAGACGTGCCCGAACTCTTTCCCAGGAATGCCAAGTTTGAGCGGCTGGTGGCGTACAAGACACCATCGAACACCATTGCTCTGCGGATCGCCTTGGCCCTGAGTGCCGCGCTCCTGGCTTTGATAGCCCTTGTCTTGATTGTCGCTCAGCTGAGACGAAGTCCCATTTCTCTGCGAATCACATTAACCATCGGCCTGTTAAACGTCCTTTTGGTCGGCTACACTGCCGTCCTCTTTTCCAATAAGGCGATCTTCTATTTTGATGCGCCCTACCAGCATTACTCATCGAGTTTGATCAGTGCATCGTCCTATTTACCCTTCATTCTCTTGCTGGCGTTTGTGCCGCTCACGGCCTATGCGGTAAGGGTGTTGAAATCGGACAAATACAGAACTTGGACCAAGGTCCTCTTGGTCATTAATCAGCTGCAATACCTTCTTTTATTGGTAGGATTTGGATATTGGGGGTTATTCAACTTCTGGAACTAGCACCATGCGCCTCTTTTTCGTTTGTCTGATCACGTCCCTATCCATCGCTTGCACCCCAAAAGCAGAGGAAAAGACAAGGCTAGACCCAGATGGCGTTTCTCTCATTGTCCTCGGAACCATGCAAGATGCCGGGTCGCCGCAAATTGGCTGCACCAAGGACTGCTGCAAGGACCTCTTCGATAACCCGGACCAAACGCGAAGAGTGGTGAGCTTAGGTGTTGTGGATAACGCCAATCAAAAGAAATACCTCTTTGAAGCCACGCCGGACATCACCGCCCAGATGAAGGACCTGGCACGGCCCGATGTCGCGAATCCCAACCAGCTGGTCGATGGGATCTTTCTCACCCATGCGCATATAGGACACTATACGGGCCTGATGTATTTGGGTAAAGAGGCGACGAATGCGAGCCAAGTGCCCGTGTACGCGATGCCGCGGATGAAGGCTTTTTTGGAAAGCAATGGACCGTGGAGTCAACTGGTGGAGACAGGGAATATCGCGCCGCAGGCGCTGAGCGATAATGAGCCCGTACAGCTTACGCCGCAGCTGCGGGTGACGCCGCTGCAGGTACCGCATCGCGATGAGTTTTCGGAGACCGTGGGGTACCGCATTGAGGGGCCGAATAAGTCGGCGCTTTTTATTCCGGACATCGATAAGTGGAGCAAGTGGGAGCGGAGCATTGTCGAGGAGATCGCGCGGGTGGATTACGCCTTTCTCGACGCTACCTTTTACAGCGGGGAGGAAATCGGCAATCGGGACATCACGCAGATTCCGCATCCCTTTATCATCGAGAGTCTGGAGCTATTTAAGGACCTCGAGCCGCAGGAAAAGGCCAAGGTGATCTTCATTCACTTCAACCACACCAATCCGGTGGCCCATGGCGAAAGCGAGGAGGCGCAAAGGGTTGGGGAGCTGGGCTTCGGCGTGGCGCGGTACGGCGCAGTCTACGAGCTGTAAATCGAGCTGTCCATATTCACTATCTTGAGGCATCGAACACCCCAACGAAACCTGCGACCCTATGAGCCTGCCGAACAACCTAAGCCCAAAACAAATCATCGTCCCGCTGCTCTCTGTGGCGGTAATCGTATTTATGTATTTCGGTCCCATTCAGCGGACCATCTTCGAGAACATCATTCTTTCCCTGGTCCTGATTGGCGCCAACGCCATCGAGTATTCTGGAAAGCCGCTGGCTGCCCTGGGATTCCGCCGAGAGCAATTCAATGCCAAAAACCTCCTGGTCAGAGCCCCTTTAACGGCCTTCGGACTCTTTGTCGTTTACGTCTTCGCCGTAGTTCCGACGGTGGAGTGGATCACCGGCATCCCGATTGATTACTCCAGTATGGATCAGGTACGGGGCGATCTCCCGACCGCCATCACCTGGATGCTCATCGTGTGGGCCACAGCCGCCTTCGGTGAGGAGATCATTTTCCGCGGATACCTGATGCGCCAGTTCGTCAAGTTCTTTGGTGACAGTCCCATTCCCCTGGCCTTGAATATTCTCCTGTTCAGCAGCTTTTTCGGCTACATGCACATGCAGCAAGGCCTCACCGGTCAGCTCGTTGCGGGAACCACCGGAGCACTGCTCTCGCTGATCTTTTACAACCGTAAATACGACCTCTGGTTTATGGTGGTCCTGCACGGAGTCTTTAATACCCTCGGAATCCTGAGCTTTTATTTCGGCTTGGCGTAACCCAGACGAACCCGCTATCCTATGATTAGATTCTTCAGAAAAATTAAACAGAGCTTGCTTGCCGAAGGGAAGACAGGTGCCTATTTGAAGTACGCTGTTGGTGAGACCGTACTGGTGGTAATCGGAATCCTGATTGCCTTGCAGATCAATAATTGGAATGCGGAGCGCAAGTATCGGGCCCAGGAAAAGGATCTTCTGGAAGGGATCAAGGAAGACCTTTTGGAGTCGAAAAAGGAGATCGAGGAGACCATAAGTTTAAACGACTCCACCGTCTATCGCTATCGATATATACTTAAGAACTTCGAAAACAACGAAGGAGTAACGCCAGAGTTAAAAACGGCACTGGGGTGGATTACGAATTGGGCGAGCCCCTATTTGACCTACACGACCTTTGAATCCCTCAAAAGCAAAGGCCTGGACCTCATTAGTGACAAGGCGTTGAGAAAGAAAATCATTGCCATTTACGATAGTCAGTTTGCCTTTTTGATGGAGGACTACGACCGCGTGGAATGGACCATATCTGAGAACGTATGCTACCCACTCACGAATAAGCTCCTTCGGACAAGCATTGATGATCCCTATTCAGCCGTTCCGAATGATTACGATGCTTTAAGAACAAATGACGAGTTCATTAATATGACTCATCGACTCATTACTGTAAGACAGAAAGGGGTTAACAGATCGAAGGTGGTGGTGTCCATCATTTATGAGGTTATCGAGGATATTGATGACGCGGTCAATGAGATGAAGTAGGAAGGAAGGCTTCAAACGGCCTTTTTCCCACCCCCAGGCAACCCTCTTTTCAATTCTGGTGTCTTTTCATGAAACGTCCGACTGTTCGGACGCAGAAACACTAACCAAACCCTGATGAAAAGAACACTCAACCTTCTGTTGGTCGTATTGGCCATGAACGCCTTTGCCCAACCCAATCTCAACTGGAACCCCAAGCAAGAGCAAATCCACAACCAGCATCGGAACGATGCCTCCACTTGGAACACCGAACTGCTCGAAGTCGACAAACAAATCCCGCCCTCACTCATTCAGCCCATGGCCGTTGGCGCCTTTCCCGTGCCGAATTATGAGCTGGCCAACAACGAATTCCAAGGCGTAGCCAGTGGAGGCGAATGGAGCGGAATTGAAATCGGCGACAAGAAGGCCGTCTATCTGAATATGCAGTATGCTCTTGGTGAGGAACAGACCCAGACGCAGGTCTTCTTTTCCATTGTGGTCCTGACCGATTCCATCGCCGCCGACGGATACAGCCATGCGGAGCTCTTTGTGAATTCCCGAAACCACCCGCATTATTCGGGTGAAGGATTTGTGCTTACCAAGACCAATCCCGTTGAGTTCATCGCCTTCGAAACCGCCGATCACAACGCCTATGCCTTGGTCAATATGCGCCTGTTTGATCTTCGAATTGGCCGCGTGGTGCTCATCGCCCCGCAAACCGATGGTTCCTTCCGTTCCCTGCAGCTTTCCACCAAAGCCAACTCTCCAGGAGAGATGGATAGCTATATCAAGGAGCTCCTACGGAGCGATAAGCAAGTGAAGGAGTTCTTTCAAGCAGAGGGAGCAATCTAAAAGGAGTCGAATGGCTTCTGAATCCATAACTTTAGTTTCAAGTCAATTCTAAAAGTGCACATGGCAAGGAAACATTCGTATACAATTACGCATAGCAATAATACCTCGGAGAAAGAGGCTATTCATTTTTTGACAAGTACAGAGAGTTCGTTCATTTACCCTGACAAGGAAAGTAGAAAGCGTATTCTTGAATTAATGGAAATCGATAAGAAGTTTTCCAGAGCTTTTGACCTAGTTCAAGTCGAGGGGCATAATAGCCTAGAAAACGTTATCAAAGTTGAGGAAAAGTCCAAGATTACTTTGATAGAATTGAAGACCACCAAGAAAAAACTGCCTAATAATCCACGAGGATTCTTTTTTGGAGCAACTGAAAACGAATTTGACTTAGCGAGATTGATGGGGCGTCAATTTAAGTTCTGTTTTGTATCTCTTCATCCAGAATCTTTAGGATATAAACTATTAACTCTTGAAGCCTTAGAGTCGATAATTAGAACCAAGAGAATTCAATATCAGATTAATCTGAAAGCCTGATGTCGTTGGTTGTTTAGGAAAAGGATGGACCGCGGAAACTAAACGAAACCCCCATCCCATTTCGTTACCTTGTAAGAGATATGCGCATGAACCCCCTAAACCTCATCCTGGCCCTAAGTACCACGGCCATCACAGCAGCCCTCACCACCGCCTGCACTCCCGAAGAGGACCCGCCAGCGGACGACACCGGCATCCTCTACACCATGCCGGAAGAGAGCGGGCCCCATGAAGGCACCTGGCTGCAATGGCCCCACCAGTATCAGTTCGGCATCGCCTACCGCAACGAGAATGACGCCACCTGGGTCGCCATGACCGATGCCCTTCAATCCGGTGAAAAAGTTCACATCATCGCCTACAACGACACTGATAAAACGCGTATCGAAAACCTCCTGATCGCCAACGGAACCCCGCTTGATAATGTCGACTTCTACATCCATCCAACCGATGATGTTTGGATCCGCGACAGCGGCCCCATCTTCGTACACGACCAGCAAGGCAACCTCGTCATCCAAGATTGGGGCTTCAACGCCTGGGGTGAAAAAGACGACTGGTTCTCCGGTCAGCCCCTCGGCTACGCCAACTGCGATGTCATCCCCGCCAAGATCGGCCAAGAACAAAACCGACCAGTCATCAACCTGAACGATGTCATGATCAACGAAGGGGGGAGTGTGGTCCTCGACGGCAACGGAACTCTGATGGCCTGCAAGAGCTCCATCCTCAATGACAACCGCAACCCGGGCCTCTCACGGGCCGATGCCGAATCCATCTTCATCCAATACCTCGGAGTCACCCACTTCATTTGGCTCGAAGGCCAAGCCGGCCTAGAAGTCACCGACCAGCACATCGATGGTTTTGCCGTCTTCGGCAATGACACCACCATCGTCACCATGAGCCCCGCAGATCTCCTCAACTACGATGTCCAGCAAAGCGACATCGACCTCCTGTATGCCGCCACCAACAAAGACGGCGATCCCTACACCTTCCTTCAAGTCCCCTTGACCCAAAATAACGTGGTGAAAACCAACGGCCAGAACCTCGGCTTTCCGGGCTCCTACATCAACTACTACGTCGCCAACGACGTCGTCCTGGTGCCCAACTACAACGACCCCAACGATACCGTGGCCAACGGCATCATCCAGACCCTATATCCCAACCGCACCGTCGTGGGCATTGACGTCCGCAACCTCTACGAGTATGGGGGCATGGTCCACTGCGTCACCCAGCAGCAGCCTTTGGACTAAGTAAGCTGAGTTGATGAGGTTTTGGGCCTACGGCCCGATGGGACAGCGCTTAATACCTGAATTTTTCCTAAGAGTTTTCCATGAAAACCGATTAGGCTTCCCCTTTTTACCAACTTCAATAGTGAGTAACGGGATCGAACCGCCGGATAAGCCTGAGTTCTGTTGTGATTTTGTATAATCAGAGCACTTGAGCTTATCCGGGGGAATACCCATCAAAAGGCGAACACAAAATCAATTCACATAGAACTGGATAAGTGCAATTGTGCTTATCCGGAAGTTGGGGGCAATATGGCAAAACTCAGTTTCAGCTGATTTATTACCAAATGGTAACAGTAGCCGAAAGACAGACTAATAGCTTTGTCGTGTAATATCTAAATAAGGAATTATGCGAATCATAACTTTATTAACTCTGATTTTTATGGCGACAACACTTTCACGAGCTCAAGAAAAAAAATACCCTAAAACAGTTGTTTCGGTTGACGTTGATAGCAAACTTTCTTTGAAGGAATCTTTCGAGTACATAGTTCCTATAGACTTGGAACATATTTTCAATGAACCGTATAAAATGATTCCTAAAATTGACAGTACTAGCAATAGAGAAGCGTGGTTTACCCCGAATGAGAACAGAATCGTTTATTTCAATGATGGAAGCACTTCTCAGGAAGAACTTTTGAGTGTGACTCCACCTTCAGGATTTACTTATAAAGTGACTGGTTTCACTTCTTCGTTGAGAATGCTAATCAAGCAAATCAATGGAAGTTGGACATTTAAAGAAACAGGGGACGGTAAAATCCACATCGAATGGACTTATGAATTCGTACCAAAAAACTTCTTTGCTCGTTTTCTAGTAAAAAATGTAGTTATTAAACAGATAAAAGTTCCTATGACTAACGCCTTGAACATCATGAAACAGGAATTGGAAAGCGGAGAGCTATACCAATACAAAAGACGAGTAGGAAACTGGTAGCATATGGATGGCATTATTAACTACTTACTGCAATACGACCAACTCAATGCTCAGCAAATTGAATTAATAAAAAGTAGTCTTAGGGTTGTTGAACTAAAATCCGATGAATACTTCTCAGAAGCGGGCAAGATTGCGAATAGAATCGCATTCGTTAACAATGGAATTCTGAGAGTATGCTACTACAACAAAGAAGGAGACGAAATAACGAGATACTTTATAGATGAACTGAATTTTGCTGTTGACTTAAATAGCTATAATGGACGTGTTCCATCAACTGAATACATTCAAGCCATTGTTCCAACAACTCTATTGACTTTGAATCGTGAAGATATGCAGAATCTTTCCAATACTATTGTGAATTGGGATAACATCATTGCCAAAGTCTCTAATAAAGCGTTAATGGAAAAAGTAAACCGCATCAGTCCTATGTTAGCAGAAGACGCTAAAACTAGATATTTAGAGTTTTTTGACAGATTTCCTTCCCTTGCAAATCGAATACCGCTGAACTACTTAGCTTCATACATTGGAATTACAAAAAACTCCCTGAGCAGAATTCGGAAGGAAATTGTGAAGTGAAATACTGCCCCCAACAACACCTATACGCAATTCCCTGCGGGACACTGCGCATAGCCAAACCGTTGTTGCCTAAACCTCCGCCACCGTAAACATACTTCCGCCCACAAAAACTTCGCCTCGGTGAGGTTTTGCGACAACTTCAGAGGCAGCGACAGCTTCTTTTATGGTAGGGTAGACTTCTCCTACCAAGTCATATTTTCTGAATTGTTCAGATAAATCCTTCGCCAGCATCGCCCTAGGCACATCAGCCTGCGTGAAGTAATATTTCGCTCGTTCCTTGGGGAATAGAGGGATGATTTCAAACAAATCCTGATTATCGATTCACAAGCCGAGAACAAAAAGTTTGAAGTGCCTTTGGTTTCCTTCATACGTTCCACGATGCAGCGGATGGCTTCTTCACGCCAGGTCGCCTGGCGCAGAATGATCCCCCGTCTCCTCGGAGATGATCTGCCAGCGGCCCCGGAGGCCTGTGGTTTTTTGAACCTGGAGCAGGCCTTCCGCAATCTGTTCATCGTTTAAGGGCAAGGAGCCTTCGAGCGATCGATAGACCTCCAATGCAGCCGAAATGGTGATCAGGTTCTTGGGCTGATAGGGGCCTTGAAGGTCACTTTCAGGAACCGGCAAGTCGAGGTCTTCGGCGAAGGTGATGGGAGCGCCCACTTCTTTGGCCTTGGCTCGGAACACGGGCGCGGTTTTCCGGTTGGAGTTTCGCCTGCTCAACAATCGAACCCAGCTATGATGATTCCGGCCTTTTCACCGTGCAATTTTCTAGGGTATTGCCCAGAACTTCTGGTGGTCATGCCAATGCGTGCCGATGACGTCTCTCAGGGGTGATGACATTGGTCGAGTCTAATCGCCCGCCCATGCCGGTCTCAATGATGGCAATATCGGGTAGGGTGCGGCGGAAGTAGTCGAAGGCGAGGCCTACGGTCATTTCGAAGAAGGAGCACTGGTGTTCTTGGAACCAGGGCTGGTGCTTCTGGACGAAGTCGAGGACATCGGCTTAGTGGATCATCAAAATGCGTGTCTGAGGGGCATGCTGTTCCGCGCAAAATCTTTTGAGGGAAGTGTAGAGCCTTCACGGTGCGGGCCATGGGAATACATGGAAGACGCTGGGCGGGCAGTGCATGGCTGCCCTTTCCTGCACTCAAGTTGTGCCATGTTTCACGTGGATGGTCTTGAGGTGTGTGTTCTTTGGGTGGCCCAGTGTAATCCATGAGGGTCCCAGGTATTTGGCTTGCAGGTCAAGTGCCAGTCGCCGCACCCGCCCACGCGTTGCGCATGTGGAAGCTTCGTGCAAAAGAGCCATTGGATCGCCTCGTAGGTCAAAGTGGAGTGAGAGGGCTTAACTCCTGTTTGAAGCGGTAGACATGATGGTCCTGATTTGTTAAAAACTCAAGCCGATTGCGTCTACCTCGCCAGGTAAGCTTTCACATGAGCAGCTCTTCAGCTTTGGTCGCAGACAGACAGGCGTGGTGTTAGTGGTACCCTCGTTCTCTCTTTCAAGGGCAAAATGTAAGCTTCTCGTAATGGTTCGATCTACCCTGATTTCCTCAACTGGGCACAACCACTTCTTCGCCGTTGCAAATATGTACCAGTGCCTGAGCTTGTTCGGGATTACCGTGCGCCGAGGTGCCAGCCCTTCCGCTACCTTTACTGCCACCGTTTCCTTAGTGATTGCACGTGGGTTACCGACGGGGTCCCCATATCGCCGGGATCGGGCATCCCCTTCGTTGAGGAATTGCTGTTGACCGAAGAAGAAGTCGTTCATGCGCGATGTTCAGCTCATCGCTGGGGCTTGGGCTTCTTCGGCTTTTTCGGGAGCGGCTTCACCTGCTCTCTTCGTTGTCAATGCTTGACCGTTTACCACGCGTCTTGGAACAGCCTACTACTTCGATCTGCTCTACGGGACTCGCTTTTCCACGGGGCACATATCGGGCACATCTCGCCCGCTTCACCTCTGGTTTTGCGGTGGTGCCAGGTCTGCCATGTCGATTAAGAGAGGTAGGACCAAAGGCGGCTTCTACATTCGAAGTTGATGGCGATCCTGTCCTCAGGCGGAGGGACCATACCAAATCAGCCCAAAGAAGAAGAACAGGAGCAGCATCACCACGTGGATGCCAATGGTCCAGTACAGGCCTTTCCTTCTGTCTTGCTGGTCGCCTACCATTACTTTGGATCGGTCGCTAACACGATCTTGAATTGATTTCGGTACGCAATGTCCATCACGGTCACCGCATACTCAATGGGCACGCCTTGCTCGACGGCGCAATACTATAGTGCTTTCATCATCCCCGCCCAATTGGCCCACGAGCGTGCTTCTGCCGAAGCAGCTCAAGCTCCACATCGGTACGCCGGTGATGCAAAGTAGATTCAGGTTCCTTTGTCACATGCCTGCACGCTGGTGCTCTGCTTCTTCACCGTCTTGGCCTTGCTCACGGGGCAATACTCAAATCCACACCAGGCATTTCACCAATGGTGACCAAGGTACTGAAGTCAACACCAGAGAAGATGAGTTTCAAGAACACGATAATCCGTCATCGAAAGGACATCGAAGTTCGCACTTCCATTCTATTTCGGCTGCGCAAATTCAATAGGCGACCAGTTCATGAAGAGATCCAAATTCAGTGATAGAGCGGGCTTCCATCTTGAAGAGACCACTTTAGACCACCGCGCGATACAAGCAAGTTGGCCGCCAAATGCCCGATAGAGCCACAACACCCACAATCAATCCGGCCACGGTGAGAATGGTCATGGTCGGTATACGACTCCCTGATTGAGAGAAAGCATTTCAACGTTGATCTGCCCACCGGCATTCGCCATCTCGTGGAAGGCGAGGATCATCCCGATGACGGTTCCCAGGAACGGTAATCATCAGGGCTGCTCAGAAATGATGGCCAATGTGCGACCAAGTTGATTTCCATGGAGTTGACTGGAAAGCTTCCGGCAACTTTCACGGCTGCGTGAAGGATGTTCTTCGAGCGGGCGTTTTCCTGATGCAGAGCCCTCCGCGCGATTCTTCAGGCGATCGACGTGTGCTGGTGCCACAGGCGTCGGTGGCGCTGCCGAGGCGTCCGTCCCATGTAAGAAGTCGCGTGGAACGTTCGTTCGGGGAGTCTCCATGCCTGCTCGCCTTTTTGATGCATGCCAGTGGAGCCCAGCAGACACGGCGTGGAACTATCCGACGGCAATGATGCCTGGAGTCTTACGCAACGAGCATTTGATGATCGTTTCCACCGATACCAACACAGAGTTGCTGCAGCGCTTGATGATGCGAAAAGCGCGTTGTTCGCCGTGGGCGTGCGACTTTTGCGCAGGTGTCTGGTGGCCAACACTCAGGTTGTTGATCTGCAGTAGATCGGTCACGAGATCTAGGAATTAAGGTTATTCGTAATACGGTCAGAAACGGTCCTTCGAAATATTGTGCCTGCCTCGGCTCAGGCTTATCGGAACAAGGCCACCTCGAGGATCTTTCCAACCGCCCGGCAAAGTAGGCCAAAATGGCCAACAGGCTGATATGCTTCAATTACCAAATAAAGTCAATTTTTTCGAGACCACGACCGCCGCACCACCGGCTTGCAGAACCAATGATGAGGGCAGAACCTCCCGTCCCGGCACAGTAGGCCAAGAATTCCCAGAATAGACCATCCTGAGAAAAGAATCCGGCGGCGTCAATATCGTACATCCCCATAGCTGCCGCCACGAGGGGCACATTGTCCACAATGGCGCTCAGTAGCCCAATGATCATGCTGACCGCATAGACTCCGCTAGGCTCTGAAGTACCGATGCTTCCGTCTAGGAAAGTGGCCATCTGGCCCAGCTGTCCCGCGCTCTGCAAAGAGGCTACGGCCAATAGGATTCCTAGGAAGAAAAGAACCGAAGCGGTGTCGATCTTACGCAGCACGTGGATCACCATCAGCTGCTGACGCTCTTCCCACTCCTTGTTGTGGTGCAAACGCTCGGTCACCACCCAAAGGACTCCGAGGCTGAACATCATCCCCATAAACGGAGGGAGGTGGGTGATGGTCTTGAAGACCGGTACGAACAAAAGACCGGCAACCCCCAAGACGAAAATTAAGATCTTTTCTTTTTGCGCCACCTCGACTTCGTGGTGATCGCTCACTTTTTCTGGACGCTCCACCGTTCCTTTCATGGTGAAGCTCAAGACCGCCATCGGTACCAGCAACTTACACGAGCGAGCCTCTCAAGAAGATGACGGCTGATGAGCGGCTGACCGCAGTGATCTGTCCACCGCATCCAGCAGCGCGGTCGTGGTCACGTCCCCACCGGAGGCCACAAGCTTTCCTCCTGCGTTCGCGGCAACAACCACAATACCCGCAAACATCCAACGCGTTTCTTTGTCCTTGATCAGCTTGCGCAGCAATGAGACCATCACAATGGAAGTGGTCAAGTTGTCCAATACAGCGCTGAAGAAGAAGGTCAAGATGGCCACAATCCAAAGGAGTTTTACCTTGTTCGTGGTCTTGATGCGGTCAGTAATGACCGAGAATCCTTCGTGTGCGTCTACGGTCTCTACGATGGTCATCGCCCCCATCAAAAAGAAGAGGATCGACGCAATCTCGCTCAAGTGCTCCAGCAAATGGTGCTCATAGCCGTGGCTCACGTCAAAGTGCTCCATGGCCGCGTAAAGCGCCCAACACACCACCCCCGTCACCAGGGCCGATGCCGCCTTGTCAATTTTCAACGGATGCTCAAGGGCAATGAACAAGTACCCGAGCACGAAGATGACAACCATTGCGATGTACATGACAAAAAGGAGTTTAGAGTAGAGTTAGAGGAGTTGGTTCAATGCGATTTCGAAGGCCGTCTGTGCGATCTTCGTCTTGCTGTCGTTTTTGCTGTGGCTCATGGCCAAAGCGCGGTGAATGGTCTCGCTGGTATCGGTGAAGATGGCGTCGTCGCTCAGCTCCACATCCGTTTCCATCAGATAGGCAAACACACGCGCCAATAATCCGCAAAGTTCGAAATGCAAGTCCGGAACAACACTGCCACAATCTGCGGTTCCAGGTACTCATGCGAGTTGATGCCAAAAGATCTCCTGATCGGCAAAAGGCACATTGGCCCCGCAGGCAATCACTTCCATACCCGCCGCAATCATACGGTCTGCTTGTTCTCGGGTGATCAGGCGAGAAGCCGCACAAGGCAAGAATACCTCGGCGTTCATATCCCACACGCGCTCGTTCACTTCCTCAAAAGAGAGCAAAGTGTGCTGTGAGCTCGCCAACTGGTTTCCGTCTTTTTCCAAGAAGAGCTGAGTGATCTCGTCGAAGCTAAATCCTTCTTCCTTGATCAAACCACCCACGCGGTCGATGATCCCCACAACCTTGGCTCCGGCCTGGGTCATGTAGAAGGCCGCCGCAGCCCCCACATTTCCCCAGCCTTGCACAATCACGCGCTTACCTTCGACCGAACCGCCGTAGATATCGTAGTAGTGGCGCACGCTTTCGCTGACCCCGTAACCGGTGATCATATCGGCCACCACGTACTTGCGCGAGAGCTCTGGCGAGTAATGCGCATCCTCGAGGACTTTAGAAACCCCCTGGCGCAACTGACCAATCTTTTTGATCTTCTCACTGTCGCGTGGCGTGAAGTGTCCCTGAAGGACGCCTTCTTGCGGATGCCACAATCCGTATTCTTCCGTGATCGGAATCACCTCGTGGATCTCATCCACGTTCAAATCCCCGCCCGTTCCGTAGTAGTTCTTCAGGAGTGGAATCACCGCCTTGTACCAGCGCTGCAGTACCCCCGCCTTGCGCGGATCGCGCGGATCAAAGTTGATTCCCGATTTAGCACCACCAATGGCCGGCCCACTGACCGTGAACTTCACTTCCATGGTTTTAGCCAGCGACAATACCTCGTGGCGGTTCAATCCCGGACGCATCCGCGTACCTCCACCGGCAGCCCCGCCGCGCAGTGAATTGATGACCACCCAACCTTCCGCATCCGTCTCTGGATCGTTCCATTCAAAGACGATTTCGGGTGCTTTGTTTTCGAATTTTTCGAGTAGTTCCTTCATAAGTCCTTCGTGTAGTGCCGCAAAGGTAAAAAACCCACGCACCCGCTCGTTATGAAGAAATGAAATTTACGCCTTCGGCGTAGGTGGGGGATGGGCCTCACGGCCCGATGCGTGATCTTCCCGACCTCCCGTCACACTGCTCAGCACGTTCACCTCCCCGCGCCGCTTCAACACGGCCATAAAGGCAAACACCAGCGCCTCCTTAAACTCGACCACCTCGGCCTCCGGCACCACCAGCTCCGGCCCGCCGTAGTCCATCACCAGCTCGCGGAAGAAATCGTTGTACACCCCACCGCCGGTCGCCAGCACCTTTCCGGGCCGGTCCGCCAAGACCCGGCTCAACTGCAGCGCCGCATGGCGCGTCAATGTGTGCAGCAAATCCAGCGGCGCGTGATCGCTGAAGTAGGGGAGGTAGTACTGATCCATAAACTCGCGCCCCAAGGACTTCGGCGGCGCCTCATCAAAGAAGCTCAGCCCGTTCCAAAAATCATAGAGCGAGGGAATCAACTGCCCCTGCCGTGCCAGCTTACCGCCGGCATCGTACTCCTGATCCAAGAGCCGGGCAATGTGGTTCAGCCCAATATTCATCGGCCCAATATCCCCAGCCCGTCGAACGCCATCCTGGCGCCAGCTGGCATTCATAAAGCCACCCAAGTTTAAGCACACTTCATAGTTCCCAAAAAGCAGCTCATCACCAATTGGCACCAGCGGCGCTCCTTGACCACCCAGGTCTACATCGGGCTGTCGAAAATCGTAGATGACCGGAAGGCCCACTTCATCGGCCAGGGTTTGACCATTCCCGATTTGGACCGTTTTCCCTTGATCGGGCATGTGGTGCACGGTATGCCCGTGACTCCCGATAACGTCCACGGTCTCCCTTTTGAGGAAGCGTTTGACCTGCGTGGCCATCCACTTGGCGTAAAGTACATCCAGCTGCCAGAGCTCGTGCTGGGGCAGGAGATGACTGTGGCTGAGGATGCGGCGCCAATCGGCCGAGTAGGGGACGGTCTCGGTTCGGAGGATGCGGTGGTTCCAAGAGGGCATCGCGCCGTGAGGCGCTGAAAACTCAGCAAGGCACAGGTCTAGCCCGTCGAGCGAGGTGCCGGACATGATGCCTAAGGCCCTGATTTGGTGTGATTCCTCCATTCTTCAATACTATCAAATATCCGTAAAACCATTACCTTTGCGCCTCTGTTAAAGCACTACACAACGCAAAAATTTTACTAATGAGTTTCGAACTGACCGAAGAGCACAAGATGATCCGTGACACGGCCCGCGAATTCGCTCGTACTGAGCTGTTGCCGGGTGTCATCGAGCGCGACGACGAACAGCGCTTCCCCGCCGAGGAGATCAAGAAAATGGGTGAGCTCGGCTTCATGGGCATGATGGTGGACCCCGCCTACAACGGTGGTGGAATGGACACCATGAGCTACGTGCTGGCTATGGAAGAAATCAGCAAGATCGACGCATCCGCCTCTGTAGCGATGTCGGTCAACAACTCCCTCGTTTGCTGGGGACTCGACAAATTCGGATCGCCAGAGCAAAAAGAGAAGTACTTGAAGCCGCTTGCTTCAGGAGAAATGATTGGAGCCTTTTGTTTGAGTGAGCCAGAAGCGGGATCCGATGCTACTTCTCAGCGCACCACTGCCGAAGACAAAGGCGATCACTACTTGCTCAACGGAAACAAGAACTGGATCACGAACGGAAACAGTGCGTCCATCTACTTGGTCATCGCTCAGACCGATCGCGAAAAAGGTCACCGCGGAATCAACTGCCTCATCGTGGAGAAAGGCATGGAAGGATTCGTGGTTGGTAAGAAAGAAGACAAACTCGGTATCCGCGGGTCTGATACCCACAGCCTCATGTTCACCGACGTAAAGGTGCCGAAGGAAAACCGCGTAGGAGAAGACGGATTTGGATTCAAGTTCGCCATGAAAACCCTCAGCGGAGGTCGTATCGGAATTGCCGCTCAAGCCCTCGGGATTGCCGCAGGAGCGTATGAGTTAGCGGTACAGTACTCAAAAGAACGTACCACCTTTGGTAAGCCGATTGGACAGCACCAGGCCATCGCCTTCAAATTGGCGGATATGGCTACGCGCATCGAGGCGTCCCGCTTGTTGATCTATAAAGCAGCAGCTTTGAAAGATGCCGGTGAGAACTTTGACGTGGCCAGTGCCATGGCCAAGTTGCACGCTTCAGAAACCGCCATGTGGGTGACCACAGAGGCCGTTCAGGTGCACGGTGGATACGGATTCGTGAAGGAGTACCACGTAGAGCGCTTGATGCGCGATGCCAAGATCACGCAGATCTACGAAGGAACTTCTGAGATTCAGCGCATCGTTATTTCACGCGATTGCTTGAAAGACTAAGTCCTCCGGACAACGATTTTAGTAAACCCTTCGGCCTTCGGTCGAGGGGTTTTTTTATCTTCAAAGGCGTTTTGTCCGATATGCGACCTTGACCTTGTTCGGGGCCGCATACATTTGTCCTATAACCTATGAGACCTTTGATAGAAGCTAATCGATTACGACTGTCCCAGTTGGACCGTCTTTTGTCCCTTTTGACCGACAAAGAATACGCGCAGGCGATGCCCCTATTGGGCGGCTCCTCCATGGGCCAGCACTGCCGACACATCGTTGAAAATTATTACCTCTTACTCGACCGAACCGAGGCCGTGGTCAACTATGACCTGCGCGCCCGCAAGGCGGAGTGGGAGACCGACCGCGAGCTCATGCGCTCCATCATTGGGGACATCATGTCCCGGGTGAATGCCCTCCGCGAAGACATTCCCCTACTGTGGGAAGGTCGCCTGGTCCCCGGATCACCGGAGAGCACCACGGCGGCTACGAGCCTTTTCCGCGAACTGGCCTACAACGTGGAGCACTGCATCCACCACATGGCCATTTTGCGCATTGCTTGGTCGGCCATCCGTCCGGATCAACCCTTGGATGAATCCTTTGGTGTGGCCGCCTCCACGGCGAACCACCGCAACGCCGTGTCCTTCTAATGTGTACGGTCACCTACTTGCCCCTGGCCGACGGTTTCTTGCTCACCAGCAATCGAGACGAGGATCCGAACCGCGCCCGTGCGCAAGAGCCCGATACCTATGATCCGAATCGGCCCGGAGTGCTCTTTCCCCGCGATCCGCAGGGGAGTGGAAGCTGGATTGCCCTGCACCATGATGGCCGGGCCCGCTGCCTCTTGAACGGGGCCTACGAAACGCACAAGCATCAGCCGCCCTACCGACACAGCCGGGGCCTGGTGCCCCTACAGAGCTTTGACTACGAGTCCCCAGAGGAGTTTGCCGCGAACTACGACGCGCACGATCTGGAGCCCTTCACACTCGTTTGGGCGCAGGAAGGCGTACTGCACGAGTTCCGCTGGGACGAAAAGACCTTGCACTACAACCCGCTGGATGCATCTAAGCCCTGTATTTGGTCGAGTGCCACCCTGTATCCACAGCCCGTGCGCGATAAACGCGAGCAGTGGTTTGGCGAGTGGCTGGCGGGCCATGAGGTGTACTCCCAATCGGGCATTTTTGATTTCCACCACTTTGGGGGATCGGGGAATGCCGAGGAGAGTTTGATGATGGAGAAGAAGGGATTGGTCCCCAAGACGATTAGTGTGACGAGTTTTTCATCGCGCCGTGAGGCGCAGATTCTGATATACGAAGACCTGTTGGCGGAGAAGACGTTCCGGAAGGAATGGACGCCGCCGAGGCCCCACCGAGAACCTTGGATGAACCAACCCTAAACCGCTCGACATGTCCGTACATACTGATTGGGTCACCGTGGCCCGCCTCTCCGAACTGGAAGATTTAACACCGGCCTACGCCCTCGTGGACGATACCGACCTGGTCGTGATCAAGCACGAAAAGGGAATCTCCGTGATGTACGGTCGCTGCCACCACCGCGGGGCCCTACTGGCCGATGGCCACATCGACGGGCACAACCTCATTTGCGGGGTGCACGGTTGGGATTACCGCTACGATACGGGGATCAGCGAGTACAACAACGATGAGGCGCTGCACAAGTTTGCCGAGCGCATCGAAGGGGATGAGGTGCAAATTTCCCTCGCGGAAGTGCAAGCTTTTCAGGAGAAGCATCCCCAGCCCTTTGACCGGGAGGCCTATCTCGGAACCTACGCGGACATCCATCCCGAGGACACCGAGCCCTACACGGGCTACATCATGGAATTGGCGCGGAATGGTCTTCGCAACGTGGGGCACCATGGTTTTTCGGCCTCCATGGGGGTGGACCGTAATACCCTGCCTCAGTGGAAAGACATTCAATTCTTGCCGGCCCAGCTGGCGCGGAAACCGTTGCTCGATGAAGCGGAGGTGGCCACGAAGGTGGTGATCGGACCGCGGGCCGCCAAGCCTTTGGAGCTGGACATTCCGCTCTTCGTTTCGGACATGAGCTTCGGAGCACTGTCTCGCGAGGCCAAACTGGCCCTTTCGAAAGGAGCAGAGATGGCCGGTACCGGAATCTGCTCGGGAGAAGGGGGCATGCTGCCCGATGAGCAGGCGAGCAATTCACGATATTTCTACGAGTTGGCTTCGGCCAAGTTCGGCTTCAGTTGGGACAAGGTCGAGAAGGCCCAGGCCTTTCACTTTAAAGGGGGGCAAGGGGCCAAAACCGGCACCGGGGGCCATTTGCCCGGGAATAAAGTGGTCGGTGAAATCGCCGAAGTGCGCGGGCTCGAAGCCGGCACCACGGCCATCAGCCCGGCAACTTTTACCGATCTGGTCACCGCCGCAGACTTTGCCGATTTCGCTGATGCCGTGCGCGAGCGGACCGGAGGAATTCCCATCGGCTTCAAATTGGCCGCGAGCCACATCGAAGCAGATATCGACTTTGCCCTAGAGGCCGGCGCTGACTACATCATCCTCGACGGACGGGGAGGAGGGACCGGTTCAGCACCTACCGTGCTCCGGGACAACATCAACGTGCCCACCATTCCAGCCCTCGCACGTGCGCGCAAACACCTCGATGACTGCAACGCCTCAGATATCACCCTTGTGGTGACCGGAGGATTGCGCATCGCAGAAGACTTTGCCAAGGCCCTCATGATGGGCGCCGACGCGGTGGCTGTTTCAAATTCGGCCCTGCAGGCCATCGGCTGCCTCGGTATGCGGGCCTGTGGAACCAACAACTGCCCCGTAGGCATCGCCACGCAGAAAGAAAACCTGCGCAGTCGATTGATCATCCAATCCAGCGCCCGCCAATTGGCCAACTTCTTTGAAGCGACCACGGGCCTCATACAGGTGATCGCCCGCAGTTGCGGCTATGACGACATCTCGAAGTTCAATCCGGGCGACCTTTCCACGTTTAACCGCGACATGCACGAGCTCACCGGCATCGCCTGGGCTGGAATCCGATAAACCGCCGCTCATGTTTGCAACCTTCATCGTCCTCATTGGCCTAAGCTCCCTGTTCAACTATCTGAACACGCGCTTTCTCAAGCTGCCCGAAACCATCGGCATTCTGCTACTATCCCTAGGTGCCGCCGTGGTACTGGCCATCGTGGGCATCTTTGACCCCGAGGGTTTCCGCAACGTTTGCAGTGCCATTGAAGGCATCGACTTCCGCGAGATCCTCTTCGATTTCCTCTTGAGCTTTCTCCTCTTCGCCGGTTCCATCCACGTAAACCTGCACGCCCTCAAGATGGAGCGTGGACCGGTCATTACCCTGGCCACCATCAGCGTCCTCGTATCTACCCTATTGATTGGTTCTGGGCTCTACGGACTCACCATCCTCTTTGGCATCGACATCAGCTTTTGGTACTGCCTGACCTTTGGAGCCCTCATCTCACCCACAGACCCGGTGGCCGTGTTGGCCCTCCTCAGCGGGTCCAATACACCTGAAGAACTCGAGATCAAGATCGTCGGTGAATCCCTCTTCAATGACGGAGTCGGCATTGTGGTCTTCTTAAGCGTCTTTTCCATTGCCTCTATGCCCGGAGAAGGGGTGGGGCTGGGATTTGTCCTGGAAAGCTTCGCCCGTGAAGGCCTCGGTGGCTTGGCCCTGGGAGCCGCTCTGGGATGGATCTTGGTGCAGTTTTGGAAGAAGCTGGACGATGCACCCATTGTCGGCGTACATCTGAGCATCGCCATCGTCATGGGCGGCTATTACTTGGCCAACGAAATTGAAGTATCTGGCGCCCTCGCCATGGTCATGATGGGCCTGTTTGCCGGCAATTACCTGAACAAACTCGACCGGATGGACGATCAGCGCCGCGCCATGAACGCCTTCTGGAAAATCATCGACGACATCCTCAACGCCATCCTCTTCATGCTCATCGGGATGGAAATCCTACGCCTCGACTTTGACACCAACTACATCTGGGTGGCCCTATTAGCCATTCCCTTGGCCCTCAGTGCCCGCTTTGGTTCGGTCGTGGTCGCCAACCTTTTCTTGCGCAAGGATCGTAAATCCAGCCTGTCCGACATGGCCATCTTAACGTGGTCCGGACTGCGCGGCGGAATTTCCGTTGGTCTGGCCCTCTCACTGCCCGATACTCCCTTACGCGAGTTCATCCTCACCACGACCTACACCATCGTGATTTTCTCCATCGTTGTCCAAGGCCTCACCCTGCCTCGCCTGGCTAAAAAACTGCTGCCCCAATGATCGTGATCGAAATCTTCCTAGACTTCCTCGCGGCCTACGCCGCCATCGGATTCGTCTTCGCCCTCTTCATTGTTTTCTTTGGAGCCTCACGGCTCGATGCCCAACTCGCAAACTCCCCAAAAGGAGTGCGCGTCCTGCTCTTTCCGGGCATCCTCGCCACCTGGCCCGTGCTCCTGATGCGCTACATCAAAAACCCATCGAAATCATGAATACCGCTCAACGTCGGGGACATTTCTTTCGCTGGGTCATCGGAGCACCTTTCCTCGGCATTTTCATCGTTCTCGTACTCATCCAAACGCCCTTGCTTTCCTTTGACCAGACCGCCTTGGGCCACACCCTCGCCGGTGGGGAAGACATCGTCGTGACCCTAGACGTCCGAAACGATCACATGCTCGTCCTGGTCGACCTCGCTGAAGCGCCCTCCAGCTCCGGAACCCTCGCCTACGGCATCGTGGCCCCCGGGGATCAACTTGTGCTCTTAGGGCCCGTTTCAACAGCCGGTCACTACGAGTTTCGAGCCGATCAACAGCTCAAAGCCTTTGTCCTTATGGACGCCCTCAAAGAAGTAGAACTCTACCGCACTGAATTTTAAGCCATGGGATTGAGTTATACCTACGTTATCTGGAATAAGAACAAGAAGCGCTACGATCGCTGGATCTTGATCTTTGTCTTGAGCTACCTGATCCTCTTCAGCGCCCTGACCTTCGCTTTTAACCCCGAAGCCACACCAGAAACCCTCATCTTGAGAGCATTCGGCACCCTTTCGTTGCTCTTGCTGCACCTCATCCTGCTCATCGGCCCCTTGGCCCGATTGAACCCGCAGTTCTTGCCCTTGCTCTATAACCGCCGCCACCTGGGCGTCACCATGTTCCTCGCGGCAGCCGTTCACGGCATTTTCGCCATCATTCAGTTCCACACCCTGGGGAACATCAATCCCATCTGGTCCATCTTCGCGAGTAATCCGAGCTATGGTTCGCTGGCGCAGTTCCCGTTCCAAACCCTCGGATTCCTGGCCCTTCTGATCTTCTTTACCATGGCGGCCACCAGCCACGACTTTTTCCTGCACAATCTAGGCCCTCGCATTTGGAAAGCCCTGCACATGAAGGTCTATATCGCGTACGCCTTACTTCTGGGGCACGTCCTTCTGGGAGCCTTTCAACAAGAAGCCTCCTCAGTGACGGCCGGACTCATGGTCCTAGGCTTCATCGCCATATCAACGACTCATATCCGTGCCGCCTTTCAAGAGCGCCGCAAAGACGCCGAGGCCCAAAAGGCCAACGAGGAGTGGTTGCGCGTCTGTACGCCTGATGAGATTGAAGAATCGCGGGCCAAGATCTTCACGGTCGCCAATGAGCGGGTGGCCATATTCAAACACGAAGGGGCCCTCTCTGCGGTCCACAACTACTGCAAGCACCAAGGCGGTCCACTGGGCGAAGGGAAGATTGTCGACGGCTGCATCACCTGTCCCTGGCACGGCTATCAATACTTGCCCGGTAATGGCCAATCGCCGCCGCCCTTCACCGAAAAAATCGCCACCTACAAGCTCAAGATCGAAGACGGCTACGTCTACATCCACGCCAAGGCTTTGGCCGAAGGAACTCCTGTTGAACCCTGTAAAGTCCCTGCCTCATGAGTCGGAACGATGAATTCTTTATCGGCTACGTTGACGGAGCTGGGCCTCAGACCAAGAGTCGTCTCCGTCGCTTTGTCTTGCTGGCCTTCGTAGCCCTCCTGGTGAGTGCCTTGGCCTTCGCCGGCTTCCAACAGGCCTCGGTAAACAGTAGCTTCGATCTATCGGAACAAACAGTGGTTAAGGGCTGGTACATCGAAGATCCCTATCCCATCCTCCGCACAGAACTGGGCGATGGACTCTTTCAAGACGTCGTATTGCTCGGCTTTGGTAAATACGGCCCCGAGGCCTATCTCAAAGGAGCCAAGGACATGCTGCCTGACCTCGTGCACAAGCCACTTACGGTTGAAGGCAATCTCATCTACTACAACGGCCGCACCTTCATTCAGCTGACCGATGCCAATACGGTTCGTGTCGACCCCGACGGAGTCCTTTGGCACGCACCCAGCACTCGGTCCAGCGCTGTACCCCACACCGTATCGGGAGAGATCGTAGACCCTAAGTGCTACTTCGGGGTCATGAAACCGGGCTTTGGAAAAATTCACCGCAGCTGTGCGGCCCTCTGCATCCGCGGTGGCATACCGCCGGTCCTGGTGGTGAACACGGAGAAAGGGGAGGAGTACTTCTTGGTGACGGGACCCAATGGTGAACGCATTCACGAAGAGCTCATTCCATACATCGGTCAGCCGGCCACACTCACGGGCAAAAGCTACTCCAACGGAGGCTGGGATTACCTCATGGTAGACCCCGCGACCATCGAGCTCCATTCTGGAGCTTCTGCGATCTATTAAAGGAAGGGAATCAATCGCTCCAGGGCGACACCGCGCGATCCTTTCAAAAGCACCGTACGATTTTCAAATGGATGTTTTTTGATGTAGGCCAAGGCCTCATCCGTACTGGCGAAGCTCAAGAACTCTTTCGGGCGCTTACAGGCGGCAAAAAGCGGCCCCACCAGGATCACCTGATCAATACCCTCTGTCTGCAGCAGCTTGCACACTTTCTTGTGCTCCTTTCCGCTGAGCTCCCCGAGTTCCAACATATCTCCGAGGATCACCGCTGGGTTCTTAAACTGGCGCAGGTTCAGAATGGCCTCCTTCATGCTGCTGGGATTCGCATTGTAGCAATCCACCACCAGCTCGTTGAGCAGTCCCTTCTGGTACTGCGAGCGATTCAGGGTCGGATTATAGCTCTCAAGTCCACTCACGATATCCTCGTCTTTGACGCCAAAATGCCGCGCAATCAAAACGGCATAGGCCATATTTCGGTAGTTGTACCCCCCGGTAAGCTTCGTTAGCGCGCTGTGTTCTTCCCACAGCACTCCGACGAACTTATCTTTGGCCTGCGGCCCGATGTGCAAGTCACCACTCCGTTCCCCAAAGGTAATGCGTTTAATGCCTTTGCTCTTTTTCATCTGCTTCTTGTCGTCCGAACAGACGAAGGCTGTACCTCCGTTGTTGCGCAACCAGGCGTACAATTCACTCTTTCCCTTGATCACTCCCTTCACGCCTCCAAAGCCTTCCAAGTGGGCCTTCCCGAAGTTCGTGATAAAGCCGAAGTCCGGCATGGAGATGGTGCAGAGGAATTCAATTTCTTTCTGGTGGTTGGCCCCCATTTCAATCACGGCCATCTCGTGTTCGTCCGTGATTTCCAAAATGCTGAGCGGCACCCCAATGTGGTTATTGAGGTTGCCCTTGGTAGCGTAAACCCTGAATTTCTGGGCCAGGGTATCGCGCAGCAATTCCTTGCTCGTGGTCTTTCCATTGGAGCCCGTAAGTCCGATGACGGGTATCTCCAACTGCCGACGATGATGGCGAGCGAGGTCTTGCAAGGCTTTCAGTCCATCTTCGACCAAGAACCGGTCTTTGCCGTTGTATTCCGGTTCGTCGATGACCGCGAAGGCGGCCCCTTTGTTTAGGGCTTCTTCTGCGTATTGGTTGCCGTTGAAACGATCGCCTTTCAGGGCGATAAAGATGCAACCCGGTTCAATTTTGCGCGTATCCGTGCTGATCCGCGGGTTGCGTTTGTAGAGTTCGTAGAGGTCTTCGATTGATGACATAAAAAAATCCCCCGACGATTGGGCCGGGGGATAAATCTAATACATAATTTCTTTGCTTAGTTACCTCGTGGGTCACCAACTCGGTGCATCGCACAACGGAATCCAATATCATCCGTTCCGAGGTTTTCTTCAAGGTAGCGGCGTGTGCCTGGAACCAACCAGTAAGCGCGATCTTTCCAAGATCCTCCCTTGTACACACGAACGTTGTTGTTGTACAAGCTGGTGCGACCGTAGTCGTACATCGCGGCTTCTCCTTCAGGAACTTGTCCTTGATCGTAGTAGATAGAAGACTCAACATCTCCGTCCAAGAAATCACGAACATCAGAGCGCTTGTAGTTCCGACGTCCCAAAACTTCTTCTTCGGTCACTTCGCGCTTCACCATGTTACCCAAAGAGTCAACAGGCTCAATGTAACCTTCTTCGTCGGTCGCCCAAGTCTCGTAAACGTTTCCGCGGTAGGCGCGGAAGTCATTCATGTCTTCCATGCTCAATGGGCGGTATACGTCAGCCACCCACTCGTTTACGTTTCCGGCCATATCGTACAAACCGAAGTCGTTAGGAGGGAAGCTACGCACTGGCGCAGTGACGTCCCATCCGTCGTTCAAGTACCCACCGATACCCATGTTGTCTCCTCGTCCACGCTTGAAGTTGGCGAGCATTTGACCTTTGACCTTGTTGTCCGCATTACGAACACCATGGCCGTTCCATGGGTAACGACGCTTTTCAGTTACACGCTCGAATTCGGTGTTTCCGATCAGTGCTTGAGCAGCGTATTCCCACTCCGCTTCAGTTGGGAGTCGATACTTTGGCAAGATGATCCCGTCTTCCATTTTTACGTGGCGACCTGCATCTCCGGCTCCATCAGGATTGAGGTCCGGTAAGTTCTTCTTGACTTCTCCGACATACTGACCGTAGAGGTAAGCATCGGTGTCGAAGTTGTCATCGTCGTACTGGTTTGGGTTCGTGCGCAAGATGCCCTCTGCGATGAGGATTTGCTCGTTCACACGATCCGTACGCCAAGCACAGAAATCGTTTGCTTGCAACCAGTTCACCCCAACTACTGGGTACATGTTGTATGCTGGGTGACGCAAGTACGTTTCTACATAAGGTTCGTTGTACGCCAATTCTGAACGCCATACGAGGGTATCCGGCAATGCCTTCTCGTACACTTCAGGATAGCTGTAGTAGTATACGCGGTTGAGCCAGTACAAGTACTCGCGGTACGCTACGTTGGTCACCTCGGTCTCGTCCATGTAGAAAGAAGAGACGGTCACGCGGCGTGGGATGTTGTCCCAGTCGTACATCACGTCGTTCTCTACACGGCCCATAGTGAAGGTACCCCCTTCAACGAAGACCAATCCAGGACCGGTCTCTTGACCCTGATAGTTCAAATTCGCTTCGAATCCACCGTTTTTGGAGTCGTTATAACTCCAACCGGTTGTCTCGCTCGATTCGCTACACGCCGAAAAAATCACCATGGCACTGAAGGCCAAAGCAATGGGCGCAAGATTTTTGGTTTTCAAAATCATGAGATTTAGGCACATTTCGCTGCACAAAGGTAAACTAAAACTTTGGGCAGTTTATTGTTTTGAATTTCTTCTTCTTAGGCTTGCAGTCGAACTGGTAGCTCAAAGAGATCTCGTGAGCACCACCTTCTTGGTTCGAAAACTCGCTTACGGTAAAGTCGTAGCTGTAGCCAATGGAAAGGGCATCTGTAGGCTGGAATCCAATCAAGACGACTAGGGCGTCCGCGTTGGTCACGTTGTGACGGAAGGCCAAACCTCCGGTCAATACGTCTCGCGTTACAGATAATAAGAAGTTCATTTGCTGGAACTCCCCTTGCTGTTGGTAGAGTACTCCAGGATTCAAAGTGGTTGTTGGGCCAGAAGCCAAACGGCCACCACCGATGGGGATTTGCGCACCCCCGTGGAAGGTCATCTTCATGGGAAGAGTAGACTCTACGAGGAATGGATCATCCGGTTGTGTCAAGTGGTGGAAAGCACCTCCGATGTAGAAAATGTCAGTGAACAACACAAAACCCGTTGAAAGATCAACGTGTCCAACTTGGTCTTCACCTTGTACTTCTTGAGTAGGGCGTACAAACCCGTATAAGTTATCGATCTGATCACCGAAACGAAGTGAACTCCAATCCAGCGTACGCTGACGATATCCAGCTTGAAAACCGACCAACAAGCTCACCTCACGACTCACCGTCAAGTGGTAGCTATAGATGGCGCTTACTTCTGTAATTCCAAGCGTTCCGTCACCGGCGTTGTCATTGGTGACCAACAATCCCAATCCACCGCTAATACCATTCACGAACTGGTCGTACGACGCGCCAATAGTGCGGAAAGCACCGAGTGCGGGGTACTGATTTCGATAGATAGTATTTACCCGTGGACACTTTGAAGCACCAGCCATCGCCGGGTTCAAATACAGAGGATTAGCATAGAACTGCGAGAAGTGAGGGTCCTGCGCATGTGCTGCTCCAGCACTGAGTAGAAGTGCAAAACCAACTGCTAATAAGTGTTTCATCTGATCAGGTTAATGAACCAACAATAATACGAATTCCTTTACATATGGACGCAAGTCGTTGTAAAAGGGTGGGGTTACGCGTGGATTGCCTTATTTTTGGCCCCACCATACTACGGCGACTTTCGTCTCGTTGGAGTAGAGGTAAACGATAGCTCACATGCGGAAATTATTCATGCTAGTCTTCGTCGCGTTGACGGGCCTTACTCAAGCTCAGGAAAACGCGGTCATTCTGAACTGGAACGCACCGACCGTGCTGACCAGTGGAGACGTTACGGTCCCGGCCTTACATTTTGACGGCGCGTACTACAACCTGCCCGGCAGTGCTTTGCCCCATTTGATGGTGCAGCAAGACATGAGCGGACGCCCCGCCGGTTTCGAAGTGGTGTTGGAGAATACCTTGTACGAAAGCCTGACCGCCGCTGAGCGCAAAACCTTGGGTAATGTTGAATTGCCTTCGGCAGTGGAAGTACGACCTACGGTCGGATGGTCCCGCAAGCAACCCATTGCCCGTATCGAACTCATACCGCTTCGCCGCAACCCATCAACGGGGCAGGTGGAGAAATTGACCTCTTTTACTTGGAAATTTGGGCGGGTTGAGGCCAAAACCGCATCGGCCCGTCAGGGCCAAAGCCGCTCCTGGACCGCGCAGAGTGCACTCGCTACCGGAAATTGGTTTCGCGTTGGGGTGACGGAAGAAGGTCTGTATAAACTCGACCGCAATGCACTGAGCGATTTGGGCTTGGGCGTGGCGAGTTTGGATCCGCGCACCTTAAAAGTATACGGCGGTGGCGGTGGCATGGTGCCTCCGGCGAATGATGCTCCGCGGGTTGATGACCTTCAAGAACTCGCCATTGTGGTGCAAGGGGAGGCCGATGGAAGCCTTGACGGCGGGGATTACATCCTCTTCTATGCGGAAGGACCGGGAAAGTGGAATCTGATCGAGGGCGGCAACTTCGAATTCGAAAAGAACTCCTACTGCGATACCAACTATTATTATGTTTCGGCTGGTGGGGCGAACGGAAAACGCGTGGCATCGCTCAGCGATGATCCGGGAACGCCGACCCATACGGTGAATCAATTTGTGGACTACGTTCATCACGAGAACGATTGGACCAACCTCGTTGGATCCGGACGCGAGTGGTTCGGCGAGTATTTCGACGTGACGCCGAGCTACAATTTCACCTTTAACTTCCCGAATCTAGTGACCGTGGAGCCCGTTTGGGTCAAAGCCCGTTCGGTGGCCCGCTCTTCGAGCAACACCAACATTCAGATTCGTTCCAACAACGGGGCGGTACCCGTGACCATGAACTTCACCGGGGTGAGTTCCAGTCCTTCGGCGGACTACGTCAAGGAAGACGAGGGATCGGGAACCTACAACAACAGTAACCCCAGCAACATCATTCTTTCGGCGGTATATACTGATAATGGAATCCCGGGATCGATTGCCTGGTTGGATTACTTGGCGGTAAACGTGGTTCGTGATCTCGAATACTCCGGAAACTACATGCGCATTGCTCAACCCGATGTCATTGGTTCGGGGAATCTGGCGCAATACACCATGACCTTTGCCTCGGGCGCTACCGTCTGGGAAGTTTCAGATCCATTGAACGCCGGTGCGGTCGTCACCAATTCAGGGCAGCAAACCGTTACTTGGCAACGCGACGCCTCGGCTTTGCGTCAGTACATCGCTTTCAACGGTTCCAATTTCCCAACGCCAGCCCTCTTTGGATCGGTCGACAATCAGAACCTGCACGGCCTTCCCGTAGCGGACATGTTCATCGTGTCTCCGAAGCCCTTCTTGGAAGAAGCGCAGCGCTTAGCTGATTTCCACGCGGTGGAAGACGATATGACGGTCACCGTGGTGACCCCGCAGCAGATCTATCACGAATTTGGATCGGGTAAGCAGGATCCATCGGCCATTCGCGATTTCATGCGCATGTTCTACGAGCGTGCGGCAACGCCTGATGACTTGCCGAAGCACCTCTTGCTCTTTGGTGACTGTTCCTATGATTATAAGGACGTCTTGAACGACAACACGAACTTGGTAGCCACCTACCAAAGCGTACCGAGCTTTAGTTTGTACGAGAGCTTTTGCACTGATGACTACTTCGGCTGTCTGGACCCCGATGAAGGGGAGCGCATCTTCAACGACGTTCTCGACTTGAGCGTTGGGCGATTGACGGTTAAGAATGTATCTGAAGCGCGCACTGTGGTGGATAAGATTATCCGCTACTACGAACAAGAGTCTTACGGAGACTGGACGCAGCGCGTACTCTTTGTGGCCGACGACGTAGACGAAGGATGGGAAACCGTTTTGATGGGCAACGCCGATCGCCTAGCCGTGGAGGTCGACACCTTGTACCCCGAACTGAATGTGCGCAAGCTTTACTCGGATGCCTACACCCAGGTCACCTCTGCGGCAGGGGAGCAGTATCCGGAAGTGATGGATGAACTGCGCAACCAAATTGAGCGCGGAGTACTCTTGATCAACTATGTTGGGCACGGAGGAGAGGTAGGTTGGGCCAGTGAGGGTATCTTGAATGTGAACGATGTCCGTTCCTACCAAAACATTGACAAGCTGAATGTGATGTTGACCATCACCTGTGAGTTTAGCCGGATGGATGATCCCAACCGAGTATCGGCCGGTGAATATGCCTTGTTGAACCCCGATGGAACCTCCGTGGCCTTGTTCAGTACCATGCGGGTGGTCTTTGTGGGTCCAGCGGATGTATTGAACAACCTGTTCTACGATTACGCCTTTGAGAAAGACGCCAACGGTGAGGACTACACCTTTGGAGAAATCATGCGCTTCACGAAGAACGGTGCGGGAACCTCTCAAGACCGTCGTCGCTTTGGACTTCTCGGTGATCCAGCCATGCGCTTCCACCGTCCCGAGTATACGGTCAACGTGAGCACCATCAACCAAACAGCGGTGAGTGCTTTTACCGATACACTTTCTGCTCTGAGCAAAGTGGAGGTAAGCGGAACCATCAACGACTTGAACGGCCAGCTGGTCTCCGACTTCAATGGAATACTGAATGCCACAGTATTCGATAAGTTCTCTGCTCTAGAGACCTTGGATAACAACGGTGCAGCGGCTCCGATTCCTTTCATTGATCGTCAGAACACCATATATAAAGGTAAAGCCTCCGTGGTCAATGGTCAGTGGAACTATGAGTTTGTGGTGCCCATTGACATCGCCTACCAAATCGACTTTGGAAAGCTCTCGCACTACGCCTTGCAAGGAAAGACCGATGCCGGCGGTGCGGAGAAGAGCATCCTGATTGGAGGAACCAGCGATGATCCCTTGCTCGATGACGAAGGTCCCCGGATTGAACTGTACATGAACGATGAGTCCTTTGTGTTCGGAGGTATCACGGATGAGAATCCGGACATCTTTGCTTTGCTCTACGATTCACTTGGAATCAATGTGGTCGGGAATGGAATTGGGCACGATTTGATCTCGGTCATTGATCGAGAGAGTTCCAGTCCCATTGTCTTGAATGATTTCTACGAAGCCGACGTCGATGACTTCACCCGTGGAAATGTGCGCTATCCGCTTCAGAGTCTGTCTCCGGGTCGTCACCATTTATATATGAAGGCCTACGATGTGGCGAACAACAGTGCGGAAGCCGAAACGGAGTTTGTGGTGGCGGAAAGCGCGAACCTCGCCTTGGATCACGTTTTGAATTACCCGAACCCCTTTACGACCTACACGGAATTCCATTTCGAACACAACCGCCCGGCCGAGCCCTTAGAGGTTCAGGTGCAGATCTTCACCGTTTCTGGGAAGCTGGTGAAAACCCTGAATGCCAATGTCACCTCGGACGGGTTCCGCGTGGTGCCTGTGACCTGGGACGGACTCGATGAGTACGGTGACGAAATTGGCCGCGGGGTGTATGTGTACCGCGTAAAAGTCCGTTCGATGATTGATAATTCTTCGGACGAGAAATACGAGAAGCTGGTCATTTTGCGTTAAGCTCCCGAATGACGGAATTCCCTTATATTTGCAGCCCAATAAATTGACCCTATGAAGTATAGCAGATTAGCCGCACTCGCGGTGGTTTGTTTTTCGCTCTTCCTCACGGAAGGATATGCCCAGAACGCCTTTGGTGATCAGGATCAGTATAACACCATCACCACAGCGGTTCCGTTCCTTCGGATTTCACCGGATTCTCGTGCGGGAGGTATGGGAGATGCAGGGGTCAGCACGACGCCAGATGCGAACTCCATTCACTGGAACGCGGCCAAATTGGCCTTCCTTCCAGAAGGACAGGCCCTCGCTTTGTCGTACACACCATGGCTTTCTCGCCTCGTGCCGGACATTAACTTGGCCTACTTGAGCTACTACCACACTTTGGGACGTCGCCAGACGCTCGGGGTCAGTATGCGCTACTTCTCCTTGGGAGACATCACCTTTACCGATGACCAGGGAAACAATATTGGACAGTTCAACCCGAACGAGTTTGCGATTGACGCGGCCTACGCCCTTCAATTATCCCGTAACCTATCTGCAGGTGTAGCCTTGCGCTACATTTACTCGAACCTGACCGGTGGTCAGTTCGTACAAGGATTCCAAAGCCGCCCTGGACAGTCCGTTGCGGCAGATATCGGCCTGTACTATGAGGGTGAAGAATTTGACGCGGGAGATATGGATGCCCGTTGGACCTGGGGAGTCTCCTTGACCAACTTGGGTGCGAAGATCAGTTACACCGAATCCGGTGAAGCAGACTTCATCCCGACGAACTTGGGTGTTGGAACAGGGATGCTTTTCGAAGTAGACGAGTACAACTCCTTCTCGGTACACTTGGAATTCAACAAGCTTTTGGTGCCCACACCACCGGTGTACGCACGCGACAGTACCGGACAATTCATCCGCGATGCGGACGGAAACCTGATCATCGAGTCAGGGAAAGATCCAGATGTACCCCCCGTACAGGGAGTATTCCAGAGCTTCAGTGATGCTCCGGGAGGATTCCAAGAAGAGTTGAACGAGATCACCATTAGCGTGGGTGCTGAGTACTGGTACAATGAGCAGTTCGCCGTTCGCGGTGGTTACTTCTACGAGTCTCAGCAAAAAGGGGGACGTCAGTACTTCACGCTTGGAGCGGGTATCAAGTACAACGTCTTCGGATTGGACTTCGCCTACTTGATCCCGGCGACCAGTACCGTGCGTAGTCCACTGGAGAATACCCTTCGCTTTACCTTGTTCTTCGACCTGGAGAACTTGATGGGACTTTCTGACGAACTCGAATAATGACTCCCTTTCGAATTGGCTTGGGGTACGATGTTCACCGCTGGGAAGAAGGTGGCGAACTCTGGCTCGGCGGTATTCGAATCGATCACACCCACGGTCTTAAAGGGCATTCCGACGCGGACGTACTGATCCACGCTATTTGCGACGCCATTCTCGGTGCGGCGGATCTTCGCGATATCGGTTACCATTTCCCAGATACCGACCCCAAGTACAAAGGGGTCGACTCCAAGATTCTCTTGAAGGAAGTGATGCGCTTACTGCGCGATGCAGGGTGGTCCCTTGGCAACGTCGACGCGACCATGGTGGCGGAACGCCCCAAACTCAATCCACATATTCCCGACATGAAGGCCTGTATGGCCGAAGTCATGGAAGTATCCCAAGGCCAGATTAGCCTGAAGGCCACCACCAGCGAAAAACTCGGCTTCGTCGGTCGAGAAGAAGGGATGGCGGTACACGCCGTTGCGATGATCATTCGCGATTAAAAGCTTAACTTCTCGGTCCCAATAGAGATGGAATGAAGTCATTCGAATGGACCGCTCGTTTTGTGGAGTACGATACTCCTGAAGAACTCCCCGAGGAAATACACGCTTTGATGCTTCGGGCCGAAGAGGCCCGCGAAAAGGCCTATGCCCCCTACAGCCATTTCAAAGTAGGTGCGGCGGTCCTCTTGGAAGACGGGGTGGTGGTGACGGGCAACAATCAAGAGAACGGCGCCTTCCCGAGTGGCTTGTGTGCGGAACGCGTGGCGCTTTTTGCCGCGGGAGCCGAGCATCCTGCCGTGAAGGCAGAGGCTCTCTTTATTACAGCCCGTGCCGTGGATCACGATCTTTCCGAGCCGGTGGCCCCCTGCGGTGCATGCCGTCAAGTCATGGCCGAAACCGAGCAAAGTCAAGGCCACCCCATGCGTGTTTTCTTCCACGGAACCACAGGAAGAATTCTCGAGGCCGACAGCGTTGAAGCCCTGCTTCCTTTCACGTTCAAATTCAGGGATTGGGAGTAAGTCTTTTTGTGTTAAATTTGCGGACTTAATAAGCTAGATATGGCAAAGATCAAGGCAAGCAAAAAGCTCTATTTACAGTGGTATGAAGACATGCTGCTGTGGCGCAAGATCGAGGACAAAGCAGGTGCTTTGTACATCCAACAGAAGATTCGGGGATTTCTCCACCTATATAATGGTCAAGAAGCAGTCTTGGCCGGTTGTGCCGCTGCCGTTGTAATGGGCAGGGACAAAATGATTACGGCGTACCGGAACCACGTGCATCCTATTGCGATGGGAGTGGATCCAAAGTATGTGATGGCGGAGCTCATGGGAAAGAAGACCGGTACCAGTCAAGGTAATGGTGGTTCCATGCACATGTTCTCCAAGGAAAAAGGATTTTACGGAGGTCACGGTATCGTCGGTGGACAGATTCCACTCGGAGCCGGAATTGCCTTCGCAGACAAATACAACGAGACCGGTGGCGTCACCTTGACCTTTATGGGAGATGGTGCAGTTCGTCAGGGAGCCTTCCACGAGGCGATGAGCTTGGCGGCGACTTGGAGCTTGCCGGTGATCTTCATCATTGAGAACAACGGATATGCCATGGGTACTTCCGTAGAGCGTCAAACCAACGTGACCGATCTGCATCAACTGGGATCGGGATACGGTATTCCTCACCGTGCGGTAGACGGAATGGATCCGATGGCTGTAGCGAACGAAACCCGCGAAGCGGTGGATCACGCCCGCGCCGGAAAAGGACCAACCTTGTTGGAGATGAAAACATACCGATACAAAGGACATTCGATGAGTGATGCCCAGAAGTATCGTACCAAGGACGAAGTAGCCGAGTACCAGAAGATCGATCCGATCAACGTGATCCGCGAGGAGATCGTGAAGAAGAAGTACGCTTCGGCGAAAGCGCTAGACGAAATCGATGCGCGCGTTAAACAAGCGGTGGCCGATGCGGTTACCTTTGCGGAAGAGTCAGAATTCCCAACCGTGGAAGATCTGTACGCGACCGTATACAAGCAAGAAGATTACCCATTCATTAAAGAACAATAAGCGATGGCCGAAATCGTCAAGATGCCTCGATTGAGCGACACCATGGAAGAAGGTGTTGTAGCGAAGTGGCACAAAAATGTGGGAGATCAAGTAAGCGAAGGTGATTTGCTTGCCGAGATCGAGACGGATAAAGCGACCATGGAATTCGAATCCTTCCAAGAAGGAACCTTGCTCCACATCGGAGTAGGTGAGGGCGATGCTGCCCCAGTCGATTCTATCTTGGCCATCCTCGGAGAAAAAGGAGAAGACGTTGCAGCGTTGATTGCTGCCGACGCGGCTGGCGGTGATGCTGCCCCAGCAGAAGAAGCTCCTGCTCCAGCAGCGGAAGAAGCACCAGCTCCTGCACCTGCTGCCGAAGCGGCTCCAGCCCCTGCACCAGCACCGGCTCCTGCCGCTGCTCCAGCTCCAGCTGCGACTACATCGGACGATGGCCGTTTGAAGGCATCGCCTTTGGCGCGCAAAATGGCAGAGGACCGCGGGATCGATCTCGGTCGCGTTCAAGGTTCGGGCGATGGAGGTCGCATTGTCAAGCGCGATGTGGACGGATTCAACCCTGCTTTGGCGCCAATACCACAAGCTGCCCCTGCAGCGGTGACGCCATCGGCACATCTAGAAGAAAGCTTTACGGAAGAGCGCGTTTCGCAAATGCGGAAGACCATCGCTCGCCGATTGAGCGACAGCAAATTCACGGCACCTCATTTCTACCTCACCGTAGAGATCGATATGGACAATGCCATTGCGTCGCGCAAACAAATCAACGAACTGCCAGACACCAAGGTCAGCTTCAACGACATGGTCATTAAGGCCGTGGCGATGAGCCTGCGCAAACACCCAGCCGTCAACTCGGCTTGGATGGGCGATACCATTCGCCGCAACAACCACGTCCACATCGGAGTGGCCGTAGCGGTAGATGAAGGCCTCTTGGTTCCTGTCGTTCGTTTTGCGGAAAGCAAGTCCTTCACGCAAATTGGCGCCGAGGTGCGCGAATTGGCCGGAAAGGCTCGCGACAAGAAACTGCAACCTTCAGAATGGGAAGGAAACACCTTTACCATTAGTAACCTCGGTATGTTCGGCATCGATGAATTCACGGCGATCGTGAATCCACCGGACAGCTGTATTCTCGCCGTAGGCGGTATCAGCCAAAAGCCCGTTGTCAAAAACGGAGAGATTGTACCTGGTAACATCATGAAGGTAACCATGAGCTGTGACCACCGCGTTGTCGATGGCGCCACAGGAGCTCAATTCTTGCAGACCTTCAAGCAATACATGGAGCAACCCGTAGCGATGTTGGCCTAATGAGGCACTTCATCATCACCGGGGCAAGTAGGGGAGTCGGCTATGAAGTCGTACGTTCTCTTGCTTCCGAGGGTGAAGGACGTCGTATTATCGCGCTTGCTCGATCGGAAGAAGCCCTTCAGGCCCTGCGGGCCGATGCGGATGATCCATCCAAGGACAACCTTGTTCTACCCCTAGCCTTTGATTTAGGCCAGGAAGACTACACTCCATTACAGGAGGCCATAGAGGCTTTCTGCGGAGGTCGAATAGATGGTCTACTCAATAATGCCGGTAAACTCATCAACCGTCCTTTTAACGAACTGAGCGATGAAGATTGGAACCTTATATATAAGGTCAACGTTTTTGGCGTCGTTAAACTCACCCGTTTCCTCCTTCCTTATATGTCTTCTGGGCACGTAGTTAATGTCAGTAGCATGGGAGGCATTCAGGGTTCGGTCAAGTTCCCAGGACTCAGTGCGTACTCTTCAAGCAAGGCGGCCGTCATCGGAATCACCGAATGTTTGGCCGAGGAATACAAAGATTCACCACTCCGTTTTAACGGTTTGGCCTTTGGATCGGTGCAGACTCAAATGCTCGAAGAAGCTTTTCCGGGATTTAAAGCGGCCGTTTCGGCCGAAGAGATGGGCGCCTACACGGCGCGATTCCTCCTTGAGGGTGGACAGTTCTTCAACGGGAAGACCCTCCAGGTCTCGAGCAGCACTCCTTAATGACCCCTGGTAATCAGGGGTGTATAAAAAAGTTCGAAATTTTTATTGCCTAGGGCTTGCATGTGTCAAAAGAGTGCGTACATTTGCAGCCGCTTTACAAGCAACGTTCTTTGTTAATAACCGGAGTGAATAAAAAACATCGCAAGGTGTTTGCAGGATTACAAAAGCATTGTAACTTTGCCCTCCCGTTCCTGATGAAGGAACACGCTCTTTAAAAAAAGCGTTCCGAAAATAAATTTGAAATTTTTTCTCGGATTGTTTGTGAGTTAGAAAAAGGTTGTATCTTTGCCGTCCCATTCGAGAGAGTGGCGGTCTAAAGAAGACATAAAGACGACTGGAAACAGTCACAGTTCTTTGAAAATATTGGAAGCACAAAACAAGGAAAAGTAAGGTAACATACTAACCTTGTCAATTACCTAGAACCAGGTCATCAATATTCAAAGTTTTTACAATGGAGAGTTTGATCCTGGCTCAGGATGAACGCTAGCGGCAGGCCTAACACATGCAAGTCGAGGGGTAACGTAGAAAGCTTGCTTTCTGACGACGACCGGCGCACGGGTGCGTAACGCGTATACAATCTGCCTCATACAGGAGAATAGCCCGGAGAAATTCGGATTAATGCTCCATGGTAATGAATTTCCGCATGGTTTTTCATTTAAAGCTCCGGCGGTATGAGATGAGTATGCGTCCTATTAGTTTGTTGGTGAGGTAACGGCTCACCAAGGCTACACAAATGAGGTAGGGGGCCTGGGAGGGAATTTGAATCCACACTATGTACTGAGATACGGACCAGGACTCACTACGGGAGGGGAATGTGGTCAATGGACGAACCAGCCTGCCGTGAGGATGACTGCCCTATGGGTTGTAAACTTCTTTTATATGGGAATAAACGCAGGTACGTGTACCTGCCTGAATGTACCATACGAATAAGGATCGGCTAACTCCGTGCCAGCAGCCGCGGTAATACGGAGGATCCAAGCGTTATCCGGATTTATTGGGTTTAAAGGGTGCGTAGGCGGACTAATAAGTTAGTGGTGAAAGCCCGGGGCTCAACTCCGGAACTGCCATTGATACTGTTAGTCTTGAGTCAACTTGAAGTGGGCGGAATAAGGCATGTAGCGGTGAAATGCATAGATATGCCTTAGAACACCGATTGCGTAGGCAGCTCACTAAATTTGTACTGACGCTGAGGCACGAAAGCGTGGGGAGCGAACAGGATTAGATACCCTGGTAGTCCACGCCGTAAACGATGATAACTCGCTGTTGGCGATATACTGTCAGCGGCCAAGCGAAAGCATTAAGTTATCCACCTGGGGAGTACGCCGGCAACGGTGAAACTCAAAGAGAATTGACGGGGCCCGCACAAGCGGTGGAGCATGTGGTTTAATTCGATGATACGCGAGGAACCTTACCAGGGCTTAAATGGGACCGGACAGATCTAGAAATAGATCCTTCTTCGGACTGGTCTCAAGGTGCTGCATGGTTGTCGTCAGCTCGTGCCGTGAGGTGTCGGGTTAAGTCCCATAACGAGCGCAACCCCTATTCTTAGTTGCCAGCGGTTCGGCCGGGGACTCTAAGAAAACTGCCAGCGCAAGCTGTGAGGAAGGTGGGGATGACGTCAAATCATCACGGCCCTTACGTCCTGGGCTACACACGTGCTACAATGGTAGGTACAGAGGGCAGCCACTACGTGAGTAGGAGCGAATCCTTAAAGCCTATCTCAGTTCGGATCGGAGTCTGCAACTCGACTCCGTGAAGCTGGAATCGCTAGTAATCGCGCATCAGCCATGGCGCGGTGAATACGTTCCCGGGCCTTGTACACACCGCCCGTCAAGCCATGGAAGCTGGGGGTACCTGAAGTCGGTAACCGCAAGGAGCCGCCTAGGGTAAAACTAGTAACTGGGGCTAAGTCGTAACAAGGTAGCCGTACCGGAAGGTGCGGCTGGAACACCTCCTTTTTAGAGACTACGGTGTTCTAGGTAGACATAGTTAGTCCTTACTTTTTCTTGTGCTTTCATTATTTATAAACGTTTTTGTAGAGTGGACCTTGTCTCTCTGAATAGTCTCGTAGCTCAGCTGGTTAGAGCGCTACACTGATAATGTAGAGGTCGGCAGTTCGAGTCTGCCCGAGACTACAGACGAGGGGAATTAGCTCAGCTGGCTAGAGCGCCTGCCTTGCACGCAGGAGGTCATCGGTTCGACTCCGATATTCTCCACTATTCCTTTTAAGGAAAACGTTCTTTGACATTTTGGACATTAAAGAGATATAAGATAGAAATATCACACGAGTAATATAATCTTGAGAAAGTTACTAAGGGCGTATGGCGGATGCCTAGGCTCTCAGAGGCGATGAAGGACGTGATAAGCTGCGATAAGCTTCGGGAAGGTGCACATAACCTTTGATCCGAAGATTTCCGAATGGGGCAACCCAGCATGTTGAAGACATGTTACCCGAAAGGGGGCAAACCCGGTGAACTGAAACATCTAAGTAACCGGAGGAAGAGAAAACAATTAGTGATTTCCCTAGTAGTGGCGAGCGAACGGGAAATAGCCCAAACCGTACAGTTTTCGGACTGTGCGGGGTTGTAGGACTACGATATGGACTATATAATTGAATTAGAATTACCTGGAAAGGTAAGCCGTAGACGGTGATAGCCCGGTATAAGTAAGATTATATTACCTAGTATAGTATCCTGAGTATGGCGGAGCAGGTGAAACTCCGTCTGAATCTGCCGGCACCATCCGGTAAGGCTAAATACTCCTGAGAGACCGATAGTGGACAAGTACCGTGAGGGAAAGGTGAAAAGTACCCTGAATAAGGGGGTGAAATAGAACCTGAAACCGTGCGCTTACAAGCGGTCGGAGGCGCTTAGTGCGTTGACGGCGTGCCTTTTGCATAATGAGCCTACGAGTTACACTCCACTCGCGAGGTTAAGTTATGAAGTGACGTATCCGAAAACGAAGCGCGAGTCTAGAACGGGGCGAATTAGTTATTGGAGTTAGACGCGAAACCCGGTGATCTACCCATGACCAGGTTGAAGTTGCGGTAACACGCAATGGAGGACCGAACCAGTTGACGTTGAAAAGTCTTTGGATGAGTTGTGGGTAGGGGTGAAAGGCCAATCAAACCGGGAAATAGCTCGTACTCCCCGAAATGCTTTTAGGAGCAGCGTGGAGGTTAAGTCTTACGGAGGTAGAGCTACCAATAGGACTAGGGGGAGTCACATCCTACCAAATCCTGATGAACTCCGAATGCCGTAAGATATACTCTGCAGTGAGGGCTAGGGTGCTAAGGTCCTAGTCCGAGAGGGAAAGAACCCAGACCTACAGCTAAGGTCCCAAAGTATATGCTAAGTTGAACTAAGGCGGTCCAGTTGCCGAGACAGCCAGGATGTTGGCTTGGAAGCAGCCATTCATTTAAAGAGTGCGTAACAGCTCACTGTCTTGTCGAATGAGCGTGTTGCGCATGGATAATAATCGGGCATTAAGCATATCACCAAGGCTTCAGATTCTACTACGTAGAGTAGGTGGGGATTCTAGCTGCGTTGAAGGTGAATGCTGTGGAGGTTTAAGCTGGAGCGTCTAGAAAAGAAAATGTATGAGTATAGGCAACGATAAGGCGGGCGAGAAACCCGCTCAACGAAAAAGACTGAGGTTTCCTGAGTCGCACTAATCAGCTCAGGGATTTGGCGAGCCAGGACCCAACGCAGAACCCGCGGAAAGGAGTAGTCGATGGACAACAGGTTAATATTCCTGTACTTCCTAATATTGCGATGGGGTGACGAAGTAGTGAAAGTCTCGCGTACTGACGGAATAGTACGTTGAAGCACGTAGTTATAAGGACCGTAGGCAAATCCGCGGACCTTGATGAAATGCGATAGTACCACAAGCCTTCGGGTGCGTGGATAGTAGACCTAATCAGACTTCCAAGAAAAACCTCTAAGCTTCAGATATTAGGAACCTGTACCGTAAACCGACACAGGTGGTCGAGGAGAGTATCCTCAGGCGCTCGAGTGATTCATGGCTAAGGAACTAGGCAAAATGGCCCCGTAACTTCGGGATAAGGGGCGCTGACTTCGGTCAGCCGCAGTGAATAGGCCCAGGCGACTGTTTATCAAAAACACAGGACTCTGCTAAATCGAAAGATGATGTATAGGGTCTGACACCTGCCCGGTGCTGGAAGG